>CAWBRR010000004.1:0-461297 GCA_963791215.1 uncultured Actinomycetota bacterium | reverse complement strand
GACTCAGCGAATCGCAATGATGCACCCGTCGGTCGGAGACTGAAATCTCAGCGCCGACCGCCCAGCCGGGGTTAGTGTCTTGTAGTAGCAACCATCTGAAAGGAGGCGGCATGAGTGGCTATCGGACGGTAATAGTCGGAACCGACGGCTCGGACTCGTCGATGCGTGCGGTTGAGCGAGCAGGCGCGTTCGCGGCGCAGGAGAACGCGAAGCTGATCGTCGCGACTGCTCCGTTTACCGCCATCCGAAAAGGGCGGGTGGTCAAGGCCGCCTTTCACCCGACCAAGTGGGTGATCGTCGCGCCGAGGATGCCCTCGGACACGACGGCTACCGGATGCACGGTGATGCGGGTGTTTACGAAATCCTTCATGATGCCCGTGATTGCGCCAGGGCTGCAGGCGCCAGGGACGTCGAAGAGCGGGCAGTCGTCGGTGCTCCCGTTCACGCGCTGATAAAGCTGGCAAGGGACATCGACGCAGATTTGCTGGTTGTCGGCGACGTGGGGCTGGACTAGATGGCCGGCCGACTATTGGGCTCGGTACCCGCCGACGTCGCGCGGAAAGCCAAGATTGACATCCTGATCGTCCACACCGCCAGTTAATGAGTCGCTCAGCGGCGCCAACCTCGGGTCGAAGCCCTGCCAATTTGATGTATCCAGTCCCGGAAGCACATGTCGTTGCCCGGTTTCAGAATTCAAGCGGGGCCGACAATCGGGCGATCGGTCGCGTCGACTTAGCTGTCTCGCCCGTCGCCGATGGGTGCGGCAGAGCACCTTGAGTATTTTGCCTCGGCGCATCCGTTGGTCCGCAGGAGATGATCAGTGGTTGTCAGCCTATTTATTCGGCACGAGCCCGGTCATGGCGAACACGCCGATCGCCCTTACCGCCATCAGAAGTCGAGCGGTTCCCGCAGCGTTAGCCACGTTGTCATTCGCATTGGGCGATTCTGCCGGGCACGGAAAATGCGCTCTGGTGTCTCGAACGACGCACCCCCGCCACATGACCGACACAAGCGCCGGCCTCCACCGTGCGTGCCACACAGAGCCCGCCTTCCGTCCCACATGGCTTCACACGCACAGTCGCACCACAGCTGTCACCCAGATCCAGGGGAATGGGCTGAGGTGCCAAATAGGCGCAGATGTCGAGGATTTGCCGCCCTGCGGCGTCTTTGCGTCGCGGATTGGGTCGACTTCCCACACTGTGGCCACCGATTTCTCGGTTGACCTTGCACCGATGAGACGCATTCGCGCACGAGTGGACTCGTCCCAGATCCTTACAACACCAGCGGTCGGGGGTTCGATCCCCTCCGCGCCCACCGATGTTTTCCCAGATCAGGCAGGATTTGCGGATCTTAGGGTGAAGCCCCGATGTGCAAAGAGATTCCCAACGGCTTATTCACCCTGTTCGGGCCAGCCTCCGTGTGTCGTGGCCGTCGTCCCAGGTTTCGGGGCGTCTGTTGCGGGGGCGATGATGCGGCGTCGCAGTTCCAGCAGTAACTCCTCGGTGGATACCTGGAGAGGACGTTGGGGTTGGTCGGGCGCAGTGAGTATCCCGGAGACCGGTAGTCTACATGCGGTGGATTGTGGGGACCACTTGATGTTCGGCTCCCCGCGGGCCAGGATGATCTCGATGCTGCCGGGTGTCCAAGCCAGCTTGTTCTCCAGCATCGCGTAGGTGCCCGGGCTTGCCTTGCGGACGCCGTGCTCGACATCGGACAGCGTGCGCACGGTGAGCTGCAGGCTGTCGGCCAGGTCGGTGCGGTTGCGGTAGCCCAGCGCCACTCGCAGGCTGACGATGTAGTGGCCGAGCCGTTCCAGGGCGGGTGAATCCATACAGCAATCATGACGCATCAGGGCGGCAATGTCGAGCTATGATACCCGTTTCTTTCCGTCTAACGCATGAAACGGTCAATATCTCCGTGGAACACCGGCCAACTCGGCCCTGGCCTGCGTGACCGCCTCCCAGAAGACCTCCTGCACCTTCTCCTTGGAGCGTCCGACCACCTCGATCTTGGGCACCCCGGCCAATTCCCGGCGCACCACCTTGGCCTCCGGCAGTGCCTCCCGGTCCACCACTCCTGACGAGACATCCTCGTAGTCATCGAACCGGTCACCCTCGTCGGTGTCCCGCAGCATGCTGCGCGCCGCTTCACCGCCCGGCACCCGCGCCCACCACTGCGCCCGCCAGTACGGGCCGTCATACTCGGCAGGCGGATCGCCCGGTTCCCATTCCTCGACGTGCACCGGTTCGGTGGGCTCGATGCCGTTGTAGTCCTGGGCGAACCGGTAGGCCTGATCACTGTCGAGGTAGACCCGTTCGATGCGGTAGCTGTCTCCACTCTCCGCCGTCACCACAAACACCGTCGCCACGCCCGCCCCTCTCCACTGGCTGCGCGTTTCAGTGTGACAGAGACCTCGGCGGCCACGTCGGACAAACCGGCAGCCGTATCAAGAAGGGAAACTGAGGAAGTAGATGCCGGATGGTGCCAGAAATGGCACTCGCATTGAGGCCGAACTTTGGCGCTGACCGCGCGTCGACCGCAATACGCCATCGGCGCTGCGGCCGTCGCACGACGACGTCGCGCGTCAGGTGCTCGCGCTCGGCGGCCTGTCCGCCGATGAACTCACGGAGTGGGTGGCGGTGGCCGTCGCCGCCGCGAGCGGCCCGAGGAGGCGGTGGAGCCCGAGGAACCGTCCAACCCATCCATCCCACCCGTCCGACGAGGATTCGCCCGTCCGCGGCCTGCAAGCCCCGATCCCGGCGCCCTCGGCCCGGGCCGAAGCCGAGGGTGAAATCATGAATACCTGTGCGGCGCATGACGATGCCAAAGGCCATGGGCAGATTCGTCGGTCGGGGGTTGAAACCAGCTGCGCCGATGCCGGGACCGCCGCCAGCCCAACCGTGTCCGCTGAGGTTGCGCCGCTCGTGGTGCGGCTCACCGCGCGGTTTCGCCGTCCTCATTTGAGGGATTCCTGGCCGGACGAAGGCGGCGCAGAACGCATGGTGACCGTCAGAATTGATGTCAGACACAGTCCGACAACCACAAACAGAAAGCGCAGAAGTCATGTCAGAAATCATTGCGGGTGTGGAGGTTCCCGACACCGCGGCGGTCGCCGAGGCGACTCGTCTCGTCCAGGAGACGACCAGCCGCTCATCTACCACCACTCCCGCAGGGTTTTCCTGTTCGGCCAGATCCCCTACCGGCTCGGCGTGACACCGGATCCCGAACTGCTCTACCTGGCCGCCATGTTCCACGACACCGGTCTCGTGACGCCTTTTTCTCCGATACGGAACAGCGTTTCGAGGTCGATGGGGCCGACCACGGGCGCAAGTTCCTGCTTGAGCGCGGTTTCTCCACCGCGGCCGCCGAAACCGTGTGGACGGCTATCGCGCTGCACACGACACCGAGAATGCCGGACGAATCGGCCCGAATCGCCCGCCTCTATCTCGGCGTGCTGACCGCGTGCTCGGCTTCGGCCTTGACGACTCGGACACCGAACAGTGACGAAATCCTCGCCGTTCACCCGCGGGGCGATTTCAAGACAGTTCCTGAGCGCATACTTCGACGGGTTCAAGAACCGCCCAGAGACGACCAACGGAACCTGAACTCCGACGTCGTGGAGCACTTCATCCCCCTTTCCGACGCACAACGACAGTCGAGCGCATGCATCGGCTCGGCCGAGGACTGACCGGAACAGGCGTAGGGACGCCGCGAGAACGGTATGACTCGCTTCACGGGCGGGCGTCGCCTCGGCCACGGTGCCTCTTCAGCCTGCTCGTCGTCGCCAACGTGCTACTGATGGCATCAACGAGTGCGCCGTCGCCGATCTACCCGCTGTACCTGGAGCGGTGGGGCTTGTAGGACGATCCTGACGGTGGTCTTCGCCGTGTACGTGGCCGGGGTTAGGTCGGTGCCCTGCTGACGGTCGGTCGCTGAGTGACCACTTCGGCGCCTCCGGTGCTCGTCGCGTCCCTTCTGGTGGCCGCGGCCGGCACGGCGATCTTCTGGGCACGGCCGGGAGTCTCTCGCTCGTGCTCGCGCGGGTCGTGCAGGGCATCGCAACCGGGACGGCGACGGGTGCGCTCGCCGCCGGCCTGGTCGAGTTCTCCCCCGAGGGCCATCCCCCAGGTGGGGCCGACGATGACCACCGTGGCGCGAGCTCGGGCTGGCCATCGGTGGCGGGCTGGCTGGTTTGCTCGTTCAGGTGAGCCCACGTCCCGATGCGGAGATCTTTCCGACGCTCACGCTGGCGTTCGTGGTCCTCGCCGCGCTGGTCTTCGCGATCCCGAAGCCGTCGTCCGGCGCCCCGGAGGACGTGCCGCGCTGCGCCCGAGAATCCAGGTTCCCCGCGAAACGCGACGGATGCTCGCCGCGCTTCCCGCCATCGTCGCGGCGTGGTCCGTCGCCGGATTGTTCCTCGCACTCGCACCGTCGCTGGTGCGCGACGTCCTTCACGTCCGGTTCGGCGCCGCCGGCGGTCTCGGCATCACGAGGCTGCTCATCGCCAACAGCGCGGGTGGACTGTGGGCGGCGCGGCGCCCGCGCGAGGCGCCGCCTTGCTGGGAGCGGTCCTGCTGTCACTGGGCGCGGCGGGTTTTGGCCGCTGCCCTGGTCTTCGCGGCCCCGTCCGTCTTCATCGGTGGATCGATCGTCTCCGGGCTCGGCGTCGGCCTGACGTTCAACGGGGCTCTCCGTGGCATCAGCGAGGCGACCGCCGCGAAGTAGCGATCGGAGATCTTTTCCGCCGCCTTCGTGGTCGGCTACGCGGCGCTGGGCGTTCCGGCTCTCGCCGCCGGGTTGGCGGCCCCTTCGTGGGGACTGGAGACCGCAGGACTACCTGTACATCTCGTTCATCGGGGCGCTGTCCTTGAGCGCCACTCTCCACGCCGTCCGGTATCGCCCCTCCGGCCCGACCAGTCGCGGCCAAGCCGTTACAGTCGCCCGGCGAGGCAGCAGACCGCCGCGACGACCACACTCGGCCGCACGTGCGCGAAGACACCAATGAGCGTTCGAGAAATCGCATGAAAGGACTCGACATGAAAGCCATCACCGCACGAGACCGTGACCCCGGTGTCGGTGGGCTCACCCTGACCGACCTGCCGTACCCGCACGCCGCCGAGAACGACGTCATCGTGCGCGTCCACGCCGCCGGCTTCACCCCAGGCGAACTCGAGTGGCCCGCCACCTGGACCGACCGGGCCAGACCGTGACCGCACGCCTAGCGTTCCCGGGCACGAACTGTCCGGAGTCGTTGTCGAGCTGGGCTACGGCACCACTGGCCTCACCGTCGGCCAACGGGTGTTCGGCCTTACCGACTGGAGCCGCAACGGCTCGCTGGCCGAATACACCGCCGTCGAGGCACGCGACCTCGCCCCGCTCGCCGCCGACATCGACCACACCGTCGCCGCAGCACTGCCGATCTCGGGGCTGACCGCGTGGCAAGGACTGTTCGTCCATGCCGGGCTCACCACCGGCCAGACCGTTGTGATCCACGGCGCTGCCGGCGGTGTGGGGTCGATCGCCATCCAGCTCGCACGCGAGGTGGGTGCTCATGTGATCGGCACCGGACGGACCGACGACCGCGACGTCGTGCTCGGCCTCGGTGCACAGGCATTCCTGAATCTGGACACTGACCCCTTGGAGGACGTGGGCGAAGTCGACGTGGTCTTCGACGTCATCGGCGGCGACGTCCTCGAGCGGTCAACCGCACTGGTGCGCCCCGGCGGCACCCTCGTGACCATCGCCATGCCACCTACGGTGCAGCCCAAGGAAGGGCGCGCCGTCTTCTTCGTGGTCGAACCCGACCGCGCGCGGCTCGCCGACCTGGCCCAGCGATTGCGGGACGGGCGGCTCAAGCCCATCGTCGGTGCCGTGCGCCCCCTCAAAGAGACGGCCGACGCGCGTTTGCCCGCCACCGACGGACTCCCGGTAAGACGATCATCCAGATAGCAAGAGACCAAGGAGGAGAACGTCCATGATCCGAGCCCGTATCACTATCGGCCTGCTGAGCCCGCGGTCGCTGCCGCGATCGTCGGCTGCACACCTGCGTCCGAGCCTCAGGCCGACACTGCGTCGGCACACCCGTCCCAGCCTCAGGCCGCCACTCCGTCGGCACACCCGTCCGAGCCTCAGGCCGACGCTTCGGCACACCCGTCCGAGACCCTGGCGCCCCTCTTCCAACAGGTGCTCCCAAACGTCCCGGGCAAAACCTTCACGTCGGCGATCGTCGACCTTCCCGCCCGCCGCACGTGCGGTGCCCCACCGGCACGGCGACGCTTTCGTGTACGCCTACGTGCTCGAAGGCACCGTAAGCAGCCAGCTCGAAGGCGAGCCCGCGCACGTGTACCACCAAGGCGAGAACTGGTCCGAACAGCCAGGCGCCCACCACCTGGCCACCGAGAACACCAGCCCGACCGAACCGGCGAAACTGCTGGTCGTCTTCGTCGCCACCACCGGAGAACAGCTCAAGGTCGATGATCCGCACAGGTAATCAAACACTTGACCTTCACACCGATGTGAATCTTCAAGACTCGCTGGATGGACCGAGAACAGCCGAAAACTGCACTCTGCTTGGAGAGCAGGGGGTATGTCTGCTCTTCCCGCAGACGCCCGCCGAACCCTACGCCGAACAGCCGAACGTGCCGTGGCCGAAACACTCGTGACAGGCCGCCGACCCCCTGGCAGTCCTCACCGCAGCGGCGGTGGCGACCGAAAAAGTGCGCCTCGGTGTTTCCCTTCTCGTCGCTGCACTGCACACACCCGTCCAGCTGGCCAAGGCCGCTCGCGACCATCGATCAGATCAGCGGCGGCCGCATGATCGCAGGTATGGGCAGCGGCTGGTCCACCGACGAATTTCAGGCCGCAGGCGCCGCCGGAGCCGATCGCGGCCGCTTCCTCGACGAGACGTTGGACGTCTTCGATGCCGTGTGGGGGCCGGACCCGGTGACCTTCCGCAGTCCCCGCGTCGTGATCGACAACGCCTCGGTGCTGCCCAAGCCCGCGTCGAAAATCCCCGTGATGCTGGGCGGTGTCAGTCCAATGGCCGTGCAGCGGATCGTCAAACGCGCAGACGGTTGGCTACCGTTTCTCAGCACACCCGGGTCAGCCGGAGCCGCGGAACTGCGCGCAAACTGGGACCACATCCGCGAACTGGCCTCTGAATACGGCCGCGACACCAGCCGCATGGAGATGGTCGTGGTCGGAAACGTCACCTTCACCGACCGTCCGGCAGGACCAGACCGGACGCCGTTCGTCGGCACACTCGACCAAATCATCGACGATGTCCAAACGGCCGCACAGGCCGGCGCAGACGAGGTCATCATCGATCTGAACCTGCAGGACTGGTTCACCAGCACTCGGCAGATGCTTGAGACGGCGGTGGAGATCCGCGAACGGGCCACAGCCTCATGACCCTGCGCGAAGAATCTCGCGCGGGTCAAAAGTCCGCTGGTCATAGGTTCGAGGCCTACCCGCCCCGTGTCGCGTTGATCGCCAACGGCGACGGCGATCCGATGCCAGGTGTGCGATTCGCCTAGATGCACGCCTGCCGAATGAGGGCTGCCGTCTGGGCTGGCTGTGACATGTAGACGGCGTGGCTGGCGGCCACCTCGACCGTAGTAGCACCGGCCCGCTGCGCCATGGCGCGCTGGGCTGACGGTGCGATCATGCGGTCTTCGGTTGCGATCAGATACGAGCTTGGCTTGCTGCGCCAGGCGGGGTCGGTCACGGGCTCATCCATGGCCTCCACGGCAAACGGGACCTGCGCGTCGGCCATGAACGAGGCGTCTGCGGTGGGCAGGTCAGCACCGAACGAGTCGTGGAACCCCAACCTTTCCTGGAACAAGAACCCGCCGGGCGCTGACACGAGCGGTGACCCCGGCGCGTTCGGGTCGCCGTTGATTGTTCTAACCGACTCGCCCTTATCCGGCGCGAAGGCCGCGATGTAGACCACGGCCATGACCTTGTCGTGGGTGCCCGCCTCGGTGATGACCGCGCCGCCGTAGGAGTGCCCCACCAGCACGACCGGCCCGTCTTGCGCGTCGACGATCAGGCGCGTCGCGGCGGCGTCGCCCCGCAATGACAGGGTCGGATTCTGGACCACGGCAACGTGATAGCCGTCCCGTGTGAGCAGGTCATAAACCGCCCGCCAGGTAGATCCGTCGACGAAAGCGCCGTGCACCAGAACGATGTTCCGCAGTCCGGAGCCCGTACTCATGGTGATCTCCTTGCGTGACGGCAATAGCCTTAACCGTAGTGGCGGAATTGGACTTTCCTCGTGCACCGCTCGACGTTCGTGAAGTTCTACGCCGACGGTGTCAACGACACTCGAGCGGGGCGCCGTGTTTGAGCCCGGTTCGGCGGGTCGGTGAACGATGTTCACGCGTTGGGCTTGAATGTGAATGTGTACAGATCGTGCGGAAAGGCTCGGGCGTTCGGGATGACCACCAGGTCCAAGAACCCGGCATCCAAAAGCTGGTAACGGTACCGATGGCTGTGTCTCCGTCCACCGCTCCCGCGACCGCCCGGCGCTCCGCGCCGCGTCGACCCTCTCGGCGGGCTGGGCTTGCGCCGGAAACCTCCGCCGGCGCCAACTCCGTGCCGCGCTGCGTCGCGATCCTCGTCTACGACGGTGTGACCCTGCTGGACGTCGCGGGTCCGGCGGAGGTGTTCAAGGAGGCGAACCGGTTCGGTGCCGATTACCGGATCGTGCTGCTGTCGCCGACGGGTGAGGACGTCATGTCAAACCTCGGGTTCGGGGTCGCAGTCGATCGCGGTGTTTCCTCTGAGTGCGCACCGGACACCTATTTGGTGCCCGGCTCCGATCGCTTTCCGCGGACGCCTGTGCCCCGAGACCTGGCGGAAGCCGCGCGGGTGCCGGCAGCCGGAGCCCGCCGCGTCGCGTCGATCTGCACCGGCGCATTTATCCTTGCCGCCGCCGGCCTCCTCACGGGCAAGCGTGCGACCACGCACTGGAAGGCCACACGCGAGCTCGTCACCCGATGCCCAACGTGCCGCGTCGAACCCGACGCGATCTACGTTCGTGACGGCAGCACCTACACCTCGGCGGGAGTGACCGCCGGAATCGATCTGGCTCTCGCGCTCGTCGAAGAGGACCACGGACCGGACTTGACCCGCAACGTCGCCCGCGCCCTGGTGGTGTACATGCAGCGTTCCGGTGGCCAGTCGCAGTTCTCCGCCCCACTGCAAGGGCCGCCGCCCCGTTCTCCGGTCGTGCGTAAGGTCACCGACCTGGTGACGGCGAACCCGGACGGAAACCACTCGCTCGGTGAGCTCGCGAAACACCTCAACGTGAGCACCCGACACCTCACCCGGCTCTTTCATGAAGAACTGTCCACCACACCGGCCCGGTACGTGGAGAACATCCGCTTCGACATGGCCAGGGCGCTGCTCGACCAGGGACACACCGCGACACAAGCAGCGGCTCTCGCCGGGTTCCCCAGCTACGAGAGCATGCGACGGGTGTTCGCGAGAAAGCTGTCCATCAGCCCCGCGGCCTACCAGCGCCGGTTCAGCACAACTCGTCGCGCCAACTCGGGATAGCGCCGTCGGCGTTTAGTCGGTTGCCACGGTTTGCTCTCGACGAGTTGTGTTGGACCGCAGTCTCGCAACTAAGAGAATTGAGACGGTGTGTCTGGGATCGGCTGCACCCAACGAGCGCTGACTGACGAGAAGGCCGCCCTGGCGCATCGGATGCACGACAGCGGCCCGCCACGGCTCTGCTGAGAAATTCATATGAGTCTCTGCTTTCCAGAACACATTCGCTGAGAGGGCCTAGCGTTCATCGTGCGGACGTCGAGCATAGGCACCGGCCCGGCGACCGCGCCCGGGCCAAAGTGGACTTCCGGGCCTTGCGGAGAGCGAAAGGCACTCTGGTGAGCGACAATCCGAACATTCTGGTCATTTGGGGCGATGACATCGGGATCAGCAATCTGAGTTGTTATAGCGACGGTGTGATGGGGTACCGAACGCGCAATATCGACCGCATCGCCGAGGAGGGGGTGCGGTTCACCGACTATTACGGCGAGCAAAGCTGCACCGCCGGGCGCGCGGCATTCATCACCGGCCAAAACCCGTACCGGACCGGCCTGACCAAGGTGGGCATGCCGGGCGCGACGATCGGCCTACAGCCGCAGGACCCGACCATCGCGACCGCATTGAAGGCCCAGGGCTACGCCACCGGCCAGTTCGGGAAGAACCACCTGGGTGACCGCGACGAGCACCTGCCGACCGTGCACGGCTTCGACGAGTTCTTCGGCAACCTTTATCACCTCAACGCCGAAGAGGAACCAGAACTACCCGATTATCCGAAAGACCCGGCGTTTCGGGAGAAGTTCGGCCCGCGCGGAGTTTTGCACACCTGGGCCAACTCCGACGGCACCCAGCGCATCGAGGACACCGGGCCGCTGACCAAGAAGCGGATGGAGACCGTCGACGAGGAGTTCCGCGACGCCGCAGCGGATTTCATCCGCCGTCAACACGACGCACAGACACCGTTCTTCGTTTGGTTCAACGCAACGCACATGCATTTCCGCACCCACCCCAAACCCGAAAGCATTGGTCGGGCCGGGCGCTGGCAATCCGAGTATCACGACACGATGCTCGATCATGACGACCTCGTCGGTGATCTGCTCGGCCTGCTCGACGAACTGGGCATCGCCGAAAACACGATTGTCATGTACTCCACCGACAACGGTCCGCACATGAACTCCTGGCCCGACGCCGGGATGACCCCCTACCGCAACGAGAAGAACTCGAACTGGGAGGGCGCGTACCGCGTTCCGGCGATGGTGCGCTGGCCGGGGCGCATCCCGGGTGGGCGCGTGCTCAACGGAATCATCAGCCACAACGACTGGTTCGTCACCCTGCTGTCAGCGGTCGGCGCTCCTGACATTGCCGACAAATTGCGCACCGGAACGGACCTGGGCGACACGACCTACAAAGTGCACCTCGACGGGCACGACCAGTTGGCCTACATCACCGGTGAGACCGACGAGAGTCCGCGTCAGCACTTCTTCTACGTCTCCGATGACGGCGATCTCACCGCGCTGCGCTACGACAACTGGAAGTTGGTGTTCAAAGAGCAACGCTGCCCCGGCACCCTGCGAATTTGGGCCGAGCCGTTCACCGATCTGCGCGTCCCAAAGTTCTTCAACCTGCGCACCGACCCCTACGAGCGGGCCGACATCACCTCGAACACCTACTACGACTGGCTACTCGATCACGCGTTCATGGCCATCCCGGCGCAGGCCTACGTCGCGCAGATGCTGCAAACGTTCGCGGAGTTCCCGCCCCGGCAGAAGTCCGCAAGCTTCAACCTCGACCAGGTGATCACAAAGCTGCAGGAGACCGCCAAGAGCGACTAAGCCTTCCCGAACCGGGTCCTCGTCGGCTATGTCGCACGCCTCCGTCACGGCGGCGGCGGACAGGCCTCATAGCACTGCCGAACCTGTTGCGCAGTGGTCTCCGCCATCGACTCTCCACGGTCGCGAGTCGAGAAAGGGGTGCGATAGGTCAGACGCGGTGTGCGGTCATTGGAGCTGGCGCTTGTGTCGTTCACGTGGCGAGGGTGCGTCGTCCGGCGCGTTCGGCGAATGCGTCGAGTGCGCCAAGGATTTCGGGTGCGCGCCAGGCGCGGTTTCGTCTGCGGTCGGTGAACTTGACGATGACACCTGCCGCCACGAGCGGGTCGACATATCTGCGGGCGTTGCCCGTGGTGATCCCGAGTTCGCGCTGAAGCGTCATCGCGTCGAACACTGGTTGTCTCACCAGCAGATCCGCGACGCGGTGAACGGCAGAGTCGCGGCGTGCCTTGATCTGTGAGTTCCACCGTTCGCGTATCGACCGGAGGTCACCAACGAGATGACGACCGTTGACGACGGCGAGGACCGACGCCGAAGAAAGCTGTTCGACGATGGGCGCAGGGTCACCGGCGCGGTACGAGCCGAGCGCTTCGAAGTAGGCGTCGGTGTTGGCCAGGAGGCCCGCTGAGACGGGGACGGTGATCTGACGGGTCAGCCGCTTGTTGTGCAGCATCGCCTGAACAAGGGCTCGTCCGGTACGGCCGTTGCCATCGGTGAACGGATGGATCGTCTCGAATTGTGCGTGGGCTACGGCGACCTGGGGCATGCGGCGCCACGCCGCTTGGTCCCAGCATTGAATGCAACAGATCCGAGGCTGGTCATCGTTCGTTCATCGATATTGAATGCGCATCGACCAGAATGTCCAGGTTCGAGCCAGGCGGGCTGACGTGTGAAGTGCGTTGGTGCGCAAGAGAATACAGGCAGTATTGGTCATCAACGAGAACCATCGTTTGCGAATCCCTACACCGCGGGTTCGAGCTCCGGCCTTGGCGTCTATTCGTAAAGGCGGCACCGGTGAAGCCCGCAATGCGCTCGTTTGGTGTGCACCTCGCAACGCACTACCGAACGGACGAACCACCGCAACGACTATCGGCTTCACGCTGTCGTCGGCGGCATCGTCGATGCAGCGATCGGCTGGGTGCCAAGTGCCTCAACACTCACCCCTGCACACCGTCGTTGGTTAGTCAGCCCGCCGTTACCATCGCCCGCTGAGCGTCCTCGATTTGGGAGAGAATTGGCTATTCCGGTCGGTGACGGTGGGATAGTGTCAGCCTTAGCTGGATGCTGTGTGGTCCGGTAAGGGGTGGTGGGTGTCGCGCATATTCTTGAGTCATTCCCGGCGGGATAACCGGGCCGCGGTGGCGCTGAAGCAGTGGTTGGGGGAGCAGCGGCCGGAGCTGGCCAACGAGATTTTCCTCGACACCGATCCTGTTTCTGGAATGCAGCCGGGAACGCGGTGGAAGGGCCAGCTGTTCAAGAGCACCTCCCGTTGCGAGGCAGTGATCTGTTTGCTGTCGACAAGCTGGGAAGCTTCGCACGAGTGCAAGGCCGAGTACCGCACCGCCGAAGGCTTGGGCAAGCAGATCCTGTGCGCACGGTTGGAGGACTTTGCGGATACCGACATCACCACCGAGTGGCAGCGTTGCGATCTATTCACCGATGGCTCCCAGACGGAGATTGAAATAGACGGTGGCGCACCGGTGAGATTCAACACCGCCGCGCTGTTTCAGTTGCGCAAGGCGCTCGAGGGCACTGGAGTGGGTCCGAAGAACTTCGTGTGGCCGCCTGCGGGGGACCCGCGCCGAGCACCGTATCGGGGTTGGGAGCCGTTTGAGGACGTCGACGCCGGCGTGTTCTTCGGCCGTGATGCCGCGATCGTGCGGGGTCTGGACGAGTTGCGCGCAATTCGGCTGTCGGGGGCAAAGTCGCTGTTCGTGGTGCTGGGTCCGTCGGGTAGCGGCAAGTCGTCATTTCTGCGGGCCGGGCTGATCCCGCGCCTGCAGCGGGAGGACCGCCGCTTCGTGGTGCTGGGGGTCGCTCGGCCCGAACGCAATGCGCTGACCGGGCAGGGTGGCTTGGCCACGGCGATCCACGACGCGCGACGCGCGTTTAACCTGCGCGGCGTCCCGCTGGGTGAGATCAAGACCGCCTGCCAGCAGAATCCTGACCGAGTCTATGAATTGCTCGTCGGACTGCGCACCGCAGCTGCGGACAGGTTGGTCGACGCCGGCCAGCACGGTCCGCCGCCGACGCTGGTACTGCCTCTGGATCAGGCCGAGGAACTCTTTTCCGAGGAAGCCGGCGTACAGGCCGAACAGTTTTTGCTGCTGATCTCCGAGCTGCTCGGGCGTATGAATGCCACCGAGAGCGCGTTGATCGTCGCGGCCACCATACGCACCGATCGCTACGAGCTAATGCAGAACCATCCTGCCCTCGACGGAGTCGGGACGGTGTTGTTCAACAGGCTCACACCAATGCCGTTGTCAGAGTTCAAGGAAGTGATCACTGGCCCGGCGGAGCGCAGCGAGCAAGCTGACCAACACGTCCGCTTCGCGCCCGACCTCATCGAGCGGTTGCTCGCAGACGCCGGTGAGGGCGCCGACACGCTGCCACTGCTGTCGTTGACCTTGGCTCGCCTCTACACCGACTGGGTCGACGTGGGCGCCGATGAACTCACGCTGGCCGACTACCTGGCGATGGGTGGCATGCACGACGTCGTGAACAACGAGATCGAGGAGGTGTTGGTCGAGGACCCACACGATCGCACGACCGCCGTGGATCGGCTGCGGGCGGCCTTCATCCCGTGGCTGGCCACCGTCAATCCCGACGGCGACCAGCCCATCCGGCGGGTCGCCAGATACGACGATCTGCCGACGGCCAGTCGCGGGCTGATCGACGCCCTGGTCGCCAAGCGTCTGCTGGTAAAAGACACCCGTGACGGCGAGGTCGTGGTCGAGGTCGCCTTGGAAAGCCTGCTGCGCCACTGGGACGAGCTGGCCGGCTGGCTGCGTGAACAACGCCAAAACCTCATCACCGCAGACGAGGTTGAGCGCAACGCGGTCGCCTGGAGGGCGCGCGACCACGACCCGGCGTGGCTTCTGAGCGGCACCAGGCTCGCCGACGCCGAAACCCTCACCGACACAGAGGGTTTTCGCGATCGTCTCGCCGCCACGCGTGAGTATCTAACCGCCAGCCGACACGCCGAAGATCAGAAACTGGCAGCCGAAGAGGAACAGCGCGTCGCCGAGCTGCGGCACGCCCAGGAGCGTCAGCAAACGGCGGAAGCGCACAGCGCCGCCCTGCGCCGACGCTCCCGCATCTTGCGCGCCGTGCTGGCCGCCACAGCCATCATCGCCGTCATTGCGGTCGTCGGCGCCACCGTCGCGGTAATCGCTTCCTACCGCGCCACCGCATCACAACAACGAGCGGAGCTCTCAAACCATCAAGAGCTGCTGTCGGCCACCGCGCAGAAGCTGATCGCCCAGGCGCAAAGCATGCTGGATGGAACCTCCCCGGGCGGCGACGATCGCGCATTCAAGCAGATCCTGGCCGCTCGCACCCTGGCCGCTGACACCCCGACCGCGCGCGCCGCCGACGACCCGCTTTACAACGCGGAGGTCAAGCGAGCCAGCACCCTCAAAATCATTACCGGCCATACCGACTGGGTAACCAGCGTGGCATTCAGCCCCGACGGGCACCGGTTGGCGAGTGCCAGCTGGGACAAGACGGTGCGGCTCTGGAACGCCGACACCGGCCAGCCCGTCGGCCAACCCCTCGCCGGTCACACCGGCCGGTTGGTCAGTGTGGCGTTCAGCCCGGACGGGCAGCGGCTCGTCTCCGCTGGCGAGGATCGGACGATCCGCGTATGGAACGCCGACACCGGCCAACCCATTGGGGCCCCCCTCGCCGGGCACACCGACTGGGTAACCAGCGTGACGTTCAGCCCCGACGGGCACCGCTTAGCCAGTGCGAGCGACGACAAGACCATGCGGCTGTGGAACGCCGACACCGGCCTGCCCATCGGGGGCCCCCTCACCGGACACACCGATGGAGTGAACAGCGTGGAGTTCAGCCCCGACGGGCACCGCTTAGCCAGCGCGAGCGCCGACAAGACCGTGCGACTGTGGAACGCCGACACCGGCCAACCCATCGGGGCGCCCCTGACCGGGCACACCGACGTGGTGAACGAAGCGCATTTCAGTCCCGACGGGCACCGTCTGGCCAGCGCCAGCTCGGACGGCACGATACGGCTTTGGAACGCCGACACCCGCCAACCCATCAGCACCCCCCTGATTGTGCAGCCGCCGGATTGGGCCCTCCCCGCCCCCGACTGGGTAAACAGTGTCGCATTCAGCCCCGACGGGCACCGCCTCGCGAGTGCGAGCCTCGACAACACGGTGCGGCTGTGGAACGCCGACACCGGCCAACCCGTCGGCACCGCCCTCACCGGGCACACCGACGCAGTGAGCGAAGTGCATTTCAGCCCCGACGGGTACCGGCTGGCCAGCGCCAGCTCGGACGGCACGGTACGGCTGTGGAACGCCGACTCCCTTCGACCGCTCACCACCGGTGGCAGCAGCGTGTTCAGAGTGACGTTCAGTACGGACGGACGTCGGCTAGCCTCCGGCGGCTTCGACGGCTCGGTGCGGATGTGGAATGTCGACACCGGGCAACTACTGGGTCCTTCTCTGACCGGGCAAACGGACATAGTGACCAGTGTCGCGTTCAGTCCTGACGGCCGCCGGCTCGTCTCCCTCGCCGGCGACGGCACGGTGCGGGTGTGGAATACCGCCACCAGCCAGATTCTGACCGTTCGCACCAGTAACGCCCCGGACAAAGGTGTTGGCGCAGCATTGAGCGCCGACGGAAAGGTAGTGGCCCGCGCCAGCAATGACGGCACGGTGCGGCTGTGGGACACGGACACCGGCCAGCCAGTCAGCCGACCCCTGACCGGCCATACCGGCGAGGTGGGCTTTATGGCCTTCAGCCGCGACGGGCACCGCCTCGCCACCGTCGGCAACGACAACACGGTCCGCCTGTGGGACGTCGACTCCGGCCAACCCCTCGGTCACCCGCTTGGCATTCCCAGCCCTCTCACCGGCCACATCGGCGGGCTGACCAGTGTGGCGCTCAGTCCCGACGGGCATTCTCTCGCCACCGCCGGCTATGACGGGATAGTGCGGGTGTGGAATGCCGACACCGGCCAGCCGATCGGCCAACCCCTCGCCAGCAACTACTCCATAGGTAGTTTGGCATTCAGCCCGGACGGGCATTGGCTGGCCACTACCGGTGGCGGCGAGGTGCGGCTGTGGAACCTCGACACCGGCCAAGCCCTCGGCGACCCGCTCACCGGCCACACCTCGGTGTGGGCTGTGGCGTTTAGTCCTGACGGGCGCCGGCTCGCCACTGCGAATGGCGATGGCACGGTGCGACTGTGGCCTGCGGACGCCGAGCCGGAGATGTTATGCGCCAAACTGACCGCCAACATGAGCAGTCAGCAGTGGCGCGACTGGGTCTCACCAGACATCGACTACAACTCCCACCTCTGCCCGAACTTGCCGACTCCGTAAGGCCGGTGCTTGTGGCGACACTCGTCATGAAGCGACCCGCTTGAGTCCGTCTCGGCGGCCGAACGGCAAGACCATCGTCATCCTGGAGCGAAGCCCACAGACCTCGGTCACGACAGATCGACCCACATCAACGGCGAATTTGCCTCCGCGGATACCGCTAGGGGTTGTCGTCCCCGCGGTTGGCCAGCGAGTGCGAGGCGTGCGCGTCGAGCGTCATTGCTAGCGGTAGATGGTCGATTCTCGATGTCACGTCGGTGTCACAAGTAAGTAGTGCGAAACCGCCGGGATTGTGCTGCGACACGCTGGGAACCTTGCGCTTGTAGGTGACCATCCACATCTGTTGTGGCATAACGAGAAACGCAGTGATTGAGACTTAAAATCCGTCGATTGTGGGTTCGAGCCCGCCTTCGCGGCAACGGGAAGGGCGCCGAACGCTCGCCCGAAATCCGTCACTTAATCGCCGCATGCGCGCGTGCCAATTCCGGCATTGTGCTGTCGGTCGGCATAGATCGGCATAGATCTGATCGCGGCAATTAGAGCCTTGGCGCAAGTCCTCCCCCAGTGAGCCAGAAGACCCTCCGCGCCCACTTGTGTTGCCGTGTGCGGCCGCCCGCGCGGGGCGGTCACTGCGGCGGGGGCGCGAAGAACTCGAGCGTTACCCCGTCGGGGTCCCGGAAACTGAGTCCGGATCCGTAGTGAGCGTCGACGATGCCGCCGTGGGCGACGCCGAGTTCCTCCAGTCGGCGCTGCCAGGTCTGTAGTTCGGCGCGGTCTGCGCAACCGAAGCCGACGTGGTCGAGTCCGACGTTGAACTCGGTGAACGGTTGATCGTCGGCGGCGCGGTCGTGCTGGTGGATGCCGAACAACGTGCCGTTGGGGAGCAGCCACACGAGATGGCGGAAGCCCGCGTCGGTGTGTTCATCGAGTAGCGGTTCGGCGCCGACGAGGTCTTGGTACCAGGGGCCGCTGACGGCGATGTCGCGCACGGTGACGGCGACGTGGTTGAGGGCCGGAAATGTGGTCATGGAGTCCTCGCTGACTGGTTGATCGACACACCCCCTCATTACCTACACCATCTGCTCCTGGTTCACCAGATCGGCCGCGGTACTTGCGAATTCAAGATGTCAACGGACGTTCGCCGAACTTGTTTTGAGGTAATCCGGGTAGCCGGGCTAAGGGGTTTGCTCGATGTGCACCGAATGAGTCGAGGCCGCGGCAGGCGGATCAGACGACCCGCCTGCCCCGGCGTGCGCGAGATCTCATGTCCCACAAGTAGAGCTGGTATCCGAACAGCCAGACCTCGTGTGGGATCACGCGATCCGCGAGCCGCAGCCCGGACAACAGCGCGTTGAAACGGCGCTGCTGGCCGTCCGTCCAGCGCAGTTGCATGAGCTCGCGAAACTCGACGGGCAGAAATCCCGTGGTCGCGAACAGATTGAAGCGGCCGGCCAACAGGCGCAGCGGGAGCGGCAGGAAGGCCATCGCCGCGACGCCGTGCAGGTGCTTGCGCACGGGCGGGTCGATCCGCAGTTGATCGAGTGACCGCTTCCAATACTCGTCGAACGCTGCCCGATCGGGCGGCCACAGCCCGTTGCGCACCTGAAGCGTCGTGCCGAGCGTTCTGGCGTCCTGGTACACGGCCTCGGCGGCCGCCTCGTCGAGCGGGCCGTACAGGAACTCATGCATGTCGACGTAGTACCGGTACAGACACGCGGCCACCCAGAGCTGCAGCTTCGGATCAAATGCGTTGTAGGACATCGGGCTTGAGGCCTTCGACCGAACCAAGGCGTGCACCTTGTCGACCTCGGCGCGAATCAGTGCGCGATCGGCGTCGGTGCCCATGGTGGCGGCCGCGAGGTACGTACCGGTGGTGCGGGCCCGCTTGAACGGGTGTTCGTACACGTTGCCGCTGTCCACCGGGCTCTCGAGCACCCCGTAGCCGACGCCGGGCGAGGCCAGCTGCATGATGACGTTGGCCGCGGGCAACAGCGCCGCCGCTGGATTGAGCAGGTCGACGACACGCGTCGGTCGCCGTGGTGGGCCCAGCCTCATGGAGGTGAGTACACCATCTTGTGAGACGCTGCCGGAGTGTTTGGGGCGACGACTCGAGGCCGGGCGGCCGGCCTCGCGTTGGGCTGGCTGGCCGACCGGGCACTGGGCGACCCGCGGCGCGGACACCCCGTCGCGATCTTCGGACGCGGCGCGACGGTCCTGGAGCGGGTGACCTACGCCGATGCCCGGGCCGCGGGCGTGGGCCATACCGCGGTCCTGCTCGTAGCCCTGGCGGTACTCGGGTTCGGCCTCGAGCGCATGGCCGCCCGGCGAGGCGCCGTGGGAACCGTAGCGGTCACCGCGGCCGCGACGTTCGTCGCCTTGGGCGGAACCTCGTTGGTGCGCACGGGCGCCCACATGGCCCGCTTCCTCGACGACGACGACATCGCCGGGGCCCGAGGGTTGTTGCCCTCGTTGTGCGGCCGCGACCCCGCCGCGCTGGACGCCGCCGGGCTGACCCGGGCGGCGCTGGAGTCGGTCGCCGAGAACACGTCCGACGCACACGTGGCCCCACTGTGGTGGGGTGCCCTCGGCGGAGTTCCGGGGTTACTGGTCTACCGGGGCGCCAACACGCTCGACGCGATGATCGGTCACCACTCGCCGCGCTACGAGCGGTTCGGCTGGGCCGCAGCAAGATTCGACGACGTGGCCAACTACGTGCCCGCTCGGCTCACCGGGTTGCTGGTGGCCGTGTGCGCCCCCGTGGTCGGTGGCTCGCCACGGTCGGCGGTGACGGCCTGGCGACGCGACGCCGCCAAGCATCCGAGTCCCAACGCAGGTGTCGCGGAGGCGGCGTTCGCCGGGGCGTTGGACGTGCGGTTGGGCGGACCCACCCGGTACGCGCACCGCACCGAACTGCGGCCGACGCTCGGTGACGGGCGGGCCCCCGAACTCGGCGACCTGAGCCGGTCGGTGGCGTTGTCGCAGGCGGTACAGGCGTTGGCCGCGGCCGTCGCCGTGGCGGTCAGCGCCGCTTGCCGTACCGGTCGGCGATCCGGTCCTCGTTGGTGAGCGGGGCCGTCGACGCCGCGAGGTCATCGGAGTGGGCCTTCTCGCGGCGGCGCGCCCGGACCTCGGCCACGACGAAGTAGCCGACTCCGATCGGGGCGATGATGCCGAACGCGATCCACTGAATCCCGTAGGACAGGAACGGGCCCGCGTCGAGGTGCGGCAGGCCGATCACCCCGAGCCCGCCCGGCTGGTCCGCGACGAGCTGCAGATAGGAGCCGGCGAGCGGGACGCCGGTCACCTTGGAGATCTGCGCCGTGTTGATCGCGTAGACCTGCTGCACGCCGTCCTCGTGCATGGGGTCCTTGCCGACGGGCAGTGCTTCGGGATCGCGCAGCCGTGCGGTGATCGTGACGGTTCCCGTGGGAGGTGGGTCGAACGCAGGCACCGCCGTGCCCTGGGTGGGTTTCACGTAGCCGCGGTCGACCAGCACCGTCGGCCCGCCGTCGACGGCGAACGGCACCAGCACCTCGTATGCGGGTGCCCCGTCGACCACCCGGAGACGGGCGAGTACCTGCGCCTCGTCGTGGTACCGGCCGGTGGCCGTCACCCGTCGCCACTGGGCCTCGGGCGCCGACGAATCCTGTTGCGGCAGAAACGTCGTCACCGGTACCGGTTCGGCGGACAGCGAGTTGGAGATCTGGGTGTTCTCCCGGCTGGTCTTGGAGTTCTTGCCGAGCTGCCACGGCGCCAACACCGTGAAGCACAGGTAGGCGAACGCGATGACGACGACGTACAGCGCAAGCCACTGTGGCTTGAGCAGGAACGCGAGACGGCCGAGCGCAGGCGTGAAGCGACCCGGGGAGTCGGTGCGCATCAGCTCGCGACCCCCCGGTCGGCGAGCTGGTCGTCGACCCAGCCGTGCAGTCCGGGCAGCGACGCCGCGATGACGGTGAAGACCTCCTCGAAGTCGTCGGTGGTCCCGTAGTACGGGTCTTCGACGTCGAGTGCGTGCGCACCCGAGCGAGGGTCGAACGAGCGCAGCATCCGGACCCGCTCGGGGGGCGCCCCCAGGTCACGCAGCATCCGGACGTGATTGCGGCCCATCGCGATGATGAGGTCGGCGGCCAGGTGGTCGGTGTCGACCTGCGCCGCGCGGTGACGGGTCGGATAGCCGTGGCCGTTCAGCACCTGGCTGGCGCGGTGATCGGCGGGATCGCCGGCATGCCACCCGCCGGTGCCTGCGCTGGTCACGCGCACCGCGCCGCTGAGTCCGCGTTCGTCGAGTTCGTGGGCGAACATCTTCTCCGCCATCGGTGAGCGGCAGATGTTGCCCGAGCAGATGAACGTCACGTGGAGAGGAGCGGGTCGCTTCGCTCCTGCCCGCCGCTCGGATTCCCCGGGTCGCTTCGCTCCTGCCCGCCGGCTCGGATTCCCCGGGTCGCTTCGCTCCTGCCCGCCGGTCAGACACCGAGCACCTCCCGCAGCTCCGCGATCGTCGCCACGTGGGCCAGGGCGGGCGTCCCGTCGCCGTCGCCGAAATCGTCCGCCCCGTAACCCCACTGCACGACGACCGTGTCGATGCCGTGCGCGGAGGCACCCTCGACGTCGTGAGAGCGGTCGCCGATCATCAGCACCCGCTCGGGTAGCGGCTCCAACTGGGCCAGCGCGTGGGCCATCACGTCGGCCTTCGACGCTCGCACGCCGTCGAGGCTGGCCCCGGCGACCACCTCGAAGTGCTCGTCGAGCCCGAAGTGCTCGATGATCCGACGCGCGGTGGGTTCGGCCTTCGACGTGGCCACCGCCAGCCGAATACCCGCGGCCCGCAGGTCGGCCAACAGGTCCGGAATCCCATCGAAGACGCTGTTCATCACCCAGCCGCGGCTGACGTAGTCGGCACGGTAGGCGGCAATGGCCTCCTCGGCCCGCTCACCGAGGCCCATCGTGCTCAACGTGTCGTGCATGGGCGGTCCGACTACCCGGCGCGCGAGGTCTCCGTCGGGCACGTCGGCGCCGATCTCGCCCAGGGCATGACGGAAGCTGGAGACGATTCCGTCGGCGGAATCGGTCAGCGTGCCGTCCAGGTCGAAGATGACTAGCTCCGGGCTCACGGGTCCATTGTCTACTGTCATGTCGTGGCAAGTCACAAGCGGCGGGCGGGTGCGCGCTATCACGGCGACCAAGCCGCCGCGCCCGGCACGCTGGACTTCGCCGTCAACGTGCGTTCAGAACGTCCGCCGACATGGCTCATCGACCGGCTCGCCGCCCGACTGAGCGACCTCGGTCACTACCCGAGCGCCGCGGACGTCGAGCGCGCCACCGAGGCCGCCGCGAGCCGGCATGGCCGCGCCCCCGACGAGGTCGCGCTGCTCGCGGGCGGTGCCGAGGGGTTCGCGATGCTGCCGCAGCTGCGGCCCCGGCTGGCCGCGCTCCTCGCGCCGTCGTTCACCGAGCCCGAGGTGGCACTCGCCGAGGCGGGCATCCCGATTCATCACGTCGTACTCGACCCACCCTTCCGGCTGCACGACGCCGTCGTGCCCGAGGACGCCGACCTGGTCGTGGTGGGCAACCCGACGAACCCGACGTCGGTCCTGCACGGCCGCGACGAGGTGCTCGCGCTGCGCCGACCGGGCCGGATCGTCGTCGTCGACGAGGCGTTCGCTGATGCCATCGCCGGCGAAGGCGAGACGCTGACGGATCAGGCGCTGCCCGACGTCGTCGTCCTGCGCAGCCTCACCAAGACGTGGTCGCTGGCCGGGCTGAGGGCCGGGTACGCGTTGGGCGCACCAGAAGTGTTGGCCCGGCTGACGTCGGCCCGGCCGCACTGGCCGGTGGGCACGCTGCAGCTGGAGGCGATCGCCGCCTGCTGCTCGCCCGAGGCAGTCGAGCAGGCCGCTGCGGGGGCGCACGAGCTCGCGGCGCTGCGTACGGAGTTGGTGGCCGGGCTCACCGCGGCGGGCGCCGAGGTGGTCGACGGTTGCGCGCCGTACGTGCTGTTCACCGTGCCCGACGCCGAGCTGGTGCGGAAACATCTGGAGGCCAAGGGCATTGCGGTTCGACGGTGCGACACGTTCGTCGGGTTGGACGGGCAGTACCTGCGGGTGGCGGTGCGGCCGGAATGGCCGACCCTGGTCGACGCGATCACGGCGGTGATTCGGTGAGCGCCCGGTTGGCCGACGTGATCGACGTACTCGAGGGCGCCTATCCGCCTCACCTCGCCGCCGACTGGGACTCCGTCGGCCTGGTGTGCGGCGACCCGAACGAGCCCGTCACGTCGGTCACCGTCGCCGTCGACGCTACCGCCGCCGTCGTCGCCGAGGTGCCCGACGGGGGATTGCTGCTGGCCCACCATCCGCTGCTGCTGCGTGGTGTCGACACCGTCTCGGCGGGTACCGCCAAGGGGGCACTGTTGCATCGGCTGATCCGTGGCGGCAGTGCGCTCTTCACCGCCCACACCAACGCCGATTCGGCGTCGCCAGGCGTTTCCGATGCACTGGCCGACGCGCTCGGGCTGGTCGTCGAGGACGTGCTGTCGCCGGTACCCAGTGGATCGAATCTGGACAAGTGGGTGGTGTTCGTGCCCGACGAGCAGGCCGACGTCGTGCGCGACGCACTGTTCGAGGCGGGCGCCGGGCACATCGGCGACTACTCGCACTGCAGCTGGACGGTCGCGGGCAGCGGGCAGTTCCTCCCGCACGAGGGCGCCGCTCCGGCCGTCGGCAGCGTCGGAGCCATCGAACGGGTGCCGGAGCAGCGCGTCGAGGTCATCGCGCCCGCCGGCCGAAGGGCGGCGGTGCTCGCGGCGATGCGGGCCGCGCATCCCTACGAGGAACCCGCCTTCGACGTCTTCACGTTGGCGCCGATACCCGCAGGCGTCGGCATCGGGCGGATCTGCTCACTTCCGGCTCCGGAAGCGTTGTCGGCGTTCGTCTCCCGGGTGACCCGCGGACTGCCGACGACGTCGTGGGGCGTGCGGGCAGCAGGCGACCCCGACGCCACGGTGTCGCGAGTGGCAGTGTGTGGGGGAGCGGGGGACTCGCTGCTCGATGCCGTGTCGGCAGCGGACGTGCAGGCGTACGTCACCGCCGATCTGCGTCATCACCCGGCCGACGAGTTCCGGCGCAGCGCAGACGTCGCGCTGGTCGACGTCGCGCATTGGGCCAGCGAGCAACCGTGGTGCGGACAAGCCGCGCACGTGTTGGCTCGACACTTCGGCGACTCGTTGCCGGTACACGTCAGTGCGGTGCGCACTGACCCTTGGAACATCGGAAGAGACGTATGAAGGCTGAAGTGGTTCAACAACTCTCGCTACTCGAACTCGCGTCGGTGGACGCCGAACTCGGCCGCTTGGCGCACCGCGCCACACACCTGGCCGAGCAGGAGCGATTCGAGGCCGTGCAGGCCGAACACCGTGAGGCCAACGACCGGTTGGCCGTGCTGAGCATCGCGCTCGAGGACCTCGACGGCCAGGTGAACAAGTTCGAGAGCGAGGTCGACGCGGTGCGTCAGCGGGAGGACCGCGACCGCTCACTGCTGGCCGGGGGCAACACCGACCCCAAGCAACTCGTGGAACTGCAGCACGAGTTGGAGACGTTGGAGCGCCGCCAAGCCAGCCTCGAGGACTCTCTGCTGGAGATCATGGAGCGTCGCGAGCAGATGCAGAATGAGCAGGCTTCGCAGCTGAGCCACATCGACGAGCTCCAGAGCGAGCTGTCCAACGTGCAGGCCACCCGCGACGGGGCGCTCGTCGAGCTCGACCAGGCGAAGCACCGAGGTGTGTCGCGGCGCGATCAGCTGGTCTCGTCGCTCGACCCCGACCTTCTGGCGATGTACGAACGGCAGCGTGCCCGGGGTGGCCCGGGGGCGGGGCTGTTGCAGGCGCGCCGGTGCGGTGCGTGCCGCATCGAGATCGACAAGGGCGAGCTGGCGCGGATCGCCGCCGCCCCTGAGGACGAGGTGCTGCGTTGTCCCGAGTGCGGGGCAATCCTGTTGCGGACCAAGGAATCCGGGCTATGAAGGTCGTCGTCGAGGCCGATGGCGGCTCGCGCGGCAACCCGGGGCCCGCGGGCTACGGCGCGGTGGTGTGGTCCACCGACCGCGAGCAGGTGCTGTCCGAGCGCAAGCAGGCCATCGGTATCGCGACGAACAACGTCGCCGAATATCGTGGCCTCATCGCAGGCCTCGAGGCGGCCGCCGACATCGGCGCCTCCGAGGTGGAGGTATCGATGGACTCCAAGCTGGTGGTCGAACAGATGGTGGGGCGGTGGCGCGTCAAGCATCCCGACATGATTCCGCTTCACCAGCGGGCCAGGGAGTTGGCCGGTGAGTTCGACCGCATCAGCTTTGCGTGGATACCGCGCGAGCGGAACTCACACGCCGACCGGCTGGCCAACGAGGCCATGGACGCCGCAGCCGCGCAAGAGGCCGAGAAGTCCGCCGAGGAGCCGAAATCCGTTGTTACGTCGAACTCCCCGGCAGGGTGGACGGGAGCGCGCGGAGCGCCGACCCGGATGCTGCTGCTGCGTCACGGCCAGACGGAGTTGTCGGTGCAGCGCAGGTACTCGGGCCGGGGCAACCCCCCGCTGACGGAATTGGGCCGGAGTCAGGCCGACGCCGCCGCTCGATATCTGGCCGAGCGGGGCGGCATCGCGGCGGTTGTCAGCTCACCGTTGCAGCGCGCCCATGACACCGCGACGGCCGCGGCCAAGGGGCTGGGCCTCGACGTCACCATCGACGCGGACCTCATCGAGACCGACTTCGGGGCGTGGGAAGGGCTGACGTTCGCCGAAGCCGCAGAACGCGATCCGGAGCTCCACACCCGGTGGCTGCGCGACACCAGCCTGGCTCCGCCCGACGGCGAGAGCTTCGACACCGTGGCACAGCGGGTGCGCCGCGCGCGCAACCGGATCATCGCCGAGTACGGCGGTGCGAGCGTGCTGGTGGTGTCCCACGTGACGCCGATCAAGACGGTGCTGCGGCTGGCTTTGGATGCGGGCGAGAGCATCCTGTACCGCCTGCATCTCGACCTCGCGTCGCTGTCCATCGCCGAGTTCTACCCCGACGGTGCGTCTTCGGTGCGGTTGGTGAACCAGACGGCGTATCTGTAGTCAGATCCGGACGTGCAGCCGCTCGCCGTGCGGCCCGAAGATCGCGATCGCCTCGACGGGTCCGTCGACGACGCCGAACCAGTGCGGCGTCCACGTCGAGAACTCCACCGCCTCACCGGGTTTGATGACGAAGTCGCGCTCGCCCAATATCAGCCGGAGTCGACCCGAGAGCACGTAGAGCCATTCCTGGCCGTCGTGCACCGCAAGCTCGTCGGGCGGCGTGCGGCGGCGGGCGCTCACGCGAATCTTGAACGCGTGCATGCCGCCCGCGGGACCGCCGCGTGTCAACGGCCAGAAGGTGATTCCGTCGGCGGTGTGCGCGCTGCCGCGAACGCGCGGATCGTCGGCCTCGGGCGCGCGCAGCAGTTCGTCGGTGCTGACCGAGAGCGCCGACGCGAGCCTGGGCAGGTGGTCGAGTGCCAGTCGCCGTTTGCCTGATTCGAGCCGGCTCAGCGTCGACACGTCGATGTCGGCGCGGGTGGCGACCTCGTCGAGAGTCAATCCGCGCTGGGTGCGCAATTCTCGTAGCCGGCGCCGCACGCGGAGGTCGACGTCGTCCGTTTTCTCGGTCTTTGCCTGCATGGCAAACCAGGTTGGCAGATCCACCACGCCGCGGCAAGCTCGAGACCTGAGCTCTGAGTGCACGGCATCGATCATGCAGCACGCCCTCGGAGAACACGTCGGACTGGCCGCGCCACCGTGGCCCGATCAGAAGGAGCACGTGAATGTCTGAGCCCAACCCCGAAGCGAAGACGTATTGGGAAGAGCACTACGGAGAACGCGAGCGCATCTGGAGCGGCCGCGTCAACGTCCAACTCGCCGCTGTGGTGGGGGAGTTACCCGTTGGCCGCGCGCTGGACCTCGGTTGCGGTGAAGGCGGAGACGCGGTGTGGTTGGCGGAGCGCGGCTGGAATGTGGTGGCGGTCGACGTGTCCGAGACCGCGTTGGTCCGCGCCGCTGGCGAGGCGGAGGCCCGTGGGGTGTTGGACCGCATCGACTTTCAGCGGCACGACCTCTCCGACAGCTTTCCCGGACGGAACGTTCGACCTCGCGTCTGCGCAGTTCCTGCACTCCACCGTCCGACTCGAGCGTCCGGCCATCCTGCGCAGGGCCGCGGCCGCCGTCGCACCGGGTGGGCTGCTGGTCGTCGTCGACCACGCCGCCCCGCCGCCGTTCTCGAAGAAGGTGCCGCACGACCATCCGTTCCCCAGCCCCGAGGAAGTGCTCGCCGAGTTGGATCTTCCTGTGGCGGAGTGGGACCGGGTACGCGTCGACGTCATCGAAAGGGACGGCACCGGCCCCGATGGCGAGCCATTCACCTGGCGGGACAATCTGATGGTGATGCGCCGCAGGACTTGAGTCCCGGCGGATTATCACGCCGCGCGGCAGACCTCGTCCTCATCCCGGCGTTGGTGGTCGGGAATCGGGCTTCGACGACCAGTTTCAGTACACCGTGTCCAGGCTGGTGGACAGACCGTTGTCGCAGTTCACGGTCAGGTGGAAGGACGAGCCGGTCGCCGGTCCGATGCTGGAGCCGGCGGGGATCCTCGCCTCCTCCGAGCCGGCCACGGTGAAGTGGTTGTCCGGGACGCCGAAGTTGACCATGGCTGCGGTACCGCCCGTCGGGACGGTGTTCATCGTGCAACCCACCGGGCCATTGTTGGGATTATTGGCAATCGACACGAAGGCCGTAGTTATCGGGTTGTCAAGCCTCATCACCAGTTGCGGTGGCGGAGGAGGCGGAGGGGGCGGCGGTACATACTCTTGGCGCGGTGCCGAGCGCGGTGCCGGCGCGGGGGCTTCTGCCTGCGGCGGCGGTGGCGGCGGTGCGACCGGTGGTGGGGGTGCCGGTGGCGGTTCCCAAAAGTCAGTGGCGACGTCGCAGCTGCTGCTCATGCGCGGGAACGATCCGTCGCGCCGACGCACCGGAGGCCAGCACGGTGTTCTCCAACGCATCGCGCTCAAGCAGCAGCCCGTCGATGTCCAGCTGGAAGACAGCCGACGGTTCGCCACCGGCGGGCGCATCCACGACCCGGGTAACGAACTCACCCGGATTTGAACCGTGACCAACCTCAAGCTCGATCGCGCACGCCATCGCTCCCCCTGACCGGGCGCCCCGTACTTCCCAAGGGGCAAATCGGAGCGTCAGCGGGCCTGGCGCTGCGGTATTTCATCTCGGCCTCCTCTTTCGAGAACGACTCCCGGCTACGGTCGCTAGCTCCAAAGTGAAGTTTGATGCCGATGCGCGTCGAAGGATTAGGTAGCGCACTACTCGAATAATTCGGCCGAGACGGGCGGGCCCATGCGAGTAGCAGCCACGTCGTCACTTCTAATCAGTGGCGCCCACCACCCTGCTATGGGTTGAGCTGGGTCAATCGGACGCTGTTGCCCGACGGGTCCCGAAAGCCGGAGTCGATGCCGTAGGGCATCTGATTGGGGGGCTCGTTGTACTCGACGCCTCTGGCGGTGAGTTCCTCGTAGCGGGCCTGGACGTCGTCGGTGACCAGGAACACCGTGCCGGCGAATCCCTTTGCGGTGAGGTCGAGTACCTGCTTGCGCGTGTCCTCGTCCATCACAGGTTCCCCGGGCACCGCCATCAACACGATGCTGACGTCGTCCTGTCCGGGCGGCCCGACGGTGAGCCACCGGAAGGCGCCCATCTCCTCGGGGAACGACACGTCCTCGCGCACCTCCATGCCGACCTGTTCGGTCCAGAACTTCAGCGCGACTTCTTGATCATGAACCCACAGGTGGGTGCTTCCAATTCTCATCACGGGCTTGACGCTACGGTCGGCCGACGCGGCGCGTCTTCTCCCCGTGTGCTGTCTTCACGCGGCTGTCGGGTCCGGCGGGCAGGAGCGCAGCGACCCGGGAATCAGGGAGCGGTCGGGTATCGCGCTGAAGGATGCAACTCGGCACCCTGGCGCGCGACGCGGCGGGCGGCATGCTGGCCCGGTAGGCCGCGGGCGGCTTGCCGTACACCCGGGCGAAACTCGTCGTGAACGAACCGACGCTCTGCAGTCCGACCATTACGCAGATGTCCGCGACCGAGCGGTCGGTGTAGCGCAGCAGCGACGCCGCCCGTTCCAGACGTCGGGTCTGGAGGTACGCGCGCGGCGACTCGCCGAAGGTGCGGGTGAACATGCGGGAGAAGTGGGCGCGGGACAATCCGGCCGCCGCGGCCAGGTCGTCGACCGTGATCGGTTCGGCATATCGGGCGTCGACCAGGTCCTTCGCCCGGAGCAAATACCGTGCCGGTGGCACCTGAGCCATGGCCATCAGAGTACGGTGATCACCGCGGACGAGTTGGCCGGGCGGCCGCGGGCATCGGGATCTCCCGGTGTTCGAGGAAAGTCCGGACTTCACAGAGCAGGGTGATTGCTAACGGCAATCCGAGGTGACTCGCGGGACAGTGCCACAGAGAACAGACCGCCACCACTGGGCCTTCGGGCTTGGGGGTTGGTAAGGGTGAAACGGTGCGGTAAGAGCGCACCAGCATTCCGGGTGACCGGAGTGGCTAGGCAAACCCCACCCGAAGCAAGGCCAAGAAGGCCGCAACCTGGTTGCGGCCGCGCAGGCGTTCGAGGGCTGCTCGCCCGAGCCTGCGGGTAGGCCGCTCGAGGCACCCGGCGACGGTGTGTCCAGATGGATGGTCGCCGCTTCGCCGCCAGTCATGGTGGCGGGGAACAGAATCCGGCTTAGAGGCCAACTCGTCCGCCCGCTACTGGCCGTCGCGGACCGCCTTCTTCAGCTGCTTGAGGGCGGCGTCGAGCTGCTCCTCCGACCGTCGGGCCAGGTCCGCCTCCTGCTCGAACAACACGCCATAGGTGAACGTGTCCTCGCCCGCCCGGTGCGCGACCGTGGCCTCCTGCGACAGATGCGTGCGGCTCACCACGCTGTCCTGGTGGTCGCCGAGCAGCGACTGGATCGCCTTGGCACGCTCGGCCACCTTCTCGACGCCCAGGGCCGCAGCGGTGTAGCGAAGCTGCTTGGCGCGCTTGCGGATCTTGTGCAGCGCCTCGTCGCTCTCCTGAGCGGACACCTCGTCGTCTGCGGCGGCCGCACGGGCCGTCTTCGTGGCCTTGCGCACCTTCTTGAACGCCGCGTCGACGGTAACGGGCGTGGCCTCCTGGCCCGACGCAGGCGGGACGGGCTCCGTGGCGACCAACGCCTCGAGCGCGTCGAGCAACCGGAAGTAGCGTTCGGAGCGCATCGCCGCGAGCGACCGTCGCAACCCGGCTTGGTAGCGGTTCTTCGCACCGTCGACCAGTCGCTCCCGAACCGGGCCGCGTACGAGCTCGTCGGGCAACTCGTCGAGGGCGTGCTCATAGCGCTCGGCGAGCACCTCGGCGTCCCGCGCCACCCCGAGAATCCCGGCCAGCAGCCGCAGTTCCTCGAGCACCCAGGCATCGTCGGTGATGCCGAACGACTCCTCGGACGCACGCAGCAGACTGCGAATCTTGCGCGTCACGACCCGCATCTGATGGACCGAATCCCACGTGTCGGACCGCACGGCGCGATCCCACACCAGGAGTTCGTCGACCTGCTCCGCGATGGCGCGGTGCACGGGGTCGGTTGGTTCCTTGGCGGGTTCATCGGCCGAGTCGCCACGCGCCGTAGACAGCACACGAGCCAACTTCGACCCCTGTCCCGCGGGCTCGGCACCCGCATCGAACAGCCGATTGGCCAAACGGTCCAGCAGGTCCGCGCCCGCATCGGGCTCGGCACCCTCGACGAGCTCGAGCTCCCACTCCCGCCAGACCTGTCGTTCGTCGTCGGAGCCCGTAGACGCGGTCACCTGGTCGTCGCAGAACTCCGCAAGCGCGGACCCCGACACCCCGTACAGCACGTCGACGGTGCGGGTGGTCTCGATCCGCGCCACCGGCTGCAGCGTCTTGTCGCGGACGATCGCCAGCACCACGTCCCTGAGCTCGGCGGGCACCAAGTCGACGTCCCCGTCGCCGAGCGGCAAGCGCACCTCGGTCCGCGCGTCGGGGCCGGACGGCAGCTTCAGGTGCCAGCCGGCATCCGGCCCGCCGGTGCGGCGGCGCAACGTGACACGGTGAGCGGCCAACTGGTGGTCGGCGGTGTCGAAGTAGACGGCGTCGAGGCGTTGCACGGGCAAGCGCTCGATGCGGGCGACCACCGAAAGGCCCTCGAACGACGGCGACACGGTGGTCTCGACCACAGCGAACTTGCGTTCGACCTCCGTGTGACGCGACGGTTTGCGCTTCTCAGATGCCATCTTCACCTTCAGTCGGTGGTTCACAGTGGTCCGAAATTCGTGAACAGGTTGCCACATCCAGATGAACAAACCGATCTTGGCGGCGCTTGATTCAGCTCGCGCGTCGGAACTCGCCGGCCAGATCCCAGGCCCGCCGTTCGGCCGTGAACGCGGTGCTCTGCCGTTCGCGGAACCCGCCGATGCTCTCGTCGTGGGCCGTAAGGAAGTCGCGGTAGCCGGCCAGCGAGAACTCGCCTGCCACGATTTCGACGTCACCGCGACCGGCGGCCATTTCGGCCCGAAGGTGCAGCAGCTCCTCGGCGCTGACCGGATAGAAGCTGATCCGGTCGAAATACCGAAGCAACCAAGGGGTTTCGGGTTCGAACGAACGTCCGCCGCGGGGGTGGCAGTGATTCCACACCTGCGTGGTTCGGCCGACGAACTGGTAGCCGCCGGGACCCTCCATGCCGTAGATGCACATGTAGGCGCCGCCGATGCCGACCGCGTTCTCCGGTGTCCACGTACGTGCCGGGTTGTACTTCGTCGTCACCAATCGGTGCCGCGGATCCAGGGGAGTGGCGACCGGCGCCCCGAGGTACACGTCGCCGAGGCCCAGCACCAGGTACTGCGCGTCGAACACGATGTCATGCACCTGGCCGACGTCGTCGAGGCCGTTGATGCGCCGGATGAACTCGATGTTGTCGGGGCACCACGGCGCGTCGGACCGTACGCCGTGCACGTAGCGCTGGATCGCCTCGTGGGTGGCTGGATCATCCCAGGACAGCGGCAGCCGGACGGTACGGCTCGGCACGACGAGGTCACCGGAGGCGGGCAATTCCCCGTCGACCCGCGCGATCAGGTCGACGACTTCGGACATGGGCAGCACGCCGGGGTCGAACTGGACCTGCAACGAGCGCACGCCGGGCGTGAGTTCGATGAGTCCCGGCACGTCGGCGGCGACCAGGTACTGATGCAGCACGTGGACGCGCGCCCGCATCGCGAGGTCGAGCATCATCGGCCCGTACTCGACGAGTACGCCACCGTCGCCGGCTCGGCGCAGTGTCACCGAGGTGCCGTCCGCGGCGGCGAAGGTCGTGAGTACGCCGTCGTCTCCATCGCCCGACGTCGAGATGACGGACGGGAACGACGCTCGCCTGTCGACGTCGATGGTGCGCAACGACGGGGCCCGGTCGGCGCGCACCGGCACGAACCTGACGGCGTCGCCCGGCGCCAGTTGCCCGAGCTTCCAACGGTCGCCGCCGACGACGGTGACCGGGCAGACGAAGCCGCCGAGGCTTGGCCCGTCGGGGCCGAGCAGGATCGGAGTGTCGCCCGTGAAGTCAAGCGCGCCAACGCAGTAGGCGTTGTCGTGGATGTTGGACGGATGCAGTCCGGCCTCACCGCCGTCGGTGCGGGCCCACTGCGGCTTCGGGCCGGCCAAGCGCACCCCGGTGCGATCGGAGTTGAAGTGGACGACATAGTCGGTGCCGATGATCGTGTCGACGTCTTCGCGGGTGAAGAACTCGGGAGCACCGTGCGGACCCTCGGTGACGGCGATCTCCCAGCGGTGCCCGATGCTGGGTTGCTCGTCGATCGCCGCCCTGGCGGCCCGGTCGGGCCACAGTTCGTGCGGCCCGGGATCGTCGCCGACAGTCAACGTGTCGCCCTCGCGCAGCGGACGGCCGGCGTGGCCACCGAACCCACCGAGCGTGAATGTCGCAGTGCTGCAAAGATATTCGGGTTCGACGAGTCCACCGGCCACCAGGACGTAACACCGCATGCCCGGTCCGGTGAGCGCGCCGACCTCGAGTATGCCCCCGGCCGGTACGTTGACCGACTGCCACTGCGGAGCGGCGACGCCGTCGACCGTCACGTCGACCGGAGCGCCCGTCACGCACACCCGTGCCCCGGCGGGGAAGCGCAGACCCGGTCCGCCCCTGGTGCATTCGAGCCCCGCAGCGCCCTCGGGGTTTCCCAGCACGCGGTTGCCGATGCGGAAGCTGAGGTCGTCCATCGGACCGGACGGCGGGACTCCGATGTGCCAGAAGCCGACTCGTCCGGGCCAGTCCTGGACGGTGGTCAGCATTCCGGGCCGTACCACCTCGATGATGCTCATGCTCTCTTTCCTCTGACTCTTCGCGCAAGCGCTCATCGTGGTCCTCGGCTCTTCGCGCAAGCGCTCATCGCGCCGTGATCACCATCCGCACCGGCGTGGGGTCGAACCCGTTGCAAGGGTTGTTGATCTGCGGGCAGTTCGACACCAGGACCAAGGTGTCGGCCCCGGCCCGCAGTGTCAGCGACTTGCCCGGCGCGGACAGTCCGTCGACGATGCCGAGCGTGCCGTCGGCCTCCACCGGCACGTTCATGAAGAAGTTGACGTTGGAGACGATGTCGCGCTTGCCCATTCCCCATTTGGTGGCCTCGGCGAGGAAGTTCTCCGCGCACGCGTGCTGGTGCACGGTGTGGTGTCCGTACCGCAACGTGTTGGATTCCTTGGAGCAGGCGCCCGCGATGGTGTCGTGGTTGCCCACCTCGTCGGCGACGATGGTCATCAGCGCAGTGCCGTCGGCGGCCCGCAGCACCGAGCCGGTGGTGAGGAAGATGTTGCGCTGCGCGGCCACCGTGGCCTGAGCGCTGTAGCGCATCGCCGGGTCGGGGCGGCCGTCGACGAAGCCGTAGAAGAGCGTGTCGACGGCTTGGTTGCCCTGCAGGTCGATGATCTGCAACTCCTGGCCGGCTCGGACGACGGCCGACCACGGGGCGCAGGCCGCTACGACCTGATCGGACACCACGGTGCTCGCCCGCTTCTCGGATAGCTCCGTCATTTCACAACCTCACTGTCTCGTGCTGCGGCCCAGGTGCTTTCGGTGTTGAACAGGGCGCGGAGGTACTCGGGATCGGTGCTGACCGGCGTGGTCAGTTCGGCGGGGGCCTGCCACGCCACCAGGTCGAGGTCGGTGACGGCGGGGTCGGGGTCCAGCGGGTGCGGGGCGTTGACCACGACGACCACCAGGGGGAGGTGCAGCAGCAGGTCCACGGTGGCGCCCGCGCCCGCTCCGCCGGTGAAGGCGAGTCCGCCGTCGTCGCCGACGCGGACGCCCTTGAACAGCGACACGGAGGGGGCCACGTCGCGAATGTCCATGCCGTGCTTGTGAACTCCGAGCAACATCTGCGCCCGCGCCGCGGGGGACGTGCCGCACAGCGCGTCGTGGTGGCCCGACGTGTCGGCGACCACGGTGGCGAGCACCCGGCCCTGATCGGACAGCAGCGGATGGCCGGCGCCGAGGTAGGCCTGCCACGGCACCTTCACGGTGTCGGCGACGTTGAGCCGCTCCCACGAGGCGTCGGCGCGGAACAGCAGCACGTGCGCGCACGCCCCACCGTCGGGGTCGGTCAGGCGCAGTCGGGTGCCGCGGCCGAGCACCCTGGTGGCGTACGACCCCGCGGGGACGACCTCGGCCCAGCTGACGCCGGTGGCGCCCTCCGGAGTCGCGGGTACGCGTAGTTGCGCAGTGGTCGCCTGAGCGCGTGCGTGGGACCGCGCGCCTTCGGTCGAGGTGGTGCTCGGCATGTCTGGTCTCCTCATAACTGTCATCTGAAAGTTTTCGGGCCCGGCATTCCGGTGTGGTGTCGCGCTGGTTACCGGTACGTTGATCTATTTCTATCAAACGATAGGTAATCGTGCACGGCGAGCGGCCGGTGTCACAATGTGGCCATGCACACCGATGGTCGCGGACGCCCGCGACTGGAGCGCTCCCGGCGGCCGGGCAAGACCGCCCGTGAAGAGATCCTCGACGCAGCCGCCGAGCTCTTCACCACGCACGGCTACGCCAACACGTCGACGCGCCGGATCGCCGACGCCGTCGGCGTCCGCCAGGCCTCGCTCTACCACCACTTCGCCACCAAGGACGACATCCTCGACGCGCTGCTGGCGGGCACCGTCGACGAGCCGCTCCGGCTGGCCGCCGAGCTGCTCGCGGAGGGCGGCCCCGCAGCTGGGCGACTGCATGCGCTCGTCGTCGCCGACGTCACCCAGCTGTGCCGCAGCACCTGGAACCTGGGCGCGCTGTACCTGCTGCCTGAACTGCGGGTCGACCGTTTCGAGCAGTTCCGGCTCGACCGCACCGAACTTCGCGAGCGCTACCGACTGCTCGCCACCGCAGTCGTCGCCGAGTGCGACGGCCCACGGGACGCTGCGGAGTTGCCCTTCCGGCTCGCCGAATCGGTGATCAACCGCAGGTCCGACGACGGCGTCTGCCCGCCCGAACAACCGTGGGTCATCGCCGACGGGGCACTGCGCACAGTGGGATTCCGCGGAGACTTCGCCGCGCTGCGCGAAGCGACTGCCAAGCGACTGGCCTTACAGATCGGTGTGATGACGTAACTCGGCCTGCGATACCGTTTGCGCCATGACCGATTTCGAGACGCTGACGTTCGCTCAGTCCGGACCCGTCACCAGCATCGTGCTCAACCGGCCCGACGCTGCGAACGGAATGAACGACACCCTGACCCGCGAGCTCGCCGCCGCGGCCGCACTGTGCGACACCGCCGCGACGAAGGTCGTCACGATCACCGGCGCGGGCCGCTTCTTCTGTGCAGGCGGCGACCTCAAGGCGATGGCCGCGGCTCCCGACGCGGCCACGTTCGTCAAGGGCATCGCCGACGACCTACACCGCGCGCTGTCGACGTTCGCGCGCATGGACGCAGTGGTGATCACCGCGGTCAACGGCACGGCGGCGGGGGCAGGCTTCAGCCTCGCCGTGACCGGCGACCTCGTGCTGTCCGCCGAGTCGGCCAAGTTCACCATGGCGTACACCAAGGCCGGGCTCAGCCCCGACGGGAGCTCGTCGTACTACCTGCCGCGGCTCATCGGCATTCGGCGCACCCAGCAGTTGATGCTCACCAACCGGACGTTGACCGCCGCGGAGGCCCTGGACTGGGGACTGGTGACCGAGGTGGTGCCGGACGCCGACCTCGCCGCAAGGACCGAAGCGCTCGCCAAGGAGATGGCGTCCACGTCGCGTACGTCGAACTCGGCGGTCAAGCGGCTGCTGCTGGGCACGTACCGCACCGGCATCGAGGAGCAGATGGAGCTCGAGGGCCGGTACATCGCCGACTGCGCACGGTCCGCCGACGGCCGGGAAGGCATCGCGGCGTTCCTTGGCAAGCGGGCACCGGCCTTCGGCTGAGCCGGACGACGGAGGTAGCGGCTAGAAGGAGTGCTCGTCGGCGGGGAAGGCCCCGGTGGCCACCTCGCCGGCGTACTCCGTTGCCGCGCGGCGCAATTCGTCGCCGACGGCACCGAAGCGCTTGACGAACTTGGCCGTCTTGCCCGAGGTCAAGCCCGCCATGTCCTGCCAGACCAACACCTGCGCGTCGCAGTTGGGTCCGGCACCGATGCCGACGGTGGGAATGGTCAGCTTGCCGGTGATCTGCGTGGCCAGTTCGGCGGGCACCATCTCGAGGACGACCGCGACCGCGCCTGCCTCGGCGACGGCGATCGCGTCGTGCACGGTCTGCTCGGCGGCGTCACCGCGGCCCTGCACCCGAAACCCGCCGAGTCCGTTGACGCTCTGCGGGGTGAAGCCGATGTGTGCGATCACCGGGATGCCTGCCTGCGTCAGCGTCGCGATCTGGTCGGCGACGCGTTCGCCGCCTTCGAGCTTCACGGCGGCAGCGCCAGTCTCCTTCATGAACCGCGTCGCGGTCTCCAGCGCCTGCTGCGGCCCCGCCTCGTAGCTACCGAACGGCAGGTCGGCAACCACCAGGGCGTGCGGCGCACCGCGCACCACGCCGCGGACAAGAGGAATGAGTTCGTCGATGGTCACCGGCACCGTGGTGTCGTAGCCGTAGACCACGTTGGCCGCCGAATCGCCCACCAGCAGCACGGGGATCTCGGCGTCGTCGAAGACGCGGGCGGTGGAGTAGTCGTAGGCCGTCAACATGGCCCACTTGTGGCCCTCGGCCTTCCACTTCTGCAGGTGGTGAGTCCGGACTTTGCTCCGGGGAGCTCGCGGAGCGGAGGATTCGGCACCCGTGCGGGGCTTGGCCTCGTCGGCCGAATCGCTGGCAGCGCCGTAAACCGTCTGTTCAGACATCATTGTCCCTCATCTGGTCGTGTCGTCCTCGAGGCCCATTCGGGTCCCCGGGTCGTCTGACACGTCCAGTGTGTCACTCCAGGCGCGATGAGTGAACTCCCGGTGAAGTGCATTTCCTCACACCTGGCAACCTGGCGTGCCTACGATCGGCGCCATGCAACGGCTCAGCGGACTCGACGCCAGCTTCCTCTACCTCGAAACCGCTGCGCAGCCGCTGCACGTGTGCTCGATCCTCGAGGTCGACACGTCGACCATTCCCGGCGGCTACACCTTCGGCCGGCTGCGTGACGCGCTCGCGTTGCGCATCAAGGCAATGCCGGAGTTCCGCGAGAAGCTCGCCGACAACCGGCTGAACCTCGACCACCCGGTATGGGTGGAGGACAGGGACTTCGACGTCGATCGACACCTGCATCGCATCGGTCTGCCCGCCCCGGGCGGCCGCGTCGAGCTGGCCGAGATATGTGGCCACATCGCGTCGTTGACGTTGGACCGCAGTCGCCCGCTGTGGGAGATGTGGGTCATCGAGAACGTTGCGGGCACCGACGCGCACGACGGCGGCCGGCTCGCCGTGCTGACGAAGGTCCACCACGCGGGCGTGGACGGCGTCACGGGCGCCAACCTGATGTCGCAGCTGTGCACCACCGAACCCGATGCCCCGCCACCGGATCCGGTCGACGGAGCGGGTGACGCGTCCGATCTGGAGATCGCCGTAAGCGGCGCGATCAAGTTCGCCACCCGTCCGCTCAAGCTGATCAACTTGTTGCCGTCGACCGTCTCCACAGTGGTGGACACCGTGAGGCGGGCCCGCAGCGGGCTGTCCATGGCGGCGCCGTTCAACGCACCCAAGACGGCGTTCAATGCCAACGTCTCCGGGCGGCGCAACGTCGCATTCGCCCAGCTCGACCTCGAGGACATCAAGACCGTCAAGAACCACTTCGGGGTCAAGGTCAACGACGTGGTGATGGCGTTGGTGGCGGGCGTATTGCGGCGCTTCCTGCTCGACCGCGACGAACTTCCCGACAGCACGCTGGTCGCGATGGTTCCGGTGTCGGTGCACGACAAGTCGGATCGCCCTGGCCGCAACCAGGTTTCGGGCATGTTCTCCAAACTGGGCACCGACATCCAGGACCCAGCGGAGCGGCTGAAGGCCATCGCAGAGGCGAATTCAGTTGCCAAGCAACATAGTTCGGCCATCGGTGCGACGCTGTTGCAGGATTGGACGCAGTTCGCCGCTCCCGCGGTGTTCGGCGTGGCGATGCGAGTTTTCGCCAGAAGCAACCTCAGTGGCGCGCGGCCGGTGCACAACCTCGTCGTCTCCAACGTCCCGGGACCCCAGATCCCGCTGTACTTCCTGGGCGCCGAGGTCAAGGCGATGTATCCGCTCGGGCCGATCTTCCACGGCTCGGGGCTGAACATCACCGTGATGTCGCTGAGCGGCATGCTCGACGTGGGCCTCATCTCCTGCCCTGACCTGTTGCCCGATCTGTGGGACATGGCCGACGACTTCCTCGTCGCGCTCGACGAGTTGGTGCAGGCCACCCGCTAGCGCCCCTGGTCTGCGCGTATGTCAGGTCATGGCAGCATGGTCAGCCATGAGCCTCAGACGCGGGGTCCTGGCAGCCGCCATGTTGGTGTTGCTGGTGGCCGGCTGCACCAAGTTGGTCGACGGGCGCGCCGTCGTCGGTGCCCCGCGTCCGGGGACCCCCGTGCAGTGGTCGAGCTCGAACTGCGCCGCTCCGTCCGGTGACGTCAAGATTCCCCAAGGCGCCGAGTGCGGGTTGCTCTCCGTGCCCGTCGACTACACCAAGCCCGACGGCGAGGTCGCGCAACTCGCCATGGTCCGGTTCAAGGCGACCGGACAGAAGATCGGGTCACTGGTCGTCAACCCCGGCGGTCCCGGCTCGTCAGGTGTAGAGACCGCGGAGTCGATGGTCACGCTGCTTCCGCAATCCGTACGCGAACGGTTCGACTTCGTCGGGTTCGACCCGCGCGGGGTGGGCTCGTCGCGGCCGGCGGTGTCGTGCAACTCCGACGCGGACAACGACCGCCTACGGGCCGACAACATCGTCGAGTACACGCAAGCCGGCGTCGACCACATCGAGACCGAAACCAAGTTGTTCGTCCAGCGCTGCGTCGACAAGATGGGCAAGGACTTCCTCGCCAACGTCGGGACGGTAAACGTCGCAAAGGATCTCGACGCGATGCGCCAACAGCTCGGCGACGAGAAGCTGACCTTCCTCGGGTACTCCTACGGAACCCGCATCGGTGCTACGTACGCCGAGCTGTTCCCGGACAACGTGCGGGCGATGATCCTCGACGGCGCAATCGATCCGAATGCCGACCCGATCGACGCCGAGGTCCGGCAGGCCACGGCGTTTCAAACGGCCTTCAACGATTACGCGGCTGACTGCGCCAAGAGCCCGACCTGCCCGCTGGGCACCGACCCGGCCAAGGCGGTCGACGTGTACCTCAGCATGGTCGAGCCGTTGGTCCAGAAGCCCGCCGAGACCAAGGATCCGCGCGGGCTGAGCTACGGCGACGCCGTGATCGGCACCATCCTGCCGCTGTACTCGCCGAACCTGTGGCGTCACCTCACGACGGGGCTCAGTGAGCTCCGCGACGGGCACGGCGACACCCTGCTGTGGCTGGCCGATCAATACATGGGTCGCGACCCCAAAGGCCACTACAACAGCTCGACCGACGTCCGGTCCGCCGTCAACTGCGTCGACAAGCCGGCGATCACGGACCGGGCCCAGACCGTCGAGAAGGACCGACTCACCCGCATCGCCGCGCCCTTCATGAGCTACGGCGAGTTCACCGGCTTGGCGCCGCTCAGCACGTGCGCGTTCTGGCCGGTGCCCCCGACGTCACGCCAGCACGAGCTCTCGGTGCAGGGCCTGCCCCCGACGCTCGTCGTGTCCACGACGAACGATCCCGCCACGCCGTACCAGGCGGGCGTCGACCTGGCCCGGCAGCTCGGAGGCGCGATGCTGACCTTCGATGGCACCCAGCACACCGTGGTGTTCCAAGGGAACACGTGCGTCGACGAGATCGCCGCCCGCTACCTCGTCGACGTCGTCGTACCGCCGCCTGGCGCCACGTGCTGAGCGACCCCGCCGGAGCGAAGGTCACCGTCTCGTCACCGTCTGATTGCTGCCTTGTCTCTGGTTGCCACCGGGCGCAGACCCGAAGGCCGTTGCGTGCGAACATGTTCGCCATGTGGCGGGCGGCGGCGAACTGGACGATGGCCCCGCTGGCTATCCTCTTGGTGTCCACGTGCACGGTGCCCGTCGCGTCGGCCACCCCCGAGGGAGCGGGCACGACGGCCTACGGGCAAACTCCAGTGTGGGGAAGTTGCTCGGGCTTCGTCGCCGACGTGAGCGCCATCCCGACGGCCCAGTGCGGCACCGTCTCCGTGCCCGTCGACTACGCCAACCCCCAAGGGCGGCAAGCGCAATTGGCCGTCATTCGGGTGCCCGCCACCGGAGCTCGGCTCGGCGCGCTGATGGTCAACCCGGGCGGGCCCGGCGCGTCCGCGGTCGACGCCGTCGCACAGATGGGCCCGGGGTTGGCCGGCACCGAGCTCACCCGCCGCTTCGACCTGGTGGGCTTCGACCCGCGCGGGGTTGGGCACTCCACGCCCCAGGTGCGATGCCGCACGGACGCCGAGTTCGACGCCTACCGCCGCGACCCGATGGTCGACTACAGCCCGGCGGGCGTCGCGCACATCGAGTCCGTCTACCAGCAGATCGCGCAGGGCTGCGTCGACCGGATGGGCCGGGACTTCCTCGCCAACGTCGGCACCGCGTCGACCGCTCAGGACATGGACGTGGTGCGGGCGGCGCTGGGGGAGAACCAGCTGAACTACCTCGGCTACTCGTACGGAACCGAACTCGGAGCGACGTACGCCGAGCGCTATCCCGATCGCGTGCGGGCGATGGTGCTCGACGGGGCCGTCGACCCCGGCTCCGACCCCATCGGTGAGAACATCCGTCAATTGGCCGGATTCCAAACGGCATTCAACGACTACGCCGCTGACTGCGCTCGCTCCACCGACTGTCCGCTGGGCCAGGACCCCACCCAGTTCGTCGCGCGCTATCACGAACTCGTCGACCCGTTGGTGCAGCAGCCCGGCCGCACGTCCGATCCGCGCGGACTGAGCTACTCCGACGCGGTCACCGGAACCGTCAGCGCGCTCTACACGCAGCGCTGGTGGGCGTTCCTGACCAGCGGGCTGCTCGGCTTGAAGCGCGGTACCGATCCAGGTGACCTGCTCCTGCTGGCGGACAACTACCAGCGGCGCGATCAGGCCGGACACTACGACAACCGGCAGGACGCATTTCGGGCCATTCGCTGCGTCGACGCGCCGTACCCCACCGATCCTGCGGTGTGGGCCGACGCCGACCGCCGGGCGCGGGAGGCGGCGCCCTTCATGGCATACGGCGCGTTCACCGGGTTCGCGCCGAGCGACGCGTGCGCGACGTGGCCGGTGCCCCCGACGTCGGTTCCGCACGACGTCACGTCGCCCGGCCCCGGCAAGGTGGTGGTCGTGTCGACCACCCATGACCCGGCCACGCCGTATCAGGCCGGCGTCGAGCCTGGCGCGCGAGCTGGACGCCTCGCTCATCACCTTCGACGGCACCCAGCACACCGTGGTCTTCAACGGCGACGCGTGCGTCGATGCCGCCGTCGTGAACTTCCTGGTGGACTCGACGGCCCCGCCCGCCGACTTGCATTGTTAGCTGGACGCTGCCGCGAAAGTGGAGATCGCCCGTTCGTTCGACTACTGTCGACCGCATCAACGACGCTCGGGAATCGCACAACCTGCACAAGGGGAAGGTCGACCGCATGGACGAGGCCACAGCCGCCGTCGAAGATGGCCACTACTACCGTGACCAGGTCGGTAGCTCGAACAAGGTCATCGCATGGAGTCACACCTCTCGTTTCAGGAAGGCGCTGAGCCTGCTCGACGCGGCCGAGTCATCGATTCTCGACTACGGATGCGGTGACGGCACGTTCCTCGCCATGGCGGCTGATCAGGTCAAAACCGCGCACGGCTCCGACATCGACGCCAACCAGATCGAGGGCTGCCGCGAGCGATTCGCGAACCTCGCCAACGTCAGCTTCTCCGTGACCGGTGACCTCGCCGATCCCAAGTGCGACGGCTCCTTCGACGTGGTCACCTGCCAGGAGACGCTCGAGCACTGCACCGAGGAGATCGTCGAGATAGTGCTGGCCGACCTGGCGCGACTCGTCGCTCCGACGGGCAGGGTGATCATCAGCGTGCCGATCGAGATCGGTCCCTCGTTCGTGATCAAACAGTCGGTCCGTGCGCTCGCCGCCCGGATGGGCAACAGCAGCTACCACATGAAGGAGCAGTACAGCCCAAGGACGCGGCCAAGATGGTGTTTGCTGGGCGCAGCACCGTCGTGGACCGGCCGCTGTACAAGGTCGACGGCGCCGAGGGCTACTCGCACTTCGGGTTCAACTGGCGGGCCCTGCGCGAGCGCGTCGCGCACCACCTGGAGCTCGAGCGGACGGAGTTCACCCCGCTGCCCCAGCTGGGCGGGCTCGTCAGCAGCCAGGCGTGGATGCTGTGCCGGCCGCGCCGATAGCCGCACGAACTCGGGACCGAATAGTCCAGCGCCGAGGACTACCTGAGCGCCGAGGCCGACGCCATCCGGCTGATCACCCCGGCCAAGCTGGACCAGAAGCCGGTCGATGCGCTGAGCGACGACGAGATCGCCGCGATGCTGCGGGCGTGCGCGGGCAGGGACTGGCGGTCCAAGCGCGACAAGGCGATCCTGTGGCTGTTGGAGTCGGTCGCACCGCCAGGCGGGGTGCCATCGGGATCAGCCGCGCCGGGGTGGGCTCCCCCGGCGGGATGCTGCGGTCATAGCCCAATTCCACGAGCACCCGGAAGGACGGCTCGGCCACATCGATGAACGACTCGGGCACTCCGAGGGTGCGCAGCGGACCAAAACAACGGCAGTCGACGACTGCTCTGTGTCACTGGTCGATGGGAAGCCTCCGACGACGACAGGAACTGGTCGACGGGACTTCGACCAGACTTACCGCCGCACGCCTCCGGGCTAGCAAACCAGCCTCAATTTCAGGAACGTTACTTCCGGGCAGTTGACCTGCGCCGAATCGCCTTAGTGTCGACATCGAAGTTAATTAGTAAAACGTGCGCTCACCTGCGGACTGCAACGACTCTTAATTTTTTCTGTGACTTTGTTGTTGATCATGAACACAACGGGGTACCCGAGCCTGCACGAAGTGTTGAGGGACCGACTCGGCATCAGCAAATGCCGGGCGCGATAGGGAAAATAGGAGAGGCGTTATGAGCGTCATTGGACTCACCCCCGAGGAGCTGGAGGCCGAAGTCGGGATAGCACTTCCGCCGAAAGAAGTTGTATCCATCATCGACGTCAATGCCGACATCAATGTTGGGATCGACGCTGCATCGCCGATCGACCTGTCGGCGGCGGCGAACCTCAACGTCGCAGCGCCCATCCAAGCTGCCGCTGGCGCCAACGTGCTGACTTACGGCTCGGACGCGGATTCAATGGCCACGCACTCGGCCGATGGCGGCGTCGTCATCACGCAGAACATGGATACCGTCGATGCGACCGCAACCTCGCTCCAGGACAGCGGCATCGACCAGAGCGGCGACACCAGCACTGGGGGCACGGGAACCGACACTGGTACCGGAACCGACTCCGGCGCCACAGTGGACACCACTACGGGTTCATTCACGCAGGGCTCACTGCTGAACGTCGACGTCAACGTCGACCTCAACGCCGACCTCGCAGCCCCGATCGCCGGCGCCGTGGCCGCCAATGCCAACGTGGCCGCACCGATCAACGCCGGTGTGGCGGCAAACATCGGCTCGATCGACTCCACTGCGGACGCGGTCACGATCCAGGACGCGACCATCACCCAGACCATGACCGACGTTCATGCCACCGCTTACTCCGATCAAACGTCCAGCATCGATCAGGGCAGCACCGGCACGACAACAGGTGACACCACCGGCGGCACGACCAGCAGTGACACCACCGGCGGCACGACCAGCGGTGACACCACCAGCGCCACCAGCGGTGGCACGACCAGTGGCACCAGCAACGGTGGCACGGCCGGCGGCACCAGCAGTACCAACGGCGGCACGGGCGGCACATCCGCCGGCTGATGCTGAGCGCACGCTACCGAAGCTGCTGAGAGGACTGGGAGCACTCAGGTGACTGTGACCACCGAGGGTGCGGTGCCGGCACAAGCTGTCCTGCACCGCGCGGACGGCGTCGAGCTGATTGGGGAGATGACGGGATCTGGCTACAGGGTCCCGCCCTCCCTCGTCCGCCGCGCCGACGGCCAGACCATCCAACTCACCCCACTGCTGTACACGACCTTGCGCGAGATCGACGGTCGTCGTACCTCGGAGGAGTTGGCCGAGACCGTGTCCGAGACGACCGGCCGCACCGTCAACGAGGACAACATCCGGCACCTCGTCGACAAGCAGCTGCGGCCTCTTGGCCTCTTGGTGCAGGAGGACGGCAGCCAGCCGAAGACAACGATGCGAAACCCGTTGCTCGGCCTGAGGTTTCGTTATGCAGTGACCGAGCCCGACCGGACCCGACGGCTCACCGACCCGTTCCGTTTCCTCTTTCGCCCGTGGCTGGCCGTTCCGCTGCTGGCGGGGTTTGCGGTCGTGTGCTGGTGGGTGTTCTTCAGCAAGGGGCTGGCCTCGGCGGCGTACGACGCGTTCGAACGACCCGGTCTGCTGATCCTGGTCTTCGTCGTCACCATCCTGTCGGCGGGCTTTCACGAGTTCGGGCACGCGGCGGCAGCCCGCTACGGCGGCGCGACGCCCGGGGTTATGGGCTTCGGGGTCTACCTCGTGTGGCCGGCCTTCTACACCGACGTCACCGACACATATCGCCTCGGCCGCCGCGGCAGGGTGCGCACCGACCTCGGGGGGCTCTACTTCAACGCGATCGTCGCGGTTGTCATCACCGGGTTGTGGTGGTGGCTGCATTACGACGCCCTCCTCTTGGTGGTCGCCACCCAGATCCTTCAGATGCTGCGGCAGCTCGCGCCGATGGTGAGGTTCGACGGCTACCACGTTCTGGCCGACCTCACCGGCGTCCCCGATCTCTACTCACGCATCAAGCCGACGCTGCTCGGCCTTCTGCCGTGGCGGTGGCGCGACCCGCACGCACGCATGCTCAAGCCGTGGGCCCGCATCGTGGTCACCGTATGGGTGATGGTCGTGGTACCGCTGCTTCTCTGCACGCTCGCGGGGGCGATCCTCGCGCTGCCTCGTCTGATCGGTACGGCGTGGTCGGCCCTCGGCAAGCAGCAGGATGTGCTATCCGCCGCCTGGACCGACGGCGACATGATCCAGGCCACCGCGCGGGTGCTGGCGATCATCGCGATCCTCATCCCGGTGGCCGGTGTGATCTACATGTTGGCCCGGATTGTCCGGGGAAGCGCCGTCGGTGCCTGGCAAGGAACAGCCGGCAAGCCCGTGCTGCGCGTTCTGGCCATCCTTCTCGGTGCCGCGGTCATGACCGGTGTCGCTTTCGCATGGTGGCCGGGGGAGGGCAATTACCGCCCGATTCAGCCGTGGGAGCGCGGCACGATCGGCGACATCGCGTACGCGCTTGGCGTCGAGCGGATGAGCGAGACGCCGCAGCGAACGGCCCAGCCGCGCCCGGCCGCCACTTCCAAGACGCTCGTCAATGGACAGCGGGGCGTGATGCAGACGGTGTGGGACACCCGCACTCGGCCCCCAACATTCACCCAGCCGCAACTGGCGGTCATCCTCGTTCCCAAGACGATTCCTGGGGCCAGGGTGGGCGGTGGTGGTGGTGGATTCGCCGCCGCGGCAACAGCAACCGCGGACCAGGGTCGGACCAGGGTTGGGTCTTTCCGGTCAGCAAACCGTTGGTTCGCGAATCCCAGGACGACAACCAAGCCTTGCTGTTCAACACCACCGACAACACGGCGGAATACACGGCCGTATTCGCGATGGTTTGGATCGAGGACGGCCGCGACGCGATGAACGTGAACGAGGCTCAGGCGTACGCGTCGTGCGATTCGTGCACCGCGGTCGCCGTCGCCTATCAAGTGGTTTTCGTCATCGACACCGACGACATCGACGACAACGTCGCAGCGCCGCAGAATCTGGCCGGTGCCCTGAACTACGACTGCGTCAACTGCTTGACCTACGCGCTCGCGCAACAGCTGTTCGTCACGCTGGACCGGCCACTGACCAACCAGGAAATGGACGCAATCGACGACATCTGGAAGCAAGTCCAGGCTTTGGCGACGATCGACCAAGACGGACTGACGCCCGAGGAGATCGACACGATCGACGACCAGCTAGCGGCGTACACGGCCCAAATCAAAGAGATCGTTGCGCCTGCGATGGCGTCAACGGCGGCACCGACAACCGCATTGCAGACAGCGTCACAGACATCGCCTTCGACGGCGTCGACCGCCGCGGTTACACCGACAGCGTCACAGACATCGCCTTCATCAGCGTCGACCGCCGCGAGTACACCGACAGCGTCACCGACCGCGTCGTCGACGGCAATACCGACTCCATCAGCGACCGTGGCATCGACAGCGTCGTCTACGGCATCACCGGGTCCGACCTCGAGCTCGTCACCCACCCCTTCGTCGTCGAGCGACCCAACGGGGACGACGAGCGAACCGACCGGGACGACGCGCGGCCCCACTGATTCGACGTCGACCGGCACCACCGCCGATGGATCAACGCCCGGCGGCACCACCTCGGACGGGACCTCGGACGGATCCGCGTCGGGTGGCAACGCCACGTCGCCATAGTCGGGTCGCTCCCGACCGTGCAAAGACGTCAAAACGTGCGCATCGACTGGGACTGTCAGAGCCGCTGGTCTCCGCCAAGCTTGGGAGCGCCGAGTCCAATGACGTGCTGCGGTGGTCGCAGAGGGCCATCGACCTGGCCGAGGGTGATCCCTCTAAAGGCAACTTCATCATCGGTTCTCCGTTAGCGTTCGCCTTTTCGTAGTACCGCCCCTGGCAAGCGGTGTGGCCGCCGCCTGATCCCCGGCGTGGTTGGCCGCACCGGCGTACGCCCGGCTGGCTCAGGGGTCTTCGGATGCACGACGAAAACCCGTTTTCCCCCCGAATCTCCGTTCCGTGTGGACCCGAATCGCGTTTTTCTCCGGGCTACTGCCCGCTGGCCAACCTCGACAGCCGCTCGGCGGTGGTTTGCCAACTGCCCGATGACCGGGTGCATGCTGGGTCAAGACGAAGGCTAAATCCACGCATTGCACGCTGGGTATCGCCGGTGTAACACGGAATTAACAGCGGGTGCCTACGCTGCGCACATGGATCGGCAGAAGGAATTCGTGCTCCGCACGCTGGAAGAACGCGACATCCGGTTCGTGCGACTGTGGTTCACCGACGTGCTCGGATACCTCAAGTCCGTGGCCATCGCGCCCGCCGAACTCGAGGGCGCCTTCGAAGAGGGCATCGGCTTCGACGGCTCCTCCATCGAAGGGTTTGCCCGGGTCTCGGAATCCGACACTGTGGCCCGGCCCGATCCGTCGACGTTCCAGGTGCTCCCGTGGACGACGAGTGCCGGCAAGCATCACTCCGCCCGCATGTTCTGTGACATCACCATGCCCGACGGCTCGCCGTCGTGGGCGGACTCGCGCCATGTGCTGCGCCGCCAGCTGGCCAAGGCGAGTGACCTCGGCTTCTCCTGCTACGTGCACCCCGAGATCGAGTTCTTTCTGCTCAAGCCCGGCGCCGACGACGCCCCGCCGGTGCCTGCCGACAACGGCGGCTACTTCGACCAGGCCGTCCACGACGCCGCCCCCAACTTCCGCAGGCACGCCATCGACGCGCTCGAGCAGATGGGCATCTCGGTGGAGTTCAGCCACCACGAAGGCGCGCCAGGACAGCAGGAGATCGACCTGCGCTACGCCGACGCGTTGTCCATGGCCGACAACGTTATGACCTTCCGTTACGTCGTCAAGGAGGTCGCGCTCAGCGACGGCGTCCGGGCGTCGTTCATGCCGAAGCCGTTCGCGGAGTATCCCGGCTCGGCCATGCACACCCACATGAGCCTGTTCGAGGGCGAGACCAACGCCTTCCACGACCCCAACGACCCGCTGCAGCTGTCCGACGTCGGCAAGTCGTTCATCGCGGGCATCCTCGAACACGCCAGCGAGATCAGCGCCGTCACCAACCAATGGGTGAACTCGTACAAGCGGCTGGTGCACGGTGGCGAGGCGCCTACGGCCGCGTCGTGGGGCGCCGCCAACCGCTCGGCGCTGGTGCGGGTGCCCATGTACACCCCGCGCAAGGCGTCCTCGCGGCGTATCGAGGTCCGCAGCCCCGACTCCGCGTGCAACCCGTACCTCACGTTCGCGGTGCTGCTGGCAGCGGGGCTGCGCGGCGTCGAGAAGAACTACTCACTTGGCCCGCAGGCAGAGGACAACGTGTGGACGTTGACCCGCGAGGAGCGCCGCGCGATGGGTTACAAGGAGCTCCCGCCCAGCCTCGGCGTCGCGCTGAGTGAAATGGAGAACTCCGAGCTCGTTGCGGAAGCGTTGGGGGAGCACGTGTTCGACTTCTTCCTGCGCAACAAGCGCGCGGAGTGGGAGGACTACCGCAGCCACGTCACGCCGTTCGAGCTGAAGGCCTACCTGTCCCTGTAGCCGATCGCCGTAGCTCGCCGGGAGCGTCGCACCTCGGCGCCGTGGCCGTGCGCTACCGTCGTGAGCGTGCCCAAACCCGAGACCGCCCGACCGACGCTTCCCAGTGTCGGCAGGCTGGGGCTGGTCGAAGCACACGCCAGGGAGCATCTGGACCAACTCGGCTGGAACACCGACGACCACGTCGAGTTGCTGTGGTCGCTGTCTCGTGCGCCGGATGCTGACGGCGCGCTGCGGACCATCGTGCGGCTCGCCGAGGCACTCGGCGACGGCTGGGACGAACTGCACCGCGCGCTGCTGAAGGACCGGGCACTTCGTGGCAGGCTCTTCGGCGTGCTCGGCGCGTCGTACGCGCTCGGCGACCACCTCGTCTCGCAACCACAGACCTGGCATCTGCTTGCAGGCAACGTTTCACTGCCCTCGGCTGCCGACCTGCACCGTGACTTCGCAGCAGTAGCCGAAACACCTACCGATGCAAGCGCTTTGAAGTTCTCGCTGCGCAAGCTCTACCGGGACCGCGTCCTGGTGCTGGCCGGTCTCGACCTGGCCCCGACCGTGGAGAACGAACCGGTGCTGGCGTTCCCGACCGTCGGTACCCACCTGGCCGACATCGCCGACGCCGCACTCGCTGCCGCGTTGATCGTCGCAACCAGGAACGTGTGCGGCGACGACACGCCCGCGCCACGACTAGCGGTCATCGCCATGGGCAAGTGCGGCGCCCGCGAACTCAACTACGTCAGCGACGTCGACGTCATCTTCGTCGGCGAGCACGCCGACGCCATCACCACGCGGGTTGCGGGCGAATTGACCAGGTTCGCCAGCGACGCCTTCTTCGAGGTCGATGCGGCGCTGCGGCCGGAGGGCAAGCAGGGCGCGCTGGTCCGCACCCTCGAATCGCACGTCGCATACTACGAGCGATGGGCCAAGACGTGGGAGTTCCAGGCCCTGCTGAAGGCCAGGCCCGCCGCGGGTGACGCCGAACTCGGCGCCCAGTACATCGCCGCGATGATGCCGATGGTCTGGACCGCCTGCGAGCGTGAGGACTTCGTCCCCGAGGTGCAGGCCATGCGTCGGCGGGTCGAGGAACTCGTGCCCGCAGGGGAGCGGGCCCGCGAGCTCAAACTGGGGACGGGCGGACTGCGCGACGTCGAGTTCGCCGTCCAGCTGCTGCAACTGGTGCACGGACGCAACGACGAGTCGTTGCACGTCGCGTCGACGGTCGACGCCCTATCCGCGCTGGGCACAGGGGGATACGTCGGCCGCGACGACGCCGCCAACCTGACGGCGTCGTACGAGTTCCTCCGACTGCTCGAACACCGTCTGCAGTTGCAGCGCATGAAGCGCACGCACATGTTGCCCGCTGCCGACGACGACGAGAAGCTGCGGTGGTTGGCGCGGGCCGCGCACATCCGGCCCGACGGCCAGCACGACGCGCTGGGAGTACTGCGCGAGGAGCTCAAGCGCCAGAGTCTGCGCGTGTCCCGACTGCACGCCAAGCTCTTCTACCAACCGCTGCTCGAATCCGTCGGTGGGTTGGCCGCCGACTTCTCGCCCGCGATGACGCCCGAAGCGGCCGAAACCCTGCTCGCCGCCCTGGGTTACGAGGGGCCGCACAGTGCATTGACGCACCTCGCGGGCCTGACGAATCCGGGCGGTCGCCGGGGTCGCGTCCAGCAGGTGCTGCTGCCCACGCTGCTGGAGTGGTTGTCGCACACGCCCGACCCGGACGCGGGCCTGCTCGCGTATCGGAAGATCTGCGACGAGTTGGCCGATCTCCGTTGGTTCCTCGCGACGCTGCGCGACGAGGGTGCGGTGGCCAAGCGCCTGATGCAGGTGCTCGGGACGTCGGCCTACGTCCCCCAGCTGCTGATGCGCGCACCCGAGGTGATCCAGCTGTACGCCGACGGACCGCAGGGGCCAAAGCTGCTCGAGGTCGAACCCGATGCGGTTGGCCGCGCGCTTGTCGCGTCCGCGGCCCGGCATCAGGAGCCGGCCAGGGCGATCGCCGCCGCCCGCACGCTGCGCAGGCGCGAACTGGCCCGCATCGCGTCGGCCGATCTGCTCGGCATGCTCGCCGTCACCGACGTGTGCGAGGCGTTGACGTCGGTCTGGGTCGCGGTGCTGCAGGCCGCGCTGGACGCGGTGATCCGCGCCAACACACCCGAGGACGGGGCACCCGCACGGATCGCGGTGATCGGGATGGGCCGGCTGGGCGGCGGCGAACTCGGGTACGGTTCGGACGCGGACGTGATGTTCGTGTGCGAGCCGATCGGCGACGTCGAGGATGCCGTCGCGACCCGCTGGTCGGTGACGATCGCGGACCAGGTGATCAAGCTGCTCGGGTCGCCAAGTGCCGACCCGCCGTTGGAGGTCGACACCAGTCTGCGTCCCGAGGGCCGCAGCGGGTCGCTGGTGCGGACGCTGGAGTCGTACGCGTCCTACTACGCGAACTGGGCGCAGCCCTGGGAGATTCAGGCGCTGCTGCGTGCCCGCCGGGTGGCGGGCGACGAAGACCTCGGACACCGGTTCCTGTTGATGGCCGACGAGACCCGGTATCCGTCGGGCGGAGTCTCGGTCGACGCGGTGCACGAGATCCGCCGCATCAAGGCGCGCGTCGACGCCGAGCGGCTACCCCGCGGCGCCGATCCGAACACTCACACCAAGCTCGGGCGCGGCGGGCTCGCCGACATCGAGTGGACCGTCCAACTGCTGCAGCTGCGGCACGCACACCGCGTTCCCGAGTTGCACAACACGTCGACGTTGGAGTCGCTCAACGTGATCGGCGCCGCAGGGCTGTTGCCCGAAGGTGACGTCGATCTGCTGCGCGAGGCGTGGCTGACGGCGACGCGGGCGCGCAACGCACTGGTGCTCGTGAAGGGCAAGGCCACCGACCAGCTGCCCGGACCTGGGCGCCAACTCAACGCGGTGGCGCTGGCCGCCGGTTGGGGCAGCGACGACGGCGGCGAGTTCCTGGACAACTACCTGCGCGTGACACGCCGGGCAAAGACGGTGGTACGAAAGGTCTTCGAAGCGTGAGCATGGACTTCGCGTTCACCACGGTGACGGCCGAGGAGTACGACCGGCTGTGCGCGCTCTACGAGCCGCTGACCCAGTCGCTGCGCAGGCTCGTCGACGCAGGCATTCGCACGGGGGTGGACGAGCGGACCATCAGCGACGCCCGGGCGGCCATCGACGCGGTCTCCGAGACACTCGAACGCACGCAGCAGGAGACCACGTCCACGCTGCGGCACGCGGGCACCGGCCGTCCGCTCGCGTGGGCCAATCCCGCTGTCGGACTGCGCAATGCGATCGCGCCTCCCATGGACGTCCAGCACGAGGCCGATGGCACGTGCTGGGCGGAGTTCAACCTCGGGCTCGCCTACGAGGGCCCGCCGGGGTTGGTGCATGGCGGTATCTGCGCGCTGGTGCTCGACCACCTGCTCGGGGAAGCCGCCAGCGACGGGCTGACCAAGCCGAAGTTCACCGGCACCATCACCCTGCGGTACCTGCGTGGCACGCCGCTCGGTCCGGTGCGCGCCGAGGCGTTCGTCGAACGCATCGAGGGAATCAAGACCTACGCAAGGGGCTACCTGTCCGACGCCGAGGGCCACACCGTCGAGGCCGATGGAGTGTTCATCCAGCCGGCGTGGGCGAGGGACCTCGGCGCTGGCGGTCCGCTCGCCTGCGGGGGAGCGCGAAGCGACGTGGGGATTCGTTCAGCGTGAAGTTCTATGTCAGCACCGCATTCCTCGACACCAGGGAAGCGGTCGAAATTGCCAAGGCCGCAGACGAACTCGGGTACGACGGGATGGGCATCCCCGATCACGTCATCAACCTGGAGAAGCTCGAGACGCCCTATCCGTACACCAAGGACGGCTCACGACGGTGGGAGCCCTTCACCCACTGGCCCGACCCGTGGGTGATGATCGGGGCCATCGCGCTGGCCACCACCAGGCTCCGCTTCGTCACCACCGTGTACCTGCCTGCGATGCGCGATCCGTACTCGGCGGCGAAGGCCATCGGTACGGCCGCATGTCTGGCCGACGGCCGCCTCGAACTCGGGATCGGCGTCGGGTGGTGCGAGGAAGAGTTCACGTTGATGGGCCAGCGGTTCGACCGCCGCGGCAAGCGCACCGACGAGATGCTGGAGTTGATGCGGGCGCTGTGGCAGCCCGGCTGGATCGAGTTCGACGGCGAGTTCTACCAGACGCCCCGGCTCGAGATGGAGCCCACGCCGCCGCACATCCCGATCTACGTCGGCGGCCTTTCGGACATCGCGCTGCGTCGGGCGGCTCGCAACGACGGCTGGATCGGTGACTTGATCACCACCGACCGGGCGATCGCGTCCGTCGCCAAGATTCGCGAGCTGCGGGCCGAAAAGGGGCTGTCAATGGACGATTTCACCGTTCTGACGCCGCTGACCGATGCGTTCATGCCCGAGCACTACGCGCGCGCCGAAGCGGGCGGCATCGACGGGATCATCACGATGCCGTGGATGTTCTACTCCGACCCGAAGGCGTCGCTCGCCGACAAGATCGACGGTATGAAGCGCTTCCGCAAGGACCTCGCGCTCGACTAGTTAGCTCTTGGCGCGCATGGCGTCGAGCGCCAGGGCCCCACCGCCGACGAACACCAACAGGAAGAATCCGAAGCAGTTCAGCACGGCGAGTTCGCCACCATTCTCGATGGGCCACAACGCCTTCGGCTGGTGCTGCGTGAAGTAGGCGAAGGCCATCTCGCCGGAGCCGACGAAGGCGGCCAACCGGGTGACGAGTCCGATGAGGAGCAGCACACCGACGACGAGTTCGATGAGCCCCGCCCACCAGAACGGCCAGGCTGCCGATCGGCACGGCCGGTCCGGTCAGCGTGCCCGCCTGAGTCGGGGTGCCGACCGGCCAGGCGAACAACTTCTGGGCGGCATGGACCGTCAGCAACAATCCGAACACCACTCGGAACAGGCTCAGCACGAAAGGAGAGAATGACGTGAGCTTCGCTTCGAGTTTCGTCATGGGCCAACAGTACTATTCGGACTGTGGTCCGAATGGCTCGGGGGTGAATCCCGCTGCGGGACTGCATAATGCGTCGGGGCGGTACGCTCGCTACCGCCGGAAGCGGCTGAACCCCCTGCGCGGTGCGGTCGTCCGAGTTGCAGCAACCGGTCGGACGCGGCGACGCGCGTCGACGGACACAGCGCCCGCGCCGATGGTCGCCAGCAGCAGGAACCCGAAGCAGTACAGGATGGCCACTTCACCACCGTTGCCGCCCATCGCATCCGGGTATGGCCAAAACCCCTTGGGAAAGTGCATCCAGAAGTACGCGACCGCCATCTCACCAGACACGATGAACGCTGCGATTCGAGTGAACAGTCCGATGGTGATGAGCGCGCCGAGCACGACTTCGAGCAGACTGGCCCACCAGAGTGGCCACGTTCCCACGGGAATTGCCGTTCCGAACGGAAACCCGAACATCTTCATCGTCCCGCGGAAGAAGAACAGAAGTCCGAACACCACGCGGAACGCGGTCAGTGCGGGCGTGTAGAGACGGGCGAGACGGGTGTCCAGGTTGGTCGTCATGTTGTGACGATATGACGTCGAAGCGTCACACACGCGCCTTCATTCCCGAACGACGGCAACGAAGTCGGGCCGGACAGCGTGACCGCTGCCCGGCCCGACTTCGTCGATCCGACTTGGACGTCACATCGGCGAACCGATTAGACGTCGTAGTAGAGCGCGAACTCGTAGGGGTGAGGCCGGATCTGGACCGGCATGATCTCGTTCTCACGCTTGAACGAGATCCACGTCTCGATGAGGTCGCTGGTGAACACGCCACCCTCGGTCAGGTACTCGTGGTCCTTCTCGAGGTTGTCGATCACCGTCGACAGCGAGGTCGGGGCCTGCGGGATGTTGCTGGCCTCGTCCGGCGGCAACTCGTACAGGTCCTTGTCGATGGGCAGCCCCGGATCCATCTTGTTCTTGATCCCGTCGAGGCCGGCCATCATCATCGCGGCGAACGCCAGGTAGGGGTTGCCCGAGCTATCCGGGCAGCGGAACTCGAGGCGCTTGGCCTTCGCGTTCTCGCCGGTGATCGGAATGCGGACGCACGCCGAGCGATTGCGCTGGCTGTACACCAGGTTGATCGGTGCCTCGTACCCCGGCACGAGGCGCTTGTACGAGTTCACCGTCGGGTTGGTGAAGGCCAGCAGCGACGGTGCGTGGTGCAGGATGCCGCCGATGTAGTGCAGCGCCATCTCCGACAGTCCCGCGTAGCCCTTGTCGTCGTAGAACAGCGGCGTGCCGTCCTTCCACAGGGACTGGTGGGCGTGCATGCCCGAACCGTTGTCACCGAACAGCGGTTTGGGCATGAAGGTCACGGTCTTGCCCGCGGCCCATGCGGTGTTCTTGATGATGTACTTGAACAGCAGCACGTCGTCGGCCGCGTGGAGCAGGGTGTTGAACTTGTAGTTGATCTCGGCCTGACCAGCGGTGCCGACCTCGTGGTGGCCGCGCTCGAGGGTGAAGCCGGCGTTCTGCAAGTTGGTGGCCATCTCGTCGCGCAGGTCGACGTAGTGGTCATACGGCGCGACGGGGAAGTACCCGCCCTTGGGGCGCACCTTGTAGCCGCGGTTGGGGCTGCCATCGGCCTCGAACGGCTCGCCGCTGTTCCACCAGCCAGACTCGGAATCCACTTCGTAGAACGTGCCGTTCATCTTGGAGTCGAAGGACACCGAGTCGAAGATGTAGAACTCGGCTTCGGCGCCGAAGTAACAGGTGTCGGCGATGCCCGTGCTCGTCAGGTAGTCCTCGGCCTTGCGTGCGACGTTGCGAGGGTCGCGCGAGTAAGCGGACTTGTCGTTGGGGTCGTGTACGAAGAAGTTCAGGTTCAGCGTCTTGGCCGCCCGGAACGGGTCGATGCGCGCGGTGGCGGGGTCCGGCAGCAGCATCATGTCGGATTCGTGGATGGACTGGAAGCCGCGCACTGACGACCCGTCGAACGCCAGACCGTCGTCGAAGACGCTTTGGTCGAACGCGGAGGCGGGAATCGAGAAGTGCTGCACCACACCTGGCAGATCGCAGAATCGAATGTCGACGTACTCGACCTTCTCGTCCTCGATCAGCTTGAAAATGTCGTCGGCCGTCTTTTCAGACACTGAGTGATCTCCTTTGACTGGTTGCCCGCGGGTGACGCTAGGTACACGATGTTGCACGGCCGTCAACCGCATGTTGCGGCGACGTTACGCAATGCGCACCAACCCTATGCTGGTGGCATGCCCCGCACCTTCGGTTCCTGGCTGTCCGGTTCGCCGCTTCCCGAGTCGAGGAGCCCCGCCGAGGGGCCCAACGACTACCCAGGTCAGCGGCTGGGACTGCCAGAGCACGGGTCGGGGTCGCTCGTCGGCAGCGGACGCCGCATCCTGGCGCTGGTCGTCGACTGGTTCATCTCGCTCGGGCTGGCCGGCTTCCTGGTCACCTTCGGGGTCGTCACTAGCGACCAGTTCCGGTTCTCCTGGCAGGGAACCACGGCGACCCTGGCGGTCTGGTTGGTGCTGGGAGCCATCTCGGTGCGGCTGTTCACCTTCACGCCGGGGCAGTTGGCCCTCGGGTTGTGCGTCGCCTCGGTCGATCACCGCATGCACGTCGGCTTCGGCCGGGCGCTGGCCCGGGGCCTACTGATCGTGCCCGTGGTGACGGTGCTGTTCGCGGACAGCGATGGCCGCGGATTCCAGGACAAGCTCACCGGAACCGCCGTCGTGCGCAGGTAGCTACTTCCGCCGCACGGAGCGCTGCACGCCGCGCATCTTCGCCCCGGCGGGCAGCGGGCCCTTGGGCATGGTCGCAGGCCCCATCCGGGAACCAAGCGCCGCCAGGCGCGACTCCAGCGAGTCCATCTGCTTGACGGTGATGTTCGACGGCAGCTTGGTCAGGTGGCGCTCCAGCTTCGACAGCGGAACCTCGCCCTCGCCGTTGCCGACGACGAAGTCGTAGATCGGGATCTCGCCGACGAGTCGGGCGGTGCGCTTCTTCTCTTGCGCCAGTAGCGGTTTGACGCGTGCCGCGGAGCCCTCGCCGACGAAGATGACGCCGGGTCGGCCGATCACGCGGTGGACGGCGTCGAAGTGTCCGTTCGCCGCGACGCCTGGGGTCACCCGCCACTTGCCGCGGAGGTTCTCCAACGCCCAGGCCGCTGCGCCGGTCTGACCCTCCGCCTTGCTGTACACGGATTTCTGCGCCCGTCGCCCGAAGATGATGAAGGCCACCAGGGCACCGAGCAGCACGCCGAGCACGATCAACGACACCATCGTGAAGGTGCTGCCGCTGAAGATGCCCGCCACCACCGCCGCGGCCACGATCAGCACGAATGCGCCGATCATGTACGGGAGCAGCCGCTTGTCTTCCTTGCGCTGAATCTGGAACGCCTGCCACAGCTGGCTCCGCCGCTCCTTGGACGCGGCCTTGCGCGTCGCCTTCGCTTCGGCCTTCGCGGCCTTGGTCGCCGCGGGATCGCGAGTCGTCTTCGCCATCCGATCAGGATACGTGTGGGCCGCTACCCGTCCGGATCCGCGCGGCTTCTGCGTACAACCGGCCCGCCCGATACGACGAACGAACCAGCGGTCCGGCCAACACTCCGGCGAAGCCGAGCTCCTCGGCGAACCGCTGATGTTCGACGAACTCCTCGGGCCTGACCCACCGCTCCACGGGGTGGTGGCGCACCGTCGGGCGCAGGTACTGCGTGATGGTGACGATGTCGCAGCCGGCCTCGTGGAGGTCGGTCAGCGCGGTGCGGACCTCGTCGGGCGTCTCGCCAAGGCCGAGGATCAGGTTGCTCTTGGTCACCAGTCCGTAGTTGCGGGCCGCCGTCAGCACGTCGAGGCTGCGCTGATAGCGAAATGCCGGCCGGATGCGCTTGAAGATCCTCGGTACCGTTTCGACGTTGTGCGCCAACACTTCCGGACGCGTCTCGAACACCGTCTCGAGGTGTTCGGCGGTGCCGTTGAAGTCCGGGATCAGCAGTTCGACACCGGTGTTCGGATTGAGGGCCCGGATCTGCCGCACGGTCTCGGCCCATAGCCACGCCCCGCCGTCGGGTAGATCGTCGCGGGCGACTCCCGGTGACGGTGGAGTACCGCAGGCCCATGGTGGCGACGCTCTCGGCCACCCGACGGGGCTCGTCCCGGTCGAGCTCGGCGGGCTTTCCGGTGTCGATCTGGCAGAAGTCGCAGCGCCGCGTGCACTGCTCGCCGCCGATCAGGAAGGTGGCCTCGCGGTCTTCCCAGCACTCGTAGATGTTGGGGCAGCCGGCTTCCTCGCAGACCGTGTGCAGACCCTCCCGGCGGACCAGCGCCTTGAGGTCCTGGTACTCGGGACCCATCTTCAACTTGGTCTTGATCCACGGCGGCTTGCGCTCGATGGGCGTCTCGGCGTTGCGCACCTCGAGCCGCAGGGGCTTGCGGATTCCAGACTCGACGCTCACGACAACGATGCTAGCGCCGTGCGGCCATCGAGGGCGTCACCCACCGCGTCGGCCACCCGGTCCGCGACGTCGTCGCACGTGATGCGCCCGCCGAGTTCGGCCGTCAGCGACGTGACGCCGGCGTCGGAGATGCCGCACGGCACGATCTCCGAGAACGCGGACAGGTCGCAGTCGCAGTTCAGCGCGAACCCGTGCAGCGTGGTCGCCCGGGCGACCCGGATGCCGATGGCCGCGATCTTGCGGTCCGGCCGCCCCGGCCGACCGGGCACCCACACCCCAGAGCGGCCCTGCACGCGGCCCGTCTGCAGACCAAGGCTCTTGCACACCGAAATGAGTGAATCCTCAAGGCGCCGAACGAATTTCACGACGTCCAGCGGCTGCGCGAGGCCAATGATCGGGTATCCGACCAGCTGGCCGGGGCCGTGCCAGGTGATCTTGCCACCGCGATCGGTATCCACCACGGGTGTCCCGTCCTTCGGACGCTCGGACTCCTCGGTGCGCCGTCCCGCGGTGTATACCGGCGGGTGTTCGAGCAACAGGAGACTGTCCGGCCCACCTGCGATGCGCGCCTCGGCGACCTCGCGCTGCAGCTCCCACGCCTCCCGGTAGTCGACGGTGCCGAGCCGCCTCACGTCCAGCGGGGTCACCGCGGATCTGATCGATGCGGTCGCCATGGAATCGACGCTACCTGGGACTAGGAGGACATGGGCGCGTTGGCGTACGCGAGCGCCTCGCGGATGGTGTTGTGGTGGAACTCGAAGCCGGCCCGCTCCAGCGCGGCGGGGATGGCCCGCTGCCCGCCGAGCAGGCCTTCCTGCGCGAACTCGCCGAGCGCAGCCCGCAGCGCGAACCCCGGCACGAACAGCGGTGTCGGACGGTTCACCGCGCGCCCCATCGCCGCGGTGAACTCCGCGTTGGTGACGGGCGCCGGACCCGTCGCGTTCACGGCGCCCGACAGGTCGTCGTGGCCGATCGTGAAGAGCAGCGCGCGTACCTCGTCCTCGAGGCTGATCCACGGCATGTATTGGCGGCCGTTGCCCAGCCGCGCGCCAAGGCCAAGGTTGAACAGCGGCTTCAAGCGGCTCAGCAGGCCGCCCGTCGCGGCGAGCACCAAACCCGTGCGCACCAGGGCCACGCGCACCCCGGCCCGCGCGGCCACGTCCGTCGCCGCCTCCCAGTCCTCACAGAGCGAGGCGAGGAAGCCGCGACCCGGCGGCGCCGTCTCGTCGACCACGCGGTCGCGGGTGTCGCCGTAGTAGCCGACCGCGCTGGCGTTGACCAGCACTGGCACCCCGGCCTCGACGACGGCGTTCGACAGCACCTCCGTCGGCCCGATCCGGCTGTCGCGCAGGCGCTGTTGGAACGCGCCCGACCAGCGCTTGTCGCCGACGCTGATCCCGCACAGGTTGACGACGGCGTCCGTGCCGCGCAATGCGCTCGCGTCGAATTCGCCGATGTCCGGATTCCAGAACAGTTCGTCCGCGTGCGACGGTGCGCGACGGACGATCCGCAGCACCCGGTGATCCGATGCCCGCAGCGCCGACGTCAACGCTGAGCCGATGAGCCCCGAGGACCCCGCGATCGCAATGACGGCTCGATTGGTTCCGTCGGTCACGAGGTCAGAGCCCCAGGTCGGCCTCGAAGGCTCCTTCTTCGAGCCGCCGCTTGATGGTGGTGAGGAAGCGCCCGGCGTCGGCGCCGTCGATCAAACGATGGTCGTACGTCAGCGGGAGATAACAGACGGAACGGACGCCGATCGACTCGTTGCCGGTGTCGTCGACCACCACGCGCGGCCGCTTGACGATGGCGCCGGTACCCAACATCGCGGCCTGCGGCGGCACCAGGATCGGCGTGTCGAACAGCGCGCCCTGGCTGCCGATGTTGGTGATGGTGAAGGTGCCACCCGACAGGTCGTCCGGCTTGAGGTTGCCCGACCGGGCGCGCGCCGCGATGTCGGCGATCGCCTTGGCGAGGCCGCCAATGGACAGATCACCCGCGTTGTGCACGACGGGGGAGAGCAGCCCCTGGTCGGTGTCGACCGCGAAGCCGAGGTGTTCGGCGTCGTAGTAGGTGATCTCCTTGGTGTCCTCGTTGTAACTGGCGTTGACGTTCGGGTGCGCCTTGAGCGCGTCGATCACCGCGACGGCGAAGAACGGCAGGAACGTCAGGTTGACGCCTTCGCGTTCGGCGAAACTCGCCTTGGCCCTTGCCCTTAGCGAGACGATCTTGGTCAGGTCGACCTCGTGCGTCTGCGTCAGCTGGGCGGTGGTCTGCAGGGATTCCCTGGTCTTCTTGGCCGTGATCTGCCGGATCCGGTTGGCCTTCTGCGTGGTGCCGCGCAGATGCGCGAGCGCCGGGGCGGCCGCTGGAGCCGCCTTGGCGGCCGGGGCAGCCTCAGCGGGCGCCGACGGTGCGGGCGCGGGTGCCTTCGCCGCTTCGGCGGCCGCGAGCACGTCCTGCTTGCGCACCCGCCCACCGACGCCGGTGCCCTTGACCGACGCCAGGTCGACTCCGTGCTCGGTGGCCAGCTTGCGCACCAGCGGTGTCACGTAGGGGCTTGCGTCGCCCGACGGTTCGGACGTCGCGGCGGCCGCTGCCTCCGGCTTGGGTTCGGGCTTCGGTTCCGGCTCTGGCTTGGGTTCTGGCTTGGGTTCCGGCTTCGGCTCTGGCTTGGGTTCCGCCTTGGGCTCAGGCTTGGGCTCGGGTTCGGCCTTGGGTTCGGGCTTGGATTCCGGCTCTGGCTCCGGCTCCGGCTCGGCGGCCTTGTCGGGAGTGGCCCCGGCCGCGCCGATGGTGCCCAGCTCGCCGCCGACCGCGACGACGTCGTCTTCCTCGGCCGTGATCGACAGCAGCGTCCCCGCCACCGGCGAGGGAATCTCGGTGTCGACCTTGTCGGTGGACACCTCCACCAGCGGATCGTCGACCTCGACGCTGTCTCCGACCTTCTTGAGCCAGCGCGTCACGGTGCCTTCGGTCACGGACTCGCCGAGCTCCGGCATCTTGACCGACGTCGACTCGCCACCCGATGCGGCGGGCGCGGCCGGCTTCGCCTCGGGCTCGGGTTCTGCTTGCGCGTCGGCTTCGGGCTCCGGCTCGGGTTCTGGCTCCGCCTCGGGTTCTGGTTCGGGTTCTGGCTCCGATTCCTTGGCGGCGGGTGCGTCGTCGCCTGCGCTCTCGCCAGCCTCGCCGATCGTGGCGAGGTCGCCGCCGACCTCGACGGTGTCGTCCTCGTGGGCGATGATCTTCGTCAGCACGCCCGCGGCAGGCGACGGGATCTCGGTGTCGACCTTGTCGGTCGAGACCTCGAGCAGCGGCTCGTCGACCTCGACGGTGTCACCCTCCTGCTTCAGCCATCGCGTGACGGTCCCTTCGGTGACGCTCTCACCGAGTGCGGGCATCTGGACGGAGATGGCCATGTGTGTTGACTCCCTCGAACGGTCGCTCGGCACGGGTCGAAACTCGGTCCCCATCCTGTCATGTCCGTGCGCGCCGGTCGCCGCAGACCGGTGGTCAATTCGCTCTGGCACTATCGAAAGCGAGGTTTCCGACGACGCGGCGGAACGCGATGGAAGGGAGTCCGGTCCAGGTGGGGCTGTTCGACGGGTTTCGCGGGCGCGGTTCGCGGCGCTCGTCGGACGGCGGTGATCCGGCGGTCGACCTGAGGCACATGCATCAGTGGGTCGCCGAACACGAAGGCGTGGAGGCCTACGTGGAACCCAAGACCACCGTCACCGAGGTCACCGTCGTCCTGGTGGCGACCGACGGGGAATGGACCCGACGTCGAGCGGGCGGCCACTCCGGGGCCCGACGGCTCAGCGACCAGCTCCAGATCCCCGTCTACGACGTGCAGAAGGTCGGCTACCCGCAGCGCATGCGTGACTACGACGCGCGCCGCCGCATCGAACGCGAAAGGGAGTTGCGCCGTGAATTCGACTGAACGGTTCGTCGACAGCGCAGACGGCGAGCGCATCGCGGTCTACGAGCAGGGCAACCCGGACGGACCGACCCTGGTCATGGTGCACGGTTGGCCCGACTCCCACGTGCTGTGGGACGGCATCGTGCCGCTGCTCGCCGACCGGTTTCGGATCATCCGGTACGACAACCGGGGCGTCGGCAGATCGTCCGTGCCGAGATCGGTTTCGTCCTTCGCAACGACGCGGTACGCCCAGGACTTCGCCGCGGTGACCGATGCGGTGGCACCCGGGGAGCGGGTGCACGTGCTCGCCCACGACTGGGGCTCCACGGGGATGTGGGAGTACCTGGCTCGCCCCGACGCCGGCGAGCGGGTCGCGTCGTTCACGTCGTCGTCCGGCCCGAGCGCCGACCATCTCAACCGCTACGTCCGCGACGGCCTGGCGCGTCCGTACCGCCCCGTACGGTTCCTGCGTGCGCTGGCCACCCTGCTCCGGTTGAGCTACATGGGCGTGTTCTCGCTACCGTTCGTCGCTCCGCTGGTGATGCGGCTGGGTCTGCGCCGCAGCCTGCAGCGCACGCTGCGCAGCCGAGATGGCATACCCGCCAACCAGATTCACCACTCCGACGAGCTGATCACCGACGCCCTGCGCAGCATGAAGGTCTATCGGGCGAACTTCTCCAAGTACCTCGTCAACGCGCGGTCCGATCACTACGTCGACGTGCCCGTCCAACTGATCGTCAACGGGACGGACCCGTTCGTGCGCCACCACGTGTACCACGACATCGCCAAGTGGTGCTCGCAACTGTGGCGCCGCGACCTCAAGGCGGGCCACTGGTCGGTGTTCTCGCACCCACACGTGATCGCGCAGTCCGTCACCGAGCTCGTCGACCACCTTGCGGGTGCACCGGCGGCCAGACAGCTGCGTCGGGCCCGAGTCGGCACGCCGCGCGAACCGTTCGGCGACACCCTGGTCTCGGTCACCGGCGCAGGCAGCGGTATCGGCCGCGAGACGGCGCTCGCCTTCGCCCGTCAGGGCGCCGAGCTCGTGATCAGCGACATCGACGAGGCCAGCGTCAAGGAGACCGCCGCACAACTCACCGCGCGGGGAGGCATCGCGCACGCCTACGTGCTCGACGTCGCCGACGCCGACGCCGTCGAGGCGTTCGCGGAGCGCATCTGCACCGAACACGGCGTTCCGGACGTCGTGGTGAACAACGCGGGCATCGGCCAGGCGGGCTCGTTCCTCGACACGCCCGCCGAGCAGTGGGACCGCGTGCTCGACATCAACCTCGGCGGCGTGGTCAACGGCTGCCGGTCGTTCGCGAGACGGCTCGTCGACCGTGGCACCGGCGGGCACATCGTCAACGTCGCGTCGATGGCCGCCTACGCGCCGCTGCAGGCGATGAACGCGTACTGCACCAGCAAGGCCGCGGTCTACATGTTCTCGGACTGCCTGCGCGCCGAACTGGACGCGGCAGGCGTCGGGCTGACCACCATCTGCCCCGGCGTCATCAACACGAACATCGTCCACACCAGCCGGTTCGACGCACCCGCTGGGCGGACGGCCCAGGTCGCGGGACGCCGCAAGCAGATCGAGGCGATGTTCGCCGCGCGACGCTACGGTCCCGACAAGGTGGCCAAGGCCATCCTGTCGTCGGTGGCGAAGGGCAAGGCGATCCGCCCCGTCGCCCCGAGGCGTACCTCCTCTACGGGACATCCCGAGTGGCACCGCAGGTGCTTCGCAGCACCGCGCGCCACGGTGATGTAGCTCGCGGTCGTGCCGTTGTCGCGCTCGTCGCTCGCGATCTGGCCGACGAACGCCCCGAACTGTCAGCCGTTCTCGGCGATGTCCTCGAGGACCGCGAACATCGTGCGCGTCGGCACCCCGGTGCCGCCCTTGGGCGTGTAGCCCCAGGGTCCGCCCGTGTTGTACGCGGGCGCGGCGATGTCGACGTGTGCCCACTGCACGCCGTCGGCGACGAACTCGCGCAGGTAGACGCCGGCCACCAACATGCCCGCGTAGCGCGAACCGCTGACGTTGGCGAGGTCGGCGACCGTCGACTTCAGGTCGTCCTTGAGTTCCTCGGGCAACGGCATCGGCCAGGCGTTCTCGCCGACCTCCTGCGACAGGGTGGCCACCCGGTCGCGGAACTCGTCGCTGCCCATCACGCCGGGGGTCCGCGCGCCGAGCGCGACCGTCTGCGCGCCCGTCAGCGTCGACGTCTCGATCAGGTAGTCGGGCTCGTCCTCGCAGGCCCGCACGATCGCGTCGGCCAGGATCAGCCTGCCCTCGGCGTCGGTGTTGAGCACCTCGACGGTGATGCCGCCGTACTGCGTCAGCACGTCGCCCGGCCGCTGCGCCGTAGCCGACGGCATGTTCTCGGCCATCGGCACCGTCGCGATGACGTCGATCGGCAGCTCCTGCTTGGCGGCCAGCACCACGGTGGCGATCACCGCCGCCGCGCCGCCCATGTCGGACGTCATGTGGTGCATGTTGGCGGCCGGCTTGATCGAGATGCCGCCGGTGTCGAACGTGATGCCCTTGCCGACCAGTGCGACCTTCTTGGCCTGCTTCTTGCCGCCCTTGTGGACGAGCCGGACCAGCCGCGGCGGTCGGACCGAGCCCTTGCCGACGCCGACGACGCCGCCGTAGCCGGCCTTGTCGAGCGCCTTGTCGTCGAGCACCTCGACCTCGAGCCCCACTGCCTCGCCCAAAGCCTTTGCCCGCTTGGCGAACTCGGCGGGGAACAGGTGGCTCGGTGGCGTGTTGACGAAGTCGCGGGCGGTGGCCACCGCGGTGGCGATGTCGGCGGCCCGGGACGCCTTGGCCTTGGCGCCCTTCGTGGTCGACAGCGCGATCACCTTCGCCAGCCCGGCCTCCTTGGGTGCCGTCTTGGCGCTGCGGAAGTCGGTGAACCGGTACGCGCCGAGGATCAGCCCCTCGACCGCCGCCTCCAGGTCGAGCTCGCTGAGCGTCGTCACCACCGTCTCGGTGCCCGACAGGGACCGTGCGGCCACGCCGGCGGCGCGCCGGATCACGTCGGCGGGCCACTCGTCGCGCGGCTTGCCGAGTCCGATCGCCAGCACGCTGGGCACGGCAGCGACGGCACCACCACGCGGGTGATCTGTTCGGCGCCGCCCTTGGCGCCGAGCGCCTTGAGTGCGACCTCGATCTCGCCGACGGCCTCCGCGTCGAGGAACGGGTTCGCGACGACGGACGCCTGCTCGTCGTCACCGGTGACGACCGGCACGATCAACACCGCCGAGCCGAGACCCTTCTTGGGCAGGGTGGCCGACACGCTGACGGCGGGGGACTGGTAACCGGGTGTGGTGCTCACGGGTCCCAACCCTAGCGACTGGGTTTTCGGAGGGCGGGAGCGAAGCGACAGGGGATTGGGTTTCGGAGGGACGAGCGAAGCGGCGGGGTTAATGTGGCGGCGTGAGCTGTTGCAGGGACCGCTGGACGACCGGCACCGCGAGCTCGGAGCGAGCTTCGCCGAATTCTCGGGCTGGTCTGATGCCGGTGTCCTATGCGGGCACCGTCAGCGAGCACAACGCGACCCGCAACGCCGTCGGCCTCTTCGACGTCAGCCACCTCGGCAAGGCGCTGGTGCGAGGGCCGGGCGCCGCCGACTACGTGAACTCCGCGCTGACCAACGATCTGCGTCGGATCGGCGCAGGCAAGGCGCAATACACGTTGTGCTGCAACGACTCCGGTGGCGTCATCGACGACCTGATCGCCTACTACGTCTCCGACGACGAGATCTTCCTGGTGCCCAACGCCGCGAACACCCCGGCCGTCGTCGCCGCGCTCGTCGAACGGGCGCCTGCGGGGTTGACCATCACCGACGAGCACCGCTCCTACGCCGTGCTCGCCGTGCAGGGACCGAAGTCGGCCGAGGTGGTCGGCGGCGCTCGGGCTGCCCACCGGCATGGACTACATGGGCTACGCCGACGCGGAGTTCGGCGGGGTGCCCGTGCGGGTCTGCCGCACCGGCTACACCGGCGAGCACGGCTACGAGCTGCTCCCGACCGTGGGACCGGGCAGGCGTGGTGTTCGACGCGTTGGTCGAGGCCGTCGCGGCGGCCGGTGGCGAGCCCGCCGGCCTCGGCGCCCGCGACACCCTTCGCACCGAGATGGGCTACCCGCTGCACGGCCACGAACTGTCGCTCGACATCTCGCCGCTTCAGGCCCGCTGCGGATGGGCGATCGGATGGAAGAAGGACGCGTTCTGGGGCCGCGACGCGCTCCTGGCCGAGAAGGAAGCCGGGCCGCGACGGTTGCTGCGCGGGCTGAAGGCCGTCGGCCGTGGCGTGCTGCGCGCCGACATGACGGTGCTCGCCGGTGACACGCCAGTGGGCGTCACCACGTCGGGAACCTTCTCTCCGACACTGAAAGTCGGCATCGCGCTGGCGCTGATCGACGCCGACGCGGGCATCGCCGACGGCCAGGCGGTCGCGGTCGACGTGCGCGGCCGGGCCTTGGAGTGCGAGGTCGTCGCACCGCCGTTCGTGGAGGCTAAAACCCGTTAGTCACGGGTTATACAATCGGCACATGACCGATGGCCCCCTCGAGTTCACGCTTGCCCGCAACGCGAATCCGGCAAGCGACGAGGTACGTGCCGACATCCTGCGTGACCCCGGTTTCGGTCGCTTCCACACCGACCACATGGTGTCGATCGACTACACCGAGGGCCAGGGCTGGCACGACGCCACGGTGCTCCCGTACGGCCCCATCGAGCTGGACCCGTCGGCGATCGTGCTGCACTACGCGCAGGAGGTCTTCGAAGGCCTCAAGGCGTACCGCTGGGCCGACGGTTCGATCGTGTCGTTCCGGCCCGACGCCAACGCCGCCCGGCTGCGCAGCTCGGCCCACCGGCTGGCCATCCCGGAACTGCCCGACGAGGTGTTCATCGAGTCGCTGCGGCAGCTGATCGCCGTCGACGGCGACTGGGTGCCCGCGGCAGGCGGCGAGGAGTCGCTGTACCTGCGGCCGTTCATCTTCGCCACCGAACCGGGACTGGGCGTGCGGCCCGCGTTGCAGTACCGCTACATGGTGATCGGCTCTCCCGCAGGCGCGTACTTCAAGGGCGGCATCAAGCCGGTGTCCGTGTGGCTGTCCACCGAGTACGTGCGGGCCAGTCCCGGCGGTACCGGCGCGGCCAAGTTCGGCGGCAACTACGCCGCGTCGTTGCTCGCGCAGGCGGAGGCCGCCGAGAACGGCTGCGATCAGGTGGTCTGGCTCGACGCCATCGAACGCCGCTACGTCGAGGAAATGGGCGGCATGAACCTGTTCTTCGTGTTCGGCAGTGGCGGCACCGCCCGGCTCGTCACGCCGGAGCTGAGCGGCTCGCTTCTGCCAGGCATCACCCGAGACTCCTTGCTGCAGTTGGCTACTGACGCCGGCTTCTCGGTCGAGGAGCGCAAGATCGACGTCGACGAGTGGCAGAAGAAGGCGGCCGCCGGAGAGATCACCGAGGTGTTCGCCTGCGGCACCGCCGCGGTCATCACGCCGGTGTCGCACGTGAAGTCCGGTGACGGCGAGTTCACCATCGCCGACGGCGAACCCGGCGAGGTGACGATGGCGCTGCGCGACACGTTGACCGGCATCCAGCGCGGCACCTTCGCCGACACGCACGGCTGGATGACGCGGCTCGGTTAACGCACCGCCAGCCCGAGCGCGGCCAGCGTCGTGGTCACCTCGAGCGCCGCGCCGAGCACGTCGCCGGTGACCCCGCCGAAGCGGCGCACGCAGTGCCGCACCAGCACGCCCGTGACGGCCAGTGCGAACAGCACGGCCACCGGGCCCTGCCAGGGTCGGGGCGTCGCAGGCACGGCTGCCGCGGCGACGGCGGCGACCCAGGCGACCGCGACCCACCACGGTTGCGTGCCCGCCACCCGTGCCGCAAGCGTGCTTCCCGCGGCGGCGGGCACCGAACGAAGACAGGTCAGCACCACGGCCACCCGGCCTGCCGTCACGGCGACGACGACGGCGGCCAGGCTGGCTACCGAGAACGCCAGTCCCGTAACGACGAGCGTCAGCACCACCGCCGCGACGCCGAACGGTCCGGCCGTCCCGTCGCGCATCACGGCCAACGCGCGTTCGGGTGGCCCGTAGCAGCCGAGCCCGTCGGCGGTGTCGGCCAAACCGTCTATGTGCAGTCCGCGAGTGAGCAGCACCAGGACGGCGACGGCGAGCAGTCCGGTGAGCGGGGACCCCTCGCCGAACGCGCGCGCCGCGACCCAGACGATGCCCGCCGCGACCCCGCCGAGCGCCACGCCGACCAGCGGTAACGCGGTCAGCGCACCGCGCCCGAACGGCTGCCGCGTCGGTACCGGCAACACCGTCGCGAACGCGAAGGAACCGACGAGCGCCTTGATCACGACGTGTCGCTGCCGTCGTCCACCCGGTTGCTCACTTGAGCCTCTTCGAACGTCGCCATCGAGGTGAGCGTCGCCACGGCGGCACGCAGGATCGGGAGCGCCACGACCGCGCCGGTGCCCTCGCCCAGCCGCATCCCGAGGTCCACGATCGGATCGAGGGCGAGCCGCTGCAGGGCCAGCGAGTGCGCGGGCTCGGTGGACCGGTGGCCGGCCTGCCACCAACGCCTCGCGCCGGGGGCCATCCGGTCGGCGACCATCGCCGCCGCCGTCACCACCACGCCGTCCAGCAGCACCGGCGTGCGTCGCACCGCGGCCTGAGCGCAGAAACCCGCCATCGCAGCCAGGTCCGCCCCACCGCAGACCGCAAGCAGCCCAACGGGATCCGCAAGCTGGCCACGGGCGCGGTAGAGCGCGTCGCGGATCGCTGCGGTCTTGCGGGCCCAACCGTCGTCGTCGACGCCGGTACCGCGGCCCACGACGGCGACGGGCTCCGCGTCGGTCAGCGCGGCGATCAACGTCGTCGCCGGGGTGGTGTTTCCGATGCCCATGTCGCCCGCGATCAGCAGATCGGCCCCGGCGTCGACCTCCTCGTCGGCGATGCGGCGACCCGCGGCCACGGCGGCCTCGGCCTCGTCGCGGGACAACGCGTCCTCGACGGCGATGTTGCCGCTGCTCCTGCGCACCTTGTAGGCGCCGATCGCTGGCGTCAGGGGTTCGTCGGTGTCCACCGCGACGTCGACCACCCGCACGCCCGCCCCGACGAGCTCGGCCAATACGTTCACGGCCGCGCCGCCTGCGGCGAAGTTCGCGACCATCTGTGCGGTCACCTCGGCCGGGAACGCCGAGACGCCCGCGGCGACGACGCCGTGATCACCCGCGAACACGACGACGCGCGGCCGCTGGAATTGCCGCGGTGGGCAGCTGCCCTGGCAGGACGCCACCCAGACCGACAGCTGCTCGAGGCGGCCGAGCGCGCCGGGCGGCTTGGTCAGCGTGTCCTGGCGGGCGAGCGCGGCGGCCGCAGCCTGCTCGTCGGGTGGTTCGATGGCAGGAAACGTCGGCGACGATCCGGTCACTGCGACTCCTTCACGATCAGCACCTGTCCGGCGATCACCAGCACGACCCGGTCACACACATCGGCAAGCCGCTGGTTCAGCTCGCCCAGTGCATCGGCGAACAGCCGACCCGACTCGGTGGCCGGTACCACCGACAGTCCCACCTCTGGGCTGACGAGCACGAGCGGAGCGCCGAAGGCGCCCACGGCGTCCACCAGCTCGTCGACGTCGCCGCCCACCGAGCCGCCAGTCCACGCGTCACAGCGGTCCATCGCCGCGACCAGCCAGCCGCCCAGGTCGTCGACCAACGTGGCGGTGCGCTCGACGGCGTTCAGTTGCGCTGCGACGTCAGCACTTTCGACCGTCGTCCACCCTCGGGGCCGGCGGCCCCGATGGATGGCCACCCGGGCCTGCCACTGTGCGTCGGTGCTTGGCGCGGCGGTCGCGAGGTATCGCACGGGAGCATCGGGACCGGCCGTCTCGGCGATCGTCGCCTCCGCCCACGCCGACTTCCCCGACCGGATGCCGCCGAGCGCGAGCACCCTCAACGCAGGCGAACGCTCAATCAACCTTGGCGCCGCGCTCGACCTGCGGGCGCGGCGCCCGCATGCGGCGCAGCTGGGACGCCCGGCTGGCCGCGTACATGCCCAGCTTCCAACCGCTTTCGACGTTGTCGGGGAACTTCTCGTCGACGAGCTTGTTGACCCGCCTGCCGAGCAGCAGCGCGTCGGCCGCCATGACGAGGATCAGCACCAGCATCGCGGGCGTGACCGCCTGCTGGACCGCCAGTGAGGGGATCGACAGCATGACGAAGACCATGCCGAGCGCGGCGGGCATGAACAGGCCGAGCACGTTGCGGCGCGCGTCCACGACGTCGCGGACGAATCGGCGCACGGGACCCTTGTCCCTGGGTAGCAGGTAGGCGTCCTGGCCCGCCATCATCCGCTCGCGGCGGTCGGCCATCGCGGTGCGCCGCTCCGCCTTCTCGACCTTGCGCTCCTCGCGGGACAACTTCGGGCCGCCGAGTTCCTTGCGTCGCTTCCTGGCCTCCGCCGCGGTGAGCGGGGCGGGCGGAAGCGGCCCGCGCTTGCGGGTGGCCTCACTGCGTTTGGGGGTCGGCCTGCCCTTGGGCGCCGTGCGCGCGTCCCTGTCGGCCTGCTGAGCGAGCTCATCCTCGGTGAGCGCAGTGGACGCGGCGCCCTCGGTGGCTTGCGCGTTGTCCTTCTTGCGGCCCAGCAGCTTCACGCCCACCAGATTACTTCCGTACGTCCACCGCCCGGCATGCACCTCCGGTTGCGCCGACGTCACCATCGTCTCGTGGTGGCGGCGACGTACCCTGCTGGGATGACGGGCCATGCGCTGCGCGTGCTGATCGCCCCCGACTGCTACGGCGACAGCCTCACCGCCGTGCAGGCCGCACAGGCCATCGCCGACGGCTGGCGGCGCGGGCGCGGCGACGACGCGCTGACCCTCGCCCCGCAGTCCGACGGCGGGCCCGGGTTCGTCGACGTCTTGGCGAGCAGGCTGGGGGAGCGCCGGTCGGCCCGGGTGTCGGGTCCACTGACCTCCGACGTCACCGCCGAGTGGGTGTTCGACGCGGCGTCGGCCACCGGGTACGTCGAGTGCGCGCAGGCGTGCGGCCTCGCACTGCTGCCCGACGGCCCCACGGTGGCGACCGCCGTAGCCGCGCACAGCTTGGGCGTCGGTCAACTGCTCGATGCGGCCCTGCACGCCGGAGCGCGCCGCATCGTCGTCGGACTCGGCGGCAGCGCGTGCACCGACGGCGGACGGGGTCTCGTCGACGCACTCGGCGGGCTCAGCCAGGCATTGGCCCGGCTCGACGGCGTCGACCTCATCGCCGCAACCGACGTCGAACACCCGCTGTTGGGCGACATGGGGGCCGCGCGCGTCTTCGGCCCGCAGAAGGGCGCCGACCCCGACACCGTCGCCGCGTTGGAGCGGCGCCTGACCGAGTGGGCCGCCGAACTCGCCGCGACGACTGGGCGCGACGTACGGGCCGAACCCGGCGCCGGGGCGGCCGGCGGCCTCGGGGCGGCGCTGCTGGCGCTCGGCGGTCGCCGTGAGTCGGGCGCCGCCGTGATCGCCGAACACACCGGGCTAGCGGGCGACGTCGCCGCCGCGCAGGTCATCATCACCGGTGAGGGCCGGTTCGACGACCAGTCCCTGCACGGAAAGGTCGTGAGCGCACTCGCCGCTGGGGCCCGCGACACCCCGGTGGTGGTCCTGGCCGGTCAGGTCACTCTTGATGGCGCCACACTGCGCGGTGCGGGCATCGCCGAGGCCCACTCGATCGCGGACTATGCGGGCTCGATTCAACTCGCGATGGACGACGCCGCACATCAGCTGACGGGACTTGCGCAGCGCACCGCAGCCAACTGGCGGCACCCCCGACTTGAGAGTCGGGAATAGCGGCCAGACAAGGTACCGTTGAGGGAGTTCCAGGCTGATAATCGACATCGAGTCGAGACATCCACAGCCGTGAGCACGCACCAGGGAGAGAATCGATGACAGTTCAGGACGAGTCCGCGACCAGCACCGCTGCCCACGGCGCCATCCTGACCGACGCCGCTGCGGCCAAGGCCAAGACCCTGATGGAGCAGGAGGGGCGCGACGACGTCTTCCTCCGCATCACCGTCGAGCCGGGTGGCTGCGCGGGCCTGCGCTACAAGCTCGAGTTCGACGACCGCAACCAGGATGGCGACCTCGACGTCGAGTTCCACGGCGTCACCCTGACGGTCGACCGGATGAGCGCGCCCTACCTGCAGGACGCCCAGATCGACTTCGTCGACGCCCTCAACGGCGGCGGTTTCACGATCAACAACCCGAACGCCACCGGATCCTGCGCCTGCGGCGACTCGTTCAACTGATCGGGCAGCCTCAGAACGGTCCCGCATTCCGCGGTAGGTACGAACAGACCAGGGCGACTGGTCCTTCTGAAGCAGCAGTTGCGCCACTGCTTGGCGCTTCACCTCGGACTTCGCGCTGCGGCCTGCCGGTTGCGCCTTCATCGTGAAGAGCACCTGCGCCTGGTTCTCCGACCACGGCACGATCTTGTCGATCGAATCCACCTCGGCGGATTTGAACTGCCTGCGGAACGCGTCGCTGGCGAGATTGGCCAGCGACATGTCCGCCTGGCGATCGTCGATGGCGTCGAACAACCCGCAAGAGGCATGCTCGGCGATCCGCTCGTCCTTGCCTTGCGCGAGCGCGTCCAGATAGTCCTGAATCGCGGCCTTCGCCGAGTCCTGGCTCAGCGTGCCGGGCACCGCCTCGTTGGTGCGTCGGCCCGCGAGGACCATGGTCACCACCACGGCGGCCACCACCAACGCCACCAGCAGCCCGAGGCCGACCGCCAGGAATCGCCGTTTGCGCGGCGTCTTCGGGTAGTCCACCGGGGGCGGGAGCGTGCCCGGATAGGGCGACGGCACCTGCGGACCGCCGGGTGGCGGAAAGGACTGCTGGGGTGTCGAATTGGAAAACGGGGATTCGGGGTGCGAATAAGGGCCAGCCATGACGTTGTTAGGCTAGCGCACCGACCTGCGGTTTACTTCGGCTAACCGGGCGGCTCAAACGAAGGGTGACGCTGCGTGACCATTGCAGTGACCGGATCCATTGCGACCGACCATCTGATGCAGTTCCCTGGCAAATTCTCCGAACAGCTGCTGCCGGATCATCTGCAGAAGGTGTCCCTGAGCTTCCTCGTCGACGATCTGGTCATCCACCGCGGCGGCGTCGCGGGCAACATGGCCTATGCCATCGGCCTCCTCGGCGGCAGTCCGACGCTCGTCGGGGCGGCCGGCAAGGACTTCGACGACTACCGGGGTTGGCTGAGCACGCACGGCGTCGACTGCGACAGCGTGCTGGTCACCGAATCGGCCTACACCGCCCGCTTCGTCTGCACCACCGACCAGGACATGGCCCAGATCGCGTCGTTCTACCCGGGCGCCATGTCCGAGGCTCGCAACATCAAGCTCGCCGACGTCGTATCGCGAACGGGCGCACCGGAACTCGTCATCATCGGCGCCAACGACCCCGACGCGATGTTCCTGCACACCGAGGAGTGCCGCGCGCTCGGACTGCCGTTCGCCGCAGACCCGTCGCAGCAGTTGGCCTTCATGCAGGGCGACGACATCCGCAGGCTGCTCAACGGCGCCGCCTATCTGTTCACCAACGACTACGAGTGGGACCTGCTGCTGCAGAAGACCGGCTTGAGCGAGGCCGAGGTGATGAACCAGGTCGGCCTTCGGGTCACCACGCTTGGCCCCAAGGGCGTCGATCTGGTCTCCTCCGACGGCACGTTCATTCACGTCGGCGTGGTGCCCGAGACGCATCAGGCCGATCCGACCGGCATCGGCGACGCGTTCCGGGCCGGGTTCCTGACGGGGCGCAGCGCCGGGTTGAGCCTGGAGCGGGCCGCGCAGCTGGCTTCGATGGTCGCCGTGCTGGTGTTCGAGGCGCCCGGCCCGCAGGAGTGGACGTGGGACAAGGCCGCCGCGATCGCCCGGATCTCGGACGCCTTCGGCGCGGATGCGGGCACCGAGATCGCCGCGGCTTTGGCTTGATTCACGGCACCGCCGTGGCTGGCTGACCTACAGCTGAACCGGGTACTGCGGCTCACTGATCACCGGTGTCACGCGTCGTTCGACGAAGATGGCGTGCCACAGCATGAAGATCAGCACCGTCCACAGTCGGCGGCTGTGATCGCTTGCGCCAGTGCGATGTTCGTCGAGCATCCGGCGCACCGCCGCGAGGTCCACGAACTCGCCGGCCTGTGACTCCGCAATCGTCGCGGAGGCCCAGTCGAGCAGCTCGCCCGCGCGCAACCAGTGGCGAATCGGGACGGGGAAGCCCAGCTTCGGTCGGTTGAGCACGTGGGCGGGAACGATCGGCTCAAGGGCGCGGCGCAGCGCGAACTTGGTGGTCGTGCGGGTGATCTTCTGATCGAACGGCAGCCGGGCGGCGACCGCGAACACCTCGGGGTCTAGGAACGGGACCCGCAGTTCGAGCGAGTTGGCCATGGTCATCTTGTCGGCCTTGACCAGAATGTCGCCGCGCAGCCACGTGAAAAGGTCGATGTGCTGCATCCGGGCGACCGGATCCCAGCCCTCGGACGCGGCGTATATCGGTGTGGTGACGTCGGTGTGCGTCCACTCCGGACGGAACCCGGGCAGCGTCGCGCGCAGTTGGTCGTCGGAGAAGCTGCGCGCGTTGCCGTAGTAGCGCTCCTCGAGCGTCAGCGAGCCGCGGTGCAGCAGGCTCTTGCCCCGCATCCCGTCGGGCAGCGGCCGTGACGCCTTGCCCAACGTGCGGCGCACGGGGCGGGGGAGATAGTCGAACGCCTTCAGCGACAACGGTTCCCGGTAGATCGTGTAACCGCCGAACAATTCGTCGGCCCCCTCGCCCGAGAGCACCACCTTGACGTGTTTCCGCGCCTCGCGCGCGATGAAGAACAGCGGGACCAGGGCCGGATCGGCGACGGGTTCGTCGAGGTACCAGACGATCTCGGGCAACGCGGCGACGAACTCGGCCGGGCTGACCACCTTGGTGACGTGGCGGGCGCCGATGGCCTCGGCCGACGCCACGGCCACGTCGACCTCCGAGAAGCCCTCCCGCTCGAACCCGGTGGTGAAGGTGATGAGCCGGGGGTTGTGCCGCATCGCGAGCGCCGCGATGGCCGTCGAGTCGATGCCACCGGAGAGGAACGCGCCGACCGTGACGTCGGCGCGCATGTGCTTGGCCACCGAGTCCTCGAGCACGGCCGTGATCTCGTCATAGCGGCTCTGCTCGCGCCCGGCCACGAACGGCACGGCGGTGAACTTGGGCACGAAGTAGCGGGTGACCTCGGGCGTGCCGCCGGGGCGGATCCTGGCGTAGCTGCCGGACTCCAGTCGCCGTATCCCGCGGTGCAGCGTCTCGGGCTCGGGGACGTACTGCAACACCGTGTAGTGCTGCACGGCCCGCTCGTCGATGCCGACGTCGATACCCGCCTGCTCGGCCATGTCGAGCAGGCACTTCTTCTCGCTGCCGACGATGGTGCCGGCTGGGCCGGTCGCCATGAAGAGCGGCTTGATGCCGAACGGGTCCCGCGCGCAGAACAACTCCCGTTCCACCGTGTCCCACAGCGCGAAGGCGAACATTCCGCGCAGCCGGCCGAGCGCGTCGGTGCCCCAGTGGTGGTAGGCCGCGACGAGCGCCTCGCCGTCACCGTCGGTGGTGAACTGGGCGCCGTACTCCTTGGCCAGCTCGTCGCGAAGCTCGAGGTAGTTGTAGATCTCGCCGTTGAACACCAGCACGTAGCGGCCGGGCGCCTCAGGCGGACCCCAGCGCAGCGGCTGATGGCTGTGCGCGATGTCGATGATCGAGAGCCGGTTGAACCCCAGCACCACGTCGGCATCCGACCACGTGCCGGGCTCGTCGGGACCGCGGTGACGCATCAGGTGAGCGGTGCCCGAGACCGCGTCGTCGAGCTCGGAAGTTACCTCCGTGGACGGGTCAGTCAGGTAGGCCAGAAGTCCGCACACCGCGCCAGTATGCCGGTTCGGCGAGGTGTGTCGAGACTGGTACCCAGCGACATTCCCCGGTCACTGCGCTCCTGCCCTCCGGCGTGGTCTACGCTGCGTAGTATTCACTCACGCTGAACTGACCGCCCTGCGGTCCACCGACTTCCAGGAGGCGCCAACGTGACCGCTCGCGGGTTCAAGTTGGTGGCGTTGTCCGTCCTTCTGGGCGGTACTGCGCTGCTGCTCAGCGGGTGTAGCTGGTCGGAGGCACTCGGCCTCGGCTGGCCCAACGGCATCACCCCGGAAGGCAAGCTCAACCGCGAATTGTGGATCGGTTCGGTGATCGCCTCGTTCGTCGTCGGCATCATCGTGTGGGCCCTGATCTTCTGGGCCAGCGCCTTCCATCGCAAGAAGAAGACCCACACCGAATTGCCGCGCCAGTTCGGCTACAACATGCCGCTGGAACTCGTGCTGACGGTGGTGCCGTTCCTGATCATCTCGGTGCTCTTCTACTTCACCGTGGTGGTGCAGGAGAAGATGCTGCACAAGGAGCCCAATCCCGAGGTCGTGGTCGACGTGACCGCGTTCCAGTGGAACTGGAAGTTCGGCTATCAGAAGATCGACTTCAAGGACGGGACGCTGTCCTACGACGGCGTCGACGCCGCCCGCAAGCAAGCCATGGAGTCCAAGCCCGAAGGCACGGACGAACACGGCGAAGAGGTCGTCGGCCCGATCAAGGGGCTCAACCCCGAGGACCGCACCTACCTGAACTTCGACAAGGTCGAGACCATCGGCACCAGCACCGAGATCCCGATCCTGGTGCTGCCGAAGGGCAAGCGCATCGAGTTCCAGATCGCGTCAGCCGACGTAATCCACGGGTTCTGGGTGCCCGAGTTCCTCTTCAAGCGCGACGTCATGCCGGAACCCAAGGCGAACAACTCGGACAACGTCTTCCAGATCAGCGAGATCCAGGAGGCCGGCGCCTTCGTCGGCCGCTGCACCGAGATGTGCGGCACCTACCACTCGATGATGAACTTCGAGGTCCGCGTCGTGGAGCCCAACGACTTCAAGGCCTACCTCCAGTACCGCAGCGACCATCCGACCGGCACCAACGCCGATGCGCTCAAGGCGATCGGCCTGCCCCCCGAGGCCGTCACCACGCATCCGTTCGACACCCGACGTGGTGAGCAGGCCCCCCAGGCGAGCAAGTAGGGACACCCATGCACATCGAAGCGAGGCTGTTCGAGTTCCTCACCGCGTTCTTCGCGCTGTGCCGCCGTGGTGTACGGCGTGCTGACGGCGTTGTACGCGAACGGCGGCATCGAGTGGGCGGGCACTCACGGCTCTGGTGCTCACCACCGGTCTGACGCTGATCACCGGCACGTTCTTCCGGTTCGTCGCCCGACGGCTCGACACCCGGCCCGAGGACTACGAGGACGCCGAGATCGCCGACGGCGCGGGGGAGCTCGGGCTTCTTCAGTCCCGGCAGCTGGTGGCCGCTGCTCATCGCGCTGTCCGCGTCGGTCACCGCCGTCGGCACCGCCCTGTGGCTGCCGTGGTTGATCGCGGCGGGCGCAGTCATGGTGATCGCGTCGGCCGCCGGCCTCGTGTTCGAGTACTACACCGGTCCCGAGAAGCACTGACCCGCAGCGCCGCAGGTCACGATAACGGGCGTCAGTTGACCGATGAGCGGCGCTCGTGAGGGCCGCTCGCCGATCCCGTTCGGTAAGGTTGCCGAGGCACGGTCAGTCACGACCCCCTTGGTGACGTCGCGCCGATCGAGCAGTCGAGAAGGACAGGCGTAGATGAGCGGGCCGAATCCCCCAGGGTCGGATTCTCCGACACCGGACGAACCGGCCGGTGAGGCACCTTCCACCGGCGAGACGGAGATCTACTCGCGGGCGTACTCCGCGCCCGAGTCCGAGCACTTCACCAGCGGCCCATACGTACCGGCCGATGCTGCGCTGTACGACTACGACGACTACGACCGACCCGCAGGCGCAGGCGCGGCCGCAGCTGCCGGCGCCGGCGCACGCGCACCCGCCGTTGTCGACCCCGAGCCGCCACGCTGGCCGTGGGTGGTCGGCGTGGTCGCGATCATCGCGGCCATCGCGCTCGTCGCGTCCGTCGCGGTGCTGGTCACCAGGACCGACAACGACAACCTCGCCACACCCTCGACCAGCACGACCACGCCGGTGCGCCGGTCCAGGACGAGATCACGACCACCACGGTTCCTCCGCCGCCTCCGCCGCCTCCGCCCACCACGGAAGAGCCGCCGCCACCGCCTCCCGAGACGGTGACCGTGACGCAGGAGCCGCCTCCGCCACCTCCGGAGCCCACTGAAGCCCCGCCCCCGCCGGAGGCGACGTCGGCGCCTCCGCCCGCCACCGCCGCGCCCGCGGGACCCCGGTTCATCACGTACACGGTGACCGGCACCAAAGCGCCGCTGGACCGCATCTCGGTCACCTACACCGACGCGTCCGGCAGGCAGCGCACGCAGCAGAACGTGTACATCCCCTGGTCACTCACGGTGACCCCGATCTCGATGTCGGAGTACGGTTCGGTCCAGGCGTCGAGCCTGCTGCGGCTGAGCAAGCTGAACTGCTCCGATCACCACCAGCGACGGTCAAACGATCGCCTCGCAGCAGAACAACGATTGGCAGACGAGCTGCTGATGACCATGACAGGGCGCCCCGCGAACCGCAGGACCAGACCGACCGCATCCTGCTCGCCGTCTGCGCGGCGCTGTGGCTGGCGGCGCTCGGCGCGACGGTGGCCGCCATCGTCGCGCTGGTCGACCTGGCCAGCCCGCATTCGACCGGCTCCGACGACGGGGACACTCCCTGGCTGCTGTACGCCGTCATCGTCGTCTCGGCGGTCGTCATCGCAGGCGCAATCCCGCTGCTGATCAGGGCCAGGCGCAGCGCGCTCGACGGTGGCGAGCGCCCCGCCGTCGCCAGTCCGGGCTCGGCACCGAACGTGTTCGGGCCGCCGCTCGGCACCGAGGGCAGACAGCGCGCCTTCGAAGGGCCCGCCATCCGCAGGCCACCCGCGCCGCCGGCCACCAGCCGAATCGGTTTCCCGACGGCCGCGGTCGAACAGATGTGGCTGCGCTGCTCGGTCGCGCTCATCGCTGCGATCGGCGCTGCGACGGCCGCCGTCGGCATCGCCACGTACCTCATGGCCTCCGAACACGACGGCTTCGCATGGGCGGCCTACGGGGTGGCTGCGCTCATCACGGTCGCGATGCCCGTCGTTCCCTGGTTCGCGCTCCGGCAGCTGCGCGAGCTGCTCGAATGACGCGCACCCGGTAGCGGAGCGGGCCCGACTCGTCGAGTTCTGCGCCGCGGTTGTCGGGCGACCCGGGATTACCCACGCTGGTGTCGAATTCGCGGTGGCAGGGAGCAAGTTCGCGCCCCCGAGACACGAGCCCCCAAACACGAAGCGGGGCACCCGTTTCCGGGTGCCCCGCTACGTTGGTGCGTGCGATCAGTGGTGTCCGTCGGACCCGTTGGACGAGCCGTTGCCGTCCGCGGTCCCGTGCCCGGATGAGCCGTTCTGGTCGGCGTCCTGGTACTCCTTGACGGCGGTGACCGCGCGGTGCTCGGAGGCATGCGCGGCCTCCGCGAGCACATCGCTCTCGGTCACCGGGTCGGCGAACAGGAAGCTGCCGCTGCCCGTGGCACCACCGGACCCGAGCTTGTTCATCCGCTTGGGGAGGGCCGCGCCCTGGTACTCCAGCGGAATCGGGTGGCCGTGGTCGTCGACCGGGCCGAGCGGCTGGTGCAGCTCGATGTACGCACCGTGCGGCAGCCGCTTGAGGATGCCCGTCTCGATGCCGTGCTCGAGCACCGCGCGGTCGCTGCGCTGCAGTCCGACGCACCACCGGTAGGTGATGTAGTAGACGATCGCCGGCAGCACGACCATGCCGATGCGGCCGATCCACGTCGTCGCGTTCAGCGAGATGTGGAACTTCAGCGCGATGATGTCGTTCATGCACGCGAACGTCAGCACGATGTAGAACGCGATGGCCATCGCGCCGATCGCGGTGCGCACCGGAGCGTCACGCGGACGCTGCAACAGATTGTGATGCGCGGTGTCCTTGGAGAACTTCTTCTCCAGGAACGGGTAGATGATGAGCAGGATGAACACCGCGCCCATGATCAGCGCCACCCAGACCGACTGACCGATGGTGTGGCCGAACGGATAGAACTCCCACGCCGGCCAGAGGCGGGCCACGCCATCGGTCCACATCATGTAGAAGTCGGGCTGGCTGCCTGCCGAGATCTGCGACGGCTTGTAGGGGCCCAACTGCCAGATCGGGTTGATCTGCAACAGGCCGCCCATCAGGCCGAGCACGCCGATCGTCATGGCGAAGAACGCGCCGGACTTCACGGCGAACACCGGCATGACGCGAACGCCGACGACGTTCTTCTCGGTGCGGCCCGGTCCGGGGAACTGCGTGTGCTTCTGGAACCACACCAGCGCGAGGTGAACGCCGATGAGCGCCAACATGATTCCGGGGATCAACAGGATGTGAAGCGCGTAGAGCCGCGGAATGATGATGTTTCCGGGGAAGTCGCCACCGAACAGTGCCCAGTGCAGCCAGGTGCCGATCACCGGCATGCCCAGCGTGATCGAGGAGAACGCCGCCCGCAGGCCGGTGCCGGACAGCAGGTCGTCGGGCAGCGAGTACCCGAAGTAGCCCTCGAACATCGCCAGGATCAGCAGCAGGGAGCCGATCACCCAGTTGGCTTCGCGCGGCCTGCGGAACGCGCCCGTGAAGAAGATGCGGGCCAGGTGGACCATGATCGACGCGGCGAACAGCAGCGCGGCCCAGTGGTGGATCTGGCGGACGAACAACCCGCCGCGCACCTCGAAGCTGATGTTCAGCGTCGTCTCGTAGGCCTTCGACATCTGCACGCCGTTGAGCGGCTGGTACACCCCGTGGTAGGTGACTTCGGCCATCGACGGGTCGAAGAACAGCGTCAGATACGTGCCGGTCAGCAGCAGCACGATGAAGCTGTACAGCGCGATCTCGCCGAGCAGGAACGACCAGTGGGTCGGGAAGACCTTGTTGAGCTGACGGCGTACCGCAGCCGAAGGGTGGTAACGCGAGTCGATTGCGTCACCTTGTGCGGCTGCGATATCAGCGAGTTTTGGACTCATGATTTCCGCTCCCAGAATGCCGGTCCGACGGGCTCGATGAAGTCGCCGTTGGCGACTAGATACCCGTCCTTATCGATTGTTACCGGAAGTTGCGCCAAGGCGCGCGCAGCCGGGCCGAAGATCGGCCGAGCGAAGTGCAGCGCGTCGAACTGCGACTGGTGGCACGGGCAGAGGATGCGGTAGGTCTGCTGCTCGTAGAGCGACGACGGGCAGCCGAGGTGGCTGCACACCTTGGTGAACGCGAACAGTTCACCGAAGTTGAAGCTCTCCTGGCCCTGCCGCTTGACCACCTTGGACATGTCGTCCGGCCTGATGCGGATCAGCATCACCGGGTTGCGCACGCCCATCGCGATCTCGGTCAGCTTGTGGGCGGACTCGACGGTGGTGCCGTCGCCGTCGGACTCGCGCCACGGGAACACCGTCTCCATGCCGCCCGCGTCGATGTCCTCGGGCCGCATCTTGACGAAGGGCGACTCGCCTGGTAGCCCGGTGGCGCGGGCCATGTAGATGGTCTCGCCGTGGAACCGCGGGGTCCACCCCGAGGTGAACAGCACGGCGTCCTTGCCGTCGGCGGTCGGAACGACCTTGGCCCACGGGTTCTTGATCAGGCCGCCGATGAACGCGACCAGCGTGCCGACGCCGAAGGCGCCGAGTCCGACGCCGAGCGAAAGGCCGATCAGCTTGCGGCGCTTGATGGTCGAGCCCTCGAGCGCGTCGGTCAGGTTGGCCGCGGCGGTCTTGCGGTGGAGCTCGGAGGAGGCGCCGTCGTGGCGATCCTGAATCGAGATCTCCTCGGGGATGAACTTCTTCTGGAACAGCACCGCGCCGATGCCGATGGCCAGAATCGACAGCCCGAACGTGAGCCCGTACAACGGGGTAGCCAGCGCGTAGAGCCACTCACCCTCGGCGCCGAACGGCTTGTACTCCCACGGCCAGAACAGGAAGATCACCAGCAGGGCCAGGCCCGCAACGCCGCCCAGCAGAAGCCAATACGAAACCGCGCGCTCGGCGCGCTTCTCGGCCTTGGTGCCCTCGACTGCCCAGCGGGGCTCCTTGAAGACGGTCTCGACGCCGTCGATCCTGCCGCCGAGTTCGACGAGTTCCTCGCGCGACAGCTGCGCCAGTTCGGCGTCGGTCGGCGTGTCCTTGACGTCGTCGCTCATGACCTCGCTCCGATCCACATGGCGATGCCGATGACCGCGACCATGCCGATGATCCAGGCGGCCATGCCCTCCGGGGCGGGGCCGAACCCGCCGAGGCCGTAGCCACCGGGGTCGGGAGTCGCGGTGGCCTCACGGACGTACGCGACGATGTCGCGCTTCTCCTCCGGGCTCAGCTGACGGTCGGAGAACTTCGGCATGTTCTGCGGGCCGGTCAGCATGGCGGTGAAGATCTGTGCGGGTTCGGCCTCGTCGAGTGGCGGTGCGACCTTGCCAGACGACAGCGCGCCCCCCTTGCCAGTGAAGTTGTGGCAGGACGCGCAGTTGAGCCGGAACAGGTCGCCGCCGCGGGCGACGTCGCTGCCGAGCAGCGAATCCTGAGCGACCTCGCCGTTCTCGTCACGCGGAACTACCGGTCCTCCGCCGTTGGCCTGAACGTAGGCGCCGAGCGCGTCGATCTGGTGCGGGTCGAAGATGGGGTCCTTGCGGGGCGCCTGGGCCTCCCCGCGCATGGCGGGCATGCGGCCGGTGGACACCTGGAAGTACACGGCGGCCTCGCCGACGCCGATGAGGCTCGGCCCGCGGTCGGGCACGCCTTGGAGGTTCGCACCGTGGCAGGTCACGCACGAGGTCTCGAACAGCTGCTTGCCGGTGCGCAGCAGTGCGAGCGACTGCTCGTCGGCAACGGCCACCTGTGGCTTCGGCGTCAAGGTGGCGGCAAGACCACCCGCGACGAGAAGTCCGAGCAGCAGCAGCATCGCTGCCGACAAGCGTCGTCGCAGCCGACGGCGGGACTTGCTGGTCATCGAACCCCTTCTCATCGGCTGGTTCTCGCCCGAGCTCATCGAACGAAGTAGATGGTGGCGAACAACGCGATCCACACGATGTCGACGAAGTGCCAGTAGTAGGACACGACGATCGCGGCGGTGGCCTGCGCCGGGGTGAACTTGCTCATCGTCGTGCGCGCCAGCAAGAAGATGAAGGCGACCAGACCGCCGATGACGTGAAGGCCGTGGAAGCCGGTGGCGAGGTAGAAGACCGAGCCGTAGGCGCTGCCGGGGATGGTGGTGCCGTGCAGTGACCAGGTGGTAGTACTCGTACCCTGGCCGCCGACGAAGAACGCGCCCATCAAGAACGTGATGACGTACCACCGGCGCAGCCCGTACACGTCGCCGCGCTCGGCGGCGAAAACGCCCATCTGGCAGGTGAACGACGACGCGATCAGCACCAGCGTCACCGGCACCGCCTGGATACAGGTTCAGTTCGGTGGGGTGTGGCGGCCAGTCGCCTGCCGCCTGAGCGCGCGCGGTGAAGTACATCGCGAACAGTCCAGCAAAGAACATTAATTCGCTGGAAAGCCACACTATGGTGCCGACACTGACCATGTTGGGTCGGTTCAGCGAATGTACCCGCGCCGTGATCGCGGTACCCGAGGTCCCTACAGCACTCGTCACAACATGAAGTATGACGCTTTGTAGTTGTTGAACTCCACCCGGGTCGCGACATTCGTCATTATTTCGCCCCCTCGGAGACCCCCCGCCTGCACGGGAGCGTGAAGCGACCCGGGCATTAGGCTGCCCGCGTGTCTTCTGACGAATCCCCGACGTGGCCACTGTTACTCGGCCGACTCACCACCGGACAAAGTCTGATCTCCGGGCAGGCGGCCTGGGCGATGGACCAGATCATGACCGGCGCCGCGACGCCCGCGCAGATCTCGGGCTTCGCGGTGGCGATGAAGATGAAGCGCCCGACCTCTGCCGAGGTGACCGAGCTGGCCGACATCATGCTGCGCCACGCGCGGCGCATCCCGGCCGAGGCGCTCGGTGCGGCTGCGGGGCAGGCGGTGGACGTCGTCGGTACCGGCGGTGACGGCGCAAACACCGTCAACCTCTCCACGATGGCGTCGATCGTCGTGGCTGCCAGTGGGATTCCCGTCGTCAAGCACGGAAACCGCGCGGCGTCGTCGTTGTCGGGCGGCGCGGACACGCTCGAGGCACTCGGCGTGCGCATCGACCTCGGCCCCGACGAAGTGGCGCGCAGCGTCACCGAGGTGGGCATCGGGTTCTGCTTCGCCCCGCAGTTCCATCCGTCGTATCGCCACGCCTCGGTGGTGCGGCGCGAGATCGGCGTCCCCACGGTATTCAATCTCCTTGGGCCGCTCACGAATCCTGCGTCGCCCCGGGCCGGCCTGATCGGGTGCGCGTGGGGCGACCTGGCGGAGGTGATGGCAGGAGTGTTCGCTGCTCGCGGCTCGAGTGTCCTGGTGGTGCACGGCGACGACGGACTCGACGAACTGACGACGACCACGACCAGCACGATCTGGCGGGTGCAGGCGGGCACCGTCGAGCGGCTGACCTTCGACCCGGCCGCGTTCGGTTTCAAGCGGGCGCACCTGTCGGCGTTGACGGGCGGCGACGCAAAGGCCAACGCGGCGTCGGTGCGCGAGGTGTTCGGCGGCGCGAAGGGACCGGTGCGCGACGCGGTCGTGCTCAACGCCGCGGGCGCGATGGTCGCTCACGCGGGGCTGTCCAGCGAGGCCAAGTGGGTGCCCGCCTGGGAGACCGGGCTGGCGCGGGCCGCGGACGCGATCGACTCCGGAGCGGCCGAACAGCTGCTGGCCCGCTGGGTGCGGTTTACGCAGAAGCTCTGAGCGCTGATTCAGCTGACCTGCGCCGCAGGGTTTCTGGGGAGCCGCGGATGCAACATCCTGACCGTCTCGACGTCGTCGTCGTCGGTGGCCTGCGCCGCGGCGATGCGTGCGGACCGGGCGGTGGCCGACCAGTCGGCAAGGCGCCCCGCTGAGCCGAGCGGGGTGGCATAGCCCGGATCGGCCCGCACGATGCGCACCCCGGGATGGGCGAGCCAGCGGGTCAATAGGCCAGTCTCCTCGACGAGCGCCCCGCCCAGCGGCGCGGGGCACGGCAGAATCGTTTGTGCGCCAGCACAAATCGCGTCGACGACGGGCATCGGGGGAACACCGCGCGTGGCGTTGCCCGCGGCGGCGAGTTGACCGTGGCGGATGATGGCGAGCTGCCAGCCGCCCGCGCCGTCGGGGCGGGCCGCGACGAGCTCGTCGACGCATGTCAGCGCCCGCAGCCGCTGGCCCCTCCAGAGTGCGTCGATGGCGGTGGCGGCGTGATCGCGCAGCCGCGCCGCGATCTCGTAGCGGCCGCGCCCCGACAACTCGTCGAGGTGCGCGAGTGCCGCCCGCAGCGGGGTGTCGTCGGCACCCGCGATCAACCGGTCCGCGCCTGCCACGATCGGGGCGTAGTCGGCTGCGGTGACGCCGCGGGGGGCCGGACACGGCGACAGTTCGCGTTCGACGCAGGACGGCCCGTGGGTGGCCAGCCGGCCCAACCGGGTGGTGCACGTCCGTATGCCCGTGTGGCGGGCCAGCAGGGCCGCCGTATCGGCGGCGTCGACGCGGGCGCGGAACGGGCCGATCGCGTTGTCGTGTTTGGGGGCCCGCACGACGGAGAACCTCGGGAAGGCCTCGTCGGTGAGCACCACCCACCACCACCGGTGCGGAAACTTCGACCGCCTGTTGTACGGCGGCGCGTGCGCAGCGAGCAGGCGCAGTTCGCGCACCCCCGCCTCGAGGTCGTGCGCGCACTCGACGTGGTCGACGCGGGTGGCCAGCGAGGCCATCTCCTTGATGCGGGTCCGCGGGTCCGATCCGTTGAAGTACTGCGCCACGCGTCTGCGCAGATCGATCGCGGTGCCGACGTAGAGCACCTCGTCGGCGGGTCCGCGGAACAGGTAGACCCCGGGGCGTCGGGGCAGTCCGGAGGCCAGGTGTCGGTTGCGCCTCTGCGCGGGGCTGACGTCGGGCAGGTACGCCCGCAGGTCCGGATACGTGTGCACGCCCTGGTTGCCGACCCGTTCCACCAACGCGTGCAGGACGTCGACGGTGGCGCGCGCGTCGTCGAGAGCGCGGTGCGTGGGCCTGGTGGACGCGCCGAACAAGGTGGCCAGTGCGGACAGCCGCACGCTGGGCGCCTCGTCGCGGGTCAGCACCCGGCGGGCCAGCTTCACCGTGCACAGCACGGGCGGCCGCGGCCAGGCAGCTGACAGCGCTCGGCGGCCGCGCGCAGGAACCCGATGTCGAACCCGGCGTTGTGTGCCACCAGCACCGCGCCACGGGAGAACTCGAGGAACGCAGGCAGCACCGAGCTCGATGGTGGGGGCGTCGCTCACCATGGCCGTGGTGATTCCGGTGAGCGTGACGATCTGAGGCGGGATGGCCCGGCCGGGGTCGACCAGGGTGGCCAGTTCACCGAGCACCTCGCCGCCGCGCACCTTGACCGCTCCGATCTCGGTGATCGCATCGTGGTCGTTGCGGCCTGGTGCGCTCTCGGTGGCCCGTCCGCCGGTGGTCTCGAGGTCGACGACGACGAACGTGGTTTCGCGCAGGGACAGGAGCGCGAGGTCGTCTTCCGGCGGGCAGGAGCGCAGCGACTCGGGAAGTCGTCCGGCGGGCGGGAGCGCAGCGACTGGGGGAAGTCGTCCGATCCGAGCTCGGCGAAGCTCAGCTGCTCCATGGCGGTGACGGTAAGCCCCCCGACTGACACTCGTGTGATTTGTCGGTGGGCGTGGTTAGCGTGTCTCCTGACCGGACCGGAGCCCGAGCCGAGCCGAGCAACCAGGAGCGAGAGGAGCGCGGGATGACACAGTCGCCACACACCCCGGAGTCGCCGAGGCCGGACACCGGCGACGTCGTCATCGACTGCGACGACTGCGCGGTGCGCGGGGTCGGCTGCCAGGACTGCGTCGTGAGCGTCCTGCTCGGCGTTCCCGAGACTTTGCTGTACGACGAGCGCAAGGCACTGGAGGTGCTCGCCGATGTCGGCATGGCGCCTCGGTTGAGGCTGGTGCCCATCCACCGGCACACCGAACCCGGAGGGAACACCGGCGTCGCCTAAGCGACACGCGCTGCCACCGACAGCGAAGAAAATTCCCGCGGCGGCTGTTAAATTTGCGCCCTCTGTTGGACAACCCCGATGCCGTTTCGTAACCTACTTGAGACCTAAGAGCAGTTGGACGCGACTAATTACGGCAGTTGAAGGACGCAAAATCTTGAGGCTCGACCGCACGCACCGATGCAAGCGTGGAATTCAGACGACCCGTAGCGAGTGCGATCATCGGCTTCACGGTGTTCGCAGGCATTCTCGCCGGAAGTTCGCAGGCTGACCCTGCCGACGACGCGCTGGCAAAGCTCAACGAGCTTTCCCGCCAGGCTGAGCAGACCACCGAGGCCATGCACTCGGCGCAGCTCGATCTGAACGAAAAGGTTGCGGCGCAACAAAGTGCGGATGCGCAGCACGCCGCCGACATGGCCGCCGTCGATGCAGCCGAGAACGAGCTGGCAACGTTCCAGACCAACGTCGACAAGATTGCCGCCGCACAGTACATGGGAGGCCGCACCGACGGCCTCAACGCCATGCTGACCGCCCACTCCCCACAGAACCTGATCGACCAGCTCGCCGTGCAGCGGGTGATGGCCACCGAGATGTCGGTGCAGATGCAAAACTTCAAAACGGCGAGTGCAGACGCCGCCCGCATCGAGGCCGCGTCCGCCAAGTCTGCCGAAGACGCCAAGACCGCCGCCGAGCAGGCCGCGGCAGTGCGCGGCGATCTGCAATCCAAGCAAAGCAAGCTGCAAAAGCAGATTGCCGTCGTCAAGTCTCAGTACACGGCGCTCACGCCTGCCCAGCGCGAGGCCCTCGCCGCCCTTCCGCCCGCCCCGGGCCCCGAGGCTTTGCCGCCTCCGCCGCCGCCGGCCGACGGCCCCGAAGTTCTTGCTGCCGCTCCGGGCAACATCCTCGGCGACATCGCCCCGCCCGAGGCCGCCGTTGCTGCGCCGGGCAGCGGAGAGGGCGTGACCGCCGTCCAGGCCGCGCTGACCCGCCTCGGATCGCCCTACTCGTGGGGTGCCGCCGGACCCAACGCCTTCGACTGCTCGGGACTGGTGATGTGGGCGTTCGGTCAGGCCGGCGTCAACCTTCCGCACTCCAGCCAGGCGCTCGCGAGTGGCGGCCAGGCGGTGTCCATGGACCAGATGCAGCCGGGTGACCTCATCACCTACTACGGCGATGCGTCGCACGTGGCGATCTACATCGGGGACGGCTTGATGGTGCACGCCTCCACCTACGGGTCACCGGTGGCGGTGGCCCCGGTGAACAATGCGCCGATCCACAACGTCCGTCGCTACTGAGCGTTCCCTCCTCGGGTTGCTGCTCGCCGTTGAACTGATCGTCGCCGTCGCGCTGCTCAGCCGGACCGTCGACGCACCTGCGGGCCGCCCAGCGGCAGCACCCAACCCCACCACCAGCGCCTCAGGTTCGTTCGCGTCGTTGACACTGTCCCCGACGCTGCGCGACGGACGTACCGCCGAGGTTCTGGTGCTGGGTGGGGACCGAGGCCCCGAACTCGCCGCCCGCATCGCAGCAGAACTCGACGCCGCCGCCGACGCCGTCACCGCATTCTGGGGCGACGACTGGCCGCGCCACGTCGTGATCGTGGTGACCGGCACCGACGAGGAGTTCCGCGCCATCGGGGGCGGCGGCTCCGACATCGCGGCGACGACGACGCCGCAGCGGATCGCATTCGCGCCCGGCGCGGCGGCGATGAGTCCCGACTCGTTGCGCGTCGTGCTCCGCCACGAACTCTTCCACTACGCCGCCAGGGCGCAGACCGCGTCCGATGCCCCACGGTGGCTCACCGAGGGCGTGGCCGACTTCGTGGGCCGCCCGCCCGCTCCGCTGCCCGGCCCACAGCGGGCGGCCGAACTCGCGGTGCTGCCGACCGACGCCGAGCTCGACACGCCGGGTGAGGTCCGGTCGCTGGCCTACGACCGGGCCTGGTGGTTCAGCCGCTTCGTCGCGGACCGGTACGGGACGCAGGCGCTGCGACAGCTGTACCTCGCCGCGTGCGGTCTCGACCACGTGGACGTCGACACGGCCATTCGATCCGTGCTGCGCGCCGACACGACCGAGGTACTGGCCGCGTGGCGCTCGTGGCTGGCCGGATAGCCTGTCCGCGATGGCTCGCGTGCTGCTGGTGACCAACGACTTCCCACCGCGCCGCGGTGGCATCCAGTCCTACCTCGAGAATCTGGTGGACGGGCTCGTCGCGGGGGGAGCACACACGCTCACGGTGTACGCGCCCAAGTGGAAGGGTGCCCCCGAGTTCGACGTCGACGCCAAGGCGACCGGCTACGACGTGGTCCGCCACCCGACGACGCTGATGGTGCCGGAGCCGTCGGTCGCGCACCGCATGCGCAAGCTCATCGCCCGCGACGACGTCGACACCGTCTGGTTCGGCGCCGCCGCGCCGCTGGCGCTGCTCTCCGGCGTGGCCCGCGACGCGGGGGCGCGTCGGGTGATCGCCAGCACCCACGGACACGAGGTGGGCTGGTCGATGTTGCCACTGGCTCGAACGGCGTTGCGCCGCATCGGCAATGACACCGACGTCGTCACGTTCATCAGCCACTACACGCGGAGTCGGTTCGCGTCGGCGTTCGGCCCGAACGCGGCACTCGAGCACCTCGCCCCCGGAGTGGACGTGAACCGCTTCGAGCCCAACTCGGTGGCCCGCGCGGAGCTGCGCGCGCGCTATGGGCTCGGCGAACGTCCCGTCATCCTGTGCGTGTCGCGGCTGGTGCCCCGCAAGGGCCAGGACATGCTGATCCGCGCGCTGCCCGCAATCCGCCAACGCATCGACGGCGCGACCCTGGTGATCGTCGGCGGCGGTCCGCACCGCGACGCGCTGGCACGGCTGGCGCACGGATTCGGGATCGCCGAGCACGTCGTGTTCACCGGCGGCGTGCCCGGCGACGAGTTGCCTGCCCACCACGCGATGGCCGACGTGTTCGCGATGCCGTGCCGGACGCGTGGCTCCGGACTCGACGTCGAGGGGCTCGGCATCGTCTACCTCGAGGCGTCGGCGACCGGCGTGCCCGTCGTGGCAGGGCGTTCCGGGGGGGCGCCCGAATCGGTCCGCGACGGTGAGACGGGAGTGGTGGTCGACGGATGGGACGTCGGTGCCATCGCCGCTGCGGTGGGCGATCTGCTGGCCGATCCCGACCGGGCCGCCGCGATGGGCGCGGCTGGACGCTCCTGGGTGGTCGAGAACTGGCAGTGGAAGACGAAGGCGCAGCGGCTCGGTGAACTGCTGACCGGATAGCGCGGGCTAGTCGCCGGGCTTCGCGTACAGCGCAGTCGATGTCGCTGGCGTACTTCTCCGCCACCACCTTGCGCTTCACCTTCAACGTGGGCGTCAACTCGCCGGTGTCCTCGGTGAAGTCGACGGGCAGGATCCGGAACTTGCGGATGGCCTCCGCCTTGGACACCGCCTGGTTGGCGTCCTTGACCGCCAACTCGACCTCGGCGAGCAGATCCGGGTCGTCGGTCAGGTCGCCGACGGAGGCGCCCGCGTCCTTGCCGTTGCGTTCCTTCCAGCCGGCGAAGGCTTCGGGATCGATGGTGATGAGCGCCGCGATGAAGGGCTGCTGATCGCCCACGCACATCGCCTGGCTGATCAGCGGGTGCGCCCGCAGCCGGTCCTCGAGCAGGGCAGGGGCGACGTTCTTGCCGCCGGCCGTCACGATGATCTCCTTCTTGCGGCCGACGATCGTCAGGAAGCCGTTGTCGTCGATGGCCCCGAGATCACCCGTGTGGAACCAGCCGTCGGAGAACACGGCCTTGGTCTCCTCGTCGTTGTGCCAGTAGCCGCTGAACACCACGCCGCCCTTGACGAGCAGTTCGCCGTCGTCGTTGAGGCGCATGCTGTTGCCGGGCACCAGCTTTCCGACCGAGCCGACCTTGAGCCCGTCGACCCGGTTGACGGTGATCGCCGCGCTGGTCTCGGTGAGCCCGTAGCCCTCGTAGATGGACAGGCCGACGCCACGGTAGAAGTGACCGAGCCGCGCCCCCAGCGGCGCGCCGCCCGAGATCGCCGAGTGACAGTTGCCGCCGAGTGCAGCGCGCAGCTTGCCGTAGACGAGCTTGTCGAACAGCGCGTGCTTGAGTTTCAGGACCAGTCCGGCGCCGCCGGCGTCCTGCGCCTGGCTCCACTCGATCGCGGCGTTGGCCGCCTGGGCGAAGATGGGGCCCTTGCCGTCGCTGCGGGCGTTCTGCTCGGCGGTGTTGTAGACCTTCTCGAACACGCGGGGCACCGAGACCACCAGCGTCGGCTTGAACACGGCCAAGGTGGGCACCAGGTTCTTGATGTCGCTGGTGAAGCCGAGGGTCACCCCGTTGGTGAACGCGGCGATGGTGATCGCCCTGGCGAGCACGTGCGCCAGCGGCAGGAACACCAGGAGCTTCTCGCCCTTGTCGAGTTGCTCGGGGAAGCACTCCTTGGCGCCCCGCAGCTCGTAGAGCAGGTTGGAGTGCGTCAGCTGGCAGCCCTTGGGGCGTCCCGTCGTGCCCGACGTGTAGATGAGCGTCGCGGGATCGGTCGACGTGATGCCTGCAAGCCGGGCCTCGACCGCGCCGGGGTCCGTGGCCTTGCCCGCCTCGGCGAGCTCGTCGAGCGCAGCCGGCCCGGACCCGTCGATCCGCAGCACCTTGCGCAGGTCGGGCAGTTCACCCTTGAGTTGTTCGATGCGCTCGGCGTGGTCGTCGGTCTCGGCGAACGCCACCACGGCACCCGAATCGGCGAGTACGAACCGCACCTGTTCGGCCGAGCTCGTCTCGTAGATCGGCACGGTGAGGGCGCCGACCGACAAGATGGCGAAGTCGATGATCGGCCACTCGTAGCGGGTCGCGGACAACACCGCGACGCGGTCGCCGGCCTGAACCCCCAGCGCGATCAGACCCAAGGCGGTCGATCGGACCTGGACCGCCACTTCACGGCACGTGACATCGGTCCACGACCCGTCGACGAGTCGTTGGACGATGACGTGGTTGGGGTCGTCGCGCTCGTGGTCGAACACGGCGCTGGCGACGTTGTCGTGCTCGCCGACCGAGAACGACGCGGGAACACTGAACTCACGCACGATCTTTGCCTCTCAGGTCGCGATGGCATCAAGAGTTGCCGGTGGCAAGGCCACGTTCAGCCTAGTCGGACTGCCCGAGCCCACGTCGGTGCAGGTATGAAGCCTCCGTGGCCCAGCCATGTGTCAAGCTTGGCGCGATGAACAGCATCCAGATCGCCGACGAAACATTCGTGTGCGCCGACCCGGTGGACGTCGGCAACGCCGTGGCGGATCCGGCGAGTTGGCGGCGGTGGTGGCCGGATCTGAGGCTGACGGTGGTTGAGGACCGTGGTCCGGCCGGGCACCGCTGGACCGTGACAGGTGCCCTGACCGGGACCATGGAGATCTGGCTGGAACCGTCGTTCGACGGTGTGATCCTGCACTATTTCCTGCACGCCGAGCCTGCGGGCGTCGCAGCGTGGGAACTGGCCAAGATGAACCTGGCGAAGCTGAACCATAAGCGCAGGGTGGCAGGCAAGAACATGGCCTTCGAGGTGAAGCGGCGGCTGGAGGAATCGCGGCCCGTCGGAGCTTCGCGGCTGGTGCGATAGCATCCCCCCTTCCGGGTAGGCGGGTACATTTTCCTTGCGGAAGGGCAGCGTGGCGCCCTTGGCGCTCGAGTGACTCGGGGAAGAGAAAACGTGGCAGACAAGACTGCACAGACGATCTACATCGATGCCGTGCCGGAGACGGTGATGGACGTCATCGCCGACATCGGCTCGTACCCGGACTGGGTGGCCGAGTACAAGGAGGCCGAGGTCCTCGAGGCCGACGCCGAGGGCCTGCCGAAGACGGCGAAGCTGGTGCTGGACGCCGCCGTGCTCAAGGACACCATGGTGCTGTCCTACGTGTGGCCGCCGGACCGCAAGTCGGTCACCTGGACGCTGGTCTCGAGCTCGCTGCTGAGGGCGCTCAACGGTGCATATCACTTGGCGCCCAAGGGTTCTGGCACGGATGTCACCTACGAACTCTCCGTCGACCTGATCATCCCGATGATCGGCCTGCTCAAACGCAAGGCCGAGCGCAGGCTCACCGACACCGCCTTGAAGGACCTCAAGAAGCGAGTCGAGGCTGAGTGACCGATAGCGAGCCCGTCGCGGCCGCCGCCCGGATCAGCCTCTTCGTCGGCAAGGGTGGGGTAGGAAAGTCCACCTTGGCGACCGCCACGGCCGTTCGCGCCGCGCGCAGTGGCCTGCGGGTGCTCATCGTGTCGACCGACCAGGCTCACTCCACCGGGGACGTGCTCGGCGCGACGGTGACCCCGACGGGGGAGCGGTCCCCGACGCGGGTGTTCGCCGACGACGCGGACACCGGCGGCGGCTTGCTCGACGCACTCGCCCTCGACACTCTGGCCCTGTTGGAAACGCGGTGGCGGGGTTTGGCCGGGGTGCTCGCCGACCGATTCCCGGAATCCGACGTGGGAGCCGTTGCCCCCGAAGAGCTTTCGGCGTTGCCAGGCATTCAGGAGGTACTCGGGCTGCACGAGGTCGGTGAGTTGGCCGGGTCGGGCGACTGGGATTACGTCGTCGTGGACTGCGCGTCGACCGCCGATGCCATGCGGATGCTGACCCTGCCCGCGACGTTCGGGCTGTACCTCGAGCGGGCGTGGCCACGTCACCGGCGGCTCTCGCTGGCCTCGGACGAGACCCGCTCGGCCGCCGTGGTGGCGCTGGTGGAGCGCATCGCCGCAGGCACCGACCAACTCGGCGCCCTGCTCACCGACGAATCACGGGTGGCCGCGCACCTGGTGCTGACCCCCGAACGGGTAGTCGCCGCCGAGGCCACCAGGACCCTGGGCGCACTGGCGCTCATGGGTGTCTCCGTCGCCGAGCTCATCGTCAATCAAGTTCTGGTGCAAGATGATTCGTTCGAGTACCGCAATCTGCCCGAGCATCCCGCGTTCGACTGGTACACCGAGCGGATCTCCGAGCAGCGGGTCGTGCTCGACGAACTCGACACCGCGATCGGCGACGTGAAGCTGGTGCTGGTGCCTCACCTCCCAGGTGAGCCGATCGGGCCAAAGGCGCTGGCCGAACTGCTCGACAGTGCGCGGCTGCGGGACGGTTCGCCGCCACCACGGCCGCTGCGGCCCGTCGTGGATCGGGAATCCGGCTCTGGACTCGATTCGGTCTATCGGTTGCGGCTAGAGTTGCCGCAGGTCGATCCGGCGGCGTTGACGCTGGGCCGGGTCGACGACGATTTGATCATCGGTGCCGCAGGCATGCGTCGCCGGGTTCGATTGGCGTCCGTGCTCCGCAGATGCATCGTCATGGACGCACAGCTGCGAAGCGGTGAACTGACCGTGCGATTTCGACCTGACCCGGAGGTGTGGCCAGCGTGAGTGATGGTCACCCTGGCGCCGGATCCGGTGGGCGACATTCGGACGTCGGCCCGGAGTTGCGGCAGCTCGCGCAGACCATCCTGGACCGACTCGATCCCGCGGTGCGGTTGGCCGCGGCGCGGGCGACGACGGGTGGCGAAGGCAAGTGCCAGCAGGTGTGGTGCCCGGTGTGTGCCCTGGCCGCTCTGGTCAACGGTGAACAGCACCCGCTGCTGACCGTGATCGCCGAGCACAGCGTCGCGCTGCTCACCGTCGTGCGAGCGATGGCCGAACCCTCCGCGGGCGCGGGCCGTCCCGAGCCACCCGACCCGACCACCCCGACGCGACCGCGTCCGCCGGAGGACGACCCGCCGCCGTCCGGGCCTGGGCACTATCAGCACATCCCGGTCACCGTCGACGAGTAGTCACAGGCCCTTCCAACCACGGCCGTGTGGTCGAGTCAACAGCCCGTGGGTAAAGTTGTCGCAGGGCACCGACCGAGGCGCCCGCTGCGGGAGGGTCGATGTGGTACTGGCTGTTCAAGTTCATCTTCATGGGACCCCTGCTGATACTGCTGGGTCGCCCGAAAGTTGAAGGGCTGGAATACATTCCGGATTCCGGACCGGTAATCCTCGCGAGCAACCACCTGGCCGTCGCCGACAGTTTCTACCTGCCGCTCGTAGTGAAGCGCCGCATCACCTTCCTGGCCAAGTCCGAGTACTTCACCGGCACTGGGCTCAAGGGCTGGTTCCAGCGCTGGTTCTACACCGTCGCCGGCCAGGTGCCGATCGACCGCACCGACGCCGACTCCGCGCAGGCCGCGTTGGCCACGGCGTCGCGCATCCTCGGCGAGGGCAAGCTGCTCGGCATGTACCCCGAGGGCACCCGCTCGCCGGACGGGCGGCTGTACAAGGGCAAGACCGGGTTGGCGCGCGTCGCGCTCGAAACGGGCGTGCCGGTGATCCCCGTCGCGATGGTCGGCACCGACGTGGTCAACCCGCCGGGTAGCAAGATGTGGAAGTTCGGTCGGGTGCAGGTCAAGATCGGCAAGCCGATGGACTTCAGCCGCTTCGAGGGCCTGGCGGGCAACCGGTTCATCGAGCGCGCGGTGATCGACGAGGTGATGTACGAGCTCATGGGGTTGGCGGGTCAGGAATACGTCGACCTGTACGCCGCCGACGTCAAGGAGAGCGCTCAGGCGGCCAAGGCCAAGCCTGCCGCGCGCATCCCCGAGTCCGCCGCGGGCTGAGCCTGCCGCCGGCTAGTTGGTCGCGGCCACCGCAGGGGCGGCGTCCACGGCGGGACGCGCCTCGTCGTCGCGTTGCGGCACGAGCTTGCCTGCCACCGCCCCGGACACCGCGATCACGGCGAGCCCCCACCACGGGTATGGCCCGCCGAGCAGTTGACGCCACACCGAAGCGGCCGATTCGTGGTGTTCGGGCAGCAGCACGTAGGGCAGCGAGACCATCAGGGCGATGCCGACGGCACTGACGGCGGCCAGTGCCAGGTTGCGCTGGCGGTAGCCGATCACCGCGGTCACCAGTACCGACGGCAGCGCCCACACCCAGTGGTGCGACCACGACACCGGGGACACGACGAGCCCGAAGAGCGCGACGCAGACGAGTGCCAGGACCGGTTGGTGCGCGTTGAGGATGCGGCGCACCGCCCACACCGTCAGCGCCAGCACGGCGAAGCAGGCCAGCGTCCACAACACGAACCGCGGGCCCTCGTCGATGCCAAGGCGCGCCAAGGCGCCTGCGATGTTCTGGTTGGTGTTGAACGTGACGGTCCCGATCCGATCGGTGTCGTGCACGGTCTCGGTCCAGTACTGGAGTGAGTCGCGCCAGGCGAACGCCATCCCGACCAGCGTGGCTGCAACCGCCGAGAGCGCCGCCGTCACCAGGGTGCGGTTGTCGCGGCGGAGGAGGAAGTACAGCAGGAACACGGCGGGTGTGAGCTTGAGAGCCATCGCGACGCCGAGCAGCAGACCGCGTGGCCACGGCGTCTTGCGGGGCACGCAGTCGGCGATCACCAGCGTCATCAGTACGACGTTGATCTGACCGAACTCGAAGTTCGAACGGATCGGCTCGAAAAACAGCACCGCAGGCGCGACGACCGCGGCCGCGAGCCAACAGCGTCTCCGCCATGCCGGGCCGGTGGTCGCAGGCCAATGCTCGGCGACCTGAAGCCGGGTCAGCACGATCCACGTCGACACCATGAGCAACAGCAGCGTGGTGACCGTGATGGCGGCACTGGCGACCGGCAGCGGAAGCAGGGCGAACGGTGCGAATGCGATGGCCGCCAACGGTGGATAGGTGAAGGGCAGATCCAAGCCCGCCTGGGTGTGGAACAGCACCCCGTCGCTGTAGAGCGGACTGCCGTCGAGCCACGCCCGACCACCCATGCGGTAGACGTCGATGTCGATGCGATACGGAGATGTGCGACAGGAGCTGCCACGCCGCCCACAACAGCGCCGCAGCAGTCAGGAGCTGAAACAGCCTCCACGCCGCGGTCGGCCACACACCCGTGCCGGGCAACCGCTGATTCCTCATGTCGGACCCCAGCCTATCGGGGCGCCTCGGCGCGTCGACGTGTATCCGTCCGCGCCGCGCGCAGGTCGGCGTAAGTTTTCGTCCGTGGATCTGAGCGTCCGGCTGGACTTCGTTACCCGCGAGCGGCTGCCGTTGCTGTGTTGTCTGGTCGCGTTCATTCTCACGTTCTTCGTGACGCGCACCATCGTGCGCTACATCCGCGCGCACGCCGGCAGCGACGCTCCGCGCAAGTGGTGGCAACCACGCAATATCGGGCACGGCGGTGTGCACATCCACCACGTGGTGATCGGGGTGATCCTGGTCATGTTGTCGGGGGTGACGATGGTGACGCTGGCCGTCAACGGGGGAGTACCCGAATTCACGGTCGCGGCAACCTTCTTCGGAATAGGTGCAGCGCTGGTGCTCGACGAGTTCGCCCTGATCCTGCATCTGCAGGACGTCTACTGGGCCGAGGACGGCCGCACGTCGGTGGATGCCGTGTTCGCGGCGATCGCCGTCGCGGGCCTGCTCGTGCTGGGTTTCAACCCGCTGTCGTTCTTCGACGTCGGGGCGTGGCGTGACGACGATTCACTGGTGATCCGCACCGTGGTGGTGCTCGGTGCGATGCTGACGCTGCTGCTGGCGGTGGTGGTGCTGCTCAAGGGCAAGGTCTGGACGGGGCTCGTCGGGATGTTCATCACGCCGTTGTTGATCGTCGGCGCGATCCGGATCTCCCGCCCGCACGCGCCGTGGGCCAGGTGGCGGTACACGACGCGGCCCCGCAAGATGCACAAGGCGCTGGTCCGGGAGCGCCGGCTGCGCAGACCGGTGGTGCAGGCGAAACTGTGGCTGCAGCACGTCGTCGCCGGAGAACCGCACTTCCCCGACGACCGCGAAGTCGATCAGCAGTTGGACCGCGAGATCCACCCGGCGCCGCCGCCTCCGCCGGAGGTGCCCCCGCCGGGCGCGTCCGCCGTGTCGCCAGACACCACGCCTGCGAACGCGTAGGCCCGCCCATGCGCTACTTCTATGACACCGAGTTCATCGACAACGGCCACACCATCGAGCTCATCTCGATCGGCGTGGCGGCCGAGGATGGCCGCGAATACTACGCCATCTCAACGGAATTCGACCCCGACCGAGCGGGTAGCTGGGTGCGCAAGAACGTGCTGCCCAAGCTGCCGTCTCCGTCGTCGAAGCTGTGGCGCTCGCGGCGGCAGATCCGCGACGACCTCGAAACCTTCTTCGACATCGACGGCGACGAGCCCATCGAACTGTGGGCCTGGGTGAGCGCATATGACCACGTGGTGCTGTGCCAGCTGTGGGGACCGATGACCGATCTGCCGCCGCCCATCCCTCGCTTCACCCGGGAATTGCGTCAGTTCTGGGAGGAGCGCGGGTGCCCGCGCATGCCACCGCGGCCGCGCGAAGCCCACGACGCCCTCGTCGACGCCAGGCACAACATGCGCCGATTCCGGTTGATGACGGACGACGGAGACTGGGCACAGCGCGCCTGATCTGCAGCTCGGTGCGATACCCGCCTTGGACGAAGCGCTGTTTCGCGCAGTTACCATGTACGGGTGAATTGGACCGTCGACGTACCCATCGACCAGCTGCCGGATCTGCCGCCGCTGCCCACAGACCTGCGGCAACGGCTCGACGCGGCGCTGGCCAAGCCGGCGCTTCAGCAGCCCAGCTGGGACGCCGATCAGGCCAAGGCCATGCGGACAGTGCTGGAGAGCGTCCCCCCGGTGACCGTGCCGTCGGAGATCGAACGCCTCAAGGCGCAGCTGGCCGACGTCGCGCGCGGCCAGGCCTTCCTGCTGCAGGGCGGCGACTGTGCCGAGACGTTCGTCGACAACACCGAGCCGCACATCCGCGCCAACATCCGCACCCTGTTGCAGATGGCGGTGGTGCTCACCTACGGCGCCAGCATGCCGGTGGTCAAGGTCGCCCGCATCGCGGGCCAGTACGCCAAGCCGCGCTCCGCCGACCTCGACGCGTTGGGCCTGCGGTCCTACCGCGGCGACATGGTGAACGGCTTCGCGCCGGACGCGTCGATCCGCGAGCACGACCCGTCCCGGCTGGTGCGGGCCTACGCCAACGCCAGTGCGGCGATGAACCTGGTGCGCGCCCTGACGTCGTCCGGCCTCGCGTCCCTGCATCAGGTGCACGACTGGAACCGCGAGTTCGTGCGGACCTCGCCCGCGGGGGCGCGTTACGAGGCGCTGGCGGGCGAGATCGACCGCGGGCTGCGGTTCATGAGCGCCTGTGGGGTCAACGACCGCAACCTGCAGACGGCTGAGATCTACGCCAGCCACGAGGCGCTGGTGCTGGACTACGAGCGCGCGATGCTGCGCATGGACGCCGAGGCCGACGGTGGCCCCAAGCTCTACGACCTGTCCGCCCACTACGTGTGGATCGGTGAGCGCACGCGCCAACTCGACGGCGCCCACATCGCGTTCGCCGAAGTCATCGCCAACCCCATCGGTGTCAAGATCGGACCGACGACGTCGCCCGAACTGGCCGTCGAGTACGTCGAGCGGCTCGACCCTCGCAATGAGGCCGGGCGCCTGACGCTGGTCAGCCGGATGGGCAACGGCAAGGTGCGCGACGTGCTGCCACCGATCATCGAGAAGGTGCAGGCGTCGGGCCATCAGGTGATCTGGCAGTGCGACCCGATGCACGGCAACACCCACGAATCGTCGACCGGATACAAGACCCGACACTTCGACCGCATCGTCGACGAGGTGCAGGGCTTCTTCGAGGTGCACCACGCGCTCGGCACGCATCCGGGTGGCATCCACGTCGAGATCACCGGTGAGAACGTCACCGAATGCCTCGGTGGGGCGCAAGACATTTCGGACAGCGACCTCTCGGGCCGCTACGAGACCGCGTGCGATCCGCGGTTGAACACCCAGCAGAGCCTCGAGTTGGCGTTCCTGGTCGCGGAGATGTTGAGGGACTAGCTCGGGTTTCGGCGGGCTGGAGCGAAGCGACACGGGGTCTACGGCTCGGCGGGCTGGAGCGAAGCGACACGGGGTCTACGGCTCGGCGGGCTGGAGTGAAGCAATTCGGGAATCAGTCCCGACAGGTTGCTGCCCAGCGTCCACGCACCGGCGGCCACCAGACCGGTGAGCGTCAGGATCACCAGCACCCACAGCAGCAGCGTGCGCCTGCCGCGCTGCCGCGCCCACTCGAACTCGCTGAACTCGATGCCCGCGAAGTGCTCGGATTGCTTGGGGCCGGGCCGGTTTTCAAGCGCCAGGGGCTGGTCGTCGCGGGTCAACTCGCGGGTGTGTTGGATCGGCTTCGGCGCAGGTTCCGGATCGGGGGTTCGCGCGGGCAGGATCGGCGCCGGCGTCGGCGGGGCGGCGGTGGCCGTCGTGGTGCGCTCCTCGAGCACCCGGCTGTGGTAGGCCGCCGCGGCCTGATGCTGCGCCGAATTGCGCGGTGCGGGAACGCGAAACGCGGGCAACGCCAGTTCGTCGGAGATGGCCTCGAGCTCGGTGCCCATGTCTTGCGCGTCGGCGTATCGGTCGGCGGCGTTGCGTGCGGTCGCGCACGCCACGAACTCGTCGAACTGCGGCGGCACGCCCATGATCGCGGCACTCGGCGCGGGGACGTCGTTGTCCATCCGCTGGTACGCGATGGCCAGCGCGCTGTCACCGGTGAACGGCGTGGTGCCGGTGAGCAATTCGTAGGCGAGGATGCCGACGGCGTACACGTCGCTGCGCGGCGTCGCGTCGCCGCTGGCGACCTGCTCGGGGGACAGGTACGCGGCGGTGCCGAGGATGACGCTCGTCGACGTGATCTTCGCCTCGGCCACCGCACGCACCAGCCCGAAGTCGGCGATCTTGACGTCGCCGTCGTCGGAGATCAACACGTTCTCCGGCTTGATGTCCCGGTGGACCAGGCCGGCGCGGTGGGCGACGGCCAGTCCGCTCAGCACGGGCGCCAGCACGGCCGCGACCGCGTGAGGCGGCATCGGGCCCCGTTCGCGCAGCAACTCGCGAAGGGTGCCACCGTCGACGAGCTCCATGACCAGAAACGGATGCCGCCCGTCGAAGCCCTGGTCGTAAACGGCGACGAGCCCGGGATCCTTCAGTCGTGCGACGGCGCGGGCCTCGCGCTGGAACCGGGTGAGGAACTGTTGATCCCCCGAATACCGGGAGTCCATGACCTTGAGGGCGACGGGTCGATCCAGCCGGACGTCGAGCCCGCGGTACACCGTGGACATGCCGCCGGTCGCGATCATGCCGTCGACGCGGTAGCGCCCGTCCAGCACGACACCCACGAGCGTGTCCGATTGCTGGCTCGCTTCCACGCCTGCATCTTAGACTCGGTCCGGTGAGCAACATTCCGGCCGCCAAAGACGTCCTAGACCCCGATGAGGCCGTCTACGACCTGCCCTCCGTAGCCTCCATGCTTGGCATTCCCGTGACCAAGGTCCATCAGCACCTGCGTGAGGGCCACCTCATCGGGGTGCGTCGTGACGGCGTGCTCGTCGTGCCGAAGATCTTCTTCGACGAGGGGCACGTGGTGAAGTCGCTGCCCGGGCTGCTCGTCGTGTTGCACGACGGCGGCTACCACGAAACCGAGATCCTGCGCTGGCTGTTCACCCCCGACCCGTCGCTCACCATCACCCGCGACGGCGCCACGGAGCGCACCGCCAACGCTCGGCCGGTCGATGCGCTGCACAGCCACCAAGCGCGCGAGGTGGTGCGGCGCGCGCAGGCGATGGCGTACTGAGCGGTTACCGGAACTCGTCGACGGGCTGGCCGAGCGGCGCCTTGGCAAGCCAATACCACGCTGCCACAGCGCATCCCGTCGCCAAGAGCACGTGCAACCACGAGTACATGCCGTGTGAGCCGTCCGGTTTGAAGATGATCATGATCCACGTCGAGAAGCCCGCGATCAGGGCGACGGCCGAGCGGCTCTGCGCCAGCGCCGACACGACGGCGAGCGGCCACGTGTAGTACCACGGCAGCGCGGCGGGCACGAACAGTACGACGACGAGCATCGCCAGTGCGATACCGGTCAACGCCTCCCGGTCGTCGTGCCGAAACCGCCACCACAGCAGGGGCAACGAGATCGCGATCACCGCGACGCCGACGATGCGCGTGACTTCGAGCACCGCGTAGAAGTTCACGGGCAGCACCAGCCCACCGATTGCGTTGACGAGGTTCGCCAACGCCGTCGGCACGGTCAGCCAGTTGATGATCTTGACCGAGCCTGCCAGCGCCGTCAGCCATCCGAGCCCCACCCCGGCCAGCCACGACAACACCGCGAACACCAGCGCGAAGATTCCCACCGATGCGGCCGTCGCGATGGCGAAGGCGCGCACCGGTCCGAACCCGTGACGGGCGCGGAGGCGATGCATCCACATCCACACCATGAAGGGCAAGGCGATTCCCGCCGTCGCCTTCACGGCCACGGCCATGGCCACCAGCACCACCCCCCAGGCGGGCCGGTCGGTGACCGTCAACGCGATGGCGGCCATCATCAGGCCGACCATCAGCATCTCGTTGTGGACTCCACCCATCAGATGGATGATGACCAGCGGGTTGAGCACGCAGATCCACAGCGCCGCAGCGCCATTGGCTCCCACGTGACGGGCCACCTTGGGTGCCGCCCAGATCAGCATCACCAAGCCGGGCAGCATGCAGAGGCGCAACAGCATGGTGCCCGCGATGACGTGGTCGCCGACCAGCATCGTCACGAACTTGGCCACCAGGATGAACGCGGGGCCGTACGGTGCCGTGGTCGTCGTCCAGATCGGACTTACGTTGTCCAGCAACGCGTTCGGATTGTCGATCGGGCCAACCAGGTAGGGGTCCAACCCGTCGCGCAACAGCGCGCCCTGGGCGAGGTAGGAGTAGGTGTCGCGACTGAACACCGGCACGCTCAACAACAGCGGGGCGAGCCAGAAGCCGGTGGTCGCCACCATGGTGTACTCGGTCGCCGTGCGGTCGACGACCCGTCGGCCCAGCCACAGCCACGCGACCAGCATCAGGGTCACCCCGACCCACAGCAGCACCGAGGAGACCACCAGGCCGTGGCCGAACCGCATCCACGACAGGTGAAGGTGCTCGAGCAGCGGGTCGTGCAGACGCGTGCTGCCCGCGCCGAGCCCGCCGGCGGTGATCAACGAGGCGCCTGCGAAGCCCAGCAGCGCGGGCCTGCCCTCTTGCGCGGACGCAAACGTGCGCAGGGCGCGGAGGTGTCGACTTAGCCCGGGTTTCGGGTCGCGAGTCGAAGTGGGGGTAGTCATGCTCCTCAGGCGGACCGGTCGGAGGCCAATCTGCCGAGTTCGGCGAGTCCGACCTTGGCGTGGACGTCGATGGGCGCGGCCTGCAGCAGCTCCAGGGCCCGTCGCGTCAGCGTCGTGATGCGCGCCTCGACGGCGGCGAGAGCGCCCACCGACTCGATGACGCCGCACAGCTCGCGAACCTGCGGCTCGGAGAGCTCGGTACCGACGGACGTGCGAAGCAGCTTGGCCGCCACGGGATCGGTGGCCTCGGCGCGCTCGACCGCCTCGGCGAGCAGCACGGTGCGCTTGCCCGAGCGGAGATCGTCACCGGAGGGCTTGCCGGTGATCGCCGGATCGCCGAAGACGCCGAGCACGTCGTCGCGCAACTGGAACGCGACACCCAGGTCGGTGCCCAGCTCGTGGAAGATCGCCTGAACGTCGGGCCGGTCGGCGGATGCGGCAGCGCCGAGTTGCAGCGGGCGCGTGACCGTGTACGACGCGGTCTTGTACGTGTTGACCAACATGGCCGAGGCGACGGATTCGGCCCCGCTGGCTTCGGCTGCGATGTCGAGGTACTGACCGCCCAGCACCTCGGTGCGAATGTCGGCCCAGACACGCTGCACGCGCCGGTGCGCGTCGAGCGGCAGGTCGGCGGTTGCGACGATGTCGTCGGCCCACACCAGCGAGAGGTCTCCGAGCAGGATCGCCGCGGACAAGCCGAACTGGTCGGCGGATCCGTGCCAATTCCGTTCGCGGTGCCGGTCGGCGAACAACCGGTGCACGGTCGGAAGGCCGCGCCTGGTGGCGGACGCGTCGATGACGTCGTCGTGCACCAGTGCACACGCGTGTAGAAGCTCGAGCGCCGAGAACAGCCGGAGCACGTCGGCGTCCGCCACTGCGCCCTCGGGGGCGACGGCGCGCCAACCCCAGTAGGCGAACGCGGGCCGAAGCCGCTTGCCGCCGCGGAGTACGAATTCCTCGAGGGCGGCGGTCAACTCGGAGTAGTCGGTGCCGATGTACGCGGCGTCGGTCCGACGCCCGCGGAGGTACTCCCGCAGTTGATCGGTGACGACGCCCGTCAACTCGACTGCCGACGGTGCCAGTGTGTCCACGCTCAGCCGGCGCCCCTTTCGCTACCCCGGAATGCCTTCAGAGTAGAGCCTGGATGACGGTTTGTACCAAGTCACCGCTGTTCGTGGGGGTTGGCGAGCACCGGGCTTTGATCGCGGGTCATCCACGCCAGCCCGGCCAGCACGCCTGCGACGAGGAACGCGCCGATGCCCAGCCAGATCGCCGCGCCGGTGAACGACCGTGCGCTGGGGTCGGTGTACCGCGCCTGCGCGTTCATAGTGCTCACCACACCGGGCTTGAGCTTCCACTCGACGATGTCCGAGGACACCTGATCGCCGTTCGTCGAGGTGACTTCTCCCGGGAAGGACACCGAGAGCGACACGTCGGCATCCGGATCGCTGAGCGACGTGAGGTCGGCGCGGCCTTCCAGGATCACCAGGTCGCCTGCGCGGCGCAGGGAGATGTCGACGCCAGCTGCGTCGCGGTTCATGTTCGCCAGCTGCGGCAGTTCGGCGAACGTCAGGTCGGAGAACACCGCCTGCGAACCGACGAAGTCGTCTCGTTCGTAGCTCGACACCGACACCTTGTTGCTGAATGGAAGGGTGTTGAGCAGCTGGGGGCCCTTGTCGTCGCCGTTCCGCGGCTTGGCGGCGGCGATGATCTGCCCCGACACCCGGTCGTCTGGCGACACCGTCATCGAGGCCCGGACCCTGACGCACCCGGCGGCCATCGGCACGATGAGCATCAGCAACAGCAGGGCGAGCATCCGGGCGGCGCGTGGGCGGGCGAGCACCCGGTTATCGTGCCAGATCGCGTAGGTGGAGGGCAGGAGCGCAGCGACCCGGGAAGCAAACGCGGTGTTGGGGGTCGTCCCGCTTGCGTGGAAGAGCGAACGACCCGGGGGTGGGATCTTGCTCAGAGAGGTAGTGACCGACCGAGGATCGCGAACGGTCGCGGATCGCCCGCGAAGTGGTAGCCGCGGATCACGTCGGTGAACCCCAGCCTGCGATACAGCCGCCAGGCCCGGTTGGACTCGCCGTTGATCTCCGGGGTGGACAGCAGCACGTGGGATTCGTCGCGGCCTGCGAGAAGTCGACGGGTCAGGGCCTCACCAAGGCCGCGTCCTTGCGCCCGTGGATCGATGTGCAGTTCGGTGAGCTCGAAGTAGCTCGTCATCAACTCGGTGATGCGCGTGGTGTCGGCGCCGCCGCGCTGCAGGCCAGCGACCACCTGTTGTTGCCACCACTGATCGGGGGCGCCGCAGTACCCGTAGGCCACGCCCAGCATGGGCGCGGCGAGCAGTGCTGCGGGATCGCTCGACCCGTCGTCGTCGGCGTCGACGGCCGCGACCGCCTTCCAGCCGTGTCTGCGGGTGTGTTCCAGCCACATCGATGCGCGCTGTTCCTCGGTGCCGCGGGGGTAGCGCATGGCTTCGACGTAGATGGCGAGCGCATCCGAGAGTCTCGAGTGCATGTCGCTCGGCGACAAGTCGATGAGAAACGTCGACAACCTTGGGTGCCCTTCGCGCGCTCGGGTGCGGGTATGACCCCGCCGGCGACGAGCTGGGTGGCCGCAGGAGTCGATGCCATTATCCGGTCGGCGCCGGATCGCTGGAGTGCCGCCTCGCCCGAAGCGGCCAACGTCATACAATCGTGCGGCGAACTAGGTGGTACGGCTCAGATTGACCTCGTATCATTACTGTTAGTTGCTCGTTAATACGGGCACATTAGTCGTTGAACAGTTCAGACGGCCCCGGCAGTTGGCGGAGTCAGGCAAGGGAGGCACGCATGCCACTCTCCGATCATGAGCAGCGCATGCTCGACCAGATCGAGAGCGCGCTCTATGCCGAGGACCCCAAGTTCGCATCGAGTGTCCGTGGCGGCACTCTGCGGGCACCGTCGGCCCGGCGTCGGTTGCAAGGCGGCCTGCTGTTCGCCCTCGGCCTGGCACTGCTGGTGTCGGGAGTGCCGTTGTACACCAACGTCAGTCACATCTTCCTGGTGCTCAGCATCATCGGGTTCGTGGTCATGTTCGGCGGCGTCGTCTTCGCGATCACCGGCCCACGCGTCGCGGGCGGACGTGAGCGTCAGAGCGGCGAGCCCGGCGGTCCGCGGACCAAGCGGGGCAAGAGTTCCGGCGGCTCGTTCACCAGTCGCATGGAGGACCGGTTCCGCCGCCGTTTCGAAGACTGACGGTCACTTCTTGACATTGGGGTAGCTCCAGTTGGAGCTACCCCGAATTACTTTGCGCAACGACACGCCGGACGTGCCCGCAAGGGGCTGACTGGCAGGTTTGTCGCCCCACCCCGCCCCACCGCCCGTCGCTGGGGTGGCTAGCTGGGGTTTTCGCGGCTCTAGCGGGCGGCTAGTCGTCCTTGAGCGGGGTCGGATGGCCCTTCGGTGGCCGGTAGTGGGGGAGTTGACCAGACTGTTGCCAGTGAATGGAGCTAAGTGGGGGATTGTGGGGTAAAGTGGCGAACAGCGGAGCGACCGGGGTTCCGCTGGAGGGCTCGGAGGTGGCGAGATGTTCCTCGGCACCTACACGCCCAAGCTCGACGACAAGGGGCGGCTGACGCTGCCCGCCAAGTTCCGCGATGCGCTGGCAGGGGGGTTGATGGTCACCAAGAGCCAAGATCACAGCCTTGCCGTGTATCCACGGGCCGAATTCGAAGCCATGATCATCGAGAAGAACGAGCGGGCGTCGCGCGGCAGTCCGGAAACCCGCGCCTACCTGCGCAACCTGGCCGCAGCCACCGATGAGCAGCATCCCGACGCTCAGGGTCGGATCACGCTGTCGGCCGACCACCGCCGCTACGCGAACCTCTCCAAGGAGTGCGTCGTGATCGGCTCCATCGGCTTCCTGGAGATCTGGGACGCCCAGGCCTGGCAGGACTACCAGAACGCCCACGAAGAGAACTTCTCAGCGGCCTCCGATGAAGCTCTTCACGACATCGTCTGACTCGGAGGCCGGCCCTGACCTAGCCCGTGCATCGTGGCCTCTGCCCGAACCGGCCCTGGCGTACTTCCCCAACGCCAGGTTCGCGACCTCGGACAGGGACCTCGGTGCAAGGGCACTCCTTCCTCTCAAGGCTGCCGCCATGCCAGAAGCCGAGAACTTCCCTCACGTCCCGGTGCTGCTCGACCGCTGTGTCGAACTGCTGACGCCTGCCCTGACCCGCCACGACCCGACCGGCGCCGGCGCGGTGCTGGTCGACGCCACGCTCGGTGCCGGCGGCCACGCCGAGCGGTTCCTCACCGACCTTCCTGGGCTGCGGCTCGTCGGACTTGACCGCGACCCGACGGCGCTGTCCATCGCCGAGGCGCGGCTGAGCCGGTTCAGCGACCGGGTCACCTTCGTCCGCACCCGCTATGACGGGTACTGGGCCGAGCGCGACGAGGCCGAAGTCGACGGCGTGCTCTTCGATCTCGGGGTCTCGTCGATGCAGCTGGACCGTCGCGAACGCGGCTTCTCCTACGCGCACGACGCCCCGCTCGACATGCGCATGGACCCCGATGCGCCGCTCACCGCCGCCGACGTGCTCAACACCTACGACGCCAAGGCGCTCGCCCGGGTGCTGCGCGAGTTCGGCGAGGAGCGCTTCGCCTCGCGCATCGCCTCCGAGGTGGTGCGGCGCAGGCAGCGCGCACCGTTGCGCACCACCGGCGAGCTCGTCGAACTGCTCTACGTGGCGATCCCCGCGCCCGCGAGGCGCACCGGGGGACACCCCGCCAAGCGCACCTTCCAGGCCCTGCGCACCGCCGTGAACGGCGAACTCGACTCGCTGCGCGATGCGCTGCCCGCCGCGATGGATGCGTTGTCGACCGGCGGACGGATCGTCGTCATGTCGTACCAGTCGCTCGAGGACAAGATCGTGAAGAGCGAGTTCGCGGCGGCGACGGCGTCGCGAACCCCCGAAGGTCTGCCGGTCGAACTGCCCGGCCACGGACCCCACTTCGTCGCACTGACCCGTGGGGCCGAGAAGGCGAACGCCGAAGAGCTCGAGCTCAACCCCCGCAGTGCGTCGGTTCGCCTTCGTGCGTTGGAAAAGGTTGCGAGAAGGGATGGTTCGTGATGGCCAAGCGAGTCGAGCCGGCACGCGGCGGCAGTGAGCGACGTCGCCACCCAGACAGTCAGCCCGTCCGACGGGCCGTCGATGGGGGTCCCCGGCGGCGCAAGCCGGCCAAGGAGCAGCGACCCGCCCGGTCGGCGCCGCGCACCACCCCGATCCCACGGCCCGCCGGTGCGCCCGCCCCCGCGAAGAACACGGCCCAGGCCAAGGCGCGGGCCAAGGCGCGCAAGGCCAAGGCCCCCAAGATCATTCGCCCGCCACTGCGGGAGCGGCTGCTGATCAAGCTCTCCTCCATCGACCTCAATCCGCGCAACTACGTCACCAGGGTCCCGTTCGTGGTGCTCGTCATCGGGGCGCTCGGCGTCGGGCTCGCAGTCACGCTGTGGCTGTCCACCGACGCCGCCGAGCGGTCCTACCAGCTCGGCCACGCGCGTCAGGTCAATCAGGCTCTGCTGCAACAGAAGGAAGCCCTCGAGCGTCAGGTACTCGAGGCGCAGGCCGCACCGGCCCTGGCCGAATCCGCGCGCGAACTAGGAATGATTCCATCGCGCGACACCGCGCACCTGGTCCAGGATCCGTCCGGCAACTGGGTCGTGGTGGGGACACCGAAGCCCGCCGACGGGGTACCGCCGCCGCCGCTGAACGCGCCGCTGCCCGAACCCACGCCGCCGGCCCCGCCCCCGCCGCCCGCGCCGCGGGTCGTCGAACCGCGCGAGCTGGCCGTACATCTGCCACCGAATCCGTCGCAGGCGCCCAGTGCCTCGGTACCGGTGCCCAACGCGACGGCACCCGCGCTCGCTACCGCCGGACTGCCCGCCGCACCCGGGGGCGAGATACCCGTCCCGGTCGGGGCGCCCGCGCCCACGCCCGCGCCTGCCGACGTGCCCGTCGCCCCGCTGGCCGATGGCACCCCCCACGTCGGGTCGTCTGACGCGCAGCCGCTGCCGGGCCCGCCGCCTGGCACCGAAGCGCTGGTGCCCGCGCCCACGCCTGGGGCGCCCGCGTGAGCCGTGCCGATCGGCGACAGCCCAAGAAGTCGCCTCCGGCCGCCAAGACCGTTGCCGCCCAGCCCCATTCCGCTCGCATCCGGCGTACCCGCACCACGTCGGCCGAGGACGGTGTGCGCAGCGCCTCCTTCGCGTTCCGCCACCGGGTGGGCAATGGCGTGATCGTGCTGGTGCTCGTCATCGCGGCCACGCAGCTGTTCAACCTGCAGATCTCGCGGGCCGCCGGGCTTCGGGCCGAAGCCGCCGGCCAACTCAAGGTCACCGACGTCGAGGACGCCGTCCGCGGCAGCATCGTCGACCGCAACGCCGACAAGCTGGCCTTCACCATCGAGGCCCGGGCGCTGACCTTCCAGCCGACCAGGATCCAGAAGCAACTGGCCGATGCGAAGGAGAAGAAGGCCGACGCGCCGGACCCCGACAAACGACTGCGCGAGATCGCGACCGGGGTGTCGGGGCTGCTGAACAACAAGCCCGACAAGGCGACCCTGCTCAAGAAGCTGACGAGCAAGGATTCGTTCGTGTACCTCGCCCGCGCCGTCGACCCGTCCATCTCCGACGCCATCATCGCGAAGTACCCAGAGGTCGGCGCGGAGCGCCAGGACATCCGCCAGTATCCCGGCGGCTCGCTCGCCGCGAACATCGTCGGCGGCATCGACTGGGACGGCCACGGCCTGCTCGGTCTCGAGGACTCGCTCGACGCGAAGCTGGCGGGTACCGACGGTTCGATCACCTACGACCGCGGGTCCGACGGGGTCGTCATTCCGGGTAGCCAGCGCAACCGCCACGATGCGGTCGACGGCTCGACCATCCAGCTGACCATCGACGACGACATCCAGTTCTACGTCCAGCAGCAGGTTCAGCAGGCCAAGAACCTGTCCGGAGCCAAGAACGTGTCCGCGGTGGTGCTCGACGCGAAGACCGGTGAGGTACTTGCGATGTCGAACGACAACACGTTCGACCCCAGCCAGGACATCGGTCGTCAGGAAGATCGGGAGTTGGGCAACCTCGCGGTGTCCTCACCGTTCGAGCCCGGCTCGGTGAACAAGATCGTCACCGCCGCGTCGGCCATCGAGTTCGGGCTGACGAACCCCGACGAGGTGCTGCAGGTGCCCGGTTCGATCAACATGGGCGGGGTCACGGTGCACGACGCCTGGGACCACGGCACGGCGCCGTACACCACTACCGGCGTCTTCGGTAAGTCGTCCAACGTCGGCACCCTGATGCTCGCCCAACGGGTGGGACCGGAGCGCTGGAACGACATGGCCGAGAAGTTCGGACTGGGGCAACGCACCGGCGTGGGGCTGCCCGGCGAGAGCTCCGGGCTGGTTCCGCCGATCGATCAGTGGTCGGGCAGCTCGTTCGCCAACTTGCCCATCGGCCAAGGGCTTTCGATGACGTTGTTGCAGATGACCGGGATGTATCAGGCCGTCGCCAATGACGGGGTGCGCATCCCGCCACGCATCGTCAAGGCCACCGTCGGCGCCGACGGCACCCGAACCGACGAACCGCGGCCGGATGGAATCCGAGTGGTATCCGCCCAGACCGCCCAGACCGTGCGGAACATGCTGCGCGCCGTCACGCAGCGGGATCCGCGCGGCGTACAGCAGGGCACGGGGTCGGGCGCGGCCGTCCAGGGCTACCAGATCGCAGGCAAGACCGGCACCGCTCAGCAGATCAACCAGGGTTGTGGCTGCTACTACGACGACGTCTACTGGATCACCTTCGCCAGCATGGCCCCCGCCGACAATCCCCGGTACGTCGTTGGGGTGATGATGGACAACCCGCACCGCACGGCTGACGGCTCGCCCGGTACCACTGCGGCGCCGCTGGTCCACAACATCGACGCCTGGCTGCTACAGCGCGAGAACGTGCCGCTGTCACCCGATCCCGGCCCGCCTCTGGTGTTGCAGGCTGAGTGAGCGGGCGGACCAGGTCCGACGAGCATCGACGAGCTCTCGTGCGAGGAGCATCGAACCGACGCCGCGGGGAGTAGTGAGCCGGGCCGGTACTGTGTCATCGCCATGAAGTTGCGTCCCTCGCGCCCGGTGGGTGAAGCCCTCGTGCCCTTGGCCGAGCGGGTAGGGGCCGTTGCCGCACCGGGTCGACCGACCGCCGACCTGCGCGTCACCGGTGTCACGCTGCGCAGTCAGGACGCCGTCGCGGGTGACCTGTTCGCCGCGCTGCCTGGGGCCTCCGCGCACGGTGCGCGGTACGCGGCCGACGCCGTGGCACGCGGCGCCGTTGCGGTGCTCACCGACCCGGCCGGCGTCGAGCTCGTCGCGGCAGGCGTAGACGTGCCGATACTGGTGCACCCGGCCCCGCGCGCGGTGCTGGGGACCGTGGCGGCCACCGTCTACGGGAATCCCTCGGAACGGCTGAACGTCATCGGCGTCACCGGCACGTCCGGCAAGACCACCACCACCTACCTGGTGGAGGCGGGGCTGCGCGCGGCGCAGCGGGTGGCCGGGCTCATCGGAACCATCGGCATCCGCATCGACGGGCGCGACGAGCCGAGCGCGTTGACCACGCCCGAGGCCCCCGATCTTCAGGCGCTGCTCGCCGTGATGGTCGAGCGGGGGGTCGACACCGTCGTGATGGAGGTGTCCAGCCACGCACTGACACTCGGCCGGGTCGACGCCGTCCACTTCGCGGTGGGTGGTTTCACCAACCTGTCCCGCGACCACCTCGACTTCCACCCGACTATGCAGGACTACCTCGACGCCAAGGCCAAGCTGTTTGTCCCCGAATCAGCCACGCACGCAGACACTTCCGTGATCTGTGTGGACGACGACGCGGGCCGGACCATCGCGGGGCGCGCTGTGAACCCGACGACGGTGAGCGCCGACGGGCGCAAGGCGAACTGGGAAATCGAGTCGGTGCGCACCGTTGCGCTCGGTCGCCAGGAGTTCGTGGCGGTCGATCCGTCCGGCGTGCACCACGGGCTGCGGATCGCCTTGCCAGGCCGGTACAACGTCGCGAACGGGCTGCTCGCGCTCGCCCTCCTGGACGCGGTTGGCGTGTCACCCGAACAGGCGGCCCCTGGACTGCGGACGGCCACCGTGCCCGGTCGGCTTCAGCCGATCGACGGCGGCCAGGGCTTCCTGGCGCTGGTCGACTATGCGCACAAGCCCGGCGCGCTGCGCGCGGTGCTCGAGACGCTGCGCGAGCAGGCCCAGGGCCGGCTGGCCGTGGTGTTCGGCGCAGGCGGCAACCGCGACCAGGGCAAGCGTGAGCCGATGGGCGCGGTCGCGGCCGAGTTGGCCGACCTGGTGGTGGTCACCGACGACAACCCGCGCGACGAGGACCCGGACGCCATCCGCGCCACGATCATCGCCGGTGCGTCTGCGGTGGGCGCCGCCGCCGAACTCGTCGAGATCGGCGACCGGCGCGCCGCCATCGACTTCGCCGTCGGCTGGGCGAGACCCGGTGACGTGGTGCTGATCGCGGGCAAGGGCCACGAAGTCGGCCAGACGAGTCACGGCCAGACCAGACCGTTCGACGACCGCGCCGAACTCGCCGGTGCGCTCCAGGCGCTGGGACACCGCGCGTGATCGACCTGACGCTGGCCCAGGTCGCCGCCGTGGTCGGTGGCCAACTCGTCGACGTGTCCGCTGCCGACGCGGACCGCATCCGGGTGACCGGCACCGTCGAGTTCGACTCCCGCGCGGTGACGCCGGGCGGGCTCTTCCTCGCCCTGCCGGGCGCGCGTTCCGACGGGCACGACCACGCGGCCGCCGCGGTGGCGGCGGGCGCGGTGGCGGTGCTGGCCGCCCGACCTGTCGGCGTCCCGGCCATCGTGGTGGCACCAGGGAACGACGTTGGCGCCGAAGCTGATTCGGGTGCCAGCGTGCTCGAATACGACACGGACGGCTCGGGTGCCGCGGTGTTGCACGCGCTGGCCCGGCTGGCGGCCGCCGTCGCCGCCGAGCTGGTGGCGGGCGGCCTGACGATCGTCGGAGTGACGGGGTCGTCGGGCAAGACGTCCACCAAGGATCTGCTGGCCGCGGTGCTCACCCCGCTCGGCGAGGTCGTCGCTCCGCCCGGCTCGTTCAACAACGAACTAGGTCACCCCTGGACGGTGCTGCGGGCCACCCCGGACACCGACTACCTCGTCCTGGAGTTGTCGGCGCGCCACCCTGGCAACATCGCGGCCTTGGCTGCCATCGCTCCGCCGTCGATCGGCGTCGTGCTCAACGTGGGCACGGCACACCTCGGCGAGTTCGGCTCGCGGGAAGCCATCGCCGCCACCAAAGCTGAACTGCCGCAAGCAGTTCCGGCGTCAGGGGTGGTGATCCTCAACGCCGACGATCCCGTCGTCGCGGCGATGGCGGACAAGACCGTGGCACGGGTGGTCCGGGTCGCCCGTTCGCCCGCTGCCGACGTCTGGGCGGGCGACGTCGTGCTCGACGAAGTGGCCCGCCCCCGGTTCGTCCTGCACGCGGGCGGTGCGCAACGCGACGTCGCGCTCGCGGTGCACGGCGACCACCAGGTGTCGAACGCGCTATGCGCGGCCGCCGTGGCGCTGGAGTGCGGAGCCACCTTGGAACAGGTGACGACCGCGCTGGAGGGGGCGGGGCCGGTATCGCGGCACCGCATGGCGGTGCACACGAGGGCGGACGGCGTCACCGTCGTCAACGACGCCTACAACGCCAACCCGGACTCGATGCGGGCCGGGTTGAAGGCGCTGGCCTGGATGGCTGGAGCCGATCGGGCGGAGGGCGGCCGACAGCGCCGCAGCTGGGCGGTGTTGGGCGAGATGGCCGAACTCGGTGACGATGCGATAGCCGAACATGACAGCATCGGTCGACTGGCCGTGCGCTTAGATGTGTCTCGACTGGTCGTCGTCGGAACCGGGAGGTCCATGAGCGCCATGCTTCACGGTGCGGTGATGGAGGGGTCGTGGGGCAGTGAGGCCGTGATGGTGCCCGACGCCGCCGCCGCCCTCGCGCTGTTGCGCCATGAACTCGCCGATGGTGACGTGGTGCTCGTGAAGGCGTCGAACTCGGTCGGGCTTGGTGTGCTGGCCGATGCGCTGGCCAGGGGAGCTGAGCCCGCGTGAGGCAGATCCTGATCGCCGTCGGCATCGCGCTGGCGGTGTCGATCCTGCTCACCCCGGTGCTGATTCGCCTGTTCACCAGGCAGGGCTTCGGCCACGAGATCCGCGAGGACGGGCCGCCGAGTCACCACAAGAAGCGTGGCACGCCCTCGATGGGCGGCGTGGCGATCGTCGCGGGCATCTGGGCGGGCTACCTGGGCACGCACCTCGTCGGGCTCGCGCTGGATGGTCGCGGTCCGTCCGCATCCGGGCTACTGGTGCTCGGCCTGGCGACCGCACTCGGCGGCGTTGGATTCGTCGACGACCTGATCAAGATTCGTCGCTCACGCAACCTGGGCCTCAACAAGACCGCCAAGACCGTCGGACAGCTCGTCGCCGCGGTGCTGTTCGGCGTACTCGTGCTGCAGTTCCGCAATTCCGACGGATTGACTCCAGGCAGCGCGGAACTCTCCTACGTCCGCGAGATCGCCACCGTGACGCTGGCGCCTGCGGTGTTCGTGCTGTTCTGCGTCGTCCTCGTCAGCGCCTGGTCCAACGCGGTGAACTTCACCGACGGACTGGACGGGCTGGCCGCGGGCGCCATGGCGATGGTCACGGCGGCCTACGTGCTGATCACGTTCTGGCAGTTCCGCAACGCGTGCGCGACGAGTCCGGGGTTGGGTTGCTACAACGTGCGGGACCCGCTCGACCTGGCGCTGGTCGCGGCGGCCACCGCGGGCGCCTGCATCGGGTTCCTGTGGTGGAACGCGGCCCCCGCGAAGATCTTCATGGGAGACACCGGCTCCCTGGCCCTCGGCGGCATCATCGCCGGGCTGTCGGTGACGAGCCGGACCGAAACCCTCGCGGTGGTGCTCGGCGCGCTGTTCGTTGCTGAGGTGACGTCGGTGGTGGTGCAGATCATGGCCTTCCGCACGACGGGGCGACGGGTCTTTCGCATGGCGCCCTTTCACCATCACTTCGAGCTCGTCGGGTGGGCCGAGACCACCGTGATCATCAGGTTCTGGCTGTTGACGGCCATCGCCTGCGGTCTCGGAGTGGCGCTGTTCTACAGCGAATGGCTGGCCGCCGTCGGCGCCTGAGGGCACGCATTTCGCGACACGCGTCCGATGTCCCCGTGGTTGCGGAGGTGACGGGGGAGGATTCTGTGGTGCAAGGGACAAGTGAGTCTGTTGTTAATTCTGTGACTCATGTGAACTATGAGGTTGGGGTTCGCCGGTGAGTTCGATCCTGGCCCGCTTGCGCCTCCGGCGAAGCGACCCCACCAGCAATACCGCCACCACCGGCGCGTCGGGGGCCGTCAAGGCTCCCCGCACGCGCTTCGGGGCGTGGCTGGGGCGGCCGATGACGTCGTTTCACCTCATCATCGCCGTGACGGCACTGCTCACCACCCTGGGTCTGATCATGGTGTTGTCGGCCTCGGGAGTGCACTCGTACGACGAGGACGGGTCACCGTGGGTGATCTTCGCCAAGCAGGTGCTGTGGACCCTCGTCGGACTGGTCGCCTTCTACATCGCGCTGCGCATGCCGGTGAGCCTGATGCGGCGCCTGGCGTTCCCCGCCTTCGCGGTCACGATCGTCATGTTGATCCTGGTGTTGATCCCAGGAATCGGCAAGGAGGCCAACGGATCTCGCGGCTGGTTCGTCGTCGCGGGGTTCTCCATGCAGCCGTCGGAGCTCGCCAAGATCGCCTTCGCGATCTGGGGGGCGCACCTGCTGGCCTCACGGCGGCTGGAACGCGCGTCGTTGCGCGAGATGCTCTTTCCCCTGGTGCCCGGCGCGGTGCTGGCGCTCGTCCTGATCGTGCTCCAGCCGGACCTCGGGCAGACGGTGTCGCTCGGCATCATCCTGCTCGGCCTGCTCTGGTACGCGGGCCTTCCGCTGCGCGTGTTCGCCACCTCGCTGGGGGCGGTCATGGCCTCGGCTGCCGTGCTGGCCGTCTCGGAGGGCTACCGCTCCGACCGCGTCCAGTCCTGGCTCAATCCGGGCGCCGACGCTCAGGGCTCGGGCTATCAGGCCAAGCAGGCGCGCTACGCGCTGGCCAACGGAGGCATCTTCGGGGATGGGCTCGGCCAGGGCACGGCCAAGTGGAACTACCTGCCCAACGCGCACAACGACTTCATCTTCGCCATCATCGGCGAAGAACTCGGGTTCGTCGGGGCGGCGGGGTTGCTGTGCCTCTTCGGTCTTTTCGCGTACACCGGCATGCGGATCGCACGCCGGTCCGCCGACCCGTTCCTGCGCTTGCTCACGGCGACGGCAACGCTGTGGATCCTGGGTCAGGTGTTCATCAACGTCGGCTACGTCGTCGGGTTGCTTCCCGTCACGGGGCTGCAGCTGCCGTTGATCTCCGCGGGCGGAACCTCGACGGCCACGACACTTCTCATCCTCGGCGTGATCACCAATGCCGCGCGCCACGAACCCGAGGCGGTGGCCGCGTTGCGGGCGGGTCGCGTCGACACCGTCAACCGGCTACTGCGTTTGCCGTTGCCCGAGCCTTACGTCCCGACGCGGTTGGAGTCGGCCCGCGACCGACTGCGAAGCAGGCCGGACAAGTCCAAGTCGAAACCGAAGCCGAAGGGCAAGGCCAAGCCCAAGGCCCAACCTGCGCGCAAGCCGCCCAAGGACGACCGACGCAGAACCGTCCATGCGGGCGACGGGCCCGTTCGGCGGTCAGGGCATCATGGAGGCGGTCAACGCCAACCGAGCCAACGGGCTCGTCCATTGGAAGGTCAACGTTACGGGTGAGTCACCCTAGTTCCAGCGAGGACCGCAGGAGCAGCATCTCCGTGGTCCTCGCAGGTGGAGGCACCGCGGGCCACGTCGAGCCTGCCATGGCCGTCGCCGACGCCCTGAGGGCTCTCGACCCGGGGATCCGCATCACCGCACTAGGCACCGCGCGAGGGCTCGAGACGAGACTCGTCCCCGAACGGGGCTACGACCTCGAGTTGATCACCCCGGTGCCGTTGCCGCGAAAGCCGTCGGGTGACCTCTTCCGGCTGCCCATGCGGGTGCGCATGGCCGTCCGGCAGGTCCGCGCGGTTTTCGACCAAGTCGACGCCGACGTGGTCATCGGCTTCGGGGGATACGTCGCGCTGCCCGCCTATCTCGCCGCGCGGCGCGGTGCGTGGTCGCGCAGGCGGCGCGTTCCCGTCGTCATTCACGAGGCCAACGCAAGCGCCGGATGGGCCAACCGCGTCGGCGCCCGCTCCGCGCAGCGCGTGCTGTCCGCGGTTGCGGAACCCGGCCTGCGCAACGTCGAGGTGGTGGGTGTTCCGGTGCGCGAGGCCATCACGTCGTTGGACCGCGCCGCCCTGCGCGCCGAGGCGCGTGCCCACTTCGGCTTCGCCGACGACGCCCGCGTACTGCTGGTGTTCGGCGGGTCGCAGGGCGCGGCCTCGATCAACCGAGCCGTCGCCGCGTCCGCCAAAGATCTTGCCGCCGCGGGCATCTCGGTGTTGCACGCCCATGGACCCAAGAACGTGCTCGACCTCCGCGAGCCCGCCGAGGGCGATCCGCCGTACGTCGCGGTGCCGTACCTGAGCCGGATGGACCTCGCCTACGCCGCGGCCGACCTCGCCATCTGTCGGTCGGGCGCGATGACGGTCGCCGAGGTGACCGCGGTCGGGCTGCCCGCCGTCTACGTGCCGCTGCCGATAGGCAACGGAGAGCAACGACTCAACGCGCTGCCGGTGGTCGGTGCAGGTGGCGGCGTGCTCGTCGCGGATCCAGACCTGACCCCGAAGTTCATCGCGAATACCGTCTGTGACCTGCTGGGCGACGACGCTGCGCTCGCAACGATGACGGCGGCCGCGGCGCTCGCGGGTCACCGCGACGCCGCGACCAGGGTCGCTCAGGTGGCGCTCGACGTGGCGGCAGAATTCCGGAGCAGGCGATGAGCGGCAGGGCGCTGCCCGCGGATCTGCAGCGCGTGCACATGGTGGGCATCGGGGGAGCGGGCATGTCCGGCATCGCCAGGATCCTGCTGGACCGCGGTGGCCAGGTGTCGGGATCGGATGCCAAGGAGTCACGCGGCGTCGCGGCCCTGCGCGCCAGGGGCGCATCGATCCGGATCGGGCACGACGCCTCGGCGCTCGACATCCTGCCCGGTGGCCCGACGGTCGTCGTCAGCACGCACGCCGCGATCCCGAAGGACAATCCCGAACTGGTGGAGGCGCAGCGGCGCGGCATTCCCGTCATCATGCGTCCGGTGGCGCTCGCCAAGCTGATGGACGGCTACACCACCGTGATGGTGACGGGCACGCACGGCAAGACCACGACGACGTCGATGATCATCGTGGCGTTGCAGCGCAACGGATTCGATCCCTCGTTCGCGGTCGGCGGCGATCTGGGCGAGGCGGGTACCAATGCGCATCACGGCAGCGGCACCACGTTCGTGGCCGAGGCCGACGAGAGCGACGGCTCCCTGCTTGAGTACACCCCCGACGTCGCGGTGGTGACCAACGTCGAGGCCGACCACCTCGACTTCTTCGGCACCGCCGAGGCGTACGCGGCGATGTTCGACGACTTCGTCGCCCGGCTGCGCCCAGGGGGTGCACTGGTGGTCTGCGCGGACGACGAGGGGGCTGCGGCACTCGCCGCGCGTTCGGCCGAGCGCGGGGTGCGGGTGCTGCGCTACGGCAGCGGCGTCGACCCCAGTCTCGCTGGCGTGCTGTTGAATTGGGAGCAGCAAGGCACCGGCGGGGTAGCCGAGGTCCGGCTCTCGGGTGAGTCGCATTCCCGTGGATTGCGGCTCTCGGTGCCGGGTCGTCACATGGCGCTCAACGCGTTGGGTGCGGTGCTGGCGGCCATCGAGGCCGGCGCGGACGTGGACTCGGTGCTTGACGGGCTCGCCGGCTTCGAAGGCGTGCGGCGCCGGTTCGAGGCCGTCGGGACTGCGGCCGGCGTTCGCGTTTTCGACGACTACGCCCATCACCCGACCGAGGTCAGGGCGACCCTGGAGGCACTGCGCGCGGTTGCGGGCGAGGCCAGGTCGATCGTGGTGTTCCAGCCCCACTTGTACACCCGCACGCAGACCTTCGCCCGCGAGTTCGGCCAGGCGCTGGGCGGAGCGGACGTGGTCTTCGTGCTCGACGTCTACGCCGCGCGCGAGCAGCCGATCGCCGGGGTGAGTGGGGCGAGTGTCGCCGAGCACGTCGAGGTGCCGGTGCACTACATGCCCAACTTCTCGGCGGTCGCCGAGAAGGTCGCCGCGACGGCCCGTCCCGGCGACGTGATCGTGACGATGGGTGCGGGCGACGTCACCATGCTTGGCCAGGAGATCCTCGCCGCGCTGCAGGCCAGGGCGGCCGGGACGGGTCGGACATGACCGAACCGACGGACACCGACGACGCGCCGGAACCCGTCCCTGGTGAGGTCGCGGGCGAGGCGGACGCCGAGCCGGAGGCGCCGAACGCCGAACCAGAAGCCACCACGGAAGCCGCGACCGAAGGCGAGCCCGACGCCGGGTCGCCGACCGACTTCGAGGGACCGCGTCGCCGGGCGCGCCGGGAACGCGAGGAGCGGCGCGCCGCCCAGGCCAGGGCCACCGCGATCGAGGATGCCCGCCGGGCGGCCAAGCGCAAAGTGGAGGGCCGTGCGGCCGACACGCCGAAAACGCCTGCGCGCGGCCTGATTCGCGGGTTGAAGGTGCTGCTGTGGACCGCCGGGCTGAGCATCGTCGTGGTCGGACTCGGACTGCTGCTCTACTTCACTCCGATCATGGCGGCCCGCTCCACGGTGATCGTCGGGCTCGGCGCGGTCACGCAGGAGGAAGTGGAGCAGGCGGCCGCGGTGAAGCCGGGCACGCCGCTCCTGCAGATCAACACCGATTCCGTCGCCGAGCGGGTGGCGACCATTCGCCGCGTCGCGAGCGCCCGGGTACAGCGCGAGTATCCATCCACACTGCGCATCACGATCGTCGAGCGGGTGCCCGTCGTGGTCAAGGACTATCCCGATGGCCCACATCTGTTCGACCGCGACGGCGTCGATTTCGCCACCGCGCCGCCGCCGCCGGGGCTGCCCTACCTGGACGCCGACAAACCGGGCCCCAGCGACCTTCCGACCAAGGCCGCGCTGCAGGTGCTGACGGCATTGCGTCCGGAGGTGGCCGGACAGGTGGCCCGGATCGCCGCACCCTCGGTCGCCTCCATCACGCTGACGTTGGCCGACGGTCGTGAAGTGATCTGGGGGACCACCGACCGAACGGACGAGAAGGCGCTGAAGCTGGGCGCCCTGCTCACGCAGCCAGGCCGCACGTACGACGTGTCGAGCCCCGACCTGCCGACAGTCAAGTAAGAAGAGCCCGCCGCATCGCGGTCGTTCGCGCGCGCCGCGGCCACGGCACTCAATAATTCGTTGCGTCGCCATCGGCGCGCCTGCCCGGCAAGCGCTCGACGTGGCCCTACCGTTCTGTTTGCGCGGAACTACTTGACATAACTCTAAGCCTATGGTTGAGGTTGAGGGTTTTGCAGGATCCCGCACCACGAATGAATACCTGGGAGGAAGACGACCGATGACGCCCCCGCACAACTATCTCGCTGTCATCAAAGTGGTCGGCATAGGCGGTGGCGGCGTCAACGCCGTCAACCGCATGATCGAGCAAGGCCTCAAGGGCGTGGAGTTCATCGCGATCAACACCGACGCTCAGGCGTTGTTGATGAGCGATGCCGACGTCAAGCTTGATGTCGGCCGTGACTCGACGCGTGGCCTTGGCGCCGGCGCCGATCCCGAGGTGGGCCGCAAGGCCGCCGAAGATGCGAAGGACGACATCGAGGAGCTGCTCCGCGGCGCCGACATGGTGTTCGTCACCGCTGGTGAGGGCGGTGGGACCGGCACCGGCGGCGCACCCGTCGTCGCGACCATCGCCCGCAAGCTCGGCGCCCTGACCGTCGGCGTCGTGACGCGTCCGTTCTCCTTCGAGGGCAAGCGTCGTTCCAACCAGGCCGAGACCGGCATCGGGGCGCTGCGCGAGAGTTGCGACACGCTCATCGTGATCCCCAACGACCGGCTGCTGCAGATGGGCGACGCCGCGGTATCGCTGATGGATGCGTTCCGTAGCGCCGACGAAGTGCTGCTCAACGGCGTTCAGGGCATCACCGACCTGATCACCACCCCAGGCCTGATCAACGTCGACTTCGCCGACGTCAAGGGCATCATGTCCGGGGCGGGGACGGCACTGATGGGCATCGGTGCGGCGCGCGGCGACGGTCGGGCGCTCAAGGCCGCCGAGATCGCCATCAACTCGCCGCTGCTCGAAGCCTCGATGGAAGGCGCGCAGGGCGTGCTGATGTCGGTGGCAGGCGGCAGCGACCTCGGCCTCTTCGAGATCAACGAAGCGGCTTCGCTGGTGCAGGACGCCGCGCATCCGGAGGCCAACATCATCTTCGGCACCGTCATCGACGACTCGCTCGGTGACGAAGTCAGAGTGACGGTCATCGCGGCCGGCTTCGACGCGGCCGGGCCGAGCCGCAAGCCGGTCGTTGGAGCGGGCGCGGCGATCACCCCCGGCCGATCCGGCAAGCTGACCTCGCCGGTGTTCGAGCCCGTCGACCCGGCGAGCGTCCCGGTGCACACCAACGGAGCGACCGTCAGCATCGGCGGAGGCGGCGATGACGATGACGACGTCGACGTACCGCCCTTCATGCGGCACTGAGGCGTTTCGAGCTGGGGTGCCCCCGCGTGCGGGGTGAACGAAGCGACCCGGGAAAGCTGTTCGGAGGGCAGGAGCGAAGCGACCCGGGAATGTCGTTCGGAGGGCAGGAGCGAAGCGACCCGGGAATGTCCAAGTCCGCCTCCCGCACCCGCGGCGGAAATACTGAGTGCGTGAGCCTTCGCATTCGACGCGTGACCACCACCCGTGCGGGCGGTGCCTCGGTGCCCCCGTACGACACGTTCAACCTTGGTGACCACGTCGGCGACGACCCCGCCGCCGTCGCGGCCAACCGCAAGCGGCTCGCGACGGCGACCGGCCTCGGCGTCGACGGAGTGGTGTGGATGAACCAAGTCCACGGCGACAACGTGGTGGTGGTGGACGGACCGAGTTCCACCGTCGACAAAACAGACGGATTGGTGACCACGAAACGGCGTTTGGCGCTAGCCGTCGTAACCGCCGATTGCGTGCCGGTATTAATGGCCGATGCCAACGCCGGTGTGATCGCCGCAGTTCATGCCGGTCGGGTCGGCGCGCAGCGCGGGATCGTGGTGAGGGCGCTCGAGACGATGGTGCGCCACGGGGCGCGGGTGGCCGATGTCTCGGTGCTGCTCGGCCCCGCGGTGAGCGGGCGCAACTACGAAGTGCCCGATGCGATGGCGGCGGAGGTGGAGGCTGCCCTGCCCGGCAGTCGCACCACCACCGTCCGGGGCACCGCCGGACTCGATCTGCGGTCCGGAATCGTCCGGCAGCTAAGGGATTTGGGGGTCCGGGCGATCGACGTCGACCCGCGTTGCACCGTCGACGATCGTAACCTGTTCAGCCATCGGCGGGGCGCACCCACTGGACGGCTGGCGTCCTTGGTGTGGATGGAATGACCACGTCGCGCGCAGATGAACTCGCTGACGCGTTGGCCGCGCTGCGGGCCCGGTTGGACGCCGCGGCCAGCGCCGCCGGGCGCGCTTCCGGCGAAATTGAATTGTTACCCGTAACCAAATTCTTTCCCGCATCCGACATCATTGAATTACACGAAATGGGATGCGCCGCATTTGGTGAATCGCGCGAACAGGAAGCGTCGAATAAGGTCGCCGAAGTGGCGGCCGCCTTGCCTTCGGCGACAATTCGCTGGCACATGATCGGCCGGGTGCAACGCAACAAGGCGCGTGCGGTCGCGGGGTGGGCGCACGCCGTGCACGCCGTCGACGGCGCGGCGCTGGCCGCTGCGCTTGACCGTGGCGCGCAACGCGCACTGGACGAGGGAAGGCGTACGACCCGGCTCGAGGCCTACGTCCAGATCAGCCTCGACGGCGACCCGGCCAGGGGCGGAGTGGACATCGGGCGACCGGACCTCGTGGATGAGCTGTGCGACGCGGTTTCCGCCGCCGCCGGGCTCGACCTCGTCGGCCTCATGGCGATCGCACCGCTGGGCGCCGATCCGGACGAGGCGTTCGCACGTTTGGCCGCCGAGCGCGAGCGGGTACAACACCGTTACCAGCAGCGCCTCGGTCTCTCGGCGGGCATGTCCAGCGACCTCGAGGCGGCGGTCAAACATGGATCCACGTGTGTGCGTGTCGGAACCGCGCTCATGGGACATCGACCGTTAACGTCTCCCTGAGCAGTCACTCCAGTCACATCTTCATCACAGACAACAGGGCACACCAGTCATCAGAAGGGTCATCCGATGAGCACACTGCATAAGGTCAAGGCCTACTTCGGTATGGCACCGATGGACGATTACGACGACGAGTACTTCGAAGAAGAGGAGCGCCCGGCGCGCTCCTACGCACGCCGAGGGCGCGAGGAGCGTTTCGAGGAAGAAGGCTACGGCCGTGGCTACGAGGACCGAGCCGCAGGCCGGGAGGGGGAGCGCGAGTTCGAGCCCGTGCCCGCCGGCTACCGCAGCGGCTACGACGATGCAGGCTTCCGTCCCCGACGCGACTTCGAGCGGCCTCGCTTCAACACGCTGCGCGGTGCCACGCGAGGTGCCGTCGCGATGGAGCCGCGTCGCATGGCCGAACTGTTCGAAGCGGGCAGCCCGCTGGCCAAGATCACCACGCTGCGGCCCAAGGACTACAGCGAGGCGCGCACCATCGGGGAGCGGTTCCGTGAAGGGACGCCGGTGATCATGGACCTGGTGACGATGGACAATGCCGATGCCAAGCGCATCGTCGACTTCGCCGCGGGCCTGGCGTTCGCATTGCGTGGATCGTTCGACAAGGTGGCGACGAAGGTCTTCCTGCTGTCGCCCGCGGACATCGACGTCACGGCCGAGGAGCGCAGGCGTATCGCCGAAGCGGGCTTCTACGCCTATCAGTAGCTCCGGGCCGGTTCTCTGAGACGGGTAGGCTGACAGGACCGCGGCCATCGACGTCGCACCTGTACTTCCCATCTGACAACTGCCTGGAGTGAGGTCGCCCAGTTGGCGCTGTTCTTCGAAATCCTTGGCTTCGCGCTGTTCGTGTTCTGGCTGCTCCTCATCGCTCGGGTCGTGGTCGAGTTCATCCGTTCGTTCTCGCGCGACTGGCAGCCCAAGGGCTTCACGGTGATGGTCCTGGAGGTCATGCTCACCCTCACCGACCCGCCAGTGAAGCTGCTACGCAGGCTGATTCCGCCGCTGAGCATCGGGGCCGTGCGTTTCGACCTGTCGATCATGGTGCTGCTGCTGGCTGCATTCATCGGTATGCAGCTGGCGTTCCAGGCCGCCGGCTGAGGCAGCCTTTCACGGTTTGCCGGGGCGGTATTCGGGACTCTGAGTGAGCTCTGAAGTTTGAAATTCGCCCTTAATTCTCGACCTCTCCTGCAACCGCCGGGTCTACTGTGACAGGATGGACGGCAGTTACTACCACCATGGCTCTACAATTTGAGACCGGTTGACGGTCCAGACTTCAAGGGGGCAGACAATGCCGCTTACACCTGCCGACGTCCACAACGTTGCGTTCAGTAAGCCACCGATCGGTAAGCGTGGCTACAACGAAGACGAAGTAGACGCGTTCCTCGATCTCGTCGAGAACGAGCTGCAACGACTGATCGAAGAGAACGCCGATCTTCGTCAGCGGGTGTCCGAACTGGATCAGGAGCTGGGCAGCGCCCGTGCGGGTGGTGGCGCTCAGCCCACGCAGACGATTCCGCCGTACCAGCCCGAGCCGGAGCCGGTGAGCGTGCCGGCGGCCGCGCCCGTCTACGAGGCACCGGCGCAGGCTGCGGCGCCCGTCAGCGAAGAGTCGCACGTCAGAGCGGCCAAGGTGCTCGGCCTCGCGCAGGAAACCGCAGACCGCCTGACGGGCGATGCCAAGCGGGAGTCCGACAAGCTGCTCGCCGACGCACGCGCCCAGGCCGACGCCTTGGTGAGCGAGGCCAAGCAGTCCGCGGAGACCACGCTCGCCGAAGCCAAGCAGCGGTCCGACGCCCTGCTGGCCGACGCCGAGACCCGTTCGTCGACACAGCTGCGGCAGGCGCAGGAGAAGGCCGACGCGTTGCAGGCCGACGCCGAGCGCAAGCACTCCGAGATCATGGGCACCATCAACCAGCAGCGCACGGTCCTGGAGGGCCGGCTCGAGCAGCTGCGGACGTTCGAGCGCGAGTACCGCACCAGGCTCAAGACGTACCTGGAGTCGCAGCTCGAGGAACTCGGGCAACGCGGCTCCGCGGCTCCGGTGGATTCGACCGCCAACAACGACGGCGGCGGATTCAATCAATTCAACCGGGGAAACAACTGACCGGCTGATTGATGCTGATCTTTGCGCTCGTCCTTGCCGTAATCGGGCTGGCCGCGCTGGTGACGGCTGTCGTCACCAGCAATGCGTTGATCGCCTGGGTGTGCATCGGCGCCAGCGTGATCGGCGTCCTGCTGCTCATCGTCGATGCGGTGCGGGAGCGCTCTCGCAGTGACGACACTGCCGAAGAGTCCGAGCACGACGAAGGAATCACCGTCATCGAGCCCGCCGAGGACTATCCCGACGAGCCCGCGACCGAGGTGACCGAGGCCGAGCCGGAGGACACTGTCGCGGTGTCTACCGACGACGCCGACGCTGACACCACCAAGCACGACTAGATCACCAGCGGCGCAACCCCTTTCACGGTGAGCTGACGGTCGTCGGGGTCTGCAGCAGCGCGCGCACTTCCTCGTCACTGACTTGATGGAAGTCGCCGAATACCTGCCCGACGGCTTCGAAGCGGGCAGGGCTGATGGCACACACCACGTCGTCCGCGTCGCCCCGCAGCCGTTGACACTCCGATCGCGGTCCTACCGGCACCGCGACGACGACCTCGCTGGGCGCAGATCCCCGGACCGCCTGCAGCGCACAGCGCATGCTCGCCCCGGTGGCGATGCCGTCGTCGACCACGATCACCACCTTCCCGCGAAGGTTCACCGCGTCCCGGCCGCTGCGGTAGGCGACCTCACGCCGCTGGAGTTCCGCCGTCTCGCGCTGCATCACCTCCTGCAGCTGACTCTCGGAGATGTGCAGGCTCTGCACCACCGACTCGTTGATCACGACGGCACCGCCCGAGGCGATCGCGCCCATCGCCAGCTCGGGCCACTGTGGAACTCCCAGCTTGCGGACCAGGAAGACGTCCAGTGGCGCACCGAGCCCCGCGGCGACCTCCCAGCCCACCGGAACGCCACCACGTGCGAGTCCGAGCACCACGACGTCGGTGCGGCCGCGGTAGGCCGACAACCGTCCAGCCAGGACACGGCCCGCCTCGCGGCGGTCCCGGAAGGTCCGGTGGACAGCTGAACTTGCTATGCCGTCAAGCCTAGGACGCGGAGCGCTCCGCGTGGTGCGCCTCACGAAACCCGCGGACCGATTCGTCGGCGCAGCGAGCGGCGAGCAGCGCGACCCGAAGGTGCACCAGCTGCCAGGGCCAGGATCGTTGCAGGCTGGAGGGCTGGCCGCCGGGGAGGACGAGCGCGCCGCCCGTGATGCGAACACGTGCCACCACGGTGATTCGGAGCACGTCGCGGCGTGGATTGCCATCCGGCGGGCGGTCGGTTACGAATGCACGTACGTGGGAATTGACTACGAGAGCATCGTCGACCATCCGTTGGACGAGGTGTTCGCCTGGCACACTCGCCCCGGCGCCATGCCCCGGTTGGTGCCGCCGTGGCAGCCGATGTCGGTGGTCGCCGAGACGAAATCGTTGGCCGACGGGCAGGCAGTGCTCGGATTGCCGGGTGGTCTGCGCTGGGTGGCCCGCCACGTCGGCTCCGAGTACGCGCCACCGCATCGCTTCGTCGACGAGCTGTCGTCGGCCGGGCCGAGGTCATGGCCGCCGCGGTTGGTCGGGCACTGGCGCCACACCCACGACTTCGACGAGGCGCCCGGTGGCCGTACCCGCGTCCACGACCGGGTCGACGCCCCCGTGCCTGCCGCTGCGCTGCGGTCGACGTTCGTCTACCGGCACCGCCAACTCGCCGACGACCTGGCGGCCCACGCCGACGCCGCACGGTGCGGACCTCGACCGCTCGTCATCGCGGTCACCGGCGCGTCCGGGTTGGTCGGAGCTCAGCTGACTGCGCTGCTCAGCAGCGGTGGCTGCGAGGTGATTCGCCTAGTCAGGCGTTCGCCGGAAGGGCCGGGCGAACGGCAGTGGGACCCCGAGCGCCCCGCGCCGGACCTGCTCGACGGCGTCGACGCGGTCGTGCATCTCGCGGGCACGTCCATTGCGGGCCGGTTCACCGCCGCGCACCGGACCGCGATCCGGGCCAGCCGCATCGGGCCCACCCGGGCGTTGGCCGAGGTCGCCGGGCGGGCGGCCAACGGGCCACGGGTGTTCGTGAGCGCATCCGCCATCGGTTACTACGGCTACGACCGTGGGGACGCGCTGCTGTGCGAGGAGAGCGCCCGCGGCAACGGGTTCCTGGCGGACGTCGTCGCCGACTGGGAGGCCGCCACCGCACCCGCCGCCGAGGCGGGGTTGCGCACCGTCGCAGTGCGCACCGGCATCGTTCAGGCCGCGGCGGGTGGCACGCTCAAACTGATGCGTCCGCTGTTCGCGGCGGGCGTGGGGGGCCGCCTCGGCAGTGGACGACAGTGGTTGTCGTGGATCGGACTCGACGATCTGCTCGACGTCTACTACCGCTCGATCTACGACGAGCGGCTCAGCGGACCCGTCAACGCGGTGTCACCGAACCCGGTACGCAACTCCGACTACACGAAGGCGCTGGCCGGCGTGATGCATCGACCCGCGATACTGCCCGTACCGGCGTTCGGGCCGCGACTTCTATTGGGGGAGCAGGGTGCTCGCGAGTTGGCCGAGGCCGATCAGCGGGTGCTACCGGTGAAGCTCGACATGCTCGGACACAGGTTCCGTCAGCCGCTGGTCCAGGACGCGCTTGCCCATCAGCTGGGTCACGGCTGACGCGCGACCCGGTCCAGGAAGCCGCGCACCAGGACGCGTAACCGACGACGGGCGTCGGGCTGCAACTGCGCTGTCTCCGAACGCAATTCGTCGGGGCTCAGCCCGAGCGCGACGGCCTCGGCCTCGTCGTTGTCGAGCCATACCTCCACTAGCGGGCCGTCGAGCTCCGGATGGAACTGTAGGCCCACGCTGTGGCCGACCACGAAAGCCTGTGTCGCACGGCCGTTGCGGGCCAGTTCGACCGCGCCAGGCGGGACGTCGAAGCGGTCGAAGTGCCACTGGAACCACGGTCCCGCGGGGATCAGGTCGGGTGCGTCAGTGATGACGTCGTGCCAGCCGATCTCGGGATCGGTCGAACGCTGGACCGTGCCCCCGAAGGCCTGCGCGACCAACTGTCCGCCGAAGCACACCCCGAGCACCCCGATCCCGGCGGCGTCCGCGGCGCGCACCAAGGCCAGCTCGTCGGCCACCCAACTCTGCGTCAGTTGGTCGTCGTAGACGGCCCAGCGGGCCCCGAGGGGTACGACGACGTCGTAGTCCAGCGGATCGGGAAACCGCACGGCGATCGCGGGTTCATCGACCTGCTCCTGCGCCACGACGGCGAACGTGTCGACGTCGTAGCCGAATTCGGCGAACACGTCGCCGAGCATGGCCGGCGGTGCGATGGGGTCGTTGACGATGAAGAGGACTCGGGGCGCCACCAGGCAACCTTAGGCAGTCCGCGTTACTTGGGTGGGGTGGGAGGGACCGGAAGGGCACTGTCGGGCGCCAGCTCGCGGGCGATGTTGCGGAAGAGCATGTCGGCGGCGTTGACGTAGTTGCCCTGCTCATCGAACGCCTCGGGCTCATACGTCACGGCGATCGCGATCGCGATCTTCTTCGACGGCAGGTACGCCATCACCCCGGACTCGCCTGCGAACAGCGGGTTCTGCAGCAGCCAGTCCCCGGAGATCACGATGCCCATGCCGTAGGTGTAGACGTCGGTCTGCTCTGCGCAGGTGGTGCAGCCGGGCTGCGCGTGGGTCTTTCCGCGCAGGCTGGTCGAAACCATCTTCTCGTAGGACTCCTTGGACAGCAGCTTGCCGGAGCCGAGCCCTACCGCCGAGGCTTCCACGTCGTAGACGTTGGTCGTCTGGATGGCCCCACGGGTGATGGTCCACGACGGGTTCCAGTAGGTTGAATCCTCGTAAAATGCTGTGCCACTGGGGATTCCGAGCGCCTCGCGGCGTTCGCTGGTGAACGAATGCAGAACGGGAGCGGGAACCTCCGGGGTGAACGAGTTGGCGGTGTTGGTGAGCCCGAGCGGCAGCAGCACCTCGTCGCTCAGCAGGGTGGGCATGTCCTCGCCCGTCGCCTTTTCGAGCGCCTTGCCGAGTAGGACGTAGTTGGTGTGGGCGTAGTTCCAGTTGGTCCCAGGCTCGTACTGCAGCGGACGCGACGTCGCGTAGCCCAGCAGCTGATCGGGTTCCCATTGGCGAAACGGATCCTCATAGAGCGCCTTGTCGAACTCGGTGTTGTCGATGACGTAATCGACGTAGCCGGAGGTCATCTGGGCGAGTTGCCCCAATGTGACGCGGTCGGAGTTCGGCACGTCGGGCAGCCACTTCGACAGCTTGTCGTCCAGGCTGACCTTGCCGCGGTCGACGAGGCGCAGCAGCAGGGTCGCCACGTACGAGATGGCCACGGCGCCGTTGCGGAAGTGCATCGCGGTGGTGGCGGGCACTCCCGTCATGGAGTCGCCGAAGGCGCGGGTCAGCAGTTCCCGGCCCTCCACGCTGACCCGCAGGACGACGGCCTTCAGGTGCTCCTTCGCCATCGTGTCGGTGACGATCCGCACGACGGCGTCCGACTTGGCGGTGTCCGTGGTGGGCGGCGGCGGCGAGGGCCGCTCCGTCGGTAGCGCGCAGGCGGTCAGCACGACGAAGGCGCTGACCACGGCGAGCAAGCGACGGAAGGCCATGCCCGATCTTGACAGAGCCTGGCATGCGCGGACGACGCTTTGGGTAGCGCACGCATTGGGTACACGTGTCGATGGTCGTCCGACAGCCGACCGGCGAGGAATGGTGACGTGGAGCTGACCGATTGGTTTCTGACTGCAGCGGAACGCGGCAACCCGCACACCGACCTGCCTGCCTGGTGCGATGGCAACCGGGCAGAGCCGCTGATCCACGGCCAGAGCTATTTCCCCGTGCTTGCCGCCGAGGTCGAGGCGTGCGGTCCCGGGGACTACGTGTTCTTCACCGACTGGCGTGGCGACCCAGACCAGATGGTGCAGGACGGTGGGGCGACGATCGCCGACGTGTTGTGTGCGGCAGCGCAGCGCGGCGTGGTGGTCAAGGGGCTGATATGGCGTTCACACCTCGACAAGCTTCAGTACAGCGAGCAGGAGAATCGCCACCTGGGTGACGCCATCGAGCGTGCCGGCGGCGAGGTGTTGCTCGATCAGCGGGTCCGGTTCGGGGGATCGCATCATCAGAAGCTGGTGGTCATCCGGCACCCGGCGGCGCCGGAGCGGGACGTGGCCTTCGCCGGCGGGATCGATCTGTGTCACTCCCGGCGCGACGACGAGGAGCACCTCGGTGACCCGCAGGCGGTGCAGATGTCGTCGCAGTACGGCGACCGCCCGCCGTGGCATGACGTCCAACTGCAGTTGCGTGGCCCTATCGTCGACGCCCTGGACACCGTCTTCCGCGAGCGCTGGTGCGACCCGGCCCCGTTGGACATGTTGTCGCCCATCGCCTGGATTCGGGACAAGCTCAGCGGCGCGGACCTGACGCCGGACCCGCTGCCGGACAAGCCACCAATTCCGCCCAGCTGTGGTCCGCATTCCGTGCAGCCATTGCGGACCTACCCGGACGCCCACTTCGAGTACGCCTTCGCGCCGCACGGCGAGCGCAGCATCGCCCGCGGTTACACGAAGGCCATCACGCGGGCGAAGCGCCTGATCTACCTCGAGGACCAGTACCTGTGGTCCAAGCAGGTGGCCGAGCTCTTCGCCGCCGCGTTGCGGGAGAATCCCGAATTGCACCTAGTGGCGGTGGTGCCGCGCTTTCCGGACGTCGACGGTCGGTTTGCGTTGCCGCCCAACCAGGTTGGCCGCCACAAGGCCATCGAGTCCTGCCGTCGAGCTAGCCCGGATCGAGTGCACGTCTTCGACGTGGAGAATCACGTCGGCACGCCGGTGTACGTGCATGCGAAGGCCTGCGTCGTCGACGATGTCTGGGCCTGCGTCGGCAGCGACAACTTCAACCGGAGGTCATGGACCCACGACAGCGAGTTGTCCTGCGCGGTGCTCGACGAGACCCGAGACGAACGGTCACCCCGTGATCCCGCGGGCCGTGGCGACGGCGCGCGGGTGTTCGCACGTGAGTTTCGGCTCCGACTCCTGCGCGAGCACCTGGACCGAGCCGAGGACGGCAGTGAGGACGACGGGCTGATCGACCCCTACACCGTCGTGGAGCTGATCGAGTCGACTGCGCAGACGCTTGACGACTGGCACCAGGGTGGCCGCACGGGACCTCGGCCGCCAGGAAGGCTGCGCCCGCACCGTCCCGAGAACTTGGGCAGGCTCACCCGGCTGTGGGCCGACCCTGCGTATCGAATGATCTACGACCCGGACGGGCGCTCTTACCGTGACCGGTTGAAGCGGAATTGGTGACGTGGCCGGGGTCAGGACGCGCGGTAGCGTCGCTCCGGTCGCCCGGCGCCGTACTGAAGCCGTAAGGTCAGCTCGCCGGTGCTCAGATAGTGCTCCAGGTAGCGTCGTGCGCTGACGCGTGAGATACCAACGTGTTCAGCGCATTCCGCCGCGGAGACCTCGCCTGCGGATCGGACGGCGTCGAGCACCAACCGGCCCGTCTCCACGCCGAGCCCCTTCGGCAACGGCTCCGCGACCGCGGCCGCCGCATTGCCGCCGAACAGGGCGTCGATGAGCGACTGATCGGCCCCGGCCGCCGATTTCAGGGCGTCCGCGCGGGCGGCGAAGGCGTCGAGCTTCGCCTGGAACTGGTCGAACTCGAACGGCTTGATCAGATAGTCGGCGGCGCCGCCGTCCAACGCGCCCCCGACGGTGTCGATTTCACGCGCGGCGGTGATCATGATGACGCCGACGCGGTCACCGCCAGATCGCAGGCGCTGCAACACCTCCAGCCCGGTCATGTCGGGGAGGTACACGTCGAGCAGGATCAGGTCGGGGTGCAGTGCGCCGGCCTGCTCCAGCGCCTCGGCGCCGGTGCGCGCCACGCCGACGGCGCGAAAGCCATCGACGCGGTCGACGAACTTTCGGTGGATCTCGGCGACCATGAAGTCATCGTCGACGACGAGCACGTCACGCATCGGCGACCCGTCCAGCGGCGACCGTGGCGCGCACGGCGGGGGACTGCGGGAGCCGCACCTCGAACACGGCGCCGCCGTCCGGTCCGTCCGACACGGTGACCGTGCCACCGAGTTGCGCGCTCACGAGCCGGACGAGCGCGAGCCCGATGCCACGGCCTCCTGGTACGTCGGGTTTGGAGGTGACCCCGCGCGCGAAGATCGACTCGCGAAGGTGCTTGGGCACGCCGCGGCCGGAATCGGCGACCGAGATCGCCAGTCCGTCAGCGTCGTTCACCATCACCGTGACGGCCTTCCGTTCGGAGCCCTCCGAGACGTCCACGGCGTTGTCGACGAGGTTGCCCAGCACCGTGATGACGTCGGTGGCCAGCGCGGGGTCCAGCGCGGTGAGGTGGCTGCGCTCGTCGATGATCAGCGCCACCCCGCTCTCGGCCGCCAGCGAGGTCTTGGCGATCAGCAGCGCCGCGACGGCGGGGTCGGCGATGTGTCGGGTGACGGCATCGCTGATCTCGGCGCGGCGGCGGGTCAGCGTCCCGACCAGATCGCGCACCGAATCGTATTCGCCGAGTTGGACCAGGCCCGAGATGGTGTGCAACTGGTTGGCGAACTCGTGGGTCTGTGCGCGCAGGGTGTCGGTGACGCTCTTGTGGGACGACAGTTGGCCCTGCATCGACGCCAACTCGGTGCTGTCGCGCATCGTGGTGACGGTACCGATGCGTTCGCCCCGGGTGCTCGCCGCGCGCCGGTTCAACGCGAGCACCTTGGTGCGCGTGGCGATCACGACGTCACGGCCGTCCTCGCCCGACAGCAGGAACTCCTCGACCGCCGGGTCAAGGCCGACCGAGTCGCAGCGTCGCCCCACGGCCTCGGCACTGACCCCGAGCAGTTCCTGGGCGCTGTCGTTCAGCAGCGTGATGACGCCGTCGGTGTTCACGGCCACCACACCCTCGCGGATGCTGTGCAGCAACGCTTCTCGGTGATCGGCGAGCCCCGCGATCTCGGTGACCTCCAGCCCCCGGGTGTGCCGCTTGATGCGTCGCGACAACAGCCACGACGCCAGCACGCCGAGGGCCGCCCCCAACCCGAGGTAGATCAACAGGCGTTCGCCCGCACCGGACAACGACTGCCACAGCGAGGGATACGGATCGCTGACCGAGATCACCGCCAGCACGGCACCATCCGTCGCGAGGATGGGCACCTGGCCGACGAGCGAGTGGGCGCCCTCGACGTCGAGGTCGCCCGACCACGCCCGGCCGCTCGTCACCCGGCTGCGACCGAAGTCGGCGTGGTGGCCCACGCGGGACGGGTCCGTCGACGCCCGCACCGAGCCGTCGGGACCGATCAACTCGACCAGCCGGGCGCCCGAGAGTGCGACCGCGCGATCCAAATCGGGGGCGAGCACCCGGGAGGCGAACGGGTCGGCGTAGCGGTCACGGACGATCGGTGTGGACGCGAGGTTCTCGGCTACCGCGATCATGCGCTGACCGCGCACCTCGCGGAACTCGCGCGTGGATTGGGCCACCGAGACCGCGGCGACGGCCGCAAGGACGATCGCGACCACGAGCAGCTGGAACGCCAGGAACTGGCCGGCCAGGCTGCGTGCGGACAGCTTTCTCAATGACCACAACTTCCTTTGCGAACTAAAGAGTGACCTAGGTCACTTAATGGAACAGTATTGCTGAGCATCACAGTGAGCGAAGGAGCTAGAGGTGTCGAAACTACTGCGAGGCGCAACCGCCTTGGCGGTCGTGCTGCTGGCAGCTGCGGTCGCAACGGGGTGCGGGGTGACCCGCGGGGAAGACCCCTCGGGCCTGCACCGCCTGCGCATGATGGTGCCGAACAGCCCTGGCGGTGGTTACGACCTCACCGCGCGTACGGCGGTGAAGATCATGCAGGACGAGCACATCACCGGCCGCATCGAGGTCTTCAACGTGATCGGCGCGGGTGGCACCGTCGCGATGGCCAGGCTCATGAACGAACGCGGAAACAACGACCTCATGATGACGATGGGTCTCGGAGTGGTCGGCGCTACCTATACCAACGGATCCAACATCAAGGCGTCCGACGCGACGGCCATTGCGAAGCTGATCGAAGATCCGGGCGCCATCTTCGTGCCCGCCGACTCGCCGTTCAAGACGGTGGCTGACTTCGTCGCGGCGTGGAAGGCCGATCCGAGCAAGGTGACGATCGGCGGCGGCTCGTCACCCGGCGGTCCCGACCACCTGTTCCCGATGGAACTGGCGAAGGCGGTCGGCGTCGACCCGAAACGCGTCAACTTCATCACCTACGACGGCGGCGGCGACCTGCTGACCGCGCTGCTCGGCAAGAAGATCACGGTGGGCACGTCAAGCCCTGGCGAGCTCATCGACCAGATCGAGGCCGGCCAGCTGCGGGTGCTCGCGGTGTCCAGCGAAGAGCGTGTCGAGGGCATCGACGCCCCCACGCTCAAGGAATCGGGAATCGATCTGACATTCGCCAACTGGCGCGGAGTGCTTGCGCCACCGGGGATTTCGGACAAGGCCAAACAGTCGATGGTGAAGGTGCTTGAGGACATGCATGCGACACAGCAGTGGAAGGACGCACTGGTGAAGAACGGGTGGACCGACGCGTTCATGACCGGCTCGGAGTTCGAACAGTTCCTGAAGGACCAGGACAACCGGGTCTCGTCGACGTTGACCGAATTGGGGCTGCTGTGAGCACCACTGAGAAGCAGTCAGACGAACCGTCGGGCCGGTCGCCCCACGAGGGTTTGCGGGAGGAGCGCAAGCGCGACTACGCGCAGTATCTCGTCGTTGCGGTGTTGGCGATCGTCGGCGGGTTTCTGGTCTACAGCGCGTTGACGCTGTCGGAGGGCTTCGCCAAGGTGGATCCCGTTGGGCCCAAGTTCTTCCCGATGGTCCTCGGCGTCGCGGCGCTGCTGCTCGCGGTGATTCTGGCCATCGCCATCCCGCGCGGAAGCAAAGGCGACGCCGACGCCGGGGAGGACATCGACCCCGAGGCGCCGGGAGACTGGCGCACCGTAGGTCTCCTGGTCGCGCTGTTCGTCGCGATGATCCTGCTCGTGAACCCACTCGGCTGGGTCATCATGAGCACCCTCTTCTTCGGTGGTGCCGCAACGATCCTCGGCAGCAAGCACTACGTCCGCAACTTCCTCATCGGACTGATCCTGGCGTTGGCCAGCTTCTACGCGTTCTACTCCGGGCTCGGAATCCCGCTGCCCGCAGGCATCTTGGACGGGATTCTGTAAATGGAGAACTTCGACTGGCTGCTCCAGGGCTTCGCGCAAGCCGCGACCCCGATGAACCTGCTTTACGCGGTCATCGGCGTGCTGCTGGGTACCGCGGTGGGGGTGCTGCCGGGTATCGGGCCGGCGATGACCGTCGCACTGCTGCTGCCCATCACCTACAACGTCAGCCCCAGCGCGGCGTTCATCATGTTCGCAGGCATCTTCTACGGCGGCATGTACGGAGGGTCGACGACCTCGATCCTGTTGAACACGCCGGGGGAGTCCTCGTCGGTGATCACCGCGATCGAGGGCAACAAGATGGCCAAGGCCGGGCGCGCCGCGCAGGCGTTGGCCACGGCGGCCATCGGCTCGTTCGTGGCGGGCACCATCGGCACCATCCTGCTGGCGGCGTTCGCCCCCGCCATCTCGCGGTTCGCCGTCACGCTCGGCGCGCCGTCCTACCTGGCGATCATGCTTTTCGCCCTGGTCGCGGTGACCGCAGTGCTCGGCTCCTCGAAGCTGCGCGGGGCCATCTCGCTGGTGCTCGGGTTGGCGATCGGCATCGTCGGCATCGACTTCCTCACCGGTCAGCCCCGTGCCACGTTCGGCATCCCTCAACTGGCCGACGGCATCGACATCGTGGTCATCGCAGTGGCGATCTTCGCCCTCGGCGAGGCGCTGTGGGTGGCTGCCCACCTACGCAGGAAGCCTGCGGACGTCATCCCGGTCGGACGGCCGTGGATGGGCCGCGACGACTGGCGGCGGTCGTGGAAGCCGTGGTTGCGTGGCACGGCCTTCGGATTCCCGTTCGGTGCACTGCCCGCGGGCGGCGCTGAGCTGCCGACGTTCCTGAGCTACATCACCGAGAAGAAGCTCTCGAAGCACCCGGAGGAGTTCGGCAAGGGCGCCATCGAGGGGGTGGCAGGCCCCGAGGCGGCCAACAATGCTTCGGCCGCGGGCACGCTGGTGCCGATGCTGTCGCTCGGGCTGCCCACCAACGCCACCGCCGCCGTGATGCTGACCGCGTTCGTGTCATACGGAATCCAGCCCGGCCCAACGCTGTTCGCGAAGGAGCCGCTGCTGATCTGGACGCTGATCGCCAGCCTGTTCATCGGGAACTTCCTGCTGCTGGTGCTCAACCTTCCGCTTGCGCCGCTGTGGGCGAAGCTGCTGCGTACCCCGCGGCCGTACCTGTACGCGGGAATCCTGTTCTTCGCCACCCTGGGGGCGTTCGCGGTGAACGTCCAACCGTTGGACCTGGCCCTGCTGCTGATCTTCGGTCTGCTCGGGCTGATGATGCGCCGCTTCGGGCTGCCGGTGCTGCCGTTGATCATCGGCGTCATCCTCGGACCGCGCATCGAACGCCAGCTGCGGCAGAGCCTTCAGCTCGGCGGCGGCGACTGGAGCAGCCTGTTCACCGAACCGGTGGCGATCGTCACCTACGTGTGCATGGTGATCCTGCTGATCATTCCGCTGGTGCTGAGGCTCTTACACCGCGACGAGGAGACGCTGCTCGTCGTCGAGGACGACAGGGACCAACGAGAGAAGGCGCAGGCGTGACGACCGACGAGCGCTTGCGCGGGGAGCAGCAATGATTGTCGTCGGTTACACCGCAGATCAGTTCGGCAAGGCGGCCTTGGACGCCGGCATCGCCGAGGCCAGACTCCGCGACACCGACCTGTTGGTGATCAATTCGACGGTGGGCGACTCCTATGTGGACGCCGCGTTCGCGCAACCCGCTCAGGTCCGCGACGTCAGCGCGCGCTTGAGCACGTGTGGCGTGCCGTTCGAACTGTCGCAGCCGGTCGGTGTCTACGCTGCCGACGCACTGTTGGAGGCGATGGAGCGGCCAGAGGCCGAATTGCTGGTGATCGGGCTCAAGCACCGCAACCCGGTGGGCAAGCTGCTGTTGGGCAGTGTGTCCCAACAGGTGCTGTTGGAATGCCCCAAGCCGGTGCTGGCTGTCAAGCCAGAGGAGTAGTCGTGGCAGTTACTACATTGCCGTCAATAATTGGTTTGAAGCCCGAATCGTGCCGGGTAACCACGGCGAATGGTCGATACGCGCTCCACAGCGGTTCCCGGTCGCAACAACTCGTCGTTCGAGCGCGCCGCAAGGGGTGGGTTCGCCGCTAGCGGTTTGCTGCACCTGCTCATCGCCTGGATCGTGGCGAGGCTGGCCCTCGGCGCCGGCGGTAACGCCGACCAGTCCGGGGCGCTGGCCACACTGGCCGCACAACCTGGCGGCGCGGTCATGCTCTGGGTGGCGGCGGTCGCCCTCGCCACGCTTGGCGTGTGGTACCTGTTCGAGACGTTCGTCGAAGAGGACGCCAAGCACCGGGTGAAGTCTGCGTCCGTCGGCATGATCTACCTCGCGCTCGCCGTCTCGTCGGCGAAGTTCGCGATGGGTAGCGGTCAGTCCAGCGGCCAGATGAACGCCGGACTGAGTGGCCAAATGATGCAATCTGGTTGGGGCAAGGCGGTCTTGGTGATCGTCGCGCTGGTCGTGATCGGCGTCGGTGGTTATCACGTCTACAAGGGCGCCAGCAAGAAGTTCCTCAAGGATCTCAACGTCTCCGGTGGCACCGCGATCACGTGGATCGGGATCGTGGGATATGTCGCCAAGGGGCTCGTACTCGCCGGCGCAGGCATCTTGGTCATCGTCGCCACGTTCACCGCCGATCCAGCGAAGGCCTCCGGTGTCGACGCCGCGGTGAAGACGCTTGGCAGTGCGCCGTTCGGCAAGTTCCTGCTCATCCTCGCCGCGGTCGGCCTCGCTGCCTACGGCCTCTACGGCTTCGTCCGTAGCCGCCACGCGAACATGTAGCGCTCAACCACATTCGGGGACCACGCGGATGCCGCCGTCGTCGTCCGTCGTCGCGGCATGCGTGCACACCCCCGGCCCGCTGCCGCCCACCGCTTCGCCTGTCCGCAGGTCGTAGCCCAGCCCGTGCAGTGGGCAGACCACCACGCCATCGTCCACGAGTCCGTCGGCGAGCGGTCCACCGCGGTGTGGGCAGACCGCCCCGAGCGCTCGCACCGATCCGTCGCGCAAGCGGTATACGGCAATCTGTTCGCCGTCGACGGCGAACGTCCGGCCCTCGCCGACGGGTATCTCGTCGACATGGCCGACGAGCACCTCGGTGCTCATCGCACCGGCACCTGGGGGAGCGGCAACAAAGGCAACGACGTCCGGAACTGTCCCTCCGTAACTGGTGCGCGACCGTCCAGCCACGGATCGCGGTACGCGGCAACGGACTTCGCCATGTTCGCGTCGAGTCGGGCGGCGATGCCCTCGGCGTCGTCGAGGATGACGGCGCGGATCTTCTCGATTCCGACGCGTGGCACGAACGCGTACGTGCGTTCCAGCCAGTTGGCGTTCTCCCGGTAGTACTGCAGGAACCGGCCGGTCAGCATCATCACCTCGCCGGCACTGTCGACGGTGGCGAGCAGGTCGCCCTTGCGGATGTGTGCGCCCGCTGCGCCTCCGACGTAGATCTCCCACCGGCCGCCGTCGACCGCGACCACGCCCAGGTCCTTGCACAACGCCTCGGCGCAGTTGCGCGGGCAGCCCGTGACGGCGAGCTTCATCTTTGCCGGGCTAGCCAGCCCCTGGTAGCGCTCTTCGAGCGCGATGCCCAGCGCGGTCGAGTCGCCCACCCCATAGCGGCAGAAATCGCTTCCCACACAAGTCTTCACGGTGCGGAAGCTCTTGCCGTACGCGTAGCCCGACGGCATGTCGAGATCCGCCCACACGGATGGGAGGTCCTCCTTGCGGATGCCCAACAGGTCGATGCGCTGGCCGCCGGTGAGCTTGATCATCGGCACTTCGTACTTCTCGGCGACGTCGGCGATGCGGCGCAGCTGAGCCGCGTTCGTCACGCCGCCCTTCATCTGCGGCACCACCGAGAACGTGCCGTCGCGCTGGATGTTGGCGTGCACGCGGTCGTTGATGAAGCGCGCGTCGCGCTCGTCGACGAACTCGTCGGCCCACATCATCTCGAGCAGCGACGCAAGTGCCATCTTGGATCCGGCGTCCTCCCGCCCGTCGGGGGCCAGCGCGGCGAAAACCGAAGACACCGAATGCAATTGGAGGTCACGGATCAACCCCATCAAGGTCGGCTTGTCATACGGGACCCCAGGCACGTACCACGACGCGGACGGGTCCTCGGTGACCGCGCCGTCGGCCGCCCATGCGACGACCTGGCCGACCAGTTCCTTGCACGACCCACAGCCCTTGCCTGCCTTGGTCTTCGCCATCACCCCGGTGACCGACGTCGTGCCGTCGCGCACGCAGGCGACCAACGCGCCCTTGCTCACTCCGTTGCAGTTGCAGACCTGTGCGTCATCGGCGAGTTCGGCGACCCCGACCGCGACGTCGGGCGTACCGATGTCGAACATCAGCGACACCCGCTCGTCGGGCAGCGGTAGTCCGGTGTCGAACGCCTGCGTCAGGAACGACACCTTGCTGACGTCACCCACCAGCGTCGCGCCGACGAGCTTTCCGTCCCGGATCACCACGGTCTTGTAGACGCCGTGCCGCGGCTCGGAGTACTGGACGAATTCGTCGTCGGGACGCTCCGGTGCCTTGATGCCCATCGAGGCGACGTCGACACCGGCCACCTTGAGCTTCGTCGCCACCCGAGAGCCGTGATATGCCGCCGCCGGATCGGTGCCCGTCAAATGATCGGCGAGCACCTTGGCTTGTTCCCACAGTGGCGCGACCAGACCGTAGACCTGACCGCGGTGCTGCGCGCACTCGCCGACGACGTAGACGTCGTCGTCGTCGATCGACCGCATGTGGTCGTCGGTGACGATCGCGCGTTCCACCGTCAGTCCGGCGCGCTGCGCGAGCCCGACGTTGGGGCGGATCCCTGCGGCGATCACGAGCATGTCGCACTCCAGCCGCTCGCCGTCGGAGAAGCGTATTCCTTTGAGCCGGCCGTTCGTTCCGTCGTCGACGATCACCTCGCTGGTCCGCTTCTCGGTGTGCACCCCGATGCCGAGGCTTTCGACCGACCTGCGCAAGATCGCGCCGGCCAACTCGTCGAGTTGGGCGTTCATCAGCGTCGGCCCGGCATGCACGACGTCGACGGTGAGCCCGCGGTTCTGCAACCCGCGGGCCGCTTCGAGGCCGAGCAGGCCCCCGCCGATGACCACGGCCTTCGTCCGGTTGGCCGCCTCGGCGATCATGGTCGCCGTGTCGTCGAGGGTGCGGAAGCCGAACACGCCGTCGGCGAGGGTCTTGTCGTCGGCCCACAGCCCCGCCATGGGAGGGAAGAACGAGCGGCTACCGGTGGCCAGGATCAGCTTGTCGTAGCCGCATGCTGGTGCCGTCGTCGGCGTGCACGACGTGTGCGAAGGTGTCCACCCGCACCACGCGGACCCCCGCCCGCAGATCGATGGAGTTCCTCGGTGTACCAGTCCAGCGCGTTGAGGTAGATCTCAGCCGGATCATCGCTCCCCGCAAGCACATTCGACAGCAAGATGCGGTTGTAGTTGCCGTACGGCTCGTCACCGAACACGGTGATGTCGAAGGTGTCGCCACCGCCCCGGGCGAGCACCTCCTCGATGGCGCGGATGCCCGCCATCCCGTTGCCGACGACGACGAGCCGTGGCATCAGAACTCCACCAGGCCCAGGTCCACCACGACGGTGCCCGAGCAGCCGGTCGGTGCGGCGACGAACAGTTCCAGCACCGTGTCGCCCAACAGGTCCTCCACCACCCGCAGTGCGACGTGGGTGGCGCCCTTCGCGGCGATGGGGAAGTACCTCATCGGCTGACCGTCGCGGAACAGCACGACGGACACCATTTCGTCGCAACCGTTGCCGCCGCGGAAGTAAACGGGCTGCGTGACGGCACCGGCGGGCACCACGTAGCGCAGCGAATCGTCGATGAGCGCTGGTTTGTCGAGGCCGTTGCCCTCGAACTCGAACACGCCCTGCAGGAACCGCGGTGTGCTTCCGTCGCTCATGCCCCAGGAATAGGGGTCATTTGTTTCGGATTCGTTTCGTGCGCGATTCCGGCATGAATACCGTTTCGCACCGCCGCGTGACCTCGGCAAGTGAGGTCCATTTGACACTACGGACACCGAAGTGCAACCGGTGCGGAATGGCCTGCCCGTAAACCTGTTTCAACGCACTTCCACCGAGCCGCCGAAGGGCCATCATGTCCGTACTGACCCGCGACCGCACCAATCGAGCCCTGCGGCGGAGCCGCGACATCGAAGACTGGGACGCCGAAGACGTCGCCGCCTGGGATTCCGGCGGCGCGAAGATCGCCAAGCGCAACCTGATCTGGTCCATCTTCGCCGAGCACGTCGGGTTCTCGATCTGGTCGATCTGGTCGGTGATGGTGTTGTTCATGCCGCAGAACGTGTACGGCATCGACGCGGCGGGCAAGTTCTACCTCGTCGCGGTGCCGACGCTGGTCGGCGCCTTCATGCGCATTCCCTACACGGTGGCGCCCGCCAAGTTCGGCGGGCGCAACTGGACGATCGTCAGCGCCCTGCTGCTGCTCATCCCGACGCTGCTGACGTGGTGGGCGATGAGCACGCCCGGCACGTCGTATACGACGTTCATGGTGGTGGCGGCGTTCGCCGGCTTCGGCGGCGGTAACTTCGCCTCGTCGATGACGAACATCAACGCCTTCTATCCGCAGCGGTTGAAGGGCTGGGCACTCGGCCTCAACGCGGGTGGCGGCAACATCGGCGTCCCAGTCATCCAGTTGATCGGGCTGCTGGTCATCGCGACCGTCGGCAACACCGCACCGGAACTGGTGTGCGCCATCTACCTAGTGCTGATCGGGTTGGCCGCGGTGGGCGCCGCGCTCTTCATGGACAACCTGCGCAACCAGAAGTCGAACCTCGGGGCGCTCGCGGAAGCGTTGCGCTACAAGCACTCCTGGGTGATGAGCTTCCTCTACATCGGGACGTTCGGATCGTTCATCGGGTTCTCGTTCGCCTTCGGCCAGGTACTTCAGATCAACTTCCTGGCCGGTGGAGACAACGCCGCGCAGGCCGCGCTACACGCCGCTCAGATCTCGTTCCTGGGACCGCTGCTCGGCTCGATCTCGCGACCGTTCGGCGGCAAGCTCGCGGACCGCATCGGTGGCGGCAAGATCACGCTCTACACCTTCGTCGCAATGATCCTCGCCGCAGGCATCCTGGTGGCGTCCGGAATGATGGACGATGCCCTCAAGGGCGCGCCCACCGGCGGCCAGATGACCGGCTACGTCGTCGGATTCATCGTGCTGTTCATCCTGTCGGGCATCGGCAACGGATCGACGTACAAGATGATCCCGTCGATCTTCGAGGCAAAGGCCCAGGACAAGGACGAACTGGGCGCGGGGGAGAAGGCCGCGTGGTCGCGGCGCATGTCCGGTGCGCTGATCGGCTTCGCGGGCGCCGTCGGCGCGCTGGGAGGTGTGTTCATCAACGTCGCGTTGCGGATGTCCTACACCGGCGCGGCGAAGTCGGCGACCAACGCCTTCTGGGTCTTCCTCGCCTTCTACGTGATCTGCGCGATCGTGACGTGGTTCGTGTTCCTCCGCATGCAGTCGGTCCGGGCGGTCACCGGCGAGCACGTCGGAACCGCGCCAGAGCCCATCGGGGCAGGCTGACGGTGCGGACCAGGTGACGACCCAGACGACGCGGACCGCGTGTTCGTACTGCGGGGTCGGCTGCGGGATCTCGGTGGAGACCCGCGCCGATCCCGCTACCGGTGTGCCCGTCATCGCCCGGGTCTCCGGAGATCGGTTGCACCCCACGAACTTCGGACGTTTGTGCACCAAGGGAGCCACCCACGCCGAGTTGATGCGGGCCGACGAGGGTCGGTTGACCACTGCGATGATGCGGCAGTCGCGTGACGGGGAACTGGCGGCCGTGGCCGTCGACGACGCCGTGGCCGAGGCGGGCCGCCGGTTGCGCGCGATCGTCGACGAGCACGGGCCAGACGCCGTCGCGCTGTACGTCTCGGGGCAGATGTCGATCGAGGCGCAGTATCTGGCCACCAAGCTGGCCAAGGGCTTCCTGCGCACCGTGCACATCGAGTCGAACTCGCGGCTGTGCATGGCAAGCGCCGGAACGGGTTTCAAGCAGTCGCTCGGCGCGGACGGGCCGCCCGGGTCGTACACCGACTTCGACGACACCGACCTGTTCTTCGTCATCGGGTCGAACATGGCGGACTGCCATCCGATCCTGTTCCTGCGCATGGCCGATCGACTCAAGGCCGGGGCGAAGCTCATCGTGGTCGATCCCCGTCGCACCGCCACCGCCGACAAGGCCGACCTGTACCTGCCGATCAAGCCGGGCACGGATCTGGCCCTGCTCAACGGCATCCTGCATCTGTTGGTGCAGAACGGCGACATCGACGAGGAGTTCATCGCCGAGCACACCGAGGGCTGGGACGCGATGCCCGCGTTCCTTGCCGACTATCCGCCCGACGTCGTCGCGGGCATCACGGGATTGGACGAGGCGGACATCCGAGCCGCCGCAACGATGATCGCGGAGGCCGGCGAGTGGATGTCCTGCTGGACGATGGGACTCAACCAGAGCACACACGGCACGTGGAACACCAACGCCATCTGCAACCTCCACCTGGCCACCGGAGCGATCTGCAGGCCGGGCAGTGGTCCGATGTCGCTCACCGGGCAGCCCAACGCCATGGGTGGACGCGAGATGGGCTACATGGGCCCAGGCTTGCCCGGTCAACGCGCCGTCACGTCCGCCGAGGACCGGGCGTTCGTCGAGACCCAGTGGGGGCTGCCGGACGGAACCATCCGCACCGACGTCGGTCCCGGCACCATCGAGATGTTCGCCCAACTGGGCAGGGGCGACATCAAGGCCTGCTGGATCATCTGCACGAATCCCGTTGCGACCGTTGCCAACCGGAACTCCGTGATCGCCGGCCTCGAGAAGGCCGAACTGGTCATCACTCAGGATGCCTACCGCGACACCGCGACCAACCGGTACGCCGACATCGTGCTGCCCGCCGCGTTGTGGGCCGAGCAGGACGCCGTCATGGTGAACTCCGAGCGCAACCTCACGCTGTTGGCGCAGGCGATTCCACCCCTAGGCGACGCGCGGCCGGACTGGGAGCTGATCTGCCAGGTCGCCGAGCACATGGGGTTCGGCGCCGACTTCGCCTACAAGTCCAGCGAGGAGATCTTCGACGAGATCCGCGGATTCACCAATCTCCGAACGGGTTACGACCTGCGCGGGGCCAGCTACGACCGGCTACGCGAAACGCCGCTGCAGTGGCCCGTCGCACCGAGCGCACCCGACCGCAACCCGATCCGCTACGTCAACGACGGCGTCAGCCAGGACGTTTACGTCGACCCCGCGGGCCGGCGGCCGCGGCTCGCGTTCCCCACCCCGTCGCGCCGGGCGGTGTTCCATCCGCGCCCGCACATGGATGCCCACGAGTTGCCCGACGACGACTTCCCGGTGGTGCTCAACACGGGACGCCTGCAACACCAGTGGCACACGATGACCAAGACCGGGAAGGTCGACAAGCTGAACAAGCTGAACAGCGGGCCGTTCGTCGAGGTTCACCCCGACGACGCCGAGATGTCCGGCATCACCGAGGGTGGCCAGGTCGAGGTGACGTCGCGGCGCGGCCGGGTCGTGCTGCCCGCCGTCGTCACCGACCGGGTCCGGCCCGGCAACTGCTTCGTGCCGTTCCACTGGAATGACGAACACGGCGAGGATCTGGCGATCAACGCGTTGACGAGCGACGCCGTCGACCCGGTGTCGCTGCAGCCCGAGTTCAAGGTGTGTGCGGTGCGGTTGGCTGCCGTCGCGTCGGAAACGCTGCCCGGGTTCCCCGAGTCGGCGCCCGCGCTGGAGGACGACGAAAGGCTCTACCTCGCAGGCTTCTTCACCGGTCTCGACGCTGGCGTGCCCGGGGTTCCGGTGCTTCCACCCGCGGCGCCGCTGCGCCCCGCGGTCCGGCTGTGGGTGGACGGGTGGCTCGCGGGTCGGTACTCGCGGGCAGGCGCCGTCGATGCTTGCGCGCCGCCGGAGCGCGGTCCGCTGGTGCTGTGGGCATCACAGACGGGCAATGCCGAGGGATTCGCGTCGCAGGTGGCGGGCCGGCTCGACGGAGCGCGACTGCTGGCGATGAGCGACGCCACCGTCGACGATCTCGTGGGCCTCGGTGAGGTGGTCATCGTCACCAGCACCTTCGGCGACGGCGGCCCGCCCGACAACGGGGCCGACTTCTGGAACCACCTCGACGCCCAGGAACCGGGCGCCTTGGACGGCGTGCGCTACGCGGTGCTCGGCATCGGCGACCGGTCCTACGACCAATTCTGTGGTTACGCAAAGTCGCTCGATCGAAAGTTGTCCGACCTCGGCGCGGCCAAGCTGATCGACCGGGCGGAGTGTGAGGCGTACGACGACGAGCCCATCAGCCAGTGGACGGATCGGATAGTCGACCTGGTCGGCGCCACCGACGGCCGTCAGCCGGACAGCTCCACGCCAACCGCGGCGGAGCCGTTCACCCGGACCCGCCCGCTTCGGGTTCCGTTGTCCCGCAACGTCTTGCTGACACCGCGCACCGCCGCCAAGGAGGTCAGGCAGTTCGGCTTCGACATCTCCGAGCACGACGTCAACTACGCCGTCGGCGATGCGCTCGGCGTCTACGTGAGCAACGATCCCGCGGCCGTCGACGCCTGGCTTGCCGCCGTCGGGCTTACGGGAACCGAACCGGTGGTCGTCGACGGCGCCGAGGTCGCCATGCGTGACGCCCTGGCGTCGTCCTATGACATGTGCCGCGTGACGCCGAATCTGATCGGGTTCCTCGCCGACCGCAACGCTGACGCAGCCAAGCTGCTGAAGTCCACGTCCGACCGCGAACGCTGGATGGTCGGGCGCAACGGCTTGGACCTGGTCGAGGAGTTCGGGGTGAGGGCGGAACCGGAGGAGTGGCAGGACGCGTTGGTGCGCCTGGTGCCGCGGTCGTACTCGATCTCGTCGAGCCCGTTGGTCAGCCCGACCGAGGTCCAGCTGACGGTGTCGGTGGTGCGGTACCGCAGTCCGCGGGGCGCCGAACGAGGTGGGGTGTCCTCGACGTTCCTGGCCGACCGGGCTTCGCACGTCGAGGTGTTCCTGCAGCCGTCGCCACACTTCCGGCCGCCAGAGGATGCGGCGACGCCGATGATCATGGTCGGACCGGGCACCGGCATCGCCCCGTTCCGTGGCTTCCTTCAGGAGCGCCGCGCCCTGGGGCACGCGGGACTGAACTGGCTGTTCTTCGGCGACCAGCACCGAGCCGAGAACTTCTACTATCGCGACGATCTGGAGGACATGGTTCGCGACGGTCTGGTCAATCGGCTCGATCTGGCGTTCTCCCGTGATCAGGCGGACCGGGTATACGTGCAGCACAAGATGCTCGACTACGGCGCCGACGTCTGGCGCTGGCTCGAGGACGGCGCGCACTTCTACGTGTGCGGTGACGCCACGCGGATGGCCAAGGACGTCGACGACGCGCTGACGGCCATCATCAAGGAGCACGGCGGGATGTCCCAGGAGGGTGCCCACGACTACAAGCGCGAACTCGTCGCGACCAAGCGGTACGTGCGCGACGTGTACTAACTGTCGCGACCATCAAGTCCCCGAGCGTGCGTGTCTGCGGGCGACACGCCGCTGATTTCGGCACTTTCCGCACGCTCGTCATCTTCGTCAAATCCCCTGCGTCACTTTGGTTCAGACGTCACATTCACGGAATGGTTGTCAGCTCGTCGAACTAGCGTTCGAGGCATGAGTTTTCTACTGACTCAAACTTTCGGCAGGGTCGCTGAGTAACTGATGGCGGCAGGTCGCGCGGGCGAAGTCGGTTGGCACGACACGGACGCGACGTGAGTTCGCCAGGCCCGCAGTGATCGTTGAACTAGGCAAGCGCATCGTGTCTGACCTGCGCGGCAGGCGACGACGAGCTTCGCGTCTCGGAGAACTAAGAGTCCGCGTCTGCCGCGCGGTGTAGCTTCGCGCTCATGGCCGCTCCCACGTTGAACGTCAAACTGCCCGGCCGCCTTGGCGACCCGACACTGGAACTGCGCTCCGACCCGCGGGCCGATCCCCGGATGGTGGCACTGTTGGCTCCCTTCGGACTCGACACCGAGGCCGCGGCATTGCCCCTCACCCGGCAGTCGCCGGTGGAGGACCTGCTTGCCGTCGCCGCCGCCAGCGAGCAGGCCTTCGCCGAGGTGTTCGGCACCATGCTGGCCGATGTCCCGAGGGCCACCGGCGTCGAAACGCGCACCGTGACCATCACCGGCGTCGACAACAACGACATCACGCTCTACGTCGACCGCCCCGCCGGCGTCACCGGCCCACTGCCGGGCCTGCTGCACCTGCACGGCGGAGGCATGGCGATCCTTCGAGCAGGCGACGAACTCGCGTCGGGGTGGCGTTCGCTGCTCGCCGAGCAGGGCTGCGTGGTGGTGGGTGTGGAGTTCCGGAATTCCGCGGGAAGCCTTGGCCCGCACCCGTTCCCGGCTGGACTCAACGACTGCGCCAGCGCACTGGACTGGATGCACGGCCAGCGCCAGGCACTCGGGCTCTCGTCGATCGTCGTGACCGGCGAGTCCGGCGGCGGCAATCTGTCGCTGGCGACCGCGCTGAAGGCGAAGCGCGAGGGCCGACTCGACCGCATCGACGGCGTCTACGCGCAGGTCCCGTTCATCTACGGCGGCTACGACACTCCCGATCCGGCGCTGGTGTCGCTGATCGAGAACGAGGGCTACTTCCTCGGCCCGTTCGTCATGACGTTGATGGCGGCGCTCTACGACCCCAGTGGCGAGCACACGACCGACCCGCTCGCGTGGCCGTACTACGCGAACATCGACGACTTGGTGGGCCTGCCGCCGCACGTCGTCACCACGGACGAACTGGATCCGCTGCGCGACGAAGGTCTGGCCTACCTGCGCGCGCTGCGACGCGCCGGGGTGGAGGCCTCCGGGCACACGTACATCGGCGTCGGACACGCAGGCGAACAGATCGCGGCCGCAGCCGTACCCGAGATGTTCCACCGGGCGTTGCGCGACGTCACCGACTTCGCGCACCGGATGAGTTGAGCGCGCCGGATGCGTTGAGCGCCCGGCGCCGCGGTGTGGGCGATCGCATCCCGGGGGATGGGAGTCGCATCGCTGCGACTCGATTCATTTGGAGTGTCCGAGGGGGGACTTGAACCCCCACGCCCGTTAATAGGGCACTAGCACCTCAAGCTAGCGCGTCTGCCATTCCGCCACTCGGACCAGTTCGAAGGCAGCTTAGGTTATCGGATCGCGCTGCCCGGACCAAAACCCGCCGCCCGGTGGGGCTCGGATCCGTGGTGGTATTAAGGGTGACTGTGACGCGACCAACCGACGAAGTGGTGGGGCTCGTCAGCGAGCTGATTCGGTTCGACACGTCCAACACGGGCGATCTTGAGACCACCAAGGGCGAGGCGGAATGTGCTCGCTGGGTCGCCGCACGCCTCGAGGAGGTCGGGTTCGAGACCGAATACGTCGAGGCGGGGGCCCCCGGCCGGGGCAACGTTGTCGCCCGGCTCGCTGGTCAGGACCCCAGACGCGGGGCGCTCCTCGTACACGGCCATCTCGACGTCGTGCCCGCCGAGCCCGCGGACTGGAGCGTGCACCCCTTCTCCGGCGCCGTCGAGGACGGTTACGTATGGGGCCGTGGCGCGGTCGACATGAAGGACATGGTCGGCATGATGATCGCCGTCGCGCGCCACCTCAAGCGCGATGGCATCGTCCCGCCCCGGGACCTGGTGTTCGCGTTCGTCTCCGACGAAGAACATGGCGGTAGGTACGGCGCGCAGTGGCTGGTGGACAACCGCCCTGACCTCTTCGAGGGTGTCACGGAGGCGATCGGCGAGGTGGGCGGTTTCTCGCTGACTGTGCCCACCCGCGACGGCGGCGAGCGCAGGCTCTATCTGATCGAGACGGCGGAGAAGGGCATCGCCTGGATGCGGTTGTCGGCCCGCGGCCGCGCAGGGCACGGCTCGATGGTGCACGACGACAACGCGGTTACGGCGGTCGCCGAGGCGGTGGCGAAGCTGGGACGGCACCAGTTCCCCCTGGTGCTCACCGAACCCGTCGCACAGTTCCTCACCGCCGTCGGCGAGGAGACAGGGTACGAGTTCGACGTGAACTCGTCCGACATCGACGGCGCCGTCGCCAAGCTCGGCGACATCGGGCGCATCGTGGGTGCGACCCTGCGCGATACCGCCAACCCGACCATGCTCAAGGCCGGCTACAAGGCCAACGTCATTCCGGCCACGGCGGAGGCGATCGTCGACTGCCGGGTGCTGCCCGGCCGTCGGGAGGCCTTCGAGCGCGAGGTCGACGAGCTTATCGGTCCGAACGTCACCCGCACCTGGGAGCGGGACCTGCCGTCCGTCGAGACGACGTTCGAGGGCGACCTCGTCGACGCGATGAACGCGGCGCTGCTGGCCGTCGACCCCGACGCGCGCACCGTGCCCTACATGTTGTCCGGTGCCACCGACGCCAAGGCGTTCGTACGGTTGGGGATTCGCTGCTTCGGGTTCGCCCCGCTGCGCCTGCCCCCGGAGCTGGACTTCGCGTCGTTGTTCCACGGCGTCGACGAGCGGGTACCCGTCGAGGCCCTCGAATTCGGCACCCAGGTGCTCGAGCACTTCCTCACCCACTGCTAGTCCCGAAGACCCGAGAGATCCCGAAAGGACGCACCATGGCGACCCCGTACGACAACCTGCCGCAACTCCCGACGTTCACGCTGACGTCGAACGCCGTCACCGACGGCCAGCCGCTCGGCAACGACCAGGTCAGCGGCATCATGGGCGCGGGCGGATCGGACGTCTCACCCGATCTGACCTGGTCGGGTTTCCCCGAGGAGACGCGCAGCTTCGCCGTCACCATGTACGACCCGGACGCCCCGACGGCGTCGGGGTTCTGGCACTGGGCGGTGGCCAACCTGCCTGCGACCGTCACCCACCTGCCTGCCGGCGTCGGCGACGGCAGCAACAAGGGATTTCCCGGTGACGCCGTCACACTGGCCAACGACGCCTCGATCAAGCGCTTCATCGGCGCTGCACCGCCTGCCGGCCACGGCCCGCACCGCTACTTCATCGCCGTGCACGCGGTCGACGTGGAGAAGCTGGACCTTCCCGACGGCGCCACTCCGGCCTACCTGGGGTTCAACTTGTTCGGCCACGCGATCGCCCGCGCCGTGATCTACGGCACCTACGAGCAGAACTAGACACCTCGAGCGGCCCTAGCCACCCGCGAGCGGCCCCCAGCCACCCGCGAGCAGACGCAAAGTCCCCTGATCCGCCGACGATGAGGGGACTTTACGTCTGCTCGCGCTCGATGGCGGAGCCGACGGCGTCGGCCAGCGTCGCGAAGCCGCCGTCGTGCAGTCGCCGTGCCACGCCGTCGTGGATGTGCTTGGCCCACAACCCGCCGCCGTAGACGAAGCCGGTGTAGCCCTGCAGCAGTGATGCGCCGGAGATGATGCGCTCCCATGCGTCGTCGACGGTTTCGATGCCGCCGACGCTGACGAGCACCAGGCGGTCGCCCACCCGGCGGTAGAGCCGACGCAGCACCTCCAGCGAGCGGGCCGCGACGGGGTGCCCGGAGATGCCGCCGGAACCCAGCTCGTCCACGCCGGGGGTATCGAGGCCGGCGCGGGACACCGTGGTGTTGGTGGCGACGATGCCGGTGAGGCCGAGGTCGACGGCCAGATCTGCGATCTCGTCGACGTCGGAATCGGAGAGGTCAGGGGCGATCTTGACGAGCACCGGTGTGCTGGTCTCGGCTCGCACGGCGGCCAGAATGGGTCGCAGCGACTCGACGGCCTGCAGGTCGCGCAGTCCTGGAGTGTTGGGGGAACTGACGTTGACCACCAGGAAGTCCGCCAACGGGCCCACCAGTCGGGCACTCTCGGCGTAGTCGGCCACCGCCTGCTCCGGCGGGGTGAGCTTGGTCTTGCCGATGTTGACGCCGATCGGGACGTCGGAGGCGTGGCCGGTCAACCGAAGTGCGAGTTCCCCGGCGCCGTGGTTGTTGAAGCCCATCCGGTTCAGCAGCGCCCGGTCATCGGCCAGCCGGAACATCCGTGGCGGCGGGTTGCCCGGCTGCGCGCGGGCGGTGACGGTGCCGACCTCGGCGTATCCGAAACCCAGGGCGCCCCAGGTCTTCAGCCCGGTGCCGTCCTTGTCGAAGCCCGCCGCCAGCCCGAGCGGCCCGGGGAAGCGGACCCCGAAGATGGTCGTCTGCAGCACCGGATCGTGCGGCGCCAGCCACTTCGCCAGAGCTCGTCGCAACCGGCGCGGTGCGGTCACCGCGCGCAGGAGGGCGAAGACCCAGCCATGGATGCGCTCGGGTGGTACCAGGAAGAGCAGCTTGCGCAGCGCGCGATAGGTCATGCCCGCGTCACATCGCCGGTTGATCGATGGTTGATGGTTCACCGGTCTTCTTGCGCCGCAGCAACACTCGCCGACTCCCGTCGGTGTACAACCGGACGCGGGTCAGTTCCCAGCCGCGGTACTCCGCTTCGATGGACAGCCGGATCGACGCCGACAGTCGCGTCACGTCGGGCGGCAGCCGAAGGGGCACCCATTCGTAGTCGTCGGACAGGTCGCCTTCCCAGCCCTCGGGCATCCGGCCGCGCTGAATCGCCGTCACGCGCGCCCCGCCCCGACGATCACCTGCACGCCCGCTCCCGAGCCCGACACCACGTAGAGCGTGTCGGACTCGTCGTCGTATGCCAGGGAGTTCGGTTGCTGCACGGTTCGATGACGCACCTTCTCGACGGGTATGCCGGTGGCGAGATCGTAACCAACGACGCTGTTGGTTGCGGTCTCTGACACCCAGGCAAGCCCTGGCGAACCTGCGAGTCCGTACGGAGCCCCGCGCACGGGGTAACGCTGACGCAGCATCAGCGGATCGGAGCCGAACACCAGTAGCTGCTCGCCGCGGGTGTCGACCACCAGCACCCGCCCCGCCGAATCGGCGGCGATCGTGGTGGCCCCGTCGCCCGCGCGCAGCGCGTGGGCGGCCTTCGTTCCACTGGCGTCCACGGACGTCACCGATGTTTGTGATCGGTCCAGCACGATCACCGTATCGCCTTGTGCGACAAGGGCATCGACCCGTGCGAACACATCCAGCTCCGCGCTCACGGTGTTGTCGGAGGTCAGGGTGTAGACACTGCCGTCGGCGCTTCCCAGCACGATGCGGCCATCGCCGCGGCGGGCGATCGCAGTGAAGTCGCGTGCTTCCTGGCCCTGGACGTCGATCCGTTCCGTGGCTCCGCGAGCCACGTCGAAACGGAAGTAGCCGCCCCGAGTGGCCAGGTACACGGTGCCGGCGCCGTCGCCGGTCATCGCCGTGGCGGGGGCAGGCAGTGCGGCGCTCCGGGGCTGGCCGTTCGCCGGGAACGCGGTGACGGTCGAGGTGGCGCCTGGCGGCCCGGACAAGACGACCAAGTTCCGGCTGGCGGGGTCGAACGTGCTGCTCAGGGCTGGTGCGGCGAGCGGACGCAGCTGGCCGTCGGGCGCCGCGTCGACCGGCGGCGACACTGCCGCGGCAGCGGGGGAGATGGTCGGTGGCGGAGCGTCGGCCGGGTTCGACGAACACGCCGCCACAGCAATGACCGTCACAGCCACCAGCCCGCTGTGAACTAGCCGACTGGAGAGTTTGGCGTGCGGTGGCAAAGGGTAACTTTCGTTGTGGTTAATAAGGTCAGTCGAATGGCCAGTTTATGCACGCTCGCTGGCCGGCCCGAAGGTCCCGAAAGGTACGGTTCGCAAATGACCCTCATGGCGGATGGGGAAGTGGCAGGCGACGAGTTTGAGATCGAGGACATTTCGACTGGATTGCATGCCAGCGGATTCGGTCGCGTAGGGGACGGCAGGACGTTCTCCTTTCACGTCGAGCGGCTCGTGCTCGTCGTCGAGGTATACCGCCCACGGCTCGCAGGCCCGGTGCCGCAGAGCGAAGACGTGGTCGCCGTCTCCAACCGTGATCTGAGTCACGTCGACGTCACCGACGAGCGCAGCCTGGTGGCCGCCGTCCGAGACGCCGTGGCCGATGCGCAACCCGTCCCTCGTTCAGCTCGCTAACAGGTTCGCCACGGTACGGTCTTCCGCGTGATCGATGTCGCGGCCATGTCATGGCTCCAGGTGGTCGTGCTGTCGGTGGTGCAGGGTCTTACCGAGTTCCTGCCGGTGTCATCATCGGGCCACCTCGCCATCGTGTCGCAGCTCTTCTTCAGTGACGACGCGGGTGCGTCGTTCACCGCCGTCACGCAGCTCGGCACCGAATTCGCCGTGCTGATCTACTTCGCTCGCGACATCGGTCGCATCCTGGCGGCGTGGTTCGCCGGGCTGATCAACGCCGCCCGTCGCACCTCCGACTACTGGCTGGGCTGGTGGGTGATCATCGGCACCCTCCCCATCTGCGTGCTCGGACTGCTCTTCAAGGACCAGATCCGTTCCGGCGTGCGCAATCTGTGGATCGTGGCCATCGCGTTGATCGTCTTCTCCGCCGTGATCGCGGCCGCCGAGTACTTCAGCAAGAAGACCCGTCCCATCGAGCAGTTCACCTGGAAGGACGCCGTCACCGTCGGGCTCGCTCAGTGCTTGGCGCTGGTCCCGGGTGTGTCGCGCTCGGGCGCCACCATCAGCGCGGGCCTGTTCCTGGGCCAGCAGCGCGAGGCCGCGGCCCGGTTCGGCTTCCTGCTCGCCATCCCCGCGGTGCTGGCGTCGGGGCTCTTCTCGCTGCCCGACGCGTTCAAGCCGGTCACCGAGGGCATGAGCGCGACGGGCGCCCAGTTGATCGTGGCGATCGTGATCGCCTTCGTGATCGGGTACGCCGCCGTCGCCTGGTTCCTGAAGTTCCTGGTGAGCCACAGCATGTACTGGTTCGTGGGCTACCGGGTGATCGTCGGCGTCGCGGTGCTCATCCTGCTCGGCACCGGAGCGATGGCGGCCCAGTGACCGTCATCCTGCTGCGGCACGGTCGTTCGACCTCGAACACCGCCCACACGCTGGCCGGCCGGTCGGAGGGCGTCGACCTCGACGACAAGGGCCAGGAGCAGGCGGCCGGGCTGGTGGACCGCGTCGGCGAACTTCCCGTCAAGGCGATCGTGCGTTCGCCGCTGCTGCGCTGCGAGCGCACCGTCGCACCGCTGGCCGCAGCGCTGAATCTGGAGCCCGTCGTCGAGGAGCGTCTCTCGGAGGTCGACTATGGGGCGTGGACGGGCCGCACGATCGGCGAGCTGGTCAAGGAACCGCTCTGGGCCGTCGTGCAGCAGCAACCCAGTGCGGCGGTGTTCCCCGACGGCGAGGGACTGGCCCAAGTTCAGGCGCGCGCGGTCGCTGCCGTGCGCGAACACGACCGCAGGCTCGCCGAGGAGCATGGGGGCGACGCGCTGTGGATCGCGTGTACGCACGGCGACGTGATCAAGGCCATCGTCGCGGACGCACTCGGCGCGCACCTGGACAGCTTTCAGCGAATCACCGCCGACCCCGCGTCGATGAGCGTGATTCGCTATACGGCCCTGCGGCCGTTCGTCATGCACGTCAATCACACGGGTGCGGCGCTCACTGCCGGGTTGACGGCCAAGCCGGAACCGAGCGGCGACGCGGTCGTCGGCGGCACCACCGAGTGACGCCAACCGCCGCCTGAGATTACGGCTGCGGTGTCCATACCGGTATTTTGGAAGGCGCCATGACCCGTTCGATTCACGTCTTCCGCTCGCCCGACCGATTCGTGGCCGGGACCGTTGGGCAACCTGGAAACCGAACGTTCTATCTGCAGGCCGTGCACGAGAAGCGGGTCATCTCCGTCGTACTGGAGAAGCAGCAGGTGGCCGTGCTCGCCGAACGCATCGCCGCCCTGCTGCTCGAGATCAATCGACGCTTCGGGACCCCCATTCCACCTGACACCGAGGACGTCGAGGATCTGAGCCCGTTGGTCACCCCCGTCGACGCCGAGTTTCGCGTCGGCACCATGGGGCTGGGCTGGGATTCCGAGGCTCAGACGGTGGTCGTGGAGTTGTTGGCGGTCTCCGAGACCGAGTTCGACGCGTCCGTCGTGCTCGACGACGCCGAGGACGGGCCGGACGCCGTCCGCGTATTCCTGACCCCCGAGTCGGCCCGCCAGTTCGCGGCCCGCTCCAACCGCGTCATCTCCGCCGGGAGGCCGCCGTGCCCCCTGTGTGACGAACCTCTCGATCCGGACGGGCACATCTGCGTCCGCACCAACGGCTATCGGCGCGGCGCCCTGACGGGGCCCGACGACGATGACGCCGAAACCTGACGAGGGCGGCGACGGCGGCGAGGTGTTGCGTGACGGCGACCTGACCGTCATCGGACGCATCCGCTCTGCGAGCAACGCCACCTTCCTGTGCGAAGCGCACCTCGAGGACCACATGGCGCACTGCGTGTACAAGCCGATCGCTGGGGAGGCGCCGCTGTGGGACTTCCCCGACGGCACGTTGGCCGGTCGCGAACTGGGCGCCTACCTGGTCTCCGCCGCACTCGGCTGGAACGTGGTGCCCTACACCATCATTCGCGACGGTCCGGGTGGGCCGGGCATGGTCCAACGCTGGGTCGATCAGCCCGGTGATCAGGTGGGCGACGAGCCAGGCGGCGAACCGGACCTGGTCGACCTGGTGCCCGCGGGCGCGGTGCCTCCTGGCTATCTGCCCGTGCTGCAGGCCTACGACTACGCGGGGGACGAAGTGACGCTCGTGCACGCCGACGATGCCCGGCTGCGCCGGATGGCCGTCTTCGACGTGTTGATCAACAACGCCGACCGCAAGGGCGGACACATTCTGACCGGCACCGACGGCCAGGTGTACGGCGTCGACCACGGCGTCAGTCTGCACACCATGGACAAACTGCGCACGGTGTTGTGGGGTTGGGCGGGAAAGCCCGTCGACGACGAGACGTTGCGCGACGTCGCGCACCTGCAAGACGCGCTGCGTGACGAACTGGCCGAGGAACTTGGTGCCTACCTCACCGTCCGTGAGATTGCTGCCCTCCGGGCGAGAGCCATTGGGCTGCTGGGCAATCCGGTGATGCCAGGGCCGGATCGGCGGCGGCCGATCCCTTGGCCGGCATTCTGACTGCTCCTCGGCTGGGAAGTGTTCTACGCTCGTCGTCATGACTGACCACGATCGTGCCGCCGCCCGCCGCGAGATCACCGACGCGTTGCAGAAGGCGTTGGACCGCCGCCACGAGGTGCTCGACGTGATCGTCGAGGCCGATGACAAGCCCGCGGCGGTCGATGCCATCGCATCGTTGCTGGGCACCTCGCGACTCGGCGGCGAGGCCGTCATGGCGATTTCGTTCGACCAGCTGACCGGCGACGCGCGCCGCAAGATCGCGAAGGAACTCGCCGATCTCAACCAACAACTGAGCTTCACGCTCGGCGACCGTCCAGCCAGCACGGGCGAGAGCCTGAGCCTTCGCCAGTTCTCGGCGACGGCGGATCGCGACCTCTTCGCCGTCCGCACCAACGACGTCGGCGCCACCGGCGACGGGTCGGGAGCCCCAGCGGGTGAGTTGGACGACGAGATCCGCGCGGCCGTGAACCGGGTCTCGGCCGAGGAAGCGGTGTGGCTGGTCGCCGAGGAGCGCGACCAGAAGGTCGGCATGGTGTTCGGCGAACTCGTCGGCGGTGAGGTCAACGTGCGGATCTGGATTCATCCCGAGTTCCGTCACCGCGGCTACGGCACGGCCGCGCTGCGCCGGTCCCGTTCGGAGATGGCGGCCTACTTCCCCGCGGTACCCATGGTGGTGCGGGCGCCGGGCGTCTCGCCCGCGTGACGGATGCGGCGCTCGCCGCCCAGTTGGCACAGGAGGCCGGTGAGCTGCTGCTGAAGGTGCGGGATGAGATCGGCTACTACGACCCGTACGAACTCGGCGACGCCGGCGACGCACTGGCCAACAAGCTGATCCTCGCCCGGTTGCACGAGCAGCGGCCCGATGACGCGGTGCTCTCCGAGGAGGCCGCCGACGACTTGTCGCGGGTGAGGGCCGACCGGGTGTGGATCGTGGATCCGGTCGACGGGACCTGGGAGTTCTCCAAGCGCGGGCACGTCGACTGGGCCGTCCACATCGCGCTGTGGCAGCGGCACGGCGGCGCCGAAGGCGGGATCACCGACGCAGCCGTCGGCCTGCCCGCCGTCGGCGAGGTGTACCGCACCGACACCGTCGCCGGCCCGCCGCCTCGGGAGGACGGCCCCATCCGCATCGCGACGAGCGCCAACAGGCCACCGCCCATCGTGTGGTGGCTCCGGGACAGGCTCGACGTGCAACTGATCGGAATCGGATCGGCAGGCGCCAAGGCCATGGCCGTGGTGCGCGGAGACGTAGACGCCTACGTGCACGCGGGCGGCCAGTGGGAGTGGGACTCCGCCGCACCCGCAGGCGTGGTTCGGGCGGCAGGCCTGCACGCGTCACGCATCGACGGTTCGCCGCTGCTCTACAACCGCCATGATCCGTATCTGCCCGACCTGCTGATGTGCAGGCCCGAGCTCGCCGAGCAACTGCTCGACGCCATCCGCTCGGCGTACCGAGCGCGATGACATTTCCCGGGTCGCTGCGGCGCGGGAATGTAATCACGGCCCCGATTGTCGCTAAGCGTCGAGGACCCACCATCGGGAGGACGTTCTGATCCGACACCCTAGAGTCGACGCCATGCGATCGTGGCCCGCGGCGGGCGTCCCGGCGTTGCCGGGCACGGGCCCGCAGCTACGGCTGTACGACAGCGCCGACCGCCAAGTCCGCCCGGTGTCCGCCGGTGAGCTCGCCACGATGTACGTCTGCGGCATCACGCCATACGACGCCACGCATCTCGGCCACGCCGCCACCTACTTGACGTTCGACCTGATCCACCGGCTGTGGCTGGACTCGGGACATCAAGTCCACTACGTGCAGAACATCACCGACGTCGACGACCCGCTGTTCGAGCGGGCCGCCCGCGACGGTCTGGACTGGCGCGCGCTCGGCGACCGCGAAACCCAACTGTTCCGCGAGGACATGGAGGCGCTGCGGGTGCTGCCGCCCCACGACTACGTCGCCGCCACCGAGGCCATCGCCGAGGTGATCGAGGTGGTGGAGAAGCTCCTCGCCAGCGGCGCGGCCTACGTCGTCGAGGACGGCGAGCATCCCGACGTGTACTTCCACGCCGACGCCACCGTGCAGTTCGGCTACGAGTCCGGCTACGACCGCGACACCATGATGCGGCTGTTCGCCGAACGCGGCGGCGACCCCGACCGACCCGGAAAGAGCAACGAACTCGACGCGCTGCTATGGCTCGCCGAACGACCCGGCGAGCCCAGCTGGCCGTCGCCCTTCGGTCCAGGGCGTCCGGGCTGGCATGTCGAGTGTGCCGCGATCGCGTTGGATCGCATCGGCTCGGGCCTCGACATCCAGGGCGGCGGTAGCGATCTCATCTTCCCGCACCACGAGTTCTCGGCAGCTCACGCCGAGTCCGTCACGGGGGAGCGACGATTCGCGCGGCACTACGTGCACGCGGGCATGATCGGCTGGGACGGCCACAAGATGAGCAAGAGCCGCGGCAACCTGGTGCTGGTGTCGGGGCTGCGCGCCGACGGCGTCGAGCCCTCGGCGATCCGGCTGGGCCTGCTCGCCGGCCACTACCGCGAGGACAGATCGTGGAGTGACGTGGTGCTGGCCGATGCGCAGGCTCGACTGGGCCGCTGGCGCGCGGCCACCTCGCTACCCGCCGGACCGGACGCCACGGACGTGGTGGCACGGGTGCGCGGCTACCTCGCCGACGACCTCGACACACCCAAAGCCATTGCCGCGCTTGATGGGTGGTGTACCGACGCGTTCGAGTACGGCGGCCACGACGTCGAGGCGCCGCGCACCGTGGCCACCGCCGTCGACGCGCTGCTGGGCGTGCAGCTGTAGACCTGCCCAACCCCACCCTCGGCGGAGGTGGAGTACGTTTCGCCCATGGGTTCTGTGAACGGGAAAGTCGTGCTGATAACCGGCGGCGCGAACGGCATCGGGGCCGAAGTGGCGCGCAGGCTGGCCGACAAGGGCGCCAAGCTCGTGTTGACCGACCTGGACCAGGGCAGGCTCGGCGAGGTGGCCGCGCGGTTGGGTGAGGACCGGGTGTTGACGGTCGTGGCCGACGTGCGCGACCTCTCGGCCATGGAGGCGGCGGTCCAGAAGGGTGTCACGCGGTTCGGCGGCATCGACGTCGTGATCGCCAACGCGGGGATCGCGACCGCCGGGTCAGTACTCGGCGTCGATCCGGACGCCTTCAAGGCGCTCATCGACGTCAACGTCGTCGGGGTGTTCCACACCGTGCGGGCCGCGTTGCCGTCGGTGCTCGAGCGTCGCGGATACGTGCTCGTCGTATCGTCGGCTGCGGCGTATGCGGCGGCGCCGGGCATGGCGCCGTACGACGCGTCGAAGGCGGCCACCGAGCAGTTCACGAACGCCCTGCGCCTGGAAGTCGCCCACCGCGGCGTCGAGGTGGGGTCCGCCCACATGCTGTGGATCGACACGCCCCTGGTGCGTGAAGGCAAGACCGATTCACCGGCCTTCAACGAGATGCTCGCAAGGCTGCCAGGACCATTGGGCAAGACCACGTCGGTGGAGAAGTGCGGTGAGCTCTTCGTCAAGGGCATCGAAGACCGCAAGCGTCGGATCAACTGCCCGCGTTGGGTCGGCCTGCTGCGGTGGCTGAAACCACTCCTCGCCACACCGATAGGTGAATCGGCCACGCTGAAGTCCGTTCCCGAATTGCTGCCGAAGATGGATGCGGAGGTGGCGGCGTTGGGACGGTCGATGAGCGCCCGCACCGAAGCGCTGGAGAAGTGATGCGCAGGAGCTTCGTCATCATGGCGCTGCTGCTCCTGGTGGTCGGCTGCACGAAACCCGAATCGCCACAGGCGGTCAGTTCGGCACCCCCGCCGCCCTCGGGGCCCACGGTGAGCCCGCAGGATGCGCGCGCCATCGCGAAGGAGGCCTACGTCTACGGCTTCCCGATGGTCGACAACTACCGGGTGATGTACTCCTACTTCGTCGACAAGGACGACCCCGAGTACAAGGGCGATTGGAACCAGATCCACAACACGGCAAGGGTTTACACGCCTGCGGACACCACGATCCAGACGCCGAACTCCGACACGCCCTATTCCACGGTCGGGGCCGACCTGCGGGCCGAACCGCTGGTCCTCACGGTGCCGCCGATCGAACAGGACCGGTACTACTCACTGCAGTTCGTCGATCTCTACACCTACAACTTCGACTACGTCGGAAGCCGGACCACCGGAAACGGCGGCGGCAAGTACCTGCTCGCGGGCCCGAACTGGAAGGGCGACATGCCCGATGGCGTCGACAAGGTGATCCGCAGCGACACGGACCTGGCCCTGGTGCTGTATCGCACCCAGCTGTTGGGACCGTCGGACATCGACAACGTCAAGAAGATCCAGGACGGCTATCAGGTCACCCCGTTGTCGGCGTATCTGAACCAGCCGGCCCCACCCCCCGCCCCTGGAATCGACTTCGTGCCGCCGCTGAGCAGGGATCAGGAGAAGACGTCCCCGCAGTTCTTCGAGATCCTGAACTTCGCCTTGCGGTTCGCCCCGACACTGCCCGCCGAACAGGAACTGAGGACCAGATTCGGCACCATCGGGATCGGACCGGACGGATCCTTCGACGCGGACAAGCTGAGCCCGGAGCTGCGCCCCGCCATCGAAGGGGGGATGGCCGACGCGTGGGGGGAGCTGGATGCGCTCAAGAAGGAGCAGGTCGACACCGGCAAGGTCGGCTCCGCTCAATTCTTCGGCACCGCAGCCGATCTCAAGGGCAACTACCTGTACCGCATGGCGGGTGCGGCGCTCGGCATCTACGGCAACACCGCCGCGGAGGCCATCTATCCGGCGGCGGCGTTCGACTCGACGGGACAGGCGCTGACGGGGGCGGACAAGTACACCTACCACTTCGCGTCGGGTCAGTTGCCGCCGGTCAACGCGTTCTGGTCGCTGACCATGTACGAACTGCCGCAGAGCCTGTTGGTGGCCAACCCGATCGGCCGGTACCTGATCAACTCGCCGATGGAGTCGAGTCTGATCAAGGATCCCGACGGTGGCATCACGTTGTACCTCCAGAACGAGTCTCCCGGTCAGGACAAGGAGGCCAACTGGCTGCCTGCCCCGAAGGGGCCGTTCCAGGTGGTGCTTCGGCTCTACTGGCCCAAGCCGGACGCGTTGAACGGCACCTGGTCGGCGCCGAAACCGGTGAAGGGCCTAGCTTCACGTCCCTGATCGTGGCCCCGTCCCGGGGTAGCGTTCGCTTTGTTCATCGTGATGCTCGGACGATCGCGAACCACGACATGCGGAGTTGGGCGCATGCCGAAAACACTGACCGACCTCGAGCTGATCCGAGAGCTCGAACCCGTCGCCGAAGCGGGAATGAACCAGCACCTCGCGGCGACCCGGAATTGGAACCCCCACGATTACGTGCCGTGGTCCGACGGGTCCGACTACGGTGCGCTCGGCGGCGGGCCCGACTGGTCCCTCGACCAGAGTCGGCATGGCATCGCGCTGCGCGACTACCTCGTCGTCACCCGAGCGGTGGATCCGAATGCCTTGGAAATGGCCAGGATTGGGCAAGTGACCGCTGGATTCAGTCCGGGTCAGCAGGGTCAAGGCTCGGTCCGGCCGGAAACGATGCTCGATGCGCTCGTCTACGTGACGTTCCAGGAGCTCGCCACCCGCGTGTCACACCGCAACACCGGCCGCGCCTGCGACGAGCCGATCGCCGACCAGCTACTCAAGCGGGTGTCGGCCGACGAGAACCTCCACATGATCTTCTACCGGGGCGTCGGCGCTGCGGCGATGGACATCGCACCCGATGCGGCCATGCAGTCGGTCTGCCGGATTCTGAAGAACTTCCAGATGCCGGGCTTCACGATTCCGAACTTCCGCCGCAACGCCGTCAAGATCGCCGTCGGCGGCATCTACGACCTGCGTCAGCATCTCGACGAGGTGGTGCTGCCGGTGCTGCGGTACTGGCGGATCTTCGAGCGCGACGACTTCACCGGCGTCGGGCAGCGGAATCGCGACGACTTGGCCGACTTCCTCGCGCAGACGGACGTCGAGGCAGCGAAGTTCGAGCAGTCGAAGGCCCGCTATCTGGAACGCGGCGCCGCGAGGTTGGAACGCGCGTCGGCCAAGGCCCGGGTGAGTTGACGGCTGCTCAGCCGCGCGCTGTCGCTTCTTCCGCTACCCGCGACGCTGTCTTCTTCCGCTACCCGCGGAAGCCGGGCCCGCGGCGCCGCAGGTAGCGCTCGAACTCGGCGGCCAGCGCGTCACCGTCGATCTTGCCCAGTGCCTCGGACATGTCGACCTCCGCGTCGCCGCGCTCCTCGAGCGTCTGCACGTACTCGGCGATCTCGTCGTCCTCGGCGGTCATCTCGGTGACCGCCTGTTCCCACTCCTCGGCCTGGATGGGCAGATCGGCCAGGGGAACCTCGATGTCGAGCACGTCCTCGACCCGCCGCAGCAGGGCGACCGTCGCCTTCGGGTTCGGCGGCTGCGACACGTAGTGGGGGACGGCTGCCCAGAAGGTCACCGCGGGGATGCCCGCGGCGACGCACGCGTCCTGGAAGACCCCCGCGATTCCGGTCGGTCCCTCGTAACGTGTCTCCTCCAGTCCGAAGAACTTGGCCGATTCGGGGGAGTACGCGGCGCCGGACACGGGGACAGGGCGGGTGTGCGGGGTGTCGGCGAGCAGTGCGCCGAGGATGACGACGGTGTCGACGTTCAGCTTGTCGGCGATGGCCAGCAGTTCGGCGCAGAAGGTGCGCCAGCGCATGTTGGGCTCGACGCCGTGCATCAGCACGATGTCGCGCTCGCTGCCGGGCGGGCGGCAGTGCGAAATTCGCATCGACGGCCACACCAACTCGCGGGTGACGCCGTCGATCTGCCGAATCACGGGACGGTTCACTTGGTAGTCGTAGTAGGCCTCGTCATCGATCTCGACCAGCGTCTCCGCTTCCCAGATCGCGTCGAGGTGCTCGAGCGCGTCGCTGGCTGCGTCACCGGCGTCGTTCCAGCCTTCGAAGGCGGCCACGATGATGGTGTCCTGCAGTTGGGGCAGGTCTGTCACCAGGCCAGCGTAAGCCCTGGGTGGCACCTGCGAGCGGCATCTCCACACGGGTCGGCCTCCGGCTTGATTTGGTCGATCGCCTCGACGAGTTGGGCGTCCCAGACGTCGATCGGGTGACGACGTAGACTTGCCGGGTCGAGAGGCGTTGCAACGGGTCCGGGTCCCCCTGGTATCCGCCACGCTCGGCAGAGCTAAGGACGCCTTCCGCTATCGGAAGGGATCTACGTGAGCGCCTTGGAGCCGAACATCCGCCCCGACTGCACCGAAGAGCTGACGGCAGCACTGCGCCAGCGGATCATGGTGATCGACGGCGCGATGGGCACGGCGATCCAGCGGGACCGGCCGGACGAGGCCGGTTACCGCGGCGAGCGGTTCACGGAGTGGCCGACCGCTCTTCAGGGCAACAACGACCTGCTCACCCTGACGCAGCCGCAGATCATCGAGGGGATCCACCGCGAGTACCTCGAGGCGGGCGCCGACATCCTGGAGACCAACACGTTCAACGCGAACGCGGTCTCGCTCTCCGACTACGACATGGAGGAACTCGGCTACGAGCTGAACTACGCCGGCGCCGCCCTCGCCCGCAAGGCCGCCGACGAGTTCAGCACCCCGGAGAAGCCCCGCTACGTCGCCGGCGCCCTCGGGCCGACGACGCGGACCGCGTCGATCTCGCCGGACGTCAACGACCCCGGAGCCCGCAACGTCTCCTACGACCAGCTGGTCGCCGCCTACCTCGAGGCTGCCAACGGCCTCGTCGACGGTGGTGCCGACCTCCTCATCATCGAGACGATCTTCGACTCGCTGAACGCCAAGGCGGCGGTGTTCGCCGTCGAGACGCTGTTCGAGGAGCGCGGACGCCGCTGGCCGGTGATCATCTCGGGCACCATCACCGATGCCTCCGGGCGGACGCTGTCCGGTCAGGTCACCGAAGCGTTCTGGAACGCGATCCGGCACGCGAAGCCGCTCGCGGTCGGCCTCAACTGCGCCCTGGGCGCGCCGGAGATGAGGCCCTACATCGCCGAGGTGGCGCGGATCGCGGACACCTTCGTCTCCTGCTACCCGAACGCCGGTCTGCCCAACGCCTTCGGCGAGTACGACGAGTCCCCGGAGGCTCAGGCCGGCTACATCGCCGAGTTCGCCGAGGCCGGCCTGGTCAACCTGGTCGGTGGCTGCTGCGGCACGACGCCGGCGCACATCGCCGAGATCGCCAAGGTCGTCGAGGGCAAGCCGCAGCGCGAGCTGCCGGAGATCCCGGTGGCCACCCGGCTCTCGGGCCTGGAGCCGCTCAACATCACCGACGGCTCCCTGTTCGTGAACATCGGTGAGCGCACCAACATCACCGGCTCCGCCCGGTTCCGCAACCTGATCAAGGCCGAGGACTACGACACCGCGCTGTCGGTCGCCCTGCAGCAGGTCGAGGTCGGTGCGCAGGTCATCGACATCAACATGGACGAGGGCATGATCGACGGCGTCGCCGCGATGGACCGGTTCACCAAGCTGATCGCGTCCGAGCCGGACATCAGCCGCGTCCCGGTGATGATCGACTCCTCCAAGTGGGAGGTCATCGAGGCGGGTCTGAAGAACGTGCAGGGCAAGCCGATCGTCAACTCGATCTCCATGAAGGAGGGCGAGGAGAAGTTCGTCCGCGAGGCACGGCTGTGCCGCAAGTACGGCGCCGCCGTCGTCGTGATGGCCTTCGACGAGCAGGGCCAGGCCGACAACCTGGAGCGCCGCAAGGAGATCTGCGGGCGCGCCTACCGGATCCTGACCGAAGAGGTCGGCTTCCCGGCCGAGGACATCATCTTCGACCCGAACTGCTTCGCGCTGGCGACCGGTATCGAGGAGCACGCGACGTACGGGATCGACTTCATCGAGGCGTGCGCCTGGATCAAGGAGAACCTGCCCGGGGTGCACATCTCCGGCGGCATCTCGAACGTGTCGTTCTCGTTCCGGGGCAACAACCCCGTCCGCGAGGCGATCCACGCGGTGTTCCTGTTCCACGCCATCAAGGCCGGCCTGGACATGGGCATCGTCAACGCGGGTGCGCTGGTGCCCTACGACTCGATCGACCCCGAGCTGCGGGACCGGATCGAGGACGTCGTCCTGAACCGTCGCGAGGACGCGGCCGAGCGGCTCCTGGAGATCGCCGAACGGTTCAACAGCCGAAGGACCCGGCTGACGACCCGGTGGCAGCCGAGTGGCGCAGCTCTCCCGGTCCGCGAGCGGATCACGCACGCCCTGGTCAAGGGCATCGACGCCGACGTCGAGACCGACACCGAGGAATTGCGGGCCGAGATCGCCGCCGCAGGTGGCCGCCCGATCGAGGTGATCGAGGGCCCGTTGATGGACGGCATGAACGTCGTCGGCGACCTCTTCGGCTCGGGCAAGATGTTCCTGCCCCAGGTCGTGAAGTCGGCCCGGGTGATGAAGAAGGCCGTGGCGTACCTGCTGCCGTACATCGAGGCGGAGAAAGAAGAGTCCGGCGCCGCTGAAGGTAAAGACACCAACGGCACGATCATCATGGCGACCGTCAAGGGCGACGTCCACGACATCGGCAAGAACATCGTCGGGGTCGTCCTGCAGTGCAACAACTTCGAAGTGATCGACCTCGGTGTGATGGTGCCCGCCCAGAAGATCCTGGACGCGGCGAAGGAGCACAACGCCGACATCATCGGGCTGTCCGGCCTGATCACCCCGTCCCTGGACGAGATGGTCAACTTCGCCGTCGAGATGGAGCGTCAGGGGCTGGAGATCCCGCTGCTGATCGGTGGCGCGACCACCTCGCGCGCTCACACGGCCGTGAAGGTGGCGCCGCGTCGTAGTGGTCCGGTGGTCTGGGTCAAGGACGCCTCCCGCTCGGTGCCGGTGGCCGCTGCGCTCCTCGACGACAAGCAGCGTCCAGCCCTGCTGGAGGCCACCGAGACCGACTACGCAGCCCTGCGCGAACGGCACGCCCAGAAGAGCGAGCGGCCGATGCTGACGCTGGAGAAGGCGCGTGCGAACCGGACGCCGATCGAGTGGGACGGCTACACGCCGCCGGTGCCCGCGCAAGGTGCGGGAGTACGGGATTTTCAGGACTACGACCTCGCCGAGCTGCGCGAGTACATCGACTGGCAGCCGTTCTTCAACGCCTGGGAGATGAAGGGCAGGTTCCCCGACATCCTCAACAACCCGGTCTCGGGCGAGACGGCCCGCAAGCTGTACGACGACGCCCAGGAGATGCTCGACACCCTGATCAAGGAGAAGTGGCTGACTGCCAACGGGGTGATCGGCTTCTTCCCGGCGAACGCGGTCGGCGACGACATCGAGGTCTACACCGACGAGACCCGTACCGAGGTAGTGACCACGTTGCACAACCTGCGCCAGCAGGGCGAGCACCGGGCCGGCATCCCGAACCGGTCGTCTGGGCGACTACATCGCGCCCAAGGACACCGGTCTGGCTGACTACGTCGGCGCCTTCGCCGTCACCACGGGGCTCGGCAGCGGTGACAAGATCGTCGAGTTCAAGGCGGCCAACGACGACTACAGCGCGATCCTGCTGGAGTCGCTCGCCGACCGGCTGGCAGAGGCGTTCGCCGAACGGATGCACCAACGGGTCCGCAAGGAGTTCTGGGGATTCCAGCCTGACGAGCAGCTGGACAACGAGGCGCTGATCGATGAGAAGTACGTGGGAATCCGCCCTGCCCCCGGCTACCCGGCATGCCCGGAGCACACCGAGAAGGCGACGCTCTGGGAGTTGATGGACGTCAAGGAGCGGACCGGCATCGAGCTGACCGAGTCGATGGCGATGTGGCCCGGTGCCGCCGTCAGCGGCTGGTACTTCTCGCACCCGCAGTCGCAGTACTTCGTGGTCGGCCGGGTGGCCCAGGACCAGGTCGCCGACTACGCGAAGCGCAAGGGCTGGACCCTGAAGGAAGCCGAGCGCTGGCTCGGCCCCAACCTCGGCTACAACCCGGAGGACTAAGCCCTAATTTCGAGGATCGTGCGAAGATGATGGAGCGGCTCGAGCCGGACCGCATCGGCGTCGAGCTGTCCGAGGAGTTGCAGTTGCATCCCGAGCAGTCGACGGACGCGTTCGTCCTGCATCACCCCGAGGCGAAGTACTTCAATGTCTGATCACCCACGCCCGGCCATGCGGGCCGTGCTCTGGGACATGGACGGCACCCTCGTCGACTCCGAAAAGCTCTGGGACGTCTCGATGCACGAACTCTATGGCCGGCTCGGCGGGGTGATGACCCCGGAGGTCCGCGAGTCGACGGTTGGCGGCTCAGCGGAGAGCGTGATGACCACCGTGTACACCGACCTCGGCCTCGACCTAGATCCGTTGGCCATGGCGGAATCCGCCGACTGGCTCCACGAGCGCACGGGCGAGCTGTTCGAGGCGGGACTGCCGTGGCGCCCCGGTGCCCGCGCCCTGCTCGATGCGCTGCTCGCGGAGGGGGTACCGATGGCCCTGGTCACCAACACGCGGCGGGCGTTGACGGAAAAGGCGTTGAAAAGCATTGGCGCGCATTACTTCTCCGCATCGGTATGTGGCGACGAGGTGGCTTGTGCCAAGCCTGCTCCGGACATCTACCTGCGGGCCGCTGAATTGCTCGGCTTCGCTCCCGATCAGTGCCTCGCCATCGAGGACTCCGTGACGGGGACCGTGGCGGCAGAGTCCGCGGGGTGCCCGGTTCTGGTGGTGCCCAACGACGTCGAGGTTCCTCGGAGTCCCTGCCGTCGCCACGTGCCGACGCTCGCCGGCCTCGGCGTGGCCGACCTTCGTGCGATTCAGGAGTTGCTGTGTGACGGCTCCGAACGGATCAAGCAGTAGCGTTGTAGGTCACGGAGTTTCGCTGGAAGGCGTCGGCCGCGCGGTCCGGCGCTCACCGCCGCGACGTCGCCCAAATCGTCACCGAGATACGTCCCTATCGACCGCCCGACTGTGCCAAGGTTGTTGTGACTCACATCACGCAATGCTGCGGAAGGACGCCACATGGCTGGTCAGGGACCCCCCGTCGACGACTCGTCGTCCGTCATCTCCGACGAGGACTTCTCGTCCGGCGGTACGGCCGTCCGAATCGCCTCGGTCGCCGCGCTGGGCGGCCTGCTGTTCGGCTATGACAGCGCCGTCATCAACGGGGCGGTCGACTCGATCCAGGAAGACTTCGGCATCGGCAACGCCGAACTCGGCTTCGCCGTCGCGTCGGCGCTCTTAGGTGCGGCAGCGGGCGCGATGACGGCAGGCTGGATCGCCGACAAGATCGGTCGCATCTCGGTCATGAAGATCGCCGCCGTGCTGTTCCTCATCAGTGCGATCGGAACGGGTTTCGCGCACGAGGTCTGGACTGTGGTGCTGTTCCGCGTCGTGGGTGGCATCGGCGTCGGCGTGGCGTCCGTGATCGCACCGGCCTACATCGCCGAGACCTCGCCACCGCGCATCCGGGGCCGGTTGGGCTCCCTGCAGCAGCTCGCCATCGTGTCGGGCATCTTCCTGTCCTTCGCCGTCAACTGGCTGCTGCAGCATGCCGCGGGCGGTCCCAACGAGCCGCTGTGGTTCGGCTTGGACGCGTGGCGCTGGATGTTCCTGGCGATGGCCATCCCCGCGTTGCTGTACGGGACGCTGGCGTTCACGATTCCCGAGTCACCGCGGTATCTCGTTGCCAGCCACAAGATTCCCGAGGCGCGGCGGGTCCTCAACATGCTGCTGGGCGAGAAGAACCTCGAGATCACCATCGACCGGATCAAGGAATCCCTGGAACGCGAGGACAAGCCGTCCCTGCGCGACCTGAAGAAGCCGACCGGCGGCATCTACGGCATCGTGTGGGTAGGTCTCGGACTGTCGATCTTCCAGCAGTTCGTCGGCATCAACGTGATCTTCTACTACTCCAACGTGCTGTGGCAGGCGGTCGGATTCAGCGCTGACGAGTCCGCCGTCTACACCGTCATCACGTCGGTCATCAACGTGCTGACCACGCTGATCGCGATCGCCCTCATCGACAAGATCGGGCGCAAGCCACTGCTGCTCATCGGATCGTCCGGCATGGCGATCACGCTCATCACGATGTCGGTCATCTTCGCGAACGCGACCCTCGGGGCCGACGGCAAGCCGAGTCTTCAGGGCGCCTCGGGCGTGATCGCGTTGATCGCGGCAAACCTGTTCGTCGTCGCGTTCGGTATGTCCTGGGGTCCGGTGGTCTGGGTGCTGCTCGGCGAGATGTTCCCGAACCGTATCCGGGCCGCCGCGCTGGGCCTGGCCGCCGCGGGTCAGTGGGCGGCCAACTGGCTGATCACCGTCACGTTCCCCGGGTTGCGTGAGCACCTCGGCCTCGCGTACGGCTTCTACGGGCTGTGCGCGATCCTGTCGGGTCTCTTCGTGTGGCGGTGGGTGATGGAAACGAAGGGCGTGTCGCTGGAGGACATGCACGGCGAGATCCTCGCGACTCACAAACCCACGGCGCACGCCTGACGCTTGGCGGCGCACGGCGGCCGCCTTGGTGTGAAGCCAGCCAGTTCGATCGGCTAGCACCACGAAAGTGCCGTCCGCCGAACGCATCTGCAGCGCTTGCGGCACGTCGGGATGGCGCAGTCAGGTCACCGGCTCGGAGGGGTTCGCGGATCGTAGACCCAGCCGTCGGCGGTGCTCCACGTGCCGGAGGCCTTCTCGTGGTCGATCGCCGGTGGCTCGAAGTCGTCGACGTACGCCGAGCAACCGACTGTGCGTGCAATGTCGAGTGCGACGTGCGCGAGGTCGCCCAAGGGCGCCGTGACGGGCCAGGGCATGACCTGCACGACACAGTTGCCTGCGATGGCGGTCAGGCGGCCGAGGTAGTTCAGCACGAAGACGTATTCCCCGGGATTCTGCCCGGGAACTTCGTACGCCTCGGCGTCCTGCGGTTCCTCGCCAGGGGTGATGACCGCCTCTTCCTGCATCATGTCGCGGACGTCGGCAGCCTTGGACGCGCCGTCGGAAACGCGGTCGATGAAGACGGACAACGTGCGACTGGACAGGGTCTCCGGATCGGCCCAGCTGCACGCCAGCGAGTGCTCGAACATTCCTGGCTCGAACGCCGACGAGGTGTTCGTCGGCACCATCGAGGAGACGCCGAAGTACGGATCGAGCTTCTCCGCGATGAGCTGCCGTCGTGCGGAATAGCTGGCTGGTGGCTCGGTCACCGCGGTACCTCCTGGCTGCACATATGGCCTAGATCTGCTTGGTCGTGGGGAATGCGGTGATGATCTTGCCGTCGGTTGCCGATACGACCACTCGGCAGGTGAAGGAGTAAACGAGTCCGTCGTCGGTGATCCGGTAGATGTTCCGCTGCACGGTGAACGTATCGTTCCCCGAGTTGTAATCGACCCTTTCCGGGTTCGCCAAGGTCGCACCTATCGAGTAGTCGGCAAGGTACCGCCAGTTGCCACCGCCGGGAAAGCGGCTCATCGCGACGTTCTGCCAGTCCTGACCGTGCCGGTCCAGGAGGTGATAAAAGCCGTACTTGTCATTCCCGCAGTACAGGACGGTGTCGCCCCCTGGCATGGCGCTGACGCCCGCGACGAGCGGAGCCCGATGAAACGTGCGGACGACCTTGTTCGGATTCCCGCCGCCCCGCGCTGCGCACGCTCCCCATACCTCTGGCTGGTAGGGAGGCATCGGGAGCTTCGGAGGCGGCGGTTCGGTGGACGGCGTCTCGGGGAAGTCGACGTTGCCGAACCCCGCGGCGAAGGTGTTCAGCTTCGATGCCACGCTTTGATCGGTGGCGGCGAGCGTCGTCGACTGCGCGCGGATGTCGGCGGTGAACACCTGCGCCTGGAGGTCCCGCACTAGTCGCAGCTGTTTGGACGGCGCGGTCAACCCATCCCGAACCGAAAGGTCTTCGGAAACCACGAAACCGGACTGTCGGGCCGTGTCGATGAAGGCAAGGGCCCGCCACTTGGCGGCGGCGAGGTCTGCGGCGCCAGTTTTCGCAACCGCTGCTGCTGCCCGCAGGCGTTCCGCGAGTCCGCCGACGTGCACGCGATCCCGGTCGGTCCGAGCGGCGGCCGCATCGGCTGATGCACCCGCCCACTCCGTGCCGCCTGGACGGACGATCTCGGAGTTGATGGCCGTGAAGCCGTCGCACCACCTGTCGGCCGTCGCCGTCCATGCCGTGGCGGCCCGTTCGAGATGCTCGGTGTCCCAAGCGGTGAGTTGCGACAGGGTGAGCGCGGGTAGCGGCGCCGGCCCCGAACCCGGCGTCGCAGCCATCACCGCGTGTCGACGGGCATGCTGGCGGACAGTCCCGCGGTCGACGCCTGGTCGGTTCGGGCGTACTGCTCTGCTGCCGAGGTCAGGGCTGTGGCGGTGGACCGGATCCGCTCCGCCAGCTTGTCCGCGGCACCGGAGGTTGCGGCGTGGACACCGGTGACCGCAGCGACGGTTGACTGGTGCGGCGCGACCGGCACGGCAGGCGGGTCGTTGACGCTTACTCCGATGGCGTGCTCCTCGCAGGCCGCCGCAAGAGCGCGCAGCCCATCCGGGTCACACCGCAACTCCGGGACCATGCATCGCATTATCTCCCCGAAGAGCCATATCCAGTCGCAGCCAATTGCCTCGACGTGGAACAATCGCGTGCCGTGAAGACCTTCGACGCGCTGTTCGCCGAACTCAGCGAGTGTGCGCGCACCCGACCTGCAGGTAGTGGCACCGTCAAGGCGCTGGACGGTGGCGTGCACGGGCTGGGCAAGAAGATCCTCGAAGAGGCGGGCGAGGTGTGGATCGCCGCCGAGCACGAAGGGGACGACGCCCTGGCCGGCGAGATCAGCCAGCTGCTGTACTGGACGCAGGTGCTGATGATCTCCCGCGGCCTCACCCTCGACGACGTCTACGCGAAGCTATGAGCGATTCTCTTCGCGCAAGCGGCTCATCGGCGAGCGATTCTCTTCGCGCAAGCGGCTCATCGGCGAGCGATTCTCTTCGCGCAAGCGGCTCATCGGCGGACGATTCTCTTCGCGCAAGCGGCTCATCGGCGGACGATTCTCTTCGCGCAAGCGGCTCATCGGCGAACGAGATGCTGCGCGTCGCGGTCCCCAACAAGGGTGCACTCAGTGAGTCCGCCGCCGAGATCCTGTCCGAGGCCGGGTATCGGCGCCGTCGCGACCCCAAGGATCTGACCGTCGTCGACCCCGCCAACAACGTGGAGTTCTTCTTCCTGCGGCCCAAGGACATCGCGATCTACGTCGGGTCGGGGGAGCTGGACTTCGGCATCACCGGACGGGATCTGGCAGCGGAATCCGATGCGCCCGTGCAGGAGCGCCTGGCGCTCGGCTTCGGCTCGTCGACCTTCCGCTACGCCGCACCGTCGGGTCGGGACTGGGCGATCGACGACCTCGCGGGCAAGCGGATCGCCACCGCATACCCGAACCTGGTTCGAAAGGATCTGGCCGCCAGAGGCATTGAGGCCATGGTGATCCGGCTCGACGGCGCGGTGGAGATTTCGGTGCAGCTCGGGCTGGCCGACGTCATTGCCGACATCGTGGGGACGGGCCGCACGCTCGGCCTGCACGGCCTGGTGGCCTTCGGGGAACCGCTGTGCGACTCGGAGGCCATTCTCATCGAGCAAACCGAGCCCGATGCCGGTACCGCGTCGGCTCGCGACCAACTCGCAGGTCGGGTTCAGGGCGTGGTGTTCGGGCAGCAGTATCTGATGCTGGACTACGACTGCCCCCGAACCGTGCTCGACCGGGCCACCGAGGTCACCCCGGGACTCGAGTCCCCGACGATCGCGCCGTTGGCCGACCCCGCGTGGGTCGCCGTCCGCGCCCTGGTGCCGCGCCGGGGCGTCAACGCGATCATGGACGAGTTGGCCGCCATCGGTGCGAAGGCAATCCTGGCCTCGGACATCAGGTTCTGCCGCTTCTGAACCGCCTCTGAGCTGCTAGGTTCCCTGCATCACTGGACCGCTCGGAAGGTCGCTATGTCGCTAGTGCTCGTTCTGCTCCTCGCCCTACTCATCGGTGTGGTCGCAGGACTGCGCGCACTGACCCCGCCCGCAGCAGTCGCCTGGGGTGCGGCGCTGGGCTGGCTCCCACTGGAGGGAACGTGGGCGCACTGGGTCGGACATCCCATCACGGTGACCGTGCTGACCATCTTGCTGGTGGTCGAACTCGTCACCGATCAGCTGCCGTCGACGCCGCCGCGGACGGTGACCCCTCAGTTCGCCGCCCGACTGCTCACCGGTGCCTTCGCCGGTGCCGTGCTCGGCGCCGCGTCACACCACACCATCAGTGCGCTCGGTGCGGGCATCATCGGTGCGGTGTTGGGCACCCTGGGCGGATACCGGGCCCGCAAGCGACTAGTGGAGGGCAACGGGGGGCACGACCTGCCGATCGCGCTGAGTGAGGATGCGATCGCCGTGCTGGGTGGGTTCGCCGTCGTTGCGCTCGCATCGGTCGTCTAGATGGCTGGTGAGTCAACCAAATTCGATGCGATCATCATCGGTGCGGGACAGGCGGGTCCGCCGCTGGCGGGGCGCCTGGCCGAGGCCGGTCACACCGTCGCGGTGATCGAACGCAAGCTCGTCGGCGGGACCTGCGTCAACTACGGCTGCATTCCCACCAAGACTCTGGTGGCCAGCGCCCATGCCGCCCACGTGGCCCGACGGTCCGCCGACTACGGGGTTGGTACTGGCTCCGTCACCGTCGACATGGCAAAGGTCAAGTCCCGCAAGGACAAGGTCATGCTCGACGACCGCCACGGAGTCGAGGGCTGGCTGGAGGGAATGAAGGGATGCACCCTCATCCGCGGCCACGCCCGCTTCGAGGGTGCGCACCTGGTTCGGGTCGACGACCAGCTACTCGAGGCCGACAGGATCTTCCTCAACGTGGGCGGCCGCGCCGTCGTGCCCGACATCCCGGGACTCATCGGACGTCGACTTCCTCACCAACGTGGGCATTTTGGACCTAGACACCCTTCCCGAGCATCTGGTGATCATCGGCGGCAGCTACATCGCGCTGGAGTTCGCGCAGATGTACCGGCGGTTCGGAGCCAGGGTCAGCGTCGTGGAGAAGGGACCCCGGCTGACCGCGCGGGAGGACGAGGACGTCTCCGCCGACCGTGAGGGAGATCCTCGAAGCAGAGGGCATCGACGTCCACGTCGGCGCGACCGACATGCGGGTAGTGAAGCGGGACAACGGGTTCGACCTGTATCCACGCGACGGCGCAGAGCCCATCTCGGGAACCCACCTGCTCGTCGCGACGGGCCGACGTCCCAACACCGACGAGCTGGGGTTGGAGCGTGGCGGGAGTCGAGACCGACGCCCGCGGCTTCGTCACCGTCGACGACCAGTTGCGCACCACCGTCGACCACATCTGGGCGATGGGGGACTGCAACGGCAAGGGCGCGTTCACCCACACGTCGTACAACGACTTCGAGATCGTCGCGGCCAACCTGCTCGACGACGACCCGCGGCGCGTCAGCGACCGTGTCACCACTTACGCGCTGTACATCGACCCGCCGCTGGGGCGGGCGGGCCTGACGGTCGACGAGGTGCGTGCATCCGGCCGAAAGGCGTTGGTGGGCAAGCGCCCGATGACCAAGGTCGGCCGGGCGGTGGAGAAGGGCGAGACGCAGGGCTTCATGAAGGTCGTGGTCGACGCCGAGACCGAGCAGATCCTCGGGGCGGCCATCCTGGGCGTCGGAGGCGACGAGGTGATTCAGGACATCCTCGACGTCATGACGGCGAAGCTGCCATACACCGCCATCTCACGCACCATGCACATCCATCCCACCGTCAGTGAGTTGGTGCCCACGATGCTGCAAGAGCTCCGTCCGCTGGATTAGTCTGCGCGGCAACGCGTCCCGCGAACTGCCGGGTGACCAGAGCCTCCCGATGGCCGAGGTACCCACAGGTGCGCAGGTCCGTCAGCGCCGCAGCACCAGCAGGGTCTGGGCCGAGGTGCCGATGAAGCCCTGCCGGTCGAAGAGGTCCGCCGTGGTGACGCCGATCCCGTCGGGGCCGATCGACGCCCTGGCCCGCAGCGCGAAGTCGGCGCCCCACGGCACCCGATGCAGATGCACGGTGGTGTCGGTGTTCATGAACAAGAACTCGGTGGGATCGAGGGCCGCGCCGACGCCGTTGGCCGAGTCGACCACCATGGCGAGGCGTTGGACCTCCGTCACGGGTTCGCCGTCCACCAGGGGCACCAGCGGGCTCAGCCATACCTCGGCTGCACTCCCCGGAGACGGTGGCCTGCTTGCGCCAACTCACGGTCTCCAGATAGCCGGGAGCGCCCAACCAGGCGTGCGGCGTTGGGCACCGATCTCGCCTTCGCGCACCGGGGGATGGCGATCCGAAGCGACGTCGGCGGTGTCGCTGGTGGCCAGCAGCCACGCGGTCACACGGGCCACCGGGCGCTCGCCTCCCACCGGAATCATCTCCGCGCACATCATCGCGATGCGGGCGCCGGGTCGCAGGGTCCAGGCTCGGACCTTCACCGGCACAACGGGGATGGCGCCAAGGATGTCGAGCGTCAGGCGGCCGATCCGCAGCGGTGGGACGGCGAGTTCCTCGATGGCCTTGGTCATGCAGCGCCAAAGGCGGAGAGCCGTGCTGAATCTCGGGGTCCCAATTGCTGCGCGGTGCCGTCGGTGGACTCGAACACCTGGAACTCACCGTCGGCGGGCCACCGACGGTACAGGCAGTCGATCACGCCGCGGGCTCCGCGGACCTCGCCACGTCGGTCGACCCCGTCACCGGGGTGGCGTCCGTCGGCTCCAGCGAGGCAGGCCAACCGGGGTACGGCGGCGGCGTGCCGCCGAAGGTGGGGCAGTGCTCGTGGTGCGCGCACCAGTCGCACAACCGCGACGGGTGTGGGCGGAAATCGCCTGTGGCCCCGGCATTCTGGATGGCCCGCCAGATGGCCATCAACGTCTTCTCGAAGCGCAGTAGTTCGTCGAGCTCGGGGGTGTAGTCCAGCACCTGCCCGTCGGCGAGGTAGAGCAGCCGCAGCCGCGACGGCAGCACGTCCGCGGGATCGCAGCAGCGCCACGGCGTAGAACTTCATCTGGAACATGGCCTTGGCCTCGGCCAGTTCACGGGCGGCCGACGGCGCCTTTCCGGTCTTGTAGTCGACGACCCGAGCTCACCGGTAGGGGCGACGTCGATCCGGTCGACGAAACCGCGTAGCAGCGTGCCGTCGGACAGCTCGACCTCCACGCGCTGCTCGCATGACTCCGGGTCGAAGCGGGTGGGATCCTCGAGCCGGTAGTAGCCCGGTGAGCAGCGCCCGGGCCTCGTCGAGCAGCTGGGTCCGCAGTTCCGGCGCGAACTCGTCGGCGAGCTCGGGCTGCCCGGCGACGACGCCGTCCCACGCCGAGTCGACGAGGGTCACCGCGGTGTCGGCGCCGCGCTCGGCCGCGGGCAGCGCGTAGAGCCGTTCCAGGGCGCCGTGGACGACCGAACCGCGCACCTGCGCGGTGGACGACGGTTCGGGTAGGCGGTCGATGGCCCGGAACCGGTACAGCAACGGACACTGCTTGAAGTCGCTGGCCCGCGACGGCGACAAGGCGGGGCGCCGCGGTGGCGGCTCCGGCGCTGGTTGCTCTGCGGTCATGCATTCGAGACTAGGGTCGGGGACCGACATCGCCCAGGCAATCGCATCGGCGCGTCCGATGCGAGGGCGAACGCCCGTCACGCGACCCTCCGAGGGCCGCGACCTCCGAGGCAGCGCCTACCCGAACGACCGCATCCGCCCGTCGGACACCGGTCCCCCTGAGCGTCGTGCGGGTCTGCTGGCAGGCTGATCGTCCGTGCCTGTTACCGGTCCGTTCGTCGCCGGCGATCGCGTCCAGCTGACCGACCCCAAGGGGCGGCACTACACGATGGTGCTCGCGCCCGGCGACGAGTTCCACACCCACCGCGGTGCGATCGCCCACGACGGCGTGATCGGCCTGCCCGAGGGCAGCGTGGTCAAGTCCACCAACGGTGACCCGTTCCTGGTGCTGCGCCCCCTGCTCATGGACTACGTGCTGTCGATGCCGCGTGGCGCGCAGGTGATCTACCCGAAGGACGCCGCCCAGATCGTGCACGAGGGCGACATGTTCCCCGGCGCGCAGCGTGCTCGAGGCGGGCGCCGGGTCGGGCGCGCTGACCTGTTCGCTGCTGCGGGCCGTCGGACCCGAGGGCACCGTGACGTCCTACGAGGTGCGCGACGATCACGCCGCGCACGCCGGTGCGCAACGTCGTGACGTTCTTCGGGGAGCACCCGCCGAACTGGGAGCTACGCGTCGCCGACGTCGCCGACTACGACGGCCCGCGAGGTCGACCGGGCCGTGCTCGACATGCTGGCCCCGTGGGAGGTGCTCGACGCCGTCGGCAGGGCGCTCGTCCCCGGCGGCGTGCTCATCGTCTACGTCGCGACGGTGACGCAGCTGTCGCGCACGGTCGAGGCGCTGCGCGAGCAGCAGTGCTGGACCGAGCCGCGGGCGTGGGAGTCGCTGCAGCGCGGGCTGGGACGTCGTCGGCCTGGCGGTGCGCCCTCAGCACTCGCATGCGCGGCCACACCGCGTTCCTGATCAGTGCGCGCAAGCTGGCGCCGGGCACGGTGACGCCCGCTCCGGTGCGCCGCAAGCGAACATGACGGCTCAGCGCGGCGGTGTCGGCGCGGGCGTCGACGCGGGAGTGGCCCCGACCAACAGCAGCTGATCGGCCGTTCGCCGCGTCAGCTGCCAGTTGTTCCTGATCGGGGCTGAACTCCATCGGGTAGGTGAACGCTCGACCTGCGGATCGGTCTGGGCGCCGATCGTCACCGTCGCGATGACGTTGCCGGGTGTGCCGACCAGGCCAGGTCGGTGGCCGTCGATCGGTCAGCGGCGCGAAGCCACTGGCGGCGAGCGCGTCGCCCGAAGCTCGTCAGCGCCGGCTTGATCGTCGACGGTCGCGTACTGCACCAGGCTGACCTTCTGCTCAGCGGGAATCGAAGTGTCGGCGAGCCGGTAGAGCACGCCGGTCAGCACTTCGGGCGCGGGCAGCGGCGCCGCCGTCGGAGCAGCGGTCACCCCCGTCGTACTGGTTGCGCGGGGGCTCGCGGTCCGGCCGCGGTGGCACGTCTGGATCGCACCCGGAAAGCCCGAGCGCCGCCACCAATGCGACGGTGACGGCGCTCAGGACTGCGGCGCGGGCTGCACGTGGTGAGGCTAGCCCACCGAGGACAGCAGCGCCAGCGCGGAGTCCTTCGAGATCTGCCAGCCGGTGGGGCTGGGACCCTGGACGAACGTCACGGGCTGCGAAGCGGTTGCGCCGGTGGCGGCGGTGGCGGTGACGTTGGCGGTGGCGACCGGGCCGTTCAGGTCGATGTCGTCGACCGACGAACGAGCAGCGGGAAGTCGCCCTTGGCTGCGGCGTCCTTGTACTTGCGGTCGGCCAGTCGTGGCTTCGATCCGGCCGAGGCCGCCCTGGATGTACGTGCCCTTGGGGCCCGAGAACGAACCTCCGCCGGCGAGAGCGTTGAGCGTCTGCACCAGCGGCGCCTGCAGGTCGGGCGCGGGCGCCTGCGGCATCGGGATGTCCCACACCACGGGCTGAATGGCCGGTGCCTGCGACGGCGCGCTCGCTGCAATGGACGTCACACCGCCCGCCGCAGCGGCTACCACGGCAGCTGCTGCAGCTCCGGTCGCGAAGCCTTTAACGAGGGTCTTCACGGTCACGGCTGTCCTTTCGATTGGCCCAACTGAGGTCAAAGGTTAACAAGTGTCCCTGGTGTGTCGAATTGCTACACCGCACACAAAGACTGAATCGCCGGTAGCGTTGAAGTTGTTACTGCACCAACTTTCGGTGCAGGGAGGGAGCGCAACATGAGTGAGTCAGAGCGTTCGGGAGCCTACTCAGAAGATCGCGACACTCCCATGTCCAGCGACGATGCTGCCGAACTAGAAGAACTCCGCCGTGAGGCCGCCGCTGCTGCGCGAACAGCTGGAGCAGGCGGTCGGTCCGAACAGCGGGCTGCGAAGTGCGCGCGACGTGCACCAGCTCGAAGCCCGGATCGACTCGCTTGCAGCCCGCAACGCCAAGCTGATGGACACCCTCAAGGAAGCGCGCCAGCAGTTGCTCGCGCTGCGTGAAGAGGTCGACCGGCTCGGCCAGCCGCCCAGCGGCTACGGCGTGCTGCTCTGGCCGCCACGAGGACGACACCGTCGACGTGTTCACCTCAGGTCGCAAGATGCGGCTCACCTGCTCGCCGAACATCGAGGTCGCACGAGCTCAAGCAGGGCCAGACCGTGCGCCTCAACGAGGCGCTGACCGTCGTCGAGGCCGGGCAACTTCGAGTCGGTCGGCGAGATCAGCACCCTGCGCGAGATCCTCGCCGACGGTCACCGCGCACTCGTCGTCGGTCACGCCGACGAGGAGCGCATCGTGTGGCTGGCCGAGCCGCTGGTCGCGGCTGAGTTCCTGCCCGCCGAAGTCGTCGACGAGCTCGACGACGACCAGCGCGCCCGCAAGCTGCGCCCGGGCGACTCGCTGCTGGTCGACACCAAGGCCGGGTACGCGTTCGAGCGCATCCCCAAGGCCGAGGTCGAGGATCTGGTCCTCGAGGAGGTGCCGGACGTCAGCTACAGCGACATCGGCGGCCTGACCCGGCAGATCGAGCAGATCCGCGACGCCGTGGAACTGCCGTTCCTGCACAAGGATCTGTACCGCGAGTACTCGCTGCGGCCGCCGAAGGGCGTGCTGCTGTACGGCCCTCCCGGTTGCGGCAAGACGCTGATCGCGAAGGCCGTCGCCAACTCGCTCGCCAAGAAGATGGCCGAAATCCGTGGCGAGGACTCCCGCGAGGCCAAGTCGTACTTCCTCAACATCAAGGGTCCCGAACTGCTCAACAAGTTCGTCGGCGAGACCGAGCGGCACATCCGGTTGATCTTCCAGCGCGCCCGCGAGAAGGCGTCCGAGGGCACCCCGGTGATCGTCTTCTTCGACGAGATGGACTCGATCTTCCGCACCCGTGGTACCGGCGTGAGCTCCGACGTCGAGACCACCGTTGTCCCGCAGCTGCTTTCGGAGATCGACGGCGTCGAAGGGCTCGAGAACGTCATCGTGATCGGCGCCTCCAACCGCGAGGACATGATCGATCCGGCGATCCTGCGGCCCGGCCGCCTGGACGTCAAGATCAAGATCGAACGCCCGGACGCCGAAGCGGCGCAGGACATCTTCAGCAAGTACCTCACCGAGAACCTGCCCGTGAACGCCGACGACCTCGACGAGTTCGACGGCGATCGTGGGCTGACCATCAAGACGATGATCGAGAAGATCGTCGACCGGATGTACGCCGAGATCGACGACAACCGGTTCCTGGAGGTCACCTACGCCAACGGTGACAAGGAAGTCATGTACTTCAAGGACTTCAACTCCGGGGCGATGATCCAGAACGTGGTCGACCGGGCCAAGAAGTACGCGATCAAGTCGGTGCTCGAGTACGGACAACACGGGCTGCGCATCCAGCATCTGCTCGACTCGATCGTCGACGAGTTCGCCGAGAACGAGGACCTGCCCAACACGACGAATCCCGATGACTGGGCCAGGATCTCGGGCAAGAAGGGCGAGCGGATCGTGTACATCCGCACCCTGGTCACCGGCAAGTCGTCCAGCGCGTCGCGTGCCATCGACACCGAGTCGAACCTGGGGCAGTACCTGTAGCGCGCTGGCTCAGTCGCGGGATTCCATCTCGAGGTGCGCGTCGCGACCTGCGAGGCTGACCGCGACGTCTGGCCATGAGCGTGATGACGGCGAGCAAACCCACGCGGCCGGAAGCGAAGTCAACGGGAGTCGACGTGTGCGCGGTACCGACTGCGCGCGACCAGCGTCAGCCGCAGGTCGTCCACTAGGGGGTCGAGGAACTGGGTGCGGTATTCGCCGTCGCCGACCGCGCGGGCGCTGACGTACATGAAGGTAAGCGCGCCAAGGAACATCGTCACGTGGATCAACGGCTGTGGGATCGGCAGCAGCATCCCGAAGAGCTTGCCCTGATCGGGCCCGTTGGCGGTCCACACCGGCAGCAGGTCGGGGCTCAACACCAGCAGCCCGAGCACCATGAAGATGCCTGCGGTCACCAACGCCACCATCGCGATCTGGATGATCTGGGACGCCGCCACGACGAAGACCACGTTGAGCCGCTCGCGTCGACTCAACGGAACGCCGCGAACGGGATCCGGCATGGCCGCGAACGGGGTGTCGGACAGCCGGGGCGAATCGGCGTCGTGCACCGCCCTCGACGCCAGCAGCGGGCGCACGCGTTCGACGATCCCACTGACGAGGAACGACACGGCGAGGAGCGCCATGAGGTCGACGATGAGCCACATCCGGTCCCGGCTGAGCTTCGTGGCCATCGACCACACGTAGGTGTTGAAGAAGACCAGCACCGTCAGCAGCACGACGGGCAACGCCCGCGCGACCAGAGCTCCGGCCGAGGCCAGATGTGTGACCGTCAGCTTGGTGGCCCACCCGAGCACCGAACCGACGCCGAGCCCGTTGAGTGCCAGGGTCGCCAGCACCAGCCATCCGACGTTCATGACGGTGTCGAACCCGTCCGCGAGCGAGGTGCTGAGCAGCGTCGTCGCCAACATGGCGCCGACGGCGACGGTCGATGCCACGCGGCGACGGCGCGGGTCGACGATGCGGGAAACCAGCCAGCCGACCAGGACGGCCGCGGGCGCGATGAGGGCCAACACGACGAGGATCAGCCACTCGGTAGGGGTCGGCGAATCGTCGATGTCGATGTAGGCGGGTCCCGCGGCGGCAGTCAGTGACGCCGCGCCCACCACCAGCGTGGCGATGCAGGCCAACGCGGGTGCCGAACGACGCCACAGTCGCCGCCAGCGGGCCCGTCGGGTGAGCACCGATGGCAGTCCCCGTGACAGGAACCAGCTTTCGGCGGCGGCGCGGTCGAGAGGTTGGGACGGCGTGACTTCGGCGTCGTCACTGCCTTCGCGCCCGTGCTCAGAGTCCACGGCCAAGTTGACCAAGTGCAGGACCGGGCCGCAACCGTCTGCGGTCACCGCGGCTAGGCTTGCCCTCATGCAGCGGATCATCGGAACCGAGGTCGAGTACGGCATTTCGTCGCCGTCTGATCCGACCGCGAACCCGATCTTGACGTCGACGCAGGCAGTGCTGGCCTACGCCGCCGCAGCGGGCATTCAGCGCGCCAAGCGCACGCGATGGGATTACGAGGTTGAGTCGCCGCTGCGCGACGCCAGGGGCTTCGACCTCAGCCGCTCTGCGGGACCGCCGCCCGTCGTCGACGCCGACGAAGTCGGCGCGGCCAACATGATCCTGACCAACGGTGCCCGGCTCTACGTCGACCACGCACATCCGGAATACGCCGCCCCCGAGGTGACCGACCCGATGGACGCCGTGATCTGGGACAAGGCCGGCGAAAGGGTGATGGAGGCCGCCGCGCGCCACGTGGCCAGCGTGCCGGGCGCGGCGAAGCTGCAGCTGTACAAGAACAACGTCGACGGCAAGGGCGCCTCGTACGGGTCGCACGAGAACTACCTGATGTCCCGGCAGACCCCGTTCTCCGCCGTCATCGCCGGTTTGACGCCCTTTCTGGTGTCGCGCCAGGTCATCACCGGCTCCGGCCGGGTGGGCATCGGCCCGTCGGGTGACGAACCGGGCTTCCAGCTGACGCAGCGGGCCGACTACATCGAGGTCGAGGTCGGCCTCGAGACCACGCTCAAACGCGGGATCATCAACACGCGCGACGAACCGCATGCCGACGCCGACAAGTACCGGCGCCTGCACGTCATCATCGGCGACGCCAACCTTGCCGAGACGTCGACCTACCTCAAGGTGGGGACCACCGCGCTGGTGCTCGACCTCATCGAGGAGGGCTTCGACCTCGCCGACCTGGCCCTGGCCCGGCCGGTTCATGCAGTGCACGTCATCAGTCGGGATCCGTCGCTGCGCGCCACGGTGGCGATGGCCGACGGACGCGAGCTGACGGCCCTTGCGCTGCAACGCATCTACCTCGATCGGGTGGCGAAGCTCGTCGACAGCCGCGATCCCGATCCGCGCGCCGCGCACGTCGTCCAGACGTGGGCAGAAGTGCTCGACCTGCTCGAGCGCGACCCGATGGAATGTGCGGAGCTGCTCGACTGGCCTGCCAAGCTGCGCCTGCTAGAAGGCTTCCGCCAGCGCGAGAACCTCGGCTGGTCGGCGCCGCGCCTGCACCTCGTCGACCTGCAGTACTCCGACGTCCGGCTCGACAAGGGGCTGTACAACCGGCTCGTCGCCCGTGGCTCCATGAAGCGGCTCGTCACCGAGCAGCAGGTGCTCGACGCGGTGGACAGCCCGCCCACCGACACCAGGGCCTACTTCCGCGGGGAGTGTCTGCGCCGATTCGGCGCCGACATCGCCGCGGCCAGCTGGGATTCGGTCATCTTCGATCTAGGCGGCGACTCGCTGGTACGCATCCCGACGCTGGAGCCGCTTCGCGGAAGCAAGGCACACGTCGGCGCGCTGCTCGACTCGGTGCACAGTGCCACCGAACTGGTCGAGCAACTGACCACCTAGTGAGTCGCCGGAGAGAAATCCGGTGGGTGACCGGTAGTGTGGAGTAACCGGCGGAGCCTGTGAGTCCGCTGACGAGCGCTTGCGCGAGGAATCGACGAGCGGCGATGAGATGCAGGAGGCAGCGATGGCCCAGGAGCAGACCAAGCGTGGCGGTGGCGGCGGCGATGACGACGACGTAACCGGCAGCACGGCCGCTGGCCAGGAACGTCGCGAGAAGCTGACCGAGGACACCGACGATCTGCTGGACGAGATCGACGACGTGCTCGAAGAGAATGCCGAGGACTTCGTGCGGGCTTATGTCCAAAAGGGCGGACAGTGACCTGGCCGAACCGCGATCATCTGGCCTTTCCCCAACCCCTCTCCGCAGCACCCGGCGCACGGCCCTCCGGCCCGGTGGATACGTCGTCGTTCTCTGACTTCCTGCGCAGGCAGGCGCCTCATCTGCTGCCTGCCGGTGGTGCCGAATCAGTGGGGTCCAACGCTGGGTCGTCCTTGCCGCACGGCACCACGATCGTCGCGCTGAAGTTTCCCGGCGGAGTCCTCATCGCAGGTGATCGGCGCTCGACACAGGGCAACATGATCGCGGGTCGCGACGTGCAGAAGGTCTACGTCGCCGACGATTACACGGCCACCGGCATCGCGGGCACGGCCGCCATCGCCGTCGAGTTCGCGCGCCTGTACGCCGTCGAACTCGAGCACTACGAGAAGCTCGAGGGCGTCGCGCTGACGTTCGCGGGCAAGGTGAACCGGTTGGCCATCATGGTCCGGGGCAACCTCGGCGCCGCACTGCAGGGCTTCGTGGCGTTGCCGCTGCTGGTGGGTTTCGACCTCGGTGACCCGAACCCACAGGCTGCCGGACGCATCGTGTCGTTCGACGCGGCGGGCGGGTGGAACCTCGAGGACGAGGGCTACCAGTCGGTCGGCTCCGGTTCGATCTTTGCGAAGTCGTCGATGAAGAAGCTGTACTCGCGTGTCGAGGACGCCGACTCTGCATTGCACGTCGCGGTCGAGGCGCTGTACGACGCGGCCGACGACGACTCGGCCACCGGCGGGCCCGACCTGGTCCGGGGCATCTATCCCACCGCCGTCGTCATCGAGGCCGACGGCGCGGTCGAGGTCGAGGAGACCCGGATCGCCCAGGTCGCCCGCGAAGTCATCCAAAGTCGTTCCCGCGCCGACACGTTCGGTCCCGACGACGGGAAGGCGCAGCTGTGAGCTTCCCCTACTTCATCTCGCCCGAACAGGCGATGCGGGAGCGGTCGGAGCTCGCGCGCAAGGGCATCGCGAGGGGCCGCAGCGTGGTCGCGCTGGCGTACTCCGGCGGCGTCCTCTTCGTCGCGGAGAACCCGTCGCGCTCGTTGCAGAAGGTCAGCGAGCTCTACGACCGGGTCGGCTTCGCCGCGGTCGGTCGGTTCAACGAGTTCGACAACCTACGGCGCGGCGGCATTCAGTTCGCCGACACCCGTGGCTACGCCTATGACCGGCGCGACGTGACCGGACGTCAGCTGGCCAACGTCTACGCGCAGACGCTCGGCACGATCTTCACCGAGCAGGCCAAACCCTACGAGGTCGAGCTCTGCGTCGCCGAGGTGGCGCACTTCGGCGAGACCAGATCACCCGAGCTGTACCGGATCACGTACGACGGGTCCATCGCCGACGAGCCGCACTTCGTGGTGATGGGTGGAACGACGGAACCGATCTCGACGGCGCTCAACGACACGTACGCCGAGAACGCCAGCCTGACTGAGGCGGTCAAGATCGCCGTCGATGCGTTGCATGCGACCTCCGGAAACGGTTCCGAAGCAAGGGTTTTGGGACCCGCGACGCTCGAGGTCGCGATCCTGGACGCCAACCGGCCCCGCCGCGCGTTCCGAAGGATCACCGGGTCGGCGCTCGAAGCGCTGCTGCCCGCGGAGGATCCCGCAGCAGCTGCTGACAACTCGACCGACTAGGTCGCATCGCCTTACCCGTCGGCCTGACGGCGCTCGCAGTCGACTTCCTGGCGTGTTCCGGTTGACGGACCCTACCCGGAGGAGCACGATTTGTTGCGGTAGACACAGCGTGTTGCGCTATCCGCAACAAAGCGAGGAGCGGCCCCTTGATGCGAGTCGTCGGCTCCTGTGCGGCGGACATCGCCGGGGCGGACGGATGCGGTTCCGGGGCGCCTGAGCAAACACCGCAGGCGACGTCGTGGCGGGGCAGTCGCGGACGCGCGGTAGCCCGCCCCGCCGAACTCCACTTCGCAGCACCCCTCCAGTGGGTAGTGTCCCGTCTCGGCGAGCGAGAGGTGACCCATGAACGGTGAGCCAGATCTCTACATCGGCGGGCGGTGGCGACATGCGTCCGACCGCGGGACCAGAGACATCGTCAACCCGGCCGACGGCAGCGTGGCCGCGGTCGTCGACGAGGCGACACCCGACGACGCGACGGCCGCGATCGCCGCGGCGCGTGCGGCATTCGACGACGGGGCCTGGCCTGCCACCCCGGTGGGCGACCGTGCGGCTCTGCTGGATCGGATCGCCGACCTACTTCAGCGCGACAAGGAGTCGCTGGCCCGGCTGGAGACCGAGGACACCGGAAAGACTCTGGTGGAGAGCGGGATCGACATCGACGACGTCACGTCGGTGTTCCGCTACTACGCCAAGTTGGTTGCGGTCGAGTCCGACCGGCTGGTCGACGTGGGCGACCCGTCCGTGATCAGCCGAGTGGTGCGCGAACCGATCGGTGTGTGCGTGCTCATCGCGCCGTGGAACTACCCGCTGCTGCAGATGTCGTGGAAGGTTGCGCCGGCGTTGGCCGCTGGCTGCACCATGGTGGCCAAGCCCAGCGAGGTCACCCCGCTCTCGACCATCGCGTTCGTCCACATGCTGGAGGAGGCCGGCGTCCCCCCGGGGGTGGTGAATCTGGTCCAGGGCAGCGGCGCCGTGCTCGGCGAAGCGCTGACGGATACCCCTGATGTGGACTTCATCTCGTTCACCGGCGGGCTCGCGACGGGCACGACCATCTCGAGGGTGGCCGCGCAACACGTCACCAAGGTCGCCGTCGAGCTCGGTGGGAAGAACCCCCACATCGTCTTCGCCGACGTACGAGCGGGCGGAGCCTGGGACATCGCAGTGGACCAGGTGCTTACGGGCGTCTTCCTGCACTCCGGCCAGGTCTGTTCGGCGGGCACGCGGCTGATAGTCGAGGAGTCGATCGCCGACGACTTCGTCGCGGAACTCGTCACGCGTGCCGAGCGGATCCGCATGGGTGACGGAATGGATCCGGCCAGTGAGACCGGTCCGCTGGTGTCCGAACAGCACCGGGCCAAGGTGGAAGCGCATGTGGCGGCTGCGATCTCGGAGGGTGCGAAGTTGCTCACCGGTGGGGCGCGGCCATCGGACCCGGCGCTCGCCAAGGGCAGTTTCTACCTGCCAACGATCTTCGACCGGTGCGACCGGTCGATGGGAATCGTCCGTGAGGAAACCTTCGGGCCGATTCTGACGGTGGAGCGATTCACCGATGAGGCCGAGGCGATCACGCTCGGCAACGATACGGAATACGGTCTCGCAGCGGGCGTTCGTACGTCCGACCCGGCGCGGGGCGAACGTGTGGTGCGCGCCTTGCGCCACGGCACGGTGTGGCTGAACGACTTCGGCTACTACACCGCGGCGGCGGAGTGGGGCGGATTCGGGAAGTCTGGCAACGGCCGCGAGCTCGGTCCCACGGGCCTCGCGGAATACCAAGAGCTCAAACACATCTGGCACAACACCGCGCCGAAACCCGCAGGCTGGTTCAAAGGTGAATAGCCCGTTCTTGATCGACCCGCCGCGGCCAGCACTTCAGAGAGGACCCATTCATGACAGTTGAAGCAGGTACGTCGGGCGCCGACAGTGGCGGTCTCGATGACTTCGGTTACAAGGAATCCCTTGACCGCAGCATCGGCAAGTTCGCCAGCTTCGCGGCCGGGGTCAGCTACATCTCGATCCTCACCGGAAGCGTGCCGTTCGACATGAACACCTTGCGGCGCGGCTATCCCACGACGGACAACGGATTCTGCTTGACCCCCAACGTCACTCAGGGCCGGTCGCGGGGGACCGTCCGGCTGCGCAGCCGCGACTACCGCGACCGCGCCAAGGTAGATCCGCGGTACTTCACCGATCCCGAGGGCTACGACGAACGCATCATGCTCACCGGCGTGCGGCTGGCCCGCACGATCGCCGAGCAGCCGCCGTTGGCGCCGTGGGTGGCCCGCGAACTGGCGCCGGGGCCCGACGCTACCACCGACGACGAACTCCTCGACTACATCCACCAGTGCCACAACACCGTGTACCACCCGGCGGCGACGGCCCGCATGGGTGCGGTCGACGATCCGATGGCGGTGCTCGATCCGGAGTTGCGCGTCAAGGGCGTGTCCAGGCTGCGCGTCGTGGACGCGTCGGCCATGCCCAAATTGCCCGCGGTGAACCCCAACATCACGGTCATGACGATGGCCGAGGAGTCCGCGGACCTCGTCCGGAAATCCGCTGCGGCCCAACGGAATAGCTGACCAGGCGGTGGACGTCGGGCTGGACCTCGCGGGCTTCCTCGGAACCCACACCCCGTTCCAGGCGATGTCGCGGGACGAACTGGCCGAACTGGCCGACGGTTCGACGGTCGTCGACTTCCCGGCGCTGGCGATGGTCGCCGACTACGCCACCCGGGTGCCGGACGACGTTTGGATGGTGCGTTCGGGGCAGGTGACGCTGATGGCCGCCGACGGTTCCGTCATCGACACCGTCGGACCGGGCGGCCTCTTCGGCTACACCCCGCTGCTGACCGACGGGGGCATGGAGTTCACCGCCCGCACCACGGTGCCCAGCGCCCTGGTGCGGCTACCCGACGGATTGGTGCGCGCGCAGTTCGCCAAGCCTGCCGGACTGGCGTTCCTCGCGACGTCGGCGTGGAATCCCGAGAAGGCCGAGCGGCCCACGGTCGCACCCGCGACCGACAGCAGACCCGTCACCGAGTTGCTGCACGGTGAGGTGCTGCTCGTCGCACCGGACGTGTCGGTGCGTGACGCCGTCGTGCAGATGACGGCGCACCACGTGTCCTACGCGTTGATCCGGTTGGCCACCGGCGGAGTCGGCATCTTCACCGACCGGGACTTGCGCACGCGGGTGGTCGCCGCGGGGCTGCCGGTGGACGTACCGATCGCCGAGGTGATGAGCGCCCCCGCCCGCACCGTCACCGCCGACCTCACCGCCGAGACCGTGTTGATGGAGATGCTGGAGTGCGGGTTGCGCCACATGCCGGTGCTGACGCCACGGGGGGAGGTGATCGGGGTCCTCGAGGATGCGGATCTGCTGGCTGCATCGGCACGGCAGAGCTTCATGCTGCGGCGCTCCATCGGGCTGGCGGCCGACCCCACCCAGTTGGAGCTGGTCGGCCGACGGGTTTCGGGGCTCGCGGCGGACCTGTTCCGCAACGGGACGAAGGCGTCGGCGACCAGTGCCATCCTGTCGGTCGTCATCGACAGCCTGGTGCGAAAGGCGTTGCAGCTCGCGCTCGCCGAGGCGCCGCGACCCCCCGCCGACGGGTTCGCATGGCTGCTGCTCGGCAGCGTGGCGCGACGGGAGGCGATGCCGTCGTCCGACGTCGACAGCGCGCTGTCGTGGAAGGACGAGCTCGCCTCGGCCAGTGCCGAGTTGCGGGCCGTCGCCGCGCGCACGCACCAGATCCTCGACGCGTGCGGGCTGCCGTCGGACACCAACGGCGCCGTGGCGTCCTCGCCGAACTTCTCCCGGTCGCAGTCAGAGTGGTTCGCCGCCGCCGAGGGCTGGCTCGACGACCCGCTGCGGGACCGGGGCCTCATCCTGTCGTCGTTGATGATCGACGGTCGGGTGATCTGGGGCGAGCCGTCGCTCAACACCGTGGCCGCGGCGTACCGGCGGATGCGCCAGGATCATCCAAACGCGTTGCGGCTGCAGCTGCTCAATGCCCTGGCCGACCGCGTCCGGGCGCGGTCACTGCGCGACGTGCTGGCGCGTCGCGGCGGCACCTTCGACTTGAAGAGCCACGCCGTCACGCCGATCGTCAACCTCGCGCGGTGGGGCGGGCTGACCGCCGACGTGGCTTCGGCGACGACGCCAACGCGCCTTCGTGCCGCGGCCGAGGCCGGGGCGATCACCGAACACGACGCCAACACGCTCGGCGACGTGTTCGTGATGGTGCAGCGGCTGCGCATGACGCATCAGGTCAACCAGCTGGCCGCCGGGCACACGCCCGGCGATGTCATCACCATGTCCGAACTGTCTCCACTGAACCGCGGCCTGCTGAACGACGGGCTCCGCGAGATCGCCGCGGTCCAGCGCCGGATCCGCAACTTCCCGAACTGGCCCGCAGTCTGACGGCGAGCCTGCGTCACGAACCCTAGGGCTCGATGGCGTCCTCGTCGGGCCTTCCGGTGATGATCTCCTTGACCTTGTCGGCCGAATGCGTGGCGATGTCCATCGAGCTCGCGACGATGCCCTCGACGCCGCCCGAGACGTCGCCCTTGACGATGTGCCCGGCGCTTTCGACGATGTCGGCCGACCGCTCGATCGCATTGGTCGCGATGTCCTTGACCGATTCGATCGCGTCCCTGGGGTTGAAGCCCATCAGTCCTCCTGTAGTCACGATGACCTTCCGCCTGACTGTAGACCGCTCAGCCCCTGGCAGTCGGGTGTGGACGCCAGCGCTCAGCCGGCCAGCCGTATGCCGTTGCGGTCTCCGGTGATGACCGCCAACAGGTTTCGCCAGGCATCCGAGTCCATGCGGTTGACGACGTCGGTGTGCGCGGCGGGGCCTGCCATCAGCCGCCCGTCGTCGTAGCGGCCCGTGGCGAGCTGAACGACGCCGGGCATCCGGTCCGGGTCGGCCCCGTGCGGACCGCCGGGGAGGCCCTGGACCAATTGGATGGGGTCGGCGGGTGCCGTCATCGCGAATCGGACCACGTGGGGATTGCGGTTGTGCCAGTCGCCGGGCTCGTCGACCCCGAATCCGGCACCTGCCGCCGCCACGTACACGGTCCGATCTGCCGTCAACCCCAACGCCTCGGCGGTGCCGAGGACCGCGCCCCCGTACGAGTGGCCGACGTACGTCACCGCGATGTCGCGACCGGTGCCGTCGACGACGCGGTCGACCTCGTGGCTGAACGCGACGAGTCGCGGCGCCATCTCGATCGCGAACCGCGGGTCGGCCGCCTCCGCGAGCGCCACCACCACGTGGTCGTCGTGCGGGAACGGCCCCCCGAGGAACGTGATCGCCGCGACCTCGCCACGGCTCGCGCCGACGAACTGGCGGGCCGTCTCCGTGTCGGCCGCGGACCCCTCGATCGTCGTATTCATTCCCGGCACCAGGACGGCGAGGCTCTTCGCGGCGCGCAGCTCGCCGTTGAGTTCGATCAGCACGCCCCGATCCGGGTCGAAGGTCAGGATCTGGCGCTCGACCCGCCGACCGGTGCCCGCGGGGTCGTCCACCTCGCCGAGCAGCGACTGGTAGAGGGCGATGCGCTGCTTGGCATTTGGCGCTTCGGGCGACACGTCGAGGACGGCCTGCGCGATGGCGTCCCGATTGGCCGCGATCCGCACGTCCCAGGGATCGTCCGGGCCGGTGCGCTGGGCGCCCGCAGGCACCGTCGCGATGGAACCGGAGCCCTCGGCCTCGTCGAATGCCCGCTCGAGGTCGTGGGCCGCGTCGTCGTCCGCTGCGCCGAGTCGGTCGAGTGCCTCGCCGATGCGCCGGGACAGTTCGATCGCGCGCAGCTCGAGCAGCTGGCCCGCGGCGTGAGCATCGCTGCCGGACAACAGGATCAGCAGTGCCGAGGGATCGGCGGCGGGCGTGACCATGCCGTCGTCGGCGACGCGAAAGCCCTCCCGTCGGGCGGTGTCCGCCAGGTTGGCCACGGTGTGCTGCGCGGCCGCGAGTTGGTCGGCCCCGTCGCGGGCGGCGACCGCCGCCATGACCAACGCGCGCGCGACGGCGTCACCCCGTGCGCAGAACCTGTGCATGCGTGTCCTTGCCTCGTCGGCGGCCGCGCCGGTCCACGGGTCGGGGACGGCGGCGTCAGCCGCCCGCATGTGTCCGTGCAGCGCCCGCGCCACCCGATCCCATGCGTCGGCCAGGCCGCGCAGCTCGTCGGGCTGCCAGGCCTGCGCCTGCGAGACCGACGGTCTCATGGCAAGGGCAGGCCATCGGCGTTGCTCAGTTCTGCCCGCTCGAATTCGGCAGCGGTGGTGCGCGCTGCCGCCGCCCACGCCCGCATGTCGGCGATGACGTCGTCCACGCCCAGCGCCGCCCGTGGCGAGCACGCCGCGACGCGCACCCTCGCACCGGCAAGTGCGGTGGGTTCGATTGTGGGCCAGGGCAGCTCGGCGAGCAGCTGGGCGATCCGGTCAATGCCGTCGGCGCCTGCGCGCAACGCGTCCGGTCGTATCGATGTTTCCCCCATGCCTCATGGTGGCGACTCGTCGGCGGGCGCTGCTCAATCCATCCACAGGCAATGCGGGCCGATTTCCAGGCGAGCACTGCTTGGCGGACAGTCCGGGGTCGACGGCTGGCGGCTGCTGACCTCGGGTTTGATGGCCTTCTCAGGGCTCCTCTCGGACGCGGGGGCGCCGCCCTGCTGGGCCGCGTGCATCAGCTAGGAGTCCAGCCAGAACCACGACGGAAGGTCGGGGTTCCGGAAGACGATCGCGGTGATGGGGTAGTGCAGAGTGCGATGAGCCCCCAACTCGCCACACCCGGCATCCACATCACCCCGAAGAGGTAGGGCGCATTGACGGTCTGCGTGGGGTTGATCAGCGCCCATGAGATGTCGGACAGACCCGCCGTCAGCGCCACGAAGACGAGCCCGACCGCCATGCGGAATTGGTGGCTGGGGACGGTTTGGTGGCGCCCACCTGCGCCGTCATGCGCAAAGAGTTACGTATCGCCCGGCGGGTGTCAATACGTAGTCGCGTGCCAACCCGTAAGCTCGGTGACGTGCAGCGACGAATCATGGGCATCGAGACCGAATTCGGTGTGACGTGCACTTTCCACGGCCACCGTCGGCTGAGCCCGGACGAGGTTGCCCGCTATCTATTCCGGCGCGTCGTGTCGTGGGGGCGTAGTTCCAACGTCTTCCTGCGCAACGGCGCCCGGCTGTATCTCGACGTAGGGTCGCACCCGGAGTACGCGACCGCCGAGTGCGACAGCCTGGTGCAGTTGGTCACGCATGACCGGGCCGGAGAACGCGTACTGGAAGACCTGCTGATCGACGCCGAGCAGCGGCTCGCCGACGAGGGCATCGGCGGCGACATCTACCTGTTCAAGAACAACACCGACTCGGCGGGCAACTCGTACGGCTGCCACGAGAACTACCTCATCGTCCGGGCTGGCGAGTTCTCGCGGATCTCCGACGTGCTGCTGCCGTTCCTGGTGACCCGGCAGTTGATCTGCGGCGCGGGCAAGGTGCTCCAGACGCCCAAGGCGGCCGCCTTCTGCCTGTCGCAGCGGGCCGAGCACATCTGGGAGGGGGTCTCCAGCGCGACCACCCGCAGCAGGCCGATCATCAACACCCGCGACGAGCCGCACGCCGACGCCGAGAAGTACCGCCGGCTGCACGTCATCGTCGGCGACTCGAACATGTGCGAGTCCACCACGATGCTCAAGGTGGGCACCGCCGCACTGGTGCTGGAGATGATCGAGGCGGGCGTGCCGTTCCGGGACTTCTCCCTGGACAACCCGATTCGCGCCATCCGCGAGGTCAGCCACGACCTCACCGGCCGTCGTCCGGTTCGACTCGCGGGCGGCAGGCAGGCCAGCGCTATCGACATCCAGCGCGAGTACTACAGCCGCGCCGTCGAACACCTTCAGACCCGCGAACCCAACGCCCAGATCGAGCAGGTCGTCGATCTGTGGGGTCGTCGAGCTCGACGCCGTGGAGAGTCAGGACTTCGCGAAGGTCGACACCGAGATCGACTGGGTGATCAAGCGAAAGCTGTTCCAGCGCTATCAGGACCGCTACGACATGGAGCTGTCCGACCCGAAGATCGCGCAGCTCGACCTCGCCTACCACGACATCAAGCGTGGCCGCGGCGTGTTCGATCTGTTGCAGCGCAAGGGTTTGGCGGCTCGTATCACCACCGACGAGGAGATCGAGGCCGCCGTCAACGAGCCTCCGCAGACCACCCGCGCCAAGCTGCGTGGTGAGTTCATCAGCGCCGCACAGGCCGCGGGCCGCGACTTCACCGTCGACTGGGTGCACCTCAAGCTCAACGACCAGGCCCAACGCACGGTGTTGTGCAAGGATCCGTTCCGCTCGGTCGATGAAAGGGTCAAGCGACTCATCGCGAGCATGTGACCGCACCTCGGCCCCGGTCGAATAGGGTTAGCCGGTGGGGATCTCCAAAGTCGAGCGCTTGATGAACCTCGTCATCGCGCTGCTGTCCACCCGTGGCTATCTCACCGCAGAGCGGATCCGCGAGACGGTCTCCGGGTACGCCGACAGCCCCAGCGACGAAGCCTTCTCGCGAATGTTCGAGCGTGACAAGAACGAGTTGCGGGACCTCGGCATCCCGTTGGAGACCGGCAAGGCCTCGTCCTTCGACACCACCGAGGGCTACCGCATCAACCGCGAGGCATATGCGTTGCCGCCGGTGGAATTGACCGCCGAGGAGGCCGCCGCCGTCGCCGTCGCCACCCAGCTGTGGGAATCGCCCGAGATGGTCACCGCCACGCAGAGCGCGCTGCTCAAACTGCGCGCGGCGGGCGTCGACGTCGACGCCCCGGAGCCCGGTGTCACGATCTCGACGGCGACGTTGCCAGGCCTGCGCGGGTCCGAGGAGGTGCTCGGCGTCCTGCTCGCCGCCATCGACGCCGGACAGGCGGTGACCTTCCCGCACCGTCCGTCGCGCAGCGAGCCCTACACGAATCGCACGGTCGAGCCGTGGGGCGTCGTCACGTACCGGGGGCGCTGGTATCTCGTCGGCCACGACCGCGACCGCGACGCCACCCGCACGTTCCGGCTCTCGCGCATCGGCACCGACGTCAAGGCCGTCGGGCCCCGCGGCGCCGTGAGCAGGCCCGACGACGTGAACCTGCGCGACCTCGTGCACCGGGCCGTCGCGGAATGGCCGCCGGGGCCGGAGGCGCGGGTCTGGGTCGCCGATGGGCGGGCCACCGCGCTGCGCAGGCAGGCCACTGCTACGACGCCGCGTACGCTCGGCGGCCGCGCGGGCGACGAGCTCACCGTGGACATCGGGATGGCCGCCCGGCTGGCCCGCGAGGTGGCGAGCCACGGAGCCGACGCCGTCGCGCTGGAGCCTGCGTCGCTGCGCGAGGACGTGCTGGCCCGGTTGCGGGCGCAGGCCGGGGTGGCGTAGATGTCCGGCAAGCGAGCAGCGGAACAGGGCCCGCATGTCGGCTCAGCGAGAAGCGGAGCGGATCGCGCATGAGCAACGTTTCGACCCGACTGGTGCGGCTGCTCAACATGGTGCCGTACTTCCAGGCCAACCCCAGGATTACGCGCGCGGAGGCCGCGGCCGCCCTCGGGGTGACCGAGAAGCAGTTGCACTCCGATCTCGATCAGCTGTGGCTGTGCGGACTGCCCGGCTACAGCCCCGGTGACCTCATCGACTTCGAATTCTCCGGCGACACCATCGAAGTCACGTTCTCGGCAGGCATGGACCACCCGCTGCGCCTCACCTCTCCGGAGGCGACGGGCATCCTGGTGGCGTTGCGGGCGCTGCTCGACGTGCCGGGCATGGTCGACCCGGAGGCGGCGCGCAGCGCGATCGCGAAGATCGAGTCGGCGGTGGGCGAGGTGGCCGGCGCCCTCACCACAGATGAACCGGCGCCGGTCCAGAGCCAGGCCGCCGCGGTGCGCGCAGCCGTGCGGGACGGTCGAGCGCTGGAGATCGAGTACTACTCGGCCTCGCACGACACGCTGTCCCACCGCGTCGTCGACCCCATCCGCGTCGTCCTGGTGGCCGACCACACCTACCTCGAGGCCTGGTGCCGGTCCGCGGAGGACGTCCGGCTGTTCCGCTTCGACCGCATCGTCGATGCAAGAGTGCTCGACGAGCCGGCCCGGCCGCCCGAGCCTGCCGTGCAGTCGGGCACCGACACGTCACTGTTCGACGCCGATCCCGCTCTGCCAGCGGCGACGCTGCTCGTCGACCGCTCGGCGGCCTGGATGTTCGACTACTACCCACTGCGCGTGGTGCGTGAATTGCCCGACGGCGCCTGCGAGGCGGCGATGACGTACGCGTCCGACGAATGGATGGCCCGGTTCGTGCTGGGTTTCGGTGCGGGCGTGCGCGTACTGGCCCCGCAGTCGTTGGCCGATCGGGTCCGCGAAGCCGCCGCCAAGGCGCTGGCCGCCTACGACCCCGGCGGCGGGTAGACTCGGCGACGACTTCTGGAGGTAAGCAATGATTAACGGTCTGACCCCGACGCACCTGATCATCCTCGTTCTCGTGATCGTTCTGCTGTTCGGTGCCAAGAAGCTTCCGGACGCGGCACGTTCCCTCGGGAAGTCGATGCGCATCTTCAAGTCCGAGGTCAAGGAGATGCAGTCCGACGGCAAGCATGACGACGCCGACAAGCCGTCCCCGTCGCCGACGCCGATTTCCTCGGAGCGAGTCGAGCCTACTTCGACACCTGCGACCGAGCCGTCGACCGAGCAGCGGCCGGCCTGACAAAGGGCCAACCCTCGGCGCGGCCACCGGCCGCGTGAGTAGGTCGCATCCTTCGACACACCCGTGCGCATCTCTGGAATCGTCAAGAAGCTCGATCCGCGACGCCGTCGTTCGCAAGCGAATCCCGACGGCACCATGTCGCTGGTCGACCACCTACAGGAACTCCGCAATCGGCTCCTGATCGCCGTGGCCGCCATCGTCGTGACGACGATCCTGGGATTCTTCTGGTATAGCCACGGTGCATTCGGTCTACCCAGCCTTGGCGACTGGCTGCGCGGTCCCTACTGCTCCCTACCCGCGTCGGCGCGCGCCACGATCGCTCCCGACGGGGAGTGCCGTCTTCTCGCCACAGCGCCGTTCGACCAATTCATGCTGCGGTTGAAGGTCGCGCTCGTCGCGGGCGTCGTGCTGGCCTGCCCGGTCTGGCTGCATGAGATGTGGGCGTTCATCACGCCCGGCCTCTACAAGAAGGAACGCCGCTTTGCGTCGGTGTTCGTGGCCTTCGGAGCACTGCTGTTCGTCGGCGGTGCCGTGCTGGCCTACGTGGTGCTGTCCAAGGCGTTGAGCTTCCTGCTCACCGTCGGCAGCGACGTCCAGATCACCGCGCTGTCGGGCGACCAGTACTTCGGCTTCCTCATCAACCTGCTGCTGGTGTTCGGCATCAGCTTCGAGTTCCCGTTGTTGATCGTGATGCTGAACTTGGTTGGGATGTTGCCCTACGAGCGGCTGAAGGCGTGGCGGCGTGGATTGATCTTCGGCATGTTCGTGTTCGCCGCCTTCGCAACACCCGGCTCGGACCCGTTCTCGATGTTGGCCTTGGCGTCGGCATTGACGCTGATGCTCGAGTTCTCCATCCAGATCGCGCGATTGAATGACAAGCGCAAGGCCCGCCGGATGGCTCTCGAAGAGGTACCCGATGACCAGGCTGCCCCCATCGGCGGGGTGGAACCCGTCGGCACTCCCAGCGCGGCGCCTGCACCGTCCCGGCTCGGCATCGATGACCAAGCCACCTGAGCCCACCCTCGAGCTGCGCTCCTTCACGGCTCAACTGCCATTCACCCTCGACGAGTTCCAGCTGCAGGCCTGCCGCGCCCTCGAGCAGGGGCACGGCGTGCTGGTGTGTGCACCGACCGGCGCGGGCAAGACGGTGGTGGGTGAGTTCGCGGTGCATCTGGCGCTGGCCGCAGGCCGAAAGTGCTTCTACACCACGCCGATCAAGGCGTTGAGCAATCAGAAGCACAACGATCTGGTGGAGCGGTACGGCGCCGAGCGCATCGGACTGCTGACGGGGGATCAGTCCATCAACGGCGACGCGCCCATCGTCGTGATGACCACCGAAGTGCTTCGCAACATGCTGTATGCGGATTCGACTGCGCTACATGGACTTTCCCACGTAGTGATGGACGAGGTGCACTTTCTCGCCGACCGCATGCGCGGCGCCGTATGGGAGGAGGTGATCCTGCACCTCCCCGAGGAGGTGCGGCTGGTCAGTCTCTCTGCGACGGTCAGCAACGCCGAGGAGTTCGGCGGGTGGATTCAGACCGTACGCGGCGACACCACGGTCGTCGTCGACGAGCACCGTCCCGTCCCGCTGTGGCAGCACATGATGGTCGGCAAGCGGATCTTCGACCTCTTCGAAGGGAATCGGTCGGCCCCCGGTCACCCGAAGGTCGACCACGACCTGGTGCGCCACATCGCCCATCGGCGCGAGGCCGACCGAATGTCGGACTGGCAGCCGCGGGGCCGGGGTAGGCAAGGTCACCGCGCCCGGCCGTCGATCTATCGACCGCCCTCCCGGCCCGACGTCATCGGCATGCTGAACACCGAGGGGTTGCTGCCCGCCATCACCTTCGTGTTCTCCCGCGCAGGCTGCGATGCCGCGGTGAAGCAGTGCCTGCGTTCGCCGTTGCGGCTCACCACCGATGCGGAGCGGACCCGCATCGCCGAGGTGATCGACCGCCGATGCGCGGACCTCGCCGACGCAGACCTGGTGGTGCTCGGGTATCACGAATGGCGCGAGGGGTTGTTGCGCGGCTTGGCCGCCCACCACGCCGGACTGCTTCCGGTGTTCCGCCACACCGTCGAGGAGCTCTTCACCGCCGGCCTGGTGCGGGCCGTATTCGCCACGGAGACATTGGCTTTGGGCATCAACATGCCTGCGCGCACCGTGGTGCTGGAACGCCTGGTGAAGTTCAACGGGGAGCAGCACGCACCGCTGACGCCCGGGGAGTACACCCAGCTGACGGGCCGGGCGGGTCGCCGGGGGATCGACGTCGAGGGTCACGCGGTCGTGCTCTGGCATCCCGACGTGGAACCGGCCGACGTCGCGGGGCTGGCCTCCACGCGTACCTTCCCGCTGCGCAGTTCGTTCGCGCCGTCGTACAACATGACCATCAACCTGGTCCAGCAGATGGGTCCCGAGCAGGCGCACGCGCTGCTGGAGCGGTCGTTCGCGCAGTACCAGGCGGACCGGTCCGTCGTCGGGCTGGTCCGCGGCGTGGAACGTGGCAAGCGGATGCTCGGTGAGCTCGCAGACGAGGTCGGTGGCCACGACTCTGAACTCCTCGAGTACGCCCGGCTGCGTGCGGCCATTTCGGCCCGGGAGCGCGCCCAGTCCCGCGCGGGGCGGGTGGAGCGGCGCAAGGCCACCAACGATGCGCTCGCGGCCTTGCGGCGCGGCGACATCATCTCGATCGGGCATGGGCGGCGGGTCGGGTTGGCCGTCGTCCTCGAGCCGGACGCCGACCGGGACGACCCGCGGCCGCTGGTGCTCACCGAGCACCGCTGGGCGGGCCGGATCTCGTCGGCCGACTACTCTGGCCCCTCGGCCCGGCTGGGTTCGATGGGGCTGCCCAAGCGGGTCGAGCACCGTCAGCCGCGGGTGCGCAGGGACATGGCCTCCGCGTTGCGTTCGGCCGCGGCCGGACTGGACGTGCCGAGCCGGGGCAGGCGTGGCGCGGCCGGCGAACCCGACGTCGACCCCGAACTGCGCGCGCTGCGCGACCAGATGCGCAACCATCCGTCGCACACCGACCCGGAACGGGAGGTCCGCGTCCGGGCCGCCGAACGCTATCTGCGCATCGAACGCGACAACGCCGAGCTCGAACGGAAGATCGCGGCGGCGACGAACTCCCTGGCCCGCACGTTCGACCGCATCGTCACGCTGTTGACCGGGCGCGGCTTCATCGAGCTGCGCGGCGGCGAGCCAAAGGTGACCACACACGGCACGCTGCTGGCCCGGATCTACAGCGAGAGCGACCTTTTGGTCGCCGAGTGCCTGCGCGACGAAGCCTGGGCCGGTTTGGATTCCGCCGAGCTGGCCGCCGTGCTGTCCTCGGTGGTGTTCGAGTCCAGAGGCGACACGCCGGGGGCGCCTCCGGGTATCGACTTCGGCACGCCGGCCTTGCGGGCGGCTTTGGTTCGCACGCACCGTTTGTCGGCCGACATCCACGCCGATGAACTGCGCCACCATCTTTCGCCAAGCCGTGAGCCCGATCTCGGCTTCGTCGCGGCGATCCACTGCTGGGCGACCACCGGCGACCTGTCCTCGGCACTGGCCGCATCGGACACCGCGGGGAACGGATCTCCGCTGTCCGCCGGGGATTTCGTGCGATGGTGCCGTCAGGTGCTCGACCTGCTCGACCAGGTCCGAAATGCCGCTCCGACGCCCGCTTTGCGCACCACTGCGAAACGGGCCATCGGCGACGTTCGGCGCGGCGTCGTGGCTGTTGATGCAGGGTAGTGTGATGCCAACGCTTCTGATATCACCAAGGAGAGACGATGAGCGGACCGCAGGGACCTGATCCGACGCAGCCGTGGCCAGGGTCGCAGCCGCCGAGTGATCCGCCCGCGTGGCAGCCGCCCGCTCCCGATCAGCCCGCGACCGAGGCGCCCGCCTGGGGGCAGCAGCCGCCTGCCTACCCGCCGCAGTACCCCGGTTACCAGCAGCCCGCCCAGCCCGGCTATCAGCCGCCGCAGCAGTATCCCGGAGCCGACCAGTACGGCCAACAGCCCACCGCCTACGGCCCGTCGTCCTACCCCCAGAGCGCCCCGCCGAGTCAGTACGGGCAGCCAGGCCAATACGGCCAACCCGCCGACGCCACCCAGTACGGACAGCCGGGTCAGTACGGCCAGCCCGGCCAGTACGGCCAGTACTCGCCGTATCAGCAGCCGGGCGCCGAAGGGCAGCAGTTCTCTCCGTACGGCGCCGCTCCCGGTGCCGAGGCGGGCAGCAAGAAGTCGCTCGGGGTCATCCTCGGCGTCGTCGGCGTCCTGGTGGCCATCGTGGTGATCGCGGTGGGCATCATGGGGTTCTGGAAGCCCGGTTGGTGGGTCGAGACCCAGTTGGACGTCAACGCCGCACAGACCGGTGTCCAGCAGATCCTCAGCGACGAGGCCAACGGCTACGGCGCCAAGAACGTGCAGGACGTCAGCTGCAACGACGGCAAGAACCCGACCGTCTCGAAGGGCGCGAACTTCACCTGCGAGGTCAGCATCGACGGCACCAAGCGCCAGGTGACGGTCACGTTCCAGGACAACAGCGGCACCTACGAGGTCGGTCGACCCAAGTAGCGCTCAGTCGGGCAACCCGTCGAGCGCCTTCTGCAGGCGCGCGATCGACGACGTGACACCGAGCTCGCCTGCGAATTCCGCCACCTTGCGAGGATGCTTCGCGGAGCGCGGCAGCACGTCCGAGGACGTCGAGAAGTCGACGTTCGCGTCGGTGGCCACCCGCACCACCGGCCCGGCCCTTTCGATGTAGTCCGTCGCGGCCAGCAGCTTCGACCGGTACGCCTTCGACATCGACGACTTCGGGTCGTGGGCGGCGGCGAGCACGTGCTCCAGCGACCCGTGCTTCCCCATCAGGGTCGCCGCCGTCTTCTCGCCGACACCTGGCACACCGGGCAGTCCGTCGGACGGATCGCCGCGCAGCAGCGCCAGTTCCACGTAGGCCGGGCCCGCGCGGTCGACGGGGACGCCGTACTTCTCGGCGACTTCGGCGGGGCCCCACTTGATGGCCTTTGCGAGCCCCTGGCCCAGGTAGAGCACCCGCACCGGCACCGGGTCGTCTCGCACCAGCTGCAGCAGGTCGCGGTCGCCACTGACCACTACCACCGGGGCGTCGGTCTCGCGGGAGGCCAGCGTGCCCAGCACGTCGTCGGCCTCGCATTCCGGTGCGCCCGCCGTTGCGATGCCGAACGAGTCGAGCAGCGCCATGATCATGTCGACCTGCGGCGTGAGCTCGTCGGGCACCTCCTCGACGTCGACTTCACCCGCGGGCGCCTCCTCCTCGACGCGGTGCGCCTTGTACGACGGGATCAGGTCCACCCGCCACTGCGGACGCCAATCGTCGTCACGGCACACCACCAGCCGCGAGGGTTCTTCGCGGGCGATCACGGTCGCGACCGCGTCGATGAAACCGCGAACGGCGTTGACCTGTCTCCCATCGGGCGCCTTGATCGACGACGGCACCCCGAAGAACGAGCGGAACCACATGCTGGCACCGTCGAGCAGCACCAACGGACCGGACGAGGACATGCCCGCCATCCTGCCAGTAGCCTTGGTCATGGCCTTCGCCGTCGATCACATCGACCACGTCGTGCTCAACTGCGCCGACGTCGAGGTGACCGTGACCTGGTACGTCCGGGTGCTCGGGATGACGCGCACGGAATTCGGAGCCGACCGGATCGCCCTGTCGTTCGGCGACCAGAAGCTCAACGTCCGCCCGACCGGCGCGCCGAACTGGGTGACGGCGGCAGTGGATGCGCCGGGCACGCTGGACCTGTGCTTCATCGCCGACGCCTCGCCTGCCGACATCGGTGCCCACCTGCGTGCGTGTGGCGTCGAGATCACCGAGGGACCGGTCCCGAAGACCGGCGCGCTGGGCCCGATGACGTCGCACTACTGCCGCGATCCCGACGGCAACCTGGTCGAGGTCGCCAGCTACCGACGCCCCGATTAGCCTCTAGTTTCATGAGTTCCGGTCGATTCGCCGCCGATGTGTACGCGCAACGATTGAAGTCGGCAGGTGAGGCGGCCCGGCAGGCGGGGCTGGCCGGACTGGTCATCACGCCCGGCTACGACCTGCGCTACCTGGTCGGGTCGCGGGCGCAGACGTTCGAGCGACTGACCGCGCTGGTGATGCCAACGACGGGCGAGCCGACCATCGTCGTGCCGCGCCTCGAGCTGGCGTCGCTAAAGGAGTCGGCGGTGCCCGAACTGGGCCTGGCCGTGCGCGACTGGGTCGACGGCGAGGATCCGTACCAGCTAGTCACCGACGCCCTCGGGGGCGCCCCGGCGGCGACGGCGGTCACGGATTCGATGCCCGCGCTGCACCTGCTCCCGCTGGCCGACGTGCTCGGCGTGGTTCCGGTGCTTGCCACCGACGTGCTGCGCCGCCTACGAATGGTCAAGGACGCTGCGGAGATCGACGCATTGCGCAAGGCCGGAGCGGCAATCGATCGCGTGCACGCCCGCGTGCCCGAGTTCCTGGTGCCGGGCCGCACCGAGGCCGACGTGGCCGCCGACATCTCGCAAGCGATTCTCGCCGAAGGACATTCGGAGGTGGCGTTCGTCATCGTCGGGTCCGGGCCCAACGGCGCCGACCCGCACCACGAGTGCTCCAACCGCGAGTTGAAGACCGGCGACGTGGTCGTCGTCGACATCGGCGGCCCGTACGAGCCCGGGTACAACTCGGACTCCACCCGTACGTACAGCATCGGCGAGCCCGAACCCGAGGTGGCACAAAGGTATTCGGTGCTGCAGCGCGCGCAACGAGCAGCCGTCGACGCCGTCCGTCCCGGAGTGACCGCCGAAGAGGTCGACGCGGCGGCGCGCGACGTGCTCGCCGCCGAGGGACTCGCGGAGTGGTTCGTGCACCGCACCGGCCACGGCATCGGGCTTTCGGTGCACGAAGAGCCCTATATCGTTGCGGGGAACGACCTTCCGTTGGCCGAGGGCATGGCGTTCAGCGTCGAACCCGGCATCTACTTTCCCGGGCAATGGGGCGCCCGCATCGAGGACATCGTCATCGTCACGTCCGACGGGGCGATGCCGGTGAACAACCAGCCACACGAACTCGTCGTGGTTCCGGTCGGGTAGCACGGCAAGGGGTGGGCCGGCCTTCGCCCAGAGTCAGGTCAACAACAACTCCGGCACGTTGCGTTGCGGGCACGTGCTCGCCCACGCTCTCGTGATCAGTTCCGACTCCGGCAACTGGTCCGCGAGGCCGCCCGGCACGTCTAGTGGGGTCAACGCTCCCTGTCGGTGTGGTCGAGCAGTTCGGACGAGCCGAGTACGCGCTCGATGCGCACCTCGATGACGACCCGGCGCGGGTTGACGCGCGGGGTGCGGTACCGCTGGGCGTAGCGCAGCTCGGCGTCGCGGACCGCGTCCGGATCGTTGCTGACGGTGGACTTACCCTCCAGGGAAATCCAGCGTGCGCCGTCGACCTGACTCAGCACGGCCACACCACGCTCGGCGGCGTTCACCGCCTTCTGCGACCCGCCGGTGGTGATCACTCTGGCGAGATGGGTGATGGGGTCGAACGTGAATCCGACCGCGACGACGTGCGGCGAATTGTCCGACCGAAGGGTGGTCAACATGGCGAGATGACGTTCGGTGAGAAACGCCATCGCCTCGTTGGTGAGCCGGGTGGTTGCCTTCGCCATCGGTACCCAACTTAGCGCAGGACATAATCACAGCCGTGGACGACACGGGTGTGGTGGTGATATTCGGCGGCCGTAGTGAAATCGGCGTCGAGCTGGCGACGCGGCTGGCGCGCGGCACCACCGTGGTGTTGGCGGCACGGCGGGCCGATCAGCTGGCTGACGAGGTGGCCGCGGTAACCGGCGCGGGCGCGGTGGCCGTCGACACCCGGGAGTTCGACGCCGACGACCTGGCGTCCCACGCACCTCTGGTCGCGTCGATCGTCGCCGAACACGGGCCGATCGGCACCGCCGTGTTGGCCTTCGGAATCCTCGGCGACCAGGCCCGCGCCGAGGTCGACGCCACGCACGCCGCGGCGGTCGTGCACACCGACTTCACGGCACAGGTCAGCCTGCTGACGGTGCTCGCCGCCACCATGCGCGCCCAGCGCCGCGGGAGGATCGTCGCGTTCTCGTCGGTGGCGGGGGCGCGGGTCCGGCGCGCCAACTACGTGTACGGCTCGGCCAAGGCCGGGCTCGACGGCTTCGTCGCGGGCCTGACCGACGCGCTGCACGGCACCGGCGTGCAGCTGCTGCTGGTCCGTCCGGGTTTCGTCGTCGGTCGGATGACCGAGGGCATGACCCCGGCGCCGCTGTCCAGCACGCCGCAACAGGTTGCCGACGCCGCCGCGGCGGCGTTGCGCAAGGGCCGCAGCGCGGTGTGGGTGCCGGGGTCGCTCGCCCTGCTGGTGTTCGCATTCCGGGCGATGCCGCGGTCGATCTGGCGCAGGCTGCCGAGGTGATGAGCGCTTGCGCGAAGAACGGAGTGTTCAGATGAGTGCTTGCGCGAAGAATGGAGCGCCATGATCGTCGTGGTGGGCATCGGCGCCGACGGCATGGCCGGGCTGGGGACCGTCTCGCGAGCCGAACTGGCCAGGGCCACAGTCGTTCACGGGTCGCGGCGCCAGCTCGACCTACTCGACGACAGCGTCGCCGCCGTCAGGCGACCATGGCCGTCGCCGATGATGCCCGCCCTGCGCACGCTGCTCGAAGGCGCCGACGGCGACGTGCACGTGGTCGCCAGTGGCGACCCGCTGCTGCACGGCGTGGGCAGCGTGCTGATCCGGCTGTACGGGCCCGACGCCGTCGCCGTGCTGCCGCACGTGTCGTCGGTGACGTTGGCGTGCTCGCGGGTCGGCTGGGCGGTCCAGGACACCGAGGTGATCAGCCTCGTCACCGCCGAACCTCAGACGGCGGTGCGCCGCGGCGGCCAGGCCGTCGTGTTGTCGCGGGACGCCACCAGTCCGGCCGCGCTGGCGAAGCTGCTGACAGATACCGGCCGCGGCGACTCCGAGATGACCGTGCTCGAACAGACTCGGTGGGCCCCGCGAGTTGCGCCGGTCGGCCAGCGCACGGGAGTGGGCGACCCGTCCGCCGGGCGGCGTCGACCCCCTCAACGTGATGGCCGTGCGCTACCTGCCCGACGAACGACGGTTCGCGGCCCTGCCCGACGACGCCTTCGCCCACGACGGTCAACTCACCAAGCAGGCGATGCGCGCGGTGACCATGGCCGCGCTGCAGCCGCGTCCCGGGGAGCTGCTCTGGGACGTCGGCGCAGGCTCGGGCAGCATCGCGATCGAGTGGTGCCGCAACAAGGCCGGCTGCCGGGCCGTCGCGTTCGAGCGGGACGGGGCCCGGCGCCAGCGAATCGTCGAGAACTCGGTCGCCTTCGGGGTCAACGTCGAGGTGCAATTCGAGGCGCCGGAGTCGTTCGACGTCGTGCCGCCGCCCGCGGTGATCTTCGTCGGCGGTGGCGTCAGCCAGCCTGGCCTGCTCGACGCCTGCTGGGAGAAGTTGGGGGCCGGCGGTCGGCTCGTCGCCAACGCCGTCACGATCGAGTCGGAAGCCGTGCTCGCGCAATGGCATTCGCGGGTCGGCGGCGAGCTGCGCAGGTTTCAGCACTATCGCGGCGAACCGGTGGGTGGGTTCACCGGCTGGCGGCCGGCGATGCCCGTCACGCAGTGGGTGGTGACCAAGTCATGACGGTCTACTTCATCGGCGCGGGCCCCGGTGCCGCCGACCTCATCACGGTGCGCGGGCAGCGGCTGCTCAGCCGTTGCCCCGTCTGCCTCTACGCGGGTTCGATCATGCCCGAGGACCTGTTGGCGCTGTGCCCGCCGGACGCGAAGGTGATCGACACCGGTCCGCTCACGCTGGAGCAGATCGTGGCCGAGCTCGCCGACGCCCACGCGGCCGGGCTCGACGTGGCGCGGCTGCATTCCGGTGACCCGTCGATCTACAGTGCGCTGGCCGAGCAGTGCCGCAGACTCGACGCACTGGGGGTCGACTACGAGGTCGTGCCCGGGGTACCCGCGTTCGCCGCGGCGGCGGCCGTGCTCGGTCGTGAACTGACCGTGCCCGGGGTGGCCCAGACCGTGACGTTGACGCGCGTCGCCACGCTGTCCACCGCGATGCCGCCTGGCGAGGACCTGCGCGCGCTTTCGGCGCCGGGGGCCACCCTGGTGCTGCACCTCGCGGCCGCCCAGGTCGACGCGATGGTCCCCGAGTTGCTGGCCGGAGGATATCGACCCGAAACACCTTGTGCGGTAGTGGCGTTCGCCAGCTGGCCGCAGGAGACGGTGGTCAGGTGCACGCTCGCCGAACTCGCGGCCAGGACGCACGAGGCGGGGATCACCAAGACCGCCGTGATCGTCGTCGGTGACGTGTTGGCCGCCGAGGGCTTCACCGACAGCTACCTCTACTCGGCGGACCGTCGCCGGGGGAGCCGGCACTAGTGCGCGTGCTCCTGCTGGGCGGCACGGCCGAGGCGCGGGCGCTGGCCGCCCGGCTGCACCCCGGCGTCGAGGTGATCAGCTCGCTGGCGGGGCGGGTGCCCGACCCCGCTCTGCCGGTCGGCGAAGTGCGCATCGGCGGCTTCGGCGGGGTGGACGGCATGGTGCGCTGGCTGCGGGACGAACGCATCGACGCCGTGGTCGACGCGACCCACCCGTTCGCGGCGACCATCACCGCTCATGCCGCACTGGCGTGCCGCAGGCTCGACCTGCCGAGCGTGGTGCTGGCCCGTCCGGCGTGGCCGCACGGCACGGCCGTCGTGGTCGCATCCGACGCGCAGGCCGCCGAAGTCGTTGGCCGGTGCGGCTATTCACGCGTCTTCCTGACCACCGGGCGGTCCGGCACCGCCGCCTTCGCGGGCACCGACGCGTGGTTTCTGATCAGGGCGGTGACCGCGCCCGACCCCGGCACGCTGCCGCTGCGCCACGAGCTGGTGCTCTCGCGCGGCCCCTATCGCTACGACGACGAACTGCGGCTGTTGCGCGACCATCGCATCGACGCGCTGGTGACGAAGAACAGCGGCGGTGACATGACAAGGGCCAAGCTCGACGCCGCCGAGTCGCTCGGGGTGGCGGTGGTGATGGTCGATCGGCCCGCGCTGCCGGACGGCGTGGACACGGTGTCGACCGTCGAGGATGCCGAGGCGTGGGTCAGTTCGCGGAGATGAGTTCCATGCTGCCGAGGTCGCGGATGGCCTCGCACCCGCGCTCGAGCATGATGCGCATCATCTCGTCGCCGCGTTCGGTGTTACTCGCGAACGCGCAGCCCAACGTGGTGATCAGCGGCGCCTGCAGCATGCCGATCCGGTAGTCGCGCCAACAGGTTTCGCGGTCGTAGTCCGTGATGCCGTAGCTGCACAGTTCGTCGTGATAGGCGGTCACCAACTGCTCGTCGAGTTCGGCCCGCTGGTCCGGGAGCAGGCTCGTCGCGGTGAAGTAGGCGAGATCGCGCGCGGGCAGGCCTGCTCCCAGTGTCTGCCAGTCGACGACGGTGATGGCCGTCCGGTCGGGCGTGAACAGCAGGTTGTCGAGCCGGTAGTCGCCGTGCATCAGCGAGAACCGGCCGGGTTCGGCGAGCAGCCAGGGCGTCACCAGAGCCATTGACTGCGTGGCCGTTTCGCGGTTCTGTTCGGTCATCTCCGCGCCGAGCCGGTCGAGCGTGAGCTGGGTGGCCATGACCGCGACGTCGCCAAGCCCCTTGGCGGCGTCGGCGTTGGGCATCGACATGGCCAGTCCGGGGAAGTTGGCCCACTTCGGGTCGCACCACGTCGGGCCGTGCAGCCCGGCGATGGCGCGTGCGGCGAGTTCGGCCTCGACGGCGTCGCACCCGCCGATCTGATCGCCCTGTACGGCCGGGGCCATGTCGGCGAGCAGCAGCACGATGTCGCCACCGTCGGAGGAGATGTCGCAGTAGAAGCTCTTGGGGATCGGCACCTTCACCACATCGGCGATGTGCGTGTAGAAGGCGTGCTCGGACCGGTATCCGAGCGCCACCCGCTCCCGCACCGTCTCGTCCTGCGAGGGCAGCTTGACCGCGAAGGAGCGGGGCAGCGAAGCGTCGTCGGAGGCGTAGTCCACCGTCAGCCGGTACGTTGCGCCAGTCTGACCGGTGCCGATCGGGGCGCTCTCGACGGCGCGGACCTCTGCCTTCAGCGCAGCACTTAACCACTCGGGGGTGATGTCCGTCGGGCTCCGCGGGATCGACACGGCCGCTGTCATGAGGGGCGACAGTAATCGGCGTCCTGACAGCTGTCAACGATCCTCGACAGTAGTCAGGAAGTGGTCAGCCGGGGTAGCGGCGCGGCGTGAACACGCGGTCGCCGCCGTCGGTCTGCTGCCACTGAGTCTGCGACGATCCGACGATGAGCAGGCAGCGCATGTCGACGTCGGCGGGATCGAGGTCGGCAAGGCGCACCACCCTGACGGACTCCTTCGGGCCGGACACGTCGCGGCCGATGACCACGGGAGTGCCCGGATCGCGGTGCTGAAGCAGCAGGTCCCGCATCGCGGCCACCTGCCATGTGCGGGTCTTCGATGCGGGGTTGTAGATCGCCAGCACCAGGTCGGCGTCGGCCGCGGCCGCGAGCCTGGCCGTGATGACGTCCCACGGCTTCAGCCGGTCGGAGAGCGAGATCACTGCGTAGTCGTGTCCGAGTGGGGCGCCGACGCGGCTGGCGACGGCCTGAGCGGCAGTCATCGCGGGGATGACCCTTACGTCGACGTCCGGCCAGTCGGCGGCTTCCTCGAGCACGGCCGTGGCCATGGCGAAGACGCCCGGGTCGCCGGAGGACACCACCGCCACTGCGCGGCCCCGCCGGGCGAGCGTGCACGCCAGCTTGGCCCGCTGCGGCTCGTCGGTGTTGTCGCTGGGATGGCACGTCTGCCCGTCGCGGGTGTGCACCCGGTCCAGGTACGGCCCGTACCCGATCAGATCGCTCGCCGTGCTCAACTCCCGGCGGGCCTGCGGGGTCAGCCAGTCCACGTCGCCGGGGCCGAGCCCGACCACCGCCACGCTGCCGACCGGGTTCGGTGCTGGGGGTTCCCCCGAGCGCAGCGACTCGGGGGAACGTTCGGCACGGCCTGCCATGCCGGGCACCATCGTCAACGAGAAGTACGGCACCGACGCATCGTCGACGTCAGCAGCGGCCAGCACCCGCTGCTGCGGCGTGCTGGCCCGCTCCACGTAGTACGCCGCATCGAGCCGTCCGGCAGTCGAAAGTGCCGCGCGCACAGCGGGATAGGACCGACCCAACTTCATGATGACCGCGGCGTCGGTATCGGCGAGCCTGCGGCGTAACTCGTCTGGGGGCAGCGTGCCAGGCAGGATCGTCAACACCTCGTCGCCCTGGACGAGCGGAGTCCCGGTCGCCGCCGAGGCAGCGCTCACCGACGTCACACCAGGCACGATGACGGCGTCGAACCGAGAAGTGAGCCGCGTGTGCATGTGCATGTACGAGCTGTAGAAGAGCGGGTCGCCCTCGGCGAGCAGGGCGACGTTGCGGCCCGCGTCGAGGTGCGCGGCGATGCGGTCGGCGGCTTCGGCGTAGAAGTCCTCCATCGCGCCCGCGTAGCCACCGGGGTGGTCGGTGGTCTCGGTGGTCACCGGGTAGACGAGGTGCTCCTCGATGTGGTCCCGCCGCAGATACGCTGCGGCGATGGTGCGCGCGATGCTGTGACCGTGCCTGGCGCTGTGATAGGCCACCACGTCGGCTTCGGCGATCACGCGGACGGCCTTGACCGTCAACAGTTCCGGGTCACCCGGCCCGAGTCCGACGCCCCAGAGCGTTCCCTTCGGGCTGCCGGCGTCGGTCGTCATTCGCGCTCGCTCGCGATGGCGTTGACCGCTGCGGCGGCCATGGCGCTGCCGCCGCGTCGGCCGGTGACGACGAGGTAGGCCATCCCGCGCGGACGCTCGATCAACTCCTGCTTGGACTGTGCCGAGCCGACGAAGCCCACCGGACCGCCGAGCACCGCAGCGGGGGCCGGGACGCCCTCGTCGACGAGTTCCAACAGTCGGAACAGGGCGGTCGGCGCGTTGCCGATCGCGAGCACCGCGCCTGCCAGCCGGTCGGCCCAGAGATCGACCCCGGCCGCCGACCGGGTGCTGCCCACTTTCAAAGCCAAGTCGGCTGCGCGGGCGTCGGCGACGAGCGACACCACCTCGTTGTCGGCAGGCAGTCGGGAGCGGGTGATGCCCGCCGCCACCATCGACGAGTCGCACAGCACCGGAGCGCCCGCGTCGAGGGCCGCGCGCGTCGCGGTGACGACGTCGTGGGTGTAGGCAACGTGTTCGGCGACGTCGACCTGGCCGCAGGTGTGGATGAGCCGCACCACGACCCGGGCCACGTCGGCGGGGAAGCGCGACAGGTCCGCTTCGGCGCGGATGGTCGCGAACGACTGCCGATAGATCTCGGCGGCGTCGCGGGTGTAGTCGAGCACCCGATCACCCTACGGTTGGCGCGGTCGGTAGCCGTCGGGGGTGGCCACCAGGACTTCGCCGACCGGCGGACTGCCGCAGGCCCGGTCACAGCCCACGAAGTGCCGGTGGACGCCGACCGATTCGCGGGCCGCCTCCGCGGCGTCGTGGCGGACGTCGGCGGCCGAGTGGGCGCAGCCGGGGCTTCCCGTGCACGCACTGACGTCCAGCCACGGCGACTGCTCGTCGAACACCAGCCCGAACGGAGCCAGCACCCGAAGTGCGCTGTCCGCGACGCCTTCGTCGAGGTCGCAGACGAGCACCGATCGCCACGGGGTCACCACCAGCGGAGCCTCGATGGCGGCCAGGTACTGGGCGACGCGGGCCTGCAGCACGCCCAACGGCACGGCGGCGCCCAGCATCACCCGGCCGTCGTCCTGCTGGATCCAACCGACCGGAGGACGGGCGGTGGGAGGCCACGTCGTCCCGCCCGCCGCGGTGGCCACCAGCCCGGCGAGCAGCGGGGCGACGTCGGCGAGTTCGACGGCTCGCCATGCCCGTCCGTGGGCGGCGAGGAAGTTGTCCGCCACCTTCAGCAGCGTCGCCACGACGTCGTCGACGGCCATGCGCACGCCGGTGTCGACACCGGCGATCAGCAGGGCGGCCTGCCCATCGCCGAGCAGGTGCGCACCTGCGTCGGCGGCGAGTCCCGACACGTCGGCGCTGCCGTCGTCGAGGCTGAACCAGAACCGGCCTGGCAACTCGGCAAGGGCGGGGCTGGCCTGAATCGCGGCGTCCAGTGCACCGACCAATCCCCGGACGTCGCCGAGTCCGCCCCGTCGTCCGGACAGCGGCGACGCCACGATGTTGCGCACCCGCTCGTGGGTGGCCGACGGCAGCAGACCCGCCGCCGCGACGGCATCCGCAAGGCCCGGCGGGTCGGTGATCGCCCGGAGTTGGACGTTGCCGCGCGACGTGAGTTCCATTGCGGGGGAGCCGAACTCGAGGGCTGCCAGCGCGAGCGCCTCCAGCTGCGCGGCGGTGATCATGCCGCCGGGCAGCCGCACGCGCGCCAAGGCGCCGTCGGCCGCCTGGTGCACCTGCAGCGCACCGGGGCAGGCGTCGTCGTCGCGGGCCCTGGTCATGTCGGCTTCGAGCATATGAGTAGTACTCACCTCAGGATTCGAGTAGTGCACTACGCACGATTCCGCGACGGCGTCAAAATACGTTTGCTTCACGTCGCCGGACCACGATCCGACGCCCGAAGCAAGGAGAGTCCGATGTCCGAAGCCGCTTTCTCGATCACGAGTGCACTGCCCGCGCCGCGCCACGTCGGGGCCCGACTGGTGGACCGCGATCACGCGGTTCTTCACCGCCAACCCCGTCGCGGTCACCGAGGAGGCCGCGCCGCGCAACGACAAGCCGCGTGGCTACGTTCCTCGGCGCTACGACTTCCTGGAGCACGCCGCGATGAGCCGGGCGATGTACCGACTCTGAGGACTGGGCGGTGTCCTACGACACCACCGCCGCCAGCCTCCGGGGAGCGACGACGTCGGAGTAGTGCGACGCATCCCCCGCGACCACCCGGCTTGGCGTCCCGTGGACGTCGACGGGTACGTCGCCGGCCAGCGTCACGCGACTGAGGCTGCGGTACTGGTCGTCGTAGTCCGAAACCGCATAGTGCTGGGTGGCCCGGTTGTCCCAGATGGCCAGGTCGCCCGGCTGCCAGTTCCACCGAATCGTGTTCTCCAACCGGGTCACCCGCGCCTGCAGGAGCGCGAGCAGCGTCGTCGACTCGGTGCTTCCCAGCCCGACGAAACGGCGCACGAAGTGACCGAGCAACAGCACCCGGCGGCCGGTCTCGGGATGCACGCGCACGACCGGGTGGACCGTTTCGTACAGCTCCGAAACGAACTCGTCGCGGTATTGGCGGGCGGCGTCGGACACCTGACCGTCCTCGTCCTCGACGTCGCGGATGTAGTCGAACTCGTTGGTGTGCACGGCCCACAGCCGCTCGGCGAGTGCCTGCAGCGGCGCGGGCAGCTGGTCGTAGGCGGCCTCGGTCGAGGCCCACGTGGTGGTGCCGCCGTACTCGGGTAGTGAGATCGCCCGCAGCAGTGAGGCCTTTGGAATGCGGTCCACGAACGTGACGTCGGTATGCCACGAGTTCGCCTTGTCGTACCGGGAGTCGATCGGCAGCACGTCCGTGCCCCGCGACAACACGGTCGGATGCGCCAGCGTGGGAGTGCCGAGCGTGGCCGCGAACGCGAGTTGTTCCGCATCGTCGAGGTGGTGCTGGTCGCGGAAGAAGATCGCCTTGTGGGTCAGCAGTGCGTGGTTGATCGCAGCGACCGTCGAGGACGGCAGGTCGCCGCCGAGGCGGACGCCCTCGACGCGGGCACCGATGTGGGCGCCGAGCTTGACGATGACGGGGGAGGTTGTCATCACCACATTGCCGCAGAACCGGCCAAGATTGACCATCATTTCGCTGGCTGGGATTCGAACTCCGGGCGTACCGTCAACACATCCAGGATCGGGGTGACAGGTGGAGTCAGGTAAGCCCACGGTGGCGATCATCGGCGCAGGCATGTCGGGCATCTGCATGGCGATCAAGCTCAAGGACGCGGGCATCGACACCTTCACGGTCTTCGAGAAGGCGGACGAAGTCGGCGGAACGTGGCGGGACAACACGTACCCGGGGCTGACGTGCGACATCCCGTCGCGCTACTACTCGTATTCGTTTCGGCCCAACCCGGAGTGGTCGCATCTGCTGCCGCCGGGCCCGGAGATTCAGGAGTACTTCCGCCAGGTGGCCACCGAGCGGGGCGTGCGCTCGCGGATCAGGTTCGGTACCGACGTGACGGCGGCAACGTTCCGCGACGGAAGGTGGTGGCTCACGACGCCGGCTGGTGAGCAGGCCTTCGACGTGCTCGTCACCGCCACCGGCGTGCTGCGAATGCCGCGCTACCCGGACATCCCCGGCCTGGACTCGTTCGCCGGACCCACGTTCCACTCGTCGCGTTGGGACCACTCGGTTTCGTTGCCGGACAAGCGGATCGGTGTGATCGGTACGGGCTCCACGGGGGTCCAGCTCACCGCCGCACTCGGCGGCAACGTGCGGCTACTGAAGGTATTCCAGCGCACGGCGCAGTGGATCTATCCGATGCCGAACCCCCGCTACAAGGCCATCACGCGCGCTGCGTTGCGCCGCGTTCCCCTGCTCAACGACGTGGCGTTCCGGTTCTGGGAAACCTTCGTTCGGCAGTTCTACGGGCGCGCGCCGATTCGCCCAGGGTGGCAGCGCAGCCTCGCTCAGGCGATGTGTCGCTGGAATCTGAGGTTGTCGGTGCGGGATCCGGAACTTCGCCGCAAGCTGACGCCGAAGGACCAGCCGATGTGCAAGCGGATGGTGTTCGCGTCCACGTTCTACCGCGCCGTCAAACGGGCAGACGTCGACGTCGTCACCGAAGGCATCGACCACGTCGAGCCGCGAGGCGTGGTCACCACCGACGGCACCCTTCACGAACTCGACCTGCTGGTGCTGGCCACGGGCTTCGACGCACGGGCATACGTCCGACCCATGAACATCGTGGGGGAGCACGGGCGCACCCTCGACGAGGCGTGGGCCGACGGTCCCGCGGCCTATCGCTCGGTGGCCGTGCCGGGCTTTCCCAACATGTTCATGATGATGGGACCCCACTCACCGATCGGAAACCAGTCGCTCGTCCCGATCGCGGAGTCGCAGGCCGAGTACGCGCTGTGGTGGATCAAGCGGATCGGCGAGGGCGTCGTCGTGGCGGCCGCCCCCACCGAGGCCGCCACCAAGCAGTACAACGAAGACATGAAAGCATCCATGCCGCAGACGATTTGGGTCTCTGGATGCTCCAGCTGGTACCTCGGTCGCGACGGGCTTCCCGAGCTGTTCCCATGGCCTCCCGAGCGGCACCAGGAACTGTTGGCCTCACCCGAGGCGGATGACTTCGACGTGCGCACCGCCTGACGGTGACGTACGTCACATTTCGCCGGGTGTGTTCCGTGCCACACGAAATGTCGGAATCCGGTACCGCCGGTATTAGGTTTCTTGAGAACCGCCGGTTTTCAGCAACATTCGACTGCACGAGGCAGGCGACCGGCCTTAGGGGGCAACAATGTTCGGACTCATCGTGTTCGCCGTAGTCGTGCTCGCGCTCATCGCCATGGCGGGTCTGCCGTACCCCCAGTCCTGGCACGGTCGTTGGGGCAACTACGACCGCTGATCGACCCCGTCGCACCGGCCGCGCCGCCCGGCCCCGCCGGTGCGGTACGAATGGTGGGTGACAGCGACATTTCCCCCGTCCCAGCCCGGACCATCGGTTTCGCCCGTCGTCCTGCTGCTGTCGACGTCGGACACGGACCTGATCACCGCCCGCGCCAGCGGCGCAAGCTACCGCTGGGCGAACCCGTCACGGCTCGTCGACGATGAACTCGACGAACTGCTCGAGGGTGCCGACGTCGCCTGCGTGCGGATGCTCGGCGGCTACCGCACCTGGCAGGACGGCATCGATCGGATCGCCGCCAGTGGCGTCCCCACCGTAGTGCTCAGTGGCGAACAGGCGCCCGACGCCGACCTGATGAGCCACTCCACGGTCCCCGCGGGCGTCGCGCTGCAGGCGCACGTCTACCTCGCGCAGGGCGGAGTGGAGAACCTCCGCCAGCTGCACGCGTTCCTCACCGACACCCTGCTCATGACGGGCGTCGGATTCTCCCCGCCGACGGCCACGCCCACATGGGGCACCCTGGACCGGCCCGCCGCCCCGCGCGGCGACGGCCCCGTCATCGCGGTGCTCTACTACCGCGCCCAGCACCTCGCGGGCAACACCGAGTACGTCGAGGCGCTGTGCGGCGCCATCGAACGGGCCGGCGGCATCCCACTACCCGTGTACTGCGCCTCGCTGCGCACCGCCGAGCCCGAACTCCTCGAGCTGCTCGGCACCGCTGACGCATTGGTGACGACGGTGCTGGCCGCCGGGGGCGCCAACCCGGCGGCCGTCGGCGCGGGCGGCACCGACGACCAGTGGAACGTCGCGCATCTGGCGGCGCTGGACGTGCCCATCCTGCAGGGCCTGTGCCTGACGAGTTCGCGCAGCCAGTGGGCGGGCAACGACGACGGCATGTCTCCGCTCGACGTGGCGACCCAGGTGGCCGTTCCCGAGTTCGACGGACGCATCGTCACGGTTCCGTTCTCGTTCAAGGAGATCGACGACGAGGGGCTGATCGCGTACGTGCCCGATCCGGAGCGCTGTGCCCGGGTCGCCGGCCTCGCGGTGCGGCACGCCCGGCTGCGACACGTGGTGCCCGCGGACAAGCGGGTCGCCCTGGTGTTCTCCGCCTATCCGACCAAGCACGCGCGGATCGGCAACGCCGTCGGACTGGACACGCCCGCAAGCGCGGTCGCCCTGTTGCGCGCGATGCGCGACGCAGGCTACGTCATCGGTGACGTCCCGGGAGTCGACGCAGGCGATGGCGACGCGCTCGTGCACGCGCTGATCGAACGCGGTGGGCAGGACCCCGCCTGGCTGAGTGAGGACCAACTGGTGGGCAACCCGATTCGGGTGTCCGCCAAGGAGTACCGGGAGTGGTTCGCGACGCTGCCGTCCGAGCTCACCGATCCGATGGTCGAGCACTGGGGTCTGCCGCCCGGCGAGCTGTTCGTCGACCGTAGCCGCGATCCCGACGGTGAGATCGTCGTCGCGGCAATGCAATCGGGCAACGTCGTGCTGCTCGTCCAGCCGCCGCGCGGATTCGGTGAGAACCCCGTCGCGATCTACCACGATCCGGATCTGCCACCCAGCCACCACTACCTCGCCGCCTACCGGTGGCTGGATGTGGGGTTCGGGGCGGACGCCGTCGTGCATCTGGGCAAGCACGGCAACCTCGAATGGCTGCCGGGCAAGACGCTGGGCATGTCCGCGGCGTGTGGGTCCGATGCCGCGCTCGGCGACCTGCCCCTGATCTACCCGTTCCTGGTCAACGATCCCGGCGAGGGCACCCAGGCCAAGCGCCGCGCGCACGCCGTGTTGGTCGACCACCTGATCCCGCCGATGGCGCGGGCCGAGACGTATGGGGACATCGCCCGACTGGAGCAACTGCTCGACGAGCATGCCAACATCGCAGCCCTCGATCCCGGCAAGCTGCCAGCCATCCGCCAGCAGATCTGGACGTTGATGCGGGCGGCGAAGATGGACCACGACCTGGGGCTGGAGGACCGGCCCGACGAGGACTCGTTCGACGAGATGCTGCTGCACGTCGACGGCTGGCTGTGCGAGATCAAGGACGTCCAGATCCGCGACGGTCTGCACATCCTCGGTCAGGCGCCCGAAGGATCGGTCGAGCTCGATCTGGTGTTGGCCATCCTGCGGGCCCGCCAGCTGTTCGGCGGCGAACACTCGGTGCCCGGGTTGCGCCAGGCGATCGGCTTGGCCGAGGACGGCACCGACGACCGCGCTGCCGTCGACGCCGCCGAGGCCAGGGCCCGCGACCTGGTCGCGGCGCTACAGGAGACGGGTTGGGACGCAAGGGCCGTCGATGCGATCACGGGCGACGTCGGGATCGCATCGGTGCTGCGGTTCGCCGCCACCGAGGTGGTGCCACGCCTGCGTCAGACGGACCAGGAGATCGTTCAGCTCCTCCGCGCCCTCGACGGCGGATTCATCCCCGCCGGACCGTCCGGCTCACCGCTGCGCGGTCTGGTCAACGTGCTACCCACCGGACGTAACTTCTACTCCGTCGACCCGAAGGCCGTCCCGTCCCGGTTGGCGTGGGAAACCGGTGTCGCACTGGCAGATTCGCTGCTCGACCGGTACCTGCGTGATCACGGTGAGTGGCCGCAGTCGGTCGGGCTCTCGGTGTGGGGCACCTCGGCCATGCGGACCGCGGGCGACGACATCGCCGAAGTCCTTGCGCTGCTGGGAGTTCGCCCGCGGTGGGACGACGCATCGCGGCGCGTCGTGGACCTCGAACCCATCGCCCTCGCCGAGCTCGGCAGGCCGCGCATCGACGTCACCGTCCGCATCTCCGGCTTCTTCCGCGACGCCTTCCCACACGTGGTGACGATGCTCGACGACGCGGTGCGGCTCGTCGCCGACCTCGACGAACCCGACGAGCAGAACTTCGTCCGCGCCCACAGCCGCGTCGACCTCGCCGAGCACGGGGATCGACGTCGCGCCACCACCCGGATCTTCGGCTCCAAACCCGGCACGTACGGCGCCGGGCTGCTGCAGCTCATCGACAGCCGCAACTGGCGCGACGACGCCGACCTTGCGCAGGTGTACACCGCGTGGGGCGGGTTCGCCTACGGGCGCGAGCTCGACGGTGCCCCGGCCACCGACGAGATGAACAGGGCGTATCGCCGAATTGCGGTGGCGGCCAAGAACACCGACACGCGCGAACACGACATCGCCGATTCCGACGACTACTTCCAGTACCACGGCGGCATGATCGCCACCGTCCGCGCACTGACCGGTCGTGACCCGGCCGCCTACATCGGCGACAACACCCGGCCCGAGTCGGTGCGCACGCGCACGCTGTCGGAGGAGACCACCCGCGTCTTCCGGGCCCGGGTGGTCAACCCGCGCTGGATCAACGCGATGCGCAGGCACGGATACAAGGGTGCGTTCGAGATGGCCGCCACGGTCGACTACCTCTTCGGATACGACGCCACCGCAGGCGTGATGGCCGACTGGATGTACGAGCGGCTGGCAGGGGAGTACGTGCTCGACGGGGAGAACCGCAAGTTCATGTCCGAGTCCAATCCCTGGGCGTTGCACGGCATGGCCGAGCGGTTGCTGGAAGCTGCAGGCCGCGGCATGTGGGCGCAGCCCGAGCCCGCGACGCTCGACGGGCTGCGACAGGTGCTGCTGGAGACCGAGGGCGACCTCGAAGGCTGACGGCGTCTTCGCCGATTTTGAATTTCGCCACGCTTCACCTGAGTCGTGCGTCGCGTGCTTCACGGTTGGGCTTGCTGGAAACCGAGCGCCACCTCGGAGGGTGAGCGTGGTTGGACCCGCGCTGGGGGTCTCGCCGCTCGACGGGGAGAGCGAAGCGACTCGGGCAGTAGGTTTGATGGCATGCCAGTGACGTTCGCCGAAGTCGCCAAGTCCGAGTACATCCTGTTGACGACGTTCACCAAGGACGGCAGGCCCAAGCCGACCGCCATCTGGGCGGCGCCACACGGTGACGACCTGGTCGTGATCACCCAGGAGCAGTCCTGGAAGGTCAAGCGCATCCGGAACACTCCGCGGGTCACCATCGCCAAGTGCGACCGCACCGGCAACCCCAAGGGGGAGCCGGTGGAGGCCACCGCCGCCATTCTCGACAAGTCGGCCAACGGCGCCACCTATGACGCGATCGGCAAGCGGTACGGCCTGATCGGAAAGACGTTCAACGTCTTCTCCAAGCTGCGCGGCGGCATGGAGAAGAACGTCACGATCGAATTGAAGGCGGCGACCTGAGGCATGGCCCCCACGTTCAAGGACGTCTACGGCGAGAAGTACCTGTTGCTCACCACGTTCACCAAGGACGGGCGGCCCAAGCCCACCCCGGTGTGGGGCGTGCCCGCCGGCGACAAGCTGTTGATCAGCACCGATGACGGATCCTGGAAGACCAAGCGCATCAACAACACCCCGCGGGTCACCATCCAGAAGTGCGGCAGGCTCGGGAAGCCCAAGGGTGAACCCGTCGAGGCGGTGGCCCGCAACTTGCCGAAGTCCGAGACCCGGCCGGTGTTCGACATGGTGACCAGGCGCTACTGGTGGCACGCGTGGTGGTGGGTTCCGCAGGCGCTGCTGCGCGGTGGCATCGACAAGGTGCACGCTGCCATCGAGGTCGAAGCGCCGCCGGTGGAGGGCAGGAGCGAAGCGACCCGGGAAGTGTCCCCGGAGGGCAGGAGCAGGAGCGAAGCTACCGGAGAATCGAGCGAGGCAGACTAGGAACCGTCGCGCCGGGTCGCGCGTTGGCAATGCATGGCTAAGCGGTTATTCGGGCTCTACGTGCTCGTCGAACTGGCGGTGGTCGTCGCGCTCGCGTACACGATCGGCTTCGGCTGGACCGTGTTGTTGCTGCTCGGGACGTTCGCCGTCGGCTTGGCGCTGGCCGGCTCCCAACTGAAGCGCCAGATCCAGCGGCTGCGCTCGGGGCTCACGTCGCCGCAGGGCGCTGCGACGGACGGCGTGATGATCGCGCTGGGCACCGTGCTGACCGTGGTCCCCGGATTGGTGACGTCCGTCGCTGGGCTGATCCTGCTGCTACCGCCCACCCGAGTGCTCGCCCGCCCCGCCGTGGCGGCGCTCGCCGCCCGCGGGCTCGGCCGCGTTCCGCTGGTCGTGACTTCCCCCGGAGCGTTCCGGCCCGCTCGAGGTGACTACGTCGACGGCGAAGTGATCGACGTGACGGACGACGTCATCGACGTCGACCCGCCGCGCCTGCCCGGTACCTTCCCCGGGCCCACCGCCAGCTCTTGACCACGCTGCTCGTCAACGGCCTGGTGCACAGCCCGGCCATGCCAGACGCCACCGCCATGGCCGTGACCGACGGTCCCGACGCGACCGTCGCGTGGCTGGGCACCGACGAGGTCGGACGGGCACAGTTCCCGGACGCCCGGGTGGTCGATCTCGACGGCGGCTTCGTCGCGCCCGCGTTCGTCGACAGCCACGTCCATCTCACCGCGACCGGGTTGACCACCACCGGCCTGGACCTGCGCGGGGCGACGTCCCAGGCGCACCTGCTGCGGCTCGTCGCCGAATACGCACGCGAGCATCCCGACGGCCCGATCTGGGCGCACGGGTGGGACGAATCCGGCTGGCCGGAACCCAGCCCCCCCGACCACGGCCGACCTGGACGAGGCGCTCGGCGGCAGGCCCGCCTACCTCGCCCGCGTCGACGTCCACTCGGCGGCCGCGACCAGCGCCCTGCGTCGTCTGGTGCCCGACCTGCCGCGTGCCTCGGGCTACTCCGCACAGCAGCCGCTCACGGCGGACGCGCACCACGGGGTGCGCGCGGTCGCACGTGACCTGTTGACCTCCGGGCAGCGGCACGCGGCGCGGGTGGCTGCGCTGGACCTCGCGGCACGGTGCGGCATCGTCGCGGTCCACGAGTGCGCGGGCCCGGACATCGGTGGGCTCGACGACTGGCACGCGGTGCGCGCCATGGACCACGGCGTCGAGGTCGTGGGCTACTGGGGCGAGGTCGCGAGCTCCGCGGGCGAGGCGCGCGACCTCGTCGAGGTCACCGGTGCCGACGGGCTGGCGGGTGACCTGTTCGTCGACGGCGCACTGGGGTCCCGCACCGCCTGGCTGCACGAGCCGTACGCCGACCAACCTGGTGAATGCGGCAACGCCTATCTCGACGCCGCCGCCGTCGAGGCGCACCTGAGCGCATGCACCGAGGCGGGCGTCACCGCGGGATTCCACGTCATCGGCGACGCCGCAGCGTCCGCCGTCGTCGACGCACTCGACCGCGTCGTCGCGCGATTCGGCGCCGTGGCGGTGTCGCGCTGTGGTCATCGCATCGAACATCTGGAGATGGTGACCGCCGATCAGGCGGCCCGGCTCGGCGCCGCGGGCGTGCTCGCGAGCGTGCAGCCCAACTTCGATGCCCTGTGGGGTGGCGAGGCCGGCATGTACGCGCGCAGGCTTGGCGTCGACCGAGCCCGCAAGCTCAACCCGTTTGCGCTGTTAGCATCCCAAGGCGTGCCACTCGCATTGGGTTCGGACACGCCAGTCACCAGCATCAATCCGTGGGCGACGGTGCGCGCTGCCATGCGCCATCAAACCCCGGGCAGCGCGCTGTCGGCGCGGGCGGCGTTCGCGGCCGCCACGCGCGGGGCCTGGCGGGCGGGCGGCGTGCGCGACGGGATCACGGGCACGCTGGTGCCCGGCGCGCCCGCGTCCTACGCCGTGTGGGACCTGCCCGGCGGCGCGGACGCCCTCGAGGTCGCCGCGCCCGCCGACGGCGTCCAGCGCTGGTCCACCGATCGGCGCGCCAGGGTGCCCGCATTGCCGCGACTCGGGCCCGACGACGACCTGCCCACGTGCAGGCAGACCGTGCACCGGGGCGTCGTGCTACATGGCTGACCGGAGGCGTCGGCGCGACTGGGACCGCCCCAATGACGAAACCGAGACCTCGCCGGCCGTGCGGGACGTCGCGGTCGATGATGGCGTCGACTCCGCCGACGCACCCGGCGCTGTTGACACAACCGGCTCAGAGCGCCAGTCCGGGGGCGGCGATTCCCCGATCGACTCGGGCGATGCCGATGCCGATCCGCCCGCGGCGACGTCCACCTCGACTGCGGCCGCTCGGGCGCGCCGGATTACCGTGCGGAGCTGGCAGGTGCTGGAACCGCGGGTCTGGCGGCTGATCGCGGCCGTGGTGGCGGGTGTGTTGGCGTGCACCAGCTTCCCGCCGTTCGGCTGGTGGTTCCTGACGTTCGTCGCCTTCGCGCTGCTTGCGTGGGTGCTCGTGCAGGAGTCGACCACTGCCGCCGGTGGCTTCGGCTACGGCCTGCTATTCGGGTTGGCCTTCTACGTGCCCCTGCTGCCGTGGATCAGTGGGCTCGTCGGCGCCGTTCCGTGGCTCGCGCTGTCCCTGCTGGAGGCGCTCTTCCCTGCGGTCTTCGGGCTGCTTGCCGTGATCGTGCGAAGGGTGCCCGGCTGGCCGGTGTGGTTCGCTGCGGTCTGGATGGTGGCGGAGTGGCTCAAGTCGGTCGTGCCGTTCGGCGGATTCCCTTGGGGAGTAATCGGCTTCAGCCAGTCCGACGGGCCGCTGCTGGCGCTCGCGCAGTGGGGTGGGGCTCCGCTGCTGTCGTTCGCGGTGGTGTTGGTCGGCTTCTGCCTGGCCGCCATCGCGCTCGAGGCGGTGCGCCGGTGGTCGCCGCACGACCGGGCGGCCGACCGCAGCCCGCACGCCGTGGTGGTACCCGGCCTGTGCGTCGTCCTGGTGCTGCTGAGCGTCGCGCTGGCCAGCCCGCACCTGCGCAAGTCGGCGTCGGGCGCCGGCAACGATCCCCCCGTCGTCGTGGCGGCGGTCCAGGGCAACGTGCCGCGGCTGGGGCTCGAGTTCAACGCGCAGCGGCGTGCGGTGCTCGACAACCACGTGCGGGAGACGACGCGGCTCGCCGAGGACGTCCGGGAAGGGCGTGCAGCGCAACCGGCCGTCGTCATCTGGCCGGAGAACTCCTCTGACATCGACCCGCTCGCCAACCCCGACGCCGCGAGCCAGATCTCGGCGGCCGCCGAGGCGATCCACGCACCCATCCTGGTTGGCGCGGTGCTCGCGGCCCCCGGCTACTCCAGGGACAACCCGGCGTCCACCAACTCGGTGATCGTGTGGGACGGCGTCGACGGACCCGGTGAACGCCACGACAAGAAGATCGTCCAGCCGTTCGGCGAGTACCTGCCGTGGCGCGGTTTCTTCAAGCACCTGTCCTCGTACGCGGACCGGGCGGGCTACTTCACCCCTGGAGATGGAGACGGCGTCGTGCACGCGGCGGACACGACCATCGGCGTCACCACCTGCTGGGAGGTCATCTTCGACCGGGCGCCTCGCGAATCGGTACTGAACGGCGCCGAGTTCCTGGCGGTTCCGTCCAACAACGCCACGTTCGACGAAGCGATGAGCGCTCAGCAACTCGCGTTCGCCCGCTTGCGGGCCGTCGAGCACGACCGCTACGTCGTCGTCGCGGGCACCGTGGGAATCAGCGCGGTGATCGCACCGGACGGTCGGATCGTCGAGCGCACGCAGTTCTTCGAGCCCGCCTACCTCGACGTTCCGATCCGGTTGAAGACCGGACTGACCCCCGCCACGCAGTGGGGTCCGCTCGTTCAAGGCCTGCTGGTATTGGTCGGTGTGGTGATCGTGATCGCGGCCATACTGCAGAATGGGAGGTTCGTGCGTCGCCGGAGACCGGCGACCGATGCGCCCAACGACGAAGGAGCGACATGACCGACGAGCGAGGAGCGGAGCGGGATCGCGCATGACTTCCGGTGGCGACCGCCCGAGTCAGCGCACGCTGGTCATCATTCCGACCTACAACGAGCGCGACAATCTGCCCCTGATCGTCGGGCGCGTCCATGGTGCACGTCCCGACGTGCACGTGCTGATCGTCGACGATGGCAGCCCGGACGGCACGGGTGAGCTTGCCGACGAGCTTGCGCTCGCCGATCCCGACCGCGTCCACGTGATGCACCGGACCAGCAAGGCCGGGCTCGGAGCGGCGTATCTGGCCGGTTTCGCCTGGGGGCTCGGCCGCGGATACACGGTGCTGGTCGAAATGGACGCCGACGGCAGCCACGCCCCCGAGGAGCTCTACCGGCTGCTCGACGCCGTCGACGCGGGCGCCGACCTGTCGATCGGGTCGCGCTACATCGAGGGCGGAACCGTGCGCAACTGGCCGCGGCGCAGGAAGGTGCTGTCCAAGACCGCGAACGGATATTCGCGCGTCATGCTGGGCGTCGAGGTCAACGACATCACCGCGGGTTACCGCGCCTACCGGCGCGAGGTCCTGGAGAAGATCGAGCTGGCCACCGTCGACTCGAAGGGTTACTGCTTCCAGATCGAGATGACCTGGCGCACGATCACGGCCGGCTTCAAGATCGTCGAAGTGCCCATCACGTTCACCGAACGCGAGCTTGGCGTGTCGAAGATGAGCGGATCCAACATCCGCGAGGCGATCTTCAAGGTCGCCGAGTGGGGTATCCGCGGGCGCCTCGATCGCGCCCGCGGCGTCGTGAGGTAGTTAGCCCCGCCGCCGGGTCTTGATGATGTCCATGCGCTCCTTGAGCAACTCGTCGAGTTCCTCGATGGAACGACGTTCCAGCAGCATGTCCCAGTGCGTACGCGGGGGCTTGACCTTCTTGGGCTCCGGGACGTCGCCGTCTATCAGGGTGCCCTCCATGCCGTTGCGGCAAGGCCAGCTGCCGGGGATCTCGGCATCGTCGGCGAACGGAACCTCGAATTCCTCGCCATTGTCGGTCCGGTAACGGGCGACCTGACGCGGCGCCAGATCGTGGTTGCGGTCGGTCTCGTAGCTCACGGCTCCGAGGCGACTGCCTCTCAAAACGCGATCAGCCATGGTCCACACTCCTCTTCAAGCAACTCATCCGCGGGAATCAACGCAATTGGCCGGCGCGAAGTTCCCGACTCAACGGTCGATGATACCGGGATCGCACCCGCCGGCGGTTTACAGTCGGGTCTCGTGACAACAGTTGTCGGCCGGCGCGGCCGTTTACAGCGACGAGCCCAACCCTGTCGTTGGTGTGGCCGTGAGGTCGCCGACGCGGGTATCGGCAGGCGCAGGCAGTACTGCAGACAGTCCTGTCGCCAGCGCGCGTATGAGCAGCGGGCGCAGGTCAAGGGCACCGCGCTGGCCCCGGATTCGGTGGTGCTGACTGCCTCGGAGGCAGCTGAGCTCGCCGATCGCGTGTTCGAGGTGCGGTGCGCCGCCGAGGACGTCGCCACCGCCGTCGAGGAGGGGGCCGAAGCGGCCGAACTCCGTGCGTTGTGTGATGCGCTGATGCGCGCGGCGAAGGCCGCCGACGGCTGGCGCTGAACTGGTTCTGGGGGCGACCGGCGGCCGCCGCCCTCCGAGTCGATTTCGTCAGTCGGTCACTACCTCCGAGTCGTCTTCCCGGGTCGCTTCGCTCCTGCCCTCCGTGTCGATTTCCCGGGTCGCTTCGCTCCTGCCCTCCGAGCGTTCTCACAGCTACGATGACCACCAACGCACCCGGCGAGATCGGAATTATGTGCCCTTGTCGTCCACCGAATCAGCTCCAGAGTCGAACCCGGCGGCCAAGTCCGGTCAGGTGTGGCGGTTCGACGACTTCGCGTTGGACACCGCCCGCTACGAGTTGCGGCGCGGTGACGAGGTGATCAAGGTCGAGCCCCAGGTGTTCGACGTGATGACCCAACTGGTGAGCAACCACGACCGCTTCGTCACCAAGGAAGAACTGTTCGACACCGTGTGGGGTGGACGGTTCGTCGGCGAGGCCGCGCTGACCAGCCGCATCAAGGCTGCGCGCCGGGCGCTCGGCGACGACGGCGAGTCCCAGCGCCTCATCCGCACGGTCCGCGGTCGCGGGTATCAGTTCGTCGGCACCATCGAGACGCCTGCGGCCGCAGCGAGCGCCCCCGAGCCGGCTCCGCCACCCCGTCAGCACATCGCCTTCTGTCGTGCCGCTGACGGCGTGCGGCTGGCGTATGCGGTGGCAGGGGAGGGGCCGCCGCTGGTCCGGGCGGCGAACTGGATGACGCACCTCGGCTACGACATCGAGAGTCCGGTGTGGCGGCACTGGGTGCGTGACCTGGCGGCGGAACACACCTTCATCCGCTACGACGAACGAGGCTGCGGCCTTTCGGATTGGGAGGCAACCCAATTCACGTTCGACGACTGGGTGACCGATCTCGAAACCGTCGTGGAAGCGCTTGGGCTGGAACACTTTCCGCTGCTCGGCGTGTCACAGGGTGGCGCGGTGGCCGTCGCGTACGCGGCGCGCCATCCCGAACAGGTGACGAAGCTGGTGCTGTGCAGCGCCTACGCCAGGGGGCGTGGGGTGCGCGCCACCAGCGACGAGGAGGAGCGCGCTGCCGCACTGGATCTCGACCTGGCGCGGGTGGGTTGGGGCAAGGACGATCCGGCCTTCCGGCAGGTGTTCGCCGCGCAGTTCCTCCCCGATGGCACGCGATCCGACTGGGAGGCATTCGACCACCTGCAGCGGCGCACCACCTCGCCGGCCAACGCCGTGCGGTTCCTCGAGGAGTTCGCGCGGATCGACGTCCGTGACGACGCGACGCAGGTGGCGTGTCCGACGCTGATCCTTCACTCGCGCGACGATCACCGGCAGCCCATGCGCAACGGCGAGGAACTCGCTGCGCTCATACCCGATTCACGCCTGGTCGCGCTGTCCAGCAACAACCACCTGCTGACCGAGACCGAGCCCGCATGGCAGGTGTTCTGCGACGAGGTGACCGCCTTCGTTCGGGAGTGATTTCGCAGGTGGCCTGCGGCCTGTGGATCTCCACGAAATCTCCATGCAATCTTCATGCATCGCCGTTGGCTGCGATCCATGCTGGTCACATGAGAAATCTCCTCCGCACCCTATTGCTCGGCCTCATCGCGATGTTGGCGTTGGGCGCCCTATCCGCTTGCTCGAGCGGTACTTCGACGCAGCCGACGCCGTCTGCGGCGCCGTCCTCGTCGACCGCCGCCCCGACCCCCGCAACCTTCCCCACCTCGGCCAGGTACATGGCCGACATGGAGCAGGACGGAAAGAAGATGGCCATCGGGATCTCCGTCGACGGCGACCAGATCACGGCGTACGCGTGCAACGGCGTCGACGACGAAGCGTGGTTCTTCGGCAACCAGGCCGAGGGCAGGCTCGACATCAAGAACAAGTTCCGCGACACGCTCACCGCGTCGCTGGACGGCTCGGACGTCAAGGGCGACCTCACGATGAACGGCGTCACCTACAAGTTCACGGCCGCTCCCGTGTCCGCACCCGCGGGCATGTACACCGCCCAACTCGACGGAGCACGCGCGTCGTGGATCGTCCGCCCGGACGGTTCGGTCACCGGTGTGCAGTTCAACGGCGGCATCAGCGGCCGCGACTTCGAACAGGCTGAGCTCCAGCAGCTCAACACCGCACAGTTCCAGGCGCAAGTTCGCAACAAGCGGATCCTGCAGCAGGCCGACCAGGCGGTGCAGATCCAGAACGGCACGCTGACGTCGAAGATCAACGGCCGCAACGTCACCGGCTCCCTGGTCACGGGCACCACGCGTTTCGGCTGATTCGCGCCCCTTCCACGCGGCCCCGCCGGCCGAGCCCGATTCGTCGGGCTCACCCGGCGGGGCCGCTCCTTTTATTTCAGGCAGAGTTGAATACTTCCTCTCCCCACGCTCACTGCGTAGCGTCACGTCATCGTGACCGCTCCCGTCAAGCCCGCCGCCGAGACCGCGGTGGTGTCCCCGACGGCGAAAACATCCTTGCGACAGCGCAAGTGGGCGTTGGTCCGGCTGGCTTCGCCGCTCCTGCTGCTGGCGCTTTGGCAGCTGGGCAGCGCGCTCGGGCTGATTCCCCAGGACGTGCTGCCTGCCCCGTCGCTCATCGCTGAGGCCGGGGTCGAGCTGGTCGAGAACGGACAACTCGCCGACGCGCTGCGCGTATCGGGTGTCCGGGTGGTCGAGGGGTTGCTGCTCGGCGGTGTACTCGGCGTGGCGCTCGGCACGGCGGTGGGCCTGTCCCGCTGGTTCGAGGCGACGGTCGACCCGCCGATGCAGATGGTCCGCGCGCTGCCGCACCTCGGCCTGATCCCGCTCTTCATCCTGTGGTTCGGCATCGGCGAACTGCCGAAGGTGCTGCTGGTGGCGCTCGGGGTGAGCTTCCCGCTGTACCTGAACACCTTCTCGGCGATCCGCCAAGTCGATCCCAAGCTGTTCGAAACCGCTCAGGTGCTTGGGTTCTCGTTCTGGCAACGCTTCCGCACGATCATCGTGCCGAGTGCGGCGCCACAGGTGCTCGTCGGGCTGCGCCAGTCGCTTGCCATCGCATGGCTGACGCTGATCGTCGCCGAACAGATCAACGCGGACAAGGGAATCGGCTTCCTGATCAACAACGCGCGTGACTTCCTGCGCATCGACATCATCATCTTCGGACTGATCGTGTACGCACTCCTGGGGATCGGCACCGACGCCGTGGTCCGTGTCCTGGAACGACGAGCCCTGAGGTACCGCGCATGACGGTCATTTCCGACAGGGCGGTCGCCACGGCAGGCGAGCTGAGCCACGTCGACAAGTGGTACGGCGACCACCACGTGCTCGTCGACGTGTCCATCCGCGTCGGTAAGGGTGAGGTGGTCGCGCTGATCGGCCGCAGTGGCTCGGGCAAGTCGACCGTGCTGCGCGTGCTCGCGGGCCTGTCGACCGACCACACCGGCGAACGCGCGGTCTCGGGGGCGCCCGCGTTGGCGTTTCAGGAGCCACGGCTGTTCCCGTGGCGCGACGTCCGGACCAACGTCGGATACGGCCTGACCCGAAGCAAGCTCGCGAAGGCGGACGTCTCGGCGCGGGCCGACACTGCGCTGGCCGACGTCGGGCTCGCCGACCGCGCGGACGCATGGCCCCTCACGCTGTCCGGTGGTCAGGCGCAACGCGTTTCGCTGGCACGGGCCCTTGTCGGCGAGCCGGAACTGTTGCTGCTCGACGAACCGTTCGGTGCGCTGGATGCGCTTACCCGGCTGAGCATGCGCGCGCTCCTGCTGGACCTGTGGCGCGCGCACGGATTCGGCGTGCTGCTGGTCACGCACGACGTCGACGAGGCGGTCGCCCTCGCGGACCGGGTACTGGTCCTCGAATCAGGCCGGGTCGTCCACGAGCTGACCGTCGACGACGTGCGCCGCCCCGCGTCTGACCAGTCGGCGGCCACCGAGCGCAACCGTGCCGAGCTGCTCGAGCGGCTCGGTGTGCGCGGCTGAAGCCAACCGTTTGCGAAAGATGAAGGGAACGAGCATGTCTGCTTCCAGACGAGCAACCGCGGTACGCATCGCTGCCGCACTGAGCCTGGTGGCGGGGCTACTGGCCGGCTGCGTGTCGCGGGAGGGCGCCACCGGCGCCCAGGAGGCGCCGCCGACCGTGCCGCTGTCGGAGGTGGCCGACGTCACGCTGCAAGTGGGCGACCAGAAGGGCGGTACGGAGTCGCTTCTCCGCGCGGCCAACGCGCTGGACGGGTTGCCCTACAAGGTGGTGTTCTCCACCTTCACCTCGGGTCCGCCGCAGGTCGAGGCGGCCACGGCGGGCAAGATCGACTTCGCGATCACCGGCAACACCCCGCCGGTCTTCGGCGCCGCATCCAACGCCAAGGTCAAGGTCGTGTCGGCCTACGACGGCGGAGGCACCGGCGATCAGGTTCTGGTGCACGCCGACTCGCCCATCACGACCATCGCCGACTTGAGGGGCAAGCGCATCGCGGTCGGCAAGGGCAGCTCCGGCCCACGGCCACATCCTCGCCCAGCTGAAGAACGCCGGGTTGACTCCGGCGGACGTGCAGCTGGTGTTCCTACAGCCCGCCGATGCGTTTTCGGCATTCCAGCGGGGCGAGGTCGACGCCTGGCCGATCTGGGATCCCTACACCGCGCAGGCCGCCGCGCAACTCCCGGTCCGCAGCATCGGTCAGGCCAAGGACGTCACCAACGGCTACTGGTTCGGCATCGCCTCCGACCAGACGCTGGCCGACCCCAAGCGCAATACCGCCCTGCAGGACTTCTTGATTCGCTTCGAGAAGGCCGCACGCTGGGCAAAGGACCATCCGGAGCAGTGGGCGCAGAGCTACGCCTCGGCCGTCGGGTTGGACCCCAAGGTCTCCGAGGTGGCACAGTCGCGCAGCGTGCGGCTGCCGACCGAACTCGACGACGACGTGGTCGCCTCGGAGCAGAAGATCGCCGACCTGTTCGCCGAGTCCGGTCAGATCGCCTCTGCACCAAAGTTTTCCGACTGGGTCGACCGCCGCTACAACGATGCCCTCCGGCCCTTGCTCATCAGCACCAATTAGGAGCGACATGACTGCCAAGTTCTTCTGGTTCCTGCCCACCAACGGCGACAGCCGCTCGATCGTCGGTGCGTCGCACGCGTCCTCGCACCACATCGTGCCGGACAACTATCGCGCCCCGACTCGGCCGCTACCTCGCCGAGGTGGCACGCGCCGCCGACCGACTCGGCTACGAGGGCGTGCTCACGCCCACCGGAACCTGGTGCGAGGACGCCTGGTTGACGGCATCGGCGCTGCTGGCCGAGACGGAGCGGCTGAAGTTCCTCGTCGCGTTCCGGCCAGGACTGGTCCCGCCGACGCTGGCGGCCCAGCAGGCCGCGACGTTGCAGCGCTTCTCCGGCGGACGGGTGTTGCTGAACATCGTCAGCGGGGGCGACGACGTCGAGCAGCGCCGCTTCGGCGACTGGCTCGGTCACGACGAGCGCTACGCCCGCACCGGCGAGTTCCTGCACATCGTGAACTCCGTGTGGCGCGAGGAGTCGGTGAACTTCCGCGGCGCGCACTACACCGTCGAGGACGCGCGGGTGTCCGCGCCACCGGATCCGTTGCCGCAGATCTACTTTGGTGGATCGTCGCCCGCCGCCCTGCCGATCGCGGCGGAGTACGTCGACGTGTACCTGACGTGGGGCGAGCCCCCGCAGGCCGCGGCGGCCAAGATCGCCAAGGTCCGCGAGCTCGCCGAGGCGCGGGGACGCAACGTGCGCTTCGGCATCCGGTTGCACACCATCAGCCGTGACACGTCGGCTGCGGCGTGGGCCGTCGCCGACGAACTCGTCGCCGAGCTCAGCGACGAGCAGATCGCCAAACAGACGGCGCTGCATGCCCGTTCGGAGTCCGAGGGACAGCGGCGGATGACCGCGCTGCACGGCGGGCGCGTCGACAAGCTGGAGATCTACCCCAACCTGTGGGCCGGCGTCGGGTTGGTCCGCGGCGGCGCGGGCACTGCGCTCGTCGGCAGCCACGAAGAAGTCGCGAACCTGATCTACGAGTACCACTCGGTCGGCTTCGACGAGTTCATCCTCTCCGGCTATCCCCACCTCGAGGAGGCGTACTGGTTCGCCGAGGGCGTGCTGCCGTTGTTGAGGCACAAGGGCGTGGCCTGACCACCCGCCGCGTCGATTCGTGTCACGCGGGAACGGGCGGCGCCGGCCGATTCGATCACGCGTAGCACGGCGGGCAGCCGGCTGACGCGGGGCACGTCGGAAGGGTTGGCGCCCCGACGGCGGCCAGCGCTACTATCTGCGTATGAATGCAGATAGCAGAGTCTGCGGTCGCCGGCTGGCCGACGACCAGGCCGATCTCGTCGTCGAGGTGTTCCGCATGCTCGCCGACGCCACGCGCGTGCAGCTGCTCTGGGCACTGGCCGACCGCGAGCTGTCGGTGAACGACCTGGCCGCACGGGTCGGCAAGCCTGCGCCGTCGGTGTCCCAACACCTCGCGAAGCTGCGGATGGCCCACCTCGTGCGAACGCGGCGAGAGGGCACGCAGGTGTTCTACCGGCTCGAGAACGAGCACGTCCGCCAGCTGGTCACGGATGCCGTGCACAACGCCGAGCACGCCACCGCGGGCGTGCCCGCCCATCACCTCGACGACCGCGGGTTGCGGGTGCTGCACGAAGGCGACGCAGGCTGATGGGTATCGGACACAGCCACGATCACCACGGGCACGGCCAGGAAATGCTCGACAGCGCCGCGGGCATTCGCGCGGTCAAGATCAGCCTGGTCGTGCTCGGCATCACGGCCGTCGCGCAGGTCGGCGTAGTCGTGGTGTCGGGTTCGGTGGCGCTGTTCGCCGACACCGTGCACAACTTCTCGGACGCCCTGACGGCGGTACCGCTCTGGATCGCGTTCGTCATGAGCACGCGGGCGGCGACCCAGCGCTACACCTACGGTTTCGGCCGCGTCGAGGACCTGGCCGGGCTGTTCGTCGTGTTGGCCATCGCGGTCTCGGCGGTGATCGCTGCGATCGAGGCCGTGCGCAGGCTGATCGATCCCGTTCCGCTGAGCCATCTCGGCTGGGTGGCCGCGGCGGGCCTCATCGGGTTCGCGGGCAACGAACTCGTCGCGGTGTATCGCATCAGAGTCGGTCGGCGCATCGGGTCGGCGGCCCTGGAGGCCGACGGAATGCACGCCCGCACAGACGGTTTGACGTCGCTCGGGGTGGTCGCTGGAGCCGTCGGCGTGGCGCTTGGGTTTCCGCTGGCCGATCCGATCGTGGGCCTGCTCATCGCGGTGGCCATCTGCTACGTCATGGTGCAGGCGGCGCGTGACGTGTTCGCCCGGTTGCTGGACGGCGTCGATCCGACGTTCGTCGCCACCGCGCGCGACGTGCTGCACGCACGACCCGGAGTGGTCGACGCGCGCCGAATCCGAATGCGTTGGGTCGGTCACCGGCTCGAAGCCGACGTCGAGCTGGACGTCGACCCCGCGCTGAGCCTGAACGACGCCCACCGCGTAGCGCACGATGCCGAACATGCACTCGCACATGCCATTCCGAAGTTGTCGACGGTCGTCGTGCACGCGTACCCGGCGCACGGGCGGACGCTCAGCAGCTGAAGTGCCTGCCGATCCCCGGCGGTGGGGTGGCGGGCTGCAGGCAGCCGAAGGGTTCGACGCCCGCGGCGGACATCCACACCGCCGACTGGTAGGCGTAGTCCACGCAGAACAACCCGCCGCGTCCGCACGGCACCGGTAGTCGCCGAACGACAGCGTCTGTCCAGCGCTCAACTCCGCACCGGTGCCGTTGACGAACGGGCCGGGATCACCGTGGGTCGAGCCGACGTCCAGGCTCGTCCCTCCGAAGTCGACCCAGTTGCCCTTCCACACGCCGTCCCCGGCCTCCGGCTGCGGCGGCGGGTCCGTCAGCTTCACCAAACAGGACAGCGCGCCGTCGAGGTGGGAGTTGGTGACGCAGTTCGCCTCGGTACCCGCCGTGACGAACGCAACCTCGTCGCCCAACGCCACCGCGGCGCCGTCGCGGGTGGCCGAGTGGAACGTCTGCGCATCGGCCCGCTTACCCGCCTCGATCCAGCGGATGACGTCGGAGATCGGAGCGCCCTTCGCGGGTGCCCCCGCGGGCGTTGGCGCCGGCTTGGTGCTGGTCACCGGGTGCTCGGGCGCGCCGCCGACGGGGATGGCACGGCCTGCCGCGACGTTTCGGGGTCGTCTCGGGCGGCGCTCCCGCAGCCTGCGAGCAGCACTGACGCGATCCCCGACGCGATCAGAAGCAGCGGCATCCGCATACCGGCCAGGCTAGCGGGCGCGCTCGGCTGGCCCGCTCAGGCGCGTCGGCACAGTTTTCTTCGCTAACGTCTCATTCATGCACGAACGCACCATTCGCGTGACCGTGGACAGCGGCACCATCGAGGGCTTCACCCGCGACGGCGTCCATCGCTGGCGGTCCGTTCCCTACGCACGCCCGCCGGTCGGCCCGCTGCGGTCTCGCGCCCCGCAGCCGGTGAGCCATGTGGCGGGGCGTGCGGTACTGCCACGGATTCACCTACTGTGCGCCGCAACAGCGCAAGTACACCCTGCTCGGCGTCAACAGGTACCAGCCGATGAGCGAGGACTGCCTCACGCTCAACGTCGTAACACCCGAGTCGCCATCCGACGGTCCGCTGCCGGTGATGTTCTTCATCCACGGTGGCGGGTACATCATGGGCAGCTCGGCCACCCCGATCTACGACGGCGCGGCACTCGCCCGGCGCGGCTGCGTCTACGTCTCGGTGAACTACCGGCTCGGCGCGCTCGGGTGCTTCGACCTGTCCGCGCTGTCCACCGACGAACACCCCATCGACGGCAACCTGTTTCTGCGTGACCTCGTGCTCGCGCTGCAGTGGGTGCGCGACAACGTCGCAGTCTTCGGCGGCGATCCCGACAACGTCACGATCTTCGGGGAGAGCGCGGGTGCGCACGCCGTCGCGACCTTGCTTGCCGTGCCGCAAGCCAAAGGGCTGTTCGCCCAGGCGATTTCGGAGAGTCCGGCCAGCGGAATGGTCCGGCCACCGGAGGCGGCCGAGAAGTTCGCCGAGCACTTCGCCGGTCTGCTGGGCGCCTCGAAGGCGGACGGTGCCGCCGCCTTGATGTCGGCCACGCCTGCCCGGCTCGTCGACGCACTCGACGAGCTCATCGCCCGCGGCATGACCAACATGCGTGGAGCGTTTGTGGTCGGGCCGACCTGCGGCACCGACTTCCTGCCCGAGGACCCGGTCGTCGCGATGGCAGACGGCACCGCGCACCGGGTTCCGCTCATCGTCGGCACCAACGCGGACGAGGGGCGACTCTTCACCCGCTTCATGCCGCTGCTGCCGACGACCGAGCGGATGATCGAGACCCTGCTGACCTACACCGACGAGTCGTCCCGCGACCGCATCACCGCCGCCTATCCCGGCTATCCGAGTGCGTCCGCGTGCATCCGGCTCGGCGGCGACTTCGCCTTCGGCACTGCGGCGTGGCAGGTCGCGGACGCGCACAGCAGGCACGCGCCTACGTACGTGTACCGGTACGACTACGCGCCGAGGACGTTCCACTGGTCGGGATTCGGGGCCACCCACGCCACCGAACTGTTCGCCGTCTTCGACGTCTATCGCACTAGGTTCGGCTCGGTGCTGACGGCCGCGGCGGACCGCAGTTCGGCCCGCCGCGTAAGCAACGACATGCAGAACCGCTGGCGCGAGTTCAGCCGGGCAGGCACACCCGGTGAGGGCTGGCCGCGCTACACCGAGGATCTTCGCGCCGTCATGGTGTTCGACCGGCGCAGCCACCTCGAATACGACCCGGCGGCCGACCGACGCCAGGCGTGGGAAGGCTTCTCGCTGGCCGCCCAATGATCCCGGAGAGCGTTGGCCCGCAGGCGAATTCACAAGCCAGTCGGTGGCGGACACCGGGCTCGGTGAGTGGACGAAGGCCAACGGGTCGATCGAGAACACCGACGTCGTGCTGTGGTACGTGTTCGGAGTGCACCACATCACCAGGCCCGAGGACTGGCCGGTGATGCCCGTCGACATCGTCTCGTTCTGGCTGAAGCCGTTCGGCTTCTTCGACCGCAATCCGGCGCTCGACGTACCGGCGACCCCGCCCGACCAGTATCACGTTGGGGGAAGTTGACACCCGTCAACTCGTTGACCGAAAACACCGTCCCACGCGCTGCCGGTGCCATACCTTGATGTCGTGGACTTGAAGCCCTCCCTCCTGGAACGTCCCGCCGACCTGACCACCGAATGGCTCACCGCCGTCATCGGCGCCGGGACCGTCAGCGCCTTCACCGTCGACCGCATCGGCACCGGCCAGATGAGCGAGTGCTACCGCATCGGGCTCACCTACGCCGACGGCGGCCAGGGCCCGGCATCGGTGGTGCTCAAGGTGGCCGCGGCCGACCCGAGCAGTCGGCAGACCGGTCTTGCCATGGGTCTCTACGAGCGCGAGGTCCGGTTCTACACCGACGTCGCGCCGGGGCTTCGCGGTCGCTCGGACGGTCTGGAGCGAGGCGGCCGGGGGATTGGACCGATCGCCGTGCTACCACCACGCCTACGACCCGGAGACCGGGGTGTTCGACCTCTTGCTCGGCGACGCCACACCCGCGGTCGTCGGCGACGAGATCCGCGGCGCCACACCGGAACAGGCGACCCTCGCGCTCACCCAGTTGGGCGCCGTGCATGGTCCACTGCTCGGCGATCCGGCCCTGGCCGGTGCCGAGTGGCTGAACCGGGAGTCCCCGCTCAATCAGGGGTTGATGGCCGCGCTGTACGCCGGGTTCGTCGAACGCTACTCCGACCAGATCAGCCCGAGCACCGCGACGTGTGCGAGCGTCTGGTCGCCACGCTTCGACGCCTACCTGGCTGCCGGAGGGGGAGTCCGGACGACCGCAGGGCCTGGTGCACGGCGACTACCGCCTGGACAACATGCTGTTCGGTGAGGCCGGTGCCGACCGACCGCTGACGGTGGTCGACTGGCAGACCGTCACGTGGGGCCCCGCGCAGACCGACGTCGGCCTACTTCCTCGGCAGTGCGCTACCCGTGGACCGTCGCCGTGAACACTACGACGACCTGCTGCGCGCCTACCACTCCGCGCTCGGGCCCGACTCGCCGCTGACGCGTCGACGACGTGCGGGACGGCGTGCGCAGCAGAGCTTCTTCGGCGTCCTCATGTCGATCGTCTCGCCGATGCTCGTCGAGCGCACCGACCGCGGCGACGAGATGTTCATGGCGATGCTCGAGCGGCACTGTCAACACGTCATCGACATCGACGCGCTGGCGATCCTGCCGCAGCCGTCCGCGCGAGGAACCGTTGCAGCCCAACGCCGATGACGAAGCCGCGCACCCACCGGGCGCCGACCCGCTGTGGAGTGAGAGCTGGTACTTCGACTTCGCCGACGCCGCTGCGGACGTCGGCGGGTGGATCCGACTCGGCCTCATCCCCAATCAGGGTCACGCCTGGATCAACGCGCTGCTGTGCGGTCCGGGCATGCCGACCGTGGCCGTGCTCGACTTCGAGGCGGCGCTGCCCGACGAGCACGCCCATGTCCAGCACCGACGACGTCGACCTGGTGTTGGAGGCGACGGAGCCGCTGCGGTCCTACCGGGTGGTCGTTGCGCGGCTCCGGGCGGGCCTACGACGATCCGGCGGAGCTGCTGCGCGCGTGCGGCCGGGCGGCCGGTCGACGTGACGATGGACCTGACCTGGACCACCGTGGGCACGCCGTACCAGTACCGGATGTCGCCCCGCTACGAGATCCCGTGCGCCGTGTCGGGCACGGTGACGGCCGACGGCCGGTCCTTCACGTTCAACGACGTCGCCGGCCAACGCGACCACTCCTGGGCGCCGCGGGACTGGTGGAGCATGGACTGGGTGTGGAGCGCACTGCACCTCGACGACGGCACCCACGTGCACGGTCTCGACCTGCGCATCCCCGGTATGCCGCGGATGGGCGTCGGATACATCCAGCGCGCGGGTGAGCCGCTCGTCGAACTCGAGAGCGTGACCGCGCGCGAAGAGTTCGGCGACAACGACCTACCGCGCGGACCCCGCTCGAGCTGTCGCCGGGGGACGTCACCGCGACCATCGACGTGCGCGGCCACGCGCCGGTGCTGCTGACCTCGCCGGACGGTCGGCTGAGCCGGTTCCCGCGGGCCTGGGTCAACGTGAGCACGACCGACGGCCGCACGGGCGTCGGCTGGGTGGAGTGGAATCGCAACCAGCCGTGACCGTGCTGGTGTGCCTGGTCGGCGTGGGGCTCATCATGTACGTCCCGCGCTGAAGGTCGATCAGTGCAGGTTGCGCGCCGTCGTCGTTCAGGTCGTCGCGGCTCAGCCCCATCGGTGTCGACGCGGGAATGTCGCCGCCGGCGATCACGTTCCGGGTGAGCGGGGTGAGCGTGCGGAACAAGTACTCCAGCTCGTCGTCGTCGAGCGCGTCGAAGGCGGAGAGCGCGAGGCGGTCGGTGGTGTCCTCGAGTTGCCTTGAGCGCGACCCCCGCGGCGCGTCAGACGCCCCGTCGCTCGTCCAGCACGCCCGCTCGCGGCCAGTCGGCCGGTGCACGCGCGCCACTCGTCGTCGTCGTACTGACGGACTGCGCATGATGAAGTCGCGTGGCACCCGATCGGCTACCGCAGTGCAGTACGTTGCAGTCCCGCCCGCTCACGCCGACCGCGTTCAGCACCGCCACGTGGGCGTCGCCGCGCTGTTCGCGCAGCAGCGTCGCTCGCATGCCACAGCTTGGCCAAGGGGTCGTCGGGCCACGGCAGCGCCAGGTTCGCGGCGAACAGTGGACGTCCGTCGAGTGGGGCGCTGCGGGCCGCCCTCGCCAGCAGGGCGGAGGCGGTGGCGACGTCGGCACCGTCGCCCGTGACGCCGCACCGGTGCAGGCCGCCACCGCCGACGTCTCGCGGGCCCGCAACGCGTCAGCCGGGGTGCCGAACTCCCAGGCCGCGGGCAGCGCGCGGGCGACGTGCGATCGAGAGAAGTTGTAGAAGACGGCGGTGACCACCTCGGCGGGGACGGCGCCCAGCGGAGCGGACCGAGCGGCGAAGTACCCCATCCAGAACCCGCGGAAGCCTGCGCCGTCGAAGGCCGTCCTGGCCTCGGGCGTGAAGTAGGTGACGGCGTGGACCGGCTCGAAGCGGTCGAAGAGGCGGCGCGCCGTCTGGGGTGTTCTGCTCACTTGCGCAGTAAATCAGCAGACCGTAAAGGTGACCGACGTGTCGGGGTTGACGATCGACTTCATTCTGATGTCGAACTGACGCCGCTCATCGACTCGTCGATGATCGCGCGCATGGCCCGTTCGGCGGCGACGTCGTCGCGCATTCGGATCGCCCGTGCGACTTCGTCGTGCAATTCGATGGCGACGGGATTCGGCGTCTCGGGCATCATCCCGTGATGGGTGCGGCCGGTCAGCACCTCGGCGACCACGCCGTTGAGTGCGCGGAACATCTCGTTGCCGCTGGCCTCGAGCAGCGTCTGGTGGAAGATCTTGTCCGCCAACAGGTATGACTCCAGATCGCCGGAGCGGCCGTGCATCACCATGTCCGACACCGCGGCCGCCATGATGCGGCACTGGTGGGGGTTGGCGCGAAGCGCGGCCAATGCGGCCGCTGCGGGCTCGAAGCCGCGGCGCAACTCGGACAGCGAAACCAGCTGTTTGGCGCGGTCGCTCGACGCGAGCCGCCACCGAATGACCCTGGGGTCGAAGACGTTCCAGCGTTCCTGTGGCTGGATGGTGATGCCGACGCGGCGGCGCGATGCGACCATGCCCATCGACTCCAGCACGCGGATGGCCTCTCTGGCGACGCTGCGGGAGACGCCATGCGTCGTGCTGACTCCGTCGAGGTTGATCACCTGCCCGGGCGGGAGTTCGCCCGACACGATCGCCGTCCCGAGCGCGGTGAGCACGTTGTCGTGCAGCGCGCTGACGTTTGATGGCGAAATCACGGATACATCTTGTCATACCGTTTGCTGACGGTACTAAAAACGGATCTGATCGGAGATTCTCTTGCAATCGTCTGATGATTAAGCGACACTGTGTGACGTCACACACACGTGGCAGCTATCAGGGGAGGTGAGCAGATGCCGTCACCAATCGTCGTGATGGGCGTGTCCGGCTCGGGCAAGTCCACCGTGGGCGCGGCGCTAGCGCAGCGGTTGCGGGTACCGTTCGCCGATGCGGACGACTTCCACCCGCCGGCCAACATCGCCAAGATGACGGCCGGCCACCCGCTGAACGACGACGATCGCCGACCATGGTTGGAGTCGATCGGAGTGTGGTTGGCCGACCATGGCGAGGGCGGTGTCATGAGTTGCTCAGCGCTCAAGCGCAGCTACCGCGACCAACTGCGTGACCACTGCCCGAGTGCCGAGTTCCTCCACCTCGTCGGTACGCCGGAGGTGATCGGCGGGCGCCAGGCCAGTCGGCCGGGACACTTCATGCCCGCCTCGCTGCTCGCATCACAATTCGCAACGCTCGAACCGCTCGAGCCCGACGAGCACGGCGTCGACGTCGACGTCGATCAGAACATCGATTCCATCGTCGAAGAATATCTCGCCCGTACCCAACAGGAGTTGTGATGATTTCCGGAATTACCCTTGCTCGCCGACGACGCGCCGAAGCTCGCCGAGCCGGTCGCCTCCGGCTGGCAGCTGATCCTGGCGTTCCTAGCTGGCATCGCGGTGATCGTCGTGCTGATCACCATCGTCAAACTGCACCCGTTCCTGGCGCTGATCTTCGGTGCCCTGACAGTGGGCATCGTCGCGGGCGAAGAACCTTCAGAAGGTCCTGAAGTCGTTCGCCGACGGTTTCGGTTCCACCGCGGCAGGCGTCGGCATCCTCATCGCGCTCGGCGCGATGTTCGCCAAGCTGCTCGCCGATTCTGGTGGTGCCGACGAGATCGTCGACACCATCGTCGGACACGCGTCACCGCGGATGTTGCCGTGGGCGATGGCGCTCGTCGGCGCGATCATCGGCCTCCCGATGTTCTTCGAGATCGGTCTGGTGCTGCTGATGCCGGTCATCTACCTGGTGTCGAGGCGTTCGCAGCTGTCGCTGATCACCGTCGGAATCCCGGCGCTGGCAGGCCTTTCCGCGATGCATGGCTTCGTACCGCCGCACCCCGGACCGCTCACCGCGATCGGCCTGCTCAACGCCGACCTGGGCATCACCCTCGCGCTCGGTGTTGCGGTGGCGATCCCGACGATCATCGTGGCGGGTCCGCTGTTCGGAAAGCTGGCCGGGCCGTTGGGTCGTCGTCGACGCACCCCACACGTTCGACGCGGACCGGACTTCGACCGGAGCGGACGGCTCCGACGTGCAGACGGAGCCTCGCCGACCGTCCTTCGCCATCACGCTCTTCTCCGTGCTGCTGCCGGTCGTGCTGATGCTCGGCAAGGCGCTCGTCGACATCTTCATCGATGACAAGACCAACGTGGTTGCGGCAGGTCTTCGACACCTTGGGCACCCCCCTGATCGCGCTGCTGCTCGCCGTCATCGTCGGAATCTTCACGCTCGGCCGCGGCGCGGGAATGAACCGCGATCAGGTCACCAAGTGCATCGAGTCCGGACTGCCTCCGGTCGCCGGCATCATCCTGATCGTCGCTGCGGGCGGCGGCTTCAAACAGGTTCTGGTCGACACCGGGATCGGCACGCTGCTGGCGCGCTGGGCCGAGGGTGCGCACATCTCGGTGATCGTGCTGGCCTGGGTGATCGCCGTGCTTGATCCGGCTGGCAACGGGCTCGGCCACGGTCGCGACCATCACCGCGTCGTCGCTGATCGTTCCGCTGGTCGAGGGTATGCCGACGGGCCAGGTGTCGCTGGTGGTGCTCGCCGTCGGCGCGGGCTCGCTGTTCTTCTCCCACGTCAACGACGCCGGCTTCTGGTTGGTCAACCAGTACTTCCGGCTCACCGTGGTTCAGACGATCAAGACGTGGTCGATCATGGAGACGGTGCTGTCCGTCAGCGGGCTGGCCGTCGTGTTGCTCCTCGACCTGGTGATCTGACCGAAGTGACCTGACGAGCTACCGAGCCGGCTTGGTCATCGGACCGAGCCGGCTTGGTCGGATCACTGAAGTGACCTGGTGAGCTCGCCGGTGTCACACGCGGACGACCTGGGTGCCGCCTGCGAGCGTGTCGTGCTTGCCCTGCTTGGTCCGGCTACTGCTGATGGTCACTGCGATCACGACGATGGCGATGAACGCGAGCAGGCCGCCGAGGTACGGGACGATCGGGAACACCGTCCATGCGTTGCGTATGGCGGCCTGACTGACGGTCGGTTTGGGAGCGCCGCCAGGCCCGCGGACCTCGAGCCCGAGGATCTTCTTGCCAGGAGTCCAGCCGACTCCGGACTCGAAGGCCACGAAGTAGACGAACATCAGCACGCCCGTGAACACCCCGGTGACCAGATAGTTCGACAACGTGTCGGACGTGAAGAGCGCCACGAAGCTCAGCGACCCGGCCAGGCCGACGATGATCCCGTCGATGAGCCTGGCGAAGAACCGCCTGAGCAGTCCGCCGGGTCGTCCGCCCGTGGATGGCGGCGGCGGGCGCGTGGTCGGGATACGGGCCGTTGTGCGGTTGGGGGCCGTCGTACGGCTGGGGCGCGCCGCTTGTCATGCGCGCAATCTACCGCCGGATTCGGCTCAGCGGGTGCGCCGCTCGACTTCCTTGCGGGCACGCTTGACTTCCTTGCGAGCGCGCTCGACTTCCTTGCGAGCTCGCTTGGTCTCCTTGCGCGTGGTGGCCGCCAACTCGGCACCGCGTTCTTGAGCGAGCTCGGCGAGTTCGGCAGCGCGGTCGCGGGCCGCGCTGGCGAGTTCGGGGGCGCGGTCGCGGGCGACGTCGACGAACTTGGAGCCGCGCTTGTGCGCGACGTCGGCGAGTTCTGCGCTGCGGTCGCGGGCGGCGCTGGCGAGTTCGGGGGCGCGGTCGCGGGCGACGTCGACGAACTTGGAGCCGCGCTTGTGCGCGACGTCGGCGAGCTCCACGCTGCGGTCCCGCGCGAGCTCTGCCAGCTCCGGGCCACGTTCGCGAGCCAGTTCGGCGAGTTCTGCGCCGCGCTCACGTGCCACGTGCGCGAGTTCGCGGCCGCGCTCGGCGCCGACGTGCAGCCCGGTTTGCAGGCCCTCTCCGATCCGATCGACCAACTCGGAGTCGATCAGTGCGCTAGCCAGTGCCCGAACTCGCCCGCGCGCTCGACACGGTCTCGCTCAACTTGCGGGCGGCGCGTCGTCCCCGCCATCCGAGCGACGGCTTGCCCTCGGTGTCCACCGAGGCGATGACGAGACCGCCGATGAGTCCGACGTCGCTCAGCAGGGCGCGCCGTTCGGCGGCCTTGCGTTCCGGGTCGGTTTCGTTCCAGAAGGCGTGGGAACCAAGGCTTCCCGGAACCACGCTGAATGCCAGCGCGGTGGACGAGAGGCGCGGCAGCCGACCTGTCGCGAGCAGCAGTCCCGCGCCGATCTGGACTCCGGCCGTCACCTTCGCCACGGTCTCGGCGTTGGTGGGCACGTTGGGTCCGACGGGATCGGGCAGCTTGCTGAGCCCCTCGAGCGTCGGACGCGCCGCGTCGGCGGCGGTCTTGGGGCTGCGCAGCGCGTCGACACCTCGGGTGATGAAGGTGGCGGCCAACATGGGGCGGGCGATTCGTCTGATCAGCATGTGCGGGGAATTCCCCGGTGAGCCCGGTTGCAAACCCCTTAGCGCGGCGCGTAGCGCAGCAACGAAATGCCAGTTCCGAACGACTTCGCCGGTGCGACCAAACGCACCTTCGGCACCGCGACGCCGTCGGGAAACAGACGTCGCCCGCGGCCTTGGACCGCCGGGTAGATGAACAACCGGTATTCGTCGACGAGCCCCGCAGTGATGACGGCGTGGGCCAAGCGGATGCTGCCGGTCAACACGATGTCCTTGCCGGGTCCGCGCTTCAATGCGCCGATCCGTTCGATCGGGTCGCTGCCGATCACCGTCGAGTTCTCCCACTCCGGGTCGTGCAGAGTCGAGGACACCACGTACTTGGTCACCCCGTTGAGGTACGCGGTGATGCCGGTGGTGTCCGCCGACTGGTGCGGCCAATAGCTGCGGAAGTCCTCGAACGTCTGCCGCCCGAGCAGCAGTGCGTCCGACTCGGCGTCCTGGCGGTGGGTCTCCGCCAGCAGGTCCTCGTCCTGCAGTCGCGGGTCGAACCAATCGTCGAGCATCTCGACGGACCCGTCGAGCGTGACGTTCTGGGTGATGACGAGCTTTCGCACGGTGTCGCCTTCGTTTCGGTCTAGTGGTACCGACCGAACGGGGTGTGCGAACTCATCGGTCGCTAGGGGTTCGTACCCCCCACTGGGGGACCGGGCACCCAGGCGAGGACGTCCCGAGTGCCGTCGTTGTAGACGACGCTGTTGGGCACGTCGCCCACCACGTCGAAATAGAGCTTGCCGGTCGTGCTGCCGCCCGGCGGTGCCGCGCCGACGCCCGAATCGGCGAGGGCAGGGTACAACTGCGAGTTCTCTGCGCGTGCGTTGAACATGTGGGTCATGGGAGTGGCCCAACCACCGAACGCGTCAACGGTCAACGTGGCTTCATACAACTGGCCGTTGTGCGCCACGGGGTCGGAGCTCGGGGAAAGGTCTCTCACCGTGTAGCCGATAATGGGGCCGCCGGTGCCCCAGTCGTTTATTCGCTCCTGGGTACCGTAGGGCTTGATGTTGTCGACCGCCCACGCCGGCGCGACGGTTATGGCCCCGACGCTGAACGTGATCGCGGTGGCGGCGACGACTCCTACTACCTTCTTGATGTTCACCTTGATTCCCCTCATCGGCCTGGTCTGGTGAACAAAACGGTACCCGCCGAAGTGTCGTCGGAAGGCAAAACCACAGCTGCCGTTCGACCGTGCCCCGTCGACGTGATGACGGCCTCGCAGCCGTCTGTCGTCAGGCCGTTCGCGCCCCGCCAGTAGGAGCCGGCTCAGCTCAGTGGCGCGTTGTCGAGGACGGCATTGCCATCAATGTGCGGGCGGTGGAAGCGCAGGACATACATTCGCCGGATATGAAGGACGAAGAGATCACCCTTGCGAAGGCCGCTCTGTCGCGACTCTGAACGTCGCCCTGGCTAGCAGTCGGAAGAGGTGGCTATGGCCGCATTGCGGTCGGTGCCGCCGCTTTACCCTGCCCTTGATAGACCGACACCCCGTATCAGAAGGGTGGTGGGTGGGCGTCGATGTGGGCTTGGTTGCGGCGGCGTTCGGCGGTGATGGCGGCGTGGTGTTGTTGGCGTCGGGTGCGTGTGCGTAGGGGCATGCTCGGGCCGCGCTGCGGTGATGGCACGGCGGGTCCAGTCGGCGCCGGTTCGGGGGTGGGGGTGGTGGTGTTCCAGTGCGGGAACGGCAGCCGGCTGCCCGGTGGGACGGTGTATCGGTGGCCGGTGGGGCTGGTCCATTCGATGGTGCCGTCGGGGAGTTGGTGGTCGGTCCAGCCGCCGGTTCCGGTCCAGAAGGTTTTGAGCAGGTGATGCCAGCGACTGGCTGAAGAACGTTCTAGAGGCGGTGTGCTCGGTGCGGGCGGGCCACCCCTTTTCTTCTAGGAGCCCTCGCCGAACCGTCCGCCCTGATCGTAAACAACCGCCGTGTGTCGCAAATCACCAAAAAGACCTGCCGAAAAGTGACCGATTTTCCCGTGCTCAGCCGTGTATCTCTATGAGAGCGGACCACCCGGGCCGCAGCCACACCGATGGGATTGGCCAATGGGCACACCGACGCGCACTGGGCATTACAGGTTTCCCGACGGTTCGGTGCTGCGGGTGGACCTTGAGATGGGACGTTGGGTAGGCACCGTCTACGCGCCCTCCATGACGATCAAGACACAAATCGTCGGTAGTGATAACGAGGTTCACGCCTGGGCCGCCGGCCTCGCGGCACAACATTCCCTCGGCACCGGAACGAGGTAGAGCGGTTGGGGCCGGTGGTGCTAGCGGATACGCGAAGAACACTTTGATTCCCAAGTTCAAAAATCTTAGTAGCGCGCACCAGTGCTTATGCAGGCCAAAGGCTATTTTGAGGCTTAGATTCCGTCCGTGCAAAATACGTGCCAGATTGCATATGTCGAGACCGGGTCAACGCCTTAAGGTCTGGATTGTGTGGCGACGCGCGCCATGGTCGTCGACAAGATCACCTACACCTACGTGGCGGCCAGTAGCGACAGATTCGAGGGAGTTCCATGCCAAATAAAGCCGTGATCAGCCTGACCACCGGGCTCGAAGACTCGGAGAAAGTAACCGTCGCCTACCTCGTCGCAGTCGGTGCCGCCGAATCCGGACGCCCGACGCTCATGTTCCTCGCCAAGGAGGCGGTTCGGCTCGCCGTCGACGGCACCGCTGTGGGCGTTGCCTGCGAAGGCTGTCCTCCGTTAGCCGATCTGCAGAAGCGCTACGAGGCCGCCGGTGGTCACTATTACGTCTGTCCGATTTGCTTCAACGCCAAGAAGCTTGATGCGGATTCGCTCATCGCCAGTGCCGAAATCCAAGGGACCATACCGCTGTGGCAGTGGATCGGTGATGAGCCCGCGACGACCTTCAGTTACTAACTGAGATCCGCCTTGGCCCGCTGCCCTAGGTGCTCGTTGTGGGCCTCCGGGCGCATGCTGCCGGTCACTTTCGGGCACTGAGCAGCCGCGGTCCTTGGAATGACTGTTTAGATCGTGACAACGACTGGCCGAAGTACATTCTAGTTTCACTCGGCGATGTCGAACCCTTTGACGACCTTTGTCGGTGTTATCCGAACGATAAGCTCGCCTGGCACGCCGTTGCGCCGACCATACTCTTCGGCGCGGTCTGCACCCATGTAGCGGCCTCCGATGCGGGTTGCGGTGTCTAAGAGCTCATCTGGGTCTTCACTGGTCGACGCGGTGCCCTGGATTTGCACGAAAGAGTACGGAGGGTGCTGATCGTCGACACACATCACGACCCGTGAGTCACGGCTCAGCGCTCGGGCTTTGGCGGTCTGTTTTGCCGTGTTGAAGACCAGCTGATTCCTGTCAACTATGAACCACACTGGTGCGACGAGCGGTCTGCCGTCTGCGGCGACGTAGCCCAGCTTGCCCGTTCGAGTGCCGTCGGAGAGGAAAGCGATTACATCTTCGGAGAGTCCGTCCATACCTCTGAGGCTAGGGCGCAGATGTGACGGCAGGACACCTTGCATCGTCGTTGGAACACGCAGATGTTTTGAAGTGCTCATGTTTTCGGCATAGACACTTGAGGTTGCCGGGGTGGGTGAGCCTGCTGGTGGCGTAGGCGAGGGTGTGGTCGAGGTCGCAGTATTCGGCGGGGTGGTGGCAGCCGGGGAAGCAGCAGGTCAGGTCGCGGTTGCGGAGGAACCGTTGCAACGCCGTGGAGGGCCGGTAGCCCGGTTCGGCGCCGAGTCGTTCGGCGGTGGGCACCGGGCGCACGGCGACGCCGAGGCGGCGTAGTTCGCTCAGCAGCGCGGCCGGGACGGCGGGGCCGCCGGCGATCACCGCGGTGGCGGGGCAGCCGGCGGCCGGAGCGGCGGGATCAACGCGGCCGGTGGGTTGGCTTCGGACACGGCAGCGGAGTCAACGGATTCAGCAGCGGGGTCGGGTCCGACTTCCGCTTCGGCTTCGGGGTCGCCGTCGAAGGGGCGGCAGTCCGGGCCGGGATTGGGCGGCGGGGTATCGCGCGGTGCCCGATGGTCAGCGCGGCGGCGATCTCGGCGGCCGCGCTGTCCCAGCCGTCGCACGCCCACTGCTCACGCGACGCGGCGAGTTCGGCGCCGCAGCGCCGTCCGGCGAGTTCGGCGATGGCCGCCAGCCGGTGCGCGGTCACGGTGGCCTCCGCGCGGGCCCAGCCGGTGATCGCGTCGATCAGGGCGCCGTCATCAGCGCCCGCCACCTGATCGCCAGTCACCAACTCGTCGAACACGTATTCGATTCTGCCCGTCCACCCGACCCCATTCGAGGCGACCCAGCGCCCGCCCACCGGAGCTGTGGATGAAACCCAGACTGTGCACAACCCCCGGGAAAACCCACGTCCTGGTTGCGCCCGCGAACCCAAGTTGGGGATGAAAGCCAGACTGTGAACAACTTTGAGGAACCCACGTTCAGGAGCGGACTACCCCGGGAAGGCGTCTGGCGGCCCCACGTGTCAGCCCGTTTCGCGCCCCGCGAGCAGAAGCCGGCTCAACTCGGTCGTCGTGCCGACGCCGTCGTCGTAGCCACCCTGAGCGCCGAGGGCGTTCATCACGGCAAGGGTGTAGCGCTGACCGGGTCCGGCGAACCCGACGGAGTTGATCACCCAGCCGCCTTGCTCGAGCGACCAGCCGTCCTTGTTGCCCGGTGTCATCGGGGCGCCCGCACCCCACACGCCCCACTGCTGGTTGGGAGCCACGTGCTGAAGCTGGGCCACGACGTCGGCGCGGTCCGCCGGATCGAACGTGGTCAGCATGTAGTTGATCAGCCGGTCGAGGTCGTTCGCCGTGGACTTCTGGAAGCCCCAGTACGGGAAGACGTCGGAGAAGCCGCGTTGCGGACGGAGGTCCGTCATGCCGTATCGGGGGAAGTCGGCGTTGTAGGCCTGATGGTCGGGCCCGCCGTAGCGCGACCACAGCGTGTCGGCGGCGTCGTCGTCCGAGGAGTGCAGCATCGCCGCGATCAGGGCGCGATCGCGCTCGGTCAAGGAGATGGTGCCCACGCGTTGCCGGGTGAGCAGGTCGACGACCATCGCCAACTTGATCGTCGACGCAGTCCAGACCAGGTCCGCGGCATGCGAATTGCGGTACACCGCGCCGGTTGCGCGGTCGCGCAACACGTAGCCGACGGAGCCGGGACGGCCTGCCAGGTAGGCGTCGGCCGCGGTGATTCGAGCCGCCAGATCGCAGTCCGACGCCGCTGCCGCATGGGCCTGGCAGTCGGCGTGGGCCACCCCTGGGACGACCACCGGGACGCACGACACGACGATCAGCGCGGCCCTCACGAGGAACGATCTCACCCACGCAGCTTCGCACTAGGCTTGGCGTTCTCATACCCGAGGAGGTCGGCGTGACTCTCGTCGCGGGCATCGATTCGTCCACACAGTCATGCAAGGTCGTCGTCTGCGAGGCGGAGTCCGGAGAGCCCGTCCGCTCGGGCGCCGCCCCGCATCCTGGCGGCACCGAGGTGGACCCGGTGCAGTGGTGGACCGCACTCGAGGCGGCCATCGAAGGGGCGGGCGGCCTCGACGACGTCGACGCCATCTCGGTGGGGGCGCAACAACACGGCATGGTCTGCCTGGATCCCGCCGGTGCCGTGGTGCGAAAAGCGTTGTTGTGGAATGACACTCGATCGAGCGCGGCTGCCACGGCGTTGACGGACGAACTCGGTGGCCCCGGTGAATGGGCGGCCCGGATCGGCGTGGTGCCCGTCGCTTCGATCACCGCCACCAAGCTGCGTTGGCTGGCCGACGAAGAGCCCGCCAATGCCGACGCCACCGCAGCCGTCTGCCTTCCGCACGACTGGCTGACCTGGCGACTGTCGGGGTCGTCCGACGTTGCCGAACTGTGCACCGACCGCAGCGACGCCAGCGGTACCGGCTACTTCGCGCCAGCGGGTGGCGGCTACCAACCGGACCTGCTCGAGCTCGCGATGCGCGGCAGACACCCGGAGCTTCCACGGGTGCTCGGTCCCGCCGAATCCGCGGGTCGTGCTGCGGGCGGTGCGACGCTCGGCCCGGGCGCCGGGGACAACGCGGCGGCGGCGCTCGGGCTGGGCGCCGGGCCAGGGGACTGCGTCGTCTCGCTGGGGACGTCCGGTGTCGTCAGCGCCGTCACCGAAGTGGCGCCGCGTGACGAAACGGGTCTGGTCGCCGGCTTCGCCGACGCGACGGGACGCCAGCTTCCGCTCGTGTGCACGCTCAACGGCGCGCCCGTGCTCGCCGCCGTCGCATCCATGCTCGGCGTCGACTTCGACGAGTTCGACCGACTCGCACTTTCGGCAGGCGTCGGTGCGGACGGCCTGACGGTGGTGCCGTACTTCGAGGGGGAGCGGTCGCCCAATCTGCCCGATGCGACGGGCGCATTTCACGGCATCACGACGCGAAACCTCAAGCCGGCCAACGTCGCCCGTGCGGCGGTGGAGGGGCTGCTCTGTTCGATGGCGTACTGCATGGAGCGGATACGGGGCCAGGGCGTCGAGGTCGGCCGCGTCATCCTGATCGGCGGTGGCGCCCGCTCGGATGCGGTGCGGCGCATCGCTCCTGCGATCCTCGGCACGCCCGTGCACGTGCCGCTGCCCGCCGAGTACGTTGCGCTCGGGGCGGCGCGCCAGGCGGCGTGGACGCTGTCGGGTGCCGACGCGCCCCCGTCGTGGACGTTCGGGCTGACGACGTCGTATGACGCCGACCCCACGCCCGAGGTGATCGAGCGATACCGGGCGCTGCAGGCGCTGACGTCGGGTCAGTGACCGCCCGGTGACGGTGTGGCAGTACCTGTTGAGCAACCAGGGCACCGTCGTCCACTTGCAGTGCCGCGATTGCGGGCACCTCTGGACCACCGACACCCGTCGCCGCGCCGATCGCAAGAGCGACGCCGCCTGACGGACTCGTGCATGCGCTCCGAAATCAGGGCTGGACGAACGGTTTGACGACGTCGATCAGCTCGTCGGTGGACGGCGGCGCATCGTAGGGTTTCGTCTGGCGGTCGCCGTCGAACGTCACGAACATCGGGCAGGAGTCGTCGGTCCCCGATAGTTCGCGTCGTGCCAAGGACTTTCGCCGTCGGCTCGTGCACCGACACCGGGTAGGTCGCCGACTGCCGTTCGACCTTGTTGGTGGTGTCGCGCCCGTGCGCACGCAATCCGGTCGACACCGTTGTAACCCGGCTGCCTATCCCTTGGTGAAGCGTTGTAGCGCAGGACAATCCGCCCACGCGTGCCGGCGCAGCAAGGAAAGGGAAACCTGTGAAGAAGATCAAGAAGTCAGCCGCAGCGTGTCTGATCGGCGCCATCGGAACGATCGGTGGGTCGCTCGCGCTCGCCGCCGCCCCCACTGCGGCAGCGGATACGACCGACATCACGCCGCCCACCAGCGTGCAGGAGCATTCGTACCCAGCCCTGGACTCCGCCCCCGGTACCGCGCTGGTGCCGTACCCCAGTGGCCCCAACCCGTACGTGACCTTCGGCACCAACCCGTTCGTCCCGTTCGGCGTGGACACCGCTTTTTGATCCTGGTAATCGGCCTTGCGGGCTGGCCCCACGCCGCCATCGCGGGATTGTGCTTCGGGCGGCGACTGGCCATCGGTCGCCGCCGAACCCTCCTGGCAAGCCCTCGCTTCCCGCGGCCGCGGCCGAGCAGACCACGGCGGGCCACCTGCCTGCGACCCACGTCGCCTACGTCAGGCGCGGCCCCCGGCCCGCGGTTCTGCGGCAGGCCGGGGCCAACTGTGGCGGGGCAGTGCGCGCGGCGGCGGGCGCAACCGGTCCAATACCACCCTCAGCGGCGGCCACGTCGAACGACCGACCCGCGTCGCGGCGTAAGCGGTCAGAATGACCTCTGGCCCGGTGAGGGGCAGCACCTTGACGCCGACCCCGGTCGGCCGGTCGATTGGCAGTAGCCCGACGCCGTACCCCGCGAGGATGAGGTCCTCGACGAGTTCCAGGCTGTCGATCTGGTGCCCGATGCGCGGGCTGAACCCCGCCAGCGAGGCCAACGTGCGGACCGCGTCCTCGTCTGCGGTGTTGCGCGAGTTGACGATCCACGTGTGGCGCGAGTAATCGGCGACGTCGACAGGCCCGTCGGGTGCCTCCGAGCGCACGCCGAGCCCCCACGTGGCGCACCAGAGCGGGACGGTCTCGAGCACCGGGCCCGGCGACGCGGGGGCCAGGTTGTAGTCGTAGGTCAGTGCGAGGTCGAGGTCGTCGTCGGCGAGTTGTCTGAACGCCTCGATCGGTTCGTATTCGCTGATCACGACGTTAACCGCGGGGTGCCGTGCCGACAGTTCGGTGAGAATGGGCAGCAGCGACACGCGAACGCCCGTCGCGAACCCTCCGACGCGCAGCGTGCCTGCCGGTTCCGCATCCGGGTCGAGGTCCAGTCGGGCGGCATCGACGGCGGCCAGGATCGTGACGGCGTGATCGGCGAGCCGTTGACCCGCCGGGGTGAGCCGCACGCGCCGACCCTCGGGCTCGATCAGCCGCGTGCCCGTATCCCTGGCCAGGGCGGCGAGCTGCTGAGACACCGTCGACGTGGTGAGGTGGAACGACTCGGCGACGGCGCGCATCGAGCCCAGCCGGGACAGCGCGAGCAGCAGTTGAAGGCGTCGGGTGTCCACGGCGTCATCCACCGTGCTCGGCGAACGCGTCGTCCGCCATGTTTCGACCATGTGCGACGATGCCGGGATGACCGAGCGTCCCGTGCACTTCGTGCCGACCGATGAGGGCCATGTGCTGCCGACCCGTTTCGCGCAAAGTCATTGGGGCGAAGATCATCTCAACGGCCCGGCGGTGGTGGGGCTCGCCGCGTGGACGCTCGAGCAGGCGTATGGACTTCCGGACTTCATGCCCGCCAGGCTGACCGTCGACCTGTTCAAGGGGGCGCGTGGCGTGCCGACGGCGACACCGGTCCGTCTGGTGCGTGACGGCCGCCGGGTGCGCAATTCGGAGTGCGACGTCGTCCAGGACGGCGTCGTCGTGGCGCGGGCCACGCTGGTGCAGTACCGGCGGTCGGTTGCTCCGCGCGGCGAGGAATGGTTTCCGACAACGGATTTCACGGTGCCTGACGACCTCGACGAGTCGTGGGCGACGGCATGAGCAGCGACGGCAACGGGTGGACCCGGGCGATCGCCGACCACCAGAACGCCGCACGCAAGCGCGCCGTCAACCGAACCATCGACATCGTCGAAGGACACCCCGTCACCCCGTTCGTGCGCGCCGTGATGGCTGCGGAGGGCACCAGCCTGGTGACCAACCTCGGCACCGCGGGCATCGGGTACATCAACGGCGACCTGACCGTGGCGTTGGTGCGACTGCCACAGGACGACTGGATCGGCGTGCAGGCCGACTCGCACTGGGCGGCCGACGGCATCTCGGTGGGGTCGGCCACCCTGTTCGACGGCGCCGGCGCGTTCGGCACGGGCGTCGTGACGGCGATCAGCAACCCCGACGTCCAGATCGACTTCACCAACGACCCCTTCCCTTCGCGCACGCACTGACGCTCAATCGTTCACGATTGATGAACGATATGTCCAGTAAAATCACGTGGACGCGAACGGTTCGGTGCCGTTCAATGCTTGAGTGACCACGACACAGACCAGGATCGGCGTCGCGATGGCGATGGCGTCGATGGTCAGCGTGCAGGTCGGACTCGCGCTGTCGCTGGGTCTCGTCGATCGACTCGGCGTCGAGGGTGCCGCCTGGATCCGCTTGTTCTGGGCGGGCATCATCCTGTTGCTGATCGTCCGGCCCCGACCGTCGGCCTTCACCAGATCGACGTTCCTGACATGCGTCCTGCTCGGCGTCGTGACGTCGGGCATCACGCTCTTGTTCATGGCCGCAATCGCCCGCATTCCGCTTGGCACGGCCAGCGCCATCGAGTTCCTGGGCCCGCTGGGCGTCGCCGTGCTGCTTGGAAAGGGCAGGCAACGGCTGCTCTGGCCGGGGCTCGCCGCGGTCGGTGTCGTGCTGCTGACGCACCCGTGGGCAGGTGCCGTCGACTGGCTCGGTGTCGGCTTCGCGCTCGTCGCCGCGATCTGCTGGGGCTGCTACATCCTGTTGACGCAGAAGGTCGGCGACGCCGTGCACGGCATCAACGGGCTCGCGGTGTCGATGGCGACCGCCGCGGTGGTGGCCACCGTGGTGGTGGGTCCCGTGGTGCTGCCGCGGGTGACACCCGAACTCCTGCTCTTCGGAATCGGGTTGGCCGTGCTGCTGCCCGTGTTCCCGTTCACCCTCGAAATGCTCTCCCTGCGCAGGCTCACTACCGCGGCGTTCGGCACGCTGATGGCCCTGGAGCCGGCGTTCGCGATGGTGGTCGGTCTGGTGGTGCTCGCACAGATACCCGGACCGTCGGCGCTGGTGGGGATCTGCCTGGTGGTCGCCGCAGGCATCGGTGCCGCCCGCAGCGGTGCGCGGAAGGCCCCGATGGTGCCAGCCGAGGTGTGCTGACGCCGCGCTACGGTGGGGTATGGCAGCAGGATTCTCCGACTCGCGCTTCGTTCAGGTAATCAACGGCCTAGCAGTCAAATTGATGGACGTACCGTTGCTCGGACGGCTGGTCAGGCGCGGGCTGGTGGTGATCCGATACGACGGTCGCAAGTCGGGGAAGACGTTCGAGCTCCCCGTCGGCTACCGGCGCTCGGGGGACACCGTGATCATCGGGGTCTCGATGCCCGACAAGAAGAACTGGTGGCGCAACTTCCTAGGGGACGGCGCCCCGCTGGTGTTCCTCGGGCTCGACGGAGCCGACCGCACGGCGCACGCCGTCGCCAGCAGAACTGCCGATGGTGGCGTCTCGGTAACCGCGCGACTCGGGTAGCTACACATCGATTCGCTTGCGGCGGTAGAGCGTTCCTACGGCGAGCAGAATCAGGCTGATGACGAGGATCGCGGTCGCCAGGACATTGATCTGCGGCGGCACAGCGGCCTTCACGGCGGCGTTCACGTACAGCGGATACGTCACGGTCGACCCGCTGACGAAGTACGTGATGATGAAGTCGTCGAGTGACAGCGCAAACGACAGCATCGCGGCGGCCACGATGCCCGGAATGATCAGTGGCAGCGTCACTTTGAAGAACGTGCGGCTCGGATTCGCCCCCAGGTCCATCGACGCGTCCTCGAGCGTCCAGTCGAACCCGCGCATCCGGGCCCGCACGGTCATCGCGATGAAGCTGATCTCGAACGCGATGTGCGCAATCAGGATCGTGACGTAGCCTGCGGCCCAGCCGAGGTCGAGGAACAGAGTCAGCAGCGCCGCGCCAAATACGACCTCCGGGGCCGTCAGTGGAATCACGAGGAACGTGTCCACGGCGCTCTGCCCGCGGAACCGTTGGCGCACCAGGGCTATGGCCACCAATGAGCCCAACACCACGGCGATGGCGGTGGATACGGCGGCCACGTTGAGGCTGAGCTTCAACGCATCGGCCAATGCCGGGTACTTGAATGGGTGCGCCCAATTGTTGAGGGTGAAGCCCTGCCACGTGTAGTTGAACTTGCCCTGGGGGTTGTTGAACGAGAACAGGATGATCACGAAGATCGGCACGAAGAGATAAAGCAGCACCAGTCCCGCAACGACCCGCAGTATCAGATCGCCCCATCTCGGGCTGCCCTTGATCGTTTTGGGCTCCGTGGCTGGCCGCTCCACTGCCTCGACCACGACGGGCATTCCTTGCGAGGTCATACCAGATCCTCCGTGCCGAGCGCACGGGTGTAAAGCATTACGCCGACGAGGATGATCGCCATCAAGACCATGCTCAGCGCGGCGGCGGCGGGGTAGTCCTTGACCACCAGGAACTGTTTCTGAACGACATTGCCAATCATGGTGGTCTTGGTGCTGCCTAGATAGTCGGCATTGATGAAGTCGCCCGATGCGGGGATGAACACCAACAGGCTGCCCGCCAGAACACCCGGCATCGACAACGGCAGGATCACCTTGGTGAAACTGCGCCTGTTCGACGAGTAGAGGTCTTTCGAGGCCTCGATCAGCCGAGGATCGATCTTCTCCAAGCTGACATACAGCGGCAGGACCATGAAGATGATCCAGTTGTAGGTCAGGCCGCCGACGACCGCCCAGCTGGTCGACAGCAACCTGCCCTCACTGGGCAGCAAGCCCACCGTGCCCAACGCGGTGACCACCCAACCGTCGTCGGCCAGAATGGTTTTCCAGGCGATCGTGCGAATCAGGAACGTGACGAAGAACGGCAGGATCACCAATCCGAGGATCAGATTCTTGTAGCGGCCTGCCTTGAAGGCGATGACGTAGGCCAGCGGAAATGCCAGCACCAGGCACAGCAAGGTTGCGACCAACGCGTAGGTGAAGGTCCGGATGATCTGGTCCTGGTATGCGCTGAACGCGTGGGAGTAGTTGCCGAACTTCCACGCGAAGCTAAGCGTGGGCAGGTAGATCGAGCCACCGGAGGTGGACAGCGACGTCTTGAGCAGCGTGAAGAACGGCACCACGAAGAAGACTCCGAGGTACGCGAGCGCCGGCAGGATCATCAAGTACGGAGCGATCTTGCTCCGCTGCCGACTGCTGCTGGCGACACCTGCCATCTGGTCAGCCGCCGGTGACCGCGGCGTACGCGCTGTTGAATTCCTGGGTCTGCTCGTCGCTCAGCGGTGCCTTCCAGGACTTGAGCTTGTCCAGCGTCGCCTGCGGTGGGTTGATCAGCGGGTTGGACCCCACTTTTGGATCGACCTTGTTCAGTTCGTCGGTCATGTCGGACAGGACGGGCACGTACTGCACCCCGACGACGAGCCTTGCATAGTTGGCGCGGTCGTAGAGGTAGTCGATCCACGCCTCGGCCGCCTTCTGGTTCTGCGTGGTGTAGGGGATCACCTGGGTGTCGATGAACCACGTGCCGCCAGACTCGGGAACGACGAACTCAAGGTCGGGGTTGTCGGCCTGCAACTGCACCACGTCTCCGGAGTAGGCCTGGGCGATGGCGACGTTGCCACTGCTGAGGTCGTCCCCGTAGTCGTTGCCGGTGAAGCGACGGATCTGGCCCTTGTCCTTCTGTTCCTTGATCAGGTCGACCGCCTTCTGCACGCCCTCGGTGGTCGGGTCCTCGATCGAGCTGCCCTGGGAGAGCATCACCAGTCCAAGCCCATCCTGGGTGTCGGACAGCAGACTGACCTTGCCTGCGAACTTCGGATCCCACAAGTCGTCGACCGTCTTGATTGGACGACCGGTCGCGGCCTTGTTGTAGGCCAGCCCGACCATGCCGGTCATGTAGGGCGCCGTGAACTTGCGGCCAGGGTCCACCGCCGCGTTCAGCAGGTCGGGACGCAGGTTCTTCTTGTTCGGCACGGCGGAATCGCTGATCTCGTTGAGCCAACCCAGTTGCATCAGGCGGGCGGCCATGAACTGGGTGGGCACCACCAGGTCCGCGCCGATGTCCTGCTTGCGTGACAGCGGCTCCTTGTTCTTGGCGAACCACTGTTCGTTGTCGTTGAAGTCTTCCTTGTAGTCCACGGTCAACCCCGACGCCTTCTGGAACGCGGCGACCCAACCGTCGGCCATGTACAACGGCCAGTTCGAGACCCTCAGTGTGCCGGTGGCCGGGCCTGCGCTCTCCGAGCTAGACGTCGACGTCGACCCCGCCTCGTTCTTGGAACCGCAGGCGGCGAGGAAGGACGGGCCGAGGATGGCGGCCGCCGCGGCCGCCGCGCCGCCCCCGAGGAACCGCCTGCGGCTGGCGCGGCTGGCGCCGAGTCGGGAGAGGAGCAGGGGGTCGATCGCTCCGTCGTGCTGGGAGGCCATGGCTTCAATGCCTTTCGTGAGATTCGCGGTAGGGGTTGGCAATCAGGCGAATTCGGACGTCCGATCCGATCAGGAGTCGTCGAGCATCTCCTCGAGATCTTCGGTCGTCGGGATGTCGGCGGCGGGCAGCACCAGCGAGGCCTCCGGGGCCCAGCTCAAGTGCACCTGATCGCCGGGACGCAGCAGCGGAAGGTCGTCCTCGGCGCCGACGTGAGCCACGATCGGGGACCCGTCGGCCGCCGTCAGCGACAGTCGCACCACGGGGCCCTGGAACGTCAGGTCGGTGACGGAGGCAGGGACCGTCACGACGTCGCCCGACGGGGCGTCCATGGTCACCCGCACGCGTTCGGGCCGAACCATCATGGTGGCCTCGCCGCCCGTCTCGATCTTGGTCTCTCCAGGTCGAGCCCGCAGCGTGGTGCCCAGCACCGCGAGCTCGGCCAGTCCGCCGGCCATCCCGGTCTGCTTGCCGTGCCACAGGTTGGTCTGGCCGATGAAGCTCGCGACGAAGACCGTCGAAGGGCTGTCGTAGATCTCGATGGGGGAGCCGATCTGCTCGACCTTGCCCGCGTTCATGACCGCGATGCGGTCACTCATCGTCAACGCCTCCTCCTGGTCGTGCGTCACGTAGATGAACGTGATGCCGACCTCGCGCTGAATACGCTTGAGCTCGAACTGCATTGCGTGGCGCAGCTTGAGGTCCAGCGCGCCGAGCGGCTCGTCGAGGAGCAGCGCACTCGGGTAGTTCACCAAGGCGCGGGCAAGCGCGACGCGCTGCTGCTGGCCACCAGAGAGCTGCGCGGGCTTGCGCTTGGCGAAGTCGGTGAGCCGTACGATCTCGAGGATTTCGTCGACCCGGCGCGTGACCTCGGCCTTGTCCTTCTTCATGCTTCGCGGCCCGTAGGCGACGTTGTCCCACACCGTCATGTGCGGGAACAGGGCGTAGTGCTGGAAGACCGTGTTGACGTTGCGCTTGTGGGGCGGCACCCGCGACACGTCGACGCCCTCCAACCTGATGGCGCCGGACGTCGGGGTTTCGAAGCCCGCGATCATCCTCAGCGTCGTGGTCTTGCCGCAGCCGGACGGGCCGAGCATCGAGAAGAACTCGCCCGCGGCGATGGTGAAGTCCGCGTCGTCGACGGCGACGTAGTCGTCGAAGCGCTTGGTGACGTGGTCGATCTCGATGACGGGACGACCCGTGCCGGAGGTTGCTCCTCCTTCGGCCTTGGCATCGATGGCTGTGGAATCTGTTCTGGCCAGGACGAGACCTCCTTCGCGATCGCTCGCGGCGGGCTGCCGATGAGGGACAAGCCCCGTCGCAGCCCCCCGCTATGAAATAAACCTTCGCCGATGACAGACACCTTCGCAAGCGATTCCGCAACGAAGTTACATTTCAACAATCGATAACCGAAGCCTCAAGGTTGCTGGAGCGCAGATTCCGCGCCTGATTTCCCCCTCGCCCGTGGTGCCGTGATCGAATGGGCGCATGACACTGGGGACGCAGCCGGCTCCGAATCCCGACAGTGCGTTGACGGCGCCGCCGTTCCATGGCCGGACCCCGAACGGCCCGGGCGACCTGTCGGTCGAGACTCACGGCATCGCGCCCGTGCCCGGCGACCGGCGGTACGGATCGCCCCGCAGGTTGTTCACCGTGTGGTTCGCGCCGCAGGTCAACATGACGGGCGTCTTCACCGGAGCCATTGCGATCGTGCTGGGACTCGGATTCTGGCTCGGACTGCTTGCGATGGTCCTCGGGACGGTGCTCGGATCGCTCGTCGTGGGATACCTGTCGACGTGGGGGCCGCGTACGGGAACCGCGCAGCTGCCCGCCTCCCGCATGGCCTTCGGGGGCGGCGTCTTCCTGCCCGCCGCCTTGCAGTGGCTTTCGTCGATCGCGTGGGACGCACTGGTGGGCCTGTTCGGTGGCGAGGCCCTTGCGCTGCTGCTCGACATCCCCTTCTGGGCCGCCGTGCTGATCGTGCTCGGCGTCCAAGGGGTCGTCGGCTACTTCGGCTACGAGGTCATCCACCGCGTTCAGGCCGTTCTGACGGTGGTGCTGTTCGTGACGTTCGTGGTGTTCGCGGTGAAGCTCGTCGGCGGGCACGACGTCGTGACGCCGCCGACGAGCCACGGCGCCGACCTCGTCGGCAGCTTCGTGCTCATGGTCACGATCTCGTTCAGCCTGGCGGTGTCGTGGGCGAGCTACGCGTCCGACTTCAGCCGGTACCTGCCCGCGAAGTCGTCGAAGGTCGGCGTGTTCGCCTACACGTTCACGGGCATTCTCACCGCCTACGTCTTCGTGCAGGGCATCGGTGTCGCGGCGGGCGAAGTGGTGTCCGAACAGACCGCCGAAGGCGTGCGGTCGGTCATGGGCGGCGGGTTCCTCGGCGGGCTGGCCCTGTTGATCATCGCCATGGCATCCATCGGTTCGGGAGTGATGAACGACTACAGCGGGTCGCTGGCCCTGCAGACCCTGGGCGTGCGGGTGCGTCGCCCGTTCTCGTCGGTGGTCGTGACGGTGCTGGCGTTCGGCCTCATCTTGTGGCTGCACGCGGCCGACACCGTGGCACGGTTCCAGAACCTGCTGCTCCTGGTCAGCTACTGGGTGCCCGGCTTCGTCGCCATCGTGGCCGTGGACTGGTGGTTCCGGCGCCGCGGGCGCGACGCCGTGAACCCGGCGTTGGAGCTCACGACGCGGTCGGACGCCGTCGTGGCGCTGATGACGTTCGTGGTGGCCTTCGGGGTGGCCGTCCCGTTCATGAACACCACCGTCTTCACGGGGCCCGTCGCCGCGTCGTGGCACGGTGCCGACGTGGCCTACTTCGTCAACTTCCTTGCGGCGCTGGTGCTCTACGGCGGCTACCGACTGGCGCGCCGGCGGCGGTAAGGCGAAAGTCCATCTGAGCGCCTCCGTTTCGACTCGTGCCCAACCCGGGTACACCGCGCTGCACGCTCGAAAGGAGCCGTATGCGACCCGCGACCCTCGCCAAGACCGCGACCGGCGTCCTGGCCACCGCCCTGATCGGCGGCCTGGCCAGCCGGCCGGCCCAATCGGCTTGGTACGAGAACCTGCGCAAGCCAGGTTTTCAGCCGCCGCGCCAGGCTTTCCCCATCGTTTGGCCGATGCTGTACGCCGACATCGCGGCGGTGTCGGCGAGCACCGTCGACGACATGGAGGAGCGGGGCGCCGACGGGCACGCGCGCACGTACTCCGCGCTGCTGGCGCTCAACCTCGTGCTCAACGCCTCGTGGTCGTGGCTGTTCTTCAACCGCCGACTGCTCGGTACGTCGGCCATCGCCGCCGCGGCACTCACCGCGAGTAGCGCCGACCTGACTCGAAGGTCCATCGCCGAGCGAGGTCCGGCCGCGGCACCGCTCGCGCTGTATCCGCTGTGGTGCGCCTTCGCCACCGTACTGTCGTCGCGGATCTGGTGGCTCAACCGCCGGAGCGACTGATGGCCGATACCGAGACGACGGACGAGACCGAGCACGAAGAGGAACGGCAGCGGCTGGCCGACCGCGTCCTGGGTGCCGTCGAGGACGCGGTGTACTGGGCGATCGCGGTAGTCCTCATCGCGGGCTCCGTCGCACTCCTGGTGTCGCAGTTCAACACGATGCTGCGCCTTCGCAATGCACCTGCGTCGACGACCATGCTGGAAATCCTCGATGGACTCCTGCTCATCTTCATCTTCGTGGAACTGCTCTACGCGGTGCGGGCCTGCCTGCGTTCCCACGAGATCGTCGCCGAGCCGTTCCTGATCGTCGGAATCCTCGCGGGCATCAAGGAGATCGTGGTGCTGTCCGTGGAGGCAGCCACGCTGTTGGCGAAGGGGCCCGAGTTCTCGCGCGCGATCGTGGAGATCGGAGTGTTGGGCGGGGTCGTGCTCGTATTGGCCTTGGCGGCCTTCGTGCTGCGGGTCCGGCGTCGCGAGGGACCCGACCGCGAGCAGCTCGAGAGGACCTGAGCGGCTCAGCGCACCGTCGCGAAGAACGCCCGCACGTCCTCGACGAACAGTTCCGGTTGTTCGAACGCGGCGAAGTGCCCGCCGCGCGGCATCTTCGTCCAGTGGGTGATGTGGTAGTTCTTCTCGCACCAGGACCGCGGGGTGGGGCCGATCTCCTTGGGGAATGACGCGACGCCGGTGGGGAGTTCGACACGGCCTGTGCCGCTTCCCGAGTCGCTTCGCTCCTGCCCTCCGGAAGAGCTTCCCGAGTCGCTTCGCTCCTGCCCTCCGGAAGAACCGAAGGCCGCCATGCTCTCCCAGTACAACCGGGCCGACGAGGCGCCGGTGCCGGTGACCCAGTACACGGTCACGTTGTCCAGCATTTCGTCTCGGTGCAGCGCGTTCTCGGGATGGCCTTCGCAGTCGGTCCACGACCAGAACTTCTCGACGATCCACGCGAGTTGGGCCGTCGGTGAGTCGACCAACCCGTAGCCGACCGTCTGCGGTCTGGTGGACTGCTGCTTGAAGTAGCCGTTGTCCTGAGTTCGATAGTGGTTCAGCCCGGCAAAGGCGGCCTTGTCCTCATCGGTGGGATTCTTCTTGGCCTCGTCGGTGGGGGATCCCGATCGGAAAGTTGGTGTGGATGGCGACGCAGTGCCCGACGTTGCGCCCGATCTCGGCGGTGACGGCACTGCCCCAATCGCCGCCCTGGGCGCCGTAGCGGTCGTATCCGAGCCGGACCATCAAGGTCTCCCAGGCCCGTGCGATGCGCCCGACGTTCCATCCGCTCGCGGCGGGCTTGCCCGAGAATCCGTAGCCGGGCAGCGACGGGCAGACCACGTGGAAGGCGTCCTCGGCCCGGCCCCCGTGCGCGGTTGGGTTGGTCAACGGTTCGATCACCTTGCTGAACTCGACGATCGACCCGGGCCAGCCGTGCGTGATCACCAGAGGGAACGCGTCGGGGTGCGGCGAGCGCTGATGGATGAAATGGATTGGCAAGCCGTCGATTTCGGTGGTGAACTGATCGAAGCGGTTCAGTGCGGCCTCCCGCGCCCGCCAGTCGTAGTCGGTGGCCCAGTAACCCGCAAGTTCTCGCGTGTAGGCCAACGGCATGCCCTGGCTCCAGTCGTCGACGCACTCGGCCTCCGGCCAACGTGTCGCGGACAGCCGGGCGCGCAGGTCGGTCAGCACGTCGTCGGGCACGGCGATGCGGAAGGGCTCAACCTCTGTCATGGTCGCCATTCTCGCGGTGGGGGACCGAGATTTGGGTCGCTTCGGTGCGCCCGCGCAGCACCACCGACCCGTCGTTGGTCCACCGACGCCGTTCGGCGTCGTCGGCGCGGCAGATCGCGGCACCCGAGGCCGCGGTGCGCCCCGGCATCGACTTGGCGGTGTCGGCCAGCCGGGCGGCCTCGTTGACGGGATCGCCGATCACGGTGTACTCGTAGCGGTTCTCGCCGCCGATGTTGCCTGCGAACACCGCGCCTGCGGACACGCCGATCCCGAAGTCGACCGATGGCAACGTCTTCAGGTCGGCGCTCAGCGCACGGGCCGTCTCGAGCGCCGCGGTCGCGGCGCCTTCGGTCTGGACGGGGGCGCCGAAGACGGCCAACGCGGCGTCGCCCTGAAACTTGTTGATCAATCCGTGGCGTTCGTCGACGGCGTCCACCACGATGCGGAAGAACGCGTTGAGCACGTCGGCCACTTCCTGCGGCGTGCGGCTCGCGGCCAGTTGCGTCGAGTCGGCGAGGTCGATGAACAGGATCGCGACGTCGCGCGTCGCGCTGGCGGGCGTCGTCGGCCTCGACGGCCAGCCGTGCGACGTCTGGCCCGACGTGGCGGCCGAAGAGGTCGCGGAGCCGGTCGCGTTCGGACAGCCCGGCCACCATGCGGTTGAAACCGTGTTGGAGGCGGCCGATCTCGGACTGCTCGTACACGTCGACGGTTTGCCCCAACTTGCCGCGCTCGACCCCGGCCATCGCATGGACGACGTCGTTGATCGGATCGGATATCGACCTGGCCACCAGGATGAGTGCGCGCCACCCGAGGGCCAGCGACACCACGGTGATCACGACGACGGGTATCACGACCGAGGCCGTTGTCGGGACGAACCACCCGTAGGAATGCGCGACGACCAAGAGGGCGATGAAGAGGCTGGGGAGGGCGCTGTTGACGAACCACATCATCACCAGCCGGGCGACCACGCCGGGTGCGGTCTCGCGGCTGGTGAACTCCTTGTTCGCTGCGGCGACGATCGGCCGGTAGATCCGCTGGGCGAACAGCAGACCGGTGCTGATGCTCGACGTGCCGCCGAACAGCACGGCGACCACGATCATCACGGCCGTACTCAGGCCGCCCTGAACGTTCGCGGCGATCACGACCGCGCCGCTGACCGCCCACGTCGCGAACAGGAAGAAGGTCTGGCGCCGGACCATGTTGGTCGCGGCGCGCTGCTGAGGCGGGCTCGGTTCCGCGCCCGTGACGAACCACCGCAGCGACGGGCTGATGTTCCAGTAGGCGCCCACGATGGTCACGATGGTTGCCGCCACGACGAGGCCGATCAGGATCGCGAAGTTGGTCTGCGTCAGCAGCGACCTGGTCGCACCGGAGGTCTGGTTGCTCAACGAGATCGCGACGGCGGCGACTTCCGCGGCCGTGATGAGTTGCGCGAAGGTCAGCCCGAGCGCGTACCGAAGGGCGAGGCCGTTCGCCGACGAGCGCTGTCGCTCAGTCCGCGCGTCCGGCATGTCGTCGTTCCTGTCTGGTGGCCGTCCTGACCCCGTTGGTGGCGATCGCCTCGGTCCGCGCGCGCAGCCGTTCGGCGGTATCGCCCAGAAAGTCCAGGATGACGGCCAGTTCGCTGTCGGTGTAACGCTCCCACATTCGAGCCGTGGAACGCTGCCACGACGCGAAGAACTCGTTTTCCGAGACCTCGGTGACGTCGGCGTGCAGCAGCACGCGCCGACGGTCGGTTGGATCGGGCTCGCGGCGCAGGTAGCCCTTGGCCTCGAGACGGTCGATGAGGTTGGTCACCGACGCCGCGGCCAGCCCGGTGTAACGACCCAGTTCGCCCGCGCTCATCGGGCCGAGCCTGTCCACCACGCCGAGCGCCTTGTAATCGGTGGGATGCAGGCCGAGTTCGGCGGCGAGCGCGGAGTGAAAGAGCACCGTCGCATCGCTGTGATCGCGGCCGACGCGGCGCAGTGCCGCGAGAAGGTCTGCCCGCGAAGGCTTCTCGCTCATGCGGCCAGCACCAGCGCGGTGAGCGCGCCGACGCACGTGATCGCGTCCAGCGGCAGCCGAAGCAGGCTGCGTCGCGTCCATTGCACGGCGACGGCCCGGTCGATGGTGGCGGGATCCGCTTTCTCGAAGGCGACGGCCTTCGGCACGAAGTCGACCAGTGACCAGATGCGCATCGCCGCGTGACTGCCCAGCGTGACGAGCATCGCGGCCCGTACCTCGTGGTCGCCCCAGGTGACGACGACCGCCGCGATGAGCACCAGTTCGAGGAGCGTGTGCATCGGAATCCAGAACCGCCTGCGCGACACGCCGCCGTGCAGGGGCTGAATGATCGCGGGGCGGTTCGGCCAGATCGGGTCGAGCACGAGGAACTCGTAGAGGCCGCCGCCGAGGCTCGCGCAGGCTAGGAACGCGACGACGGCGACCAGGAGCACGGAGTGCGGTCATGTGCCCAATCATTACGGCGAATCGTAATATTCGTCAAACCGAAACATCGACGCCGGAGCCGCTTGGGGCAGCGCATTGCCAGTCGGGTGGCAGGCGGTGGGCAGGCCGGATTCCTACTGTCGCAGGGGAGTCGGAAGCCGGGCATCCGGACCTCCGCGTGGACTAGCCACAAGACGAACCGCCTCACCGCGCACCGCTGAGGCGGTTCGTCGCCGTCGGGCTGGGGCATCGCCCGACGTATCGGGCCTCCGGTCGAGATTCCCTGTGCCACAACGTCAGTCGCGTCTCGTCGGGTCATGCCCGTGAACAGCGGCGGGGCGAGTGGACGACGTCGAGCCCGTCAGCGTACATTCGTTCACCGAATGGCTGCCTCCGGCTGCGCGCATGCGCCCGACCCGGTTTGCCGGGCCACGAATGGACCACCGAAAGGACCCGTCGCCAATGTCGTTTTCACTTGAACTGTCCGACGACGTCATCCAGGTTCGCGACTGGGTACACGACTTCGCCGAGCAGGTCGTCCGCCCCGCGGCCGCGGAGTGGGACGAGCGCGAGGAAACGCCGTGGCCGATCATCCAGGAGGCGGCCAAGGTCGGGTTGTACTCGATGGAGCTCTTCGCCACCCAGGCCGCCGAGCCCAGCGGACTTGGCATGCTGGCCGTCTTCGAGGAGCTGTTCTGGGGCGACGCGGGCATCGCGCTGTCGATCCTGGGCACCGGGCTGGCGGCGGCGTCGTTGGCCGCGACGGGGACGCCCGAACAGATGGGTGAATGGCTGCCCCAGATGTTCGGCACCATCGACGATCCGAAGCTCGCCTCGTTCTGCTCGTCCGAACCCGGCGCGGGGTCGGACGTCGCCGCCATCATCACCCGAGCCCGCTATGAGCAGGCGACCGACGAATGGGTCATCAACGGGACGAAGACCTGGGCGACCAACGGCGGCATCGCGGAGGTGCACATCGTCGTCGCCTCGGTTGACCCCGACCTTGGCTCCCGCGGTCAGGCCACGTTCATCATTCCGCCGGGCACCAAGGGCTTCAGCCAGGGCCAGAAGTTCAAGAAACACGGCATCCGCGCCTCCCACACCGCCGAGGTGGTGCTCGACGACGTCCGGATCCCCGGCAGGCTCATGATCGGCGGCAAGGACAAGTACGACGAGCGCATCGCGCGGGCGCGCGAGGGCAAGAGCTCCGCGGGCCAGGCGGCGATGAAGACCTTCGAACGCACCCGGCCCACCGTCGGCGCCATGGCGCTCGGCGTGGCCCGCGCGGCCTACGAGTACGCGCTGGAGTACGCGCAGCAGCGCGAGCAGTTCGGGCGCAAGATCGGCGACTTTCAGGCCATCGCCTTCAAACTGGCCGACATGAAGACCAGGATCGACTCCGCCCGGCTGCTGGTTTGGCGGGCCGGCTGGATGGCCCGCAACGACAAGCCGTTCACCAACGCCGAGGGGTCCATGGCGAAGCTGGCGGCCAGCGAGACCGCGGTCTACGTGACCGACGAGGCCATCCAGATCCTCGGCGGCAACGGCTACACGCGCGATTACCCGGTCGAGCGGATGCACCGCGACGCCAAGATCTTCACCATCTTCGAGGGCACCAGCGAGATTCAACGACTCGTCATGGCACGGGCGATCACCGGTCTGCCGTTGAAGTGACGGCTATCGGCCCTTGATCGCGTCCCCGATCGCCTTGCCGATGATCAGCAGGCCCAACACGACCGCCAGCGGCACGATGAGCGCCGCCACTGCTGCCCATCCGGTCACGGCCATGACCGCGTACACGACCAGCGTGAGCGCCATGACGAGGTACGTCAGCGTCAGGAAGCGGTCCTGACGCAGCGCCGCCCGCAGGACCGTGGCGCTGCCCCGCGGTAGGCCGCGGAAGTGCCACCAGACGGCGGCGACCGCCAAGACGACCATGACGACGCCGACGGTCCGGATCTCCGAGGGACCCGGATGGCCTTTCGTGATCACGGATCGCACCGGAAACAGCGCCACGAAGTAGCCGATGCGCATCTGCCAGTTGAGTTGCCACAGCACCGCGGCGACCAACGGCAGGAGATCCTCGAGATTCGGGTCCATCCGACCTGCAGCCACTAGTCCGTGCAGCGCCTTTCGCTGGCGGCGACTGACGTGATCAACGCCTGCGAGCGCGCGGCGCGCGGCGGCGTGTTCGGGATCGAGGCGCAGCACTTCCTCGTACGCGCGGCGCGCCGCCTCGTGATCGCCCGTGTGCATCGCGATGTCGCCGACCTGCGCGTGTGCATCGGTGTCGTGCGGTGCGAGTTCGACGGCCCGCCGCGCCACCTCGGCCGCCTCTTCGTAGCGGTTGGCGCGGCTCAGCACGTAGGAGTACGCCACGACCGTGTGTGCGTGGTGGGGGGCCAGGGTGACGGCGGTGTACGCGGCATGCACGGCCTGGCTGCCGGCACCCGTCTCGGCGAGCAGCAGACCGAGCACGCGGTGCGCGTTCGGGTTCGACGGGTCAGCCGCGACGGCCGCCTGGGCCGCGGCCAGTCCCTCGTCGTAGCGCTTGCTGTTGAGCAGCACTGCGGCGAGCCGCCACAGCAGCTGGCCGTCCTGGGGCTCTTCGGCGAGCGCGGTCCGGATCATGCGTTCGGCGTCGGACGACCGGCCGATGACGCGCAGGTTGTCGATCCGCTCGATCGCGGAGGGGTCGGCCATGGGCGAAGCGTAGCTTCACGATCTTCTGGGGCACCACCGATATTCGCTCAGCGCCGCTCCGGGCCGGAACGCCTTGCCGCAGAGTGGATCCGTCGTGGGCGGTGAAAGCGCTCGGCGCTAGAGCCGCTTGTGGCGGCGCAGGTACGCGGCGAGGTCGTCGTAGCTTCCGTCGGTGTTGGCGAAGGTGACGACGTTGCGAGCCGTGACGAACCACGGCCCGGTGCTCGGCTGCACCTCCCGCGCGGCGGCTTCGACGTCCTTGGTGGTCAGCGGCACCAACCTGCTCGACCGCATCGACGCCGCAAGCGCACGTTCGGCGGCGGTGGACACGACGTGCGCCAGATCGGCCCCCGAATAGTGTTCGGTGATCTTGGCGAGCTGCGCGACGTCCACGTCGGCTGCGGGCCGGTCGCGCAGGTGGTAGCGCAGGATGGCTTGGCGGGCCGCGGCGTCCGGCGGCAGCACCAACAGCATCCGGTCGAAGCGGCCGGGACGCCGCAGCGCGGAGTCGATGTCCCACGGGTGGTTGGTGGCGCCCAACACGAAGACGCCGTCGTTGTCGCCTGCGAAGGAGTCGAGTTCCGCGAGCAGCTGGTTGACGGTGTTGCGCAGGCTCGACGAGAACTGCAGGTTGCTCCGCTTCTGGCCGAGTGCGTCCAGCTCGTCGAAGAACAGCACGCAGGGGGCGTTGCGGCGGGCAGCGGCGAAGACCTCGGCGAGATTGCGCTCGCTGCGCCCCGCCCACATGTCGAGCACGTCGGCGATGCCGACGGGGTAGAAGCGGGCGCCGAGCTCGCCTGCGATCGCGCGGGCGATGAACGTCTTGCCACATCCGGGCGGTCCGTACAGCAGCAGGCCTCCGGACATGTTCGCGCCGTAGGCCTTCGCGAGTTCCGGGTTGCGCATGGGCCCGAGAAAGGTCAGCTCGAGGCGCTCCTTCACCTGCTCCATGCCGCCGACGTCGGCGAGCCGGACCGACGGCCGCTCGATGTCCTCGACGACGGGGATGGGGGTTTCGTCGTGGCCGAGCACCGCCTCCGGGAGCTCCACGTCGGCCACCTGGTCCTCGGCCCGGGCCCAGTCGAACGCGGCCTTGCCGGATGCGGTCTCCGAGTCGGGCTGATCCGCCGCGGGGCCGCCGGACAACTCCGCGGTGAGGCGCTGCAGCAGCGCCAGGGCAGCGGCGTCACCCGGCGCCCGCTGCAGCGCCTCCGAACACTGTGCGAGTGCGTCGGGCAGGCGGCCGGCGTCGGCGAGCAGCTCGGCGACGTGCAGGCGGAGCGGCACGTCGTCGGGTGTGGCGCCGACGGCAGCGAGCAGGCTGGTCAGCAGTGGGTTGTCGGACATCGCGTCAAGAGTCTACGGCGCGTTCGAATTTTGGTTCGTCCTAATAAAGATCGTCGCGATCGTCCGCGTCTGTCTCCGGATTGCCGTGTACCAGAACCACTGTCGTGGCCACATCCTGGCACGGGGGTACGGTGCCCTGGTGGCCTGGCTCGATGACGTGTGGGCGCTTCACTCCGCCAGCGACCGATTGGCGGTGTCGGACGAATCGGGCCCGGTCACGGGCCGCAGGCTGATCGGCCAGGCGACATTCGCCGCCGAGTGGTTGGCGGGCGTCGAACCAACCCCCGGTGCCCCGGTGCCCGCACTGTTGAGCACCAACGCCGACGCGCTGGCACTCCTGCTCGGCGGTGCCGCCGCGAACCGCCCCATCGCCCCGATGGGTCCACGGTTGACCGCAGCGGAGTTGGCGCGGATGGTGCGAGCCATCGGAGCGCGTGTCATCGTCGCCGAATCCCGTTCGCGCGACGCGGCGGTCGCGGCCGCAGCGCTGTGCGGTGCGCGAGTCGAGCTCGTCCCGGAGCTGCGTCAGTCGTCCGCACCGCTCCCACAGGCGCGCGGCGACGCGGCGTTCCTGCTGCACACCTCGGGCACCACGGGTGAGCCGAAGCGTGTCCCGTTCCCGGAGGACGTGCTGACGGCCCGGGTTGCGGTGTCGGCCAACGTGATCGGGCTCGGTGCCGATCACCGGTACGCGACCGGGTCGCCGCTGCATCACATCGCAGGCCTCGGCAACGTGCTGACAGCGCTGTCGGTCGGCGCCGCGGTGCTACCAACCGCCCAGTTCTCGGTCGACTGGTGGCGTGGATTGCGCGACGCCGGGGCGACGCACTGTCTGTTGGTGCCGACGATGATCGAGATGTTGCTCGCCCAGCACGTGCTCGACGCGGTGCCGCTGCGGACCTTGATCTACGGCGCGGCGCCGATGAGTCCGGAGACGCTGCGGCGAGTGCTTCACACCTTGCCGGCCGTCGGCCTCGTCAGCATCTTCGGACAGACCGAGGGCAGCCCGATCACCACGCTCGGCGTCGATGACCACGCACGTGCCGCGGCGGGGCGGCCCGACCTGTTGGACACCGTGGGCCGGGCGGCGCCGGGACTTGCGTTGCGGATCGACGACCCCGATGAGGGGGGCACGGGCGAGGTGCTGGCGGCTGCAGCCCACCTGTCGGTACACGGCGCGGACGGCTGGTTGCACACCGGCGACGTGGGCGCGGTCGATGAAGAGGGTTACCTGCGGTTGTCGGGGCGGCGCAACGACATGGTCGTGCGCGGCGGTGAGAACGTCTACCCGTTGGAGGTCGAGCACGTGCTCGTCGAGCACTCCGGCGTCGGCGCCGCAGGCGTGGTCGGCGTGCCCGACCCGCGGCTGGGGGAGACCCTGGCCGCATTCATCGTGGCCGCCGAGCCGTCCCGGCGAACCGATCACGACGAACTGGCCCGTTTCGTCCGCGCCCAGTTGGCCGGCTTCAAGGTGCCCGCGTACTGGTACGACGTGAGCGAGCTACCACTGAACGGTGCGGGAAAACTGTTGCGGCCCAAGCTTTTGGAGCTTCACCTGGAGCGGAAGGCCCGCGCCTGACGGCCGTTCACTTGGTGCCGAAGATGCGGTCGCCCGCATCGCCGAGCCCGGGCAGGATGTAGCCGTGCTCGTCGAGTTCACGGTCGATGGCGGCGGTGTAGATCGGCACGTCGGGATGCGCGTCGTCCATGGCGGCCAGACCTTCTGGGCACGTCAGCAGGCAGACGTACTTGATCGACTTGGGGCGGGACTCCTTGAGTCGCTCCACCGCGGCCACCGCGGAGTTGCCGGTCGCCAGCATCGGGTCGACCACGACGACGTCGCGTTCGTGCAACTCGCCGGGCATCTTGTAGTAGTACTCGACTGCGCCGAGTGTCTTGGGGTCGCGGTAGAGGCCGATGTGGCCGACGCGCGCACCGGGCACGACGGTGAGCATGCCGTCGAGGATGCCAGCGCCCGCACGGAGGATGGACGCGAAGACCAGCTTCTTGCCGTCGATGACCATGCCGACCGTGCGCTCGAGAGGTGTCTCGACGTCGATCTCGTGCATCGGGATGTCGCGTAGCACCTCGTAGGCCATCAACGCCGAGACCTCGTGAAGCAGCTGACGAAAGCTGTTCGTGGAGGCATCCTTTCGGCGCATCAACGTCAGCTTGTGCTGCACGAGTGGGTGGTCGACCAGGTGAACCGTGCCCATCGGTCAGAACACCGTCCCGTCGCTGTCGATGGACAATGGGGGAAGCCCGCCGCGCAGGCGCTGCGCGAGCGCGCGACCCGCTGCCCACGTTCCGCCTTCGAGCACGCACGCCAACGGCATTCGATGCTCGTCGACGCCCAGCCGGGCGCGCACCATGGGAGCCAACTCGTCGAGCAGGGTCACCGTCAAGGCGCGCCACTCGACGACGAGTTCGTCGCCCACCGCCCACGTCCTGTCGGCGAAGTCGGGGTCACGCAACACCAGGGCCCCGGTGTCGAGTAGCAGTCCGCCGTTGCGGTATTCGGGCAGCCCGGTTAGTGCATCGAGGTCGGCGACGTGAACTCCGGCCCTACCGAAGGGTTCGAGCAGCGAGTACGTCAACCACTGCGACAGCTTGTGAAACGGCACCCACCCCGCCGTCAGGCCCGGGCCGGGTACGGCCGCATGGCGCCAGCAGTCGCCGACCGGCTCGTCGCCGATCACGTTGCGCGAGGGCCAGATCGACGCGAAGGAGGTCAGCACGTGGGACAGCAGGTCCGACGCCGTCACGGGCCCTGGCTTCGCGACGACGACGTCGAACAGGCCCCCTGGGCGGCCGTCCGAGCCGAAGACCTCGGGCGCCGCCGCCAACGCGTCACCGAGCCGGTGCAGCACCGCCACCCGACCGGCCAAGCCCACCAACGGATTCGCTCGCCCGACCTGAAATGCGTCGGCCAGGCGGTCGAGGTCGAGGCGACGCAGCCCGGCGGCGTCGGCTTGCCGGGGCGTCGCCGGGTCGCTGGAGAACACCCCGCCGCTGAACGCGTGCCAGCTCGCGACGCCCAGCCCCTCGGAGCGGGTGAACCGCTGGCGGCTCTGCGCCTCGTCGTAGTGCCAGTCCGGACCAGCCCCGGCGTCGAGCAGCACGCTGACGACCGCCAGGTCGATCATGGCGTGCACGTCGAGGTCGGCGCTGCGGTCGACGCCGCCGGCTTCGAAGTGCCGCCACCGGCTGTGGAACGGAATGTTCAGGTCGGGGAACCGCGCGCGGGTGGTCTCGGCGACCTCGTCCGCGGCGCGCTCCAGGGCGGCGTCATCCACGGTGAACCAGCGGGACTCGCCGCGACGGGCGCGGTCGGTGCAGGTAGCGCGCGCGCTCGCGCACCGCCGCCGTGCTCCGCAGCGCCGCGGCGGCACCGTCGGCCTGGGCGGTGGCGGTGGAGGTGGCGGCCTTCATCAGTCCAGCCCTCGGCCCTTGGCCTTCTTCAACTCGAGCGCGTCGGGCACCGGCCCCGGGGTGAAGTAGCCCGCGGCCATCTTGGCGTCGATCTCGACGCGTGCGTCGGGCGGGATGAGTTCGTCGGGAATGTTGACGCGCTCGCCGACCTCGATGCCCGACCCCGTGATGGCGTCGTACTTCATGTTGCTCATGGAGACCAGCCGGTGGATCTTGCGGATGCCGAGCCAGTGCAGCACGTCGGGCATCAACTCCTGGAAGCGCATGTCCTGCACTCCCGCAACACATTCCGTGCGGGCGAAGTACTCGGCGGCGGTGTCACCGCCCTCCTGGCGCTTGCGGGCGTTGTACACCAGGAACTTCGTCACCTCGCCTAGTGCGCGGCCCTCCTTGCGGGAGTAGGCCACCAGGCCGACCCCGCCACGTTGCGCGCCGAGGATGCACTCCTCGATGGCGTGCGTGAGATAGGGCCGGCACGTGCAGATGTCCGAGCCGAAGACGTCGGAGCCGTTGCACTCGTCGTGTACGCGTGCGGTCAACTCCACCGACGGGTCGGCGAGGTCGTGCACGTCGCCGAAGACGTAGACGGTCTGGCCGCCGATCGGCGGAAGGAACACCTCGAGGTCCGAGCGCGTGACGAGCTCGGGGTACATCCCGCCGGTCTCCTCGAACAGCGCGCGGCGAAGATCGGTCTCGCTGCAGCCGAACCGCTGCGCCACGCCGGGCAGGTACCAGACGGGCTCGATCGCCGCCTTCGTGACCAACGCGGCGCCGCTGGCCAGCAGCAGCCGGCCGTCCGGGCGCAGCCTGCCCTTCTCGATGGCCTCGGCCACCTCGGGCAGGGTGACGTGCGCCTTGGTCACGGCGATCGTCGGTCGGATGTCGTAACCCGCGGCCAACTCGGCGGCGAACGCCTCGGCCACCATCGCGCCCCACGGATCCAGGCTGGTGATCTTGCCGGGTTCACTCCATTGCGGGTGAGGGCCGACGACGTCGGTCGGCGCGGTGTTGGTCAGATCCGCCCGATGTTCGCGGCTCAAGGTGCCCGCGGCCACCGCCAGTGCGCGGTAGACGCCGTACGACCCGCTGTGCGTGCCGATCACGTTGCGGTGCGCGCGGGTGGTGGTGGTGCCGACGACGGCGCCCCGTTCGGCCGCGGTGGGGGCATCCCAGCGGAGCACGGGAGCGCCGTGACCGCCGCTGTGCGAGGTCAGCCGGATGTGACCTGCGGATTTGGGCGCTGTCGGGGGCGGCGCGGGTGTCACGTCAGCGGACATCTGGCCTCCTGGTGGGGAAGGCGCCAGCTTAGCGATTTCGCCGGGTTGCTGCCTCCGCGCCGATGGCTGGCCCTGCCGGTCGCCACGAGATGCACGCGATGGCCGCTCGTTGACATCGGCCGCCTTCGGTGTGATGCTCCGAGTCGGAGCAATTGAAAACGGTGTTTTCAAAACTTGATTCGCGCATTCGTAGACGGAGGAACCGTGGCCGAAGAGCAGTCGCCGACGGCGTGGAAAAACCCGATGGCGTGGCTACCGCACTCGATCGCAGAGTTTGCGCTGTCGGGAGGCGACGGTCGGGATCCGGAACTCGTGGCGGCCTTTGCCCACTTGCAGGAGCGCTTGACCGCCGCCCAGGAACTCGTCGTGTCCACGCCCGTGAACAAGAACCGGGTCGACTTCGCCTCGGGCATGCGCCACCTGATGGTGTTGCTCGCCGTCGGGATCGACATGGCCTTGCGCGTCGATCCCGATCCGATACTCGCGGTCAATCGCGCCAGCATGGACGACATCGTCACCTGGGGGCTGGAGTGCCCGGACTGCGTCTACATGAACGCCAGTTTCCGGGTCGGCGAGACCTACCGCCTGTTCGGAAACCGGGGCACGGCCCGCTACGTCGGCCTGCAGACGATGGACGGGATGGCCGCGGTCACCAATCGGCTCGTCGACGAGCTCGAGGTGGATTCCGACGGCAACTTCGAAGCGATCCTTTCGGCCGACGAACACGAAGGCAACTGGCTCAAACTGGCGGGGGATCATCCCACGCTGACGGTCCGAAACTTCCTCTACGACTGGGACACCGAGGAACCCGCGGCGTTGAAGATCGAACGCGTCGGCGACGAGGTCGAGCCGAAGGATCGCTCGGTAGAGCTCGACGTCTCGGTGGCGCGACAGCTGCACGCATTGGGCGAGTTCGTCTACGACAACCTGAAGTTCTTCCTCGACTTCGGCGCCATGCCACAGGCCAACGACTTCGTGCCGCCGATGGACATGTCCTCGATGGGTGCGGCCGCCGAGAATCGGCCCGTCATCGGGCGATTCGAGCTCGAACCCGGCGAAGCGCTGGTGCTCGAGTTCGAACCGCCCAAGGGCATCTACTGGAGCATCTCGCTGGGAAATCCGTGGCTGGAGACCATACATTACGGACGGCACCAGTCCAGCCTCAACGGACACCAGGCGGTGATCGATCCCGACGGCAAGGTGCGCTTCGTGCTCGCCGCAAAGGATCCGGGAGTGGCGAACTGGCTCGACACCGCGGGGCACAGCAACGGCGCCATGCTCTTGCGTTGTGTCCGAACGGAAACCGCGCCCGTGCCGAGTACGCGTGTCGTGAAGGTCGACGAATTGCGTTCGGCGCTGCCACCCGAGACCACGATGACCACCCCCGAAGAGCGGGCCAAGGTCGTCGCAGCGCGCCGTCGCGCAGTACACGAAAGGTTCTACAGATGAGCTTCTCCGCCGACGAACTCGAAGCAGGCGCCCGCGCGGCCACCGGCCTGGACGACTTCGGCTCGTCCTACTATCGCGAGGGACTCGAGCGCACCGTCGACGGGTTGAACCACGAGGCCGACCTCAACGACCTGGGCAACGTGATCCAGCACGCCACCATCAGCAACGCCCTCATCCAGCGGCTCAAGATCATCGACACCTACAAGCAGCATCCGGAGATCGCCGACGAGGTCGTCGAGGGTCCGGTGGTCATCCTCGGGCTACCGCGCACCGGCACAACGGCATTGGGCCAGCTGATCGCCAATGATCCCCAGTTCCGGTCGCTGCGCACCTGGGAGTCTCAGGCCCCCACCCCGCCGCCGGAGGCCGCCACGCAGTACACCGACCCGCGGATCGCGCAGGCCGCCGAGGGCATCGCGATGATCGACCAGATGTTCCCGGACTTCCAGGCGATGAACTCCTCGGAGCCCGAAGCCGCGACCGAATGCCAGGATCTGATGGGCATGAGCTTCCGGACCTATCACTTCGACGGCGTGGTACGGGTACCCAGCTACATCGAGTGGCTGCTCGAAACCGACATGCGCGAGACGTACGAGTATCACCAGCAGGTGCTCAAACTGCTGCAGTGGCACTGCAAACCCAATCTCTGGCACCTGCGCACACCGGTGCACATGTTCGCCCTCGACGCCTTCGTCGAGGTGTACCCCAACGCCAAATTCCTCTGGAGCCACCGTGATCCGGCGAAGGTGCTGGGGTCGGTGTGCAGTCTGATCTCCTACATTCGCAGCTGGAGCAGCGATCGCAAGGACCCGCACGAACTGGGCGCCGAGCAGCTGGCCTGGTGGGCCAAGGGCATCGGGCGCGCGATGGAGTTCCGCAAGGAGTTCGGCGACGACCGCTTCGTCGACGTCTCGTTCGCGGACCTGCAGACCGATTCGGTCAAGACCGTGGCCGAAAGTTACGAGAAGCTGGGCCTTGAATTCACCGATGCAGCGCGAGCGAAGGTGCAGGAGTGGGCCGATGGGCACAAGCCCGGCCAGCGCGGCACGCACACCTACGAGTTGGCCGACTTCGGGCTGACCGAAGGACAGGTGCGGGAGGCCTTCACCGACTATCTCGCCACCTACGACGCTTCGGCCTGACCGGAACTTGGGCAGCTGGGCAGGATTCGCGATGGACAGCGGTAACACGGGCGGGCGCAAGAAGCTCGAGCCCGACCCACGGATACGTGTCGCGATCCTGTCGGCCGCCTCGACGCTCGTGCGTGAAGAGGGAGTGAGCGCGTTGAGCATCGCCCAGGTGCTCAGCCGGGCACAGCTGAGTACGCGGGCGTTCTACCGCCACTTCGACTCGAGGGACCAGCTGGTATCGGCCCTGTTCCTGGAGCTGGCGCGCGGCGAAATGCTGCGGCTTAGGGAGGGGATGGACGCCACTGCGGATCCGGTGCGTGCCGTGGCGGCGTGGATCGACGGCCGGTTGGACCTGGCCTTCAACGACGAGATCCAGTCGGATCTGCGGAAGATGTCGCTGGAGGCACAGTCACAGATGTTTGCGGCGCCCGAACTGGTCGGGCCGGCCTATCGCGAAATGTTGCGCCCCCTCGTCGAACAGCTGGCCCTCGGAACCGAACTCGGCTTGTTCAGCGGCGTCGATCCAGACCACGAGGCCCTGTCGATACAGGGAGTCGTGTGGTCGAACGTCGAACGCCAGTGGGCCGCCGCGGGCTGCGACCTGAGCGAACTCCGGGGACGCGTGCAGCGGTTCTGCCTGCGCGGCCTCGGGGTGGCCGACGAAACCATCACCGCGGTGCTCGGCGAAGTGCGACCAGCACGACCGTAACCACCAGAAGTATTGCAGAACAACGCATCCAGGCGGAAGCGTTCAACGGATGAGGGAGAGCATGGACCTTGGTTTGGCAGGCGCGGCCGCAGTGGTCACCGGAGGAACCAAGGGGATGGGGCTGGCGATCGCCGAGACTCTGGCCGCCGACGGCGCCCGTGTCGCGGTGATGGCGAGGGGTCGGGACGCACTCGATGACGCCACTGAGTCGTTGCTGGCGGCGGGCGCTGCCGATGCCGTGGGGATCAGCGTGGACATGACCGACGGTGCGTCCATCGCGGCCGGTTTCGACGAGGTGCGGGAGCGATGGGGTGCGCTGAACAGTCTGGTGCACACCATCGGGCCGGGCGACGGCTACTTCGAGGAGATGAGCGACGCGGACTGGCACGCCGCGTTCGCACTGGGGACCATGTCCGGGGTGCGGTCGATCCGTGCGGCGCTGCCGATGCTGCGAGCGGCGGACTGGGCGCGCATCGTCACCCTGTCCGCGCATTCCATCCAGCGGCAGAACCCGCGCATCGTCGCATATACCGCATCGAAGGCGGCGTTGAGCAGCGTCACCAAGAATCTTTCGAAAAGCCTTGCCAAGGACGGGATTCTGGTTAACTGCGTGTGCCCGGGCACCATCGTGACCGCCAGTTTCACGGAGAACCTCAAGGACATCCTCGCCGCCGACGGCTTGGATGCGACCAACCCGGTGGACGTGATGAAGTGGATCGACGACAACTTTCATCAGCCGTGCGACCTCGGCCGTGCCGGCTTGCCCGAGGAGATCGCGTCCATCACCACCTATCTGGCGTCGCGACGGAACGGCTACGTCACCGGGGCGACGGTCAACGTGGACGGCGGCTCAGACTTCATCTGAGCCCCGCGCGCCCGCGGCGAGGCCGGCCTCCACGACTCGTCGTGAATCCGGGCTCCGCCGCCTCGGCTACGAGCCCATGTCCTTCGACGACGGGCTGCGCCTGCGGATTCCGTGGCTTCGCGGGCTCGGACGACTGCACCGAGTCCGGTAACCTCCGGGCTGGAACTTAGGGGCTGCCGTCGTGTCGATTTCCGAACCACGCCGATCCGGATCAGATCACGGGGATCTGACCGATCGGATCCTCGACGCGGCCCGCAGGCTGGTGTTCCGGACGGGGGATCGCGCGGCTGGAAGCCGCGGTCGATGTGGTCGCGGCCTTCGTCGGCGAGCGGCCGCCGGGCCGGGTGCTCGACCTCGAGCCGGGTTTCGCGCAGGAACAGATGGCGCAGGCGCTGCCCATGATGACCGACGGGCTCATGGTCGTGCTGCAGCACTGCGCTCGCGAGGGTGGCATCGACAAGGCGTTGGCACCCCGCGACCTGGCGGGCGCGATTGCGCGAACGGCGTTGAGTCACTACATGTTCCCCGACGACGACCGCGCGGCTGCACGCAAGCAGTTGCGTGCCGCCGCCGGACTACCCGAGCGCTGACCCTACCCGGGCAGTCGCTCGAATGCGACTGCACCGGCTTACCGTAAGTTATACCGTTGACGCGGGATTCATGAAGTGAGGAAGAGGGCACCGATGGTGGTTCCGAATGTCGGAGATCCGGAGTTCTGGGAGCGCGGCCCGGATGACGAGCTGGCACAGCTGCGGCGCAGCTGCCCCGTCGCGATGGTGCCCGAGGCCGGATTCTGGGCGGTGTCGGGACATGAGCAGATCGTCGCGATGAGCAAGGACTCCGGCACGTACAGCTCGGCCAAGGGCGTGCTGATCGGCGATCTCAAGCGGACGGTGACCGGTGCGGAGTCCATCCTCTACGTCGACCCGCCGCGCCACGTCGCGATGCGGCGCATCGTCAACCGGGGTTTCACGGTGCGCAGGGTCGCGCAACTCGAGCCGGTTGTCGAGCGGATCGTGGCCGAGGTACTCGACGCGATCGATCCGACGGTTCCGATCGACGCCGTGGACGCCGTCAGCGCGCCGGTGCCGATCCTGATGATCGCGCACATGCTCGGCGTGCCCGCCGAGGACCTGCCGACGTTCCGGATCTGGTCGGACGCGATCGCCATCGCCGCAACCGATCCGACCGACCCGCGGGCCATGGTCGCCATCGACTTCTTCACGTACTTCAACGCCAAACTCGATGCGCGGGCAGCCGAATCGAACCCTCCGGAGGATCTGCTCACCGCGATCCTCGCCGACGCCGAGCTGAGCAGGGCCGAGCAACTCGGGTTCTGCATGAGCCTGCTGGTGGCGGGCAACGAGACGACGCGGCACCTCGTCAGCGGTGGCCTCGTCGCGTTGGCGGAACACCCCGAGCAGCGGGCGGCGCTTGTCGAGCGAGAATCGCTGATCCCCACGGCGGTCGAGGAGATGCTGCGCTGGATCACTCCGATCATCGCCATGGCGCGCACCACCACGTGCCCTGTGACGCTCGGCGGCACCGACGTCGACGCCGACGCGTATCTGGTGATGTTGTACGCCGCGGCGAACCGGGATGAAGCGGTGTTCGGTTCGGACGCAGGCGAGTTCGACGTGACGCGGTCGCCGAACCCGCATCTTGCCTTCGGCATCGGCGAACACTTCTGTCTCGGCGCACAGTTGGCCAGGTTGGAGGCCAGAGTCGTGTTCACCGAGGTGTTGCGCCGCTGGCCCCACTACCAGGTGCTCGACGGTGTCCAGATGGGCGCGTCGACACTGCTGCGGGAGACCGTCAAGCTGCCGATCCTGTTGCAGCCCAGTTGATGTCGCTGGTGCAGGGCGGCTCAGCTACTTCACGCCGGTGCGCACCGCGTCGCAGAGGCCGTCGAGAATCTCGAGCAGCTCACCGGCAGCCGACTCGGGCAATGCCGTAAGCAGCGGTCGCACTTGGCGATCCAGCTGATCCAGCGTGGCCTGGTCGTCGTGGCGCGCAAGGTGTACGCGGGCCGCGTCGAGCGCCGCGCTCAGAGCTTCGGATTCTGATCCGCCGGCTGCGATTTGGGTGGCGAGCACGTCGAGCAGCTCCCAATCGCGATACATCGCGTTGGTGGCCTCGTAGAGCGCTACGCCGGTGACGGGGCGACCGCGCATGGTGCCGTGATACCGGTATGGACCTTCCAGGTACTCGATCGGCAAGGCGTGGGCAGGTGCGGTCACTAGCGGCTCACCCGTCAGCTTCAGGTCGAGCGCGGCGGACCTGATGGTGTGCCGTTCGGGCAGGTACCTGGGTTTGGCCGGCGGCCGCATCAGGCTGCGAATCTCGTTGGGCCAGCGCACATAACTGGTCGTCTCGACTTCGAGGTCCTCGACGCACTCGGGCGGGGTTCCGTCGGCATACGTCGTGGTGATCCCGGTGAAGGGCACCAGCGCGTTGCCGATGCGGCGGTCGAACTGCCGCCACACGCTGAGGTCGACGCCGTTGTCGAGGCTGATGGTGTGCCATTCGTGAGCCTGGCCGCGAGGGTCACCATCGGTGGCGCCACCGCCCGCGTAGCGCGGGAACCACTGTCGATCGATGTGGCCCGAGTCGCCGACCACGTCTTCGGCCACGTCACCCCAGCGCAGCGTTCCGGCCATCTGCGTGCCGGTCTGGAAGAACGAGTACGTGTCGTCCTGCAGACATGCGACGATCTTGCCGTCGTAGACAGACCCGCCGACGGGCACGGGCGGCCTCGACGGCGTGAGGTGCAGCCGCAATTCCATTGCGGCTCCCCCCATGTCGCGACCGAACGCCGCGTAGTCGTAGGTATAGGGCACCAGTTCGCCCGCGCCGTCGCGGCAGGCCGTCCAGGTGGTGGTGCCCGCGCTGCTCTCGTAGCGCAGGTCGAGGTATCCCTCGGCGCTGGTGAGTTTGGGCTGGGCGCCGGGCTCCATGTTCTTCGGTGGCATGTCGTAGTCGGTGAACGTGCCGTAGCTGCCCGCGTCGACGTCGAACAGCGCGAAGGTGTGGAAGTCGGCGATGACCTCGCCGCCTGGCCGATTCCTGTTGAAGATCGTGATGAAGGCGAACCGTCGTCCGGACCCGGTGCCGGTCAGAAAGCCTGCGAGATACCAGGTATCCGATTCGAAGTCCGCGTGAGTGCCCTCCGCTGCGGGGAAGTCGAGTTGCGCGTCACCGGGCACCAGGCGGTACGGGTAGCGTCGCCAATCGGCCTGCGTCGACGTCTCGGTCGTGTCCATGCGTACCTGTCTCGTTCATTCGTTGACGATGACGGACCGGATCCCGGCGCCACGGACCAGATCCTCGAACGCGGCGTTCACGTCGTCGAGCGCGATTCGCCCGGTGATCAGCTGCTCGAGCGGGAGCCGGCCCGTGCGCCAGAGGTTCAACAGCAGCGGGAAGTCCCGGCCGGGCACCACCGAGCCGTACTGACAGCCGACCAGGGTCTTGCCGTGCATGTACAGGTCGTACGCCGACAGCGACACCCGCTCGTCGGGCGATGCGGCGCCGACGATGCACGTGGTGCCACCGAGTCGGGTGGCCGCGATGGCGGTCTCGATGGTGGCCTGACGCCCGACGGCCTCGAAGAGGTAGTCCGCACCTCGGCGGCCCGTTGCCGCGCGGATCTGCTTGACGACGTCGCCGTCCGTCGGGTCGATGGCGTGGGTGGCGCCCAGCGCGATCGCGGCGTCCCTGCGCGAGGCCACCGGGTCGACGGCGATGAGCTGCGCGGCGCCACGCACTTTGGCTGCCATGAGCGCTGCCAAGCCGACGCCGCCAAGCCCCATGACGGCCACCGAACTGCCGTGTTCGACGGGTGCGGTGTTGAGCGCGGCCCCGGCGCCGGTGGCGACGCCGCACCCGATCAGGGATGCGATCTCCAAGGGGATGTCGGCGTCGATCGGAACGACGGCGCGCGCCAGGCAGTTGGTCGCCGTGGCAAAGCTGGACACTCCCATTGACGTGAACAGCGGCGTGCCCGAGGCGTCGGTGGCGTACGGCATGGAGTAGCTGTCCCGGATGGCGTTGCGGCACAGGTGAACTTCGCCGCGTTGACAGAACCAGCAGTGTCCGCACGATGCGACCCACGCGATGATTACGTGGTCGCCCGGCGCGACGTGGTGCACCTCGGCGCCCACGGCCTCGACAACGCCCGCCCCCTCGTGGCCCAGTACGCACGGGGTGCCGGCGGGCAGCGCGCCGGTGGCCTGCGACAGGTCGGAATGGCACACCCCGCTGGCAGCGATGCGCACCCGGACCTGATCGGGAGCGAGGGGCGCGAGCGTGATGTCCTCGATCTGGAGCGGTTTGCCGATTTCTCGGAGAATGGCACCGCGTTCGCTCATCATCACTTCTACCCCGCCCACTACTTCTTGCGGCCAGTCCGCTTCGTACCGGACTGAGCGAGGAGCTTCTCGGCGCTCGCGATGATGGCCTCGAGCGTGTATTCGAATTCGATCGCGTCGATCGAGTGCCCCTTGTACTCGAGTTCGTTCAGGAGTGGGTGGTCGGCATTCACTCCCGTTGCCCGTCTGCCGGCATCCGTGCGCTGACTCAGGTTCAGGTGTTCGATCATCGACGTCCCACGGCTGTGTGCCGACAGGGCGAGGTAGACGGTCAGCGCGCCGTCGGGGGTGAATCCCGCATCGACCATCGTTCGGATCACGCTCTCGAGGTTGTTCACGGTCGTCTGGGTGGCCTCCGCGGTGAGCTCCCCGGTTCGCATCAGGATGAGTTCGCACAGCACCGGATTCTCACGAAAGACGAGAAGCATCTTGCGGAAGTGGTTCTTCAACGCGTCTTGCCAGGTGCCGCCGTCGACGAATGGATTGGTGAAGTGGTACTGCTTGGTGGCGCGCTCGGTCATGGCATCGAGCAGCTGCTCCTTCTTCCGAAAGTGCCAGTAGATGCTGGTGACTGGGACGTCGAGGTGCTTGGCAAGCTCGGGCATGCTGAGTCCGGCGATCGAGACGTCGGCGGCCAATTCGAATGCCCCGGTGATGATGTCCTCGGTATCGAGAGATCCGCGTGGGCGTCGCGTGGGCTTCGCGCCACGCCCCGTCGGCGACGCCCCCTTCGTCGCAGCGCTAGCTCTCGCCATCTTGCCTCCAAGTTTCACACCGCGGAAAAGTCCACGCAGCATCATACACGCGACACGTCTTGGATACCGTATGTCTTACCGTAAATCACGGAAAGTCTTGTGTCCCAGTGGTCTCGTGCGCGTTCCGATTGAACGACGCGATCTCATTGCGTTACGGTAATGACAACGATAACGTTTACCGCAGACTCTCAGGGGGAACATCGGGAGATCATGCGCAACTCGATCACCGAGCGCCTGTTCGCGCTGCCGCAAGATCCGTTGGTCAAGTAGCGAGCGACGGAGACACTGCGCTGCTGTCGGCTGACCTGCGCCGAGCCCGACGGCTATTTTCCTAAAATGGTTATTATCACAAAGATGGAGTTTGGCCCCTGCCCGATGCTCCACCGCAGACTGCCGGCTCGACGAATCCCAGGAGTTGCACCATGTGCCCGACGTGCGCCGACCAGAGTCGTCACCTGTGCGTAGCGGTGACGAGTCGGATGGGGCCCGCGTGACGGCGTCGGGGGAGCGGGCCACGACGGTGGCCGCCATGGTCAGGAGCCGGGCCGACGACGACAACGTCGGGCTCGTCTTCGGGGACCGGTCGTGGACCTGGCGGCAGGTCGTCGCCGAGGCCGCAACGCGGGCAGCGTGGATGCGCGCGACGCTCGACCCCGCCCGGCCGCCGCACGTCGGCGTGCTGTTGCCGACGGTGCCCGAGTACGTCTTCCAGATCCTCGGGGCAGCGCTGGCAGGTACCTGCGTCGTCGGGGTCAACTCGACGCGCCGTGGTGCGGAGCTTGCCCGCGACATCGACCACACGGCATGCCAGTTCGTCGTCACCGATTCCACTCTCAGCGACCTCATCGACGACCCCGTGTGCGCCGAGGACGCTCCTTGGGCCGACTTCACCGGTGCTGCACTGCCCGACTCCGATCCGCCGCCGTCCACGCTGCTGTTCCTGCTCTTGACGTCGGGATCGACGTCGGCGCCGAAGGCCGCGAAGTGCAGCCAGGCCCGGTTGGCGCGTGGCGCGTCGGACATGGGCTTCGGGCCGAAGGCCGTCTTGTACTGCCCGCTGACGCTGGCACACGGCAACGCGCTGAACTCCTCGCTGTTCCCCGCGCTGGCCAACGGTTGCCGGCTGGTGCTGCGCGACCGCTTCTCGGCGAGTGAGTGGCTGAACGACGTCCGGTCGAACGACGTGACCTTCACGACCACCGTCGGTCGGGCGCTCGGCTACATCCTGGCTACCCCACCCACGCCGCACGACCGCGACCACCGGCTCAAGGTCGTGCTCGCTCCAGAGGCATCCCCGCGCGACACGGCCGAGTTTCACAGGCGATTCGGCGTCACCGTGCTCAGCGGGTACGGCTCGAGCGAAGCGGGCATCACGCTCCTGCCTGCGGGAAAACCCGGCTCGCTCGGACTCGCGCCGCCGGGCGCAGACGTCGCGGTCGTAACGGACGCCGGCGTGGAATGCGAGCCCGCACAGTTCGATTCCGACGGCAAGATGCGCAACGCCACCGCGGCGATCGGCCAGTTGGTCCGCCGGGACGCCGCAGGCGCATTCGAGGGCTACTGGAACAATCCGGAGGCGGACTCGGACCGGTGGCGCGGCGGATGGTTCTGGTCGGGAGATCTGGCCTACCGCGACGCCGAAGGCGTGTTCTGGTTCGCGGGACGCCTGGGGGATTGGCTGCGGGTGGACTCGGAGAACTTCGCGGTCAGCCCCGTCGAGCGCATCCTCGGCCGATTCCCGGATGCCGCAGCGGTCGCCGTGGTCGGGGTGCCGGACCCGCTCGCGGGCGACCAGGTGCTGGCGGCCGTCGAACTCCTGGCGGGCCGGTCCTTCGATCCCGACGCATTCGCCTCCTTTCTGGATGCGCAGTCGGACCTTGGGACCAAGTGGGCGCCACGATTCGTGCGCGTGATGCCCGAGCTTCCGGTGATCAGCCAGGGCAAGGTCGACAAGAAGCCGATGCGGCGCGAGGCGTGGCTGTGCGACGACCCCGTGTGGTGGCGCCCCGCCCGGTCGCGGGGGTACGCACTCATGACGGATGCCGACCGGGACGGGCTGCGCGACGAGTTCCTCACCCACGGCAGGATCGACGCCTACCCGCAGCCCTCGGTGCTGGCCACCGAAACGCTCTGACAGCCAGGAAGACCCGCCAGGAAGGGAACGCCCATGCCGGTCCACTACGAACTCGGGGTGCGCCCCGATGCGGAGCACGTCGTGCTCATCACCCTGGATCGTCCGGAGGCCAAGAACGCCTGCGACCTCGAGCACTTTCACCAGCTTGCGCAGGCGTGGAAGCGGTTCGAGACCGATGACACGGCCTGGGTGGCCATCTTCACCGGAGTCGGTCGGTCCTTCATGTCGGGCGCCGACCTCAAGACCTACGTTCCGGAGATCACCGCCCTGGCCAAGGAGCTTCAGGCGGGGACGGCCACTTCGGTGAACGGCTATTCGCTCTCCGATGGCACCGACGCGGTGCTGCGCGGCACCAAGATCTACAAGCCGATCATCGCGGCGGTCAACGGGCCGTGCGTGGCAGGCGGGATGGAGATGCTCGGCGGCGTCGACATTCGCATCGCCGCCGAACACGCCACCTTCGGCGTACTCGAACCGGCGCGCGGCCTCTTCGCCGGCGGCGGCACCACGGTGCGGCTACCGCGCCAGATTCCCTTCGCGCAGGCCATGGAGTTCCTGCTGTGCGCCGATCTCATCGACGCACAGCGCGCGATGGGAATGGGCCTACTCAACGCCGTGGTACCCGAGGAAGACTTGCTGGACAAGGCCTTCGAGTACGCGGCGCGGATCACGAAGAATGCGCCACTGGCGATCCAGGCCACCAAGCGCAGCGTGCTCGAGGGCCTGAAACTCGACATGCGGGAGGCCTACCGCAACGAAGCCAGGATCTCAAGGGACGTCTTCGCCACCGAGGACGCCAAGGAGGGACCGCGGGCGTTCGCGGAAAAGCGCCCACCGCGGTGGTCGGGATCCTGATGACCGACGACGGCCGCCAGCTGTGCGTCATCGGCGCGGCCCAGCACACCGTTCGGGACGCAGGTGCGCCGGAACCGTTGCTCAGCTGGGAGCAGCGGGCCCGTGAGGCGGCCGCAGTTGCCGGCTTGGAACACCTTCTGCCGCACATTGATTCGCTTCAGGTCGTGTACTGCCAGAGTTGGCCGTACGACGACCCGGCCGGTCGGCTGGCTGCCGCGTTGGGCGCTTCGCCCCTTCATCAGCTCTACTCGGGCATCGGGGGCACGACGCCACAGGATCTGGTGAACCGGACCGCGGAGGCGATGCGGCGCGGTGAGCTCGAGCTGGCCCTGATCTGCAGCGCCGAAGCACTCGCGACGGTGCGGGCGGCCAAGAAACGGGGCGAGCGGCTGCCGTGGAGCCACCGCAAGTCGTCGCCGTTTCCGTGGGAGCCACCGCACCAGTCCGAACTCGCCCACGACGTGCTGCAGGCCTGGGAGACGTTCCCGCTGTGGGACACCTCACGCCGAGCCAAGCGCGGCGCGACGCTGGCCGCCGATGCCGCCGAGGCTGCCACGATGATGGCTGCGATGAGCGTTGTCGCAGAGGCGAATCCGCACGCCTGGCGACCGACGGCCATGGACGCCGCGACCGTGGGGACCGCGGGCCCGGACAACCGCTACGTCGGCTGGCCCTACACCAAGCGCGAGGTCGCGGTGATGGACGTCGACATGTCCGCCGCGCTGCTGCTGGCGACGCGGGACAAGGCCGACGCGCTCGGTGTCGATGAAGACAGCCGGCTCTACCTGAGCGGCTGGGCCCACGCCGAGGATCCGGCGAGCATCGCCGAGCGCGCCGACATGTCACGTTCGGCGGCGATGTCCGTCGTGGGTCGTCATGCGCTGGCCGGTGCTGGTGCTCGGCCTCGACGAGCTCGATGCCTTCGACCTGTACTCGTGCTTCCCGTCGTCGCTCCGATTGGCCTGCGATGCACTGGGACTCGCCATCGACGACCCGCGCGGGCTCACGATCACGGGCGGCCTGCCCTATGCGGGCGGTCCGGCCAGCGGATACCTGACGCACGCCATCGCCAGTGCCTTCGACTCGCTGGGGGAGGCGCCCTTCCGTGCGCTGCTGACCGGGGTGGGCATGCACATGGCCAAACACGTGGCGGCGGTGTGGTCTTCGAGCCCAGGAAACGCGGCCGGTAACCCGCCCCCTGACTTCGACACCCTGCAGGCGGAGGTGGAGGCCGATCAGCCGCGCCGCCAACTCCTCACCACGTGGGCCGGGCCCGCGACAGTGTGTGCCTACACCGTGGCGCACGGCCGCGACGGCGCGCCCGAGCAGGGATTGGTGGTGCTGGACACCGAAGCCGGGCGGGCGCTTGCGCGCGTCCACGACGCCGACCTGTTGACCGATGCCGAGTCACGTGAACTCGTCGGGCAAGCCGTCACGGTTACCACCGACGGCAACCGCAACGAAGCACACTGGTGAGCAGTCCCCCACGCGGACAATCGATTCCCGCAGCACATTGTGTCGGTATGAACGGTTAGCGCTCACCCGCCACGCGCTTCGACCATGGCCGACCGGTTGACCTTGGTGGCCGCGGTCCTGGGGAGCTCGTCGACGAACTCCACGGTCTTGGGCACCTTGTAGGCCGCGAGCCGGTCCTTCGCATAGCGGATCACGGCCTGCTCGGTGGGCGGGTGCGCGACGTCGGCCGGCTGGACCACCGCGTGGACGCGGCGGCCCCACTGCTGATCCGCAATCCCGATGACCACGACGTCGGCGATGTCGGGACTATCGATGAGCGCGGATTCCACCTCTGCGGGAAACACATTCGCGCCGCCGGTGACGATCATGTCGGTGCGCCGATCGGCGATGTAGAGATAGCCGTCGGCGTCGAGGTGGCCGATGTCCCCCGCCGACGTGAAGCCGTCCGGTGTCGTGGGCAGCGGCGGCGCACCACCGATGTAGCGGTACTGGTCGTTCATCGGTGCGCGGAGGTAGATCTCGCCGAGCGTGTCCGGACCGACGGTGTTGCCGTCGTCGTCGACCACGCGGATGTCGGTGTCGCGGAACCCCCGTCCGACGCTGCCGGGATGCTCTAGCCACTCGTCTCCCCGAAGTGCGGTGAGCCCGAGGTTCTCGGTCATCCCGTACGCCATGATGACGCGCTCGGGGCTGAGCAGCTCGAACCAGCGGCGAAGCAGATTCTGTGGCATCACCGCGGCACCCTGGAGAATCCAGTCGACGCTCGACAGGTCACGCTGCTCGACACCGGGGAGGTCGGCGATGCGCGCCAGCATCGTCGGCGTTGCGGTGAAGTGTGAGATGCGGTGCCGCTCGATGGTGTCGAGAACCACTGCGGCGTCGAACTTCTCGAGTACCACCAACTCGTCGCCGGAAAGCAGGTAGTTCAGCGTGTTGAACCCGTTGGTGTGGTACATCGGGGCAGGCACCAGGATCTTCTGCGGCTGGCTCACCGGCGCCCACTGCGCCATGAACGGAACCCCGTGGAACGGGGTCCACACGGCCGGGGCGGTGTTGAGGATGATCTTGGGCAGGCCGGTGGATCCCGAACTGCAGATGCCGTTGAGTGCGGGGGAGACGACTTCGGGCAGCGCGGCGTCGTCTTCGCGGCGCGCAGCGTCCGCCATGGCGGCCAGATTCGCCTCCCCGAGCACGAGCGCGGGGTCGATGACGTCGAGCAGGCGTTGCTGCTCCCACTCCGGAAGGTCCCACCGCATCGGGACGGGCACGGCGCCCACCTTCCACGCCGCGAGTGCCGCGAGGACGAGTTCGATCGAGTTGGGAATCGACAGTGCGACCATCGCGCCCCTGCCGACCGAAGCCGACTGCAGGGCGTGGGCCCACCGGTTGGCGGCGCGTTCGAGACCGTCCCAGGTCAGCGTCGTCTCGGTACGGTCCTTCGACACGACGGTGAGCGCGGTACCGCCCGGGTCGGCCGATGCCAGCTCGGTGAGCCTGCGGCCGTAGGGAACTCCATCGTCGGCGAGCTCGGGCGTGGGCGACGGCTTGGGGTCAGACATGTGCGGGGCGTCCCATCGGGTGTGGTCGATCAGGTGTCCGTGGCGCGGCGCTGAACCTCCCGCGGAACGATCGGCGGTCGCGCCGACGGTCCGCGGGTCACCGCGTTCAGCCGTATCTCCGGCACGTCAACCGATGACGGAACGGTGTCCAGCCACGCGACCGTTTCGGCCAGATCGTGCACGGTTATGGCGTACATCTCGAAGGGGACGTCCTGCAGCATCTCTGTTTCCACCGGGCCCGGCGTGACGATGTTGACGCTGATGCCGTCACGGTCCACCTCCAGTGCCAGCGCGCGGGCGAACGCATTCATCCCGGCCTTCGACGCCGAGTACGCCGTGCGGGCGGGCATCGGCTCATGCGCGGCCGAGGAGGAGACGAACACGAAGCGCGAGCCCGGCTGCATCAACGGAAGGACGGCTTGGGTTACGACGAAACAGGAATCGAGGTTGGCGGACATCGTGGTACGCCACTGCTCGAACGTCTGTTTGCGCGCGTAAGTGCCGCCGAGCACCCCCGCGGCGTGCACCAACAAGTCCACTCGGGACAGGTCGGCCAGTGCTGCAGCGAATCCTGAGGGATCCGATGCGTCGGCAGCAATCCACCGTGCCCCGATGTCGTCGGCGGCTTCGCGTAACGGGTCCTCGCGGCGTGCGGCGAGGATGACGTCGTACCCGCGTTCGGCCAGTGCGCGGCCGCATGCCTTTCCGATTCCACCGCTGCCACCGGTGACGACTGCGTTACGCACGCCTGAAGGCATCTGCCCCTCCGTGTTCCCGCGCCGTCGACGGCACCTGAGTCAGCGGCCCCCGGAGGTGTCGAGGGCCGGCCGAGCATTGCTAGTGCGCACCAACGTCGCACTTCCGACGTTACAATTTATGCCAAAAGTGTCTATTTTCCTATGTTAGCATCATAACTGTCTTGGTCAGGGCTTCGAAAGGCAATGCGATGCCTGCGGTAGCGCAACGCGTCCCCTCCTCGGACCGTCCCAAGGGATGGTTCCACGGTTTGGCGCGGGACTCGTGCAAAAAGATCGAGCAAGGCGCCTATCCGTGAAGATTCCTTCGTACGACCGGATATTCGTCGGCGGGCACTGGCGGGACGCCACCGGCGGCGACCGCATCGATGTCGTCTCGCCGCACACGCAAGACGTCATCGCCCACGCCGCCGCGGGCTCTGGACACGACGTCGATGCCGCGGTACTCGCCGCGCGGGCAGCGTTCGACGATGGTCCGTGGCCACGACTGACTCACGCCGAGCGGATCGCCGCCGTCGAGAAGTTCGCCGGGGTGTACTCGTCGCATATCGACGACATGGCCGACCTGATCACCGCCGAGATGGGTTCGCCCACCAGTTTCAGCCGGCTGGGTCAGGCGGCTGGGGCAGCCTCGATGATTCACCTCACGGCGCAGGTGGCGCGGACCTTCCCGTGGGCCGAACGCCGCAACGGCGTCCTCGGCGAGGTGCATCTCCGTCGCGTGCCGGTCGGCGTCGTCGGCATCATCATTCCGTGGAACGTGCCGCAGAACCTGTTGATGCCCAAGCTCATTCCGGCACTCATCGCCGGTTGCACCGTCGTGATCAAGCCGGCGCCCGAGACGCCGTTGGACTCGCTGTGGGTGGCCGAGATGATCGAGCAACTCGGACTGCCCGACGGCGTCGTCTCCGTCATCCCCGGCGGCCGTGAGGTGGGCGAGGAGTTGGTGCGTCATCCCGGCGTCGACAAGATCGCCTTCACCGGGAACTCCGCCACCGGTAGGCACATCGCGGCGCTGTGCGGCGAGCAACTCAAGCGCTACAGCCTGGAACTGGGCGGCAAGTCCGCCGCGATCGTGCTCGACGACGCCCACATCGGCAAGACGGTGGCCGGGCTGAAGATGGCCAGCCTGATGAACAACGGCCAGGCCTGCGTGGCCCAGACCCGCATCCTGGTCAGCGAGCGCAGACACGACGAGTTGGTCGACGCGATGGCCGACATGATGTCGGGACTGTCCGTCGGGGATCCGGGCGATCCGAACACCGACATCGGTCCGCTGGTGTCCCAGCGCCAACAGCAGCGGGTGCAGGAATACATCCGGGGCGGTGTCGCAGAAGGCGCGAGAATCGTGCTCGGCGGCGATGATTCGCCGCTCGACCGCGGCTGGTACGTGCGGCCGACGCTGTTCGCCGACGCCACCAACGACATGACGATTGCGCGCGAGGAGATCTTCGGTCCCGTCCTCACCGTCATCAAGTACCGCGACGAACGCGACGCCATCCGAATCGCCAACGACAGCGACTACGGGCTGGCGGGGTCGGTCTGGACCAAGGACGTCGCACACGGACTCGAACTCTCCGGCCAGGTCCGCACCGGCACCTACGGCATCAACATGTACATGCTCGACATCTCAAGTCCCTTCGGGGGATTCAAGCAGTCCGGCGTTGGGCGCGAGTTCGCCGAGGAAGGTCTCGCCGAGTACACCGAACTTCAGTCCGTGGTCAGTGCGGGCAAGCTCCCCGCGTTGGGCGCACATGGGCAAGTGCAGCGACTGAGGAAGCGCGCGAACCCCTGACTCATCCGCCTCAGCCCCGCGTTAGCAGCGGTAGACCCGCTCCGCATTGGCGGCGAAGAGCTTGTCGCGCGCTTCGTTGTCGAGGCCAGCGGTCACGGCTGAGTAGCACGAATAGAGCTCGTCGAGGCTGCCATGTATCCCGTCCACGGGAAAGTTGCTCGCAAACATGCAGCGGTCGATGCCGAAGGCGTCGATGGCGTGCTCGAGCCATGGGGACAGCACGTCGGCGGCCATCGATCCCAGCGGGCCGGCTAGGCCGGAAAGCTTGCACACCACGTTCTCACCGAGACCACCGAGGGCGTCGATCCCCTCGGTCCAGAGGGCACGCTCCTCGTCGGATCCGTTTCGCGGCCAGCCTGCATGCTCGATGACCACCACGAGGGAGTCGTTGGCCTCCAACATCCTGGCCGTGGCCAACAGCTGATCGGGGTGGATCATCGCCTCGACCAAGAGCTCTCGCTCTTCCAGCGCGCGAATCACCTCGATCGAGGGAAGCGGCCCCTCGGGAGCACCCATCGGGCGGACGCCGCGAAACCGGGGCGCCGCCAGCTGCCGGTCGAGTGCGGCCACTTTCTCGGCCACCGATTCGGTAGGCGGCAAGCCGCCGATGATGGCAGCGGGGTGGCCGTCGACCCCCGCTCGTCGGTCGAGCTCGAGAGCCTCGTCGATCGAGTGCCACCCGGTGGCGGCGGCGACGTTGACCAACTTCTCGACGTTCCAACCCGCGGCCTCGGCGAAGTAGGTGGGGGCGTCGAAGCGACGCGACATCTTCGACACGTCGCCCATGTCCAGCTCGCGGCGCCCCGAGAGATACGGGTACCAATCGGTGTTGGCCGGATCCCAGAGGTGGACGTGGGCATCGACGATCCGGGCGGGCCGAGGCGTCGTCGTAGTCATCGTGGCTGCACTACCTCTTGGAGCGTGTCGTCGAACCACGGGGGTACGTCGGGCCCACCGAAGCTGATGCTGCCGAGGGGCCGAGGGTGGCTGCGCAGTCCGAACCACCCAGGGCCCGCTGCCAATTCGGCACCTGCCAGGCCGACGGCCGCCGGGCTGCACGCCAGGTGGGCGGCCAGCTCGGCGGGTCCGTGGTTGAACTCGGCACAGTCGGCCTCCACACTGACGGTGAAGGGCAGCACCAAATCGCCGGTGGCCGTGCGGCCTGCCCGGGCGAGCTGTGCGGAGGCCTGAGCGCGGCTGCGGCCGCCGGCATTGTTGGCGTCGGTGATGGTCACCAGGCGGATGGGGCGGCCCCTGATTGTCGCCAGGTCGGCGACGGCACGCGACCACCGGGCGTCGGCCTGGATCTGTTCGACGATCGCAACGTGCTCGTCGAGCACGCGCTCCCATTCGGAGGCTGCACTTCTCGAGGCGGGCGGGCCCGCCAAGGCGACCACCACGGCGTCAAGCGCGTCGAGGGCGGCAAGCGATGCGGGGTCGTCGATCGCCTGGCACGCCACGCCCCGCGCCTGGAGCGCACCGGACAGGGCGGCCGCCACCTCGGGCCGATCGGCGACGACCGCGCACGAACGCGTGGCGGTGGCCGGGAGCGCGCCGACGGGAGATTCGTCGAACAGCGAGCCGAAGCGGGCATTCCCGCCGCCCCCGCTCACCTGATTGGCCTCGGCAGGGGCCAGGGCGATGTTGGTGGCGGCCTCCAGCAGGTGAGCCGGGGCGGGAACGTCGTGGCTGCGCACCACCTCGATCAGTCGGGGCTCGTCGATCACCGCGACTTCGGATCCACCGGCGAAGAGCACTCGCCCATGGCACGAAGCAAACCCGTCGCGCACGAGGTGGGCGCCGAGCGGCCCGAGGTGCTCGGGCTTGGGCATCGAGCCAAGTGACAAACCGCCAGTGGCGGACCCGCTCGCCGGCTGTGCGCGGCTAAGCGCCGCGGCCACCATGCGGGTTGCGGCGATCGGTGAGATGGCGTTGACCACCACTCCCGCGGGAGCATGACGACCCAGCTGCCAGGTCAGCGAGGCCACGGCGCGCTTGGCGCAGCCGTAGGCACCGGCGTCGGCGGATCGCCACCCCGATCCGGAAGTGACTCCGAGGATGTGACCTCGCCCGGCCGCCGCCATCAGCGGGAGGGCGGCACCGAGGACGTTGCGGTAGCCGTCGAGGTGCACCGAGAGCACGCTGCGCCAGTCGTCGTCGCTGCCTTTGGCGAAGCCGGTGGGACGGCTGATGCCGGCGACGTTGACTACGGCGTCGAGGCCGCCGAACTCGTCGGCCAGCTGGTGGAACAACTGGCGAATCCCCGATTCATCGGTCACCGACACCCCTGAGGTCCGTGCGGCGCCGCCGGCCGCGACGATTCGACCGGCGGTGGTCTGCTCTGATCGGGGGAGTTGCTCGGAGCCGTCCACCGAAACCAGTGGATCCACGGTGACGACGAAAGCTCCTGTGCGGGAGGCTGATTCGGCAATGGCAGCACCGATGCCACCGCCACCACCGGTGACGACGACAACGCGCTGCCGGTCCGTCACGTCAAGTCCAGCCCGGCGAAATCGCCCGCCGCCAGCCAGCCCTCGAGCAGGTCCCGGTAGGCGAAGTAGTCACCGAAGCCTCGACCGAAATTGGTGTCGCGCGCCCTCAGGCCACCCGGATCGCCCTCGTTGTTGAGGCGCGAGGGCGTGCATGCGGACATGATGCCGCTGGGATCGACGAAGGTGTCGACGATCTGCTGTATCCAGTCCGCCTCGGCGTCGGCATTCACGTCGAACACGTCGACGCCCTGCTTCTCGAGCAATTCCACGGTGCCCGAGACGAACTCGGCCCCCAGCACCGCGAGCTGGGTGTAGTTGACGGTGACCACCGACTGCTGGCCGGGTGCTGGCATCACGAACATGTTCGGGAAGCCACGACTCATCATGCCGAAGAGGCTCGCGGCACCGTCCGCCCACTTCTCGGCGAGCGAGCTGCCATCCCGACCGACGATGTCGTGGCCGACGCGACGCGGCAGCGGAGTGACCTCTGCCTCGAAGCCGGTGCCGTAGACGATGCAGTCGACGTCGTACTGCTGCCCGTCGACTATCGGGCCCTGCTCGCTGATGCGCTCGATGCCCGCGGGACAGTCGATGAGGGTGACGTTGAGGCGGTTGAATGCGTCGAAGTACTCGTCGTGGAAGCACGGCCGTTTGCAGAGGTACCGGTAGTAGGGCTTGAGCTTGGCCGCCACGTCGGGGTTGGTGACGAGCTGATCGATCCGCTGGCGGTGCTCCTCCATGATCCCGAAGTCGATTTCCTCGGCGTTGCGGATGAACTCTTCGACGCTCATCCCCTTGCGGCGGGGTGGGTTCTGGATGGTGGCGTAGTGGCGTGTCCAGCCGTCGTCGGTGAGGTCGGCATCGACCGGCCTGCCCAGCATGATCGATTGGAAGTTGTCCATCCGAGCCTTCTGCCAGCCCGGCTGCAAACTCTTGGCGAAGGAAGGGTCGGTGGTCCGGTTTCCGCGCACCCCGATGGCCGACGGTGTGCGTTGGAATACGTAGACGTGCTTGGCCGACTCGGCGAGCGGCGGCAGGCACTGCAGTCCGCTTGCTCCGGTCCCGATCAACGCAACCTTCTTGTCGCCGAGGGCGCTGAGCGGTTCGCCGGGACCGCCCCCGGTGAAGCCATAGTCCCACCGGGCCGTGTGGAACGCCCGACCGCCAAAGTCGTCCATGCCCGGGATGGCCGGCAGCTTCATCAGGTTGAGGATTCCCACTGCCAGCACGTAGTAGCGGCACGAGAGCTCATCGCCCCGATCGGTGTGGACCTTCCACCGGCCTGCGCCATCGTCCCAGCAGGTCTGCGTGACACCGGTGTGGAACAGCGCGTCGGGCACCAGGTCGAAACGGTCTGCGACCGCCTGGAGATGCTGGCGTATCTCCTCGCCGTAGGCGTAGCGCCGGGTGGGGACGTAGTCGAGTTCCTCAAGCATCGGCAGGTATTGATAGGACTCAACGTCACACATCACGCCCGGATAGCGATTCCAGTACCAGGTGCCGCCAATGCCGCCGGCCGCATCGACGATCCTGATGCGCTCGATGCCCGCGTTGCGCAGATGCGCACCCGCGAGAATTCCGGCGATACCGCCGCCGACGATTACCACGTCGGAGTCGTCGGTGATTGCCTCGCGCTCGGTGTAGGGGGTGAAGGGATCAGCTCGGTAGCCGGCGATGTGCTCATCGCGGGTCAGATCGCGGATGGCCGTGCGGCCGGGAACGAGGCGCTTGTCGCGCTCCGCGAGGTACTTCGCGTGCACGACTTCGGGGTCGAAGGCCATAGGTCTCCCTTTCGGCGGCGATCATGCCTATGTTACAAAGCACACAGCGAATGTAAAACATCCTGCCAGCCGGAGTGCACCGGGGTCCGACTTCGCGGATCGCATCGCCCCCGCCGGTGCCGCGGTGCCCGCACTCGCGACACTCACTGCAGGCGGCAAGTGTAATCCGTTGATTGACAGCATCATCGACGGCTCGCATGAATCAACGCTTCTGCGAAGCCGGTTGCCGACGGCCTCCGAGCGACAGCCCGTCGTCATGGAGCTAGGGTGGAGGCCGGGGCGTTACATCAGATAGCGACGATGTCAGCGTGTTTCTGTCCCGAGTTCGGCGGCCGAGTGCCGTGACGTTTTGCGAGCGCGCCACGAGCACGCACAGCATCGCGCCGATTGCGACGAACGGGGCGATCGCCGCGGCCACGTCGAGGGGGCGTCCGTCGTGCGCACCCGCGTTCCAGAAGCACACGTTGTGGAAGCGAAGAGGGTTGCGCCGGAATTGATTCCGAAGATCTCACTGTCGGCCAGCGGATTGCGACCGATGGCCTGGATCAACGTTCCCGAGAGGCCGAGGGCCAGCCCGACCGGGAGTGTAAGGGCGGTCGCGGTCTACAGGCCGGCCCGTTCGAGTGCTTCGTCGAACTCCTCGGAGGCCACCTTGTCGCCCTTGCCCTCGGCGAGCGCACGCGTGTAGACCGCGACGACGTCGTCTTCGACGACGGCGAACTTCACGTCCCACGTCTCCGAGTCGAACCGCCAGTAGCCGGTGACGTCGAGCTGGTCCACCGACCAGCCCAACCCGCGGAAGTACTTGCGCACGGCCCGGGATTCGGCGGCTTCCCCGGCGAACCAGCAGTAGCCCCGGCCGTCGGGCAACGGGAAGTCGCGGACCAGTTCGGCGAGCCGACTGGCCGTCTCGCCGTTCCCGGTTCCGACGCTGCTGATGACGGTGAGGCCCTGGCGTGAGGGCAGATAGTCGAGGTCGTCGCCGTCGGCCACCTCCACGATGACGGTCGCGGGGGAGTCGTCGGGAAGCTCTTCGATGATGCGGGCGGTGGCGGGGAGCCCGGACAGGTCGCTGACGAGCAGCTGCCAGTCGGTGGTCGGCTCCGGTCGGTACCACGACCGGGCGTGGTCGAGGCCGACGCGTTCACCGGGGACGGCGGTACTGGCCCACGTCGTTCCCGGCCCGCGGGAGTGCAGCACGACGTCGAGGTCGATGAGGTCGCCGTCGTGTTGGCGCACCGAGTAGTTGCGGCCGTCGTCGCCTGAACTGGGGAAGTAGACCCCGACGGCGGAGTCGCCTGCCCGTTGCACGTCGAGGGCGGCAGGGTCGTCAACCCGAAGTCTGATCCGACGAATGCGGGGGCTCAGCTGCATCGCCTCGACGACAGAGGCGTTCGAGAAGCTCATTCAGGTTAGGTTAACCTAAGCGACGCGGGGACCGGACGCGGCCGCCACGGAGGCGCAGGACACCCGGTGGCCGATCGTTCGCCCGTCGACGGGAGGGCGCATCGAAGACGGGCACGTCCCCTCGCTCAGCCCCACTCGTGATTCATGGCGCGCGATTCGATGGTCGCCTCTGCGGTCCGCGTGTCCTTTCGACTGCGCGAGAAGGCGATCAGCACCATCGCCAACCCGGCCGTGACTGCGCCGGCGAGGAAGATCACGACGAACGCGTGCTCGGTGGGTAGGCCGGTGGCCGCCAGCGGATCGGCCGAGCAGCACGGCGACCACTGCAGCGGCGATCGAACTGCCGACCGTTCGGGCGATGGCGTTGACTCCGGTGGCAACCCCGGTTTCGTCGTTGTCGACCTCGCTGACCACCAAGGCGGGCAGGGCTCCGTAGCCCAGGCTGATGTAGGCGTTGACCAGGATGCCCGCGGCGATGACCTGCCAGGGCCAGGAGTGCGCCAGCGCGAGCCAGAGGAAGCCGACGATCCCCGTGACGGCGCCGGACACCAGCACGGGTCGGGCGCCGAAGCGGTCGATGAACCTGCCGCTAAGCGTCGCGGTGACGAATCCGGTGAGTGCGCCGGGCAGCAGGAACACGACGCTGGCGTGAAGCACGGACGCGCTGAAGCCGTATCCGGCTGCGGTGCGGTCGATCTGGACGAACTGCGTCAGGCCCAGGAAGCCGAAGTACAGACCGGTTCCGACGAACACGGTGGCGAGGTTGGTCAGCAGCACCGGCCTTCGGGTCAACATCTCGGTGGACACCAGTGGATGTCGTTGCCGACGCTCCCAGACCCACCACGCCACCAACACCGTGACACCGGCGACCGCGACTCCGAGCGTCGCCGGTGACGTCCAGCCCCAGGAGTTTCCTTGGGTGATCGTCAGGAGCATGGCCGAAAGCCCCGTCGCCAATCCGACCGCGCCCAACCAATCAATGGTTCCCTCAGCGGTTCTCGGGCGTGATGGGATCACCACAAAGGCCAGGACGATCACGGCGATCGTGAAGCCCGTCGTCAGCCAGAACACCCGGTGGTACCCGGCGTTGCCGTCCATGAGCAGACCGACGACGACGAGGCCGGTGCCACCGCCGAAGCCCAGCGTCCCGGACAATACGGCCAACGCGCGCACCACCCCGTCCTCGGGTAGCTCGTCGCGCAGGATGGCGACGCAGATCGGGTACAGGGAGAACGAGACACCCTGAAGGACGCGGGCCACGATCAGCAACGCGAGTGACGACGTCGTCGCCGCCAGCACCGAACCGACCAGGACGATGACCAGGACTACGAGGAGGACGTGCTTCTTGTTGTGCAGGTCGGCGAGCCGTCCGATGAGCGGAGTCGACGCGGCCGCCGCGAGGAGGTTCGCGGTCACTGCCCAGCTGACCGCGACCGTGGAGGCGTTCAGCTGGTGGGCGATGATCCCCAGGACCGGGACCACCGCGGTCTGCAGGACGGCCACGGTCAGCGCGACGAGGCTCAGCGCAACGATGAGCAGCCGAGGCCGTGGGTACGGCGCGACGGCGTCCGTGGAGCGGTCGCTCTCGGACGTCGGCCTGATTCGCATGCCTAATTATGTCGGCTACCGAATTGGAGGTGCGGCCAGGTCCCATCGGACGTCGCCCAGCGCGCGTCGAGGCTCCGAATTCGGCCGCAGACGTGCTTCGCGGCCCGCGGACACGACTGGGACCGCCGTGGTCGAAGGACCACCGGATGGCGGGCCGCCGCAGCTACGCTGCATCCGCACACGGCCGGGGGGAATGTGTCTGACAACGGTGCACTCGACCAGTACCAGCATCGTCACCGACGCCAAGCTGAAATCGTTGATCGGAACTCGGGCCAGGGTGCTCGTCGCGGTGACGGTCAACACCACGTTGGTCGGTCAACCCGCTCAGGCGCCAAAGGACTGGCGCATGATGATCACCGTCGAGAAGGTCGGGGACGCCTACAAGACGGCAGTCGTGGAGATTGTTCCGTGACGTCGTCGGCGCGATCGGCGATCGAGAGTGACTGAGGCGCAGAGGGTTAGACGTGCCTGGCGACTCTTCCGCCTCGTACCGTGCGCTCTGCGAAGCCACGCGAAGGTAGTGAGGTCCATTCGATTCCGCACAACTGAGTACCGAACTACTCACTACAACCGCTCTGGGATCCCGAATACTGACGTGTGGGCGTGAGCATGCCTTCGTCGTCACCTTGTCCGGTACCACCGAGTCGAACGGTTCGAGAGGGGACCATGACACACAACCAGTACGTCGCGTACTCCGACGAGGTCGAGCAACGACGCCCGGACGAGGAGAAGTTGATCGGCGAGGTCGTCGAGTCGATGAGGCGCAGCAACGAAGAGGCCTACCACAAGTACAAGCACGGCATCCGCGACGCGCACGCGAAGAGCCATGGCGTACTTCGAGGCGAACTGACCGTGAAGCCCGGCCTCGAGGATCATCTCCGTCAGGGGCTGTTCGCCACGCCAGCGTCGTACCCGATCATCGCCCGCTTCTCCAGTGGCTTCGGCCAAATCAGAAGTGACCAGATACATTTCGTGCGCGGCATCGCGATCAAGGTGCTCGGCGTGCAAGGGCCGAGAGCGCTGCCGGAAGACGACGGGATGGCCCAGGACTTCCTGTTCGTGAACAAGCCCACGATCTCCTTCGGCGACGTGCGCGCCTACCACGGCGCGATGTCGGCCGCCTCGATACAGGCGAAGGCACCTGATCTGGCGCTGAAGGCCACTGGCTTGCTCGCGCGCACCGTGGCGAACATCTTGAAGGCCGTCCACATCACGCCTCCGACACCGATCGAGGTGTTCGCCGGGCCCAACCCTCACATCCTCGGCGAGACGTTCCACACCATGGCGGCGCTCCGGTATGGCGACCACGTCGCCAAGCTGAGCGTCGCACCGTCGTCGGCGTCGGTGTGCGAACTCACCGGCCGCCACGTCGACGGCTCGCTTGGAGACGACGCGCTGCGGGACTTGGTCGTTGACCACTTCGCCAACGACGATGCCGAATACGAGGTGCGAGCGCAGTTGTGCACGGACTTGGTGAAGATGCCGATCGAGGACGCTTCGGTGCTTTGGTCGGACGCCGTGTCCCCACACCAGCCGATCGCCACGATCACCTTTCCCTCGCAGAACGCCGACAGCGCCGCCCGCCGGGCCTACGCCGACGACGTGCTGTCGTTCAACCCGTGGCACGGGCTCGCGGCCCATCGTCCGCTCGGCTCGATCATGCGGGTACGAAGGAAGGCCTACGAGTCCTCGAGCGAATTCCGGCACGCGAAGAACGGTGCGCCACGAGTCGAACCCAAGGACATTGGTGACTTGCCCGACTGATGCGCCGGTTGTGACGAGCGGAGGCGATGGCCGATGAGCGCCGACGTTGTCGAGGGTCCGGTAAGTGGAGAGGCAGGGCGGTCGTCAGGATACGACGCGTTCATCTCCTATGACCACGACGACCGTGCCGTCGCGGCCGGAATACAGAAGGGGCTGCACCACATCGGTCGAAAGTTCGGTCAGTTGCGCGCGCTTTCGGTGTTTCGTGACGCCACCGATCTGACCGCGAGCCCGGATCTGTGGGGCAAGGTCGTCGAGGCGATGGACAACTCCCGCTACCTGATCGTCGTGCTGTCGTCTCACTCCGTCGAATCCTTTTGGGTCAATAAGGAAGTCACCTACTGGCTCGAGCATCAAGGGGCCGACCACCTGATGCTGGTGCTGGCTGACGGACACCTCGAATGGGATGACACCGCAAAGTGTTTCGATCCGCAGCGTTGCGACGTCATCCTTCCCGTGTTGGCACGGACGGGAGTCTTCGCGGCCCAACCGTTCTACGTCGACGTCAGCGGCGATTCGCCGTGGAATCCCACGGCGCCGCTCTTCCGCGAGAAGCTCACCGACCTGGCGGCGCCGATCCATGGTCGGCCCAAGTCCGAGTTGTCCAGCGACGATCTGCGGGAGCAACGTCGGACGCGGCGATTGCGCCGCGCCGCCATCGCTGCCCTCGCGGTCTTGACCGTGCTCGCTGTCGCCGCCGCGGGCCTGGCGTTCACACAACGGCAAGAAGCGGAGCGCCAACGGCAAGAAGCGGTGCAGCAACGGAACGAGGCAGTTGCCCTCGGCTTGGCCAGCGCGTCCCGGGATGTCGTCAGGAGCAATGCCGCGCTCGCCCTTGCGCTCGCCGCCGAGAGCAGCCGCCCCACACCCACTGCCCGATGGCAGGCCACCGCCGCATTGGTGAACGCCCGCATCGCGTTCAGCCGCCACGCTGCGCAGCAGGTGAGGGGACCGCTCGTTGGCCACACCAGCACGGTGTCTTCGGTCGCGTTCAGTCCCGATGGCACCCGGCTGGCCTCCGCCTCGTCCGATCAAACGGTGCGGCTGTGGGATGCGGTCACTGGTCAGCCGATCGGCAACCCCCTTAAGGGTCACGACAGCGCCGTGGGTGCCGTCGCGTTCAGCCCCGATGGCACACGCTTGGCGTCAGCCGATGAACTTGGGACGATCAGGTTGTGGGATCCCTTGAGCGGCCGGGCTATCGGCGATCCGCTCACCGCGGGTCGTGGCGACATTCCCTTCGAAACCGATCTCCGGGAGCTCGTTGGCGTTCAGCGCCGACGGCACCCGGCTCGCCTCCACCAGGAGCGACGGGACAGTGCGACTGTGGAATGTCGGGACGCACAAACCCATCGGTGACCCTCTGACAGCCACTGCCACCTCCGTGGCATTCAGTCCAGATGGCCGGCTATTGGCTACCGGAGGAGGCGATGGGACCATACGGCTTTGGGACCCTTTGAGCGGCAAGGTGATCGGCGATCCGCTGACGGGCCACCGGGCCTGGGTATCGTCGATCGCATTCAGCCCCGACGGTCGTCTGTTCGCCTCCGTCGGCGCCGACGGCATGCTGCGGTTGTGGAGTGCATCGAACCCTCAAATGATCGGCGAGCCCATCGACGGCGACTCCGGCGAGATCTCCTCGGTGGCATTCAGCCCCGACGGCCGTAGGTTGGCAACCGCAGGCGCCGATCGCACGGTGCGGCTTTGGGATGTCGCTACGCACGACCAGATCGATGCCCCCCTCCTCGGCCATACCAGTTCGGTAGCCTCGGTGGCGTTCAGTCCCGACGGCCATTCGTTGGCGTCCTCTGGTGCCGATCGGACGGTGCGGCTGTGGGATACGGCTGGCGCCCAGCCCATCGGTGACCCGCTCGTCGACCAATCGGGTTGGGTATCTGCGTTGGTCTTCAGCCCGGACGGTCATTCGCTGGCGTCCGCCGGCGGCGAACACGTCGAGGCCGTACGACTCTGGAATCCGTCAACCCGCCGTGCACTCGGTGACCCGCTGGTCGGTTACCCCGGCGCGGTTACGGCGCTGGCGTTCAGCCCCGATGGAACCCGGTTGGCCGCCGCCGATGATGACAACGCAATTCGGCTGTGGGATCCGTCCACTCGCCAAGTGATCGGTCGCCCGCTCACTGGTCATGAGGCACGGGTCTCGGCGATGGCGTTCAGTCCCGACGGAACGCAATTGGCCTCTGCGGACGAAGGCGGCACCATCCGACTGTGGGACCCGTCCCGGGGCGAACCGATCGGAGACGCGCTGGTCGCGAGCTCCCGCGGAGTGTCATCCCTGGCGTTCAGTCCCGACGGCACTCAGCTGGCCTCCGCCGGAGGCGACAACGCAATCCGGTTGTGGGACCCACGAACCCAGGTGTCAATTGGGGATCCGATCACGAGTGCCAGTTACTCGGTGACGTCGATCGCCTATAACCCCGACGGCAGTCTGTTGGCCTCCGCTGGTGCCAGCGGGGCCATTGAACTGTGGGATCCGTCCAGCGGACTACCGTCGGGCGAATCGCTCTTCGGCCATGAGCGATACGCCAATTCGGTGGCGTTCAACCGGGACGGCACCCGACTCGCATCCAGCGGTATGGACGGCACGGTGCGGCTGTGGGACGTCGCCACCCGCCAGCAGATCGGTGACCCGCTCACCGATCACGTCATCCGACCGGGCGGCGCGACCGACAACGTTTCCGCGGTAGCGTTCAGCCCCGATGGTGCACAGCTGGCTTCCGCAAGCTCCGACGGGGGCATTCGATTGTGGGGTTCAGTCCTGGACGTCGATGACGCGTGTGCGCTCGCCGCGCCATATGTGACTCGGGCACAAGTCCAGTCCTACATGCCATCTGGGATGGAGCCGGCGTGCCACTATGCCGAGTGATCCAGCCGCTATGGCGACGGCGGGAACTTCAACTGCATCTGCTCGCAGTACAGCGTCGCGACGACGCGAGCGGCATCGTCGGCGTCCGCAAGCCGTGCGATGCCGACGTTTCGTAGCTCGATGCGCGAAAGCTCGCTGCGAAAGTCGGGTGCCATGAAGACCAGAGCGCCGTTCCGCTCGGCGGTCTGGTCGCCGGTGATGACCATCTGACGATGCCATGCACGCCAGTCCTCGGCGCGCGAGGCCCCGACCGTTACGACCAGGTTCGGGATCTGTACCTGCCTGCCGACCAGCGTGACGGACGCGCCAGTGCGGACGACGTCGATTCGCCGGCTGATGGTGAAGCTCTCAATACGGGCCACACCCACCGTGTCCATCCCGGGTATGTCCAGCCGGAAGTTCGAGCCGGAGCGCCACTTTCGTGGAGTATGTGGGAGCGTGACGGTGCCGGAGCCAGGGCTGGGCGCATCGATGACGGACGTCACGACGCGCATCACCACGTCGCCCACTGCTGCGACGCTGCCGTCAATGGCGGGAAACGTCGTCTCGGCGATCATCGATGCGCCGAACACGGTCTGAGTTCGGATGGATGAACGGTCGAGCGTCAGGACGGCGCCGCTTCGTGACTGCGGGCTTGCTCCCCACGAAGCGGCGAGCCAACTCAGTAGGCCGTCGGAGGCGACGTCACCCAATCTGATGCCGAGATCCTCGAACTTCTTTGGCCCCAAGTGCTTCTTGGGGAACACGGCATTCGGGTCGGGCTCGACGACGACGTCCGCGGAGACCACGCCGCCCACCAAAGGGGCAGTCAGTAGGGTCACGTCGTCGGAGTTCCCGGCGCCAAGCCGAAGCGCCGTCTTGACGGGCGAAGCGGCAGGAGGCACGGTCTCAGCCTCTGGCCAGCCCGATCAGATGTCAATAGCGGCCGTCAGGCGAACCACGAGCACCACGCCGTCGGCGAGGCGCTACTGATCCTTCGACGCCAAACCCGTTGGTGCGCTGTCGATCGCCCGACGGATCGCGTCGACGAGGGCGAGCGCGGTCTCCTCGGTGAGTTCGAGAGCGACGCGGGCCGAGGGCCCAAGTGCCGGGTTGAGCACGTCGATGTTGACCGTGTGGCCGTACGGGGCGTGAACGGGATGGTCGACATAGACGATCGCCTCGCTGCCGGAGAACCAACCCTTGGCACCCTTGCCGCTACCGTCGACGTCGATCTTCTCGGTGAGGTACGTGCACATCGACTCAGCCTCTCAAGTGGGTGTCGAAGAACTCTGCGATGCGTCGCCAGCCGTCGACCGCGGCGTCGACCCGATACGCCGGCCGATCCACCGAGAAGAACGAGTGGCCCGCGCCGTCGTACGAGAAGAAGGTGTGGTCCTTGCCGAGCCGATCAAGCTCGGCGTCGAGCGTGGCCACGGAATCCGGCGACGGATAGCGATCGTCCTTTCCGAACAAGCCCAACATCGGACAGCTGAGCTTGGTCGCTAGGCCCAGAATGGGTTGCATCACCTTCGGGATCCCTTCGGGCGGATCCTCGACGATGAAGGCGCCGTAGCAGTCCACGACCGCGTCCAGCGACAGCGAGCACGCCGCCAGAAAGGCGTGTCGTCCGCCCGAACAGTGGCCGATCACGCCGATCTTGCCGTTGGCACCGTCGAGCCCCCGTAGGTACTCGGCGGCGCCTGCGACGTCGCCGACCAATCGGTCGTCCGGCACACCGCCCGCCGCGCGCACGGTCGCCGCAGCGTCGTCGGGGTCTGCTCCCGGTGCTTCGCGGGAGTACAGGTTGGGGGCGACCACCTGGTGGCCGTCGACCGCCAGTCGCCGCACGAACTCCTTGGTTTCGCGGTCATAGCCGGGCATGTGATGGATCCACACGATTCCCGCCTTCGGACCCGGCGCGAGCGGCACCGCGCGATAGGCCTCGATCTCGTCGCCGGCGTGCCCGGTGATCGTGATGGTTTCGGCTTGCACCGCATCGGGGCTGACGTGACTCATCGCTGTGTGCCTCCTAGGAGTGGTCGCGGACCAGTGCGCGTCCGCTTCCAAGGTAGCCCAGCGAGCATCGAAAAGGCTTGGAGTTCAGGGCTGTTCGACGGATAATCCGTCACTGTGACGAATTGCGATGTGCTCGCAGGCTCTAAAGGTTAAGCGCGGTGACGACCAGTCCGCAGGACCAAGCCCGTCGCGGGAGGCGGATGTGTTGCCGTTTTCGGTGGTCGGGCGCGCGCGCCGTGGGCGTCTGCGCGGTAACGGGATTTGCGCTTTTGTTCAACGCCTAGTCGAAGCCGACGCTTCTCTGCGACGATTGAACGAGTGAACGGGCGTGGATCCACCGATGTCCGTAGAGCACCGGGCTACGGGGGTGGCGCTCATGGTTGCGATAAAGGTATTCATCTCGTATCGGCGGGATACTGACGGCGCGAGGGCGACCCTTGTCGCCAAGTCGATAGAAGGCGCCGTCACGGCGGGTGGCGTGCTGAGCCGCGAACAGGGAATTGAACTTCGCACGTACCTAGACGTGCAAGACCGGCTGGGTGTTTCGTGGCCGGAGCGAATCAAGGATGAGCTTGCAGCGTCAAATATCGTAGTCGCGATCATTGGTCCCGAGTGGTTGTCCGCCAAGGACCAATATGAGCGGCGCCGTATTGACCAAGACGACGATTGGGTTCGGTGCGAGCTTGAATCCGCGTTGCGTGGTGACGGCATTCTGGTTCCCATCCTGTTCGACGGGGCGGTCATGCCGCCAGCGGCGGCGCTTCCGGCTACGATCGCGGATCTGGGCGACCGACAAGGCCTTTCAGTTCGCACGTCGAACTTTGACTCCGATATTCAGCCGCTTCTGCGTGAGATCGTGGAGCAGGGTCGCGCACGTCTCGACAAGGGTTACGAGCGAACGGAAGGCGACTACGAAGACACCCGCTGGCCCTACCCGGATCCGCCGCTGCCGGTGCGTCCAGCGCAATTGTCCGATCAGGACGTCGACTTGGCGCTGAAGCTAATGCTTCCTGATTGGGTGCGCCTCGAGTCGCGGCTTCCGGAGGACGACAACAAGCAGCGGGTCGAGCTGCGGCGGGAACTGTTGTTTGGCTCATTCAACGATGTGCTGCGGTTCATGAACGAGGTCGGGCAATTCGTGATGCAGCCAACCACCATCCGCGCTGGGAGAATCTGTACCGGACGCTTCGCATCAACCTCTCCACATGGGATATTGGGCATCGCGTTTCGCAACTCGACGTCACTCTCGCCGCACATATGGACAAGGTGTACCGAGGGTATGTGACTTGACGGGGTTGCCACGGGGGAGATCCGTCACGGTGACGAAACATCAAGCGCCACTGGCGACAAATGACTGAGCCGCCCGATCCTTCCGCCGAAGTCCGACGAAAGTCGACTGGTTGGTTCCGCGTGGCGTGTTCCCACTGAATGAGTCCAACCAGTTTTAGAGTCCTGTGGCCCGATGTCGGGCTGGAAGGGACGATGACACACATGGCTGGTCGGACAGCGGCATTCCGCGGAGGACATTGTGCGCAAGCTGCGCCGTGCGATGAGTTGGCTGCCGAAGGCAAGACGGGCGAGGAGATCGCCGCCAGCGGGTGTCTGCGGCCACGTTGTACAACTGGTGGCGCACCTACGGCGGGATGGATACCGATGCGGCCAACCCCGCCGAATTCACCGCGTGTGCCTCGATGAGGCAGCCCACCCCGCTGGCGATCACAGCGAGCTCGGCCGCAGCGACCGATGTCTTCCAGCGGCGTGGGCAGATCGGGCGCCTTGTCGAAGTATTCCTGAGTGATCAAGACGCCGTCGTGTGGGCTGAACCATACGCCCTGGCCATGCTCCAAGCCGGTCGTATCAAACTAGATCGGCACGCATAGATTCTGGCCTGATCGCGGGCAAATCTCGGAGCGGCGACGAGAACACGACTTCAGCGCAGAATCAGTGAATCCAGTCAGCCATACACATTCCGTCACGGTGACGTAATGAAGATCTGCTTGTCCGGACGCTTGGCCGGGTTGTTCGAGGTCGACGGCGACCGCCCGACAGTGATGAGGCGGCCCGATCGCGGGCAAATCTCGGAGCGGCGACGAGAACACGACTTCAGCGCAGAATCAGTAAGAAGAATGGTTGGCCGGCGCAGAAAGAGTGAGAAAAGCGAAGATACGTTGAGAAGGGACAGCGGGTAGTTCCGCCATCGGGATTCCGTAACGTTGGACGGCTCCAGGTCAAGAAAATGCCGATAAGCCACATTATGTCAAGTTAACTTCCGCCCACAGCAGATGGATCAACCAGACCCAAGCTTGTATTCATGACTTTCGTGTTCTCGTTCATGACACCAGCATCAGACAGTGCCGCGACAACGGTATGTCGGTGTTTGTGTGCCAAGTCGAGGAAGGAATGATGCCGGAATGAGCCCCGCCGCCGAATTCGACTTCGTCATCGTGGGAGCAGGCAGTGCGGGCTGCCTGCTTGCCAACCGGCTCAGCGCCAACCCTGATCACCGAGTGCTGTTGGTTGAGGCCGGCGGCAAAGACAACTGGTTCTGGATCAAAGTGCCAGTGGGCTATCTGTACACAATTGCCAACCCCCGCACCGACTGGTGCTTCACGACCGAGGCCGATCCAGGTCTGGCCGACCGCAGCATTCACTACGCGCGGGGCCGCGTGATCGGCGGCAGCTCGTCGATCAACGCCATGATCCATATGCGCGGACAAGCCAGCGATTACGAGCTGTGGGCGCAGGCCACTGGCGACGATCGCTGGCTGTGGGGTGGCCCGGACGGTGCCGGCGAGACGCTATCGATCTATAAGGAGTTGGAAAACTACTTCGGCGGCGCCGACGAGTGGCACGGCGCCGGTGGCGAGATCACTGTCGAACGGCCGCGGGTGCGCTGGAAGATCCTGGATGCCTGGCAGGCCGCGGCTGCCCAGGTGGGCATCTCCCCGATCGACGAGTTCAACCGCGGAGACAACGCCGGCAGTGCGTACTTTCACGTCAACCAACGGCGTGGGCGTCGCTGGTCGATGGCCGATGCCTTCCTGCATCCGATCGCCCACCGACCAAATCTCACCATCTATACCCACACCCAGGCCTTGAAGCTGCTGATGGACGACCAGGTACACGACGATCAGCGTCGGGGCGCCTGGACCACAGCGCAACGTTGCGCTACCGGTGTGCGGCTGCTCAAAGACGGCCAGATCATCGACGTCCAGGCCCGCCGGGAGGTGATCCTGAGCGCCGGAGCCATCGGGTCGCCGCATCTCATGCAGGCCTCGGGTCTGGGCCCGGCCGCGCTGCTCACCCAGCATCAGGTGCCGGTGGCTGTCGATCTGCCCGGAGTGGGTGAAAACCTCCAGGACCACCTGCAGCTGCGAACGGTCTACCGGGTGCGGGGGGCCCGGACCGTCAACACGCTGTACCGCAATTGGTTCACCCGCGCGGGAATGGGACTTCAGTACCTGTTGCTGCGATCAGGCCCCATGACCATGCCGCCCTCGACGCTGGGCGCGTTCGCCAAGAGCGACCCCACGCTGGCCAGTCCCGATTTGGAGTGGCATGTGCAGCCCTTGTCGTTAGCCAAGTTCGGCGAACCCCTGCACCGTTTCGGAGCGATCACACCCTCGGTCTGCAATCTGCGACCCAGCTCCCGAGGCCATGTGCGGATTGCCAGTGCAGACCCGCTGACCTACCCAAGGATCGTCTGCAATTACCTGTCCACTGACGCCGATCGTGAAGCCGCCGTGCGCGGCCTCCGGATGACCCGGCAGATCATGGCGGCGCCGGCCCTAGCGCGCTACTGCCCAGAAGAGTTGCTTCCCGGTCCGCAACTGGTGAGCGACGAAGACTTGCAGGCGGCGGCCCGTGAACTCGGTACAACCATCTTTCATCCGGTTGGCACCTGCGCGATGGGAGCCTTCGACACCCACGGTCTTCCGCGGTCGGCCGCCACGGTGCTCGACACCGACTGTCGCGTATACCGCGTCGCCGGCCTTCGAGTGGTTGATGCTTCGGCGATGCCCACCATCACTTCCGGGAACACCAACGCGCCGGTCATGCTGATCGCAGAGCGCGCAGCGCGGGCGATCCTGGGATGAGTCGGTCGGACACTTGGTTCGAATGATTATGCAGAGATCGAATATGCAGCGTTACCAGTAACTCTCTCCGAATTACGCAGCACCCCAATTGTTTTCATCTGATGCGACGGCGCAGCGCCCAGAGACCGTGTAGCGGGAACCGGACTGCTCACGTCGGCGGCTCCCCACTTCGATGAAGATCAGGCGCTCCAGTCTCCCTTGGCGCGTGAGTTGTAGCTTGATGCAGGAGGAATACGGCGGGTTACCAGTAAGGTCGCCGTGTACGGTTGTGTTCCTGCCCAATGGTTTTCGTTAACGAGCGAGGCCGAGGAACGCCATCATCGCCCGCTCGATCTCGACGAGTTGCTCGGCCGTTAGTCGGCCTACGCGGGCATGGACATTCGACCTTCTAACCGTCGTGAGTTTGTCGATCATCACATCACTATCGTGATCGAGTCCCGAAAGCCGTCCTTCTCCGCCGCTGATGCGGATTCGCATCAGCGGAGCGTCCAACAGTGTGCTGGTCATCGGCGCTACAGTCACTGAACTCGTGGCATCGAAGAGGTCGTCCTGAACGATCACCGCCGGACGCGGCTTCGCCGCGTAAACACCCCCAGCCACGGTCCAAATCTCCCCTCGATTCACTCCTCGTCCCACCGCGTCGAGATTGCCTCGATGAAGTCCTGGTCGTCGTTATTCTCGTCTGCTCCTGCAACCAGCGAGGCCTGCCTGTGCGCCTCGGCGGCGAAAGTTGCCGTCCGCACGTCGGGTACCCAGACCTGCAGTGGCCGGAGGCCACGCTCTCGCATCCGTCGTCGGTACTCGCCGACCCTTTCCCTCACTGCCATGGTGCTATGTTACATGTAACGCTGATTTTGGGGCTGCTTGATAGTCAGGCAGGCGGGCCAGCAAATAAGACGTAAACGCGTTTGTCCTACATCAATGCCAATCGGGGCGGCATCACGCAGTAGCGAGTAGCCGCGACCCGGCCAGCTCACGCATCGCCATGGCCGTAATCGCCCGACTGGATACGGGCCAAATCGAACGGCGGGTTACCAGTAATCGCATTGTGTTGTACCCCTGCATGTTTAGTCGCACCGGGGTGGTTCTGAGTCGTCGGTCGAAGTCTCGTTGTGTCCGCGATGATTCGTCTGATGCATCGAGCTCGCCTCGGCCAAACGAGCGGCGTCCGAACGGCCTCAGCTGGGCAATGCGCCGATCGCTCGGAGGTCACATACCTCACCCGTTGCGCATGATTGCGCCACGAATCCCGCACCCACTCGCTACCGTCGCCGCATGGTGCAAGAGTGATGGACGAGCCGATACCTGCTCGCGACACTCAGCCTCGCAGTCAAAGTCCGCTGACCCGTCTGGACCACGATGGGCACGCTGATGGCCAGCAGGAGCCCGCTACTGGGCGTCATCCTCGAGCACTTCCGCACCACACAGGTCAACGAAGAATTCGATTTGTAGCGGCAGTCCCGTCCGTGCGAACGTTTCAAGTCGCATTGCCACTCGCGGCAGTGGTCGTGGTCGGCGTGGCGCTCCGCACATTGGTGTGGTGGCCGTCGCACAACCTATTCGGCGTACTCGAGTACGACGACGGCGTCTACTACACGGCCTCGCGACTGCTGCTCGATGGCTACCTGCCCTACTCCGACTTCTCGATCGTCCACCCGCCCGGGGTGTCGCTTGTCCTGCTGCCCGCGGCCGTCTTCGGGTACCTCCTCGGCGACCCGATCGGAATGGTCGCCGGCCGGTTTGAGATGCAGCTGGTCGCGGCGCTCAACATCGTGCTCGTGTATCGGCTCGCCGCACTCCTCCCCGGTGACCGGGCGACTCGCAGGCGACGTGCGCTGGTCGCGGCCGTCCTGTACGCCGTCATGCCGAACGCGATCGTGGCCGGGCAGACGATCCTGCTCGAACCGCTCGCTACCTGTGCATGCCTGACAGCGGTCTGGTTCCTCCTACGCCACGACCAACCAACACGCTTCGACCTCGTTACCTGCGGCATGTTCCTCGTCGCCGGTGTCTCGCTGAAGCTATTCGCACTCGCCTATGCAGTCGCGGTCGTCGGGTACCTCCTGTGGACACGACGGCCCGGATGGCTGCCACCGCTGGCTGGCGGCGGCCTCCTAGCCATGGCTGTGATGATCGCGCCGTTCGTCGTCTCAGCTCCCGCCCGTGCCTGGCACGACGTCGTCCTCACTCGAGCTCAACCGCCCGCACAACCCCTTCGTGTCCGACGGCCTCGACCGTGTCGTCGACATGGTGGGGCTCGCAGACATCACGATCCCACTCGCACTGGTGCTGCTCGCGGTGCTCGCGGTTATCAGTTTCCGGCGTTTCGATCCGCAAGTCGGACTGTGGGTGTCAGTGCTCGTGATCACCGGACTGGCGTTCGCGACGTCACCGACTTACTTCACGCACTACGGCGAATTCCTCGGTCCCGCAGTCGCTCTCTTGGTCAGCCGCGTCCTCGACATACGAAGAGGCGCTCTGATCGCCATAGCATTCGCCGTCGCGTTCGTGATCGGCGCCGGCGTTCAACTCAGCGATCTTCGGGGCCAAGAGGACCTGCGCGCCGCCACCGCCGCCATTCCCAACGGCAGTTGCGTCTACTCCGACGCGATCAGCCTGCCCCTGATGGCCGGCGTCTACACCGCGCCAAGCCCTCGCTGCCCGTCATACGTCGACGGACGCGGCGTCGCCCTGACCCAAAACACCACTTGGGACAACCGCGTGAGCTTCTACCCGGACGGGTTCGTCGCCGACAAATGTTGGCAGGAAGCCAATGTCGAACAAATGAGGCAAGCCGATTACCTGCTCCTACGGTATTCCCCACCGACGTTTCCGGAGTGGGACGGGTCGACGCGTGCTTACGTTTTGAGCCACTTCACGTTAGCCGTCAGGCATCCAAATGGCCGGCAGCCGTTCGAGCTTTGGAAGCGCACGACACCTCGGCGCGCAAGCCCGGCCATGCCAGTGCCCGAGATGGCTACCCAATGTGCGGGTTGCGGTTCACTGCAGTGCGGCGTGGGCTCGCGCGAGTTCTGGCCAGGCGCTGGTGGTGGGAAACCGGTTGGCAACATCGTTGAGCGCGGCGCGCGCAGGTTCACCGCGCAGCTCGAAATCATCGAGCGCAGCGCGCAATTCGAAGAGCATCGCGCCCTGGCGGCGGGCGAGTTCGAGAGCGCCACCAACATCTTCTCGGCGGGCGTCGGGGTTGGTGTGGGTGTGGGTGTGGGCGCGTAGCCGTAGCAGTTCGGCGTCGTAGAAGCACATCCCGGTGTCGCGGGCCAGCTGCAATGCTGTGTCCAGTCGCGCGCGGGCCTGCTCCGGTTGACCGGCGGCAGTCAACAGCCGCCCCAGGACGCTGTCGTAGAAGGTGAGGTAGATGTTCACCTCGAGCGTGCGGATGGTGTCGACGCACGTGGTCATGGTTGCGATGTGGGCCGACAGTCTGCTCGGGTCGACGTGGTCGGCGCCGATTACGGCCAGGGCGCTGATACTGGCCTGTTGGGTGGCACTGACCAGCTGCCAAAAGTCGAGGCCGTGCCGTTCGGCCTGGTCGGTCAGGTCGGCGACGAGTGCGGCGGCACGGTCGAACTGACCGGCTTCGACGCGCAGCCAGATCTCCACGAAGCGCGCGTAGGCGAGGCTCCACGGACCCTGGGGGAAGCCGAGCCTGCTCGAAGCGACGCGCCGCGTGCGCCAGCTCGGCCTCGGCGCCGGCGAGGTCGCCGTACACGAGGCGGGTCAGGGCGAGGTGGATATACGCCGACGCGATCGGCTCGTGCGGCACGAACCGGACCGCGTCGATCTCGTGGTGGTCTGTTGCGGCCTGGCCCGCCGTGGCCTGCTCGAGGTGAGAACGGGCGGCGTCGAACTCGCCGCGCAGCCACGCCACCAACCCGAACTGGGCCTCGAGCCACAGACGGAACCACTGCCGCCCCTCCCCGAGTCCCGCGTGCAGCGACTCGAGCACCTGGGCTGCCCGGCGCAAGTCGGCGCGTTGGACGTAGTAGCCCGTCAGGGCGAGCAACGTCGCAGCCAGCTCGTCGTCCCGCACGTCGGTCCCGCCCAGCTGCAGGCACCGCTCGAAGTCAGCGGCGGACTCGCGGCTTTGATTGCCCTCCGCGGCCGCGGCGAGGAATCCCCGCTGCATCCGCAGGGCGATCTCGCGGCGGTCGCGGTCCGGGGCGGGGGTGGCGCGGTCGAGCTGCACGAGGGCGTGGGTGAGGTAGGTGCGGGCCTCGGCCAGCGCGCCCCGACGGCGGGCATCCGTAGAGGCCTGCTGATAGGCCGAGGCCGCCTCGTCGAACCGCTCGGCGTGCTCGTAGTGGGCGGCGACCAGCCGCCAGTCCGGGTCACCTCCGCCGGTCAAGGTGTCGGCCACCTTGGCGTGCAGCCCCCGGCGCACTGTCGGAGGCGCCAACTCGGCGGCGACCTCGCGCAGTAACTCGTGGCGAAACCGCCAGCCGTCGGTTCCCCACGGCTGGAGCACCCGCGCATCCTCCAGCTCGGCGACTACGTCGTCGAGGTCAGCTTCATCTAGCGTGCACACGGCCAGCAGCAGGCCGCGATCGACATGGCGGCCGATGATCGCCGCCGCCTCCACCACCGGCACCACATTCGCGCTCGCGCGCAGCCGAGCGAACAACGGCTCATACAGCGCCTCGGGCACCCCCGTCTCAGTGAGCCCGGCTACCACCTGTTCGATGTAGAACGGGACCCCGTCGCAGCGGCCGCGCACAACCGCGCGTTCATCCGCTGTCACCGTCGGGTCCAGCGCGACGATGAGCGCATCGGTCTGCTTGTCGCTCAATGGTTTTAGGTCAAACACCTTGACCGGCCAGTCGGCTGGCAACCACCCGCCGGGGCGTCCTGTCATCACCACCATCAACCGGCCCGCAGCGGCACCGAACAGCGAGCCGAGCAGTTCCATGGTGGATGGATCGAACCAGTGCACATCCTCAGCAACCACCAGCCCCGCACCGTCGAAGCAGGCCAGCAGATAGGTCTGCACCGCTTCAGCGACCAGTTCGTACAGTTTTCGGCCCTCGGCGGCCATCGGCTCATAACCGTGCTCGGGCGAGATCCCTAGCACTGGCGCCAACAGCGGCACCATGGTGACCGGTTCCAGCCCACGTGCTGCCACCTCGGCGTCGAGGCGCCGCAACCGCTCACCTCGATCGGTGAGACGATCGATGCCGCAGCGGCGCTCCAGCAGGGTCCGCACCGGGTGCAGGCCGGCATCGGTGTGAAACGGCGAACCGCCGAACTCCAGCACCACCGCGCCCGATCCCTCGACCAACTCAATGGCCGCGGACGCCAGCCGGCTCTTCCCGATTCCGGCCTCACCGCGAAACGCCACCCCCGGCATGGTCAGCGTGCCGGATTGGGCCCGCGCCCAACCCTTTTCAAGCCGCGCCACCTCCCAGTCGCGGCCCACCAACGGCCCGCGACCCACCCTGGCCGTCTCGGCCCGCTCACCCACCACCCGGTGATGGGCGACCAACCCGTCGACACCCTTCACCTCAGCCGGCGGGCGGGCAACCAACTCAAACCCGTTACGCACCAACGGCTCCACCGCAGCCGAGACCACCACGGTGCCCGGGGGTGCCAGGCCCGAGACCCGCGCAGCCAGATTGGCGGCCAGTCCGTACACGTCGTCGCGAGCGGTGTCCAGATACACCAGCCCGCGATGCACTCCCACCCGCACATCGATCTGAACCCCGAAACGGTGTTGCGCCTGGGCGCTGAGCCGGCCTACCTCCCGGGTGATCTCCAACCCCGCCAGCACCGCGCGGCGAACATCATCCTCATGCGCGGTGGGATGACCGAATACAGCCAACAGCCCGTCACCCTTTGTCGAGCCGATATGCCCCTCATAACGGTTCACGACCGCAAGCACCAGATCGTGGTAGCCACCCACCAGCAGGTGATAGGTCTCGGGCTCCACCCGGGTGGACAACACCGTCGAATCGACCAGATCCGCGAACAGGATCGTCAACCGCCGAATCTCACCGGCACTGCCACCAGCGGCGAGCAGGTCCTCGGCGTCGGCGTTTCGCTCGTCAGCGGACAACACCTGCCCTGCCAATGCCGTCGCTGTCACCCGATCACCACGGTTGATCGCCGCCACCGCACGATCCAGCAACTCATCGATCGACGCACCACGTTCGACAGGGCCCACAGCCCCTCCTACCCTCAGCCGGGCCAAAAATCATACCGCCGAGCAGCCACCACACACGGCGCAAAGTCGCCGGTACAGACGCAGATTTCTGGACCAACTGAACCCTCCCAGAGGGTCCCCTGGGCTACCAAGTCCCAGCCAGCTACGCTCCGCCTACTTCGCAGTCCAGTACGTCCCTGTTCCGTGCCTCGTAGGCATCGTGTGCGCGCATCGCTAGTAGGGAATTCGAAGCTGAACGCTGTCTGGCCTGCAGTGCCCTAAGTACGGTGAGAATTCCTCTGCGCAATGATTCTCATCCATCTGGGGCAATTCGCCATGGCCACATCAACGGCATACGGCCCTGTCCAACACATGGCGACAATTCAGGCCGGCGCCGAGCCGAGATCAGCGGTACCCGGTGGTCGACAACGTCCTCGTACACACACTCTCAAGGCTCTCGACGACTGAAAACTCAATCGGAAGTTCTGGCCCTGCCTTGGGAATCAAGCGCTCGGTGCACAAGCAGAACGCCCCTGTCCTGTCGCGTGTATCTGTGCGGTTCCGGCCGTTAGTTAGTCGTCTTCGTCGTCGTGACGGTGCGCGGCCTCGATCACCTCGGGTGGGGCCGGCTTCTGCAACCAGGCCCGAATCCGCAACAACCCGCTGGCGATAGTCCCAACGGCGAGCACCGCAACGACGATCCACAACGCAGTTGACATAGAGCAATTGTCCGCCTACGGCAAGCTGTTTGGGCCGATACGCACGAACGAACCAGTATCGAGGTGAGCTCGTCGATGAAGCGTTCCGTCCGACGGAGCAGTTCGTCTCCTCGGCGGCGGACACCTCCCCGGGGAAACTACGTCTAGCGCGATAAGAGGGAATGACCGAACCGGTCGCCGCCAAGTCGTCGACAACATCGGGCAGCCGCCGCCACGGCACCCGATGCTGGCGTGGTTCGCGCAGTTCCTGGATGACCGCCAGACGCGGAAGCCGTCGGCGCACACGATGAAGGCCTACCGTCAGGACTTCGTCGCCATCGCGACACTGGTCACCGCCGGCGATCCCGCCAACCTCGAGATAACTGACATAACGAAGGAATCGATGCGTGCCGCCTTCGCCGCCTACGCGCGGTGAACTCGGCCTTCTGCGCCTCGATCAGCCGGTACATCTCTACCGGTTCTGTTCGGAAGCGAAGAAGGCCGCGGCTTTTTCAAAAATGCACGGTCCAACCGTAATTCGGCGTTTTCCTTGCGCAGCCGTTCCAGCTCTGCGCGTTCGTCGTCATCGAGCACCACGGGATTATCGGCCCGCGGGTCAGGTCGGAGGCAGAGCACGCCGCCATTCGTTGTGGACGTCCCAGCCGTCCACCACCTCCACCAATGCCATGATTCCAGTGGGATAAACGAGGGACACCAGCCAACGGCGCGAGCCTGCCTTCACTAACGGAAAACCCCGCTTTCAGAAATTGCTTGAGCCACGTGATCTTCAGCTGATCACGCCGGAAATCAAACGCCGCAACCGCCTCGCCTGCTTGAAGCCGAGACCTGAGATCTGAAATCCCCAAGGCCTTCTCGACCCACTTCGAGTACTCCTTGACTGTGCAGCGCAAATTGTCATCGGTGAGTTCGAGCGCGGCTCGCGTTGAGATCGGGTTGAGGCGGTTCTCCACCAAGTAGACCTCGGCGCGTGGTGGTGGAGACAGGGTCATATCGGGGCTTTGGTTGGTCGTCGACCTTGGTGTCGAATTTGACGTTGCGAGCGTCCACGCTGGTGACAGCCACATCGACGCCGTAGGTCTGACCGGCATCCGCCAGTTCGTATTGAAGCCGAACGCACGAGAAGAGCCGGTGCGGCCTCGGACGCAATGTGTGTCGAACACGAAGCGACCACCAAGACGCAACCAAGAAACGGCATCCGAATCAGATGCCATGACGACGATCTGCGTTTCGAAACGATCATCGCCAGCAAGTCTACGACGCCCGCCATCCAGTCCCGTCCGACGAGCGTGCCAAGCGGAATCGAATACGGTGGGTTACCAGTTGACCATTGCGGATTGCTGAGATGAATCGCCACCCCGTGCGTGTTCCAACGTGCAGGATGCGACGCCGCTGACCGCACTGCGCTGTTCTCCGAAACGGCGCGGCGCGTCTATTCACTGAACAACTGAACGGAGTGCTTCGGCAGTGCTGGCCACCATCACCACCCGATCTCGATGGACCTCTTGCGCGGCGCTCGCGAACTTGAGCCGACGGCGCACGGCCTGCTTCCCCATCGGTTGCCCGGCTGGGCCCGAGCGCAGTGCGCGGACCCTCAGCTCGTGATGGCCGAATCCCAACCCGCCGGTTGCCGGTTGGTGTTTCGGACCCGGTCCACGGTGATCGAACTGGATGCACTGCACCCGTCCGGCTTATCGGGGTGTGCCGATGCGAGCCGAAGGCGTATACGACCACCGAACTGATCGCACTTCGGAGCGACCACCCGATGGAAGCCTGCCCGATCACTCGGCCCATCTGGCTGCATCACGGCAGCTCCATCAGCCACGGCTCCAACGCGCTTCACCCCACCGGCACCTGGCCGGCACTGGCCGCTGCCGGCGCCGGCGTCGAACTGATCAACCTCGGAATGGGCGGGGCGGCCCTGTTGGATCCCTTCACCGCACGCACGATGCGCGACATTCGGGCTGATCTGATCAGCATCAAGATCGGCATCAACGTCGTCAACGCCGACCTGATGCGAGTGCGCGCGCTCGGACCCGCTGTACACGGCTTCCTCGACACCATCCGCGACGGACACCCCGCAACCCCGATAGTCGTCATCTCCGCCCTGTACCGTCCCATCCACGAGCACACTCCGGGACCAATGGCACACGACTTCAGCAGCGGCACAATGGTATTCGTGGCCACCGGCGATCCCGCGGATACCACGACCGGCGAGCTCACCCTCAGCGTCATCCGTCACGAACTCACGGCCATCGTCACACAACGGTCAACCAGCCACCCGAACATCCACTACCTCAACGGATTGAAGCTCTACGGCCCCGCCGACTTCGCCGAATTCCCACTCGCCGACAAACTGCATCCAAGCCCACAGGCTCACCAGCGCATCGGCGGGCGATTCGCAAGCGGCATCCGCGAGATAGTCACAGGATGCGTCGACGGTCACGACTGACGTCGCGCACCACTGTGGGTGACGCATTTCTACGGTCGAATCCGGGTGCACACGCTCGACGGTACGGAAAACTCGACGGGGCGCACCTGTACAAGCCTTTGCGCAGTTGGGATTCCGCGTCGCCGACCTCTCCCAGATCGCCGCCGAACTAGACCGCCCGAACATCAGCTATCAGCTCCCCATGGTCCGACGACTCCACACCACAGACCCGGTCGGCAACCGCGTCCACTCAAGACCGCCGCGCGTAGAGCCCGCGCCTCCCGCAGCGGCGCGCCATGCGGGGAGGAATATGCCGGAATCGAATATGGAGGTTTACCAGTCAACCCACCGCGGATCGCGTGGAATGAATGGTCGCCGAAACTGACCCGTCATCCTGCGCTACGGTGGACGGGAGCGTCAGGTCGTCGACCTCGAGGAGGCGTCATGGTGGGGATGCAACATTTGGTGAGGCGCCCACATTCAGTACCGATGTCGCCTTCAGTCTCGACCTTAGCCCCGACAAGAAGGCCTTCACGGCCACCTTCAGCGGCCTGCATGCTGTCATCGACGGCACATCGGCCGCGCCGATCGCGACACGGGTTTTCTCGTTTCTCGCTTCCGCTGTCGTGCGCTGAACGGGGACAGGAGATTCCGTTTTTGTCTCCGGCTTTGTCTTATCCGAGAAGGAGGCAGCCGCTCATCTAGTGTTCAGCGTCAACAATCAAACCACCGTTGTCGATTTTCCGGCCAATTCGGAAAGCGATTTCGTCCAGCAGTTCAAATACACTGCCGGGGATGCGGCGGACCTGAGGATTACCGTCTTTCTCCTCGCTGACAGGGATTCGACTTCGGATTCCGGGGTCCACGTGAATGTGCTGGCCATCGACACGGATATGGCCAAACACACGTCCTGAGCCGCGTCAGGGGCCGCCAGATGCTCACTGACGCCGAGTTCTGTTGCAGCACAACATGACGGGATGGGACAGGTGAGATGGTAGGGGCTGACCCTGCGTAAGCCCTCTGTCGCCGCCATGGGCCGCCTGATCGGACTTCGCGTCGCGCTGCGCCACCGCGACAAGGCGATCCGCACATGCCGGCAAATTCGGCCGCGCCGACGTCGAGGGCACTCAGCGTCTCAGCACGCCGAGGCGGTTCGCGCCCGATGACGGCCACGCATTCACGTGTGCCCCACGTCGACTCGCTCGATCGCAGCGAAAAGACACAGGGCATATCGCCCCTTGGGTTGGCGCTGTGACAGACAAAGGCGGACGAGTCGCCACTCTCGCGTTCCTGCGGTCAGCGCCACATCCCGCGGTTTGGTGTATCAGCGATGGAGATTGGCGACGAACTGTTGCACGTTGTACGGATTGTTCGTCGTGGTAATCCACTGACTCACCAGAATGATCGCCTGGTCCAGGGTGGAGCCAGGAACGATGTAGCCGCCGTAGTTTTGCGGAACTGTTCCTTGCGTCGCAATGACCGTAACTGGTGTCCACGGCGCCAACACTTGCGTCACGTCGTCGGCCACTCGAACTTCGACATTCCCTGTGCTCCAGTTGAACCCGGACAACACCGCCTTGCCTTCGATCAAGCGCAGACTCAACTCGCCCCAGATGTCATCGCTCAGCGGTGTCGGGGCCACATCCCAACCCCAGTCTGGGCCACCGCCAATCATTCCCCAGGCGTGCCACGAGTTCCGGTCCGTGAAGTTCGCCGCCGGGCACCGATAAAGCCACACCCTGTGATCGCGGGCAAACCCGTCGGCGACGATATACACCCAACCGTCGGGCGCGTGGTAACCGCTGATCTGTGTTTGGTTGAAGTCCTGCCAAGCGGCATCCCTCACGGACCCGGGAACGGTGGCCCAACCCCCGCCGTTGGGGTCGATTCGTACCAGACGCGTATCCCGCGGATGGAGGTCCGCCACCTTTGCCACAAACGCATAGTCGACGCCGAAGACCTGGACGGTACCGGCCGGCAATTGGCTACCGCCTGGCACATGAGGCCAGGTCTCGGCGTAGAGGGTGCCATTGCCGCCGAACGAGCGGTCGAACTGGATTCTGCCGTTCAGGGTGCCCGGCCGGACATGCAGGCCCATCGATGGGCTCCAGTCGCCCTGGAAGGCACCGTTTCCCGCGAACGTGTCGCCAGCCAGGGCAACAAGACCGCCAGGTGATATTTCGCATAGGTCGGTGGCCCCCGCACCCAGCGCGCCGGTCGGAGAGCCTGTCCCGGCGATCGGCCCCAAATTTATCGCGTCGCCGCGCACGGGCTGAGGCAGCTCTAGTAACTCCCGCGAAGCCATCCCTCGTGTCCGCCGCGGTTCGAGACCTGACCCGGGTATCGCTAGTGGCCGGTTGGCTTTGCCTGGACGTCGTCGTGTCGTCTTCTTCGTTGCGGTGCTCGCGCGTGCCGTTGGAGCGGCCTTCTTCGTCGTTGCGGTGCGCGTGCGTGCCGCTGGTGCGGCCTTCTTGGTCGTTGCGGTGCGCGTGCGTCCCGATGAGGCGGCCTTCTTGGTCGATGCGGTGCTCGCGCGCCCCGATGAGGCGACCTTCTTCGTGGCTTTCTTTTCCGGCATGTGATCCCCCTTCACCGATTTGTGAAACAGTAAGTAGACGTCAATGTACTGGACGAATTCGATGTACGAGGTCGACTCGCTCAATCGGGCCGGCCGATCATGAAATCGTTCTAGCGGCGCGAAAGGTTCTGGGCGATCAAGAAAGTCGAGTCCTATGGCAGAGGTCTAGGGTCGGCCAAGGTGGCCGCCAGGGCGTGCCGTCGGCGAAGCCTGGTGTCACGTAACGATGGGGAGGCGCAAGGGGTCGGTGGCATCGCGCGACGAGCCCGTCTTCTTGGTGGCGCGCGCGGGCCGGGTGCCTAAAAGGTCCAGCTGGTTTGTGGGCTGAGGACGAAGCCGTGCCGTTGGGCGGTGTCGTCGCCGTGATTCTGTCGGAATCCCCTGATCACCATGCACGCGACTGTGAGATCTTGCACACCGCAGGTGATCTGGTCGCCGCCCATCAGGTTTCCTCCGGCGCCCAAGATCACCTTCTCGCCTGATGCCAAGGGCTTCCCGTTCAGCTTGTCTGTGTCGGGAAGCTTGTTCTGATCGAAATATGCTTTGTAGTCCCCTGCGTAGACCTGGTTTGCGGGATGATCAAGGCCGGGAATGTCCCCGAAGCAGAATGCTGCCGTATCTCCGCGGCTGCTCCACATCGCGCACTGCAAGCCCGTCGGACTCGTAAATGTTGCCAAGGCGTAGTAGCGGGACACATCGTGATCCTGCGACACGTCAGTGAACCCATCGAGGTCCGGAAACCCCGGAGGTGGCGGGGCCAGAGCCGCAGTCGGGACCGCAGTGGAAGTAGTAGCGACCGGCCCGGTTGTATCTACCGGAGCCACTGCAGGTGCCGAACCCCCAGCGCGATTCAGCACAACCTGCGCGACGGCCACGACGGCGGCGGTCACGACCGCCACGATGGCCAGAACCATCATGGCCCGTCGCCCAGGTAACGGTACTCACCCCACCACGGCCCCTCTCCGAACGACGACCGACGTCTCGGCCTATGCGTCGACCGTAGCCGGTCTGCTTTGAACAACTCGGCGGTACACGTCGAATCGCCGTTCGGGTACCGCCAGCGAGTGATGCATACGAAGGGCACCAACAAGAAGAGGGGGAAGAACTCTACAACCGAGCATGCTATTGGCGGCATCCCAGACCGTGAAAGCGCAAGTGGTTCAACGATATCGGCTGGCCTCGCGCCTCATTCGGAATCTTGGCCTTGCAGGACGACATAGTAGGTGGCTAACTGGACATCGGCTCGAGTCCTTCGCCTGCGCCTTTCGGGCGCTCGGTCGGTGCCAGCACCGGCTACTACGCCCCGACCATGCAGGCACTGGTCGGCGACGGCAACCGTGATGTGCGTGGGCAAACCGCCAACCAAGTCATCGCCGCCTTCACCAACGGCCGCGCCTCTGGCACAACGGCTTCGAGCACGACCCCGAGTGTCGGACCGCGTCCGGGTCGTCGTTCGCGCTAGAAGAGCTCCGGTGTCGTCGGTGCCACGTCGTCGAGAAATGCACTCACCATCGGCACCAACAAGTCGGACTCCCCCGAGAGGCCGATGTGCGACATCGCCGGCAACACCACCAAGCGTGCGGCCGGACTCTTGTGCAACGTTCCCGACGCCGCGGCCTGCTCGTCCCCTCCTCCCCGCAGCTTGAACATCGCCAGCGCGTGTTCAAGCTTCACGCCATCCGCATCACCCACGATGACCATCGTCTTCGCGGTGATCGAACGCATCTCCTCATCGCTGATGTTCTGGTCGTCGATGTTCAGGGTCTTCATCTTCGCGACGTAGGCGGCGAACGCCCCGGCGTCCCGCGTGTGCTCTTTGAACGCCGTCTCGACGGGTGTACCGGCGAATGCCTCGGCGCCGAGGTTCCCGATCGCCTCGAACACCGACGGGTACCAGCCGTCCTTGCGGAAGGTGGCCGACATCGAGACCAACTTGCTCACGAGTGCTGGGTGACGGATCGCGAGCTCGCAGCGCAACTCCACCGCCTTGCGAGTAGCCCATCACGTCCGCGCGCTCGACCGTCAAAGCGCGCAGTAACGCCGCCGCATCGTCGCCGAACTGCTCGTACGACATCGTCCGTGAGGCATCTGGGGTACGGCCGTGCCCCTGTTGGTCGAAGACGATCACGGGCCGCTCGCGGGCGAACGCCTGGGCCCACGTCTTCATCGAATCGGTGGCCATGAACGCGCCGGGGATCAGGAGCAACGGATGCTTCGGCGGTGCGAGCTTGCCGTACACCTCGTAGTAGAGGTTGAGCCCGTTGATCGGCAGGTAACCACTGCGGGACGCCTTCGCTTCCATCTCTGCTCCGCTCAAGTCTGATCGTCATCGCTGCTCGAGTAGACCTCGAGGGCAGGACAAACTCATCGACGGCTCGGCCGGCATTGCGGAGCCTCCGCGCTGCGGCTGTACCGTGACGACCGTGAATTCCTCTCGTGTGTCCTCCCCCGTAGCGCTCGTGGCCTGTGCCGCGTCTCTCGTCATGGCGCTTGCCGCATGCGGCTCCGAAACCGACACTGCATCGACGGCCACGTCCGCCGCGTCCTCCACGGCCGACGCGTTCTCCCCCGCAAGCACCGACACGCCGATCGCTGCCAGCGGGTGCCCGACGGCAGCGCCGCAGAGCGCCGGCACGCCAGAGTGGACGCTGCCCGGGACCACTGGCAACGTCGCAGTAACCGGATCCACGGATGCGGCGGCGCCGCTCGTCAAGGTGAACGGCCCGTTCAGCGTGACCGAGACTCAGGTACACACGCTTACCCCCGGTGACGGGCCGGTCGTTGCTCCCACGGCGACGGTTTCGGTCTGCTACATGGGCGTCAACGGACGTGACGGGACGGTGTTCGACAGCAGCTACGAACGGGGCGAGGCGGCTGACTTCCCGCTCGATCGAGTCGTGCCGGGCTTCCAGAAGGCCATCGCAGGACAGAAGGTCGGCTCCACGGTCGCCGTTGCCATGGCCTCCGCCGATGGCTACCCCGACGGTCAGCCCGCCGCTGGCATCCAGAAGGGTGACACGCTCGTCTTCGCGATCAAGATCCTCGGCGTCACGGGGTAGTACCCCAGACGGAACCTCGCCACCGCTTCGTCTCCGCCCCTGCCAGGTGACGTCCTCGTTGGTCCCGATGGGGCTCGCGGCGTAGGTCTTCTGCGCGCCCGGGTTCCACCGCGGCCGCCGCCCGGCAGTCCATGATGGACGTCATGGAGGCAACCCGCGTGGATCGGTGGTTGTGGGCGGTGCGGCTGACGAAGACACGGCCCGACGCCGCGGCAGCCTGCCGCGGCGGACACGTGCGGGTCAACGACCGCCCGGCGAAACCGGCGACGACGGTCTCCCCCGGTGACGAGGTGCGCGCCCGGGTGGGCGACACGACCCGCATCGTCGAGGTGGTGCGGGTAATCCAGAAACGCGTCGGTGCGGTCGATGCCGTGACCTGTTATCTCGATCGCACGCCTGCGCCGCCCCCGACCATCGCGATTCCGGTGGCGGTTCGCGACCGCGGTGCCGGGCGGCCGACCAAACGGGACCGTCGGCTTCTCGACAAATGGCGTGCTAGCCAGATGTGAGGCCTTCGACGGGTAGCGCGTCGTTCGGGAAACACCAGTCCTGCGCGACGTGGTCGATGACCACTACTTCGTCGTGGTGGGAGTCGTCGGAGGCGCGAGCGACAGGCCCGCGTAGATCTCGTCGAGGACGGCGGGCAGCATGGCATTCGCCGTCGTCTTGCCATCCGGTGAAAGCGTCAGATTCGTCCAAACGACCAGTGCCACTTGGTTGTCCGGGTCGTAGCCCATGAACGAGTTGAAGCCGGGAAGCTCACCGCCGTGGTAGTACATCGCGGCGTTCGGGCCGAAGCGCTGGTAGGAGATTCCATAGCCGTACTTCTGCCCGTCGGGTTTGTCCGGGTCCTCGGCCTGCAGGCTCGCCAACCACTGCCGTTGATGTTCGGCGTTGAACACCTTGCCCGAGACGAGCGCCTGCATCCACGTCGCGAGGTCGTCGGCGGTGGAGATCGCTCCCCCAGCTGCGGTGGCGTAGGAGGAGTTCTGATTGGTGTAGTCGACGGGTTTCAGCGTTCCGGCTCGGGCGGCGGCTTGCAGGTCGGCGGGATAGGGGTCGTCGGCCAGTGCGAAGAAGCTGCCGCCGTACATGTAGCCGTGTGAGTACGGAGCAGGGATGGAGGTGTCGTTTATGGCGGGAAGCGACGTCTGCGCCAGTCCGAGCGGACCGAACAGTCGATCCTGGAACTGCTGGGCCAGCGGGCGCCCGGCGACCTTCTCGGCAATGAGGCCCAGCAATGCGTAGTTCGTGTTGCTGTACTCGTAGGAGGTGTCAGGCGCGAACTGCGGCGGATGCCGGTACGCGATCGCCAGGACCTCCTGAGGCGTCCACGCCTTGCCCGGGTCGGCGTCCATGACGGCCGAGAGCTCGGGGTCGCCCGTGTAGCCGTAGAGACCGCTGCGCATCTTCAAAAGCTCTGCGACGGTGATGTTCTCGCCGTTGGGCACATCGGGAACGTAGGTGGAAACGGGGTCGCTGAACTTCAGTTTGCCGTCCTGGGCGAGCAGCACGATCAAGGCCGCCGTCATGGTCTTGGTGTTGGAGGCGATGCGGAAGTGAGTGCTCGCAGTCGGCGGCGTCTGCGTGCCGAGCTCGGTGGTACCGACGGCCGCAGCGAAGTTCCCCTGTGGCGTGTGCAGCACGACCATCGCGCCGGGGACCATCAGCTTCTCGGCGGCAGTGGCGACGGCAGACTGAAATGCCTTGGGGTCGATGGTCTTCAGTGCGGAACCCGGTGCGGCCGCGCTGGTCGCGGTCGTCGTCGTAGTTGTTGAGGACGCGGTCGGTTTGGTTGGGTTCGAGCAGCTCGAGATCGACATGGCGATACACGCGACGATTCCGATGACGGAGATGAAGCATCTTCTTCGGTGACGAGGTCGTTCGTCATTGGTACCCGACTCGCGCTCCGCCTGGCGAACGATCATCGCTGCCACCACCGCCTGAAGTCATGGCCGTCGCGAACGTTGGAAGAGGTGTTGTCGCGGGGCCGACGTGGCCGGAGCCTAGCGTGTTGCTGACGTCAAGTTCGGCATACCTGTGCCGGGCGGGACTGGCGTGACTGGTGCGAGTTCACGTGCCCCATGGTGAGCGCCGCAGACGATCGTCGGCGGCCGTGACTGACCGTCGAAATGGCGCTGTGCGCTGGACTGCCATCGTCAGGTTTTGAATCGCAGGGGTTGGGGAAATCGGCCGGCAAATCTACTGTGGGTTGTCATGAGCCTCGTCGGGATGATCGAGGAGTCGAGCATGGTTACTAGCAGATCGGAGCATGCTCATGATTGGTGACCGTGTCAGCGGCGCGCGTCGCGCCCTACCGCTTCTCGCGGCCATTGCGGCGGCGATCATGACAGTGCTCCCGTTCGTCGGAGCCCCGACCGCGGCTGCGGAGGCGTGTCCCGACGTCCAGGTCGTCTACGCGCGCGGCACATTCGAACCGGCCGGAGTCGGCGTCACCGGGCAAGAATTCGTGGACTCGCTCCGCGGAAAGCTTCAGGGCAAGTCCGTCGACGTCTACGGGGTGAACTATCCCGCGTCGCTCGACTTCGCGAGAGCCGCCGACGGAGTCAGCGATGCCAGCGCGAAGGTGCAGGACGTGGCGGCCAAGTGCCCGGACACGAAGATGGTGCTTGGCGGGTACTCCCAAGGTGCCGCGGTGATCGCCTACCTCACCACCGATTCGGTTCCTCCCGGCTTCGCCCTACCTGCCGGGATGACCGGCCCGGTTCCGGACTCGGTGGCCAGCCACGTCGCCGCGGTGACGCTCTTCGGAAAGCCGTCGACCGGATTCATGAACATGATCGACAGGACGGCGCCCCCGATCACGATCGGTCACCTCTACAGCGGCAAGGCCCTCGATCTGTGCGTTCCCGAGGACCCGATCTGCTCGCCGAGCGGCGGCGACGGCGGTGCGCACGGTCTGTACGCGGTGAACGGAATGACCGACCAGGCAGCCGGATTCGCATCGCAGCATGTGCTGTCGCCAAGTGGTCCAGGACGCGCCTGACGCTCAGCGCGCCGAGGGGGCATCGCCGCGCGCGTGGTCCCACGACTCGCGGCTCGCCTAGCGTGGCGAGTCATGGCGTTGCAGGAGAAGATCGCCGCCGAACGCGCGGACCTTTTCGCGTTCCTTCGCATGCTCTCCGCCGATGAAGGGACGACTCGATCGCTGTGTGAGGGTTGGCGGATCGCGTCAACCAGTACAACGTCCGCCGTCCAACACCGCAGCGAGCTCGATCGAAGGTGAGCGTCCATCCGTTGTGGAAACTGTCGAATTCCTCTGGGGGCAGCAGGGAATGCTCGATGGACATGAGCGTCTCCTCGTCGCCCACCGGCTCGAACGCGACGTTGACGACGCTGGACACCGTCGGGTCCGGCCAGTTCGAATTGCTCCACGTGAAGCGCAGGAGCTTCGGCCGGTCGATTGTGAGGAACTGTCCCGTGATCAGCACGCGGGTGCCCGAGGCATCGACGTCGAACCGGACACTTCCCCCGATTCGCGGTTCGACGGTGACGTCGAGCACGCGAACGGGGTTGGGGCACATCCACTCCTCCAACGACTCCGGGTCGAGCCACTGGTCGAACACCACTTCGGGCACGGCAGGCATGACGCGCCGCACGCGGACCGTCACCGCGTCGTTCACCGCGGCTGCCGCTTCCGGCGAAGTCGGGCCGCCAACGCGTCGGCACGTGTCGACCAGAAGTTCGTCTGTTCGGTCATCCACTGCTGAGCCATCGCCAAGCCGTCCGGTTGCAAGGAAAGCCAGTGCTCGCGGCCGCGCACCTCGCGCCGTACCAGGCCTGCCGACTCGAGTACCCCGACGTGGCGCGATACGCCCGCGAAGGTCATCGGCAGCGGGGCGGCCAGGTCGGTGATGCGGGCGTCGCCCTCGCGCAGCGTCTCCAACAGCTTGCGGCGCGTGGGATCGGCGAGCGCGGCGTACGCGCGATCCAGCACCTGATCTTCAACCACATTGTTGACTATAGCCGGTAATCCGTGCTCTGCTGGAAACGACGATATTCAACTGGAATGTTTAACGTCTGGTGAGTGTTGGTGGTCCATACGCGACAGAAACCGTTGCCGCAGAACAGGAGGAACGAGATGCAGACACCGCCGATCGTCTCAGCGCAGGAGTGGGACGCTGCCTACCAGGAGATGCTCGTCAAGGAGAAGGCACTGAGCAGGGCGCGTGACGCACTGGCTGCGCAGCGACGCCGGATGCCGTGGACGCCGGTCGACAAGCCCTACGAGTTCGAGGTACCCGAGGGTAGGGCGTCCCTGCTCGACCTCTTCGATGGTCGTCGCCAACTGATCGTCTACCGGGCCTTCGTCGAGCCCGGCGTTCACGGATGGCCGGAGCATGGCTGTGTCGGCTGCTCGTTGATGGCCGATCACGTCGGCAACCTCGCCCATCTGAACGCGCGCGACACGACGTTCCTCTACGCCTCCCGCGCTCCGCAGGCAGAGCTCGCCCGCGTCAAGGCGCGGATGGGGTGGGACGTGCCCTGGTACACCATCACCGACGACTTCGACGTCGACTTCGGCGTCGACCAGTGGCACGGCACCAATGCGTTCATCCGGGACGGTGACCGGGTATTCCGCACCTACTTCATCAACAACCGCGGCGACGAGGTGTTCGTGAACACGTGGAGTCTGCTCGACATGACCGCGCTCGGGCGTCAGGAAACCTGGGAGGACTCACCCGAGGGCTATCCGCAGACCAAGCCCTACGAATGGTGGGACTGGCACGACGAATACGGCAACCGCGAGCCCTCCCGATGGTTCGGCGAACCGGACCCGACCGACCCCAACGACCAACGCCCGAAGGCGTGATCGGCGTGGCGGTCGCCGATCCGGCCCTGCTCGCCCGGGTCTACCAAGAGACGCGGAAACGCATCGTCGCGTTGGTCGGCCAGCTGGACGACGACGGGTGGAGTACGGCCGTGCCGGCCTGTCCCGGATGGTCGGTCCGCGACGTGGTCGCTCATCAGGCCGGAGTCGCCGACGACTGGGTGAGCGGACGCCTGACGGGGCGGCCTTCCGACGAACAGACGGCGGCTCAGCTCGACCGGTTCCGTGACTTCGCCTTCGACGAGCTACTGACCGCTTGGGCCGATGCCGCCGCCCAGATGGAGCGCCAAGCCGAGACCGCGGGAGTGAAGCCACCTCTCGGCGACATCACCGTTCACGAACACGACATCCGCAGCGCCATCGGTCAACCCGGGGCGCGGGACTCCGCGGCGGTGCGTCTCGCCACCGACCAGCTGCTGACGAACCTCCGGACACCGGCGCCACTCACCGTCACGGTCGAAGACGGTCGGTACCGGAGCGGGCCCGACGATGGCACCGAAATACGGCTGCGCACCACGCGATTCGAAGCCCTGCGCTGGCGAACCGGCCGCCGATCCCGCGCCCAGCTCGTCGGCATGGACTGGTCGCGGGACCCGACGCCCGTGCTCGATCACCTGTATCTGTTCGGCCCTGCGGGCGCCGACGTCGTCGAATGACAAGTCGAATGACAATGGGAAAGCGAGGAGACCGTGATGACCAATGAATCGACGAATCCCCGCCCACTCCCGCCGTCGTCGACCGAGCCACGTTTCAGGCAAAACTGGACGAGCTGCGGGTTCGGGAGAAGACGCACATCCGCGAAGGCGACGCCATCGCCGCCGCCCGCAGACGACTGCCGATGGTCGAGGTGGACGCCAACCTCCAGTTGATCGGACCCGACGGACCGCTCCACCTGGTGGACGCATTCGAGGGGCGTAGCCAACTCATCGCGTACTACTTCATGTGGCATACCGGCCACCCGGCGCCCGAGCAGTGTGAAGGCTGCACCTGGGTCACCACGCAGGTGCAGGAGCTGTCGTATCTGCACTCCCGGGACATCACCTACGCGGTGTTCTGCCAGGGGCCCCTTGACGAGGGCGTGCGCTACCGCGACTTCATGGGGTGGGACGTGCCCTGGTACTCGGCACTCCCCTCCCTCGACGCGCTCCTCGTCGGGCGTCACGTCGGCATGATGCACATCGTCTGCTACGTGCGAGAAGGCGACCGCGTCTTCGAGACCTACTGGACGACCCGTCGCGGCGTCGAGGCGATGGACTACAGCTATGCGCTCATGGACCTCACCGTCTACGGACGCCAAGAGCCGTGGGAGGACTCTCCCCCGGGTTGGCCGCAGGAGTGGCAGGTCGACGGGTCGAACACGCGGATCAACGGCCGTCCCATCCCACAGTGGTCGCGGCTGGATGCCGGCCGCTCCGACGATTTGAGTCAACCAGCTCGTTGACGATGAGTGCCGTTGGAGCTCGACGTCGTGCTGGCCTGCTGGCGCGTTGGCCGTAACGCCGTTCCGACGTCTTACGACAAACAAGGGCCACGGTCGAAATGAGCCCCGTAGCGGTGATGCCACCGCGCCAGCGGTTGCGGGTCGAAGAGACAGTCGGGTTAGGCTAACGTGAGTCGAACGAGTGTTTGGAGCGTAATGGTGACCATCAGGCGCGGCATTCTCGTCCTTCTGTGCGCGACGGCGTTCGTCTCGGGTCCGGTAGTCCTCGCCTCACCGGCGAGCGCCTGTCCGTACGGCACGTCCGAGCGGTTCCCAGGAGTGTGCACCAACGGCACGTCGACTCGTCAGGGCATTCCGCAGGCCGTCGTTCCGCCCCAGGCCTCTGCCCCGGGGGCCGACGTCGTGCTCAACCCCAACGGTTACTCGTCGGTCAACGGCATTCCATGCACGCCCATGAACTACGGCAAGTGCATCGCCCTGCAGCAATCGCAGGGCTAGTTTCTCCTCCAACGCCCAGGCAACTAGCAACTAGTAGCCGTCGTTCCGCCGTCGCGGGCGAGCCTCCGTCGTATCGTCGGTAATGCACAGGTCCACTCCCGTGGGCCGCGAGCGGGAACCGCCGTGAACGGAGCATGCATCCCATGACCATCGTCGATGCGGACGCAGACGTCCGCACCCCATTCGAGCAGGACGTCGCGGCCACCCAGGCGTACTTCGACAGTCCGCGCTTCGAAGGAATCACCCGCCTCTACTCGGCCCGCCAAGTCGCAGAGCAACGCGGCACCGTCCCCTCCGACTACATCGTGGCGCGGGAGGCCGCGACGGCGTTCTACGCGCGATTGCGCGAACTCTTCTCGCAGCACAAGAGCATCACCACGTTCGGCCCCTACTCGCCTGGGCAGGCCGTGACCATGAAGCGCATGGGCATCGAGGGGATCTACCTCGGTGGTTGGGCGACGTCGGCGAAGGGCTCCATCAGCGAGGACCCCGGCCCCGATCTGGCGAGCTACCCGTTGAGCCAGGTGCCCGACGAGGCCGCCGGCTTGGTGCGGGCCCTGCTCACCGCGGATCGCAATCAGCAGTATCTGCGCCTCCGCATGACCGATGCCCAGCGCGCCACCAGTCCGGAGGTCGACTTCCGGCCGTTCATCATCGCCGACGCCGACACTGGTCACGGCGGCGATCCGCACGTGCGGAACCTGATCCGCCGCTTCGTCGAGGCAGGCGTTCCTGGCTACCACATCGAGGACCAGCGTCCCGGTACCAAGAAGTGTGGCCACCAGGGCGGCAAGGTGCTGGTGCCATCGGATGAGCAGATCAAGAGGCTGAACACCGCCCGGTTCCAACTCGACATCATGCGGGTGCCCGGAATCATCGTGGCGCGCACCGATGCCGAGGCGGCCAACCTGATCGACAGCCGCGCCGACGAGCGAGACCAGCCGTTCCTGCTCGGCGCCACCAATCTCAAGACTCCGTCGTACAAGTCCTGCTTCCTGGCCATGATGCGGAAGTTCTACTCCTCGGGCGTCAGCGAGCTGAACGGGCACCTTCTCTACGCGCTGCCCGAAGGCGAGTACGCCACCGCGGACGCGTGGCTGGAACGGCAGGGCATCCACGCCGCGATCGCCGAAGGCGTCAGGTCGTTGCAGGACGGCACCGAGTCTGTCGGTCGACGCGATGTACGACAAAGTCGAATCCCTGATGGTGGACGCCTGGCAGCTCGACGCCGGCCTGGAAACCTACGGTGAAGCGGTCGGCGATCTGCTCGACTTCCGGGAGCGCGAGGGGGAACCCGCAGAGCTGAGTGCCGCCGACTGGCGTAAGTTCGCCTCGACGGCACCGTTGTACACGGCCCGCGAGAAGGCCAAGGAGCTCGGCGCCGACGTCGCGTGGGATTGCGAGCGGGTGAAGACCTCGGAGGGCTACTACCAGATTCGGGGCGGCATTCCCTACGCGATCGCCAAATCGCTTGCGGCAGCGCCCTTTGCGGACATCCTGTGGATGGAGACCAAGACTGCGGACCTCGCCGACGCCCGACAGTTCGCCGATGCGGTCCACGCGATATACCCGGACAAGATGTTGGCGTACAACCTGTCTCCCTCGTTCAACTGGGACACCACCGGGATGAGCGATGACGAGATGCGGGCGTTCCCCGAGGAACTCGCCAAGATGGGGTTCGTCTTCAACTTCATGACCTACGGCGGGCACCAGATCGACGGCGTCGCCGCCGAGGAGTTCGCCACCGCACTCAAACAGGACGGCATGCTGTCACTGGCTCGCCTGCAACGGAAGATGCGGCTCGTCGAATCTCCTTACCGCACACCGCAAACACTGGTCGGCGGCCCGCGCAGCGACGCTGCGCTGGCGGCATCGTCGGGTCGCACGGCCACCACCAAGTCGATGGGCGAGGGATCCACTCAGCACCAGCACCTCGTCCAGACCGAGGTGCCGAAGAAGCTGCTGGAGGAATGGCTCGCGATGTGGAGCGACCACTACCAGCTCGGAGAGAAGCTCAGCGTGCAGCTTCGGCCGCGGCGCGCGGGCGGCGAGGTGCTGGTGCTCGGCATCTACGGCGACCAGGACGGTGAGCAGGTGGAACTCGCCAACGTCCTGGTCGACCCGATCAAGGACCGGCACGGCCGCAGCATCCTCACGGTTCGCGACCAGAACACGTTCGCCGAGAAACTGCGGCAGAAGCGCCTGATGACGTTGGTCCACCTGTGGTTGATCCACCGCTTCAAGGCCGACGCCGTCTACTACGTAACGCCCACCGAGGACAACATCTATCAAACCGACAAGATGAAGTCCCACGGCATCTTCACCGACGTCCACAAGGACGTCGGGGAGATCATCGTCGCCGACGTGAACCAGGCGCGCATCGCCGAACTCCTCGAGCCCGACCACAAGGCGCTGGGACGGCTGATCCGCAAGGAGGACTAGCCAGGAGCGAAGCGACCCGGGGAATGTGACGAGCCGTTACCTCGCGTGCGCGGCGAAGAACTGCCACGACGCGTCGGACGCGTCGAAGGCGTGCGTGGTGAGGCCGATGGACTCCTCGGGAAGGAACACCGGCGAATTGGGCCAGGTATGTCCGCCGCCGTCGACGCGGATCGCGACCACGGAGGCCCCTGCCGCGCACGCCGAGGAGGTGAAGCGGGTGGTCACCGTGCCATCACCGGTGTTGGGCAGCACTTCCTGCGCTGGAGCATCCTGGCAGCCGTCGAGCTGCCGCCAGCGGTCCACCATCGCCTGGGCGGGGAGGATGTTGCTGTCCCCGCCGCGTCCCGTCATGACCCCGCCGCCGTAGGGCACGACGGGGTCGGCGGTTCCGTGCGTCTCGAATACGGATACCGGCCGCGACGGATTGCATCCCACGTTCGTACCCAGCGTGCCAGCCACCGGGGCCACCGCGGCGAAGACGTCGGCGCGGTCACAGGCAAGCCGATTGGCCATGAAGGCGCCCGCGGACAGGCCGGTCGCGAACACCCGCCCGGGGTCGATGCCGTAGTCGGTCACCAGCTTTCCGACCAGCGCCGTGATGAAGCCGACGTCGTCGATCCCCTGTCGGTCGGGTACTGACGCGCCCCGCCCGTCGGCCCAACTCAGGTCGATCCCGTCGGGGTAGACGACGAGGAACCCGTTTGCGTCCGAAACTGCGTCATAGTGCGTCAGCGCGGCCTGGTCCTGCCCCGTGGCGCCTGCGGCGTGGAGGTTGACCACCAGACCCGTCGGACGCTCGACACCTGCCGGCACGTGCACCGTGTAGGTCCGGGGCACGCCGCCGAAGTCGAACGAGGCGGCGTGCGCGTGCGCGGGCCACGCCCACGGGGCGAACGACGCGAGTACACAGATGACGGCCGCCAGCGCGAGGCGGCCGCGTCCAACGGCGAGGGGCACCGGCGGATGGTAGGGACGTCGGGCGAACTCGAGGCGAACTCGAGGTGTCTGGCAGTACTCGACGGTGTTCAATTCGGCTCCAGTCGGGGTCGTCGGTCAGCGAAGCGGATCGATCAGATCGCGGAAGCTCGCCGCCGGACGTGTGGCTGCTCCGGCCGCCGTGACCCGGTCGGCCAAGGTGGTGTCCGACGTCACGACGGTGATCTGCTCGGGTCGATCGTCGGCCCGAATCAGCCGGACGATCTCGTCGTCGGCCGAGTTCGCCGACGCCTTGGGTGGGTGTGATACCCCGATCACCGTCGAGCGAATCGGCGGCGAAGAAGGGCCCTCGAAGACCACGGTCACGGGGTGGCGTTCGGTGGAAGCCCATCGCTCCAGGTCGTCGACGAGCCTGATCATGGCGCGTCGACGGTCCTTCCACCAGCCGTCGGGACGTGTGCCGATCACGTTCATCGCGTCGACGATCAACCGCACGACGCCGACGGTACGGGGCCAGCACGTCTGAAAGTGCGAAATCTGCCGGGTGAAACCAGTTGGTGGTGACGCCGATGCCGGAGGTGGGTCGTTTCGGGTGTGATCGTGAAGCGCGGGACCCTGCATGTCGGAGCCACCCCCAGGGTGCGTACGAGTGGCACGTCGGGCGGACGAAATCGAACTATGTGCTCGTAGTTCCCTCGGCGGAGCCGCTTCGAAGGCTAAGCTCGCGTTCAAGTGGCCCGCGTTGTGCGATAAGGAAATTCGATGATCAAGATCGTCGGTAGGAAATTGGCAAAAGCTGGAATCCTGCTCGTCAGTGTCGCTGCGATCGCGATCGCGCCGACGGTTCAGGTCCCGCCACCGCCTCCGGTCGCGGCGGTTCGGCTCGCGGCGGCGACTTCCATCCCGATAGCGGCTCAACCGCTGGTACCGCAATCCAACGTGCTCGGGGCGTTGTTGCGGTTGGACCTGGGCAGGTTCATCATCCCGCCCAGCGCGGGTCAGCCGTTCCCCACCCCGCCGAATATCGGGCCGGCTCCCACGCAGACCGGCTTCGAAGACGCCATCATCAACACCTACCACGCCATTGAGCCGTGGGTGCGCTGGGGCTTCGAACTCGCCACGTACGCGGTTGGCTGGATTCCGTATGTGGGCTGGCTCTCCGGGCAGATCATGATCTTCTACAACTTCGGGGAACGTATCGTCGAAAGCCTCGTGGTCAATTCCGCCAACTGGCTCTGGGGCCCGCTGCCCTTCCTCACGGGCTTGGGAAACATCGCGCGGGATAGCTGGAATGCGCTCGTTCAATTGGGAATCGACCAGTGGAACTTCTGGCTCCCATCGCTGCCACCGCTGCCACCGTTCCCGTTCGCGGCGAACCAAACGCAGGCTGAAACTCTGGCGGCGCCTTCGGATCAGCTGGTTGCGCCGCCGAACGCGAGGCCGCATCCGCTGCGCGACGCCCTCGCTGCGCTTCAGCACTTTCTCGCGGGTCCCGACCGGGTCGCCCCGCAAGACGTCGACGTGAAAGAAGAAGTGGATCCGCAAGCAGTGGATCCGCAACAAGAAGTGGATCCGCAACAAACAGTCGGCGTGCAAGAAGTACGAGATGAAGTCGGGACGCGCGTCAAGGAGTCGGCTCTCGTCGACGCACGGGGCGTTGCTGCTCCGGCAACTGCAGAGGACGGCCAGCAAGTACAAGCAGATCTTCCGCGGACCGACGCCACGCCAAAACTGTCCAGAACGTCTAGTAGCACGAGGGCGCCGTTGACACCGCTCGGAACGCCCAAGCCGTTCGACAGGAAGTCGACGCCGGCTGCCGAGACTTCGGGCTCGTCAAACCGGCCATCGAACGAGTCTGTCGGGGTACCGAATTCCCCGGTCGGGACTTCGAATGACAGCGTCGGGACGCCGCACGCGCCCAAGAACGGTTCCAACGGATTCAACAAACACCACGTCACGGGTTCACCGGGCGGCAGCACGGCAAGTTCACCAGACGCCGCGTAGTCCGCTCGGGGTCGGGGCGTCGGGCTTGGATGACGTCAACCTGTCCTGAGTACCACGCCCAGGCAGTAGATGAGCGGAACCCACTGTTCGGCTCGGCGTCGGCGTCGGCGAGGATCGGCGTGTGATCGAGACTCGACGCACGATTCCCGGACTCCTCGAGCGCGCCGCACGCGAGTTCGGCGAACACGCCTACGTGGTCACGCCGACCGACCGGCTGACCTATCAGGAGGCGGAGCAACGCTCGGCGGACGTCGCGCGCTGGCTGCTTGGCCACGGGGTCGGCAAGGGCACCCGCGTCGGACTGTTCTTTCCCAACGGCGTCGAGTGGATCGTGTGGTGGCTCGCGGCGTCCCGCATCGGCGCGCTGGCCGTTCCGATGAGCACGATGTACAAGCCGGCTGAGCTCGCCAAGGTGCTGCGGCTCGCCGACGTAGCGCTGCTCGTCGCTCCCAGCAAGGTGCTGGACATCGACGTCGCCGACCGTTTCGAGGCGGCCCTGCCGGAGTTGTCCAGCCAGCGGGCCGGACAACTCGCGATGACGGCGGCACCATACCTACGCGCCGTCGTGCTCGTGGGCGACGGGGAACGGGGCTGGGCGAGCCACGTCGACGCTGAGCCTGCCGCCCGCGTTCCGCTCGACGTGCTGGCCGCCGTCGAGGACCAGGTCTCCCCCGCCGACCTGGCCATCATGGTGCACACCTCCGGGTCGACGGCCGATCCGAAGGGCGTACTCCACACCCACGGCACGTTGGTTCGGCAGACGTCGACGTGGCCGATGGCGATCCGGGCGGTGACGGATTCCGGCGAATCGGCCCGGATTCTCTGTGCGATGCCGTTCTTCTGGATCGGCGGCGTGCTGGCTGCGATGGGCGCCCTGCACGAGCGCATCACGCTGCTGGTCATGCCGCGCCTCGACGCCGAGACTGCGCTGGACATGTTCGAGCAGGAACGAGCGACCGGTCTCGTCGGGTGGCCCGCCTTCACCCAACGGTTGCGCGACCATCCCAGCTTCGCCAGTCGCGACCTGACGAGTGCGCCCATGTTGCGCGACGGTCCGCTGGACATCGCGATGACCGACGTCCCCGACGGCTTTCCCGTGCATCGCACCATGTCTGAAACCGCAGGCGGATTCGCCTTCACCGAGCTCGACGTCGTGGACGAGGACGGGCGGTCCGTCCCCGACGGAACCATCGGCGAACTGCTCATCCGTGGCATCGGCGTGATGGCCGGGTACAACAAGCGCGAGCGCTCCGACACCTTCGACCAGGCGGGCTGGTACCACACCGGCGATCGGGTGTATCGCCGGCCGAATGACCCGCGCCTGTTCTACGTCGGACGGACCAGCGAAATGATCAAGACCTCCGGGGCGAACGTTTCACCGCTCGAGGTCGAGGCCGTCGTCGAAGGGCTCTCCGAGGTGGCGCAGTGCGTGGTCGTCGGAATCGACGATGCCGAACGTGGCGAGGAGGTCTGTGCCGTCGTCGTCGCTGCGACAACGGAATTCGACCTGCGCTCCGTCGCCGCCCACACCCGCGATCAACTGTCGGCCTACAAGGTCCCGACGCGGTGGGTGACGGCGACGAGCGCGCAGATACCGACCTTGGCCAGCGGGAAGCTGAACCGGAAGGCGTTGCGAGAGATGGTCATCGACGGGCAGCTGACCTCGATGCAGCCGGAGTCGCGCTGAGCGGCTAAAGCAACGAACGGGCGGATTCGCGGCCCTGGCTCCCACGTTCGCCTTAAGGTCATGACGTGGCGAGTATCAGCCCGGCAGGCGACAAGGTCCAGCTCGTGGCGGACCACGTCGGCGCCACCGTTGCGCATCTCGAGCGTCGCATCGACGCGCGCTTCGGCGAGCGGGGCCTGACCAAGGTGGCGCGTGACCTCGGTCAGTTGGTCGTGCTCGTCGAGAGCGAGGCGGACCGCTCCCGCGACCGGCTCCGACGGACGACGCTGGCGGCCCGCATCGTGGGCCTCGTGATCGTCGTGGCCACGCTGGTCGCGCTGGGGTTCAGCCTGCGTTCGGTAGTCGTCGACGGGCTGGCCCGCACGGTCGACTGGGTGCCGTTGGTGGAGAGCGTCGTCAACGACCTGGTGTTCGCCGCCATCGCGGTGGTCTTCCTGTGGGCCTTTCCCGAGCGCCTGGAGCGACGCGCGCTGCTGCGCCTGCTGCACCGGCTGCGCTCGCTCACCCACGTCATCGACATGCACCAGTTGTCCAAGGATCCGGAACAGGTAAGCCCGACGTACACGCCGACATCGGAGAGCGTCGGGCACAGCCTGAGCGCCGACCAACTGCACCACTACCTCAGCTACTGCTCCGAGCTCGATGAGCCTCACGGCCAAGACGGCAGCGCTGTGCGCCGAGCACAGTGCGGACGGACTCGTGCTCGAGACCGTCGCCACCATCGAGAGGCTGACCACCGAACTGTCGAACAAGATCTGGCAGAAGATCTCGCTGCTCCCGCGCGACAGTGCACCGTGACGTCCCACGTCGTGCCCGGCTGGAGGCCGGGGAACCACAGCTCATGGGTTCGGTTCTCCTGCAAATAGAATGGGACGTCGTTGTTGGTGGCGACCCGGACGGGTCGCCTTCACGGATAGTGCCACGGCGCCGTTGGAGTCGCACACTTTTGAAGAAGGGTGTCTGGAACGTGGCGCCGACGCGGCGCCCATCCCCTGCGTTCAGGCCCCCAAGCCGCCGAGAAGGTACTGCGCCCGACACGCGCGACGCGCGAGCTTGCCGCTGGTGGTGCGCGGGATCGCCCCGGCGGGAAGCAGCAGCACGTCCGCCACCGACACCCCGTGCCGACGCAAGACCTCTGCGCGGATCGCGTCGACCGCCGGCTGCGGATCGACGCGGGCGGTGCCGGCCGCGCGTTCCGCGACGATCACCAATTGCTCATCTCCAGAATCGTTTTCGGGCTCCGACGGTGGTGTGGTGAAGGCCGCGACGTAACCGCGTCGGACGATGGCCGTCGCGTCGGCCGCACTGACCTCGACGTCCTGTGGATAGTGGCTGCGGCCGCCGATGGTGATGAGGTCGGCGAGTCGGCCGGTGACGTAGAACTCGCCGTCGAGGTACACGCCGAGATCACCTGTCCGCAGCCATGTCCCGTCGACCGGCACGTCCTCCGCGTGACTGCCGGTGGCGAGCCGCGACGCCAGCCGGGCGCCGAACGTCGACTCGGTCTCGGCCGGGCGACCCCAGTAGCCCCGGCCAACGTTGTTGCCGTGCAACCAGATTTCGCCCACCCGGCCGTCGGGCGATTCCTCGCCGTTGACCGGGTCGACGATCACGCAGGACAGGCTGCGCGCGATCCGACCACACGACACCTGCGGCACCGCGAGCGGTGCATCGGGCGCAACCGGCACGGCCCGACCCGCGTTCAGTCGATCCCGATCGAAGTACGCGACCGACGCCTCCACATTCGGTTCGGTGGTCGAGACGAACAGGGTGGCCTCCGCGATGCCGTAGGAGGGCTTCATCGCTGCGCGCGACAACCCATGTGGTGCGAAGGCGTAGGAGAACGTCCGGATCGCGGCCATGCTGACTGGCTCGGAACCGATGATCAGCACGACGTCGCTCAGGTCGAGGACTTCGCCCACCGCCGGCAGCCCACGCTGGGCCGTCCACTCGTAGGCGAAGTTCGGGGCGGCACTGACCACGCGACCCGCTCTCGACTCGGCGGCGAGTGCGCGTATCCACCGCTGCGGTCGCCGGATGAACGCCGTGGGCGACATCAAGGTGGAGTGGCCGCCGTAGACGGCGGGAAATCCGATCATCGACAGGCCCATGTCGTGATAGAGCGGCAACCAGCTGACCCCGCGGGTGCGGCGGTCCAGCATGTCGATCGACAAGATCATCTGCAACAGGTTGGTCCCGACGGCCCGGTGGGTGAGCTCCACGCCGACGGGAGGCCGGGTCGCCCCCGACGTGTACTGCAGGTGAGAGACGTCCTCGACGTCGATCTCGACCGGGAGGAAGGCCTCCGCCGCCGAGTCCGGAACGTCGTCGATCGTCACGATCAGCGGTGGTGCGGTTGGCACGTTTTCGTCCACGAACGCGCGGACGAGGTCGACCACCGCCGCCGTGGTGAGTATGACGGCGGGTTGGGCGTCTCGAAGAGCGGTGTCGAGCCGCTCGGCGTGACCGGGTAGCTCCGGGGCGAACAGCGGCACCGCGATGTTGCCCGCCTTGATCGCTGCGAAGAATCCGGCGACGTAGTCGAGTCCCTGCGGTGCGAGCACGGCGACGCGGTCACCCCGTTCGGCGACGTGCTGGAGGTGCGCGCCGATGGCCCGCATCCGGGTTCCGAGCTGCGTCCAGGTGAGCTCGAGCGCCTGCCCGTCGTCGGAGCGGCTGAAGTCCAGGTATCGGTACGCCACGGAGTCGCCGACGTTGGCGATGTTGCGGTCGATGAGGGACAGCAGCGTGACCCCCGGGGGGAGCACGATGTCACCCTCGGCATCGACGCAGTCCTCGATGCGAAGCAAACCCAAGCCGGGCGAGAACTCCTGCGCCGAAACGAGATCCATCACTGCAGTGTATGCATCGCGCACCAGGGGACGAACTGATGCCCGTGTGCTTCTCGTGCAGGGCCGGCGCTGCCCAAGGCGGTCCAAGGCGCGTTGGCCATGACCGACCGCAGAATCGCACTGCGCATCGTGCGTCGACGCTACGGATCGGCTTTCTCCCTTCAGCTGCCGATCTTCGGGAACCTGGTCGTGCTGAGCGACCCGAACCACATCCGCCAACTGCTCAGGACCGGGGCTCACGTCGCCGACACGACGGACGCCAATCTCGGCCGCGTGATGGGACCGAACTCGCTGTTCGCACTGTCGGGCGATCAGCACCGCGCCCAATGCAAGCTGCTCACTCCGCCGTTTCACGGTCGGCGGCTCGCGGCGTACGAGGCGATCGTCGAAGCCGAGGCGAGCAAGGAGTTCTCGGCGTGGCCGCACGATCGTCCGTTCGCGACGCTGCCCGCGATGATGCGCATCACGCTCAACGTCATCTTGCGTGCCATGTTCGGAGCCGACGGCGCCGAGTTGGAGCGGCTGCGGGAAATACTGCCCGGCGCAATCAAACTCGGATCGACGCTGTCGTTGGTTCCGGTGCCCCAATGGGATTGGGGCCGGTGGAGTCCATGGGGTCGGTTCTACCGCAATCGGCGGGAATACGACGGATCGGAGGAACTGCTGCACGCCACCATCCTCGAGGTTCAGCCGCACCCGGCCGGTCATCGACGTCACCTTCCGGCAGGTCAAGGCGCCGACACTGGAGATCGGCCCGTGGACGCTGCTGCAGGGGCAGACGGTCGTCGCCAGCATCGGCTTGCTGCACGCGGACGAGACGGTCTTTCCCGACGCCCATCGCTTCGACCCCGACCGATTCCTCGCCCGGCCGCCTGACCCCGCCGAGTGGATCCCGTACGGCGGTGGCATTCGTCGCTGCATCGGCGCCGCGTTTGCGACCATGGAGATGAGGGTCGTACTGCGAACCCTGCTGCGCGACTACGCAATCAGCCCGTCGAGTGCTCGCGATGAGGGCTTCCGTTCACGCGGGGTGACCATCGCCCCCGCACGCGGCGCGCGGCTCACCGTTGCACCGAGACCTCGAACACCTTCCGCCTGAGCCACTTCCAGGTGGGCCCCGGCGTCCTTACGAGATGATGCGGCTCAGATATGGGGCCATGCCGTTGGTGCGCACCGGTGAGATCTTGACGACCGGAGTGGTCGCCTCCAGCATCTGCCCGTTGCCCAGGAACATCGCCACACTCTGCGTGCCGTCGGGTCCGAAGAAGATCAGGTCCCCGGGAAGCGCCTGATCCGGCGTGACCTTCCAGCCGACCTTGTACTGCTCGCCCGACGAGCGCGGCAACTTTAGTCCGACGCCTGCGAAGGCGTAGACGATGAGCCCCGACGCATCGAAGCCCACGACGTTGGCGCTCGGATCCGGTTCGGCGATGCCCGGCGCCGCAAGGCCGGGTGCCGTGAGGCCCGGCACCGTGGCGCTGGGTACCGGGTTGAGGCCCAGTCCGGTGGTGGCCTGGTTGAGCGGTGTTGCGACGTCGGGCGTGGGGACGGGCACACTGGCCGGTCGCCGGGTCGGGCCCGATGCGTCGCCGCCACCGTAGGTGTACGGCACGCCGCGTTGCGTGAGGGCTCGGGCGATCACGGCGTCGACGGCCTGTTGGTGGCCGGGCGGCCGAGTGACAGGGTCGGCCGTTGCGACACCAGGGGTGGCCGCCATCATGGCAAGACCGATGACGAGGGCGATAGGGCGTTTCATGCGCGTTTCAACTTCTTTCCGACCGCGGCGTGTGCTTGGTTCGACTGACTCCGAGGTAACGTCAGACGCCACGACCATTGTGCTGGCGCGGTGGGGTGCTGATCCAATTGTGGCCTGGTACAAGGCCAATGAGATGCCGTACCGTGGCCGAACGGTGACCCTGGAGGCTATCGGACCGATGCGTTCGACGTCGCCCTGTGCAACAGGTCACGCCAAAACGCCTCCCTGGCCGGGTCGTGCTGAGCGAACCGGGCCATCCGTTCGGGGTCGGGTGCGGGCGGCATGGGTGCGACGGGCAGGTATCCGTCGACGGGCTGGAGTGATCGGACCTCGGCGACGAGGTCGCCGGTGAGCAGCGTCACGGTGCCAAGCGCGCACGCGAAGGGCAGTTCCGGCAGCGCACCCGCGAGCGCGAGTCCGCCCGCCAGTCCCACGCTGGATTCCCAAGAGGACGACACGACGCACGGCAGCTCACACACCTCGGCGACCCGCAGTGCGCGGCGCACTCCGCCCAGCGGTCCGCTCCTGAGCACCACGACGTCGGCCGCCTCGGTGAGCGACACGTTCGCGGCGTCGTGGGCGTGACGCAGCGCGACGTCCACGGCGACCAAGACGCCGACCTTGCGTCGGACGGCGGCCAACTCGTCGTTCGTCACACACGGCTGCTCGACGTACTCCAGGCCGCCTGCCGCCCGCTCGAGTGCACGAATCGCGGACACGGCGTGGTCGACGTCCCACGCCCCGCCCGCCGTGCAGCGGACAGTGCCGTCGGGTCCTATCGCGTCACGTACGGCCGCGACTCGGGCCACGTCGTCATCGAGCGACCCGGCCTCGGCGGCCACCGCGACCTCCACGGTGCGACCGCGGTACGGGGTGGCGAGCGTGCGCGCTCGGTCGGGAGCGACCGCGGGCACGTTCACCGCCACCGGGATGCGTCCACGCAACGGATCGGGCCAGCCGACGGTGCCCGCCTCCGTCGCTGCGGTCAGCCAGCGTGCCGCTTGGCGATCGTCGTCGCCGCGTGGGCTGAACTCACCCCAACCCTGCGGGCCCTCGATGAGCATGCCTTCACGTGCGCGCCCGACGTCGTCGACCATCGGAATGACGAAGGTCAACGCGTTTTCGAAGTCGGGCAGTGTGCTCACCGGTGGTCAAGGCTAGGCGATGACCGCGACGGCTATCCCGCCGCGTTCAGTGCGGCCAGCGCGGCGTCGTAGTCCGGCTCCTGTGCGATCTCGGGCACCAGTTCGGTGTAGGCGACGTTGCCGTCGGGTCCGATCACCACGACGGCCCGCGCGAGCAACCCGGAAAACGGACCGTCGTCGATGGTCACGCCGTACTTCTCCCCGAAGCGGTCGCGGAAGGCCGACGCCGTCGCAACGTTCTCGATGTCCTCCGCGCCGCAGAATCGCTTCTGGGCGAACGGCAGATCGTTCGACACGCACAGCACCGACCCGCCGCCGTCCGCCGCGCGCACGTTGAAGGTCCGGATGCTCGTCGCGCATACGGGGGTGTCGACCGACGGAAAGATGTTCAGCAGCACGGCCTTGCCGCTGAACTGCTCGTTGGTGACCACGCCCATGTCGGGGCCCGTCAGCGTGAAGCCGGGAGCAGGCGATCCGACGGCAGGTAGCTCGCCGACGGTGTTGATCGGGTTTCCACGCATGGTTATCTGTGCCATGCGCACAGTCTGCCAAGGCGGGTGCGGCCGAGCTGGCCCAGGGTGCCCCGGACGTCAGGACCGCTTGGGCAACTGCGATGCGATCAGGGGGGCGATCTTGTCCGCCATGTAGGCGTGCCCGGCGTCGGTGGGGTGCACGCCGTCCTGGGCGATGAGGTCCGGTCTGCCGACGAACCAGCGCTCGGCGATCGGATCGATGAACATCGCTCCGACGGTCTGCGCGTCGGCGGCGAGTACGTCGCGGATCATCGTGACGGAGGGCGGCGCGTCGGCGGTCGGCCATGGTGGCCCGATCACCAACAACGGTGCGGACGGCGCCACGCGGCGGGCGACGTTCAGCGCTCCGAGGGCCGCTCCGAAGAACGCCGCCGGGTCGATACCTTGATCGTTGCGGGAGCCGTAGTAAACGACGAGGGCATCGTCGGGCCGAATGGCGTTGTTCGCCAGTCCTTCGAAGATGCTGCCCCGGTTGCCCGGAATCACGTAGCCCGCACCGCCCTCGGCGGCGACGTCGGCGGTGACTTGGACACCCTGGCGCGCAAGCTGCCGCCATGCGATGGTCGTCCAGCCCTTGTTGCCCAGGCCGCCCAGGTCGCCGCCCGTGGTGTACGAGTCACCGACGACCGCGATGCGGTACATCGGCGTATCCCGAGTCGAGAGCTGGTACTCCGATGCCTCCGGCTGCGGTGTACATCCGACGATCAGCAGCAAGCCGAGCGCTACTACCAACGCGGCTACCCGACTCACTCCTACCTCCATGATGTCCGGGTACGCCACGCGACGAACCATGTTTGAACACAGCATAATTGGCTTCGTTGTGAGCCGTCATCCGGCACGCGCCCGGTACGACCTGGACGTCCTGGGCCCGTCGATGGGCGTCGGTTTGGCATCGTTGGCCTCGGCCTCGGCCTCGGCGACGTGCCCGGCGTGTGAGGCCACCGCCGCCTGCCGGACGTCGATCATCCTGCGCATCCACATCCTGGCCGGCTCCTCGACGGCGTGGTAGAGCAGTATCGCTGCCGCCAGGCTGCCCGCCAGTAGACCGGCGACGATCCACTTGCTGCCTGCGGTTCCGGCGAGGGGCAACTCGAACTGCTGGGTTGCCCAGTTCCACGCGGTGTGCACCAACTCGTGCACCATGTAGAGGCAGAACGACACCTGTCCGAGGTAGACCAGCGGCGGCAGGGACAGCAGCGCGGGCAGTGTGCCGGCCCCGATGGCAAGCGCGATCACCAACGGCACGAACATCACGTCGACCACGCCCCCGCTGTCGATGACTTCGGGCAGTGGATGGGCGTCGAGGAAGTACAGGGTGCCGACCATGACACCCGCAATCACGAGCGCCAACACGCCAGCCCACCGCCGGGTGCGCTCACTCGGTCGGAGTCTTCGGACCGCAAGACAGGCGATGCCCCCGGCGGTGAACTGCAGGATGATCCGCGGCAGCCAGCTCCAGGGCGTGTAGAAGTGCCCGGTCGCGAGCAGGAACATGATCGGCGGAAGCGTGACCGCGACCGACAGCAGCATCAGGCTGCGCGCCCGCGTCGCGTGGGCCACGCGGAAGAGCACCAGCACCAACAGGCCGAACACGAGGTACGCCAGCCACTCGGCGCTGATCGACCAGGCCGGCCCGTCCCAGCTGGTTCCGTCGAAGAACGGCTCGAACCACAGTTGCACCATGAACAGCTGGCGGAGATAGCTGGTCGCCGTCAGCATTTCCCCAACGTGCTCGAAGGGCACGTGCCCGACGTTCAACGTGAAGATCACCCAGAGTGCGGCTAGGTGCAGGGTGACGAGGTAGACGGGCCAGACCCGGGCCAGCCGCAGCCACAGGAAACGCAACGTGGCTCGGGTCGACCATTTCTCGCCCATCTTGTCGATGTACGTCCACGTGAGCACGAAGCCGCTGAGGATGAAGAACAGGTCGACGCCTTGGGCGCCGCGGTCGAGCAGCGGCGCGATCGCCGCGGTGAAATCCGGAGCCGCTCCGTACAGCAGTGGCCGGAAGTGAAAGAGCACGACCCACACGGCGGCGAAGATGCGAAGTCCCGTTAGGGCCCTGATCTCTCCCGTGCGCACAACACTCTTTCCGCGATCACAACAGTTTCGTTCGCGCCACTGCGTCCACTCACCGGGCGGTCCGCATCCTCGAGACCTGGCAGCCGGCGGCCTTCGCACCCTAACAGCGTCGAGGGCGTGATGGCGGGAGGCAACGCTGTGCGCTTCCTGGGTAAGGCCCTCCCCCGAGTCGATGAGCCATTCATCACACGATCGGCTGATCTTTCTTAGCAAAGTATTATTCGCCGCACCCGACCGGCTTAGTTTTGACCAATAACGTGCCGAAAAGGCTGAATGCGGCGCCCACGGCTCCGGCATCGAAGCAACCTCACCGAAAGCGGGTTCGCCATGGCGCTGTCCATTCACGAAGCACGACTCGACGCCATTCCCTGCTACGCAAGTCAGGCGATCGCTTGCGGTGCTGCCGAGCTGAGCGCGCAGAGCCGCCACGTCGCGACGGTGGTGACCATTACGGGGGTCGTGGACGCCACCAACGTCGATCGGCTGTTGGAGCGCAGCGGCCGCTTGGTGTTTCCCGAGACCGGGTTCGTGCTCGATCTAGGCGGTGTGACGACATTCGCCCCCGAAGCGGCGCGCCTGGTCAGCCAGCTCGACGCGGCCTGCCGCGCCGCCGGCATCAACTGGGCGCTCGTGGCCGGCAGCGCGGTCGGCGACCGACTCGGCGCAGGTGACGCGCTCTACCCCTTCGCGGCGTCCGTCCCCGAGGCGCTGCATCGCTTCGCCGACGGGATCTACACGCGCCGACGGCTGCTGCTGCCATTCCTGACCAAGAGCGCATAGCTGGTCGGCCTGCGGAGGTGGCGTGGTGGACGTCGACTTCTGCGTGGTGGGCGCCGGCTTCGCCGGGTTGACCGCAGCATTGCGACTGAAGCATGCGGGGCACTCCGTGGTCCTGCTCGAGGCCAGGGACCGCGTCGGCGGCCGTACGTTCACCGAAGCCCGCTCCGACGGATCGTGGATCGACCGCGGCGGCGCGTGGATCGGACCCGGCCAGGACCGGATCTACGCCCTGATGGCCGAGTTCGGGGTACCCAGCTACAAGCAGTACGTCGACGGTGACGCGATCATGGTCGTCGACGGCAAGCAGTACCGATACACCGGGACCGTGCCCCGATCCATGAACCCGTGGGTGGTGCTCAATCTCGGGAAGGCGTTCGTCGAGCTCGGACGCATGTGCAAGTCGATCCCGCTCGAGGCGCCGTGGGAGGCCAAACGGGCCGACGAGTGGGACGCCGTCACGGTCGAGCAGTGGCTCAAGCGCAACGTCCACTCCAAGGCCGCCCGTGCGATGCTCGACGCCGCCGTCGCGGGCACCTACACCTCGGCGGCGTCTGAGGTCTCGCTGCTGTTCGCGCTGTACCAGATGGCCTCGGGTGGTGGACCGGACTTCGTGTTCGGCGTCGAGGGTGCCTCGCAAGACTCGCGACCCGTTGGCGGCATGGGGGCCATCCACCGACCGATCGTCGCCGAACTCGGCGACGCGCTGCGGCTGTCGCAGCCGGTGCGTCGGATCTCATCGGACTCCGCCGGTGTGACGGTGAGCACGGCGGAGACGTCGGTGCGGGCGCGGCGGGTCGTCGTCGCCGTGCCCATGGCCATCGCCAGTCAGCTCGCGTTCGACCCGATGCTGCCGGTGGACAGATCGTTTCTGCACCAACGGATGCCGCTAGGGGCCGTCATCAAGATCGGGCTGGTCTACGACGAACCCTTCTGGCGTGACGCAGGTCTGTCGGGGCAGTCGTTCGAACCCGGGTCGCCCGCGAACCTGACCATCGACTCCTGCGCCGACTCGGTGCCGCCGGGAATCCTCACCGTCATCTCCGAGGGCCCGGTGGCCCGCGGGCTTGGCCGAATGGATGCGGCCGACCGTCGGAGTGTCGTCATCGACGCGGTGGCAAGCAGATTCGGTGATCGGGCGCGTTCGCTCGTCGACTACGTCGAACAGGACTGGAGCACCGAACGGTACTCCGGCGGGGGCATGATCAGCCACGCCCCGCCAGGAGTGCTCACCCAGTTCGGTCATGCCCTACGCGAACCGTGCGGCCGCATCCACTGGGCGGGCACCGAGAGTTCGGCGATCATGCACGGTTGGGTCGACGGTGCCGTCCGCTCCGGCGAGCGGGCGGCCGCCGAGGTGATGAAATACGAAGGCCTGGAGCCCGATTGAGCGACCGTTAGGGGAAGCAGCCGACGGTGTCGGGATGCGCGCGGCGGGCATGAGATCTCCATGCAACCTCCACGCTTTCTTCATGCAACACGTCGTTCCGGTGAGCATGCTGATGCCATGGAGAAGAACAAGATCGGCCCGTTGCTGACACTGGGTGCGGTGGCCGCCGTCGGCGGTGGAATCTGGCTGGCGAACGTCTCGCAGGAAACCGAAACGCCCTCGCCCGTCGCGCAATCCACCTCCGCGACGGTTGCGGCACCCGCTCCCCCGCCGCGAACGGAGTTCTGGCGCTGTCGGACAAGGACGAGACGAGTTGCCTGACCGGCCGACCCGACGGATCGTCCATCGCGGGAACATTGACGATCGGCGCGAAGTCTTGGGACTTCACCGCCGCCCAGGTGGAGTCGCCCGGCGGTGACCGCGACCAAGGTCAACGGCGATGACGATGTCGAGTGAAACACGTTCGGCCGGAGTCGGTTCCGCGGTAGCAGTGCTGATCGGCTCCTGCGTCGCGGTCGGACTCGGGGTGTTCGGCAAAGTCCATGACCCGCAGTTCTTTTCGATCAACGTGGCAGGCTTCTCCAGCGGAATCGCCGTCAAGACGTGGATGGCCACGCTGGCGATCGTGCTCGCGCTCTTCCAGTTCGGCTCGGCGTTTGCGATGTACGGACTGCTCGGCGGCCGGGCCCCGGCGTGGATGAGCACCGCGCACGTGTGGTCCGGCAGGCTCGCCGTACTGGCCAGCGTCCCGGTGGCGGTGCACTGCCTGTACGCACTGGGCTTCGAGGCCACCGACACCCGCGTGCTGTTCCACTCGCTGTTCGGCTGCTTCTTCTACGGTGCATTCGTCACGAAGATGCTGCTGCTCACCCGAAAGGGCCTTCCGGCGTGGGTGATCCCGATCGCGGGTGGGCTGGTGTTCTTCGGGTTGGTGTTCGTCTGGCTCACCTCGGCGCTCTGGTTCTTCCAAACCAGCGGGGTCACTTTCTAGATTCCGCGCCGTGCCCCCACCGGTCGGCCGACAATCGCCCTGTAGCCCTCACCTCCACAACCCCAGCCCGCAGCTCAGCCAGCTCAGCCCACGAAAGGGTCCTCCATGCACCTCGAAGCCTTCCGCTCACGACGCCGGACCGTCATCGTCGGTGCAGGTCTCGGCGCCGTCACCGTGGTGCTCGCCGCCTGTAGTACCTACGGAAAGAAGCCGGCCGCCGAAAGCTCCAGCTCGGCGCCCCCGCAAGAGACCGGAAGCTCGGCGACGCCGAGCGGCCCAAAGACGCTGGCCAAGACGGCCGACGTGCCGGTCGGCTCGGGTGTTATCGTCGACGACATCGTGATCACGCAGCCCTCGGCAGGCGATTTCAAGGGCCTGTCATCCGTCTGTACACACAAGGGGTGCAACGTCAACCAAGTCGCCGACGGTCTCATCGTGTGCCCGTGCCACGGAAGCAAGTTCAACCTCGACGGAACGGTGGCCAACGGCCCAGCGACGAAGCCGCTGGAAGCCAAGGCGATTGTCGTACAGGGTGATTCGATCGTAGCGGGCTAACGGTGGGGACACGCTGGCAGGGTGCCGACGCCCCACGCGGCCACGACTACGACGCGCGGTGGACGACACTGGCCGCGAAGGGCCACAACGTCCACGGCGAGGCCGATCTGGTCGAGTCGCTGCTCGCCGAGTCGGGCTGCCGTCGGGTGCTCGACGCGGGGTGCGGCACCGGTCGGGTGGCGATCGAGTTGTCGCGGCGCGGGTTCTCGGTCACCGGCGTGGACGCCGACGCCGCGATGCTGGCCGGGGCGCGGGCGAAGGCACCGGAACTGCGCTGGGTGGAGGCGGACCTGGCCGACCTGCCCGACGAGCTGGACGCCGGGTTCGACCTCGTGGTGTTGGCCGGCAACGTCATGATCTTCGTCGCGCCCGGCACCGAGGGACGGGTGCTCGACAACCTCAGCAACCGCATAACCCCCGGCGGCCTGCTGGTCGCGGGGTTCCAGCTGCGCCCAGACCGACTGGCACTCGATGAATACGACCGGCGCTGCATCGAGGCCGGGCTCGAACTCGAGCAACGATGGGCCACCTGGGACCGCGAGCACTTTACCGGCGGCGACTACGCGGTCTCGGTGCACCGCCGCTGAGCCGCGGCTCGCTTCGCTCCTGCCCTCCGGTGCCATTTCCCGATCAGCCGTAGAGCTCCTCGAACTTCGCGATCGAGCGGTCGATGTCGCCCTTGACGGCGCGCGAGGCGGCCATGCCGATGGGGCCGAACAGCGGCGCACCGCCCAGGTCGATCTTCACCGTGAACTTGCTGCCCGACTTCGACGGAGCCACGATCATCTTCAGCGCGTACTTGGTGCCTCCGACGCCAGCTCCGGTGATCTCCAGCAGCTTGGGTGGATCGATGTGGCGCACCGTCCACGTGACGCGGTTGCGCATGCCCTTGGCGCCGGCCACCCCGACGATCGTGGTCCCCTCCACGAGCTCGGTCGGCAGGTCACTGCGCCAGCCCTGATGCATCGTGAGCCAGTCCCCTAGTTCTTCGAGCTTCGACACGTGCTCCCACGCCTGCTCGGGGCTGATCTTCAATTCCCGCGACAACTCGATCTTGGCCATCGGCCGATGTTAGTCGCGCCACCGCCGTGGCAGGATCGGACCGTGAAGCTGCCCGCCCTCGACCCGGACCTGGCCTACCTCGCCGACGTGGTTCCCTCGGTCTTCGCAGCGCTCGGCGTGGCCGGCTTCGACGCGCGAATTCCCTTGCGGGGTGAGCTCACCGGCGCGTGTGTGATGTTGATCGACGGCCTGGGCGCCGAACTACTCGACACCTATGCGCAGGAGGCGCCGGTGCTGGCCGGGATGCGTGGACCGACCCTCCAGGTCGGATTCCCGTCGACCACCGTCGCCGGATTGGCGGCCATCGGCACCGGGTGCAGCTCCGGCGAACACGGAATGGTCGGCTACACGTTCCGCATGCCGGGCGCCGGGGTCGTGAACGCGCTGCGCTGGCGGCCTCATCCCTGGGGCGACGATCTCCGCGACGTCGTCACGCCCGAACGCATCCAGCCCGTGCCGACGGCGTTCGAGCGGGCGACCGCGGCCGGAATGGCCGTCACCGTGGTGAACCGGGCGGAGTTCGTGGACTCCGGGATGACCCGCGCCGTGCTGCGCGGCGGCCGCTACGTCGGCGTCCACGGACTCGGCGACCTGGCCGCAGGCGTGCGCACCGCCGTCGCGGCGGGCGGTTTCTGCTACGGCTACCACGGCGACCTCGACCTGCTCGGGCATCTGTACGGGCCGGGCTCGGAGCCTTGGCGCATGCAGCTACGGCAAATCGACCGTCTGGTGGAGTCGGTGTTGGACGGACTGCCGCCGGGCGGCCTGCTCGTCGTCGTCGCTGATCACGGCATGGTGGCCGTCGACCCGTCCGCGGTCGTGGACGTCGACGGTTCCCCGACGCTCACCGACGGCGTCGACGACATCGGCGGTGAGGCCAGGGCGCGGCACGTCTACGTGATGGATGGGGCGGCCGACGACGTGCTCGCGGCGTGGCGTGCGGAGCTGGCGGACCACGCGTGGGTGGTGACGCGCGACGAGGCCATCGACGCCGGCTGGTTCGGCCCGCGCGTCGCCGACGACGTCCGGCCACGCATCGGCGATGTCGTCGCCGCCGCGCGAGGTTCGGCCGCGATCGTGCGCCGGACCACCGAACCGATCGAATCGGCGTTGGTCGGCCAACACGGGTCGCTGACCACGGCCGAACAACGGATCCCACTGCTCATCGGCTACGGCTGAGTCGAACCGCGGGGCCGTCGGTTAACGTCTCCGCGTGATCGTGTTGCTCCCTCCCTCGGAGACCAAGCGCATCGGCGGCGACGGGCCGCCGCTGCGTGTCGACGAACTGGGCGCTCCGGCGCTCCACCCACTGCGGGTCGAGCTGCTCGGCGAATTGGTCGCGCTGGCCGCGGACCGTCCGGCCAGTCGTCGGGCGCTGGGCCTTTCCGCGGGACAGGACGCCGAGATCGAGCGCAACGCGGTGCTCCACCGGGCCCCGACACTGCCTGCGATCATCCGCTACACCGGCGTGCTGTACGACGCGCTCGACGTCGAAACCCTCAGTGGCGCAGCCGCTTCGCGCGCCAGGGCGCGGCTGGCCATCGGCTCCGCGCTCTTCGGCCTGCTGCGAGCCGACGACGACGTGCCCGGCTACCGGCTGTCCGCGGGGTCGAAGCTGCCCGACCGCCCCACCCTGGCCGCCCGGTGGAAGCCGGTATTGGAGCCGGAGCTGGCGCGGATCGCCGAAACCGACCTCGTCGTCGATCTCCGCTCGGGCTCGTACGCCGCGCTCGGCCGGGTACCGGGAGCGGTCGAAGTGGACGTGCTCGCCGAGCACGCCGACGGCCGACGGACCGTGGTCAGCCACTTCAACAAGGCTCACAAGGGCCGGCTCGCCCGGGCGCTTGCCACCACCAGGGCGGAACCCACCGACGCAGCGTCCGTTGCTGCCGTCGCCCGCCGCGCCGGGATGCGGGTGGAGCGCCGTGGCAACGCACTGACCGTCGTGATCCCGGCCTAGGAGCTCGCCGCCGCCTCGATGTCGGGTGCCCGTTCGCCCCACTGGTCGAGGTAGACCGCGTCCTGCCAGGGCCTGCGGCGCACCGGGCCGTGCCTGCCCTTGGGCCACCCGACCACGATGTGACCGGGGATGATCCAGTCGTCGGGGATGCCGACGGCCGACCGCAGCAGTCCCTCCCCGCCGTACGAGGCCCAACTGGTCAGGCAGGCGCCGAGTCCTTGTGCGCGGGCAGCGAGCAGGAAGTTCTGCATGGCCGGGAAGATCGATCCCGCGAGGAGCATGTCCGACGCCATCCGTAGCCGCTTCTGCGCGAAGAGCACCGACGTGAATTCGCCTGCGCGATCGTGTAATTCGTAGGTCGCCCGGTTGTCGCGCGCGCGTCGGCTGACGTCGTCGGCAGCGGGCCGAGTCATGGAGTACGCGACCTCGATGACCTTCAGCGCACGCTCCGCCGCCTCGGCGACCACGGCCCGCTGCTCCGACGAACGCAGTACGACGAAGCGCCACTCCTGGGCGTTGGCGCCCGACGGTGCCCAGGTGGCGGCCTCGATGCACCGCGACAGAGTCGCGTCATCGACGGGGCGGTCGTCGAACCGCCGGATCGTGCGGGCCGTCGACATCACCTCCCAGACGTCCGTGCTTGCTCCCGTCATGCGGGTTCCCTCCCCGTTCCGTTCGCCGCGTCCACTCGCGTCAGCACCAGCGGGTCCTCGTGCACGCCACCACCGCCTCCACAGACGCCGTGACCGCGATCCAACTCCGTGATGTCCCTGGTCCCGATGAGGGTTCCGTCCTGATCTGGGCTCAACACCCACGTGACCGACAACGGCACCTCGGCCTCGGGTAGCGCGAGGCAAGGAGACGTGTCGGTGAACGGTGTGCCCATCCACCGACCACGCTCGAAGGTGAATTCGAGATCGTGGCCCAACGGATGCCGAAGGTGGAGGTCGGCGGCGTCCAACTGGGTGGCCTGCGCGGTGCAGCGCACCTCGGTGCACGTCGACCGGATCGAGTACCACCGCACGGCATCACCGTGAGGGTGTGGTTGACCGTCGAAGGTGCCGCGGGAACCGAGCACGTCGACGCGGTACGTGCCGTCCAGCGGGGTCGGCGTAGCGGCGACGGGCTCCTGACCTTGGGCGGCGAAGGCGTTGACGTCGCCGGCGACGGCCAGTCCGGCGGCGACCACCGCGGCCGCGAACGCCGCCGCACGCACCTTCCCGCTCACCTCGCTCTCCTTGGGAGCCGTCCTAGCACGACCAGCGCGATTAGAGGGTGCCGAACAACTCGATGGAGTTGCCGTCGGGGTCGGCGAGGAACATCCAGCCCATCCCCGGGACCGGTACGAACTCGGTGGGCGGCTCGACGATCTCGTACCCCGCTGCCTCGACCTTCGCCGCGACCTCGCGCAGGTTCGTGACACCGATGGTGAAGTACCGCAGGCCGGCCTGGGCCTTCCCGCCGCCCGGCGTCGGCGGCAGCGGCGGCGCCGACGTGTACGTGACGAGCTTCAGCACGCTGGAGCCGAGCGCATACCGGCGCTGCGAACCGTCCTCGAAGTCGATGACCCCCTGGAGTTCGAGCCCGAGGAAGCCCTCGTAGAAGTCGACCATCGCGTCGAGGTTCGTAGTCACCAGGCCGAGTTCGATGCTCGGCGTGAGCAGATCCAGGGTCACCGTCACCTCGTGTCGTCGGGGGCTGCATTGCCGCTCGCAGCCTAGCGATGCGCGGCACGCGTGTGCGAGGTTGCTCACAATATGCTTACCCCGACCTGCCCCGGTCCCGATCGGAGAGCCCCCGTGTCGACCTTCCTGCGCTACCTGCGCGTGCAGGCCTTCGTCTTCCTCTGCGGCATCGTCGGCCCCATCTTCCTCGTCGTTTACTTTGCCGCACAACCAGAACCGACGCTGAAGTGGATGTACTGGGCCGGTCTGCTCGTGACTACCGCCGACGTGTTGATCGCGTTGACGCTCACCAGCGCGGCACGTCAGCCGCCAAAGCCACCGCGACGGCGCAACTAGTGCGCAAGTGTGCACGGGCTTCCTTCGGCTCCCAGTCATCTGACAGACTGGACGGCGAGGGGAGTATTCCTTCGCCACGGTGTCGTCATCACGTTGTCCAGCGTTGGGCAGCCGGTGCCGCGGGCCGCACAGTGCGGCGGCAGAGACCTCGGCCGTTTTTCGACGTCCGGAGGCAGTTCGCATGCAGGTTTCTTCACTTGAATGGGCCATCACCCTCGGGGTGACGGTGGCCATCCTTTTGTTCGACGTGGTGGTGATCGGCCGTCGGCCCCACGAACCGACGAAGCGCGAGACGGCGATCTACCTGACGATCTACATCGGGCTCGCAGTGGCGTTCGGACTGTGGGTGTGGTTCTTCCACGGCAGCCAGTTCGGTGTGGAGTTCTTCGCCGGCTGGCTGACGGAATACAGCTTGTCGGTCGACAACCTGTTCATCTTCCTGATCATCATGGCGAGCTTCAACGTTCCGAAGAAGTATCAGCAGCAGGCGCTGTTGGTCGGCATCATCCTGGCGTTGATCTTCCGCGGCATCTTCATCGCGCTTGGCGCGGTGGCGATTCAGCAGTTCTCCTGGATCTTCTACGTCTTCGGAGCGTTCCTGGTCTACACCGCGTACAACCTCGTCCGCGATACGGATCACGACGACGACGCCGAGAACTTCGTGGTGCGCTTCGCGCGCCGGCATCTGAGCCTCACCGACAAGTGGGACGGCGGCCTCAAGCTCTGGCTGAAGGACAACGGCAAGCGGTTGATGACGCCGATGTTCCTCGTCATCGTGGCGCTGGGCACCACCGACCTGCTCTTCGCACTGGATTCGATTCCCGCGATCTACGGCCTGACCCGGGAGCCGTACCTGGTGTTCACGGCGAACGTGTTCGCCCTGATGGGCCTGCGGCAGCTGTACTTCCTGCTTGGTGACATGCTCAAGCGGCTGGTCTACCTGTCGCAGGGACTGGCCTTCATCCTGGCGTTCATCGGCGTGAAGCTGGTGCTACACGCCCTGCACGAGAACGAGCTTCCGTTCATCAATGGCGGCGAGCACGTTCCGGTGCCGGAGATTCCGACGTTGCTCAGCCTCGGCGTCATCATCGTGACACTCGTCATCACGACGGTCGCCAGCCTGTACAAGACGCGGGTCGTCGACAAGCGCGCCGAGCCGAATGCCGTTGCCTCCGAGTCCGACTAGCGGCTAGCCGAGGGGCACACTGGAGGCATGACGGACGAACCTCGCCCCCCGTTCCCGCCGTTCGACACCGAAGGTGCCATCGCCAAGGTGCAGGCGGCGGAGGACGCCTGGAACACCAGGGACCCCCATCGAGTCAGCCTGGCTTACACGCCGGACTCCGTCTGGCGCAACCGCGACCAGTTCGTCACGGGACGGGCCGAGATCGTCGAGTTCCTGACTGCGAAGTGGGAGCGGGAGCTCGACTACGTACTGCGCAAGAGCCTGTGGGATTTTCGCAACAACCGGATCGCCGTGCGCTTCCAGTACGAGTGGCATGACGCGGCGGGGCAGTGGTACCGCAGCTACGGAAATGAGCTGTGGGAGTTCGACGAGATCGGGCTGATGCGTCGCCGTGAGGCCAGCATCAACGACGTCGCAATCGACGAGACCGATCGGCGGTACTTCGGGCCCAGACCCGAGCACGAGCGGGGCGCGGGGCACGACATTCCGCTGCAGTGAATATCGGTGACGACCCGGTCGAGTTGCCGAGCGAGGCCGGACGCCCCAAGATCCGACCGATGGACACCCACTCGGCCCTGGCGCTCGCCGGCGTCGACGCGATCGGCCAAGCCCAGCTCGCCGCGTCCGGTGAGTTGAGTGCCGTGGAACTGCTCGAAGCGGCCATCGCCCGGCTCGAGGCCGCCCGCGGGCTCAACGCCGTCATCGCGGACCTGTTCGACCGCGGCCGTGCGCAGGCCACCGCACTCGACGAATCCGGAGTACTGCGCAGCGGGGGTGCCGGACCGCTGGTGGGGGTTCCGTTCCTGCTCAAGGACCTCGGCGCATCCTTGGCCGGGGCGCCAGAGGCCATGGGGTCGCGGGCATTGCGCACGCATGTCGCAACCGAATCGGCGTGGATCGTCGACCGCTACCTCGACGCCGGGCTCATTCCGTTCGGCAAGACGAACACCCCGGAGTGGGGCAACCACTGCACCACCGAACCGTCGCTGTTCGGCGCGACCGTGAATCCGTGGGCGCCCGACATCACTCCTGGCGGCTCGAGCGGCGGGTCGGCGGCCGCGGTCGCGGCGGGCCTCGTGCCCGCTGCATCCGGCGGCGACGGCACCGGCTCGATCAGGGTGCCCGCGTCCTGCTGCGGGCTGGTCGGGCTCAAGCCGCGCCGCGGCCGTACGTCGTTCGCGCCGAACGCGGGCCACGGCTTGGAAGGACTCGTCAACGAGCACGCCTTGACCCGCACGATTCGCGACAGCGCCGCGCTGCTCGACGTCGTCGCCGGATCGGCGCCCGGTGATCCGTACTCGGCGCCGCTGCCAGATTCGCCGTTCCTGGCCGCCGTCGCCGAACAGCCTGCGGCGCAGCGCATCCTGACCACCTCGGCCTCTCCGTTCCCCGGCACGCCAACCCACCCCGAGGTGGCCGATGCCGTCGGCGCGGTGGCGAAGACGTTGGCCGGGCTCGGCCACCACGTCGATGTAGGCGGCCCGACGATCGACCCGGACGCCGTCGCCGACGCGATCGCGGTCCTGCACACGGTCAGCAACGCCGGGCTGCACGCCTTCGCCACCGAGCACCTCGGGCGCGAACCGCGCGAAGATGAGTTCGAGGCCAGCACGTGGGTGATGGTCCGCGAGGGATTCGAGACGACCGGCGTCGCATATGCCGCGGCGATCGGTGCGGTGCATGCGCAGACCCGCCGGTTCGCCGCGGGCATGGCCGACCACGACGTGCTGCTGGTGCCGACGCTGCTCACTCCCCCGCCGCCCTACGAACTGCTCGATCAGCCGCGCGGCACCACCCGCAAGTTCTTCGACGTCGAGTTCGCCACGACGGGCTGGACCACCCTGGCCAACGTCACCGGGTGGGCCGCCATCTCGCTCCCGCTCGGAGTCAGTTCGCGTGGCCTACCCATCGGCGTTCAGCTGATGGCCCCCGACGAGACGATCCTGTTGCAACTGGCCCGCCAGCTCGAGCTCGCTACGCCGTGGAGCGACCGCGTCCCGCCGGGCTGGATCGGGAATTAGCCCATCTAGCTGCAGCCGGAATGATCGGAACGACTCGACGTTCCTGCACGCATCGAACGCGCGAAGGGAGGTCGACGTGAAGCTTGTACTTGCCGGACTCACTGCCCTCGCAATGGCCGCCACCGCCCCGTCGTGATGTTCGCGTCGAATGCCGCGGCGAGCGCCGTCTGTCCGTATGTCACCGCGCCCGCCGCGCAACGCCGGCAGGACGCGGCCCGTCCGGGCTCAGCAACGGTCCAGCTTCGTTCGAGTACCCGGCGGGCGTCCCCGGAGCGCTCTGACGTCAAGTTCGGGGCTGCGCCGTCTCCTCGTCGCGAGGTGCATGGTCGTACGCGACACGCCGCCGAGCATCGTCACTTTGCGCACGCTCGCGGTGGCTAGTAGATCACTGAAATATCTTCTGCCACTTCAGTTTCAGGAGTCACAAAGCCGAACAAGGTTGTCAGTGGTCGAATGTACGTTCGAATCATGTCCGGGACGGCCGTACCAGAAGCAATGACGGCACTGCTCGGCGCCTACGACGCGGTGGCCGGCTGCGACCTCGAAAACCTCCCGGCGTCTGAGCTGCTGGCGTTCATCGACGGGCTCGAAGCCCTGACCTGCCAGCTGCCCACCCAGTCACACCGCGCGCTGGCCCGATTGCAGAGCGAGACCACCGCCACCGAACTGGGCGCCAAGTCGTGGAAGGACGTGCTGGCGATCCGGTGGCGCCTCACCACCAGCGAAGCCAACCGCCGGCTCAACGAAGCGTCCGAGCTGGGGCCGCGACGGACGTTGACCGGAGCACCCCTGCCGCCACTGCTGCCCGCCGTGGCCGCCGCCCAAGCCGGTGGGCTGATCAACGGCGACCACGTCAAGGTGCTGCGCGAGGCGATGAAGGCCCTCCCGGGATGGGTCGACACGATCACCCGCGAGCAGATCGAAGTCGACCTGGTCCGGGTGGCCGTGGGAGTCGGCCCCAAGGAACTCAAGGACACCGCCGCGCTGAGATTGTTCCTGCTCGATCAGGACGGCCCCGAACCCGAGGACACCGAACGCGCTCGCACCCGCGGGCTGTCCAAGGGCAAGCAGCGCCGCAACGGCAACGTTCCGGTCCGCGGCGAACTCACCCCGGAGGCGTGGGCGACGCTCGAGGCGATCTTCGCCAAGTTCGCCGCCCCGGGCATGTGCAATCCCGACGATCCCGCACCGTGCGTGTCGGGGACACCCAGCCAGGCGCAGATCGACAACGACCACCGCACACTGGCGCAGCGCCAACACGACGCCCTGGTCGTCATCGGGCGGATCGCGTTGATGAGCGGCCTGGGTGAGCTCAACGGGTTGCCGGTGTCGATCATCATCCGCACCACCCTCCAAGACCTCGAAAGCCGAGCCGGGGTCGGCACCACCGCAGGCGGCACCGTCATTCCGATCCAGGACGTCATCCGATTGGGCGGGCACGCCAACCACAATCTGGCGGTCTTCGACGGTGTCACCGGGCAGGCCCTGAACCTCTACCGCACCAAACGCACCGCCTCCGCAGCCCAGCGGATCATGCTCATCGCGCGGGACGGGGGGTGCACCAAACCGTGCTGCACCGTCGGCGCCTACGGCAGCCAAGTCCACCACGCCGCCGCCGACTGGGCCGACGACGGCAACACCAACATCGACGAACTCGCCCTGGCCTGCGGCCCCGACAACCGCCTCGTCGACCGCAACGGTGGCTGGACCACCACGATCAACAGTGGCGGCGAAGTCGAATGGATACCACCACCACACCTCGACACCGGCCAAGCTCGGATCAATTACTACCACCGCCCCGAACTCCTCCTACGCCCACCAGAGGACCCACAACCCCCGCCCGACAACGACACCGACATCGCACCCATCGAGCCCGTCAACCTCGACGACCTATGCGACGGACCCCAACCCGGACTCATCGCCGGCCAATCCGACGACGCCCAACCTGAAGCCCTCGCCGACCCGCGCGACGGCCCTCAACCCGGAGTCGTCGGCGACCCATGCGACGAAGACGATCCGTTCTACCCATGGGGCGACGCCAACGCCGAAACCGCACCGGCGCAACCCACCCGGGACGACGACGTCGAACCGTTCGATCCCTGGCGCGACGATCCGCAACCCCAGCAGGACAACGACATTGGCGCTAACGCGCTGGTCGTAGGCGACCGGAACGACGACGACCCGAGCCGTTCGATCCCTGGCGCGACGATCCGCAACCCCAGCGAGCCGCCAGAAGCGACGAGCCCGGCGGACCCGCGCCACCCGAGTGGCCGTGGGACTAGCGGTGGATCAAACGCGCAGTTCTCCAGCTTCGGGAACGTCTCGCGATAGCTGAAACGCGCAGTAGCCCACGGGATCGTCCCGCAGCAATTCACTCAGTGGTTCCCCCGCCGAGGCAAACCCCGACCCACCACACGCCTAGTCCGCACTAGTCGCGGCACGGGATGTGCGCCAACACCGTGGTGCCACGCGCCGGCGCGCTGGTGACCTCGAGGCGACCGGCCACCGCTTCCACCCTGTCCTTGAGTCCGAGCAGTCCGCTGCCGCCGCCTGAGGCCGCCCCGCCGATCCCGTCGTCGGTCACCTCGAGGCGAAGCTCGTCCTCGTCGCAGTGAACGCGCACCGTCACCCCGGATGCCTCGGCGTGCTTGGCGACGTTGGTCAGTGCCTCGGCGACCACGTAATACGCTGCCACTTCGATGGATTCGGGCAGCCTGCGGTCCACGGCGAGCTCGAGCCCGACGGGCACCGTCGAGCGGCGTGCCAACGTCTTGATGGCGGGCCCGAGGCCGCCCTTCGACAGGATGGCCGGGTGGATGCCCCGGGACAACTCCTGAAGCTCCGTATACAGATCGGCCATGCCGGTGATGAGGTTGTCGACCTGTTTGTGCACGGGGGCATCGTCTTCGGGAATCGACGCCTCCAACGCCCGCAGCCCGAGGCCCAGCGACACGATGCGCTGCTGCGCGCCGTCGTGCAGGTCGCGCTCGATGCCCCGCCGGGCCTGGTCGGCCGCGGCGACGATGCGCGCACGCGAAGCCTGCAGTTCCGCCCTGGTCTCCGCGTTGCCAATGGCGGTGGCGACCAGATCGGCGAAATCGCTTATCCGATCCTCTGTTTCGGCGGGCAGTGGTTCTTGACGCGCCGAACCGACGATCAACGCCCCGCGCGGCTCGCCGCCGACGGTCACGAGGCTGCCGACCCCGGAGCGGATACCGAGACCGCGCAACCGGGCCGCAACGGGTCCGTCGACCCCCACGTAGTCGTCGATCCGGGCCGGCGTACCGGTGTCGCGGACCCGTGCGGTCAAGCTGTCGCCTGCCAGCGAGAGTCGCTCCCCCACCGTCAGTCCCGCCTCGCCCGCGGCGTCGTGGGTGGCCAGCACGACGCACTGGTCGCCGGGTTCGAACTTGGTCAGGGTGACGTGCTCGACGTCCAGCCCGCGAGCCAGTTCGGTCACCGCGACGGGGTACAGGTCGGTCGGATCAGCGCCCCTCGCGACCAGGGTCGCGACGCGACGCAGCGCCGCCTGCTGGCGGGCCAGGGCGGTGGCCACCCGGCGGCGCTCCTCCGACTCGGCGGCGCGAAGCCTGGCTTGGCTGGCGAGCACGCTGGCCAGCAGTGCCAGTGGAAGGAACACGAAGACCGCGGGGAACAGGTTGTCGCCGTCCTCGACGTGGAAGTAGACGTACACCGCCGCGCTGACCAACGACGTGGCCAACGCCAAGCCGAAGTTCCACCCGGCGGCGACGACCAGCACGCCGAGCAGGAAGATCGCCCCGTACGAATTGTCCGGTGCGGTCCGCTTCATGACCAACACCAGAAACGTCTCCCCGACGATGAAGCCGATCGCCGTGACGACGCCCCAGCCGAACGGCCGCGCGGTCGGGCGCAGCACCAACGCAAGCAGGCGACTTGCGCAGACGACCCCGTTGCTCGTCCGCAGAGTCGGGTCGTTCAGTCATTTGCACGGATGTTAATGCTTCGACGACGGCTGAGGATTCCCGCTAGCGGGAATGCCATGGGACGCTTTGGTCTGACAAACTCGGTTGATGTGCTACCTGGACCGTCGTTCGTGCGTTGCCTGATCGTCGACGACAGCGCCAACTTTCGCGATGCCGCGCGCAGCATGCTTGAGCGCGCGGGCATTGACGTGGTTGGGATGGCTTCCACCGGCGCAGAAGCGCTCGACCGTTACCGCGAGCTGCGTCCCGACGTCACCCTGGTGGACGTCGACCTCGGCGCGGAGAGTGGTTTCGACTTGGCGAACCAGTTGAACGACGCCGATTCGCCTGCGCCGTCGGTGATCCTGATCTCGACGCACTCCGAGCAGGACTTCGCGGACATGATCGCGGACAGTCCTGCGCTGGGGTTCGTACCGAAGTTCGCGCTCTCCCCCGACGCCATTCGGGAATTGATGGCCGCTCGCTAGGGGCGAGCGAAGCGACGCGCGAAGTGTGGTTGGGCCGCGTCAGAGCGAGTCGAGGTACATGATGACGGCGCGCACGCGGCGGTGGTCGTCGCCGGTCTCCGGCAGGTCGAGTTTCGTGAGGATGCTGCGCACGTGCTTCTCGACGGTGCCTTCGGTGACCCAGATCCGCCGCCCGATGCCGGCATTGGAGAGGCCTTCGGCCATCAAGGTGAGCACTTCGCGTTCCCGCGCGCTGAGCGCGGCCAGCGGATCGTCGCGGCGCCGCGCCGACACGAGCTCCTGAACGAGTGCCGGGTCGACCACGGATGCGCCGTTGGCGATTCGGCCCACGGTGTCGACGAAGTCGGCGACATCGGTGACGCGACTCTTCAACAAGTACCCGATCGAATGGCCGCCGGCCAGGAGCTCCATCGCATGGTCCACGTCGACGTGCGCCGACAGCACCAGAATGGCGACGTCGGGCCACTCGCTGCGGATCGTCTTCGCGGCATCGAGGCCCTCGGTGTCGTGAGACGGCGGCATCCGGATGTCGATGATCGCGAGTGCGGGTCGTTCGTCACGGACCAACTCCAGCAGCGCCGACGCATCACCGGCCTGCCCGACCACGTCGAAGCCCGACCGCTCCAGAAGGCTCGCCAAGCCCTCCCGAAGGAGGACGTCGTCGTCGGCGACCACCACGCGTACGGCATTCATCGGAGTTGATTCTTGCATCCGCAACTCAGGAACTACCGGCTAGCAGGAATCTTGGATGGCCGGAAAGCCGCACTCGGGTTGGCGGTCAACGTTGACGACAGCCGGGCGGGCAACGACGAGAGTTTCAGCCATCGGATGGCCGAGGAAATTTCGACCACAAATTTCGACCACACAGCGGAGGAGCAGCCCGATGACCGTGACCCTGACCCGCAGCACCGTGACCGCCGGGCAGATGTTCCACGTCGACTCCGGTTCGCTGCATCACATCGAAAACATCGGCACCTGCACGACATCGCGGAAGTTCGATCTCGACGCTGCCGGCCGACGACGTGCCCCCGTGACGACCAGGCTCGAGTACTCCGCGACCGTCGACGTGTTCGACGTCCCCGGAGGCCGCGTGCTCGTCAGATGGATGGCGAGTTCCGGTGCCCCATGGCCGGACCGATGCCGTGAAGGCGTGCGGGACGCGGTGTTCCGCGACTTCGTCGACGAGTGCGTCGCCAGGTGGACGAGCCGCGGGATCGGATGGCGTCCTGACCGCCGTGGGTCGTTCGGTACCCAGGGTCGAGGGCCGCGACAAGGCGACGGACGTGCCGTCTACACGGCCGACGTCACGATGCCCGGAATCTGCTACGCCGTCATGGTGCAGGCGGACGTACCGCACGGGCGGATCACGGCCGACTCGCTTCGGCATGCCACCGAAATCGCTCCGCCGCTGCGGGAGTCCTGCGGTGATGACCCCACTGAACTGCCCGCCGCTGCACGCGCCGCCGACGGAGCTGACCTACGACCTGCCGCTGGAACGTCGGCCGCCGCTGTCGGACCTCACGCGTGCAACACGTCGGTCAGCACATGGCGGTGGTCGTCGCCGACACGCTCGAGCAGGCCACCGTACGCGGCGTCGCTGATCGAGCTCGACTACCAGCCGCTGCCGGCTCAGCTGTCGCGCGCAGGACGTGCTGGGCAGCCGGTGCCCGCCGACGAGCAGGACGGGCAGATCCGCCACGGCACCTACCAGCCGGATCACTTCGTGAAGCTCGACGAAGAGAAGCTGCAGGACCGGCGCGGCGCCGCACGACGAACCCGCACGGGCATCAAGGTCGCCGCGCGGTTCACCACGCCGATCAACGCGCACTATCCGATCGAACTGTCGGCGACCATCGCCGCACTGGGACGGCGACGTGCTCACCGTGCACGACAGCACCCGGTGGATCACCGGCGAGCGCACGCGCACTCGCCGCCTACCTCGGACATGCCCGAGGACAACGTCCGGATCCTGGCCCCCCTGGTCGGTGGCGCGTTCGGATCGAAGAGCTTCCTGTGGATGCACGTCGCGCTGTGCGCGGTCGCGGCCCGCGAGGTCCGGCGCCCGGTCAAGCTGGTGCTGACCCGGAACCAGATGTTCTCGCTCGACCGGGCACCGGCCGCGCACCGAGCAGCAGCTGGCGCTGGTGGCCGACGTCGACGGCAGCGCTCATCAGCACCGAACAGCACACCCTGACCGAGACCTCGACGGTCGCGCACTTCTGCGAACCGGTCGGACTCTCGGCGCGGTTCCTGTACGAGTCGCCGCGGCTGGTGGTGTCGCACACGGTGGCCCGGATCAACGCACCCACACCGTGTTTCATGCGCGGTCCGGGCGAAGCGCCCGGCCTGTTCGCGCTCGAGGTGGCGATGGACGAGCTCGCCTACGCGGCCGGCGTCGACCCCGTCGAGCTTCGGCTGCGCAACGACCCGGACTCGACCAGGCCAGCGGACGGGCCTGGTCGGGCAAGCACCTGCGGCAGTGCTATCAGCAGGGCGCCGAACGGTTCGGCTGGCACGACGGCCGATGGCGCCACGCGCAATGCCGGCGACGGCGACGTCCAGGTCGGGTGGGGCATGGCCACCGCGACGTATCCGGGCCGCCGGATGCCCGCCGGTTGCCGGGTCGTCACGACGGCCGACGGCAGGTCCGGTTCGCCTCGGCCACCCACGAGGTCGGCAACGGCGTGCGCACCGTGATGAGCCAGGTCGCCGCCGACGCCGCCGGGCTGCCGCTGGCGAACGGTGACCTTCGAATCCGGTGACTCGCTGTTTCCCGACGCCCCCTACAGCGGCGCCTCGCAGACCACGGCGACCGTCGGGTCGGCCGTCTACGCTGCGCCGGTCGACAGTGGCGACGGCGCTTCGATCGCAGCGGTGACCCCGGCGTGACCGACGCCGCGGCCGTCGCTGCGACGATCCGTGCGGCGCCGAGCCTGCGCTGCATGGATGCCTGACGTTCGCGGTCACCAGCGACGGCGCGGACGGACCGGGACCGGTGTCCCAGTCATTCGGTGCGCACTTCTGCGAGGTCGAAGTCGACGAGGCGATCGGTCGCGCCAGCGTGACGCGGTGGGTCGCGGTGATGGACTGCGGGCGCGTGCTGAACCCGAAGCTCGCCCGCAACCAGGTGATGGGCGGATCACGTTCGGGCTCGGCATGGCGCTGCTGGAACAGGTGCCCTACGACCCCCGACACCGCGCCAACTCATCGGCGAGTACTACCTGCCCACCCATGCCGACGTGCCCGACTTCGACATCAGCTTCGTCGACGTGCCCGACTACGCGCTCGACCCGATCGGGGTGCGCGGCATCGGCGAGATCGGAACCTGCGGCGTGCCCGCCGCGATCGCCAACGCGATCTTCCACGCCACGGGTAAGCGGCTGCGCGACCTGCCGATCACCCTCGAACAGTTGATGGTCCCCTTCGATCAGGAGCGCGCGGATGACTGAGCCGAGACATGCGACAGGTCATCGAACTCACCGTCAACGGCGACCACGCACCGGTCGACGGCCGACGTCCGCTCCACGCTGCTCGACCTGCTGCGCGAACGGCTCGCAGCCTCACCGGCACCAAGAAGGGCTGCGACCACGGACTGTGCGGCGCCTGCACGGTCACCGTCGACGGCGAGCGCGTGCTCAGCTGCCTGACGCTGGCGGCCTCGATCGACGGCAGCGACGTCGTGCACCGTCGAGGGCCTGGCCGACGGCGACGAGTTGACCGCTGCAGCGGGCCTTCGTCGCAGCACGACGGGTTCCAGTGCGGCTACTGCACTTCGGGTCAGACTCTCCTCGGCGCACGCGCTGCTGCGCGAGCACGCGCGCGGCGACCTGCTCGACGGCGTCGTTCGAGGGTGACCGCGCGGCGTGCGCGACGGGTCGGGCGTGCCTGACCGACGACGAGATCCGGGAACGCATGGCCGGCAACATCTGCCGCTGCGGGGCGTACGCCAACATCGTCGAGGCGATCGCCGACGCTGCGGGAGAGCCACGCGTGAAGACGTTCCAGTTCGGGCACGCCGACGCCGTCGACGACGCCATCCGCACGCGCGGTCGCCACCGGCGGAACCTACTACGCGGGCGGCACCAACCTGCTCGACCTGATGAAGAGCGGTGTCGAAGCGCCCGACGTCCTGGTCGACGTCGGCCGGCTCGGCCTGACGGCGAGCTCGCCAGCACCCCCGAGCGGCGGGGTACTCATCGAGGCGGGCGTCACCAACAGCGCGGTCGCCAACCACCCGCTGATGCGCACGCGCTATCCGGTGCTGTCGCAGGCCATCCTCTCCGGTGCCACCACGCAGCTGCGCAACATGGCGACCGCAGGCGGCAACCTGCTGCAGCGGACGCGCTGCCCGTACTTCATGGACCCCGCGTTCGCGTCGTGCGACAAGCGCGCGCCAGGCACGGGCTGTGCCAAGGTCGACCTCGGCAAGCACGCCGTCGTCACGATGCCCGGAATCTGCTACAAGTTAGCCGACCCGATTGGTGGAGCTGGCTAATCGGGTGTAACGCGCGTGGGACACTCTTGCCCATGGCCATGTCTATCGAACGCCCCAAGTTGGAGGGCAACGTCGCCGTCGGGGACGACCGTCAGCTCGGGTTCGCCGAGTTCGGCGACCCCCAGGGGCGTGCCATCTTCTGGCTGCACGGCACCCCGGGGGCGCGCCGCCAGATTCCGATCGAGGCGCGCGCGTACGCCGAGCGCAAGCACATCCGGCTGATCGGCGTCGACCGGCCCGGCATCGGCTCGTCGACGCCGCACGAGTATCCGAACGTGCTGGCCTTCGCCGACGACCTGCGCACCATTGCCGACGTGCTCGGGATCGACCAGATGGCCGTCGTCGGACTGTCCGGAGGAGGCCCGTACACGCTGGCCTGCGCTGCGGCGATGCCCGACCGGGTCGTGGTCGCGGGCGTGCTCGGCGGGGTGGCCCCGACGGTGGGGGAGGCGGCGATCGCAGGGGGGCTCATGGGCTTCGGCTCCAAGGTCGCGCCCGCGCTCCCCGTCATCGGCCTGCCGCTGCGGCTGGCCGCCGTCGGCCTGGTTCACTTGATCCGCCCTATCGCGCCACTTGCCGTGCAGGCATACGCGATGGTGTCTCCCGAGGGCGACCGGCGGCTGCTGCAGCGGCCCGAATTCGGCGCCATGTTCTTGGACGATCTGCTCAACGGCAGCCGCAAGCAGTTGGCGGCGCCGTTCGCCGACGTCACGGTGTTCGCCAAGGACTGGGGATTCCGACTCGACGAGGTGAAGGTTCCCGTGCGCTGGTGGCACGGCGACAAGGACCACATCGTGCCGTTCGCGCACGGCCAGCACGTCGTGGCCCGGCTACCCGATGCCGAGCTCTACACGCTGCCCGGGGAGAGCCACCTCGGTGGCCTCGGCGTGGCCGAGGAGATCCTCGGTTCGCTCATCGAGGTGTGGGACAGCGTCGACAAAGCGCACTGACCCGTGATCGTTTCGCCGTCGGGGCGTGACGATCAGCCGGATCTGCCCATGACGCCGTCGAGCCAGTCGAAGACGTAGCTCTCGAACACGGTGGCGCCGAGTCCCTCGCAGTGTCCACCTGCGCCCTCGGCCTCGGTGAACCGCTTGAGCCGCTTGGGGCAGGTGGAGCTGGTCGTACAGCACCTGGCTCTGCGAGACGAAGTCGCCTTCTCCCTCCGTCACCAGCGTCGGGCAGCGGATGTCGGCGGCCACGCCCTCGAGGCTGAACTCCAGTTGCTTGCGGATGAAGTCGCCGACGGTCTTGACGCCCATGGCCGCCATGCGTGCCCCGTACCACTCCCGGTTGCGCGAGCCGTCCAGCAACTCCTCCAGCTGCGCGTCGAGCTCGGGGTCGGCCGCCGTCAGCCGAGCCACGAAGTCGTCGGGAAGGCTGAAGCTCCCCTTTGCGAGCCCGCCGATGCGAGAGGCGAACTCGAACTGACCGGGGTCGGCGATCAGGGCCGCCACGCGGGGTTCGAACGCCGCTGCGCGGGTACCGAGGTAACCGCCGAACGACCGACCGATGACCGCGACGGCCTGCGGGTGGACGCCGGGCTGGGCGAGCAGCCAATCGAACGCCACCCCGAACGGAACCTCGAAGTCGGGCCGGAAGGGGCGGCCGTGTTCATACAGCATGCCGCCCTGCCCAGGGCCTTCGAAGACGAAGAAGTTGTAGCCGCGTGGCAGGGCCATGTAGCCGGTGGCCAGATAACCCGCCTCGGCGGTCGAGTCGAATCCACAGGGCGCCAACACCGTTGGTCGTGGCATGCCGTCGTCGTTGGGCCGGAAGAGGTATGCCGTCATGGAGGCCCCCTCGAACGGGAGCTCCGCGGTGACGGTCGGCCAGCCGAGCAGCGGCTGCGCCGCTCGAAACGTCATCCGGTGTTGGCGCCACGCATGCTGCAACCGCTCGTCGCCGATGTCGCGACGTATGAAGAAGAAGGACTGCCTCCAGTACTCCGATGCCCGTAGGTAGGCCTTGCGTGCCGTCACGTCGCGCCCCTTGGCGAGCGCGTCGTCGCCGAGCGCCTGTGCCACCTGGGCCGTCGCCGACCATTCGTCGAACCAGGAGTCGTAGTCCCCCGCGCGCGTACGACTTGCCGTCGCCAGTGCCTCACCCAGATCTGCGGCATCCGCCGAGCTCGCGATCAGGGTGCGGCTGAGCTGGGCATCCAGGTCCGCGTCGTCCAGAAGTATCTTCATCAGGTCATCGCCTCGTAGCTTGGGATGGTTTGACGCTCCTCGTCGATGGTCGTGTGCCGGTCTGCAGCAAGTCTATGGCGTGGGTGAGCACGTCACTCCTGGAACTGCGCCGGTCGCGCCGTCGGCGTCGTCATCAGCACGTCAGCGGATCCTCGAGTTGGTGGGATCGTAGACGGCCCTGAGTGTCACGTTGATCGGGTACGGCGTGCCGCCGACGTTCACCTGGTACTCACCGGCGCCAATCCACTCGGCGGTGACCACGGCGTCGTCACCCGCCTTGAGGTACGCCAGACCCACGCACGCGCCCGTCGTCTCACCCCACGCCGCAGAGGTCACCTGGCCGGCGACCGCGCCGTCGCGCAGCACCAGTTCGCCACCCCACAGCATCGGCATCCGCCGATCCGACGACGAAGCCGACCACCTTGCGCCGTGGCCCTTCGGCCCTGGCCTTCTCGACGGCGACGCGGCCGAGGAAGTCGACGTCGGTCTTGAGCTTGCAGGCGAACAGCAGTCCGGCCTCGACCGGATTGTCGTTGGGGGTCAACTCGCGACCGAAGGCGCGGTAACCCTTTTCCAGCCGCAACGATTCGATGGCGTAGTAGCCGCCGCGCGCGACGCCGAATTCGGCACCCGCGGCCAGCAGGTCCTCGTACACGCCCACCGCGAACTCCGCGGGCACGTAGAGTTCCCACCCGAGTTCGCCGACGTAGGTGATCCGCGTCGCGCGAACGGTCGAGTAGCCCAACGAGATCCGCTGGCTGGTGCCGAACGGGAAGCCTTCGTCGGACAGGTCTGCGTCGGTCAGCGTGGCTCAGCAGTTCCCGTGAGCGTGGCCCCATCACCCCGAACACCGCCAACGAGGACGTGACGTCGACGAGTTCCGCCAGGGCGCCAGGGGGCACGTTCTTGCGGATGTGGTCCTTGTCCCGCTCGGTGGTGGCGGCGCTGCTGACGATCAGGAACTCGTCGGCCGCGGTGCGCGTCACGGTGACATCGGACTCGTACGTGCCGCGTTCGTTGAGCATTCCGGTGTAGACCGTCCTGCCGACCTCGACGGCCATGTCGGCCGTGCACAACCACTGCAGGGCGGACTCGGCGTCGGGTCCGACGAGCAGGTACTTCGAGAACGACGTCTGATCGAACACCGTCACGCCGGTGCGGGTGGCGGTCTGCTCCGCAGCGGACCACGGCAGCCAGTTCTGCTTGCCCCACGAGTACTCGATCACCGGTTCGGCACCGTCCGGAGCGAAGAAGTTGGCGCGCTCCCACCCCATCCGGCTGCCGAAGTTGGCTCCGGCCGCGGCCAGCAGGTGATGCACTGGAGATCGTCGGAAGGGGCGTGCCGTGGTGAGTTCCCGGTTGGGCCATGGCACTTCGTAGTGCAGGCCCGAGGATCTCGGACACCCGGTCGTGCAACCATCTGTTGTTGCCGTTGAACGGCGCGAACCGCCGGATGTCCACGCTCGTCAGATCGGTCGTCGGAGCACCGTTCGCGATCCACTCCGCCAGCGCCCGGCCCGCACCGCCGGCCGACGCGATGCCGACGGAGTTGAAGCCCGCCGCGACGAAGAAGTTGGCGCACTCGGGCGCCTCGCCGAGGATGAACTGATTGTCCGGCGTGAAGCTCTCCGGCCCGTTGTAGAGCTTCTTCAGCCCCGTCTCCTCCAGCACGGGGATGCGCAGCAGGGCGTTGTCCATGAGGATCTGGAAGTGGTCCCAATCCTCTTCCAGCAGTTGGAATTCGAACGGGTAGGGAATCTGCATCGGGACTCGACCCACGGCTTGGCCTCTGGCTCGAAGCCGCCGATGACCAGCCCGCCGACCTCCTCCTTGAAGTAGGTGTAGCCGTCCGGGTCGCGCAGGATGGGCATGTCGGTGTGCACTCCGGCGATGGCATCGGTCACGACGTAGAAGTGCTCGGCCGAGTGCAGCGGCACGTTGACCCCCGCCATCGACCCGACCTGCTTGGCCCACTGCCCCGCACAGTTGACGACGAGTTCGGCGTCGACGTCCCCGGCATCGGTGCGCACCCCGGTGACCCGGCCGTCGCGCGTCGTCACCCCAACTACCCTGGTGCGCTCGATGATTCGGGCCCCACGCAGCCGGGCGCCCTTGGCGAGGGCGAGCGTCAGATCGGTCGGATTGGCCCGCCCGTCGGCGGGCAGCCAGATGGCCCCGACGAGGTCGTCGACCCGCATCACCGGATAGTGCTCCAGCGCCTGTTCGGGGGTGAGTAGCTCGCACTCGAGGTCGAAGGCGGCCGCGTTGGCCGCGGTGCGGCGCAGCTGGATCATCCGGTCCTCGGTGCGCGCGACCGTCACCCCGCCGCACTGCTTGTAGCCCGCGGTCAGCCCGGTCTCGGCCTCGAGTTCGGTGTAGAGCTGCGTCGAGTACTGCACCAGCCGGGTTCCGCTCTCCGACGCACGGAGTTGGCCGACCAGACCCGCGGCGTGCCAGGTGGTTCCGGACGACAGCTGACCCTGCTCGAGCAGGACGACGTCGCCGTATCCGAGCTTGGTCAGGTGGTAGGCCACGCTGGTCCCGATGACGCCGCCACCGATGATGACGACCTGGGCACGGGTGGGCAGCCCGCGGGTCGGAGGGTTACCAGCGGTAAGGGATCCGCTGGGCGAAGCGGGGGCGGGAGAATCGTTGGTTGGCATGGTCATCCCTCGCTAGTCCGATGCCTGCACGTCGTCGAGCATCTGCGTCGAAGTCAGGGCCCCTTGAACTCGGCGACGGCGGCTTCGTACCGTTCCATGCCCCACCCCCAGAAGTCGAAGTCCAATGGGCTCGAGCCGTTCTGGATGCAACCCCACAGCGCCCAGCCGTACATCCCGACGATGCCCTGCAGTCGGGCCCTGGCGATCTTGTGCCGCAGTCTGCGACCGTAGTACGCGGTGACCAGTTCCTCGCGCTGTTCGGCGGACAGCTGACACTCGCAGGAGGTGTTGCCCAGTTCGAAACACGGGTCGTTGTTGCCGGAGTACTCGTAGTCGATCAGCCACATGGTGTCGCCGTCCTCGACGAAGTTGGCCGCCAACAGGTCGTTGTTGCACGGCACCGTGGTCTGATCGGTCGCCGTCAGCACCTGCCGTGCGCGTTCGAACTGGTCGGCGAAGTCCAGATAATCGTTGGGGATCCGGAAACCGTTGTCTTGCACGACTTTCAGATACCGTTGCTGTTTGGCGAACATGTCGAAGGTGCCTTGGAAGCGCGGTCCCGAATGCAACCTGCGCATCGCCGTCGCCGCCTTCGGCAGCACGCCGGGTCGTTGGAAGTCGTCGTTGGACAGCGTGGTGCCTTCGAGGAATCCGAGCAGCAGGATTCCGAGGTCTGGCCGGTAGTCGATCACGGGGGCGCCCACTCCGGCTTCTGCGGCCGCCCGGGAGTTGTAGTGCTCCTGGTCGCGGTCGATGCCGAGCAGGCCCGCGGTGTTGCCCGAACACCGCGCGACATAGCACCCGCTCGCCGTGGTGACTTTGACGTTTCGGTTCGTCAGCCCACCGGAAAGCTCTTCGAGCCGCCGCTTTTGCCCGGCCAGCGCAGGCAGCTCGTCGAGGATCGCGTCGAGCTGGTCGTCGGTGAGCGAGAAGGACATCGGGTCAGTCGACGTGTTCGGCGAGCAGGGCCCGGCGCAGCAGATGCATGGCGACGGTCGTCGATCGTTCGCGGATGTCGGATCGGTTGCCGGGCAACAACAACGTGCGGGTGGTCGTGCCCCCGTCGTCGAGCTTCACGCTGAAACAGACGGTGCCCACCGGTTTCTCCGCACTCCCGCCGTCGGGGCCCGCGATTCCGGTGATCGCTATCGCGGTGTCCGCGCCGAACCGCTTGAGCGCACCGGCCGCCATCGCCTCGGCCACCGGCTCCGACACCGCGCCGTGGGTTTCGATCAGCTGCGGGATCGACGCCGAGCAGCTCGCTCTTGGCCTCGTTCGAGTACGACACCACGCCACCCGCGACGTACGCCGACGAGCCGGGCCGGTCGGTCAAACGGGCCGCGACCAGCCCCGCGGTGCACGACTCCGCCGTCGCGATGGTGCGACCCGACAGGAGTTGGGCGACCTGGTCGTCGACGAGCGCCCCGTCGGTGGAGAACAGTTCGCGGCCATGGCGGTCGCGGAGCATGTCGACCAGCTGCTGGTAGCTCGCTTCGGCGTCGGGCTCGTAGCGAGTGACGATCTCGAGCTCGCCGCGGCGCAGACACGTCGTGATCTCCAGCCGATCGAACCCGGTGACCGTCTGCTCGGCGTCCCTGCAGTGTCTCGGCCAACCCGGACTCGGGAAGCCCGAACATGCGGATCGTGTCCTGACGGTAGACCGTGCGGCCTGCGATCGCCTCCTGCACGGCGGCGGTCTGTACCGCCTTGGGCCACATGGGTTGTAGCTCGCGCGGCGGGCCGGGTAGCACGACGACGGTCGGCTTGCCCGGCACCACGACACCGGGCGCGGTCCCGACCGGCGTGAGCACGTGGGCGCCCGCAGGCACCATGGCCTGCTTGCGGTTGGCGGCCATGACGGCGTCGAAGTCCACTCCGTCGAAGCGCTGCATGAGCTTCTTGAGGATGTTGGCGATGGTCTGTTCGAGTTCGGAGTCCAGCACCGAGCTCCCGGCCGCAGAATCGGGCGACCATCGCGACGGTCATGTCGTCGGCCGTCGGGCCCAATCCCCCACTGGTGAGGATCAGGTCGACGCCGTCGGCCGCCAGGAAGCGCAGTTGTGCCTCGATGTCCTCGGGCCGGTCACCGCAGATCGTGATGTGCGCCAGCTCGACCCCGAGTTCGAGCAGTTGTTCGGCCAACCAGGGGCCGTTGCGGTCCTGCACCCGCCCGGTCAGCACTTCGGTTCCCGTCACGACGATGCCTGCGCGCACACTCACGCGTTCGACCCTACGACGCGTCAGCCGTCCGGGTGGCGCACGCGTGGTCGATCTGCGTTCAGCGGTCTGGCCACGTCGGTCGGCGTTAGGTTCGGCGGCCGTGACGAGCATCGTCGTGGCCCTGCCTCAGCTGATGGACCCGATGTACTGGCTGGGCGACGGCGGCCCGTTCGCGTCTGCGGTGCTGCCCGGCGTGATGCTCATCGTGTTCCTCGAGACGGGTTGCTGTTCCCGTTCCTGCCCGGTGACACCCTGCTGTTCACGGCGGGCCTGATCGCGGCGCAACCGGATGCCCCCGTCGACGTCTGGACCCTCGCACCGTGCGCCGCGGTCGCCGCGGTCGCGGGCGGTCAGTTGGGTTACCTCATCGGTTGGCGGTTGGGGCCCGCGCTGTTCAAGAAGGAGGACGCGCGGTTCTTCAAGAAGCATTACCTCGAGTCGTCGCACGCGTTCTTCTCCAAGCACGGCCGCAAGACCATCGTCATCGGGCACTTCGTCGGGGTGGTGCGCACCTTCACGCCCGTCATCGCGGGAGCGTCGGGAATGCGATACCCGGTCTTCCTGGCGTACGACATCGTCGGTGCCACCCTCTGGGGTGTCGGACTGACGCTGGTGGGCTACCACCTGGGCGGGGTGTCGTTCGTCAACGAGCACCTCGAGTGGATGGTGTTGGCGATCGCCGTGCTGTCCACCCCCCGGTCATCGGGTCGGTGCTGGGCGCGACGGCCGTCCGTCGACGGCCCGTCGCCGCGGACAGCGCCGATTAGCCAGTCGCCAGAAGGTCGGTGAAGGCCAACCCCGTCTCGACGTCGAACGGAACGGACTCGTGGTCGTGCACGATCAACCACCGCCCCTCGACTCGCTTGCACACCAGGGTCGCCCGCACGGCCATGCTGATCTGCGCCCCGTCGTTCAGCACGCCGGTGACCTGATAGACGAACGCGCAGAAACCAAGGTCTCCGTCGGAGTCGACGCGCAGGTGGTGCACCGCGTAGTGCGGGCCGTCGCGATAGCCGTCGAACCACGCATTCAGCTGCTCCTCAACGGCGTCGTTGCCCGTCGTCTGAAGTTCCCCGAGCACGCCGTAGGTCAACACATCGGGGTGTTGTCGGGCCATCAGCGTCGCCCCGTCGCGGGCCTTGACTGCGGCAACGCGTTCGGCAACGAGGTCGTTGAGTTCGTGGGTGGCTGAGCGGGTCACGGTGTCCTTTCGGTTGTGGTCACCAATGAGGACCGGCGCCGGCGGCCGTACTCATCGCGGACCCGATTCGCCGACCGACGGTGCGGTGGTCGCCCGGAGGCTACGTTCGGCTCCGTGGGAGTCCTGGTACCGCTGCTGATCGCCTGCAGCGGGTTTCTGCTCGCGGTGTTGTGGATGGACCTGATGTTCGACGTCCAGGTGCTCGCCCACCGGGACGTGAGTCTGCTTCCGGAATCCGTGCTGACGTCCATCGCGGACTACTACCACCGGGTCACCACCACCGCTCGGCCAATGGGCCACCTGATCGCGGCGGTGATGGCGGTCATGCTCGTTTCGTTGGCGCTTCGTGCCACCGTCGCGGACGATCCGCCGTGGCTGTTGGCGGTCGCGGCGGTCCTCGCGGTCGCGCCGGTCACTCTCGCGCTGGTGCGCACGGTGCCGAATGCCGTGCGATTGGGCCGCCGCACCGACTCCGCCGTCGAGCAGACCAGGCTGGCCCGGTCGATATGCGTCGAGCATGCCGGCTGCCTGCTTTGCATTGCCGCGTTCCTGACGTTGTGGCTGTTCGGGACGTGAGGGCGCCGTCGCTCAGCGCGCGAGCCAGCCCTTCACCGTGGCAAGGTCGCGCGAGTACGACTCCATGATGTCGTCCTGGAAATCGGGAACCGCCGCTGATCGCGTCGTCGCCGCGCCAGATCACCCGGACGCGGGTCGCCCCACGCACGTAGACGTCGACCCGCTCATCGATCCGTCGCGTCCAGCCCACCGCTTCGGTGGTCTGGGCGAGTGCTGCCCGTTCGTTCGTCTCAACCATCGCTATGTGCTCCTTCGCCGACGTCCGGCGTCCATCTTGTCCGATCAGGTCACCGGCACCACTATCGGCGGGGTGTTGTACCCGGTGACCCGCACCCAGTTCGCGCTGGCCGAGGGGTTGGGAACCACCGCGCGAAGCTCGGTCGTCTCACCGGGGAAGACCGTCACGTAGTTGTCGGTGTACTCGATGGGCAGGATCTCGTCGCCGTCCCGGGCGGAGGTCAGCTCGGCCCGCTCGAAGAACGCGAGCCGTTTCGTGGTGTTGTGCAGTCTCATGGTGACCACCTGCTGGCCCGCGCCGTTGGTGCTCGCCCTTGGCGGTGACGCCCAGCGGTACGCGGGGCAGGTAGTTGAGCGGCGTCATGTCCGCCCACGAAGCTTGGTTAGCCTCGAACGAGAAGTTGCTGTTGGGGTCTCCGACATCGTCGTTGCGTTGCGACTGCCAGTAGACGTTCTCGCCGATCACCGTGCCGTCCTCGCCGAGCAACTCGCATCGCACGAAGAACACCCGGGAGTCGCGGGCCTCGCGCGGCAGCGTCAGCGCCGCAGCGACGCCACCCGACGGGACGGTGAGCGGCCCGGTGACCTCGTCGTCGCGCACCTGGCCGGCCAGGTCGTAGACGCGGACGCGCACCCGTACGTTCGTTGCCTCGCTCGGGGACTGGTTGACCACGGTCACGTTGGCCTGGCTGTGGTCTCCCGTCGCATACGAATCGAAGACCACCGAGAGCGGGCGCAGTCCCTTCTTGGCGCCGTAGTACGCGCCGCCGGGGCGAAGGTAGTAGTCGAAGACGTTGCCGAAGAACGACGGCCAGTGGTTGTTGAGCATCCAGTACAAGGTCATCTTGTGGCTCGCCCACCCGAGCGCGGCGAAGGCCTCGAACTGTGCGCGCGTCGACTCGTAATGCGACAGCTGGGCCTTGCGCGCGAACTCCTCGGCGCCGCTCGACGGGCCGTAGCGGCGATTGATGACGCGCTGGACGTTCTTCAGAGCGGCGTTGCCTGGATTCGACCCGGCGTGGAAGTACCAGAAGTCGTTGATCGGCCAGAGTTCGTCGGGCGGGATGAACTGCTTCAGGCTGGCGAAGGGCGGAATGTGCTCGTTGTCGCCCTGCTCGGCGGAGGCGCCCCGTGCCGCGCGGTACCGGCCCGAGAACCAGTAGGTCGGCGGACGCCAGGTGTACGGCCCGGCCATCTGGATTCCGTCCCAGAGCCGCTCGCCCTCGGCATTCGTCGTGTACGACGACACCGAGTCGACGACGGCGTTCTGCCAGTGCAGGTCGGCAAGCACCCGTCGGTACTCGGTCAGCACCGGAGCGGGCGGCCTGCCGTCGCTTGCGTTGGCCCACACGAAGGCCGAGGCGTGCGAACGCAACATCGCGACCTGCGAGCGCAGGCTCGCCAGGGCGACCTGCATGTCCTCGTTGTCCCACTGCGGCCACTTCTCCCACTGGTTGCAGCACATCCAGCCGACCATGAGCGGGATGCCGAGCTCGTCGGCGCGCTCGACGAATCCCTCCGAGGGGATCTTCGACTCGAGCCTGACCATGTTCAGCCCCAGGTCCCTGACGTAGCCGAGGATGGCGTCGTCGCGGTCGGGGTCGTACCTGTAGAGCAGGTCCGGGGTGTACGTCGCACCGCGGGCGAGGAAGTCGCGGCCGTTCACCTGTAGGTAGAAGCTGCCGCCGAGGCCGAGTTCGGGAAACCGCTCGTCGTCGTCGCGGCCCTGCGTGATGGTCCGCACCCCGAAGCGCTGGTGCTTCTCGTCGGTGGGCCTGCCGAACTGGCGGAACTCCAGTCGCAAGTCGTACAGGCTGGGGTCGCCCATCGTGTACGGCCACCACAGCTCCGGGGCTCTGCAGCGTCAGTGCACCGAAATCGTCTGGGCTGAAGGTGAGTTCGCGTCCCTCGCCGGGTCCCAGGGTGACGGGTTGTTCGACTTCGACGTCGGGCTTGCCCTTCCTGCTGATGATGGCTCGCAGCGTGCCGCGCTCGGTGCGGTCGGAGAAGTTGCGCAGCCCGCTGCGGATGGTCAGGCGTGCGCTGTCCGTATTGGGCAGCGGCAGTTCGGTGTTGACCGCGGAGTCTCCGATGGCCACCACGCCGGACATGGTCAGGTATACCGGTTTCCAGATCCCGGCGTTGCGGTCGGGGACGAAGGAGTTTCCGTTGAACGGGTTCTTGTTTGGTCCGCGGTAACCCAGGTAGTTCCAGTTGATCCAGTCGAACCAGCTGTCGGCGAGTTCGACGCCGTCGACGTCCTGGATGGCTCGCTCCGGCGTGACCTTGACCGCGAGCACGTTGGGACGTCCCGGCACGATCCACTGGGTGACGTCGAGGTCGTGGTCGACGTACATGCCCACGATCTGATCGGACCCCGCGACGAGGTGCCCGTTCAGCCAGACCTCGGCCCGGTAGTTGATGCCGGGGAAGTTCAGTTGGTAGGTGCTGTGGCCCACTGGCGCGTCGAACGTGGTGCGGTACCACCAGTCCTGCTCGTACAGGTCCTGCGGAACCCGTTCGAGCAGGTTCATGCCGTAATACGGGTCCGGATAGGTGCCGTCGGCCCGCAGTGCCTCCAGCACGGTTGCGGGCATGCTGCGGACGTGATGCCAGCCCGAATCCTGGAATCCGGGCGACGACACCGTCGCACCGTCGGCCGTGGTGTTCCGTGCGGATTCGAGCGTCCAGTGGCCCGCAAGCTCGACCTGGGTGGCCGGAGCCTCGGGTCGGTCGTAGTGCGGAAGGTCTCCCGCGCAGACCATCAGCAGGAGCAGTAGCGCGAATACGGTGCCCAAACCAACGGCTCGGCGCAGCGCGGTCGCTATTGCCCTACCTCCTCCGGTCGTCGTGAAGGCACCATTCTGCCTAACACCCGCCGATGCGCGCTCAGCTGGAGGCGATCCCGGTGATCACGCGGTCGCAGACGGCGAACATCTGCTCGAGCGCCACCTGGCCGTCGTCGGCGCGGGAGACGTAGAGCGCCGCCTCGTCGAGCGCGCCGAGCAGCACGTGCGCCGCGGGTCTCGTCGGCTGGTCGGGTATGACGCCGTCGGTGATCGCCTGCACCAGCATGGCCTCGATGACACCGAGCCCGTAACGCGTGCCGACCTCGCGCCAGCGGGCCCAGCCGAGCACGGCGGGCGCGTCGATGAGCACGATGCGCTGCACGTCCGGCGACGAGCACTCCTCCAGGAACAGCCGGGCCCCGAGGCGCATTGCGTCCAACTGGTTCGCGGGTGCGGCCGAGGAGATGCGGTTCACGATCGCGGTGACGAGGTCGCGTTCGACGTCTTCGTAGACCGCGGCGAACAGCCCTGCCTTGTCACCGAATTGGTGATACAGCGCGCCCCGGGTGACCCCGGCGGCGTCGACGATGGCCTGCGTCGACACGGCCGCGAACCCGTCGGCGGCGAACAGTCCGCGCCCGGCGTCGAGCAACCGCGCCTGCGTCGCCGCGGTGCGCTCCGCCTGGGTGCGCCGGGTTTCTGACTTGCCGTTGACTTTCATACAGTCTGCACGTAACTTTCATACCGAGTGTTCGTAAGTAAACCAGGAAGGGTAGTCGAGATGCCAGAGGTCAGGCTGGAACAAGCGACGATCCCCTACCGCGTGTTGGGCCCAGACGACTCGCCGCATCCTCCCGTGCTGTTCGTTCACGGCATCCTCGTCGACCACCGGCTGTGGCTGAAGGTGGCCGAAAGCCTGGCCCGCAACGGGTTTCGGTGCATCTTGCCGGATTGGCCGCTGGGGTCGCACACACTGCCGGTCGACCAGTCGGTGCGGCTGAGCCCCGGATTGGTCGCGGACATGGTCGGCGAGTTCATCGGCGCGCTGGGACTGCAGGACGTCACCCTCGTCGGGAACGACACGGGCGGTGGCATCTGCCAGCTCGTCGTCGACCGCCACCCCGACAGTGTCGGCCGGTTGGTGCTGACGAACTGCGACGCGTTCGAGAAGTTCCCACCCTTCCCGTTCAACGTCGTGTTCGCGACGATGCGCGGGCCCAGGTCGATCCGGGCGCTCGTCGGGCTCATGAAGGTGCCCGCACTGCGACGTTCGCCGCTGGGTTACGGACTGCTGCTGCAGCGCGACGACGCGTTGACGGCATCCTGGGTTCGGCCCTGCGGCACCGATCCGCGGATCGCCCAGAATCTCGCCACGCTGTTGCGTGCCGTCGGAGCAATGGATCTCACCGACGTGGCGACCCGGCTCCCGCGCTTCGGCAAGCCCGTCACCTTGGTGTGGGGCATGGCCGACCGGTGCTTCACGCCCGCACTGGGCCGCAGGCTCGCCGCGGTGTTCCCGAACGCGACGATGGTGGAGGTGCCGGGCGCGCGCACGTTCGTGGCGCTCGATGCTCCCGATGCCGTCGTCGATGCCATCGCCACCGTGGGAGCGACCCGCTAGCTCGGGCACGGCTGGACCACGGCCTCGGTCTGCTCCGTCGACATCCCGGCTGAAGCGCGTCGACCCGCTAGAAGATGTCCTTGTGGGGAACGTCGGTGATCAACCCGCCGTCCATCACGAACTCGGCACCCGTCGAGAACGACGACTCGTCGCTGACCAGGAACACCACGAAGGACGCGACCTCCTCGACCTGTCCTGGACGGCGAAGCGGTGCGGTGACCATGTCGTCGGGGAAGTGCTTGGTCATCGGGGTCCTGATGAAGCCGGGGTGGATCGAGTTCACCCGAATGTTCGACGGACCCAGTTCGATGGCCGCGGACTTCGCGAGCCCGCGCACCGCCCACTTCGACGCGACGTACGGGTGCACCATGGGTGCGCCGCGCAGTCCCTCGATGGACGACACGTTGATGATCGAGCCGCCGCCCGCCGCCTTGAGTTGCTCGACGACGGCCTGCATGCCGAGGAACGTGCCGGTGAGGTTGACGTCGATGACCTGCTGCCACTTGGCCATGTCGAACTTGCCGATCTTGCCGAGCGCGACGATGCCCGCGTTGTTGACGAGCGCGGTGAGCCCGCCGAACGCCTCGACGGCGACGTTGACCGCGGCATCCCACTGCTCGGCGTCGGTGACGTCGAGATGGACGTACCGCGCCGCCTCGCCGAGCCCGTCGGCGAGCGTCTTGCCCTCGTCATCGAGGATGTCGCCGATGACCACTTTTCCGCCCTCGGCGACGAGCGCCTTGGCATGAGCGGCGCCCATCCCCCGTGCCCCGCCGCTGATCAGTGTCACTTTTCCATCCACGCGTCCCATGACGGGTCACGCTACCGTACGCAGATTTCGAATTAGAACTTGTTCCAATTCCGGCATGAACCACGCATACTGCTAGGCGTCTCGGCGTAGCCGGACGGGAAAGGGGCAAGCATGGCGATACGCGTCGCGCTGATCGGTACCGGCAACTGCGGCAAACTGGCACTGCGCCAACTGATCAACGATCCGCGGTTCGAACTCACCGGCGTCTGGGTGTCCTCCGATGCGAAGGTCGGCAAGGACGCGGGCGAACTCGCGGACTTGGACGTGACGACCGGCATCGCCGCCGTCACCGACCTCGACGCCATCGTCGCGGCCAAACCCGACTGCATCGTGTACTGCGCGATGGGCGACGTTCGCCTGAAGGAGGCGATGGCCGACGTCCGCCAAATCCTCGCCGCCGGGATCGACGTCGTCGGTTCCGCGCCAGGCGTATTGCAATTCCCCTGGCAGGTGATTCCCGACAAGCACATCGAACGTGTCGAAGAGGCTGCCCAAGAAGGCAATTCGAGCGTCTTCATCACCGGCGTGGATCCGGGGTTCGCCACCGACCTGCTGCCCTTTGCGCTCGCGAGTACCTGCCAGAGCATCGAGCAGATCCGCACCATGGAGATTGCCGACTACGCCACCTACGACGGCGAGACGGTGATGTTCGACGTGATGGGCTTCGGCAACGAGATCGGGGACTTCCCAATGCTCTTCCTGCCTGGAGTGCTGAGCATTGCCTGGGGCACCGCGATCCGGCAACTCGCGGCTGGACTCGGCGTCGAGGTGGACGAGATCAGGGACTCCGTCGAGCAGGAGCCCGCCCCCGAAGACTTGAACGTCGCCGCAGGCCACATCGCCAAGGGCACCGTGGCGGCGCTGCGCTTTCTGATCGAGGGCATGGTCGATGGCAAGCCCGTCATCGTCGTCGAGCACGTGACGAGGCTACGCGCCGACCTACGCCCGGACTGGGCGCAACCGGCTCACCCCGGAGGTTCCTATCGTGTCGAGATCGCTGGCGAGCCTTCGTATTTCGTCGATATCGTGCCTACCAGCCGCAATGGCGGCGCGCCATACGCGGCGATCCTCGCGGCGGCGGGTCGGATCGTGAATGCGATACCCGACGTGCTGGCCGCCGAGCCCGGAATCCGGACCACGCTGGACATGCCGTTGGTGACGGGGCGCGGACTCTACGGGTTGCCGTCCTAGTGGGCGCTAGCGGCGCCCGACGTTGGCCCACACCAGCTTGACCTGCGTGCCGTCGATCGACGTCTCGATGGCGGCGCGGTCGGACAGGGCGCGCATCAACGCGATGCCGCGCCCGCGGGTACGCGTGTCGGCCTGACTGTCCGACATCCTCCACACGCCGTGGTCGGCGATGACGACGGTGATCGTGCGGTCGGATGCTTCGTACCACGCTTGGATGTCCATCGTGCCCGCCTCGCAGGTATGCACGTAAGCGAACTCGGCGCTGTTGGCGAGCGCCTCGTTGATGGCGAGCACCAGATCGCTGGACCGAACCGCGTCGAGCTCGAAGAACTGCTTGAGCCATCCGGCGAACTCGTCCCGGGTACGCGCGGCGGTCTGCAGCGTCGCCTCGACTCCGATGCGCTCAAAGCGTTCGGTGTTGGCAACGTCAGTTGTGGGCATTGAACCGATCATGGCAAAAGATGCGTACCCGGTCGAATAACTGCCTAAGCGTGTCTATCCACCCAATGCGGCGAGCGCCTCGTCGAGCGTCGCGTAGAGCGGAACGATGTCGGCGATTCCGACCAGCTTGAGCGGCCGGCTGGTGGCCGGACCGTCGGCGACCACGCAGAAGCGGGTGCCCTCATCCTTCGCGTCGTGCGCCGCGACCAACACGCCCATTCCGGCCGAGGCCAGGAACTCGACGTCGGTCAGGTCGACCACGAGGCCTTCGGGTTTGTTGGCCACCGCCATGCGCAACGCGTCCTCGAGTTGGGGTGCGGTCAGCATGTCGACGACGCCGACCGCCGCCACGACGGCGACTTCGCCGACCCATTTCTCGGTCACCTCGCACGTCGATGCAGACCCAGGGGCTGCAGCATCGGCGGGTGATTCGCGGTGTTCGTTCAAGGCCCACTTCCCTCTTTGGCCGACTTCGCTGCCTGCGAACCGGCGGCACTCACGTGCATGCCGGGCTGAGGCTGAACCATGCAAACACGAAACTGATTAGGTTGAACCTATCCGATGGCCGTGTCGTCGTGCTTGTTGGCCGGTGCGTTGATCAATCTGACGAGGCTCTGACCAACCAACTGTACGAGTGGGCGATGTCGTAGCCGCGAGGCAAACTGTATGCGAGCGACAGCACGGTTGCCGCCGAAACGGGAGCGAGCCCAGATGAACGCCCACGCGCCCGTCGAACGGCTGCTTGCCGAGGTTGCCAGCGGCCCGGCCGGTCCTGAGGTCGGGGCGTGCTTCGACCTCGACGGCACGCTCGTCTCGGGGTTCACGGCGACGGTGCACGCGGGCCACCGCATCCGGAATCGACAGGCAAGCGTCGGTGAAATGCTGGGCGTCATCGAGGCGTCGGTGCGCTACCGCCTCGGGCGCATGGAGTTCGAGCGTCTCATCGTGCGAGCGGCGGGCTACCTCCGCGGAGAGTCGCTCGCCGAGCTCGACGAGCTCGGGGAATCGCTGTTTCGACGCCGGATCCAGGCGCGCCTCTTTGCGGCCATGCGGGACGTGGTGCGCGCGCACCAGGCGCGTGGCCACACGCTGGTGCTCAGTTCGTCGGCGCTGAGCATCCACGCCGAACCGGTGGCCCGACACCTCGGGGTGACGAACGTCATCTGCAACCACTTCGAGGTCGATGACCATGGCGCGCTCACCGGCGGAATCGTGACGCCGATCGTGTGGGGGCCAGCCAAGGCGTCCGCCGTCGAGCTGTTCAGTGCCACGAAAGGCGTTGACCTGCAACGGAGTTACTTCTACGCCGACGGCGACGAGGATGTGGCCTTGATGAAACTCGTCGGCTGTCCCCGTCCGGTGAATCCGCGTCATGGGCTGGCCGCGGAAGCCGCGCGACGGGGGTGGCCGGTCCTTCGGGTCAGCGGTCCGGATCGTCGGGGATTCGCGTTGGCGATGCGTCGGGGCGCCGGGCTTCGATGATCGCCCGCACCGTGCGACGGCAACGTCCGCAATCGGAACCGGCCCCGCATGCCGCGGCGACCTCCTTCGAGGTCAACGCGCCCGCTGCCACCGCGTCGCCGACGGCGTGACTCGTCACCCCGAGGCACAGGCACACGAACATCAGCGGCCGGCCGACCGATCCGTTTCGTCGATGCGGAGCGTTTGTCGGAGTTTGCCGATGAAGACCGGCGGATACACGCCGATGCCCGCCCTGCCCATCCACTCCGTCGACAGTTCGGAATCGCGCACCCAGTGCCGAGCGTGCGATTCGTCGTCGATCTGGAACAGCATCATCACTTCCCGTGCATCGTCGAACGCAGTGAAGATGAGCAACCTGCGCACGCCCGCCTTGCGCAGGTCGGCGACGGTCTCGCGCACGTGGGTGACGAGGTTGGTGACGTTGTCGACCGACGTCACGACCGACACCATCACCTCGGGGGCCTGCGGCGTGGATTCGCCCAACGGGTCGAGCCGTTCGACGAGCTCACCCGCGAATACGGCGGGGATGTCGTCGACCCCGACGGCGTCGAACCATTCGAAGAAGACGCGTGACCGCATGAGTTCGAGCACCGGCTCGCGCTGGTGAATCGCGAGCAACACCAGCACCCGGCCCGGATCGGTGGTCGACGCGTACACCAGCGCGTGGTGGACGCCCATGCGGGCGAGGGCGTCCCGACGGCTTTCCAGCAGCGGCCACACGCGTTCGGGGTTCGGAACGCGGTAGTCGGACGCCAGGACGAGGGATTGGTTGAGCCAGTGCGTCACGGTATGTGGTCCTTCGGCGGATGATCACGTGGGCTGACGCGATTCGCCGAAAACGGTATGGCGATTCTCCCCCGCTGTCGAGTGGTGACGTCTCGCCGAAACCCGCCCATTGACCAGCCCGTCCTCCGGGGTACTAAACTAGAACACGTTCCAATTTCATGACCCTCGCTGAAGCCCCATCCAAGGAGCAGGCATGCACACCGCGCTATGCGATCAACTCGGCATCGAGTTCCCGATCTTCGCGTTCACCCACTGCCGGGACGTCGTCGTCGCGGTGAGCAAGGCCGGCGGCTTCGGCGTGCTCGGCGCCGTCGGGTTCACCCCGGAACAGCTCGAGATCGAACTGAACTGGATCGACGAACACATCGGCGACCACACCTACGGCGTCGACATCGTCATCCCCAACAAGTACGAGGGCATGGACTCGAACCTGTCCGCCGACGAGTTGGCGAAGATGCTGGTCGACATGGTGCCCCAGGAACATCTCGACTTCGCCCGCAAGATCCTCACCGATCACGGCGTCCCGCTCACCGCCGAGGACAACGAGAGCACGTTGCAGCTGCTCGGTTGGACCGAGGCGACCGCCACCCCGCAGGTCGAGGTCGCGCTCAAGCATCCGAAGATGACGCTGATCGCCAATGCGCTCGGCACCCCGCCAAAGGACATGATCGAGCACATTCACGCCGAGGGCCGCAAGGTCGCCGCGCTGTGCGGCTCGCCGAGCCAGGCGCGCAAGCACGCGGACGCGGGCGTCGACATCATCATCGCGCAGGGCGGCGAGGCCGGTGGGCACAGCGGCGAGGTCGGCTCGATCGTGCTGTGGCCGCAGGTGGTCAAGGAGGTCGCTCCGGTCCCGGTGCTCGCCGCGGGTGGCATCGGCAGCGGACAGCAGATCGCGGCGGCACTGGCGCTCGGCACCCAGGGCGCGTGGACGGGCTCGCAGTGGCTGATGGTCGAGGAAGCCGAGAACACGCCCGTTCAGCAGGCGGCGTACGTGAAGGCGGGCAGCCGCGACACCGTGCGGAGTCGCTCGTTCACCGGCAAGCCCGCCCGCATGCTGCGCAACGACTGGACCGACGCGTGGGAGAACCCGGACAACCCGAAGCCGCTCGGCATGCCGTTGCAGTTCATGGTGTCGGGGCTTGCCGTCTCCGCGACGCACAAGTATCCCGACGAGACGGTGGACGTCGCGTTCAACCCGGTGGGCCAGGTGGTCGGACAGTTCACCAAGGTCGAGAAGACGTCGGCCGTCATCGAACGGTGGGTCCAGGAGTACCTCGAGGCCACGAACACGCTCAACGAGCTCAACGAGGCGGCATCGGTTTAGTCAACCCGTCCCTACTTTGATCAGTCCTTCACCGCGAGGGTGTTGAGGCCGACCTGGGTTCCCCCACGGCGCCTGGTGTAGCGCTCATTGGCGAGCGCGACGAGCACCCGCGCCACCGGTGGCGCCGGCACCGGTCCGGTCGCGGCGCAGTTCGGCCGTTGCCAGCTGGATCAGCAGCTCGGTGCGGGTGTCGACCGAACTGGTCCGAGCTTGTTCCCCGTAGTACGTGTGCGCGGCCGGAAGCGCCGGGGCACTCGGCGCCGAAAGAGCCCGAGCGATATGTATGATGCTCTACATAACGCGCCGAAGGGATGCTCGGGTGGTCAGTCCTCGTGAACGAATGGTGATCTCGACCGCGCTGCTCATCAGGGAACGCGGTGCGCATTCGACCGCCATCTCCGACGTGCTCGAGCACAGCGGCGCGCCACGCGGTTCCGCATACCACTACTTTCCCGGCGGTCGCACCCAACTCTTGTGTGAAGCCGTCGACTACGCCGCCGAGTACACCGCCGCCCGGGTGGCCAAGGCCGAGCACAGTCTTGCCGCCGTCGACGTCATCGTGGACGGATTCCGCAGGCTGCTCGTCGAATCCGACTACCGCGCAGGCTGTCCGGTGGTGGCCGTCGCCGTCGAGGCGGACAACCCGGCGGTGATCGACCGGGCCGCTGCCGCATTCGCCCAGTGGACCGAGCTCATCGGTCGCCGACTCGAGGCCGACGGCGTCGGCAGCGAGCGCGCAGAGGAGCTGGCCATGCTGCTCATGACATCGATCGAGGGCGCGATCGTGGTGGCCCGCACTGCACGCGACGTGAAACCGCTCGACCTCGTCCATCGACAACTGCGCGCCATCGTGGCGGCGGAAACCGAGCAAGGGGGTACCCACGATGACCGATGATGGGAACACGTGGCAGTCGACCGCCTGCATCCTCTGTGAATGCAACTGCGGCATCGTCGTTCAACTCGACGACCGCAAGATCGCCAAGATCCGCGGCGACAAGGCGCATCCCGCCTCTCAGGGCTACACCTGCAACAAGGCGCTCCGGCTCGACCACTACCAGAACAACCGCAACCGGCTGACCGCTCCCCTGCGCAGGCGCGACGATGGCACCTACGAGGAAATCGACTGGGACACCGCAATTTCCGAGATCGCTGAACGCTTCATGGCGATTCGTGACGAGCACGGCGGCGACAAGGTCTTCTATTACGGCGGCGGCGGTCAGGGCAACCACCTGGGCGGTGCGTACAGCGGCGCGTTCCTGAAGGCGCTCGGTTCGCGGTACAGATCCAATGCGCTCGCCCAGGAGAAGACCGGGGAGCACTGGGTCGACGCGCAGCTCTACGGTGGGCATACCCGCGGCGAGTTCGAGCACGCCGAGGTCTCGGTGTTCATCGGCAAGAACCCGTGGATGTCCCAGAGCTTTCCGCGCGCGCGGGTCGTGCTCAACGACATCGCCAAGGATCCCGCACGGTCGATGATCGTCATCGACCCGGTCATCACGGACACCGCCAAGCTCGCCGACTTCCACTTGCGCGTACGCCCCGGAACCGACGCATGGTGCCTTGCGGCAATGGCCGCGGTGCTGGTGCAGGAGCAGAGCTCTGCGACGAGCAGTTCCTCGCCGACCACGTCACCGGAGTCGACGGTGTCGTCGCGATGCTGCGCGACGTCCCGATCGCCGACTACGCGCTGCGGTGCGGCGTCGACGAGGCGCTGCTTCGCGCCGCTGCGCGCCGGATCGCGGGCGCGGGAAGCGTTTCCGTCTTCGAGGACCTCGGAATCCAGCAGGCCCCGCACAGCACCCTGTGCTCCTACCTGAACAAGTTGTTGTGGATCCTCACCGGCAACTTCGCGAAACGCGGTGCGCAGCACCTGCATTCGTCACTCGCGCCGCTGTTCAGCGTCGGCGGGGTGGGACGCACGCCCGTTACCGGCGCTCCGATCATTGCAGGCCTGGTGCCGTCCAACTCCGTGCCCGACGAGATCCTGACCGATCATCCCGATCGATTCCGGGCGATGATCGTCGAGAGCAGCAACCCGGCCCACTCGGTGGCCGACTCCGCGAGAGTGCGCGAGGCGCTGAGCGCGCTGGAACTTGCTGGTGGTCATCGACGTGGCCATGACCGAGACTGCCAGGTTGGCGCACTACGTGCTGCCCGCCGCCAGTCAGTTCGAGAAGCCCGAGGCGACCTTCTTCAACCTCGAGTTCCCGCACAACACGTTCCACCTCCGCCATCCGCTTCTGGAACCGCTTCCGGGCACGTTGCCAGAACCCGAGATCTGGGCGCGGTTGGTCCGAGCGCTCGGTGTGGTCGACGATGACGACCTCCGCCCGCTGCGACGCGCGGCGGCCGAGGGACTCGGTGCCTACGCGGTGGCCTTCATGACCGCCGTCGGCGCGAATCCCGCACTGGGCCGGGTACTTCCGTACGTACTCTACGAGACCCTGGGGCCGACGATGCCCGACGGTCTGGCCGGGGCGGCGGCGCTGTGGGGCCTCGCGCAGAAGACGGCGATGGCGTATCCGGATGCCGTCCGGCGGGCGGGCCACGCCGACGGCAACGCGCTGTTCGAGGCGATCCTGGCCAGTCGTTCCGGGTTGACGTTCACGGTCCACGAGTACGTCGACGACTTCGCGCTCATCACCCACGAGGATCGCAAGATCTCCCTCGAGATCCCCGAAATGGTGATGGAGGCAAGGGCTTTGACCGAAGATCGTGCGCAGCTCACCAGTACCGAGTTCCCGATGGTGCTTTCGGCGGGCGAGCGCAGGGCCTACACGGCCAACGACATCCTTCGCGATCCGTCCTGGCGCAAGCGCGACGCCGACGGTGCCCTGCGCATCAGCGTCGCCGATGCGGCGGCCATCGGCGTCGGCGACGGAGATCGGGTGCGCATCACCACGGCAGCGGGCTGCGCCGACGCGACGGTCGAGGTGAGCGATCGCGATGCAGCCGGGCCACGTGTCATTGCCCAACGGTTTCGGGGTCGACCACGTCGAGGCCGACGGGCGGGCCGTCGTGCCCGGGGTCGCCCCCAACGAATTGACCTCGTCGGCGTGGCGCGATGCGTACGCCGGGACACCGTGGCACAAGCACGTGCCTGCGCGGGTCGAACGCGTCCCCGTCGCGGTCGTCGCGACCTGAGCGTACGGGCGGTCAGCCCAGCAGGCGCTGCGCCGCGCGTTGCATCACCTGTCGGCGGCTGCGGCCGGGATGGTCGGCGGCAATGAAGTGATCCCCGATCAGCATCGAGAACGCCAGTAGTGCAATGGCTTCCACGTCATCGGGGTCGGCGTTGAGCTCGGCGATGAGCGAGCGCAGGTAGTCCATTCTGCGATTGTCGACGCGGCGTAGCCGAGCCGCGACGGCGTCGTCACGGCGCGCCCAGTCCCGAACGGCCAGGTCGACGGGAAGCAACTCGTCGGAGAACGTCAGCAGGCCCGCCTTCGTGGCCTTGGTGCGCGCGTCGCCGCCTTCTCGCTCCACCCGTTCCAGTACCTCGTCGGTGCTCCTGGTTTCCCAGGCGTCCAGCAGTGCGTCGAGGAGCGCCTGCCGGTCGTCGAACTGGTGGTAGAAGCCACCCCTCGTCACCCCGAGTGTCTGAGCGAGGACGTCGACGCGCACCGCGTCCGGTCCGCCTTCGGCGAGCGCGGCCAACCCGGCGTCGACCCAGGCGGCTCGCGTGGTTCGGGTGGGTGCAGGCATCGGTTCTCCCGACTTCGTGGACGGCCATTGACAATACGACGACAGCATACATACAGTAGTGTATGGTTCGATCGACGAGACTTCCCAAGAGCGAGCACACTCGAATGCCGTGGCGGATTCACGCGATTGCCAATGACTTTCGCGTCGAGGACGTCTGGGAGTTGCCGACCCCTGGCGGGCCCGACGACTTCGGCAGGCTGGTCGCCCTGATGGAGTCGTTCGACCCCGCGCAGTCGTCGGCCGTCGTCGGCGCACTGTTCGCGCTTCGATGGCGCCTTGGTGAATGGCTGGGACTGGATCACGCCGAGGAGGGTTTGGGCACCCGCGTCGCATCGCTGCGCGACCGGCTGCCCGCCGACCTACGGACCGTCGCCGACGTCGCCACGCCGGAGGCCCTGCCGTTTCACCCCGTGTACCTGACCGACCGCGAGGCCGCTCTCGAGATCGCCAACGAGACGATGCACGGTGTGCTGCACCTCGGCTGGGTGCCCGACGGTGGCGGCGGCTATCACGGTCAGATGGCCGTGCTCGTCAAGCCCAACGGACTCTTCGGCCGCGCGTACATGGCCGCCATCACCCCGTTCCGGTACGCGCTCGTCTACCCGCTGATGCTCCGGACGATCGAGCGACGCTGGCAGCGCGCGGCTCGCCAGGTGACGGTGCCGCCGGAGCTCGAGGCGCTGAGCGCGCTCCCCCGGGTCGACTATTCGGACGCCTTCGTCGTCGACACCGGAGCGCATCCGGATTGGACCGCCGAGCGCTGGGCCAGCGCGATGCTCGAGGAGGCTCCCGCGCGTGATGCGCAGCCGACTGTTGGCCGGCTGGTCGGCGCTCGGATTGAAGGTCGGCGGCGGTGCCGGGCCGACGGTGCTGGGTTGGCGGAGGCGCAAGAGCACCGACGATGTCGTGGTGCTCGGCGCCGATTCGCGCATCGGCATGCCTGGCGAGCTGCTGTTCGCGCTACGCCCGGAGGGTCTGCTGTTCGCCACCTTCGTCCACCACCGCACGCCTGCCACGCGGGCGATGTGGGCAGCGGTGGAACGCACTCACGTGCGCATCGTGCTCGGGCTGCTCGACCGCGCGGCCCGACACCGGGTCGACGACGTTACGGCGTCGGAGCAGGCGGGAGCGGGCTAGCCGCAGGTGCAGGCGGCAATGGAAGCGCGGGATCCGGAGCCGGCGGCAGCGGCCAGGGCCGGATCGGCTGCGACGTCCGGGCCGACCGGCCCGTTGGGACGTCGGTCCGGGAGCGCCGACCGGCGCGGTGGGGACGGGAGCGCCGACCGGCGCGGTGGGGACGTACGGCCCGGGAGACTGATTCGGATACGGCGTGTTCATGCCACGTTGCGCGATGCTCATGATCAGCGCTTCCTTGCCGCTGATCTCCTGGTTCTGCACGGCGTGCCACAGGTCCCTCAGGTAGCTCGTGTTCGGGCCCTCGTTGCCCATCACGGTGGGATCCATGGTCGAACCCGGTGGCAGGGCATCGGGGCTGGCGAGGTGCGGAACGCCGTTGGGTGGAACGGGCACCGCCTCTGCCACGGCCAGGGCGGCGGCGTCGGGTGCCGGTGTCGGAGGGCTCGAGGCATCGAGCGGCGCCAACGGATCCGGTACCGGACCCGCCGCATTCTCGATCGGGGCCGGATTGGGTGGAGGCGGGGGGATGGGCAGCGAGGGATCCGCGGACGCCGACGCTGCGGCGATCAGCGCGACGGCGGGAGCCGCTACGCAGCAGGTGAACGCGGTCAGAAACCTGCGGATGTCGACGCTCATCGCGGTGGCCTCTCAGTGTTACTCCAGGGACCGATGGTACCTCTGGGTCAATCCGCATTCATGAGAATTTCGTTACAAATCTGGAACGGGAACAGGTTCTACTTGCGACTTCATCGGACTTTTCGCAACCCGCTCCGAGCCGCCCCATCTGTGGTGTAGCAATGCCTTAACGTCACTAGACCACGTCGTCACGAGGAGTGCCCCAGCTCATGTCAGATAGCGTCATGTCAGATCGCGCGCGGATGCCGAATCTCCCGCCCGGGTTCGACTTCACCGACCCGGACATCTACGCCGAACGACTTCCGATCGAAGAGCTCGCCGAGATGCGCAAGGTCGCACCCATCTGGTGGAACGAACAACCCGAGGACGTCGGCGGGTTCGGCGACGGCGGCTACTGGGTGGTGACGAAGCACAAGGACGTCAAGGAGGTGTCGCGACGCAGTGACGTCTTCTCGAGCCTCGAGAAGACCGCGCTCCCGCGCTACGCCGACGGCACCGTCGACACCCAGATCGATACCGGCAAGTTCGTCCTGCTGAACATGGACGCGCCCCACCACACCCATCTGCGCAAGATCGTGTCGCGCGCGTTCACCCCACGGGCGGTCGAACTCCTGCGTGCCGATCTCGCCGAGCGGGCCCGCGACATCGTGAACAAGGCGGCTGCCGAGGGTTCCGGGGACTTCGTCGAGCAGGTCTCCTGTGAACTCCCGCTGCAGGCCATCGCCGGGCTGATGGGAGTGCCGCAGGAAGACCGCATGAAGCTCTTCCACTGGTCGAACCAGATGGTCGGCGACATGGATCCCGAGTTCGCGGGCAACGACGCCATCAGTGCGTCGGTCGAGCTCATCACCTACGGCATGCAGCTCGCCGCCGAGCGGTCCGACAAGCCCGGTCGACGACCTCGTCACCAAGCTGGTGCAGGCCGACGTCGAGGGGCACAAGCTGTCCGACGACGAGCTCGGCTTCTTCGTCATCCTCCTGGCCGTCGCCGGCAACGAGACGACCCGCAACTCGATCACCCAGGGCATGATGGCCTTCACCGACTTCCCCGACCAGTGGGAGCTGTTCAAGAGGGAACGTCCCGGAACGACCGCCGACGAGATCGTCCGGTGGGCCACCCCGGTCACCTCCTTCCAGCGCACTGCGCTGGAGGACACCGAACTGGCGGGCGTACAGATCAAGAAGGGGCAGCGGGTCGTCATGATGTACCGCTCGGCCAACTTCGACGAGGACGTGTTCGACGACCCGTACAGCTTCAACATCCTCCGCGACCCGAACCCGCACGTCGGCTTCGGGGGCACCGGCGCGCACTACTGCATCGGCACGAACCTGGCCCGGATGACCATCGACCTGATGTTCAACGCCATCGCCGATGCGATGCCGGACCTGACGTCGCTGGCCAAGCCGGAACGGTTGCGCTCGGGCTGGCTCAATGGGATCAAGCACTGGAAGGTCGACTACACCGGGGCGCGACTGCCGGCCAACCGACTTAGTGGTCGGCTGGTAGTCGAAGATCGACCGCCAGTAATCCTCGGGGAGCTCGCGCGCCCGTCCGCAACACCATCGCCAGCCCGGTCGCCATCGCGATGCCGAGCAGTCCGAGCCACAGTCCGGCCAGGGCGATGATCGCCCACAGCACCGTGATGAGCGCCGGCCACGGCGAGACCATCATCAGCGCTGGCGCGAAGAAGAAGCCGGCGCCGACGTACCACGACGAGCCCGCGCGATCGGACTTCAGCACGAAGCGCAACCACCGCGGGACCTGGGGCTCGGCGGGTGCCTGCTCACGGGACTGCATCGTCGTCTCCTCGGGTCGGCGGACTGCTGCGGACACGTCCAGCGTGCGCCTCAGTGGTAAGCGGGACAATTACCTCGCAGGTAGTGGATCGACGCCGATCGCGCGCGAGACTGAGCCAGTGAGCACTGTGCAGACCCAGCATCCGCCGTTCGGCTCGTTGATGAAGCAGTGGCGGCAGCGTCGCCGCCTGTCGCCAACTCGACCTGGCGATCGAGGCCGACGTGTCGTCGCGACACGTCAGCTTCATCGAGACCGGGCGGTCGGCGCCGAGTCGCGCGATGGTGCTGCGGCTCGCTGCGGCGTTGGACGTGCCGCTGCGCGAGCGGAACCAGTTGTTGATGGCCGCCGGCCTGGCGCCGGCCTACGCCGAACGGTCGCTGGACGATCCGGACATGGCGCCCGTGCGCGACGGCATCGCGGCGCGTGCTGAGGGCCTACGAGCCGTTCCCCTGCCTCGCGGTCGATCGCGGCTGGAACATCGTTGCGGCGAATTCCGGGGCAGCCGTGATGATGCGGGGCGTCGCCACGCACCTGCTCGACCGGCCGAACGCGCTGCGCATCTCGCTGCACCCGGAGGGGCTTGCTCCGCGCATCCGCAACCTCGGTCAGTGGCGCCACCACGTGATCGGCAGGCTGCGACGGGAGGTCGCGGTGAGCGGCTCCGACGAGCTCGCGGAACTGCTCGCCGAAATCGATTCCTACCCAGGCGGATTCGACGATGACGCCGACCTGGGCGGCGTGGCGGTGCCGCTCGAGCTGGATGGCCCCGGTGGTACGCGTCCTGACGTTCCTGTCGCACCGTCACGACGTTCGGCACGGCGGTGGACCTGACCGCCGCCGAACTGAGCATCGAGGCCTTCCTGCCCGCCGACGAGGCGACGGCTGCGGCCCTGCGCTGAGTCCCTGGCGCCCCACAAGGGTTTTCGTCGGCGGGTGCACAATCCTTGTCGGCGCCCCTCGGTCATCGCATGGTCGTGGCATGACCGCCACCGCCGACGCCCCGGCTGAACACCGCGCCTTGACTCCCGACCGCATCTCCCGACTCCGGGTACCCGAACTCGACGAACTCTCGACTGCCGGGGTGCGGGGCTTCTTCGCTCGCCAGCAGCGCGAAGAGGGATTGACCTCCAACTGGTTTCGCGCCCTCTCGCTGAACGAGGGCGATCTCGAGCGGCTCAACGGCTACCTTCTGCCCCTGCTGGGCACCGACGGGCGCGGCGGGCTCAGCGCCCGCGAGCGCGAGGTGATCGCCACCGTCGTGTCGGGTGAGAACCGGTGCGCGTACTGCCACACCAATCACGCCAACAAGCTCGGCAAGGTCGCGGGCGACTGGTCGTTCGGGCAGCGGGTGGCGATCGACCACCATCAGGTCGCCGAACTGACCGACCGCGAGCGTGCGCTAGCCGACCTCGCCGTCGCCGTCAACAACGACCCGCAGTCCATCCATGACGCCGATCTGGACCGGCTGCGTGGACTTGGCTTCGACGATCACCAGATCCTCGAAGGTATTTCGATCGCGGCGTTCATCGGTGCCACGAACCGCATCGGCATCGCGTTGTCGGTGCCACCCAACCCGGAGTACACCGGCATCCCGCGGTGAGCAGACGCAAAGTCCCCTCAATCATGGCGATTGGGGGGACTTTGCGTCTGCTCGCGAACCGGCGCATCGGCCTAGGCTCGCCGTGCAGCAACTGGTAAGACCACTTGACCTCTGACCGCCGGCCTGCCATCGTGGGCCCATGGCACTGCAACCGGTCAACCGTCGCTCGGTACCCGCAGGACGTCTTCGAGCAGATCGTCTCCGAGGTGCTCAGCGGTGACATGCAGCCGGGCGAGGCGCTGCCCAGCGAGCGGCGGCTCGCCGAAGTGCTCGGCGTGTCACGGCCTGCGGTGCGGGAGGCGCTCAAGCGCCTGATTGACGCCGGACTGGTCGAGGTCCGTCAAGGCGACGCCACGACAGTGCGTGACTTCCGCCGTCACGCCGGGCTCGACCTGCTCCCCCGGCTACTGGTCAAGGACGGCGAGGTCGACGTGGCGGTAGTGCGCAGCATCCTCGAGACCCGGCTCCACAACGGTCCGAAGGTCGCCGAGCTGGCCGCCAGGCGCCGGGGGGCGGGCAGCGCAGCGGCCCTGGATGCGACCGTCGACGCGTTGGCGGAGGAAGCCGACCCCGTCGAGCGCCAGCGGCATGCCCTGACGTTCTGGGACCAGGTCGTCGACGCAGCCGATTCGATCGCATTCCGGTTGATGTACAACACCCTTCGCGCGACGTACGAACCCGCACTCGGAGCGCTCGCCGTCATGATGGCCGACGAGGTGGGCCGCCCGGAGGCCTATCGCCGTGTCGCCGAGGCGATCCGCTCGGGCGACGCCGACGTCGCCGAACGGGCGGCGCGTGACCTTCTCGAACCAGCCACCATCGCGCTGCTCGCGGCCCTGGACGCCATGGAGGACAGCCGATGACCACCACGCCCAACCGCACGGAGCGACGCGGCTTCACGCTGTCCGACGCCGTGCGCGAGTTCCTTCGGCATCCCAGCCCGTGGATGATTTCGTCCGCGTTGATCGTCGCGCTGACGGCACGGATCCTCGTCGGCGGGTGGCAGTGGACCGACGTGCTGGTGCCCGCTGCGCTGCTCGCCGTGTTCCCGTTCTTCGAGTGGACCGTGCACGTCTTCGTGTTGCATTGGCGGCCAAGGCGATTGGGCGCGTGGGTGATCGATCCGCTGCTGGCGCGCAAGCACCGCGAACACCACGTGGAACCCGCGCGAGGTTCCGCTCATCTTCATTCCGTGGCGAGCGCTGCTGTGGATCATGCCCGTCGTGGTCGCAATCGCCCTGTTCGCCTTCCCGCGCATCGGGCTCGGCTTGACCTACCTGGTGTTGATGACCGTGCTCGGGCTCGGCTACGAGTGGTGCCACTATCTGATCCACAGCGACTACAAGCCGAAGTCCAAGCTCTACCGGTCGATGTGGACGAACCACCGCCAGCACCACTACCGCAACGAGCACTACTGGTTCACCGTGACGACGTCCGGAACGGCGGACCGGGTGCTCGGTACGTACGCCGAGCCAGGATCGGTGGCTACGTCACCGACGGCGAAGAACCTTCACGCGGCTCACGCCTGCACGATGATCGGGTCGCCGATGCTCACGGTGCTGTAGTACCAGGAGGCGTTGTCGGGGCTGAGGTTGATGCAACCGTGGCTGACGTTCGAATTGCCTTGGGACGCCACCGACCACGGAGCACTGTGCACGTAAACCCCGCCCCAGGTGACGCGAACGGCGTTGTACACGGTGAGCTTGTACCCTTCGGGGTCACTCAGCGGTATGCCGATGGTGCGGGAGTCCATGATCACCGGGGACTGCTTCTCCAGCGCGGTGAACGATCCGATGGGCGTTGGGTGCCTGGGCTTGCCCATCGACGCGGGCATCTGGCGCACGACCTGGCCGTCGATGCTCACCGTGAACGTGTGCGCGTCCAGATCGGCGACTCCGACCACCGCCGAGCCGGTCTCGAAGCTGGTCATGAACCCGCCCGCGTTCATCGAGATGGTGGAGTGCGCCGGCCAGAAGCCCTTCGGCGTCCATTGCACTGCTTCGTCATCGAGCCATGCGAAGGTGCCCGGCGGCGTGTTCGGCGAGGAGAAGCCGATCGACCGTTCGGCGGCCGCCCGGTCTCCGACGGGCTTCGCGAACGTCACCGTCACCGGCATGCCGACCCCGACGACGTCTCCGCTACCCGGCGAGACGTTCGCAACGGCGAGCCCACCGGACGACGCGGCAAGGCCGGGCACCGCCGATCCCATCGATAGAAGGGCCGTTACTCCCGCTATTGCCAGCACAAATCGTCCAGCTCTTGGCAAGTGTCCATCCTCACGCTCGGGGTGTGAATTCACATGCTAGTTCGGTTTGCGACCGCCAAACGTTAGCCGAGGGCACGCGCGTCAAGGCCAACAACACGAAACCCAGTCCGAGAATGCCGACGGCGAGCAAACCGACATTGGTCGCGACGGAGCTGACGCCGACGCTGGCGGGGTCCAGGAAGAAGTACGGTGCGCGCCGACCGAGTCGGTTGAGCACCACGAGCGCCACCACGCCGTATGCCGCCGGATACGCGAGAGCCAGGCGAAGGGCTGCCACCACCGCACCTTGGCGACGCCGCGGCCGACCAGCAGCCAGTCCGCTACCGCAAGTCCGGGTACGACGACGTGCAACAAGAGGTTGGCCAGCGGTGTATCCCATGCTGTGGCCGGTCAGGAACAGGTTCCAGATCACGCCTGCGACGACCACGTACAGCACGACTGCGCCGCGCACGCCTACGCGCGCGTCCGCCCGTGGCGACGCCAGCGTCCATGCGTAGTACAGGGCGGCAAGCAGATTCGCCTGGTACGTGAAGGTCACCAGCCGCCACGACACCCCGGAGCGCGAGGTCAGTTCGACGGTGACCAGCGCGATCACCACGGCTGTCACCAGGGCGACGCGCAGCAACATCCGAAGGACGTTGCCCCTGGGCGTCGCGAGGTCCGCCCCGCTACTGGACAGGTGGCACCGGAGGCGGGACATCGCCGGGAAGAATTGGCGGCGCGGGCTCGACGGGTGGGGCCACGTCGGCCGGCTCGGGGTCGTTGATCCCCTTCAGCCGGTCCATGATGCGCGAGCGCAGCGACGGCTCCTGCGTCGCCACCGGCGGCGGTGCAACGGCGGGCGGCGCGGCCGCAGGGTCGGGAGCGAGCACACCTGCAGGTGCCTCCGGCGCGGGTGCCTCTTCGACGATCGGCGCCTCGACGGGCACGTCGCCCGTCGGCACCTCGACGTCGACGGTGGGCGCCTCGGGAAGCGGCGGCGGAGCAACGGGTGCGGGGGGCGGCGCGGCGATGGCGGGTGCGGCCGGCAGCATCGTCTGGCGCGCCGCCGGAGCGGGTGCGGCGGGCGCCTCGACGGCTCCGGCGGGATCGATCGACCCCGATTGCTCGCGCGGTGCTATTTCGAGGCTGATCGCCACCGATGCCGAGACGACGAAGGTCAGCACCCCTGCGACGAGCATGCCAAGCGCTCCGACCTGTGCCAGCGGGCGACGGCGCGCTACGGAATGCCGTGCCCGCGTGGTGTCGGACTGCGACTCGGCGAAGGCGGCGAAGTCGGGGAACGGGAGGTCGACGTTGACGGTGGACGCCAGCGCCGCACCGCGCGCCAGCGCCAGTTCGGCCTCGGCAGGTGAGAACACCGGCACCGACAGGGCATCCTCGAGCTCGGGCAGGTACTCCTCGAATCCGCCCGCCGATCCGACCACGACCAGCGCCTCAGGCTGCCAGTCTGCCTTGGTGAAGACCGTGCTCAACCAGCTGATGAGGCTTTCCTCGGTGTCGATCGCGTGGTTGAACGCCGTCTGCACCGCGCCGTCGCCGGTGTGGACGATCAACGCGATCACGGCTTCCGGTTCGATCACGCAGACGGCGGTGGTGTCGTAGCCGATCACGTCGGCCATGCCGCGGGCGAGGGCTTCCGTGGCCTCCGGCAGGCGGATGGGGACGACGTTGTCGAATCCGGACTCCGACAGCGACCGCATGAGCTGCGAGGCCTGGTCGCCAGCGTCCTCGCTCCAGGTCAGGCCGATGGAGTGAAGCCGGATGCCGCGGGTGGCGGCGATGGCCTCGGTCCGGAGCACCGCCGCCGTGGCCTGCTCGGAGGTGTGGATCGGGCCGTGCTCGACGTCGAAAGCATCGCGGTCCACGGTGGCGCCGTCGGCGTCGTGGCCTTCGACGAGGACCAGCCCGAACGACGTGGGAGTCATCGACAAGCCCAACACCGCGTCCACATACACCCCTTCGGACCGACCAGGTGACCACGCCGAAGCACCCGATCGCATCAGCTGGCATTTCCGACGCGCGTGGGCAGCGTGGCATCCACCTTTTTCGGCGACCCTACCTGGCGCGGCCCGCTCAGGCCCGTCGAGGCTGAGCCAACCTCCGGTCGGAGCGGTTCGAAAGTGGAAAGGTGGCACCCCGGCATCGTCAGATCATCGAAGAGCAACGGCGTTCTTTCGACGCTCATGTCGCCGAGATCGGGGCCGAGCAAGAAGGGACGAACAAAGCGCTCGCGGCGTGGGCCACCGACCACGTGCGACTTGCCGTAGCTCCTCGCTACGCGAAGGGAATCCCGCACCACTCCGATCTCCAGGAGTAGGTCAACATCGCGCTCGCTCTGCTAACCCTCGGCCCACTCGCCTTGCGGGTCTAGGCCGTCGTCCCAGTCGTCCCAGGTCTCGTGGCGCCTGCTGTGAGGAGCGGTGATGCGGCGTCGCAGTTCCAGCAACAACTCCTCGGTGGGCACCTGCGAGAGGGCGTTGGGGTTGGTCGGGCGCAGCCGGTATCCCTGGGCCGGAGCGGTGGCGTTGCTCCGGTGCAGTTCGACCACGGTTTCTTTGGGTTCCCCGCCCGCCAGGATGGTGTCGATGCTGCCTGGTGTCCAGGCCAGCTTGTTTTCCAGCATGGCGTACGTGCCGGGGCTGGCCTTGCGTACGCCGTGTTCGATATCGGCCAGGGTGCGCACGGTGAACTGCAGGCTGTCGGCCAGGTCGGTGCGGGCGCGGAAGCCCAAAGCGACGCGCCGACTCACCACGTGGTGGCCCAGCCGTTCCAGGGCGCGTGAATCCATGAAGGCCATGATGGCGTACCAGGGCGGCAAAGTCGAGTCGCCATGCCCATTTCGTTCCACTCGATGCGTGAGTGAGGAGAAGCTATTTCCTGGGCACGCCCGCCAGCCTCGGCCCTGACCTGGGTAACCGTGTCCCAGAAGAGCTCCTCCACCTTGTCCTTCGACACCCCGGCGACCTCGATCCTGGGTGTCCCGGCCAGCTCCCGGCGCACCACCTTGGCATCCGGCACCGCGTCCCCGGTCCACCATTGTTGGCGGATGGCGAAGTCGTCGAACCGTTCGCCGTCATCGGTGTGCCGCAGCGCATCGCGACGCTTGCTGACTGGCATGCGCGCCCACCACTCCGCACGCCAGTACGGGCCGTCGTAGTCGGCGGGCGGGGCACCGTCCAGCCACTCCTCTATCTGAACAGGCTCAACAGGTGAAATGCCGTTGTAGTCCTGCGCAAACCCGTACGCCTGGTCGCTGTCCAGGTAGACCCGTTCGATGCGGTAGTTGTCGCCACTCCCGGTCGTGACCACGTACACCGTCGCCATCGCCGTCCCCCTGTTTCCGCTGGTGGACTCCAGTCTGACAGCACCCCGATGTGCGCGTCCGCCAAACCGGCGCGGGACATCGTGGAAGGCAACCAGCAGAACACGCGCCTCAAATAATTGCCAACGACCCGCTGTGGGCCATATCACACGGAAATTTCTGTCACATTGTTGATACCATTGCCGTTTATATCCTGCTGTTGCAGGCACATGAACGACAAAGGGCAGGGCTTGACATGTTGAAACGAATGCTGATGATCGGGGCCGTCGCCGCGTCGCTCACCGTTGGCGCTTGCGTGGATGTGGGTGCCGCGTCGGCTGACCCTGCCGTATGTGGAGGGCCCGGGACGCCGCCGTGTGCGCCGCCGCTCAGTCCAGAGCAGCAGTGCGCGCTGGTCGCGTGGCGGACCTGGACGCCGTGCAACTGGGTGGGTGTGCAGGTTCCGATCGGTACACCGGGCAGCGTCGGCTGATGACGGGCGAAATGCACGACGTTTTCATCGTCATCAGCGAAGGCGGGGATGGCGAACACATCGCGCGGACGGTTTACGCCGCCAGCGACGACGACGCACGCCAGGCGCACCAGGAGAACTACGTCGACGAGACCATCGTCGAGGTTCACCAATGAAACCGTCCCGCCTCGTCTCGTGAGAGTCCGCAGCCTGATCGTCGCGATCGTGGTGGTCCTGACGGGGATGGTGTTAGCCATCCCCGCCCAGGCGTATCCGGCCATGCCGCCGGGGGTTCAAGGCCCGTTCACCGTGATCAAAGTCGTTGACGGAGACACCATTTGGGTCGACAACGGCGGTCGCATGAAGATCCGCATGATCGGCCTCGACACTCCCGAGATGGTCGATCCGCGCAAGCCGGTGCAGTGCTTTGGCCGGGAAGCCTCGGCGCAGGCCAAGACCATCCTGGGCGGCCAGTCGGTGTACCTGGAGAACGACCCCAGCCAGGACACCATCGACAAATACGGTCGCACGCTGGCCTATGTCTGGACCGCCTCGGGGCGCATGTTCAACCTGGACATGATCGCCGACGGTTACGCCTTCGAGTACACCTACGACCTGCCGTATCGCTACCAGGCGGACTTCAAGACCGCCGAGGGCGACGCCCGCACCCAGGGTCGCGGGCTGTGGTCGCCGGACGCCTGTCCGCAATGAGACGTGGGGTCAAAGTGGCCCTGAGAGAAAGAAAGAACACAGTGAAGAAGAAGATGACCACTGCCGTCATCGGCGGCGCGCTGTTTGCCGGCGCGATGCTGGGGTGCGGGGCGGCCAGTGCCGATGCCTACTACAAGAACTGTGCCGCAGCATGGGACGCCGGAGTGGCACCGCTCCACGAAGGCGATGACGGCTACGAGACTCCTCGTCTCGACCGCGACGGCGACGGCATCGCCTGCGAAAGAGATCCCCGGTAGACACCGGTCGAGAACGCCATCACCGAGCCGTTCAGCCATGACCTGCACCAGCTGCGGATAGAGCGCAATGCGAACCTGTCAGCCATCGAGGCGCTTGCCAAGCACCCAGAGCCGGCCATCACGCACCTGCCGCCGCTCTACTCGACGCCCACCTTTGGCCTGGAGCGCGGTGAGGACATGACACGGCCCTTCCGCATCATCACGCATCCATGGCCGGCCGATCAGTCAGTGACACCGGTTAGCATGCCGGAACGCACTGAGAAGGGGGCGACAACCTAATGGATCTTCTCGTCAATGTGTTGCTGTCGCTCCCAAAACCTGTGTGGATCACCATCGCCGTCATCTTCGCGGTGATTGTGCTGATTTCGGTTGTCACGACTATCTCGATGAAGCGTGAGGAAGATCAGCGCCGTCGTGAGAAAGAACGCGAGGAAGAACAGCGCCGTCGCGAGAAGGAAAGAGATCGACTGGTCCGTGAGCGAGCGGCTGCCGTCAAGCGCCACCAACAAGAGGCTGCGCGTCAGAAGAAACAGCAGGCGGAACAGCGCGCAGCAGCGCTGGCGGCTGACAAGCGCAAACAAGAAGAGCGAGCCCGACTGGAAGACAAACAGCGCGTCGATGCGCTCGGCAAGCAAGGCGCAGCACTTGTCAAGCGGGCAAACTCCAGCGTGCAGCGGATTGTATCGTCCGAAGCAGCCCAAGAGGGCTGGCTCGGCGATGTCGACTTCACCCCTGATATCGAGGAAATCGAAGCCAATCTCCGGAGGGCGCGCGCCCTTCGCGGGAAGTCCGACGATCTGTCTGCGCTACCCAAGCCCAACGACGACGACCGCAAGATCATCGCGGAAGCGAAGACCACGATCGCACTGCTGGAACGCAAGACCAAAGAACGTGTGGAACTCCTACAACGGTGCGCGTCGGAAGCTCATCTCATCGACGAGTCCCTGCGCAAGGAACGCGATGAAGTCCAACTCGCTGCGAAACGCGAGGAATTGCACGGCGAGTTGGCTGCCATGCTCTACGGAATCGAGGCCGCCGGGATGACGCCGGTCGAATCAGCAGCAGACGCTGTGATGGCGCGAGTGCAGGCGTACCGAGACATCAAAGGCCAAATCGAACGTGCCCGCGACGACACCGAGGCACCTACTGACGCCGAGGACAAGGCTGGCGGCGATTCCTCAGTTGAGTGGATTGTTGACCCAATACGCCAAGCCTGGAAGTGGGTCGTTGACTAGACAGTTCTCTTCCGGCTAATGCTGAGCGCGGGCCGAAAAGTATGTCTAGAAAGTTGGCCAGCGCGGCTTAGCTCCGGAGCGGTGTCACAAAGCCACGTGACCGCATCACGTCACGACATGCATTTCTCGTATCAGTCGACATACGAGAGTCTCGAACCTTCGTGTCGGAGATGGCACGGCGATACGACCGACATCACCGAGCAGCGGTGAAACGATACTGACGTGAACCCCAGCGGGGATGGTGGTGGTGGATTGACCGCGACGGGGCTGATCTGTGGGTCGTGCGGCACCGAACTGCCGCCGAACTCCAAGTTCTGTAGCGAGTGCGGTGCGCGACTCACGCCGGCCGCCCGTTCGGCGGAGTACAAGCAGGTGACGGTGCTGTTCGCCGACGTGGTGCGCTCGATGGACCTCGCTGCCGCGCTGGACATGGAGCGGTTGCGCGAAGTCGTCACCGAACTGGTGGAGCGGTCGGCGGCGGTGCTACGCCGCTACGGCGGGACCGTGGAGTACAACGGCGATGGGGTGATGGCGCTGTTCGGCGCCCCAGTGGCATTGGAGGATCATGCCTTTCGGGCATGTCTTGCCGCGCTGGCCATCCAGGAGGAAGCGCACCGGTTGGCGGCCGAGGTGGCCCGCCGCGATGGTGTCGATCTTCGCGTGCGGGTGGGGCTGAACTCGGGTCGGGTGATCGCCGGTGAGCTCGGTTCGGGGTCGCTGGGGTATGCCGCGACCGGCGAGCAGGTCGGGATGGCGCAGCGGATGGAATCGGTGGCCCCGCCCGGCGCGGTGATGCTGTCGGAGTCGACCGCCCGGCTGGTCGAACACGTTGTCACGCTGGCGGAACCGGAGTGGGTGCGCATCAAGGGCGCCGACGAGCCGGTGCGGGCGCGCCGGCTGCTGCGGATTAAGCCGCGGGATGGCCTCGTCGGGCGCGCCCAGGTGAGCCTGGTCGGTCGGCGCTGGGAGATGGCCGCGCTCGACGCGATCGTGGATCGCGCGATCGGTGGCCGCGGTGGCGTGGTGAATGTGGTGGGGCCGCCGGGCATCGGCAAGAGTCGGGCGGCGCGGGAGGCCGCGGTGTTGGCGGCCGGGCGCGGGGTCGAGGTGTTCTGGGCGTTCTGCGAGTCGCAGGCAGGTGACGTTCCGTTTCACGTCGTGGCCCAGGTGTTGCGCGCGGGCATCGGTGTGAGCGACCTCGATGGTCCTGCCGCCCGGGCGTGGGTCGGGGAACGACTTCCGGACGCTGACCGACAGGATCTGCTGCTACTGCACGATCTGTTGGGCGTTGCCGACCGCGATGTGGCGATGCCCCAGGTCGATCCGGATGCGCGGCGGCGCCGGTTGACCGCACTGGTCAACACCGTGTCGTTGGCGCGCACCCAACCGGCGCTCTACGTCATCGAGGATGCGCACTGGATCGATGCGGTGAGCGAGTCGATGTTGGCCGACTTCCTCACCGTCATCCCGCGCACCAAGTTGATGGTGCTGATCACCTCCCGCCCCGAATATCACGGAGCGCTGTCACGCGTGCGCGGTGCGCAGACGATAGCGCTTGGCCCACTGGGTGATTCGGACACCGCGGCGCTGCTCGATGAGCTGATGGGGTCGGATCCCTCGGTCGGCGCGCTGGCAGCGACCATCGCCGAGCGGGCCGCCGGGAACCCGTTCTTCGCCGAGGAGATGGTGCGCGAGTTCATGGAGCGCGGGGTGCTGCACCGGTGATCGGGGCGCCTATGTCTGTCGCGCGGATGTCGCCGACGTCGAGCGTGCCCGCCACGGTGCAGGCCGCCATCGAGGCGCGCATCGACCGCCTGGCCACCCCAGCCAAACACACGTTGAACGCGGCGTCGGTGATCGGAGCCCGCTTCGGGGCCGACCTGTTCGCCGCGCTGGGCACCGATCCGACGTTCGACGAGCTGCTGCGCGCGGAGCTCATCGATCAGGTGCGCTTCACCCCCAGCGCCGAGTACGCCTTCCACCATCCGCTGATCCGCGCGGTGGCCTACGAATCCCAGCTGAAGTCCGATCGCGCCGAGTGGCACCGGCGCCTAGCCGCCGCGATCCAACAGCGTGCGCCGGGGTCGGTGGAGGAGAACGCCGCCCTGATCGCCGAACACCTCCAAGCAGCAGGCGAACTACACACCGCGTATGGCTGGCACATGCGCGCCGCCGCGTGGTCGACCAACCGCGATCTCGCCGCAGCCCGGCTCAGCTGGGAGCGGGCCCGCCAGATCGCCGACGCGCTACCCGACGAGGACCCCGACCAGCTGTCGATGCGCATCGCCCCCCGCACCATGCTGTGTGCCACCGACTTACAAGCCCGCGAGGTCCAGGAAAGCCAGGGCCGCTTCGCGGAGCTGCGCGAATTGTGCACCGCGGCCGGGGACAAGGTCTCGCTGGCCATCGGCATGAGCGGGCCGGCCACCGAGCTCATGTACGCCGGGCGCGCGCGTGAGGCGGCGCGGCTCTCGTCCGAACAGATGGCGCTGCTCGAGTCGATCGGCGATCCCACCCCGACCATGGGGTTGGCGCCCATAGCGTTCTGCAACTGGCTCGGAGTCGGTGAATTCGGCGAAGTCTTGCGGTGGTCGCAGACCATCGTCGAGCTGGCCGCCGGTGATCCCGCCAAGGGCGCCGGCTTCGGTGTGGGATCACCGCTGGCGATCGCGTTGGCCTGGCGTGGCCACTGCTCGGTGGTGGCTGGGCCGTCCCGGCTGGCGCCAAGACCTGCACGACGCCGTCGCGATGGCCCGACGCAGCAACACGGAAACCTTCTCCGGTGTCGTCGCCTGGACCTATGGTCACGCGATCCTCTACGGGGTGCTTCAGGCCGATGACTCCCTGGTGCGCGCCAGCGAGGATGCGGTGCAGACCGCCCACAGGGCCAGCAACGATCGCGCACTGGGCCTGGCCGGGTACGCGTTGGCTATCGGACTGCTGAACCAGGACGACGCGGCCGACCGTCACCGCGGGCTTGAATTGATGATGCAGACCCGCGACATATGGCTGCGCAGGCGTGTCCGCTTCCTCATCCCAGCCACCGACGTGTGGGCCGCTCGGGAAACGGCCAGGCGCGGCGACCGCGACGCTGCCATACCGGTGATGCGCCAAGCCGTCGACGAGCTGCGCCAGGCAGAACACCTCTTCTATGGCGTGTGGGGTACCGGCGTTCTGGTGGAGACACTGCTGGAGCGCGCCGCCGAGGGCGATCTGGCCGAAGCCCAAGAGGCGGTCGACTGGTTGGCGAACCTGTCAGCCGACGACCGCTCGGCGATCCTCGACATCACGCTGCTGCGACTGCGCGCGCTGCTGGCGCGGACCCGCGGCGACACCGTTGACTTCCAGGACTTGCTGAGCCGATACCGCGAAACGGCGGAATCGCTTGGCTTCGAAGGACACATCGACTGGGCCGAGGCAATGATCGACGGTACTTGAGCATGAGTTGTCATATGGCCAGCGCGATTTAACGCCAACCTACCCCTCGCAGGCTGGCGTTAAATCGCGTCAAGGCCTTAGGATTCGCCGGCGTCACTGTCGGATGAGTCGGTGCCCGACGAGTTGCGGTCTGTCGACGACGAAGCCGCTGACGATGATGCGGCCGAGGAGGATCCGGCCGTTGCCGCTCCGTCGCCGGCCGGCTTCTTGGTGATCGGGCGGCCGCCGTTGCCAGGCTGTAGCAGATTGCGCACCTGCGCCCAGCTCGAGCGAACCGCGCACCACGGGCCGAGGCGTCGCCGGCTGACCGGCAGGCTTCGTCGGCTTCGGTGTCGAGGCGCCAACCGAGGGACGGCGCCGTCGAGTGATGCTGTCCCCGATCGGCGTTGCGGTCACGACGAAGCTTGCGCCGAAGGCGTTTCGCGCACAGATGATGGCGCTCTACTTCTTCTCGGTCGGACTCGGGACATCGATGTCCGGTGTGCTGGCCAAGTACGACGACCCGGCCCGCGAGTTCGCGTACTTCGGGATCCTCGGAGCGGTCGCCATCGCGGTCGGCGTCCTTGTGTACACCAGCTCCGGTTGGGTGAGCGGGCTCATGGAGGGCGTCCACTAGCGGTGCTGCCGTGGCCGAGTTGTGACGTGTCGTAGACCGGATTCGACTTGCGGCGGGGGGATTATCGAAAGTGCGATCGCAATTCGTCAGACGAGACAACGGAGTCGGGACGGCGAAGGAGCAGCATGGCGGCAACGACATCCTTGCTTGGCGTCGGGGACCACCGGCCTCCCGGCGTCATCTCCCACGGCATCGCGAGCGTGCACAACCTCGGATTCGGGCGTTCGACGGCTTCCTGCTCGTGTGGCTGGGAGGGCCGACGTAGGCGCCTGAAGGCCGCGGCCGAGCAGGACGCCTGGATGCATTCGATGCGCCGGGGGTGCGAAGTGTCCTGCCCGCTGGTGCTCGCCTGGTAGTGCCCCGGTGGATCAGCTGGTCAGAATCTCCTGCAGCAGAGTCGGTTCGATGTTGCCGCCGGAGAGCACGATCACCGTTGGGCCTGGCGGTAGCGCCGCATGACGGTAGGCCGCCAGCGCGACGGCGCCGCTGGGTTCGGCGACGAGATGGGCCTTGAGCGCGAGTTCGCGCACCGCATCGCGAATGTGGCTCTCGGACACCGTGATCAGCTCGTCGAGCACCCGTTGCAGGTGCGCGAAGGTGAGTTCGGACGGTTGTGACCGCAGGCCGTCGGCGATGGTGCGGTTGCGATCGGCGATGGGCCAGTCGACGCGACGCCCCAGCCGCAGCGACGCCGCGGTGTCCGCCGCTAACTCCGGTTCGACGCCGTAAACCCTTGCGCGCGGGCATAATTCCTTGATCGCGGTGCCGATGCCGGAAGCCAGCCCGCCGCCGCTGACCGGGACGATGACGTTGGCGACGTCGGGCAGGTCGTTGGCGATCTCGAGGCCGATGGTGCCCTGCCCCGCGATGATGTCGGGATGGTCGAACGGCGGCACCAGCACGCCGCCGGTCCGGGTGACCACCTCGTCGGCGACCCGCTCGCGTTGCCCGGCACCGCACAGCACGACTTCCGCACCGTGGGCGCGGGTGGCCGCCACCTTGATGCCGGGCGTCTCCTCGGGCATGACGATGTGCGCTGGAACGGCGAATACCGACGCCGCGTATGCGACGGCCTGGGCGTGATTGCCGCTCGAGTACGCGACCACTCCCCTGGCCCGCACGTCCGGGGCGAGTCGTCCGATCGCGTTGAACGCACCGCGCACCTTGAACGCGCCGATGGCCTGGAGATTCTCGGGCTTGATCCACAGCGGGCGATCCGGATCGGCCCACGGCGCGGGGACTAGCGGCGTGCGCACCACGGAACCGCGGATGCGGTCGGCCGCGTCGCGAATGTCGTCGACCGTGACGAGGCGCACGCTACGTCCGCCGAGCCGGGAAGCTGCTGCCTGCGGGGACCGGCCCGCTCACCCCGAAGCCGCGCGTCAGCTGCCGGGCGAGGTTCACGGACAGGATCCTAGCCGCGCGGGCCACCATTCCGGCCGGGGCCGACCGTTGCCCCCAGGTAGCGCGGCGCGGCAAGGTGTGCGGCATGACCCAACACGCGAGCGAACCGTTTGCGCTGCCCATCGTGCCGCGCTATGCGGAGGTCGATCAACAGGGCGTGGTGTTCAACGGCCACTACCTGACCTGGTTCGACGAGGCCTCGACCGGCTTCTTCGACCACCTCGGCCTGCCGTATCCGGTACTCCTCTCGTGGGGTCTCGACGTGCAGGTCGTGCACGCGGAGCTCGACTATCTGGCTCCGGTGCGGTGGCGGGATTCCGTGCGCGTCGCGGTGACGTGCGAGTCGGCGGGGACGACGAGCTTCGCGCTGCGGTTCGACGTGATCCGCCGCGGCGACGACGGAATCGACACGATGGCGGTGCGCGGCCACAACGTCTACGTCGTCGTGTCGACCGAGGACTGGGCCAAGCGGCCGCTTCCGACCGAGTTCCGCAATGCTCTCACTTCCGTTGCGGGTCAAGGGCCGACGTACGGCGGTACTGTCGGTCCATGAGCCATCAGCACGACCACGGTCCGCAGCGTGACCTGCCGCCCGGCATGGCTGAGCAGCTCGATCTGCCGCACTCCGGCCTGGCGACGTTCGGACATCGGCCGTTCCTCACCGAGCCAGAACAGCTCGACTCCTGGCGCCCGGACGTCGCGATCGTCGGCGCACCGTTCGACGTCGCGACCACCAACCGGCCGGGCGCCCGCTTCGGTCCGCGGGCCATCCGGGCCACCGCGTACGAGCCAGGGACCTACCACTTGGACCTTGGGCTCGAGATCTTCGACTGGCTCGAGGTGGTCGACTTCGGCGACGCCTTCTGTCCGCACGGCCAGACCGAGGTATCGCACCAGAACATCAAGGAACGGGTGGCGGCCGTCGCGTCGCGCGGCATCGTGCCCGTCGTGCTCGGCGGCGATCACTCGATCACGTGGCCCGCGGCGACGGCGGTGGCCGACGTGCACGGCTACGGCAACGTCGGCATCGTCCACTTCGACGCTCACGCCGACACCGCTGACATCATCGACGGCAACCTGGCCAGTCACGGCACACCGATGCGAAGGCTCATCGAGTCCGGCGCGGTACCCGGTACGCACTTCGTGCAGGTGGGGTTGCGCGGGTACTGGCCGCCGCAGGACACCTTCGAGTGGATGCTCGAGCAAGGCATGGTCTGGCACACCATGCAGGAGATCTGGGAACGCGGATTCAAGGCCGTGATGGTCGACGCCGTCGGCGAGGCGCTGGCCAAGGCCGACAAGCTCTACGTCTCCGTGGACATCGACGTGCTCGACCCGGCTCACGCACCCGGCACCGGAACCCCGGAACCCGGCGGCATCACCAGCGTCGACCTGCTGCGCATGGTCCGGCAACTCTGCTACGAGCACGACGTCGCAGGCGTCGACGTGGTCGAGGTGGCGCCGGCCTACGACCACGCCGAGCTGACCGTCAACGCCGCCCACCGCGTCGTGTTCGAGGCGCTCGCGGGCATGGCGGCCAGGCGCCGCGACGCCGCGGGCGGCGTCATGGGTCCGCCTGGCCGGACCCCGGTCGCGGGGGGACGATGAAGTCATGAGCGGTGTCCTTTACTTCGACGGCGGGTGCGGCATGTGCACCCGGTTCGTGTACCTCCTGAAGCGCTTGGATCGCACCGGCGCGCTGGAGCTCGCGCCGTTTCAGGAGCCGGGCACGGCAGAACGACTCGGGATATCCCCGTCGCGCATGACCGAGTCCGGATGGTGGCTGGATTCCTCCGGCCAGGTGTACGCCGCCGCCGAGGCGGTCAACGCCGCGCTGTCCGTCGCGCTTGGTACCCGGGCGCCGTTGTCCGTCTACCGAGTTCGGGGTATCGGGGCGCTACAGGACGCCGTCTACCGGTGGGTGGCCGCGCACCGATATCGATTCCCGGGGACCACCCCGTACTGCGAATCACACCCGGTCGCCTGCTGATCGATCACTTGACCTGACGCAGCCGATCGGTGAGCTCGGTCCACTCGGGGTCGTCGGCGTGATGGTCGGTGACCACCCTGCATTCGCCGTCGATGCGCATCGTCGCGAGGTCGGTTCGCTCGGGGTTGCGGTAGAACTCCGCGGTCAGCCCGGCTCTGGTCAGCTTCCTGCCGAAGTGCTGGGCGTGGGCATCGGCGTCCGCCCACCCGAGTCCGGTCATCGCCGCTGCCATGCCGTTCAAGTACGCGACCGAATTGCCTCGTGGCACGGTGAAAGTCAGGTGGACCGCCGCGCGGTACGGCGGGTCGCCCGAATTCTTGCAGGAGATGAAGGCGTAGCCGCCTGCGGGATCGCGGACTGCCGTCGACTTCACGACTTCGAGTACCGCGTCGACCACCTGGGCGGCGGCTCGCTCGTCGGACAAGGGTTCGTCCGGTTGGTCGCGGGCGGGCGCAGCGACCGACCGGGAATGGTTCACCACCAACACGACGACGCCCAGTGTCAGGGCCAGTGCCAAGGCGCCTGCCAACACGCTCCTGGGTCCGCAGGCCCGGAGCCAGGTGGTCACCCGGCCGTTGGACGCGCTGCCTAGCCCTTGTGCAGGGTGAACTGGCAGATGTCGGTGTAGCCCTCGCGGAAGAGTTCCGCGCAGCCGGTCAGGTAGCGCATGTACCGGTCGTAGACCTCTTGGGACTGGATCGCGATGGCCTCGTCCTTGCGCGCCTCGAGTGCGGTGGCCCAGATCCCCAGGGTGCGGGCGTAGTGCAGCCGCAACGGCTGGATCCTGGTGATCTCGAAACCTGCCTTGGCAGCGTGCTTCTCGATGTCCTCGACCTTGGGGAGTTCTCCGCCGGGGAAGATCTCGTCCATGATGAACTTGAAGAACTTCAGCTTCGTCATGGTCAGCGGCAGCTTGCGTTCGGCGAACTCTGCATCGCTGGGCTTGATGATGGTGTGCAGCATCATGACGCCTTCGTCGGGCAGCGCCGAGTAGGCCATCTTGAAGAAGTCGTCGTAGCGTTCGCGCCCGAAGTGCTCGAACGCCCCGATCGACACGATGCGGTCGACCGGCTCGTGGAACTGTTCCCAACCCTCGAGGAGCACCTGCCTGCTGCGCTGAGTGTCCGACTTCTCGAGCAGCTGCTGGACGTGTGACTGCTGGTTGCGGCTCAGCGTGAGGCCGACGACGTTGACGTCGTATTTCTCGATGGCGCGGTTGAGCGTCGCGCCCCAGCCGCAGCCGATGTCGAGAAGCGTCATTCCCGGCTCGAGGCCGAGCTTTCCGAGGGAGAGGTCGATCTTGGCGACTTGGGCCTCTTCGAGGGTCATGTCGTCGCGCTCGAAGTAGGCACAGCTGTACGTCTGGGTGGGATCCAGGAAGAGCCGGAAGAACTCGTCGGACAGGTCGTAGTGCGCCTGCACGTCCTCGAATTTCGGCTGCAGCTGTTGTGTATCGCTGGTTGTGTCGGGCAAGTCTTAGCCTTTGGCGTTCGTGTTAATTTGACTCAGGCTCCACACGGCTGGAGAGCCTCCCCCGTACGTCTGGGCAGTTTAAGCACAGTACCCGAATGCGGATTCCTTCAGCGAATCGATCCGCCGCTCTCCGCGGGTATGTCACCAAGCGGTAATTCCCCTCTGGCTTGCGCGCAAACCACCTCCGCGGGTGGAGTTGCTGAAACCGCTGGGAAATTGCTGAGCGCCGCTTTGCCAGCTCTCGGCGCTGGTGATTTTGGGCAGGGACGACCGTCAACTCAGGGTCCGGTGCGCTGCGACGTCGTATTCGGACACTGACGCCGACAGGATGACCGCGCCCTGCTCGTCGCTGGGTCCACCGCCCCGGAAGGCCTCGACGGCGGCCTGCGACGCCCACAGCTCGAACACGTTGATTCGACTCGTGTCGAGTAGATCGCCGGAGATCGCGAAGTCCAGACACCCATCGGCCGCGCGGGCCGCACGGACGACCTCGGCGCAGCCGTCCAGGTAGGCGGAGCGTTGATCCGGTGCCACGACGAGGTGGCCCGCGACGATGACGGGGGTGGTCATGGGACATCCCTTTCGATCGGAGCGACTGACCCGATGCCGGGTGGACTCGCAAAGACCGCGAAATCCATCGGTGCACAGATGTCACTTGTGGGCTCGGGCAGTCCATCGTGCCCACCCGAATGCGGCAAGGATCGTTGCGCCGAGCGCGATCAGCCATGGCCAGGCACCGTGGGCGTATACCCAGCCCGCGAGCGCGCCCTGAATCCGTGCCGCGCCCCCGATGAGCGGGTCTGCCGGGTTGGCGGTGGGAGATCGAAGCTGGAGCTCGTACCACCCGTAGTACGCAACGTAGGCGCCGACCACGACCAGCAGCACCGCGCCGATCCGGTTGACGTATGGCAGGAGCCGTCGCAGGCGGTCGACCATCGCCGAACCGGCCAGTGCGGTGGCCAGCGAGAGCGTGCCGACGATGAGTGTGAACCCGCCCGCGTATGCGAGCAGGGCGGGCACCCCGCTCGACGATCCGGCCACGCCGATCCCGGTCACGGCGAGGAAGGGGCCGATCGTGCACGACAGGGACGCAAGTGCGTACCCGAGCCCGTAGGTGAACATCGAGCCGAGCCGAGCCGTCGGCGCCCAGCGGGTGCTGGCCGCCAAGGGATTTCTGATGGGCACGCCGACGTCGCGGCCAGTCAGCATCCACAGCCCGAGCGCGACGAGTGCGACTCCGATGGCGAGCGTCACGTACGGCAGGTGGCGCTGCACGACGTCGGCGGCGGCGGTCGTGAGGAGGCCGAAGACGCCGAACACCGTCACGAACCCGACCGCCATCGCCGCGGTGGCAGCCAATGCGCGGCCCGCTGCGGCGGTCTTGGTGGTCGCGCCTTCGCGCACGACCAGCGTCAGATATGCGGGCAACATCGCGAAACCGCACGGGTTCAATGCGGCGACGAGTCCGGCGGCGAAGGCGAGCGCAAGGACGTCCGACCGCACTGGCGCCGACCTAGCCAGCCAGAGCCGCGACTCGGTCGGCGAGCTCCTGTTCGGACATCGCAGACGTCGGGTTGTTCACGAACGTCGACGAGCCGTCCGGGCGATAGAAGACGTAGGCCGGCTGCCAGGGCACGTTGTAGCGCGCCCAGATCGAGCCGTCGGCGTCGTTGAGATTGGTGAACCGCAGGTTGTACTTGTCGACGAAGCCCTGCATGGCGGTGACGTCGGAGCGTGCGGCCACGCCGACGAACGTTACGCCGGGGTGCGCGGCGGCGACGGCGCTGACCGAAGGGGCCTCGGCGTTGCAGAACGGGCACCACGGCGTCCAGAACCACAGCACGGCGGGTTTGCCAGACAGGCTGGAACCGTTGAACGGTGCTCCGCTGAGCGTGGTTCCGGTGAACTGCATGCGGTCGTCCGCGAGCGCGGACGGCGAAGTGCTCAGCACCAACGCGGCGAGTACGGCAACGATCGCTGCGCAGAACGTCGCTCTCGATCGAACCTGACGTGCCATGAACGGGGCCTCCCTCGGGGTCGTCGGTACCGGTGGCTGACACCGAACACGCCCCAGTACACAGTCGTGACACGACGGGGCGAGCGCAATGGTTCACCGCGTCAGCGATACGTCACGATTAGTTCTCCCGCGGCAGCAATTCGGAGGCAAACCGTTCGGTGAAGGCGGCGAGGTCGTCCCGTCCGGCGGGACGCACGACGAACTTCGTCAGCCCAGCGTCGACGTATTCGTCGATCCTGCGGTGCAGTGCGTCCCATCCGTCGGCCACGAGTTCGCGCGGGTCGACGTCGGGGCGCCGGCGCCGCACCGCGGCCACTAGGTCGTCGGACAGTCCACTTTCGCTGATCGCGAGGTTGATGCCGAAGTGATCGGGCTCTATGGCGCGGCCGGAGTCGGCTGCGGCCTGCTCGATCGCCTCGCGGCCGCGACGGGCTTCCGCGGGGGTGAGGAAGCTGCCAAGCCAGCCGTCGGCGAGTCGGCCGATCCGCTGGAATGCGGCGGGTGCGGAACCGCCGAGCCAGATGTCGAGCGGTCTGGCGGGGCGTGGTGCCACGGCGACAGAGGCGACGTTGAAGAAGTCACCCGCGAACGTCTCCAAGTCGGCTGCAAGGCTGGCTCTCACCAGCCGCAGCGACTCGTCGAACACGGCTGCGCGGCGGCCGTCCGGCACCGGAAACAGCTCCCGCTCGGCGGGGATGGCCGACCGAAGGCCGAAGACGGGCAGCACGCGCCGCGGCGCCAGCGCCGCCAGCGAGGCGAGTTGTTTGGCGACCAAGACGGGATGGCGCCCCGGCAGCACCACCACCGAGGTTCCGACCTTGAGTCGATGCGTGCGGGCCAGGGCGAACGCCATGCCGACGAACGGGTCGACGGCCTTGGAGTACACCAGTTCGGAGAACCACAACGAATCGATCCCCAACTCCTCGAGTCGGTCGATGAACTGGGGTAACTCGTCCGGGCCGGTATCTGCGCCGAGGCCGACGCCGAATCGGATCTTCATCGGCGCAACACCCGCCCGCCGGGCCCCAGGTCGGCGATCGCGTGGGTGAGAAAGCCATCGCCACAACCGATGTCGAGTACCCCGTCGTCGGGTGAGCACGCGAGCGCGGACATCGCGTCGGTGATCACGGCGCGCCGAAGTCCGCTCACCTCGGCGTTGTCGCGCCCGCTCCAATCGGTCACTCCGTCAGTTAACGCCATGTCGCCTCGGGTCGCGCTCGCCGGATGGGCGGCGATCACCTCTTGGAGCGAAACAGCTGGTCACGCCCGAAGCCATCGATACGCTCGGCGCGGACATGCAGGCACCACCGACGACCACCCGACCACGCCCGACCAACCGAAAGAAATGACATGGACGCCTCCGTAACCGTCAACATGGCCGTACCGGCTGAGCAGATCTGGGACCTCGTCGCCGACGTGCGCAATACCGGCCGATTCTCGCCGGAGGTCATGGAGGCCGAATGGCTCGACGGTGCAACGGGTCCTGAGTTGGGTGCGAAATTCCGCGGGCACGTGAAGCGCAACGAGATCGGCCCCGTCTACTGGACCACGTGTCGCATCACCGCGTGCGAACCCGGGCGCGAGTTCGGCTTCGAGGTGCTGCTCGGAGACCGAGCCGTGAACAACTGGCACTACCGGTTCGATCCGGTCGACGGCGGCACCGACGTCACCGAGTCGTTCCGGATGAACGAGGGGCTGTTCACCACGATCTTCGGGCTACTTGGTGGTCAGCTTCGACGACGGCGCAACATCCGCGACATGCGCAAGACGCTGGAGCGGATCAAGGCCGTCGTCGAAGCCGATGCCAACTAGTTGAACCCCACGCCGAAGATGGGGATCCAGAGGCCGAACAGCCAGATTCCCCACTGGCGGGCTCCGTCGTTCCACACCGGGTTGGCGTTGTAGCCCCAGTAGTTGATCGACTGCGGCGGCGGGCCGCCGTTCCATTGCACCGGCGGCGGAGGGCCCCAGCCCCACGGCGGCGCGCCCCAACTGTCGTCCCACCGCTCGTTCTGGTTGATGAACTGGGGGCGCGGTCCCCCGTGCCCGTTGCCATTGCCGTTCCCACCGCCCCCGCCGCAGAACGGCGGGCAGTCGTCGTGTCCGTGCCCGTTGCTCGGTTTGAGTGGGATGGGCGCAGCCGGTTGCGCAACGGCGACGCCGCTACCCAATCCCGCTCCGAGCCCCAGCCCTCCAATGATGGCGACCGCTGCCGCCAGTTTCTTCAGCTTCATAGATGTCACTCCGTCCTGGTGACCCCGACCCCGAGAACAAATCCCCGATGTTCCGACGCCGGAATGGTCACTGTTCATTCCCGCAACCCCGTGATGTGACCCTCCACCCCCGGCTATCGCGTCGAGCGCCGCGAGCGTTACGCGTGTCTTGTGCTCTATCGCAACGCATTCGACGTACGTGGCGCATGTGGCCGATGATGTTGGTGTTCCCCGTGAGGCAGGATGGTGGTTCTCCGAAAACGACGCCGGTGCCGTGGTGGGTTTGGTAGAACGAGTTCTAGTTTTGCGAGCCGAAGGGGTGCATCCGATGGGATCTTCCGAGAATCGATGGTCGCGCCAGGAGCTCGAGCAGGCGTTCAAGCAACAGCAGCAGGTCGTGGCCGAGATCGGGCAGAGTTGGGACTGGTCGCGCTACGCGGACCTGTTCACCGAAGACGCCACCTACGTCGAGCACTCGTTCGGCCGCTTCAAGGGGCGCGAGCAGATCCGGAATTGGATCGTGGCGCAGATGAACGCGTTCCCGGGGAGCGAGATGCCGTTCTATCCCGAGACCTGGTATTCGATCGACGAGGAAAAGGGCTGGGTCTTCGTCGAGTTCATGAATCGGATGCGTGACCCCGGCGACGGCACGGTGCTCCAGGCTCCGGTGATCACGATCCTGCACTACGCGGGCGACGGGTTGTGGAGCTACGAGGAGGACGCCTACAACCCGATGAACTTCCTGCCGATGGTGCAGGAGTACATCCAGCGCAGTGAGGCGTGCGGAACGTTGTCCGAGGACGGGCGGACGTTCGCCAAGAACATGGGGTGGGAGTTGGGGCGGGAGTGAGTTTGCGGTGGGAACTGGCGTAGCGCGCCGTCAGGCGAAGACGAAGTCGTCCGGATCGGGCTCCCGGGTCCAGGTCCAGTAGTCGACGAGGCGCCACGGGCTCAGCGTGTAGATCTCGCCGTACGCGTTCTTGTAGAACGAGTGCTTGATCGTCGGCTGTGCCCACACCATCGTGGCCATTGCCGCCTGTGTGCGTCGAACCCAGTCATCGGTCTTGTCCTCGCGGGGCTCCATCTGGCGGTGGTCGCCGGCTATCAGTAGTTCCAAACACCTTGTGATGTAGCGGATCTGGCATTCGGAGTGAAAGATCAGGCTCCCGCCGGAGGCCAGGTTGGTGCCCGGGCCGTACATGCAGAACAGGTTGGGGTAGCCCGGCACGGTGATGCCGAGGTACGCCGTCGGCCGCTCCCCCCACCGTTCGCCGAGCGCCGCGCCGTCGCGACCCACGATCGTCATCGGCCACAGCAGCTTGTTCGCCTGGAACCCCGTCGCGTAGACGATGACGTCGGCCGGATGGTGCACGCCGTCCTCGGTGACCACTCCGTCGGGCGCGATGCGCGCGATCGGCGTCCTCACCAACTCGACGTCGTCGCGCACCAGCGTCTTCAGCCAGCTTCCGTTGTCCTGCAACGTGCGCTTGCCCGTGGCCGGATAGTCCGGCACCACCTTGGCGATCAGGTCGGGGTCGTCGCCGACCTGGCTGGTGATCCACTCCGTGAACATCATGCGGGTGATTTCGCTGATTTCGCTGACCGCCCGCTGCTGGTCCGGGTAGTCGGGGTCGACGCGCGCCGCATCGAGGCCCTTGTCGCATCCGGGCCAGAACAACAGGAACCGATACCAGCGGCCGTAGAAGGGCAAGTGCCGCAACGCCCATCGCACTCCGGACCCGACCTCGACGTGGTAGTTCGGGTTGGGAAACATCCACTGCGCGGTGCGCTGGAACACCGTCAGATGCGAAACGTCGTCGGCGATGGCGGGCGCAATCTGGAAACCGCTGGCGCCCGCGCCGATCATCGCAACGCGTTTGCCGGTCAGGTCGACCGAATGGTCCCACTCGGCGGAGTGGAACGTCGGGCCTCGGAAGTCCGCCATGCCGGGGATATCGGGAACGTGGGGTCGGTTGAGCTGGCCGACCGCGCTGATGACGGCGCGGGCGGTCAACGTGACCGGGCCGTCGGGTCCGCGCGCCTCCACCGTCCAGGTCGTGGTGTCGTCGTCCCAGCTCGCCGACGTGACTTCGGTCTGCCAACGCACGTGCGGTCCGATGTCATGCTTGTCCATCACGCGCTGGAAGTACGCCTGCAGTTCGGGCTGCTCGGCGAAGAAGTGGGTCCACTCGTCGGCCGGTTCGAAGCTGTAGCAGTAGAAGTGATTGCCCACGTCGACCCGTGCGCCCGGATACGTGTTCTGCCACCAGGTACCGCCGACGCCTGCGTTCTTCTCGACGATGACGAACGGAATGCCGGCCTCCTTGAGCCGGATGCCCGCCAGCAGTCCGGACTCGCCGCAGCCGATCACGACCACCGGGCGACGGGCGTTCTCCGAGTCGTCGTGCACGGACCTCGGAGCTCTGCTGTCACGGCCAGCGAGAAGCGCAGCGGATCGCGCATCTGTCCCGTCGAGTTCCATCTCCTCGAGCAGCATCGGGACGTACTCGTCGGGCACCGGCTCGCAGACCAGCCACTCCATCATCTCCTTGAGCAGCTCGGGCCCCACCGGGTCGGGCTCGGGGCAGCCGCGGTCGCGGTAGTCGGCGATGATGGGCAACGCGAGTGCGCGCACCGCGGCCTTGTCCTCCTCGGACATGTAGCCCTGAACTTCGTTGAGGAACAGTCCGGCGGGCTTCAGCGTCCCGCGGATCAACGTCGGGTCGCCCGACATGTGCACCAGCGAGAGCACCAGCGTCGGGATGCTGACGTCGAGCAGCGCCTCGGCGATCGCTTCGTCCGATGTCGTAAACGGTTGCCCTGCATGTGGGTTGCGCACCATTCGGTGCTATCACGCGCCATCGGCGCCGCGCAGGCCATCGGCGGAACCGATTCGGCAATCACCTTCGGGTTCGGTGCCGTGGCACCTAGGCTGCCGTGGTGGCCATTGCGACGATGACGAACGGCGCCCCGCCCCCCGACGTGCCGTTGTCCGAGGTGGACCTCGGGTCGGTCAGGTTCTGGGGTCGCGACGACCCGTATCGGGAGGGCGCCTTCCGCACGCTGCGCACCGAGGCCCCGATCTCGTTCCATCGGGAGCTCGCGGTCGAGGGGCGACCCTCGGGCACCGGGCACTGGGCGCTGACGCGGTACGAGGACGTCTTCTACGCCAGCCGACATCCCGAGCTGTTCAGTTCAGCCGGAGGCATCACCATCGGTGACCAGACGCCGGAACTCGCCGAGTTCTTCGGGTCGATGATCGCGATGGACGACCCCCGGCACACCCGGCTGCGCAACATCGTCTCGCGGGCGTTCACGCCCCGCGTGGTGGCCCGCGCGGAGGATTCGGTGCGCGAGCGGGCGCGTCGACTGGTCGCAGAACTGGTCGCCAACAATCCGGATGGCACCGGTGAGCTCGTCACCGAACTGGCCGGTCCCCTTCCGCTCCAGATCATCTGCGACATGATGGGCATACCCGAGGAGGACCATCAGCGGATCTTCCACTGGACCAACGTGATTCTCGGCTTCGGAGATCCCGACATCACCACCGACTTCGAAGAGTTCGTGACGGTGTCGATCGAGATCGGTGCCTACGCGTCCGCATTGGCCGACGATCGCCGAAGTCACCCGGCCGACGACCTCACGACCAGCCTCGTGCACGCCGAGGTGGACGGTGAGCGGCTGACGTCGGCCGAGGTGGCGTCGTTCTTCATCCTGCTGGTGGTCGCGGGCAACGAGACGACGCGCAACGCGATAAGCCACGGCGTGCTGGCGCTGAGCCACCATCCCGAACAACGCGATTCGTGGTGGGCGGACTTCGACACCGTCGCCCCGACGGCGGTGGAGGAGATCATCCGCTGGGCATCGCCGGTGGTGTACATGCGCCGCGTGCTGACCGCCGACGTGGAACTGCGCGGGGTCCGGATGGATGCCGGGCACAAGGTCACGCTCTGGTACGGATCGGCGAATCGCGACGAGTCGAAGTTCCCCGATCCGTGGAAGTTCGACGTGCGGCGCAGCCCCAACCCCCACTTCGGCTTCGGCGGCGGCGGTGCCCACTTCTGCCTCGGCGCCAACCTGGCCCGCCGGGAGATCGCGGTGGTGTTCGAGGAACTGCACCGCCAGGTGCCCGACCTGCGTGCGTCCGACGAGCCCGACCGGTTGTGGTCCCCGTTCATCCACGGGATCAAGCGACTACCGGTGACCTGGGCGGCGTCTGGTTAGGCGACCTGACTCACTCGAGCAGTGCAGAACTCGCCGAGTTCGCCGCGCGTCGGGCCGTCGGGTATCGGCGGCCGCCAGCCGCGCGCATACAGTTCGCGCGCAGCGGGTTCCACGGCGTGCAGGCTCTCGGGAAGCGCGTCCATGCGGGCGAACGGCTCGACGAGGATGCGCAGCCGCTCGTCTGTCGCCGCGGCGGCCACCACCAGGTCGGACGGAAGGCGCCGCGTCAGGTCGACGTCTCCCCCGCCCCATCTGCGCAACCGGTCTGCGTCGGCGTGCCGGTGATCTTCGAACCACGGCCGGATCTGCTCGGTGGTCCCGGACAGCTGCTTGCGCTTGCCCGATGGGCACGTCGCGTGGCTGGCCACCGACCCGGTCCTGTTCGACCGTTTCGTCCGGGTCCGGGGTTGGTCGGTCACGCGGTTCGAGGCGTGGCTGAGCCGGATGCTGATCGGCCAGCTGCTTGCGTCCGGCACCGACGGGCTACTTGACGATCAACGTGCCCTTCATGTTCGGGTGATAGGTGCAGTGGAACGGGTATTCGCCGGCCTGTGCCGGGGCGGTGAACGTCTTCTTCTCCCCGCCGTCGACGTCGTTGTCGAATTGCCCCTCCGTGTTGGACGTCACGGAGTGCTCGACCGAGTCCTCGTTGACGATCTCGATGGTGGCACCTGGCGTCACCGTCACTGGATCGCCGAACTTCATGCCGGAGATCGTGATGGTCGCCGCCGCGGCCTCCGACGGGGCCGCGCTACCGGTGGCCGTCGCCGTGCTCGCTTTGCTCCCTTCGGAGCCCGAGCTTCCACAGCCCGTGGCCAGAGCCGCCATCAGGCATAGCGCGCTCAGGATGGTGAAGAACTTGGTCATGTGCGTCCCCGCTTCGTTCGTCGTCTCCTCAGAACACGAATTCCGCGCCGGAACAGTTCAACGAGGGCAGGAACTCAGAAGTAACCGTTCGCGGGCGGCCACACGCCGTTGAGCGCGTAGTTGCCCGAAGCATGCGCCTTGTACGCCAACGGATTGTGACTGGCTACCGTGCGGGCGTTGCGCCAGTGCCGGTCCAGGTTCAGCGCGCGTGCGGTGGCCGACGCTCCCCCGGTGTCGAAGAGGCGCTGCGCCGCAGAGAGCGCCAACCGTTCGGCGATCAACTGGGCCTTGGCGATCTCTATCGCGACGTCGGCAAGCGCCGCCGCGTCGTCCTGCCTGGCCTGATCGACCACTTCGTCGAGCGCGTCCGCCGCAGCCAACACCAGCACTTCGGCGGCCGATGCCTCGGCCGAGATCTCACCGACGGCTTCGAGCACGAACGGGTCCTCCCGCGCGCTGTCGGCGAGCGAATGCGCCGCCGGGCGTGCCTTCTCGTGCACGTAGGACACCGCGTCGTCGAGCACCCCGCGTGCGATGCCCGCGGTCACCGCAGCGAGGTACAGCTGAAGGAACGTCGTGCTGTGACCGAGGTGGTTGCCGTCGGAGACCGTCGTGACCTCGACCGGAGCTACCGCCACGTCGGTGAAGCGCGTGCTGCCACTGGCCGTGAGCCGTTGCCCGAAGCCGTCCCAGTCGTCGTACAGTTCGACGCCCTCGCGGTCCGCGGGCACGATCGCCTGCAGGTCCCGGCCGTCGGCGTCGATCGCGGACACGGCGATGAGATCGGCGAAGAGCGTGCCGGTCGAGTAGAACTTGAGCCCGTTGAGTCGCAGTACGCCGCTGGCGTCGGCGAGCACCGTCGTGCCCGCACTGGACGGTGCCCTGCCCTTGGTGTCGGTGATGGCGTTGCCGAACACCGCGCCCGAGTCGATCACCGGAAACCAGTGTCGCCGTTCGGCTTCGGTCGCCCGGTTGCTCAACAGTCGCTCGGCGAATCCGAAGTGTGCGCGTAGGGCCTGGGCGACGTTGGAGCTGCCGCGCGCGATCTGCACGACCGCGGTCAGGACGTCGCGGACGCTTCCTCCGGGGCCGCCGTATTCGACCGGAACCCGCAGGCCGAGTACGCCGGTGCGGCGCAGCCTGTCGACGGCCCAGTATTGAAGGATTCGATCGCGTTCCGCCTCGGCGTCGGCACTTCGAAGTTCGTCGACCACTTCGGGTAGCCGGGCCAGGCGGTCCTCGGCTGCGCCACCGAGCGGTGCTGCTGCGGAGGTGGCGGCGCCGGACTCTTCGGTCGGCCTCAGTCCCAGGGTCACGTCGGGTACCTCATCCTCATCGGAAGTTGGGAAGTCACTTGAAGTTGGGAATGACCTTGTCCGCGAACCTGTCCAGTTCCGCCTCGAGCGGCTGGAACTGCAGCATGAAGAGCTCGATCCCCGCTTCGTGGAACTCGTGAATGCGGTCGGTCACGTAGTCGTAGCTGCCGACGAGGCCGGCCAGCGTCCCGCCGTTCGACCCGACGCGGCTCTTGTCGGCCAGCACCTGGTACATCTTCGTGTTCGGGTCGGTGCCGCCCGCGCTCTCGGGTCGTCGCTCGGCGTCGACGAGCGCCTGCAGATGCTCGAGCTCGGCCTGCGCCTCGGCGTCGGTGTCACGCGCGATGACGAAGGCGGACAAGCCGAATCGCAACGGGTCGCGGTCCCGCGGACGGGCGCGGAGGTCCTCGATGACCTCGACGGTCTGATCGAGCGGGCGTCCGTTGATGAAGAACACGTCGCCCTGTCGCGCGGCGAGCTGGCGCGCAGGCTCCGACTCCCCGCCGATGTAGACGGCGGGCGCGTGGGTGGGGATCGGTCGAATGAGGGCCGGGTGGCCCTGTCGGGCAACGATGTTGACCTGCTTGCCCGCCCAGAGATCGGAGATGACGTTGAGCCAGTCCTGGGTGTAGGCGTACCTGTCGTCGTGTTCGGGCGGTGCGACTCCCAGCGCCTCGAGTTCCGGAAGGAACCAGCCGCTGACCAGGTTCACGGCCAGTCGGCCCTCGGCGATCTCGGCGATGTTGGCGGCCAGCTTGGCGAACACCAAGGGGTTGAACAGCAGCGGCTTGATCGCCCCGATCAACTCGATGCGGTTCGTGACCGCGGCCAGCGCGGCGAGTGTGGACCATGTCTCCAGGACGTCGTCGGTGACGTTGCTCGGATGGATGACGTGCTGCGCCAGCAGGGTCGAGTCGTATCCGGCACGCTCGGCGCGCAGCAGCAGGTCACGGTTGCGGCGGTAACCCGCGTCCGGGACATCGTCCGGGTGGTGGCGCGCGCCGTGGTTCCCGTAGACCGGGGCCCAGACCCCGAATCGCGGCGCACTCATGAACTGGCCAGGTAGCGCTGTCGCTCCCAGTCGCTGACCTGCTTACCGTACTCGATCCACTCGCTTTGCGCGATGGTGGCGAAGTCGTGAACCGATGCCGCTCCAAGGATTTCGGCGATGGTGTCGTCCTGGTTGGCGAGTGCGACGGCCACCCCGAGGGATTCGGGCAGCAGGGTGCCCGTGCCGTAGAGGTTGCCGTCGGCAGGCGGGGGTGGCGGTCGGCGGGCTTCCAATCCCGCGACCACCGCCGCCAGGGCGGAGGCCACCAACCAGTACGGGTTGGCATCCGAGGCGCCGGTGCGCAGTTCGATCCTCGTCGCCTCCGGTGTCGACTCGATCAGAGATCGGACGGCGGCGCTGCGGTTGTCGCGACTCCAGGTCACGGTGGCGGGCGCGAAGGAGTCCGGTTCGAAGCGTCGGTAGGCGTTCACCGTGTGCGCACCGAACAGCGTGATGGACGGCAGGTGCTCGAGCAGCCCGGCGATGGCGTGTGCGGCGACCTTGTTCTCCGATCCGTCGATGGGGGCGAAGGCGGGTTGGCCGTCGCGCCACAGTGAGATGTGCAGGTGCGCCGAACTTCCCGACTGGTCCGAGAACGGCTTGGCCATGAACGTCGCGAGTTTGCCGTGCCTACGGGCGACCTCCTTCGCCGCGTACTTGAGCCGGGCACTGTCGTCGGCGGCTTCGAGCGCGTCGGTGTAGACGAGGTTGGTCTCCACCTGACCGGGTCCGTACTCGGTCTGAATGCCCTCCAATCGCGTGAACTCGCTGAGGGTTTGGTGCAGATCGGTGAGCAACGGCTCGAGGTGGTTGGCGTTCTCCAGCGAGTAGGCGTGGATGTCGTTCTGGAACGGTGAGCCGTCCGGGTCGAGCAGATAGAACTCGAGCTCGACGCCGACCTTCGCGGTGTAGCCAAGCGCCTCAAGCCGTTTCAGCACGCGCTTGAGCACCGCGCGGGGGTCGAGCAGGGACGGCTCGCGATCGTGGCTCACGACGTCTGAGATCACGTGACCGACGCCAGACCTCCACGGCAACGGCCGGAAGGTGTCCAGGTCGGGCACCGCGAAGACGTCGGGATATCCAGTGTCCCAATTGGTCAGTTGCAGGCCGTCGATCACCGTCCCGTCGGCGTTCCAGCCGAGCGAGGCCTCGCAGAACGCGAACCCGCTCCCCGTGGCCCGGCCCAGGAACTGGCTCGCTGGAATCCGCTTTCCCTGCGCGTGCCCGAACGGATCGCTCCATGCGACCTCGAGTTCGCGCAGCGAGCCGTCGTCGAGCCGGCGCAGCAGCTCCTGCCGCCGTTCGGACCCTGCGGCCCGGCCGTTCAACTGGGAGTCGACGGTGCTCGTCACGCGCGCTGCGCCTTCGTCGGTTCGCTCACCCGGGTGCCGACGAGCACACCCACTGCGAAGGCGAGCACGAGCAGCCCGACGATCCCCCACCCGAGGGCGCTCGAGCCCGCAAGCCCGTCCAGGTTGGTGAGGATGAGCACCAGCGTCACGGCCAGCCCTGCCAGCCCCAGGGCGGGCGCAATGCGAACCCGCCACTGCGAGTGACCCCGCAGGTCACGGGCGAAGAAGACCAACACCGCCACGCTGGTTGCGATCAGCAGCACCACGAAACCCACCGTGGTGGCCGCGGCGAACCACGTGTAGAACTGCGTGATCGGGTCGAGTTGGAACACGACGGCCAGTGCGATGCTGACTGCTACCACCCCGGATATCCAGAGCGATGCGACGTGCGGCGAGCCGTGCTTCTGGTGCGGCACGCTCAGCGACGTGGGCAGCACGTCGTGCCGGGACAGCGCGAAGACGTAGCGCGATGCCACGTTGTGAAACGACAGGATGCAGGCGAACAGGCTGGTGAAGTAGAGCACGGTGATGACGTCGGCGCCCGCGGTGCGGATGTAGGCGTGCGCGGTGTCGGACAGGAGGGTGCCGCCCGAATCGGTCGCCTTGGCGACGGCCTCGTCGTCACCCCAGGCGGAGATCAGCGCCCAGCTGGTCACCGTGTAGAACGCGCCGATGAGGATCAGCGCCGCGTAGGTGGCGCGCGGAATCGTGCGCTCCGGGTCGCGGGCCTCGTCACGGAAGATCGCGGTGGCCTCGAAGCCGATATAGCTCAGCAGTGCGAACAGCAGGCCGATGCCCAGCGAGCCGGAGAAGATCGTGCTGGGGTTGACGATGCCCGTCGACAGGCCGTGCTGACCGCCGCGCCCGACGATCACCAGGTCGAGCACCAGCACGATGGCGATCTCCGCGGTCAAGAGCACAGCGAGCACGCGGCTGGACAACTGGATGTTGCGGTAACCCAGGAACGTGGTGACGGCGAACGCGACCGCCGCGAACGCCCACCACGGCAGGGTGGGTCCGCCGAACAGTGTCACGACGTCGACGCCGGCCGGTCCGAGCAGCCCGTAGACACCGGCCTCGAGTGCCACGTAGCTCACGAGGGCGACGAACGCGATGCCGATTCCGGTCGGAAAGCCAAGGGAAGTACGAACATACGAGAAGAACGCGCCCGCCTCTTGCACATACGGAGTCAGAGCCGTGAAGCCGACGGCGAACAACAGCAGGATGATGGTCGAGACGACGAAGGTGGCGGGAAAGCCTGCCCCGTTACCACCAGCGATGCCCAGCGGGACGACGCCGCCGATGACGCCGAGCGGCGCCGCCGCCGCGACCACCATGAACACGATGGACGGAACCCCCAGGTTGCCGCGCAACCTGCGCTCGGGAGCAGGGTTGGGCGGTCCCGCAAGATTCTCTGCCGTAGAGAGTGTTTCGGACATGCGGGAACCGCCCTTCGTGACGCCGACCATCGGCTATCCGGCACCATAGGGTTGATCCGTTGGCTGAAACCACATCTGGAGTCAGCCTGATTGAAAGCGCCGTCGGCCCAGGCCGCGGCCTACAGAGTGGCGGTCAGCGGGCCCGTGGTCTGGCACACCGACTTGGGCGGATTGCCCACCGATGCGCAACCCCGGCCCGTTGCGACGTACGTGGCTCCCGGCCGGTACGGCTGAAAGAAGATCTGGGCCGTGCGCGGCCCGTCGATCTTGGCGCACTGTTCAGCCGCCTGACTACCCTGCATCTGCAGGCACGCGACGCTGAGCGTCGGTTGGGCGGGCACCCCGCAGTCCGCCGGCTCGACCGTGGCGGTCACGACGTCGGTGCCCGACAGCTGCACCACCCGGGGCGGGGAGAGCCGGAAGTTGCACGGCGCGGCGGGGTCGGCGTGGGCGGCGCCGGCCGGGCCGGTGACGACGACGAACGCCGTGGCGGCGACGCTAGCGAGCACCAGGTGCCGACTCATCGGCCGATCGTAGTTCACCTCAGCACCCGTTCGTCGACGATGAACAAGACGAGCGTGATCGCGAGAAACCCCGCGGCGAGCCAGATCGCGTGCGCGCCCCACGCACGGCTGGCGAAGGCGCCGACCAGCGCCCCGCCCGCGAAGCCGACGATAAGCGTGCCGTAGATGCCGCATGCGCGCCGTGATGCCGCCGTCCGGTCGACGAACCCCTCGTACCCGGCTTCGATGAATCGCATCAGGTTGCCCGTCGTGGCGACCGGGAGGTAGGCCAGATCACCGATGTTTCGGAAGAGCCCCATTTGGACGGCGGCCAGGAACGCGATCGGGATCGTCACGTAGTTGTGCGAAACGGTGACCGGGACGAAACCGATGACCACCAGCGCCAGCACCTGGACGGTCATGGCCCACCGCAGCGGGTGCGCAACGTGGCGTTCGGCGCGTCCGGACTTGATCTGGGCCGCCACCGCGATGCCGACCATGAAGGCCAGGATCGGCCACAAGTGCGCCATCGCCGCCGTCACCCTGCGTTCCGAGAGATCCAATGCGAAGAAGATGACGTTGCCGGTCTGGACGTTGGCGAAGACGCCGCCACGCACGAAGTAGGTGTGCGCGTCCATGAATCCGTTGGTCAGCGTCAACAGCAGGGCGAACCAAAGAGTGCGGCTGCGGTCGGTGTCCGTGGGGCCGACCGGCGCATCGCCCCGCGACGACTCCGTGCCCATTCGAACAACCTAGCCGTCGGCCGTCGGGTCGGGCCTAGTCCGCGCCGAGCGCGTTGAGCATGCCAGTCGCCGAGCGGAGCCAGGTGAACTCCTCGGCCCTCCGCCGGGCGCCGTACCGACGGAACGGCTCGGGCCTGCTGATGATCCTGGCGACGGCGCGCGCGATGGAGTCCGGGTCGTTGTCCGCCGCGGCTCCACTGTCCGTGGTCAGCAGCTCTGCCAGCGCGGAGGTGTTGGACACCACCGCGGGCGTGCCCGAGGCCAGCGCCTCCAGCGCCGCCAGGCCGAAGGTTTCGTGCGGGCCGGGCGCGAGCGCGACGTCGGCGGAGGCCAGGATCGACGCGACGGTGTTGCGGCAGCCGACGAAGCCGGTGAACGCGACCGGCAGCCCGGCGGCCTGCCGCTCGAGACGCGCCCGCATGGGGCCTTCGCCCACCACGACGAGTTGCGCATCGACACCTGAATCACGCAGTGCGGCAACGGTATCAATGCTGCGGTGGGCGTGCTTCTCGATCGACAGCCTGCCGCAGTGCACGAGCAAGGTCTGTTCGGGGGCGGCCCACTGGCTGCGGACCGCGCCGGATCGTCGTCGGGGGTGGAACTGTTCGAGGTCGACGCCGAGTGGCACCGTCAGGACGTTGGGAGCGTGGATGCGGTCGAACTCCTCGCGGGCGAATGCGGTGGTGCACACGACCGCGTCGTAGTTGGTTGCCGTGCGCCGGTTTGCGGCATCGGCGACGACGCGGGCGAGTCGCTGCGGGAGGATCTGTCCGACAAGGCGATCCAGGCGCTCATGGGAGATCATCACCGTCGCCACGGCCCGTCGACGTCCCCACGGACCCAGCGACCGCAGCGTGAGCCGGTCGGACACTTCGAGGGCATCCGGATGGAGTTGCTCGAGTAGCGCTCGCACGGGCCCAGGAAACACGGCCCGATAGCCGCCGGTAAAGGGAATCTGCTTCGCGGGCAGCGAGATTCGCACCACCCCCGATGGCAGTCGGTGCTGTTCGGCCTCCGCGCCGGGCACCACCAGGTAGACCTCGTGGCCGGCAGTCCGGTACTCCGCGCCGAGTCGGTCCACGGCGGTTCTCAGGCCTCCGGAGCGCGGGCCGTAGAAGTTCGCGACTTGGACGACCCGCATGGCTCGAATCAGAACCGTCACGCGTGTGCGGTCAGCGACGGGGCGCGAACGACGGGTTGAACTGATGGTGAACACCCACGGTCGACCCGTTCGACGTGCGCCGACAGCGGCTCAGACGAGGTACTTGGCGAACCAGTCCTGCACCCGCTGCCACGCGTCGGCGGCCGCCTTCGGGTCGTAGCGCTCGCCGGTGTCGTTGAAGAACGCGTGATCGGCGTCCTGCTCGACGACGAGTTCATTGACCAGGCCAGCCTTGGTCAGCGCCTGCTCGGCGGCATCCTTCGACGAGGTGACCCTGGTGTCCTTGGAGCCGTACAAGCCAAGTACTGCAGCACCTTTCGAGCCACTGAAGTCCGGATTGTCGGGCAGCGGGCCGTAGAAAGGAACCGCGGCGGCCAACTGTGGCTCGCCCGATGCGAGCAGCCGCCACACCATGCCGCCGCCCATGCAGAACCCGACGGCCGCCACCTTCACGCCGGGTGCCCGGCGCTGAAGTTCGGAGATCCCGGACTTGAGGTTGGCCACCGACTCCTCCGGCGGGATCTTGGTGAGTTCAGCGGTCGCCTGCGCCGGATCGGCGAAAGTGGCGGTACCACCCTTGCTCGAGAGCAGATCGATGGCCAGCGCGGAGTATCCGATGCCCGCGAAGCGGCCTGCGACGGACCGCACCCAATCGTTGAGGCCCTTGTTCTCGTGGATGACGAGGACGGCACCCTTCGGTTGTTGGGCTGGCGCCCAGGCCGCCTGAAGTTCACCGCTCGGACCCGCCCAGGTGATCGGCTCCGTCGCAACCGTGTGCTCTGATCCGGGCGGCGGTCCGGCCTCGCTCGACGGCGTGCCACTGGTGGACGGTGCGCTGCTAGTGGCCGACGCCTCGTTCGCGGGCTTTCGCTCCTCGCTGCATGCGGCGATCAGCGTGGTCGCCGCGGCGGCGCCGACGCCCAGCAGCGCAAGCCTGCGCAGCGCCTCCCTCCGGGAGAGCAACCCATCGACGTGATCAGTGGCGATTTCTTCGGCGACGTATCGCTGTAGGGGTGTCATGGTCGCGAGTATGCCCCGGTCTGCTGAACTGCGGTTGGCGATGGCCTAGACACCTGATACTGGTGGAATGCCATGGGAGCCGGATCGCGCATCGCTTGCCGGGCGCGTCGCGGTGGTCGCTGGAGCCACCCGCGGCGCCGGGCGGGGCATCGCCGCCGCGCTGGGCGAGGCGGGCGCGACCGTCGTCTGCACGGGGCGCACCAGCGAGACGGGACGGCTGCGGTCCGACTACGACCGACCGGAGACCATCGAGGAGACCGCCCAACTGGTGGACGACCTGGGTGGGGTGGGCGTCGCAGTGCCGACCGACCACCTCGACGTCGACCAGGTACGCGCCTTGGCCGAGCGGCTGCGCACCGTCTACGGGCGCATCGACATCCTGGTCAACGACGTCTGGGGCGCCGAGATTCTCAAGGGACCACCGCGGACGTGGAACCGGCCGATGTGGGAACACGACCTGGCCGACGGCCTGCGCATCCTGAGGCTGGGAATCGACACGCACCTGATCACGTCGCACTGCCTGCTCCCCCTGCTGACCACGCGGCCCGGCGGGCTCCTGGTGGAAGTCACGGACGGCACGGCCGAGTACAACGCGTCGCACTACCGGATCTCGGTGTTCTACGACCTCGCGAAGGTGTCGATCAACCGGCTCGCGTACAGCCAGGGCGAGGATCTGGCGGCGTTCGGGTGCGCCGCCGTCTCGGTCACTCCGGGCTGGTTGCGTTCGGAGATCATGTTGGACAACTACGGCGTGACCGAGGGCGCTTGGCGCTCGGCGATGAATCCGGAACGTGCTGACGGAGGACCCGTCGCCCCGCCCGGGTTCGCCGAGTCCGAGAGCCCACGATTCATCGGGCGCGGCGTCGCCGCGCTGGCCGCGGATGCGGACCGGGCCCGGTGGAATCAGCGCTCCTTCAATTCTGCCGACCTGGCACGCACCTACGGGTTCACCGATCTCGACGGACGGCAACCCGACGTCTGGACCGCGCAGTAGACAAATTTCTGGATCTGTTCATTTTTCGATTGACATCGTCGCGTCCCGCGCTGTTCCATGACTACGTGAGCTACGACACGATCATCCGCAACGGCCGCTGGTTCGACGGCACCGGCGCGCCCTCTGCCATCCGCGACATCGGAATCAGGGCAGGTCACGTCGTCGCGATCTCCCCCGAACCCCTCGACGCGACCGACTGCCCGCAGCTCGTCGACGCGACCGGCAAATGGGTGCTGCCCGGCATGCTCGACATCCACACCCACTACGACGTCGAAGTGCTCGGCGGCCCTGCGCTCGCGGAGTCGCTGCGCCACGGGGTGACGACGGTGATGCTCGGCTCCTGCTCGCTGTCGACCATCCACGTCGACGCAACCGAGGCAGGCGACTTGTTTGGCCGGGTGGAGGCCATCCCCCGCGACTACGTCATCGATGCGGTGGATCGCAACAAGACGTGGACCACCTGTGACGAATACGTCGAGGCCCTCGAGGCGCGTCCGCTCGGCCCCAACGTCGGCGCGTTCATCGGCCACTCCGACATGCGGACCGCCGTGATGGGGCTCGACCGGGCCACGCGCAAGGACGATCGGCCGACCCGGCGGGAACTGGCGCGAATGGAGGAGATGCTCGTCGAGGCGCTGCAGGCCGGCTTCGTCGGGATGTCGTCCATGCAGCTGCTGTTCGACAAGATCGACGGCGAGGTCTGCCGCTCGCGGACGTTGCCCTCGACGTACGCCAAGCCCCGCGAACTGCGCAGGCTGAAGTCGCTGCTGCGGCGGGCCAACCGGGTCATGCAGTCCGGCCCCGACATCAAGAACCCGCTCAACCTGGCCTCCCAGGTGGCGCAGTCGCTCGGGGTGTTCCGCAATCCGCTCAAGACGAGCCTGTTGTCGGCGGCCGACGTGAAGTCGAACCCGTACGCGATCCTGATGATGGGTCCGCTGGCCCGGCTGGTGAACCGGTTCGGTGCCAACTTCCGGTGGCAGCACCTGCCCGTGCCGTTCGAGGTGTACGCCGACGGGATCGACCTGGTCGTGTTCGAGGAGTTCGGCGCCGGAGCCGCCGCGCTGCACCTGCGAGACGAGGTGGAACGCAACGACCTGATGCGCGACGAGGCCTACCGCCGCAATTTCCGCAAGGACTACGAGAGCAAGCTCGGGGTCCGGGTGTGGCAGCGCGACTTCTACGACGCGGACATCGTGGCGTGCCCCGACGCGTCGGTCGTCGGGCGCACCTTCGGCGAGGTCGCCGACGACCGCGGGCTGCATCCGGTCGATGCGTTCCTGGACCTGGTGCTCGAGCACGGCACCGCGTTGCGCTGGCGCACGATCATCTCCAACCACCGGCCCGACGTGCTCAAGAAGTTGGCCCGCGATCCAGGAGTCCAGATGGGGTTCTCCGACGCGGGCGCGCACCTCCGCAACATGGCTTTCTACAACATGGGCCTTCGCCTGCTGCGCCACGTCAGGGACTCCGAGCGCTCCGGTGATCCGTTCATGACGGTCGAGGCAGCCGTGCACCGGCTGACCGGCGAGCTTGCCGACTGGTACCGCCTGGACGCCGGTCACCTGCGGGTCGGTGACCGCGCGGACGTCGTCGTCATCGATCCCGAACGGCTCGACGACAGCCTCGACGAGTACGCCGAGGCCACCGTCGACCAATACGGCGGCCTGTCGCGCATGGTCAACCGCAACGACGACACCGTGTCCGCGGTGTTCGTGGGCGGCCGGGCCGTCTTCCTCGACGGGCAACCCACCGACCTCGTCGGGCGGCAGCGCACCGGACGCTTCTTGCGAGCGGCACACCGGTCGCCCGCACTCGCCAAGCAGAAGGAGCAATTGTCCAGTGTCGGTTGAGGATGCGGTGTACGGATTGTGGAAGTCGCTGTCGGCGCGGGACTGGGACGAGGTCAAGTCCTACCTGTCCGACGACTGCATCTACCTCGACGTGCCGGTGGGTCCGGGGGCCGCCGCGAAGGGCCCGGACGACATCGTCAAGCGCCTCAAGATCGGCATCGAACCGCTGGCCTCGTACGAGAACTTCGACGGCCTGCTCGTCGACAACGGTGTCGACGCCATGTACGAGCATCACGAGGAATGGCACTGGACGACAGGCGAATCCGCCGTCCTGAAGTTCGTCTCCGTGCATCGGGTGGAAAACGGCAAGGTCACGCTGTGGAAGGACTACTGGGACATGGGTGCGCTGGCCAACCACGCTCCCGCCGTCGTGGCTGGAGGACTTCGCCACCGCCGACATGTCGTGGGTATACGACGCCACCGGTGAGGTCTGAGCGGGGGCCTATGCTCTCGGCATGAGCGCGACGTCGCTGCCGCCCGGGCCAAGGTTGCCCCGGGCGGTGCAGGCCGGGCTGATGTTGCGGTCCTGGCCACGGTTCGTGGCGGGGTGCCGTCGTCGCTACGGCAAGGTGTTCACGTTGCGGATCTCCGGGATCGGAACGCTGGTATACGTCGACGACCCGGCGGACATCAAGGCGGTCTTTGCGGGCGATCCCGCGATATTCCATGCGGGCGAGGCCAACTCGATGCTGGCCGGGCTGCTCGGATCGAGCTCCGTGCTCGTCATCGACGACGACGTCCACCGCGAGCGGCGCAGGCTGGTGTTGGCACCGTTCCACCGTGACGCGGTGGCGCGGCAGGCCGGGGTGATGGCCGAGCTCGCCGCGGAGAACATCGCGTCGTGGCCGGTCGGCAGTGAGTTCGCGGTGGCGCCGCGGATGTCGCAGCTGACGCTAGAGGTGATCCTGCGGACCGTCATCGGTGCGAGCGACCCTCAACGCCTGGCCGAGTTGCGCGCGGTCATGCCGAAGCTGCTCACGTCGAGCGCCTGGCAGACGTTGGCTGTCGCCAACCCGAAGCTCCAGCGGTGGCGGCCATGGCGAGCGGTGCGCAGGCACATCGCCGAGGCCGATCGGCTGTTGTACGCCGAGATCGCCGACCGGCGCGCCGATCCGAAGCTGAATGAGCGCACCGACGCGCTGGCCTCGATGATCCTGGCCGGCGCGATGACGGACAGCCAGCTTCGCGACCAGTTGATGACGCTGCTGGTCGCTGGCCACGACACCACCGCCACGGCGCTGTCGTGGGCGCTGGAACGGCTGACGCGGCATCCCGACGTGCTGCGCAAGGCGATTCGGGCCGCGCATGCCAGCGCGGCGGGCGATCCGGCGGGCGACGAGTACCTGGACGCGATCGGCAAGGAGGTGCTCCGGATCAGGCCCGTGGTCTTCGACGTCGGTCGCGTACTGACGGCTCCGACGGACGTCGCCGGTTACCGGCTGCCCGCCGGGCGTGATGGTGGCTCCCGGCATCGGGCTGGTGCACGCCAGCGCCGAGTCGTACCCCGACCCGGAACGCTTCGATCCCGATCGGATGATCGGCGCGACGCTTCGGCCCGACCACGTGGCTGCCGTTCGGCGGAGGCAACCGACGCTGTCTTGGTGCGACGTTCGCGTTGGCCGAATTGCGGATCGTGTTGCGGGAGGTGTTGCGCCGCGTGGAACTCGCCACGACGACGGCGCCCGACGAGCGGCAACGCGTCAAGGCGGTGATCCTGGTTCCGCATCGCGGTGCCCGCATCCGGTCAAGGCGATCCACGCGGTGGCTTCGACTCCGGCGGCAGGTGAGGCTCGGCTGAATTGCCGGCTCGGCCGGCGGCGTGCCCCGGCGCGAAGGGGCGCACTCAGTCCAGTCCGTAGACGCGCCGGGCGTTGGTGGACGCGATGAGGTCGACCACTCGCATGGCATCGCCTTCGGACCACTCGTCGGCTGTGACGAACTCCGTGAGCACGTCCCGGATTCCGTTGCGCCACAGACGCGCTCCGAGATAGTGCAGTTCTGGCGGCCCGAACCCGTCCGAGGAATAGAGCATCTTGCGGAACGGCGCCAGTTCGAGCAGTCGGCCGATGAAGCCCTTCGCCCGCGCACCGAGGTAGTTGATCGACAGACCGCCGTCGAGATACACGTTGTTGAACGCCTGAGCCAGGTAGCCGGCCTCCCGCTCGAACGGGTAGCAGTGCAGCAGCATGATGGGGGTATCGCCTGCAGCGCAAAGGAAGTCGCGCAGGTGAAGCGGATTCGCCGTGGACAGGTCGCAGTCCCGGTCGCCGAATCCGACGTGAAACTGCAGCGGCTTGCCCAGGGCCAGGGCGCGATGAAGGCCGAAGCGCAGCAGCACCCGATCGGTGAGTCGGGTACCGCCTTCGTCGCGCCACCGCGCGGCGGCGTCGCGCACACTGGCCGCCGACGGATCCGACAGGTCGCCGACGAACCCGCCGCGGTAGGCCAGGATCGACTTCGTCGCGATCGCCCCGGCGCAGCGCGCATGTAGCAGCTCGTCGAAGGCCGCCGCGTAGTCGCCGGACGCGCGGGCCGCGTCCTCGGCAAGCGTCTCGAGCCGCAGCACCTCGTGTGCGTCGGCGCCCGAGACCTCCGACATCAGGGCGGGTTCGGCGATGCCCGAGGAGAATCCGGTGTCGACCAGCCAGTCCGACACCCCCGCCGCGCCCAGGAATGTGCGCGCCAGGTCGCGGTCGTCGCGCTCGGTGCGACGATCCCAGTAGGTGTCGCCGTCGACGTGGCGCGGCAGCCCGAGCAGCGGAGCGCAGTGCGCACGCACGGCGAATCCAAGCTGGGTGTCGAATGCGGTGTCGAAGTCGGCGATGGGCTCGGTGTTCGCCTCGTTGAGCCCGTTCTCGAAGCGCCGGCGGTCCCCGGACTCCAACCAGAAGCCGTGCACGTGGTGGTCGATCAGCCGGACGGATTCGACGTGGTCTGCCAACGCATCGACCGACGGCCGAATCACCTACACACTCCAGGACATCCGGAACTTCTGCGCCAGCTCGTCGTCGGTCAGTTCCCCGTAGGTCGCCTGCTCGTATCGCCTCACTGCGACGATCGCGTCGACCGCGGAGTCCCCGAGGATCCCCCGGACGAGCTCCGATGCCGCGAGCGCGTCGATCACCTCGGTCTGAGCGCTCGGAAGCTGCGTCATCCCAACGGTTTCGCGCTCCCGTTCGCTGAGGCTGGCGGGATTGACGGTGACCTCCGGTGGCAGCGGCAGGTTGCGCTCGATGCCGTCGAGGGCGATCCCGAGGATCGCGGCCGTGGCGAAGTACGGATTCGCCGAAGGGTCGACGGCCTTGACTTCGACGTTGGCACCGTGGGGATTGGCCGCACCGCCCGCGACGAACCGCACGGCGGCTTCCCGGTTCTCGGTTCCCCAGCAGACATGCGCTCCCGACCAGAAGCCGGGCTGCATCCGCAGACCCGAGAGGATCGAGCCGCTCAGCACGCCCTGGGCGGCGGGCAGGCCGGCCAGCAACCCGGCGATCGCCGCCTGACCAGCCGGCGTCATCCCACCGGGTCCCGAGCCCCCCGCGAAGATGGGCTCGCCGCCGCGGGTGAGCGAGAAGTGTTGGTGGGCACCGGATCCGACGCTCCCAGCGAACGGAACCGGTGAGAGGCTGGATCGCACCCCGTACCTGCGGGCGACCCTTCCGACGATGATGCGCATCAGCACCAGCTGATCTGCCGCCGCCACCGGGGCGAGCGGCGCCAGCGAGAGCTCGAACTGGTTGAGGCCGTACTCGGGATGGAGTTGTTCGATCGCCACACCCGACGCGGCCGCCGCCTCGAGCACGTCGCGGACGAAGCCCTCGTGCTCGAGCACGCCTGCCAGCCCGTACTGCGCCCACAGTTCGGAGGGCAGTCGTGCCCCGTCGGGCCCGACGAGAACGAACTCGATTTCGTGGCCGACGAGCGCCTCGAAGCCGGCCGCGGTCAGTCGTTCCTCGACCCGGCGCAACGTGCCGCGGCTGCAGAACGGATCGGGTGAGCCGTCCTGTGTGAAGAAAGAACCTGGTGCCCAAGCCAATCCGTCGCCCAGTACCCGCACGGCGTCGGGATCGATGCGGATCCTCAGATCGCCGACCACGCCAATGGCGTCACCGGTGACGACGCCGGCCTGGTCGATCGCGAAGACGTGCCACACTGGGCTTGCGCCGAGGCCGGGGTCTACGAACGCCGATGCCCGTGACAGCGGCACCGTCTTGGCGTGCACGAGGCCGGCCGGATTGACCACCGTGCCCACCAGAGCCACGATTCCGTCGGCTGCAAGTTGTGCGATGGCCGCCATGGCAGCCATTCTGCACGGATCAGCCGTGAGCTACAGCGTGATCTTGCAGCTCTGGCCGATGTCCAGCGTGCGCAGCGTGCGACCCATTCCAAGCCACATCGCACAGGACAGCGCAAGGTCGGTCAGCAGTTCGTCGTCGAATTCTTCGGTGCACCGGGCCCAGAAGTCTTCGTCGTCGCGCAGCCCGGTGTGGTCGCTGGCGAAGCGTTCGGCGAACTCGGCTGCGACGCGCTCCTGCGCACTGTATCCGGGCCAGGTTCGCCACTCCGCCGCGTGGTCGTACAGGTCTTCGTCCACGCCCGCGGCGACGCCCTCCGAGTCGCGGGTGTTCTGGCACACCACACATTCGTTGTCCAACGCGATCACCATGCGCGCCAACTCCCGCACCCTCATCGGAAGGCGGTTCTTGGTGTAGACCGCGTTGGTGAAACGGGCCATCGCGACCCCGATGTCGGGCGACTTCGTCACCCATCCAGCGGCGTCGTCGTCGGCGAAGTCTCCAATTCGGCTCATGGCGGCATCGTACGCCGAAAGCGACATTTCTGGAACACGTTCTAGTTTGGTGTCAATGCGCGGTCGCGAGCTCGCTGCGGTCCGCACACACCCCGAGCGCACGGTAGCCGTTGACGCATCATCCGCGTCGACTTTGGCCGTTGTTCGGCAAGGACGACACGACCGGCGTCATCGCTTCGTAGAGTGACCAGCATGCGCGCGATTTCGCCGGCCGATTCAGCGCGCATTCATGAGTCATTCCGGGCCCGTTGGGGAGCGCCCGGGTGGTGATCGGACGCTGTCAGCAAGCTGCAGGGCGACCTGGCCCGCTTCGGTCACCTCGCGGATCAGGGGCTGCCCACCGCAATCCATCTCGCCGTGCGGTTGAGGCGACCGTTACTGCTGGAGGGTGAAGCCGGGGCCGGCAAAACCGAGGTCGCCGAGCCTTGCGCGCTGTCGGGGGCGGAGCTGTTGCGGCTGCAGTGCTACGAGGGCATCGACGTGTCCCAGGCGGTCTACGAATGGGATTACGCCCGCCAGCTGCTGCACCTCAAAGCGGCGGAAACCGGTGGCCGGGAGGCTCTGGCCGCCGCCGAAGACGAGCTGTTCTCCGAGAGGTTCCTGGTCCGGCGACCGACTCCTGCGAGCCCTCGACAACCGCGACGGTCCTTCGCCAGTGCTGCCCCATTGACGAAATCGACCTTGCCGACGACGAAATCGAGGCGTTCCTGCTGGAAATCCTGTCCGATTTCGCCGTGACGGTGCCCGACCTGGGAACGTCGCCGCGGAGGTTCCGCCGGTCGTGGTCGTAACCTCCATCGCACCCGCGATCTGCATGACGCCCTCAAACGGCGCTGCCTGACCCACTGGGTCGATCACCCCGACATCGAGAGGGAAGTCGCCATAGTGCGGCTGCGCGTGCCCGAGGCGAGCCAGCGGCTGGCCCGGCAGGTCGCTGCCGCCGTCGGCGCGTTGCGGGAGCTCGACCTCTACAAACCCCCCGGAGTGGCTGAAACGATCGACTGGGCGCGCGCGCTGGCCGAACTCGGCGAGCAGGAGCTCACCGAAGCCGATGTCGAGCACACCCTCGGCTGGGTGCTGAAGACCGCGAAGACATCCAGAAGACAAGGCCGCAGGAGTCGACGCCATCGTGCGGGCGGCGGCCGCCGACGGTGGCGCCGACGGCGTGGATCGGCTCGCGGTGATCTTCGCGCGCCGGCTGCGGGCCGAAGGCATCACCGTCCCCACGGTTCGGTGGCGCTGTTCGTCGTCGAGGGCGATGCCGAGGGGCGTGCCTCGGCCCGCAGCCGGCGCGCGAAGATCACCGCGAGCCGATCCGCGCCGTCAGACACCGTCGGCGGCCGCCGCCCGCACGATGGCGTCAACTCCTGCGGCCTTTGTCTTCTGGATGTCTTCGCGGTACTTCGACCCAGCCGAGGGTGTGCTCGACATCGGTGAGCTCCTGCTCGCCGAGTTCGGCCAGCGCGCGCGCCCAGTCGATCGTTTCAGCCACTCCGGGGGGTTTGTAGAGGTCGAGTTCCCGCAACGCGCCGACGGCGGCAGCGACCTGCCGGGCCAGCCGCTGGCTCGCCTCGGGCACGCGCAGCCGCACTATGGCGACTTCCCTGTCGATGTCGGGGTAATCGACCCAGTGGTACACACAGCGCCGTTTGAGCGCATCGTGCAGATCGCGGGTGCGATTGGAGGTGCATAACGACGGGCGAACCTCCGCGCGAACGTGCCACTCGGGCACCGTCACGGAAAATCGGACAGGATTTCCAGCAGGGAACGCCTCGAACTCCTCGTCGGCGCGATCATTTCATCGATAAGCAACCTGGCGGCGGCGTCGCGTTGATCGAGCGCTCGCAGGAGTGGTCGCCGGACCAGAAACCTCTCGGTGAACGACTCATCTTCGGTCGCGGCCAGCGCCTCGGGGCCGCCGGTGTCCGCCCTTGAGGTCGACGAGCTGGCGCGCGTAATCCCACTTCGTAGACCGCCTGGGACGTCGATGCCCTCGTACACTGCAGCCGCACAAGCACTGAGCGCCGAACAGCGCGCCCAGCACTTGGCGACCTCGGTTTTACCGACGCCGGCTTCGCCTTCCAGCAGTAACGGTCGCCTCGACCCGCACCGCGTGCCGTCGGCCAGCCCCTCATCCGCGAGGTAATCAAAGCGGGCCAGGTCGCCCTGCAGCCTGACAGCGTCCGTCACCACCGGGCGCTCCCCAACGGGCCCGGAATGACTCATGAATGCGCGCTGAATCGGCCGGCGAAATCGCGCGCATGCTGATTCTACGAAGCGATGCCGCCGGTCGTCCTTGCCGAACAACATCGACGCGGATGATGCGTCAACGGCTACCGTGCGCTCCGGGGTCCGACCGCAGCGAGCTCGCGACCGCGCATTGACACCGAGAAGCGCTAAATGTTTCTTTCGGCGTACGATGCCGCCATGAGCTTCGCCGACGACGACCCAGCTGGATGGGTGAAGGAGACGGACCGACATGGGGTCGCGATGGCCCGTTTAACCAACGCGGTCTACACCAAGAACCGCCTCCCGATGGAGCAGGGAGTTGGCGCGCGTGGTAATCACTTGGACAACGAATGTGTGGTGCTGCTACGCCCGCGACTCGGAGGCCGTCGCCGCGGGCGCAACAAGACCTGTACGACCACGCGGCGGAGTGGCGAACCTCACCCGGATAGTATGCGCAGGAGCGCGTCGCAGCGACCACCGAACGCTTCGCCAGCGACCACACCGGGCTGCGGGACGACGAACTTTCTGGGCCACGTGCACCGAAGAATTCGACGACGAACTGCTGACCGACCTTGCGCTGTCCTGTGCGATGTGGCTTGGAATGGGTCGCACGCTGCACACACTGGACATCGGCCGGTGCAAGATCACGCTGTAGCTCACGGTTGATCCGTGCAGAATGGCTGCCATGGCGGCCATCGCACAACTTGCAGCCGACGGAGTCGTGGCTCTGGTGGGCGCGGTCATCCGCACCTGGTGGGCGCTGCCTGTAGCGGGCATCACATCGTAGACCCCGGCCTCGGCGCGGCCCGGTGTGGCACGTCTTCGCGATCGACCAGGCCGGCGTCGTCACCGGTGACGCCATTCGGCGTGGTCGGCGATCTGAGGATCCGCATCGATCCCGACGCCGTGCGGGTACTGGGCGACGGATTGGCTTGGGCACCAGGTTCTTTCTTCCACACAGGACGGCTCACCCCGATGAGCCGCGGCACGTTGCGCCGGGTCGAGGAACGACTGACCGCGGCCGCTTCGAGGCGCTCGTCGGCCACGAAATCGAGTTCGTTCTCGTCGGGCCCGACGGCGGACGACTCCTCCGAACTGTGGCGCGTGCCGCTGGCCGGCGTGCTCGAGCACGAGGGCTTCGTCAGCAACGTGGTGTGGCGATCGAACAACTCCATCCCGAGTACGGCCTCAACCAGTTCGAGCTCTCGCTCGCGCCGCTCGCCCCGGTGGCGGCGGCAGGACATCCAGCTGGTGCTGATCGGCCGTCATCGTCGGAAGGGTCGCCCGCAGGTACGGGGTGCGATCCAGCCTCTCACCGGTTCCGTTCGCTGGGAGCGTGGGATCCATGCCCCACCAACAAGTTTCTCGCTCACCCGCGGCGGCGACCTGGCGGGGGCTCGGGACCCGGTGGGATGACGCCGGCCGGTCAGGCGGTGATCGCCGGGTTGCTGGCCGGCCTGCCCGCCGCCCAGGGCGTGCTGGCGGCGATATTCGGGTCTGCGGATGCAGCCCGGCTTCTGGTCGGGAGCGCATGTCTGCTGGGGAACCGAGAACCGGGAAGCCGCCGTGCGGCCAACTTCCACGGTGCCAACGTCGAAGTCAAGGCCGTCGACCCTTCGGCGAATCCGTTCTTCGCCGCCGCCGCGATCCTCGGGATCGCCCTCGACGGCATCGAGCGCAACCTGCCGCTGCCACCGGAGGTCACCGTCAAGATCCCACCAGCCTCAGCGCACGGGAGCGCGAAACCGTTGGGATGACACAGCTTCCGAGCGCTCAGACCGAGGTGATCGACGCGCTCGCGGCATCGGAGCTCGTCGGGGGATCCTCGGGGACTCCGCGGTCGACGCGATCGTCGGCGGTGACCATCGAGCAGGCGACCTACGGGGGAACTGACCGAACAACGACCTGGCGCAGAAGTTCCGGATGTCCTGGAGTGTGTAGGTGATTCGGCCGTCGGCGATACGACCACGTCGAATCCGTCGGCTGATCGACCACCACGTACACGGCTTCTGGTTGGAGTCCGGAACCGCCCGGCGCTTCGAGAACGGGCTCAACGAGGCGAACACCGAGCCCATCGCCGACTTCGACACCGCATTCGCCCAGCTGGATTCGCCGTGCGTCGGCGGCTGGCTTCCGCTGCTCGGGCTGCCACGCCACGTCGACGGCGACAGTTCCTGGGATCGTCGCACCGAGCGCGACGACCGCGACACACATTCCTGGGCGCAGCAGGGGTGTCGGACTGGCTGGTCGACACCGTCTCCTCGGGCATCGCCGAACCCGCCCTGATGTCGGAGTCTGGGCACAACACACACGAAGGAGTGCGCTCGAGGACGCGCTTGCCGAGGACGCGGCCCGCGCGTCCGTACGCGGCGGCCTTCGAGCAACTGCTCGTGCGGCCTGCGCCCGGGGCGATCGCGACGAAGTCGATCCTCATGCGCGGCGGCTCGTCGGCGACCTGTCGGATCCGTCGGCGGCCAGTGTGCGCGACGCAGCGGCGCGGTGGCGTGACGAAGGCGGTAGCCGACTCACCGATCGGGTGCTGCTGCGCTTCGGCCTTCATCGCGCCCTGGCCCTGGGCAAGCCGCTGAGTTTCACGTCGGATTCGGGCAGGGACTGCGACCTGTCCACCGGCGAAAATCCGCTTCCTGCGCGACTTCCTTTGCGCTGCAATGTGATACCCCCATCATGCTGCTGCACTGCTACCCGTTCGAGCGGGAGGCCGGCTACCCTGACTCAGGCATTCAACAACGTATATCTCGACGGCGGTCTGTCGATCAACTACCTCGGTGCGCGAGCGAAGGGCTTCATCGGCCGACTGCTCGAACTGGCGCCGTTCCGCAAAATGCTCTATTCTCGGACGGGTTCGGGCCGCCAGAACTGCACTATCTCGGAGCGCGTCTGTGGCGCAACGGAATCCGGACGTGCTCACGGAGTTCGTCACAGCCGACGAGTGGTCCGAAGGCGATGCCATGCGAGTGGTCGACCTCATCGCGTCCACCAACGCCCGGCGCGTGTACCGGACTGGACTGAGTCGCGCCCCGGTGCGCGCCGGGGCCTGCCGCCGGCCGAGCCGGCAATTCAGCCGTAGCCTTAGCCTGCCGCCGGAGTCGAAGCCACCGCATGGACCGCCTTGACCAGGATGCGGCACCCGCGATGCGAACCAGGATCACCGCCTGACGTGTTGCCGCTCGTCGGGCGCGGTCGTCGTGGCGAGTTCCACGCGGCGCAACACCTCCCGCAAGCACGATCCGCAATTCGGCCAACGCGAACGTCGCACCAAGCGCCGTCGTTGCTCCGCCCGATGGCAGCCACGTGGTCGGGCCGAGCGTCGCGCCGATCATCCGATCGGGATCGAAGCGTTCCGGGTCGGGTACGACTCGGCGCTGGCGCTGCACCAGTCCGATGCCGGGAGCCACCATCACGCCCGCGGGCAGTTGGTAACCGGCGACGTCCGTCGGAGCCGTCAGACGCGACCGACGTCGAAGACCACGGGCCTGATCCGGAGCACCTCCTTGCCGATCGCGTCCAGGTACTCGTCGCCCGCCGGATCGCCCGCCGCGCTGCGCATGCGCGGCCCGAATCGCCTTGCGCAGCACGTCGGGATGCCGCGTCAGCCGTTCCAGCGCCCACGACAGCGCCGTGGCGGTGGTGTCGTGGCCAGCGACCAGCAGCGTCATCAACTGGTCGCGAAGCTGGCTGTCCGTCATCGCGCCGGCCAGGATCATCGAGGCCAGCGCGTCGGTGCGCTCATTCGGCTTCGGATCGGCGCGCCGGTCGGCGATCTCGGCGTACAACAGCCGATCGGCCTCGGCGATGTGCCTGCGCACAGCTGCTCGCCATGGCCGCCACCGCTGGAGCTTCGGGTTGGCGACAGCCAACGTCTGCCAGGCGCTCGACGTGAGCAGCTTCGGCATGATCGCGCGCAACTCGGCCAGGCGTTGAGGGTCGCTCCGCACCGATGACGGTCCGCAGGATCACCTCTAGCGTCAGCTGCGACATCCGCGGCGCCACCGCGAACTCACTGCCGACCGGCCACGACGCGATGTTCTCCGCGGCGAGTCGGCCATCACCCCGCTGCCGCGCCACCGCGTCACGGCTGGAACGGTGCAACACCAGCCTGCGCCGCTCGCGGCGGACGTCGCCGTCGATGACGAGCACGGAGCTCGATCCGAGCAGCCTGGCCAGCATCGAGTTGGCCTCGCCCGCATGGAATATCGCGGAATCGCCCGCAAAGACCGCCTTGATGTCCGCCGGGTCGTCGACGTATACCAGCGTTCCGATCCCGGAGATCCGCAACGTGAACACCTTGCCGTAGCGACGACGGCACCCCGCCACGTACGTGGCCAGGACCGCAACATCAGCCCGGCCTGCACCGCCCGGGGCAACCTTGGCCCGGGCGGCAGCGACGTCGCGCTCATGCCGAGAGCATAGGCCCCCGCTCAGACCTCGCCGGTGGCGTCGTATACCCACGACATGCTCGGCGGTGGCGAAGTCCTCAGCCACGACGGGGAGCGTGCGTTGGCCAGCGCACCCATGTCCCAGTAGTCCTCCACAGCGTGACCTTGCCGTTTTCCACCCGATGCACGGAGACGAACTTCAGGACGGCGGATTCGCCTGTCGTCCAGTGCCATTCCTCGTGATGCTCGTACATGGCGTCGACACCGTTGTCGACGAGCAGGCCATCGAAGTTCTCGTACGAGGCCAGCGGTTCGATGCCGATCTTGAGGCGCTTGACGAATGTCGTCCGGCCCTTCACGGGGCCCCCGGACCCACCGGCACGGTCGAGGTAGATGCAGTCGTCGGACAGGTAGGACTTGACCTCGTCCCAGTCCCGCGCCGACAGCGACTTCCACAATCCGTACACCGCATCCTCAACCGACACTGGACAATTGCTCCTTCTGCTTGGCGAGTGCGGGCGACCGTGCTGCCGCTCGCAAGAAGCGTCCGGTGCGCTGCCGGCCGACGAGGTCGGTGGGTTGCCCGTCGAGGAAGACGGCCCGGCCGCCACGAACACCGCGGACACGGTGCGTCGTTGCGGTTGACCATGCGCGACAGGCCGCCGTATTGGTCGACGGTGGGCCTGGCGTACTCGTCGAGGCTGTCGTCGAGCCGTTCGGGATCGATGACGACGACGTCCGCGCGGTCACCGACCCGCAGGTGACCGGCGTCCAGGCGGTACCAGTCGGCAAGCTCGCCGGTCAGCCGGTGCACGGCTGCCTCGACCGTCATGAACGGATCACCGGAACGCTCGGAGCCCCTGACGTGGCGCAGCAGGCGAAGGCCATGTTGTAGAAGCCATGTTGCGGAGGTGCGCGCCCGCGTCGGAGAACCCCATCTGGACTCCTGGATCGCGGGCCAACTTCTTGAGCACGTCGGGCCGGTGGTTGGAGATGATCGTGCGCCAGCGCAACGCGGTGCCGTGCTCGAGCACCAGGTCCAGGAACGCATCGACCGGATGCAGCCCGCGGTCGTCGGCGACCTCGCCGAAGGTGCGCCCGACGACCGACGCGTCGGGCACGCCACGATGCCTGCGCGTCGTCAGAAGCTCGCGCTGCCACACCCGGACCCCGAGCTTGCTCTCGTAGTCCTTGCGGAAATTGCGGCGCAGTATCTCGTCGCGCATCAGGTCGTTGCGTTCCACCTCGTCTCGCAGGTGCAGCGCGGCGGCTCCGGCGCCGAACTCCTCGAACACGACCAGGTCGATCCCGTCGGCGTACACCTCGAACGGCACGGGCAAGTGCTGCCACCGGAAGTTGGCACCGAACCGTCCACCGCCGGGCCAGCGGACCCATCATCAGGATCGCGTACGGGTTCGACTTCACGTCGGCCGCCGACAACAGGCTCGTCTTGAGCGGATTGCGGAACACCCCGAGCGACTGCGCCACCTGGGAGGCCAGGTTGAGCGGGTTCTTATGTCGGGGCCGGACTGCAGACCCGGTTGGCCCGCCGCAGCAGCGACTTCAGCCTGCGCAGCTCGCGGGGCTTGGCGTACGTCGAGGGCAACGTCCGCGAGCGGCAGACCTCGCCGTCGATCTTGTCGAACAGCAAGCTGCATGGACGACATCCAGACGAAGCCGGCCTGCAGCGCCTCGACGAGCATCTCCTCCATTCGCGCCAGTTCCCGCCGGGTCGGCCGATCGTCCTTGCGCGTGGCCCGGTCGAGCCCCATCACGGCGGTACCCGCATGTCGGAGTGGCCGATGAACGCGCCGACGTTGGGGCCGAGCGACGCGCCTCGAGGGCCCGACGTATTCGTCACAGGTGGGTCCACGTCTTGTTGCGATCCACCGCATCGATGACGTAGTCGCGGGGGATGGCCTCCACCCGGCCGAACAAGTCGCTGCCTCGGTTGCGTCGACGTGGATGGTCGACAGCGAGCAGGAGCCGAGCATCACCGTCGTCACCCTTGGCGCAGCGACTTCGCGAGCGCGGCCCGCCGAGCACTTCGACGTCATAGTGGTGGTGGATGTCGAGCATGCCGGGCAGCACCCATTTGCCGGTCGCGTCGACGAGCTGCGGGCAGTCGGTCGCGTCGAGGGGTTCGGGGGAGATCGCGACGACGTGACCTGCCCCTGATTCCGATGTCGCGGATAGCAGAGGGCGCGCCGGTGCCGTCGAACCAGCGGCCGTTGCGGATGATCGTGTCGTAGCTCACGTAGTCATGGAACAGCGCGGGACGCGACGATGTCAATCGAAAAATGAACAGATCCAGAAATTTGTCTACTGGCGGTCCAGACGTCGGGTTGCCGTCCGTCGAGATCGGTGAACCCGTAGGTCGGTGCCAGGTCGGCAGAATTGAAGGAGCGCTGATTCCACCGCGCCCGGTCCGCATCCGCGGCGAGCGCGGCGACGCCGCGCCCGATAAATCGTGGGCTCTCGGACTCGGCGAACCCGGGCGGGGCGACGGGTCCTCCGTCAGCACGTTCCGGAAGCATCGCCGAGCGCAAGCGCCCTCGGTCACGCCGTAGTTGTCCAACATGATCTCCGAACGCAACCAGCCCGGAGTGACCGAGACGGCGGCGCACCCGAACGCCGCCAGATCCTCGGCCTGCGGCTGTATGCGCAGCCGGTTGATCGACACCTTCGCGTGGTCGTAGAACACCGAGATCCGGTAGTGCGACGCGTTGTACTCGGCCGTGCCGTCCGTGACTTCCACCAGGAGCCCGCCGGGCCGCGTGGTCAGCAGGGGGAGCAGGCAGTGCGACGTGATCAGGTGCGTGTCGATTCCCAGCCTAGGATGCGCAGGCCGTCGGCCAGGTCGTGTTCCCACATCGGCCGGTTCCACGTCCGCGGTGGTCCCTAGAGCACCTCGGCGCCCCAGACGTCGTTGACCAGGATGTCGATGCGCCCGTAGACGGTGCGCAGCCGCTCGGCCAAGGCGCGTACCTGGTCGACGTCGAGGTGGTCGGTCGGCACTGCGACGCCCACCCCACCCGGTCGTCCACCAGTTGGGCGGTCTCCTCGATGGTTCCGGTCGGTCGTAGTCGGACCGCAGCCGTCCCGTCTCGTGCGTGCGCCCCGTGCAGACGACGAGTCGCACCCGCCTCGCCCAGCGCGGCGGCGATGCCCCGCCCGGCGCCGCGGGGTGCTCCAGCACCACCGCGACGCGCCCGGCAAGCGATGCGCGATCCGGCTCCCATGGCATTCCACCAGTATCAGGTGTCTAGGCCATCGCCAACCGCAGTTCAGCAGACCGGGGCATACTCGCGACCATGACACCCCTACAGCGATACGTCGCCGAAGAAATCGCCACTGATCACGTCGATGGGTTGCTCTCCCGGAGGGAGTGGCGCTGCGCAGGCTTGCGCTGCTGGGCGTCGGCGCCGCCGCGGCGACCACGCTGATCGCCGCATGCAGCGAGGAGCGAAAGCCCGCGAACGAGGCGTCGGCCACTAGCAGCGCACCGTCCACCAGTGGCACGCCGTCGAGCGAGGCCGGACCGCCGCCCGGATCAGAGCACACGGTTGCGACGGAGCCGATCACCTGGGCGGGTCCGAGCGGTGAACTTCAGGCGGCCTGGGCGCCAGCCCGAACAACCGAAGGGTGCCGTCCTCGTCATCCACGAGAACAAGGGCCTCAACGATTGGGTGCGGTCCGTCGCAGGCCGCTTCGCGGGCATCGGATACTCCGCGCTCGCCATCGATTTGCTCTCGAGCAAGGGTGGTACCGCCACTTTCGCCGATCCGGCGCAGGCGACCGCTGAACTCACCAAGATCCCGCCGGAGGAGTCGGTGGCCAATCTCAAGTCCGGGATCTCCGAACTTCAGCGCCGGGCACCCGGCGTGAAGGTGGCGGCCGTCGGGTTCTGCATGGGCGGCGGCATGGTGCGGCGGCTGCTCGCATCGGGCGAGCCACAGTTGGCCGCCGCGGTTCCTCTTCCCATGCCCGCTGCCCGACAATCCGGACTTCAGTGGGCTCGAAGGTGCTGCAGTACTTGGCTTGTACGGCTCCAAGGACACCAGGGTCACCTCGTCGAAGGATGCCGCCGAGCAGGCGCGACCAAGGCTGGCCTGGTCAATGAGACTCGGTCGTCGAGCAGGGACGCCGATCACGCGTCCTTCAACGACACCGGCGAAGCGCTACGACCCGAAGGCGGCCGCCGACGCGTGGCAGCGGGTGCAGGACTGGTTCGCCAAGTACCTCGTCGGAGCGGCTGGTTCGGCGCACGTCGAACGAGTCGACCGTGGGTGTTCACCATCAGTTCAACCCGTCGTTCGCGCCCCGTCGCTGACCGCACACGCGTGACGGTTCTGATTCGAGCCATGCGGGTCGTCCAAGTCGCGAACTTCTACGGCCCGCGCTCCGGAGGCCTGAGAACCGCCGTGGACCGACTCGGCGCGGAGTACCGGACTGCCGGCCACGAGGTCTACCTGGTGGTGCCCGGCGCGGAGGCCGAACAGCACCGACTGCCATCGGGGGTGGTGCGAATCTCGCTGCCCGCGAAGCAGATTCCCTTTACCGGCGGCTATCGGGCCGTGTTTCCTGGGCCCGTGCGAGCGCTACTGAGCAACTCCATCCGGATGCCCTCGAAGTGTCCGACCGGCTCACGCTGCGGTCGCTGGGTCCGTGGGGACGTCGACGGGCCGTGGCGACGGTGATGATCTCCGATGAGCGCCTGGATCGCCTTGTCGGTCGCGGCTGTAGCGCCAGAGCTCGGTCGCGGCGAACGCGAATTCGCCGTCGCTGTCGTTCTCGGGCACCGGATCGGCACCGCGCGCGGTGGCGCAGCAAGGCACCTTGCCGTTCCTGAACTGGAACGGCGCGAACCAGAGCAGGAAGTCGCGCGCCACGTCTTCATGCCCGAGCCGCAGCAGCGCCGACGACGTCAGCGCCCCGTCGCGGATCCACGATCGCGCATAGGCGCGCGCGCCCGGCTGCAAGGCCGGCCCGCTGCGGTTGACGAGGACGTGGCCGAGGGCGGTGCGCAGCGTCCGGGCGACGTCGGCCACCTCGCCGGGGCCGTCGATGCCGACCCGGTCGAGCGCGGCCCGCCAGCGCGCCGCGACGCGGGCTTGCTCGCGGCCGACGTCGACTCTTGCGGGCAAGGACGCCGCCGTGACCGGCAGGACGACGTCGATGGTCCGCTGCTCGCCGGGACCGAGGCTCATGTCGTAGCGCAGCACGGCGTTGGCGAAGCCATCGGGATCGCTGACGCTCGAGCGCCCGGCCCGCCGGCGGCGCCTCCGCGAGCCAATCGCCCACCGGCCCGGCCGCGGCCGGCTCGAGGCGAACGCTGCTCGGCGGCTGCATCGGCTTCAGGCGCAGCGCGCCATTGACCCAGAGGGCGCCGCCGTCCCACTTCAGGGTCTCGATCGGGCTGGCGCCGCCGCGATGGGCGAGGAACTGCGTCGGCGGATTCGCCTGGAAGGGCCGCCAGGCGAGCGCGAGCGCGAGCCTGCGCGGTCCGCTTGCCGAGGTTGCGCACCGTGTAGCGAACGACCGCCCGCGCGTCGTCGGCGCTTGCCGGCGCCGAACGCGGCGATGTCCAGGCCGAGATCGCCGACGCGCCAGTGGCGTGGCCGGCATCGGCAGGTCGCCGTCGCGCAGGGAGTGGCTGATGCGGGCGTCGGCCCAGCTCGCGACGCGCCCGTCGCTGACGAGAAACGGCTCGAGCGCGCCGACCCCCGGCACCGGCTCGACCGCGCCGTCCTCGCTCAGCAGCGAAGCCACGCGTCCGCCGTCGACGCCGAAGACGGTCCAGTACGACTGCTCGCCGACGTAGGCGCGCGGGTACGCGCCCCGGCGCGACTGCCTGGCGATGCGCGGCGAAGAACGCGTTCGCATCCGCGGCCTCGCCGAGCTCGATCGCGGCCGGCTGCGTGCCGGCCAGCACGCGCACCGCGCGCGCCTGCGCATCGGGGAAGAAGTGGTGCTGGACGTCGCCGCGAGCGCGCTCGACGTGGCGCACGGTCCGCCAGGTCGAGCCGTCGTCGGAAAACTGCAGGTCGTAGCGCGAGGGGCCCGCGCCGGCCGGCCAGCGCACCGTCACGCTGTCGAACTCGCGCGGCTCGTCGGGCGAGGGCGTGTCCGGCAGCCGCCTGAGCACGAGGTGGTCGAAGCAGGCGCTGCCCTTGCCGGCGCCGCTGCCCGAGGCGATCACGAGCTCGACCGAGGCGGTGCGGCGAAGCTCGCGGTCGGCCGTGGGACCCCAGGCGAAGGCGATGTCTCTCTGGCGAAACCGATGCGCCTGCCAGTCGCGCGGAAACCGGAAGTCGGGCCGGTTCGCCCACCACACGTTGTCGCCGCTCGCGTCGACGAGCTTGAACTGCAGCGCGTTGGGCGGCGCATCGCCGCGCACGTTCAGCGGTGAACTCGAAGCGCGCCGGAAAGTCGATCGGCAAGGACCTTCGGGCGCTCACGTAGCCGGTGACCTTGCCGAAGTCGAAGTCGATGCACAGGGCGCTGCCGTGCGGTCCGGCGGCCGGGCGAAGCGCGGCCTTGACGTCGTCGCTGGCCGAGAGGGTCCAGGCGGCCGGATCGGCGAAGTCGTCGAGCAGCTCGTCCTGCGCCCGGGCGTTCGATGCCATCGCGTCGCCATCACCGTCGCCAGCGCCGGCAGCAGTGCCTTCATCCCTTGACGCTGCCCGCGAGCAGGCCTTCCATGTACTGGCGCTGCAGGGCGAGAAAGAGCAGCAGCACCGGCAGCACCGTGACCACCGAGCCGGCCATCATCAGCTCGTTGTCCTGCACGTGCTCGCGCGACAGGCCGGCCAGGGCGACCGGAAGCGTGTGCAGGGAATCGTCGGTGAGGACGATGAGCGGCCACATGAAGTCGTTCCAGGCGCCGAGGAAGCTGAAGACCGCGAGCGTCGCGACGATCGGCTTCAGCAGCGGCACGACCACGGTCGTGAAGACGCGCAGCTCGCCGGCGCCGTCGATCCGCGCCGCCTCGAGCAGCTCGTCGGGAATGCCGCGGGCGAACTGGCGCACGAGGAAGATGCCGAAGACGCTCGCCATCGCCGGCACGATCGCGCCGCCGTAGGTGTTGATCAGGCCCAGGGGCTTGAGCATCAGGAAGAGCGGCAGCATCGCCACCTGGCCCGGAATCACCAGGGCGCCGAGCAGCAGGCGAAAGAGCGCATCGCGGCCGCGAAAGCGCAGCTTGGCGAACGCATAGCCGGCCATGAGATTGAAGGTCACCGAGATGGCGGTGGCGAGGGTCGCGATCAGCAGGCTGTTGAGCAGGTAGCGGCCCATGCCGACGCCGCCGAACAGGGTGCGGTAGTTCTCCAGCGTCGGCGACGGCGGCAGGATCGGCGTCGGCAGCGACGTCGACGCACCCGGCGCCATGAACGAGGCCGAGAGCATCCAGAGCAAGGGAAAGAGGGTCGACGCCGCGAGCGCGGCGAGCAGGCCGTTGACGAGCCAGACGGCGAGCCGCGGGTTCATCGCCGCCCGGGCGCGTCGCGATCGAAGCGCAGCATCACCCAGCTGGCGCAGAAGATCACGACGAAGAGAAGGAACGCCACCGCCGAGGCGTTGCCGAGGTTCCACCAGCGAAAGCCCTCCTCGTACATGAGGTAGAGCATGCTGAAGGTGCTGCGCAGCGGGCCGCCCTGCGTCATCACGTAGGGCTCGGCGAAGAGCTGGAAGTAGCCCGAGACCGTGAGGATGCCGACCAGAACGAAGGTCGGCACGAGGATCGGCAGCGTCACGTCGGTGAAGCGCCGCAGCGCGCCGGCGCCGTCCATTCGCGCCGCCTCGTAGAGCTCGCGCGGCACGGCCTGCAGCGCGGCGAGCAGGATGATCATGTTGTAGCCGAAGTTCTTCCAGGCGGCGAAGGCGATGATCGCCGGCATCGACCAGTGCGGGTCGCCGAGCCAGTCGACCGGCGCCAGGCCGATCGCCTCGAGGCCCTGGTTGACGAGGCCGTAGCGCGTGTGCAGCAGGTAGCGCCAGATGACGGCCACCGCCACCGCGGTCGTGACCACCGGCGCGAACAGCGACGTGCGAAAGAAGGGCTGCCAGCGCGCGAAGCGGGAGTCGAGCAGCAAGGCGGCGGCCAGCGACAGGCCGATCGACACCGGCACGCCGACGACCACGAAGTACAGCGTGTTGCCCAGGGCCTGCCAGAAGAGCGGCGTCTGCAGCAGCTGCGCGTAGTTCTGCAGGCCGACGAAGCGCAAGGTCGACAGGTCGGCCAGGGCGTAGATGTCGAAGTCGGTGAGGCTGAGCGCCAGGCCGGCGACGACCGGAAGCGCGAAGAAGACGGCGATCACCAGCAGCGCCGGGCCCGCCAGGATCCAGGCGGCGGCGCCGTGCTTCGTCATGCCCGCCTGCTGCGCAGCCAGCGGCGCTTCTCGAGCAGCGCATCGACCCAGGCGTCGAGCTGGCGGCAGGCGGCGTCCGGGCCCTGCCGGCCCTGGACGACGCGTTCGGCGGTGAGCTGCATCTCCTGGAAGATACGCTCCCACTCGGGGATCTTGGGCGCGGCGCGCACCCGCTCGAGCTGCCGGGCGAAGGCCTGCGAGGGCGGGTCGTCGGCGAGCGCCGGCGCCCGCCAGGCGCTGCGCCGCGGCGGCAGGTCGCCGGTGAGCGCGTGGAAGCGCTGCATCGTCTCGGGCTCGCTCAGGAAGCGGATCAGCTTCCAGGCGGCTTCCTTGCGCCGCGAGCCCCTGAAGATGACGAGGCTCGACCCGCCGGCCGTCGATACGCCCGGCCCGTCCGGGCCCGGCAAGGGCGCGGTGGCCCAGTCGCCTTGCCGCTCGGCGGGGAGGCGGCGCCGGAACTCGCCGATGTTCCAGGGACCGGTGACGTAGAAGGCGAACAGGCCGCGCGCGAATTCGTCCCACACGTTGGAGACCTGCGTCGCTCGCCATCCGCGGCGCCAGGTCGTCGCGGAAGAGGCCGGCGTAGAAGTCGAGCGCGCGCCGGAACGGCGGCTGCGAGAAGGCGCCGCGGCGTGTCGTCGTCGCTCGAGCACCGGGCCTTGCTGCAGCGACAGCGCGAACAGCGGATCGGGCTCGTTGAGGGGCAGCAGCGCGCCGTAGCTGCGGCCGCCGCCGAGCCGCCGGATGTCCTGCATCGCCGCGCGCCATTCGGCCCAGGTCTCGGGCGGCCGCGCATGACCGGCGGCGCGCAGCAGGTCGCTGCGATAGAAGAGCAGGCGCGTGTCGACGTACCACGGCACGCCGAGAAGCCGGCTCGCGCCATCGGCCGCCGGCATGACGATTGGTGTCGAGGATGCCGGCGAAGTAGTCGTCGCGCGGGATGCCGGCGGCGGCCAGCCGCTCGTCGAGCGGCTCCAGCGCACCGAGGGCGCTGAACTCCGGCAGCCAGGTGTTGCCGAGCTGGCAGAGATCGGGCAAGGCGTCGCCGGCGAAGGCGGTCAGGAGCTTCTCGTGCGCGGCCGTCCACGGCAGCTGCTGCACGCGAACCTGCACGCCCGGATGGCGCTCGCGAAAGGCCGCGAGCAGCTCGACGACCACCTCGGCCTCGCGCCCCATGGCCCAGAAATCGAGCGGGCCCTCGCGGGTCGGCCTTGCCGCGGCCGCAGCCGGCGAGCGAGCCGGCCAGCGCCACCGATCCCCAGCCGATTCGTCGGATCGCCCTGCGACGCCCGCGGCCGCCTGCCGGGGCGCCCGCCCCGGGCATCACGCGTCCTGGTCGAGCCAGCCGCCGGTGAACCCGGCGCGAGCGAGGCCGCGCCGCAGGGGCGCGCAGTTGCGCATGTCGTCCCAGACGAGCTGGTTGCGATAGTTGCAGATCATGCCGAGGATCGGACCCTGATCGATGCCGAGATAGTCCTTCGCGATCCAGCCGAACGAAGGATCGACCCGGCCGTCGGAGAGGGCGACGTCGGTCGCGGTGAAGCTGCGGTTGAACGAATCGAAGAATCCGTACCTGGAATAGATGTACTGACCGTAGCGCGAGTGCATTTCCTCGGTGGCCGGGATGGCGATCTCGGGCGCGAAGGGCAAGGCACGAGATGGCGGCGGTCGGCGCGATCGTCCCGTCGTCGAGGGTGGCCCAGCGGCCGGCGCCGCGCGCCGAGTAGTCGAGAAAGTAGCGCGTGCGCCCCATGCGGTCGGTCAGGTGCATCTTGCCGGGGCCGTCGCAGGCGGTGAAGCCCCAGACGTTCGCCCCGTACTCGTACCAGCCTTTCGGGTTGGCGATGGCGTAGGCCCGCTGCGCGTAGGCGGCGCGGCGCGAGTTCTCGAAGTAGTCGATGCCGCGCTCGCGCATGGTCGCATCCCGGATGCCGCGGAAATCGATCCACAGGTGCGAGTACTGGTGGCCGAAGAGCGGGGCGAAGCTCAGGTGCTCGTAGCCCATGAAGCGGCCCCAGGCGCCCTTGTAGCTGTTCGTCCAGGCGGTCCAGGCCTCGGCGCCGACCGGGTGGGTGGGCGATCCGAGCGCGAGCAGCACCACGAGCATCGCCTCGTTGTAGCCCTGCCAGTCGTGCGGGATGAAACCCGACTCCGGCTTCCAGCCCATGCTGACGAAATCGCCCCGCACCTGCGCCCATTTCCAGTCGACGCGCCAGTAGATCGCGTCGACCTGGGCCCGGATCTCCGCCTCGTCGGGATGGTCGGCATCGAAGTAGGCCTGGGCGTGCAGCATGCCGCCGATCAGCAGCGCCGTGTCGACCGTGGACAGCTCGCTGCGGCGCGCGCGGTGGCCGGTCTTCATGTCGAGGAAGTGGTAGAAAAATCCCTTGTACCCGGTCACGCCGACCCGCTGCGTCCCTTGCGGCGCATTGCGGAAGAACCGGACGGTGGCGAGCGTGCGCGCGCGCGCCTGCTCGCGCGTGATGAAGCCCCGGTCGACGCCGATCACGTAGGCCGTGAGCGCCATCCCGATCGCGGCGATGCTCGCCGGCGAGTTGCTCGGATAGCGATCGGGCACCATGCCGTTGGCCGGATTGCCGTTGGCCCAGAAGAAGTCGAAGGTGCGGCGCTCGATGTCGTCGAAGAGCGCCGGAAGCGCAGGGCGCGACCCGCCCGTCGGCGGCTCGACCGCGGCCGCCGAATTCGATGCCGCGTCGGCCGCGCTGGTGTCGTACACCGGGCTGCGCAGCAGGACCGACTGAGAGAACGATTCGCAGCCGCCGAGCATCCCGAGGGCGGCGGCGTTGCCACCCAGGGCCAGCAGACGGCGTCGAGTCAGGTCGATCATCGCAACGTCGAAAGAAGCGTCGAACAAGAAGTCCGCGCAAGCGCGCCGAGGGCGAGCCGGGGCGGATCAGGACACCTCGGGGCATGCGTTCAGCAGAGATCGTGAACGCAAAACCTCGGCGTGTGCAGTGGGTGATGCCCCCCGAAGTGATGTCTGCACGAAATTACAACGTTCCTCAGCCCTCGGCGCCGAGCGCCGCGCCGCGCGAGGCGATCACCTCGGCGTAGAAGCGCGCGCTGTCCTTGAAGCGTGCGCTCCTGCGTCTCGAAATTGACGTGCACCAGCCCGAAGCGCATCGAATAGCCGAGCGACCACTCCAGGTTGTCCATCAGCGACCAGGCGAAATAGCCGCGCAGGTCGACGCCGGCCTCGATCGCGTCGTGGATCGCCCGCAGGTGGTCGCGGTAATAGTCCACCCGCAACGGGTCGTTGATCCGGCCGTCGCGGGCGCACGGCGGGTCGTAGAAGGCGGCGCCGTTCTCGGTCACGTAGAGCGGGATGTCGCCGTAGCGCTGCTTGACCCAGACGAGGATCTCGGTGAGGCCCTTCGGGTACACCTCCCAGCCGGTCTGGGTGTAGGTCGACGAGCGGCTGCGGCACGACCGCCGTCTTGACCGGCCACTTCTGCTCCTCGTGGCGGATCACGTCGCGCATGTAGTAGTTGACGCCGACGAAGTCGATCTTCTCGCCGATGAGCTCGAAGTCCTCGGCCGGCCATTCCGGCCAGGCCTCGCCGAAGATCTCCTTCATCTCGTCCGGGTACGAGCCGAGGAACACCGGGTCGAGGTATTGCCGGTTCATGTAGGCGTCGGCGCGCCGGGCCGCGGCGACGTCTTCCGCCTTGTCGCTGGCGGCATGCTTGGGCGCCAGGTTGACGACCAGGCCGACCTCGTGGCGACCTTCGGCGCGATAGGCCCGGACCGCCTTGCCGTGCGCGCGCAGCAGATGATGCGACGCGATCGGCGCCTCGTAGAGATTCTTGTGGCCGGGAGCGAGGGCGCCGTGCAGATAGCCGCCGTCGGTCACCACCCAGGGCTCGTTGAGCGTCGTCCATTTCTTCACTCGCCCGTCGAGGCGCCGGTACATCGCGCTCGCGTAGTCGGCGAACCAGTCGGCCACGTCGGGGTTGAGCCAGCCGCCGCGATCGTCGAGGGCGACCGGCAGGTCCCAGTGGAAGAGCGTGGGCACCGGCTCGATGCCGTTCTCGAGCAGCGTGTCGACGAGCCGCTCGTAGAAGTCCATCCCGCCTTCGTTCACCGCGCCGCGGCCCGAAGGAAGGATGCGCCCCCAGGCGATGCTGAAGCGATAGGCGTTGAGCCCGAGCTGCTTCATCAGGAGGACGTCGTCCTTCATGCGCCGGTAGTGGTCGCAGGCCACGTCGCCGGTGTGTCCGTGCTGCACGAGGCCCGGCGTGCGCACGAAGCGATGCCAGATGCTCGGCCCGGCGCCGTCGGCGAGCGGCGACCCCTCGATCTGATAGGCCGAGGTCGCTGCGCCCCAGAGGAACGCCGCCGGAAACTCGTACGACTTGACCACCGAACCCCCGTCCGCGATTGCCCTGGTTCAAACATACCATGGGCATGCGCGCGCGTTTACATGCGTGCCGCCGGCGCTCAGAATGGAACGCTCCAACGAGGAGCGTCGCATGGACCTGGGTCTCAAGGGCAAGAGCGCCGTCGTCACCGGCGGCAGTCGCGGCATCGGTCGGGCAGTGGCCGAGGCCTTCGCTGCGGAAGGCGCGAACGTCTCGATCTGCGCGCGCAAGGCCGACGAGGTCGCGGCGACCGTGCGCGCGCTCGAGGCCGGGGGCGTGCGCGCCTTCGGCCAGGCTCTCGACGTCGCCGACGGGCCGGGCCTGAGTGCCTGGGTGGCGGCAAGCGCGGGCAAGCTCGGCGCCATCGACGCCCTCGTCTGCAACGTCAGCGCACTCGCGGTCGGCGACAACGCCGATTCCTGGGAGAAGTCGTTCCGGACCGACATGATGCACAGCGTCAACGCCGTCGCCGCCGCGGTTCCGTTCCTCGAGAAGTCGAGCAGCCCGTCGATCGTGCTGATCTCGAGCGTCTCGGGCTTCGAAGTCGACTTCGCCGCCGGCTCCTACGGCGCGATCAAGGCGGCGCTGATCCACTACGCCAAGGGCCTGAGCCGGCAGCTCGTCGGCAAGGGCATCCGCGTGAACTGCGTCTCGCCGGGCAACACCTACTTCGACGGCGGCATCTGGCAGACGATCGAAAAGGGCATGCCCGACCTGTTCGCCTCGACGCTGAAGGCCAATCCGACCGGCAAGTTCGGCACACCGGCCGAAGTGGCGAATGCGGTCGTGTTCCTGTCCAGCCCGGCGGCAAGCCGCATCTCGGGCACCAACCTGGTCGTCGACGGCGCGCTGACCGTCGCCGTCTGAGGAGTCGCGCCAATGAGCGAGCTCGCGGGCCACACGATCCACCGCAACCACATCCACCACGGCTGGAACAACGCGTTCCAGCCCTGCCTGCGCATCGCGCCGGGCGAAACCGTGCAGTTCGAGACCATCGACGCGTCGTCGGGCCAGCTGACGAAGGCGTCGACGGCGACGGATCTCGAGAAGCTCGACCTCGGTCGCGTCAACCCGGTGACCGGGCCGGTCTGGATCGATGGCGCGAAGCCGGGCGACGCGCTCAAGGTCACGATCCTCGAGCTGCGACCTTCGGGCTGGGGATGGACCGGCAACATCCCGGGCTTCGGCCTGCTCACCGACCAGTTCCCGCACGCGCGCCTGCACCACTGGCACTACGACCCGGCGCTCGACGCCGGCGATGTACGGGCCGGGCGGCCGCGTACCGCTCAGGCCGTTCACCGGAACGATCGGCGTCGCGCCGGCCGAGCCGGGACTGCACAGCATCATTCCGCCGCGCAACGTCGGCGGCAACATGGATGCCCGCGACATCTGCGCCGGTACCGAGCTCTACCTGCCGGTCGAAGTCGAAGGCGCGCTGTTCTCGGTCGGCGACACGCACGCGGCGCAGGGCGACGGCGAGGTCTGCGGCACCGCGATCGAGAGCCCGATCGACGTCGCGCTCAAGTTCGAGCTCGTGAAGGACGCGCGTCTGCGCTCGCCGCGTTACGTGACGCGAGGTCCCGTCACCGACCATTTCGACAAGCGAGGCTACGAGGTCACGACCGGCATCGGCCCGGACCTCATGGCCGGTGCGCGCATGGCCGTCTCCGAAATGGTCGAGCTGCTGAGCAAGCGCTATGGCTACGAGCCGGTCGACGCGTACATGCTCTGCAGGCGTCTGCGCCGACCTGCGCATCAGCTCGATCGTCGACGTGCCGAACTGGGTCGTCTCGTACTACTTTCCGCGCATCGTCCTCGAGTAGCTCGTGGCAGGCAACGCCCGGTCCAGGCGTCGAGTCGGGCTTGTCGCCGTCGGGGACTCGCCAAACGGGTCCAACCGGCATACGCTAGACGACCACCTAGGCCCCGTTGTCGGGCGGCAGGTTGGATTCACCAACCCGAGGAGACAGAGCATGACAAGGAAGCTGGGATGGCTCGCCAGGGTCGTCGCGATGTTGGCGTTGGGGCTCACCTTCGCGGGTGCATCCATTGCCCAGACGTCGACGACCGCCAACACACGCAAGTTCGAGGTGATCT
>CAWBRR010000003.1:0-376487 GCA_963791215.1 uncultured Actinomycetota bacterium | reverse complement strand
ACCCTCCCGCTCGCCAGATCGCAGACCGGCAGGCCGCGGTCCTGATCTTGCTGGGCCGCGCAGAGGCAGACGGAGCCGAGGTGGTCCTCACGCAACGCGCAGCCGGTTTACGAGATCACCCCGGAGAGATCTCATTCCCCGGCGGCAGCTGGGAACCCGATGACACGAGTCCAGTTGAAACCGCTCTGCGCGAGGCCGCCGAAGAAACCGGCGTCGACCCCGCTCGGATCAGCCCCTTGCTTCTTCTGCCGCGCCTATTCATCCGTGCGTCCGGATTCGACGTCACGGCGGTGCTTGGATATTGGCACCGACCCAGCCCCCTCGCGCCGACCGACCCCGTTGAAACGCGACGGGTGTTCACGGTCCCCCTGCGTGAACTCGCCCAGCCGCACCGCTGGCACGACTACACCGCCCCGGGATGGCATGGACCCAGCATTCGCCTCGACCCCGACACCTTCCTGTGGGGCTACACGGCCGAGGTGTTGGCCTTCATGAGCCGCCACGTCTGAGCGACCCGAGCGGTTGCGGGCCGTGGAACATGTTGCCGCACTCCATGGCTGCTAGTCCGACTGGTAGATCTCGGCTGCCGCCACCGGGGTGACGCCCAGTTCGGTCGCGACCGTATCGATCGCTTGCTGCGCGACGTCGAGGTCGACTCGGCCGTCGGAGGTGAAGTACGGGCCGACGTAGCGTTCGTAGTGCTGCTGCGCTTCATCACGCGTGAGTCGGTTCAGAAACGAGGCAATGTAGTCCACGGCCAAGTCAGGCCCTTCGGAGATGGTCCTAAGGGCTCGCTGGTTGGCCCGCACCAGCGCCTGCAACGCGGGGTCGTCCAGCGGGACGTGGACGGGATCTACCGCGACGCCGACGGTGGGAACCTGGAAGTGATCACCGACCCAGGTCAGCAGGTGAAGACCTTCTTCCTCGGCGACCTGTTCGGGGGAGAGCGTGCTGCCGACGTAAGCCGCGTCGATGGACCCGTCGCGAAGGCATCGCAGGTCCATCTGGTAGTCGCCCGGATCGCGCACCACGCAGTCCAGGTCGCGGTCGGGATCCAGGCCGTGCTTGCGCAGGACGATTCGGGCGAAACAACCCGGGGCGGTGTGGCCGGCGTGGACGGCGAGGCGACGCCCGCGCAGCCCCGCCATGGAGGTCACCTCGGCACCGCCGAGAAACCAGAACAGCGGACGATGGGTGTTGACACTGAGCACTCTCCAGCCGATCCCGTCGGTCAACCGCGACAGCATCGTGCGCCCGAGGCCGATCGTCGCGCCGCGCCGCAGGCGCTCGGTCTTCCAGTGCACCCCGTCGCGGATGGCGACGTGGACGCCTTCATCCCGGTAATAGCCCTCTTGGTCGGCCACGTAGGCGACGAGTTCCTCGTGGATGCCGTGCCCTGCGTAGGCCAGGTCGATGGTGTGCATGCCGAAAGCCCTTCCCGGTCCGTTGATTCGACGGTTGAGCCCCGACGTCAGTCCATGGCGAGGCCGCCATTGACCGGAAGGTAGTGACCGGTGGTGAAACCGGAGTCCTCACTGGCCAGGAAGGCGATCGTGCGCGCGACCTCTTCGGGACGGACGAGGCGCCCCATGGGATTGGTGGCGCCGAGGCTCGACTCAGCTGCTCGCTCGTCAACTGCTCGGTCACCTTCGTTTCGTCGACCGTGGCGGGCGCGACGAGGTTGGCGGTGATTCCGTGTGGCGCCAGATCTAACGCGAGGTACCGGACGAACTGGTCCAGTGCCGCCTTGGCGGTGCCCAGCGCGATCATCCCTTCACGCGGGCGCCGGGACAACCCGGTACTGAGATACACCAGCCGACCGTAGCCGCGGGAAATCATGCCCGGCGCAACGGCTTTGGTGATCAGGAACGCGGCATGCAGTTCGTGGTCAAGCTTGCCGCCGAGCCTGCTCCCAGGTCAGCTCGGCGAACGAGGTGACATCGAAGGGAATCAATGCGTTGTGTACGAGCACATCGACCTGGCCCCACCGCCGTTCGGTTTCGTCGAACATTGCGGCGACGTCCTCGGGTGAGGTGACGTCGGCCCGAATCGCCACGGCCTCGCCGCCGACGGCGCTGATCGCCGCCACCACCTCCGCTGCCTGCGGGGCGCTGGCGCGATGATTGACGACCACCCGAAACCCCCGCTCCGCCAGCGTCAACGCAGTCGCCGCACCAATTCCGCGGCTCGCTCCGGTGATTACCGCGACGCGATTCATCGGTGGCCCTCGACTTCGGGTTGCCGCGCCCTGGGGATGAACCCAGGTACGCCGCTGTCGACCACCGCGTTGAACCTGACCTGCTCCGTGATGTGGTCGCGAATCTCAGTCATCGCGTCTTCGGGGAGGGCCGAGATCTGGTAGTTCTCCCGGATACGTTGAGGTTTGGTCGACGTGGTAAGGAAGGCGGTCCCGCGCTGAGCAGCCCAGGACAGCGCGACTTGGGCCGGTGACATGTGTACGCGCTCAGCGATGGCCGTGACCACGGGGTCTTCGAGCACATTCGGCTCAAGCGAATGCCCCAACGCTGCGAACGCCAGCAGCACGATCCCCTGCTCCCGACAGAAGTCGAGTAGCTCCCATTCGGGGAGGTACGGATGCGATTCGACCTGCACGACGGCCGGCTTGATCCGCGCCACCGCAACGATCTCCCGCAGCTTCGCCAAGGAGACGTCCGACAACCCGATAGACCTGCAGTCACCGTCGTCCACCAGGCGCTCGAGCGCTTGCCATGTCTCCGCCAACGTCACGCCCTCGTCGTAGATGACCTGACCGTTCGCGTCGCGCGGATCTTGCTCGTCGCCGGGCTGAAAGGCGAAGGGCGTATGGATGAGATAGCAATCGAGATAGTCGATCTGCAGTCGGCGGCGACTCCCATCGAAGGCGGATTTGACGCGCTCCGGCCGATGGTTGCTGTTCCAAAGCTTCGTCGTGACGAACAGGTCCTCCCGCGCAACCGCGCCGGCCTCGATTGCTTCGCGTATCGCATCGCCCACTGCTTCTTCGTTGCGGTAGCGCTCAGCGCAATCGAGATGTCGGAAGCCCACTTCCAACGCAGTGCTGGTGGCCTGTTTGGTTTCGAGCAGATCTGGAATCAGTGTGCCGAACCCGACGATGGGAATCGCCCCGGATCCGTGATTGAGTCGAATTCTCGAATGACGAAGCGCATCAGACGTGGTCATGCTCGTACTCCTCGTGGGACGGACCGGAGCGGCGTCTAGCGGAGACCAAATCTACGCCGGGGACCGCGGTACTCGGTAGGCCTCCGGGCTGCTGCATCCACCTCGTGAAAGCTCGTGAGATTGGTGTGCGACCGTACCCGCCGCGGTGAGGCGAAGCGTGGGATCACGTCACCGCGAAGGACACGCTGTGCCAGCCGGTGGCACCGTCGGGCACGACGTCGGCCTGATCGGAGGTTTGCACCGCACCCGTGCCGTCGGTGGCCCGGACACGGAGCTCGTGGGTGCCGGGCTCGTCGGCCTGCCATCGGAAGCTCCACAGCCGCCAGGTTTCCTTCGAGTATTCCGCGCCCAACTGGGCTGGCTGCCATTCGCCGTCGTCGATGCTGACCTCCACCGCGCGGACACCGCGGTTCTGCGCCCACGCCACCCCGCCGAACGTGACCGGGCCGCGGGCCACGTCCTGTCCGCTGCGCGGAACGTCGATGCGCGACTCGGTCTTGATCGGGCCGCGCGCCGACCAGCCCAGTCGGGTCCAGTACGCCTCGGCGCGGTCGAACCGCGTCAGTTCGAGGTCGACGACCCACTTGGTGGCCGAGACGTACCCGTACAAACCCGGCACCACCACCCGCGCCGGATAGCCGTGCTCGGTGGGCAGCGGAACGCCGTTCATGCCGATGGCGAGCAGCGAATCGCGGTCGTCGGTGAGCGCCTCGACGGGCGTACCCGCCGTGAAGCCGTCGATCGACGTCGACAGCACCATGTCGGCGTCGGGCCGAATCCCCGCCTGCGCCAACAGGTCCCGAACCCGATAGCCCGTCCACGTGGCATTGGAGATCAGGTCGCCGCCAACGGGGTTCGACACGCACGTCAGCGTCACGACCTTCTCGACGACCTCGAACTTGTCGAGGTCGCTGAATCCGAACTCGAGTTCGCGGTCGACCATGCCGTGGATGCGTAGCCGCCACTCATCCCGGCTGACCTGTGGCACCGACAGGGCCGTGTCGATGCGGTAGAAGTCGGCGTTGGGTGTGACGAACGGCGGCAGCGTCACCCCGCCCGGCTGCACCGCCGGGGGGATCGGTGGAGCGGTGGTGGCGGCCGACGGCACCGCGAAGGCGTTGCGGTCGCCTGCCACCGAGGAGCGCAGCCGGTTCAACACCGTGCCCGCCACTCCAGTCACGGCCCCGGCGGTCAGGAAGCCGATCGTGATCAGTGAGAGCCGACGTCCTGGGTCGGGCGCGGCGTTCGGGCCGGTGGCCGCCCCGTCGGGCGCCGGATCGGGGGCCGTCTTCGAACTTTCGGCCACGTCGTCGCGGGCCGACTGAGGAGTGGCGTCGGTGAACCGACCCGACACGAGCAGGCGCAGCACCGCGATGCCGCAGGCGGTACCGACGAGCGTCGGCACGATGTTCACCCACGAACCGCCTGCTCGGCTGAGCACCGCCGCGCAGCCCGCGACGCCGGCAAGCGCGATCGCGATGCTGCCCAACGGGATTCGGCCGGTCTCGCGTTGGCCGGTCAGCGCGGCGATCACGGCGACGAAGCCGAGCACGACGATCGTCAGCGCCAACTTGTCGGCGGTGCCGAACAGTTGGATCGCCCATTCCTTCACAGGTCCCGGAGTGAGGTCGATGACGGCGGAGCCGACGGCAGTTCTGGAGTCGGCGCCCGGACCGAACGGAACTGCGACCAACTGGGTTACGCCGAGGGCGACCGCTGCCGAAGCGACACCCACCAGGGCGCTGGGCCGGGCAGCTGGTTCGACCATCCCGCCAAGGTACCGAAAGCCCGGACCCGAAAGCCTTACTGGAAGTGGGGTCGGCTAGGTTGCTTTACAGTCTGACCTCATTTTGCAAAGGACCCCCAGCGGAAAGGGAGCTAAATGGAGATCTCGGGGAAGAAGGCCATCGTCGTCGGTGGCGCATCCGGTTTCGGACGGGCGACAGTGGAGACGCTCATCGCACGCGGAGCGAACGTGGCGATCCTGGACCGGCCCCAGTCGGACGGCAAGGCCGTTGCCGCGGAGGTCGGCGCCGACTTCCACGAGGTCGACGTAACCGACTTCGACGGAACTGAGCGGGTCCTTGGCGAGGCGATCGACGCGCTCGGCGGGCTCCACATCATCGTGACCACCGCGGGCGGCGGCATCGGTGAACGCACCATCAAGAAGGACGGCCCGCACAGCCTGGACTCGTTCCGCGCCACCGTCGACCTGAACCTGATCGGCAGCTTCAACATCAGCCGGCTGGCGGCGTTCCAGATGAGCAAGCAGGAACCGGTCGACGACGAGGCCGAGGAGCGCGGAGTCATCATCAACACCGCGTCGATCGCTGCGTTCGAGGGCCAGATCGGGCAGGTGGCCTACACCGCGTCGAAGGCCGGCATCGCAGGCATGTGCCTGACCATGGCAAGGGATCTCGGCAGCTTGGGTATCAGGGTGCTCGCCATCGCGCCCAGCCTGTTCGCCACCGGCCTCACCAAGGGCATTCCCGACGAGTTCGCCAGTGCGCTCACCAAGGATGCCGCCTTCCCCAAGCGCCTCGGCAAGCCGGAGGAGTACGCCAAGCTGGTCGTCGCGATCGTCGACAACCCGATGCTCAACGGCCAGTGCCTCCGACTGGATGCGGGTCAGCGCTTCGCCCCCAAGTAATAGAGTGATTTCGGCGCGCGTTTCCGGGTTCAACCCCGAAAGGCGCGCCGAAATCGCTACTTCGGGAGGCTCGTCGCGCAGGCTGCTCGACTGACCGCGACGATAACCCTGCCTGGAGTACAAGCCCCAATTCGGTTCAGGCCGGCCGCGGTACGGCGGCCTTGGTGCCCTGTCCGATCCACGACGGGATAGCACGTCGCACCTCGGCGGGCCCGGACACCGCCGCGGTCCCGTCCAGAAGCGCATGCGACCAGCCGACGTCGCCCCGCCAGATCCTGGTGAGTGTCCGCAGGCTGGTCTGCACCGTGCCCGCCACGTCATAACCCGGGTCGAAGTCGCACACGTCGACTTCGCCGTCGGCGACCACCAGCCACCACCGAGATGCCTTGGGCGCCACGCCGTCCAGGTGGAACGCGACCGTGGTCCGCGATCGCGGCCAGGAGTCGATCGGGATGGTGCGGTGGATGTCCCACATCAGCAGATGCGGGTCGAGGTCGGTCTCGCCGAGATCGCCGATCCAGCGCGTACCCCACGTGGCGAGCGCGTCGACGACACCGACGAGTTCCTGCCCGGCGGGCGTCAGCGTGTAGGCGGTGCGGCCGTCGACGTCGGCGCGCTCGACCACGCCTGCCCGGGTGAGCGATTTGAGCCGCTTGGACAGCAGCGCGGGCGACATCTTCGGCACTCCGCGGCGCAGGTCGTTGAAGTGTCTGCTGCCGAGCAGCAATTCCCGTACGACGAGCATCGTCCACCGCTCGTCGAGCAGTTCCATCGCCTTGGCCACGGGGCAGAACTGGCCGTATCCGGGCATGTGAGTACTCCTTCCGGCCCTTCGCGCTGACCCAATTACACGCCCCACCGGCGCTCTTGACTAGTACAGATTCAGTACCGGTCCCAGTACAGATCTGCTACTTGAGCGGGCCTGCCGTGGTCGCGATCATGGGCGTAACTGCAACGAAGGAGTCGAGATGACTGCAGCATCGGTGAACGTCGCCGACCAACTTGCCGCCAAACACCGGGCCATCTGGGCGACGGGCGACTACGCGAGGGTGGCCGCCGAACTGGTCGCCCCGTTGGGTCCCGTCCTAGTCGAGGCGTGCGGGATCGCACGCGACGACCGCGTCCTCGACGTCGGGGCCGGCACCGGCAATGCGGCGATTCCCGCGGCGGCGGCGGGCGCCTCGGTCGTGGCGAGCGACCTGACACCCGAACTGCTCGAGCGTGGCAAGGCCATCGCCGAGCAGCGTGGGGTGGAACTTGAGTGGTGCGAGGCCAACGCCGAGGCGCTGCCCTTCTCCGACGGCGAGTTCGACACCGTGATGTCGTGCATCGGCGTGATGTTCGCGCCGCACCATCAGCCCGCGGCCGACGAGTTGATCCGAGTCGTCCGGTCCGGCGGCACCATTGGCCTGATCAGCTGGACGCCGCAAGGTCAGATCGGTCAGTTGTTCGCCGCCATGAAGCCGCACGTCGCGCCGCCGCCTCCTGGTGTGCAATCGCCGCCGCTGTGGGGCGACGAGGACCACGTCCGCCGCCTGTTCTCGGACCGGGTCGAGGTGGTAACCGCCGAACGGCGCGCCCTCACCGTTACCGCGTTCGCCAACGGCGCGGAGTTCCGGGACTACTTCAAATCCGTTTACGGACCGACGATCTCGGCCTACCGCGCGATCGGCGACGACGCGGACAGGGTGGCGGCGCTCGACGCCGACATCGCGGCGGTCGGTGACAGGTTCCTCACCGGACCGTCGACGATGGAGTGGGAGTACCTGTTGGTGCTCGCGCGCAAGGGCTAGCCCGACTCGCTCATCGCGGTGGTGGCCGCAGTCAGGCGCGCCCCGATCGTCTCCACCTCCGCGAGGTCGAGCGCCACCAGTGGGTGAACGGCGACGAGCATGGCGACCTGGCCCGCGTGGTCGAACACCGGAGCGGCGATGGTGGCCACGGGTTGTGGCACGCGATGCGAATCCTCCTCCAGCAGAACGCCGTTCGTGAGGCACTCGACGAGCAGCCGGTCGATGACGTCGCCGACCGGCGAGGGTATGCCGTCACGCTCCAGGCGGCTGACGAGCTGTGCCGTTTGCGACAGCGCGGGTGTCGTCCAGTCGACGTCGTAACCCCTTGCGCGCGTGCGGATCAGCGCTTCGTCCAGCCGCTGGTACAACGCCCCGTCGCTGGCTGCCGCGCGGCGTATCCAGGCCTCCCGCTCGGCTGGGGCGGCCCAGGCGGCGAATGCGACGCCGAAGGGGGGCGTGAAGGGGATCGGATCACTGGGCACGCCGGTGGGGCCTGCCGCGCCGTTGAAGGCGGTGATGACGAGCGTGTCGCCGGTCCGTTCGATCACCGACGTCGCGTGACCGAGCTCGGTCCACAGTGCGGAGGCCGCCGTCCGCGCCGAGTCGGCCAGTGGTCGCGTGGTGCGGGCGCGTGCGGCCAACGCGGCGAGGGCAGGCCCGAGCGAGAAGGTCTTGTCGACCGGGTCGCGTCGCACCCACCCGCGGTCGTCCAAGGTGCGCAGGATCGCGTGGGCCGTCGCCTGACTGAGCTCGAGTTCGCGCACCACCGCCGAGAACGACGGCGGCTCGGTACACCGCGCGACGAACTCCACCACGTCGACGGCCCTGGCGGTCGGCGGGGACACCGCATCGGGCATGTTGACCCTCCCCACGTCAGTCTCTAGAGTCGTCTCGTATTTTCGAGAAGGTATCTCGAATATTCGAGAGAGGCAACGGCGACATGCGCGCAGTGGTGTTGCGAAACGGCGAGCTGACGGTCCGCGAGACCCCCGACCCCGTGCCCGGTCCCGGGGAGTTGTTGTGCCGGACGCTGAGCACGGCGATCTGTGCGTCGGACGTTCACTTCATGGACCATCCGGCGCTCGCCATCGACGACCCCACCGGACGGTCGCTCTACGACGACGACCGTGACATCGTGCTCGGGCACGAGTTCGTCGCCGAGGTGATCGGGCACGGCCCCGGATGCACCGATCAGTTCCCGATCGGCACGCGCGTCACCTCGATACCGATCCGGCTCGTCGACGGCGGCGTCGGAGGCACCCGGATCATCGGGCAGCACCCCGAGGCGCAGGGCAGCTTCGGTGAGCTCCTCGTCGTCGCTGAAATGCTGGCCAAGCAGGTGGCCGACGGTGTCTCGCTCGACGCGGCGTCGCTGACCGACGCCTTCGCGGTGGGGGAGTTCTACGTGCGGGCGGCGAACGTTCAGCCCGGCGAGATCCCGATCGTGATCGGCGCAGGCGCGATCGGCTTGTCCGCGGTCGCCGCGCTCGCCAGCCGGGGCATCGAGCCCATCGTGGTCTCCGACTTCAAGGCCGAGCGGCGCGAGCTGGCCCGCGACGAGTTCGGCGCCCACGTACTGGTCGACCCGGCGCAGCAGTCGCCGTTCGAGGTCTTCAACGAGCTTCGGGCGCAGCGCCATCTGCCCGGTCCGGCGATCATCTTCGAATGCGTCGGCGCGGCCGGGCTGATCCAGAAGATCGTCGAGTCGGTCGAGATGGGCACCCGGATCTATTGCGCGGGAGGCTGGTACACGGGCGACACGCTGGACATCACCACCGCCACGCGGCAGGGCGTGACCATACAGTTCGGCGGTGGGCCCATGCCGCAGGACTGGTACGGCACCCTCGACGCGATCGCGTCGGGCAGCCTCGACCCCATGCCCAGCGTCGGGGCCATCATCGGCCTCGACGAGGTCCCGAACGCCATCGAGCTGGCCAGAAGATCTGACGGGCCGCCCCGCATCATCGTCCATCCGAATGCTGGGGCGAGCGAAGCGACGGGCAACGAAGGAGACCTCGCGTGACCGAACGAGAAGACCGCCAGGACATCGCCGAGGTCCTGCTGCGCTACGCCACCGGGATCGACCGCCGCGACTGGCCGCTGTTTCGCACCGCCTTCACCGACGACTGCGAACTCGACTACGGCGAGATCGGTACGTGGAACGGCGTCGACGCCGTCACCGAGTTCATGGAGGTCGCGTCAGCGCCGTCGGTTTCTACGACGACGAGTTGGTGCGCACGGCGTCGGGTTGGCGCATCGCGCGGCGGCGGTTCACCCCGGTGCGGGTGACCGCCATCGGCGGGTGACCTTCGCTGACGTTGCGGAACAACGACTTTCGTCGAACGCGGGACGCCCGACGGCCTGACGGCGACGATGGCAGCCATGGCCGATGACGTGACCGTGCTGCCCACGCTGAGCGAGGACGACCAGGCCGCGCTGCAGGGTTGGGTGCGCGATCAGCGGCTCGGATCGACTGTCGGCGACGTCGCCCCGCTCACCGGCGGAACGCAGAACATCGTTGTCCATCTGCGCATCGACGATCGGCCGATGGTGCTGCGCCGCCCGCCCGTGCATCCCAGAGCGACGAGCGACAAGACGATGCTGCGCGAGATCGCGGTGTTGCGGACGCTGGCAGGCAGCGACGTGCCGCACCCGGGGTTCATCACGGGCTGCGCCGACCTCAGCGTGCTGGGCGTGGTCTTCTACCTGATGGAGGAGGTGGACGGGTTCAACCCGGGTACGGAAGTCGCGCATTCGTACGTCGTCGACCCCGTGATGCGGCACCGCGTGGGCCTGTCCTATGCGGCGAGCCTGGCGCAGTTGGGCACCGTCGACTGGGAGGGCAGCCCCCTTGCGGAGCTACGCAAGCCGGGATCCTTTCTGGCCCGCCAGGTTCCGCAGTTCCTCGGGCTGCTGGAGAGTTACCGGCACGAACTTTATCGGCCCGAGTCGCTGCGCGCGGTGACCGAACTCGCCGCGTGGCTGGAGACCAACCGTCCGCCCGACGGCGAACCCGGCATCATGCACGGCGACGCCCATCTCAACAACGTGCTGCTGCGCCGCGACCGCCCCGAGTTGGCGGCGTTCATCGACTGGGAGATGTGCACGGTGGGCGACCCACTGCTGGACCTCGGCTGGATGATGGTGTGCTGGCCGGGCGAACCCGACACGATCAACGCGGGTTCCGAACTCGCCGCGCTGGGTGGGCTGGCCACCCGCGCCGAACTGCTCGACGCCTATCTCGCAGCAGGCGGGCGGCCCGCGCAGGCCCTGGACTGGTATGTGGCGCTGGCCTGTTTCAAGCTCGGCATCGTGATCGAGGGCACCTGGTCGCGCTACCTCGCAGGGCAAGCGAACCGAGAAGCGGGGGAGCGGCTCCACGAGTCGGCCACCGAGCTCATTGCACTGGGCACGCGAGTGGCCAAGGGCGACAACCCGTTCAGGTGATCGCTCAGCGATAAGCGTCGAATCCCAGCTTGACGGCCAGGGCCACGCCGGCGGCGCCGATCAACAGCCGCAGCGGGGTGGCGGGTGCATGCCGAACTACCACAGGACCAATCCGCGATCCGATCAGGCAGCCGACGGCCAGCGGCACAACCGCCGCCCAGTGGACCGGCGTGAGCACGATGAAGACCACGGCGGCAACGGCGTTCGCGACCCCGAGGACGACGTTCTTGGTGGCGTTGGCATGGGCCAGCGACTCGCTCCCCGTGCGCAGGAACATCGCGAGGAGCAGCACGCCCGCGGCAGCGCCGAAGAAGCCTCCGTACACGCAGATCGCGAAGGTCGCGACAGCCATGAGAACGGTGTGGCTGGTGCTCCGTCGTACGTCTGCGTCGGGACCGCCGCGGTGGGGCAGCGCGATGACGATGGCGGACAGGCCGAGCAGGATGGGCACGACGCGTTCGAACCCGTCCGCGGGGATCGTCAGCAGCAGTGCGGCGCCCGTCGCGCCGCCGGCGACGGCGATCGGGAGCAATTCGAGCAGCGCGCGTCGTTGCCCGCGAAGTTCGGGTAGCGAACCCCACACCGATCCGACGCCGTTGAAAACCAGGGCGACGGTGTTGGCGATGTTGGCGCTCACCGGGGGCAGGCCCACCAGCAGCAGCGCCGGATAGGTGGAAACAGAGGCCAGGCCCGCGATGCTGCCAGCCAGTCCGCCACCGATTCCGGCCGCGACGAGTAACACCACTTCCCACACGGCCATTGGCGATGAACCCTAGGCGGTCCGACGGACCAACCGCCAATCTGCGTGCGGGACTATGCCCTATCTCTCAGAGGTGTCGCTCAGACGCAGTCGGAGCAGATGAGCTCACTGCCGTTCTGCCTGGCGAGCCGGTGGCGGTGGTGAACCAGGAAGCAGGCTCGAGCAGGTGAACTCGTCGGCCATCTTCGGCATCACCTTGACTGTGAGCTCTTCGCCGGAGAGATCGGCGTCGGGTAGCTCGAACGACTCGAAGGGATCGGCGTCGTCGACGTCGATAACGGCGGTCGTCGCGTCCTTGCCGCGGCGGGCGGCGAGCGCCTCCAACGACTCGTCGGCAACGTCGTCGGTAGCGGCCTGGCGTGGGGCGTCGTAGTCGGTAGCCATCGGAGTCCTTTCGTTAGTTCTTGCGCGGGCAACGCTGCAGAGTACGTGATTGTTCCCATGCGTGGTGGGATCCAAACCCTGCAGCGTTGCGCCGTCGACCGACGTCGGAGCCCCAAGGCGGGCGACTTACTTTGCGGCCTTCTTGCCAACCAGTGCGTCGAGGGGATCCGGAGCTCCCTCGCGGTCCCTGACCACGCGATATGCGACATAGCCGACCACCAGGGTCAGTGCCACGAAGATGACCGCGAAGTACTGCATGAACCATCCGGCGCCTGCCACGTCGTACACCTCGGCTCGCGGCCACCCGATGTTGATGACCAACAGCCCGCCCATGACCACCGCGATGAGGTTGACCGGAATGCCCCACTTGCCCAGGTCCATGACCGGGGGGCCGTAGGACAGGCTGGTGCCCCGCAGTCGGTGGAGGAGCGCGGGCACCGTGACCATCAGGTAGGCGATGTAGACGATGACGACGGACACGGATGCGATCGCGGCGAACACGCTGGACTGACCGATGTTGACGAGCAACACCAGGATGGCCAGCGTGCTGACCGCGATGCCGGTGATCACCGGGGTGCCGGTGCGCTTGTTCACCCGGGACAGGAACTTGCCGAACGGCAGCCGGTTGTCGCGGGCCATCGAGAACATCACCCGCGAAGCCGACGCCTGGATGGCCAGCGTCGCCGAGAACATCGCGACGGCGACCAGCGCCAGCAGCGTCTTGCCCAGCCAGGTGTCGAGCTGGCTCTCGATGATCCAGGCCATGCCACCGGTCGACAGGTCGTCACCGAGTGTGGGGGCCGACATGAGCGCCGCGAGGATCATCAGTCCGCCGCCGACGAACGACACCAGCAGCGCGTTGACGATGGCCTTGGGCGCGGTCTTTCGCGGGTCGCGGGTCTCCTCGGAAAGCTCTGCGGCGCTGTCGAATCCGTACATCACGTAGGCGGCCATGAGCATCGACGCGAGGAATGCGGGCAGGTAGCCGATCCCGGTGCCGTGGTCGCCCGAGTTCGCCACCGCTTCGACCGGGTTGCGCTCGGAGTTCAGGAACATGGCGCCGATGATCAAGAAGACGCCGATGATCTCGATGGTCACTCCGGTGACGGTGATCCGCCCCATGAACTTCACGCCGGCCGCGCTGATGATCGTGCACAGCACGATGGTGATCGAACCGAGGATGATGCCGTTCTCCGCGCCGGTGACCGAGAGCGGATCCATGTCTCCGCCGATGATCTGGAAGCCGCTCCAGATCGGCGGCAGCACGGTCTGCATCGCGATGGCCAGTGCCGCAATGGACACGATGTAGCCGATCAGCATGAACCAGCCCGCGAACCAACCGACGGCGTTGCCGGCCAGCCGTCGCGACCACTGGTAGATGGCGCCCGCGACGGGGAACTTGCCGGAGAGCTCCGCGAAGACGAGGCACACGCAGAACTGACAGACGAAGACGATGGGCCACGTCCAGAAGAACGCGGGGCCGCCGAGCGCGAAGCCCAGCGGAAAGAACGCGAACACGGTGGTGAGGATCGAGACGAACGAGAAGCCGGACGCGAAGGCGGCATATCCGCCGATTCCGCGATGCAACTCCTGGGTGTAGCCGAGCTCTTCCAGAGTCGATGCGTCCTCCTGGGAGGATATCGCCGGGTCGAAGGTGGCAGTCATGGGCAGCTCCTGGGCTTGGTGCTAATAACTATCGTGCGATAGAAAATAGCTGTAGTTCGTGGTCTGCGCATTTCGTAACGGTCACCACTGTGTGACCAGGCATTCGACGGGTGACAATCATGGGCATGTCCACCGCTGCTCCCGACGCTGACGGTCCCCCAGCCGCTCGGGGCGAAGGAAGCGATCCGGGGGACCGATCCCGTCCTGGGATCGCCGCCACCATCGGAAACATCGATGCTGCCAGCGATGAGCCGCTTCTGCGCGCTGGAATTGAGCTTGCCTTCGAGGCCGTCGCAACCGAGTTGCGTGCGCACACTCCCGCGGCGACGCTCGCCGCGGCCTGGTCGGAGGTGCTACGGCACGGAGTCGGGGCGGCGGCGCGCATCGGCTCCGGTCCGGAGGCACCTCAGTGGGCGTGGTTCGTGTCGGGAAGCGGCGCGCGCGGCGAGGCGGCACCCGGCTCCGACGTGGAGACGATGGTGGTGCTCGCCGACGCGGTGGACGAGGACGCCAAGACCGCACTGCTGGCCCGGGCCGCCGACGTGCACGCTCTGCTGGAGCGCTGCGGCATCCCCGGCGATGCCAACGGCGTGCTCGCCAGCCGACCGCGCTTCTGCAGGCGGGCAGGCAGCTGGGCCGAGGGCATCGAGAAGTGGACGGCTCACCCGCAGGATGATCGGGGCGTGGTGATGACCGGGCTGTTGGCCGACTCGACCGCGGTCTGGGGCAGCCTCGGCGTCGCCGACGACGAGCTGCGGGCGCAGAACCTGACGGCGGTGACGCGCAACTACCCGGTGCGCCAGGCCATGTTGCAGGACGCCACCGCGATGCGCGCCCACTTCCCTTCGCGCTTAAGGATGTTCACGACCCACGCCGACGCCGTCGACCTCAAGCTCGTCGCCGTCGACCCCGTGGTCAAGATCGCGCGGTGGGCCGCCCTGTCGGCGAACTCGGATGCACTGACGACGACGCAGCGGCTCGAGGCCGCCGCCGCGGCGAACGTGCTCGACGCCGACGACGTCTCGATCCTGCTGGACTGTCACCAGTGGCTGGTGCGGTTCCGCTGGCGGATCCGCGCAGCCGCGTTCCTCGATCACCGTCGGGTGTCGGATCTGGTTTCCTTGTCGGAGCTTCCGCCCCAGGAGCGGGCGACGCTGCGCAGCGTCGCGCGGGAGGTCGCGGGCATCAGCCGAAAGTTGACGTATCTGGCGTCGACGTCCGCCTTCAGGTGAGCCCGTGATCGACGTGGCGTTCGATCCGCGCGCCCACGCGGTCGCTCAGACGGTCGCCGCACTACGCCTGGAGGGCTGGGCGCCCACCGACGACGACGTCGCCGCGCTGCAGGCCGTGGCCAGCGGGGACGTGTCCTTCGCCGACCATCTGGCCGCAGCCAGGGCCAGGCACCCACCGCCGCAGCCGGTGCGGCGGAGGTGGCGGTGGCAGCGGATTCCCTATCTGATCCCTGGAACGGACGTGCTGCGCAACGAGTTCGGCCTCACCGCGCCGGATGTACTCGCGGACCTCGAATTCGTCGCCACCGGGGCGCGGATGGTCTCGCGGTTGTCCGGGCCGACGGCGGCGCCGCCGGCCTTGGACGTGCGTGAACTGCACCGGCACCTCTTCGGCGACGTCTACTCCTGGGCAGGCGAGGTGCGTATCTGCGAACTGCATCGAGGCCGGTCGAGTTTCGCGTGGCAGTCGGCGCTACCGGCCGGGTTGGCGGCGCTCGACCGGGAGCTCGAGCAGGTGGTGGAGCTCGGCGCCACGCAGGACGGGTCCCGCCTCGAGTACGGGCTGGCTCGGCTCTACGCAGACTTCAACCAACTGCATCCGTTCCGCGAGGGCAACGGACGCACGGGTGCGCTGCTGCTCCACGGCGTGGCGGCGCGGTGTGGCCGCACCCTCGATCTCGTCGGGATCGCTCGCGAGGAGTGGTACGCGGCCGCTGCCGACAGCATGCCGTACCGGCGCGACGGTCAGCCCAGCCATCGCCCGTTCCTGTATCTCCTGCACGGGAGGCAGCGCGAACCGCGCGCACAACCGCGCGCACAACCTCGCCGAAACCGCATTCCCTGTCGTTGAGACGGTCGCTCAACGACAGGGAATGCGGTTTCGGCGAGCAGTAGTCACAGGGGTTACGGAACGCAGTTGCACAGGACGTCGATCAGCGCCTAGCATCGCGTCCGTGCCGAAGCGACTCGTAGTAGCAACCCGCAGCGGGGTCTGACCCAGACCGACCCCTCGCTGTGGGGTCGTTGCTACACCGTCGGTCAATTCCTCTGGCAAGAGAAGACCGGCACATGTTCCCCAACTCTTCGACACCGTCCGCCACCGATGCGGCCCCGCGGTTCGCGGCGTGCCTGCCCACACCGCCGCCGCGGGACCTTCGTGAGGAGGCCGATTCCATGTCGTACGACGAGTTCCGCTCCACCTACGCAGTGACGTCCGGCCCGGTGCGGCTCGGCCAATGGGAGTGCACCGACGCGGCTCGCCCAGGAAGGACGCTCGGGCCGCAGGCCCGCAACTATCGGGCGACCATCGCGGTGGGCGACCACATCAGCACGTCGACGGCCGCGGCCAGTGGGCCCGTCGCAGCCCTGACCGCCATGTTGTACGACCGCGGCGTCGCCCTCGAACTGCTCAAGTTCCACCAGGTGGACTCCGGCGACGGCATCGCCACGTTCGTGTGCGGGACCGACGGTTCCGCCGACGAATGGGCGATGGGCCTGTCCGAGGATGCGACGGAGTCGGCGCTGCGCGCGATGATCGCGTGCGCGAACCGGCTGGTGTCGCGCTAAGAGCCCGCGGTCACCGGCGAGGTATCGGGTCGGCTCAGCGAGTCAGCGCTGAGCGCGCCCACGCTCCGAGGCCGACGGCCACCGCGGGCACGGCGACCAGGGCGCGCGTCGTGCCGGAGGGCAGGTGACCCTCCGTTCGGCCGAGTGCGGCGGCCGCACCGTCGGCGGCGTCGCACACCAGGCCGAAGGTCGCCCAGGTGCGCCGTTGTTCGCCCGACGAACCCAGCGTGCCCAGGCCCACGGCGACGTCGCGCACGCCGAACAGCCGCCACAGGTAGGGGGACTGGCCATCGGGTGCCGGCATGCCAAAGAGCTTGGCGGCCAGGTCCGGTCGGGCCCAGGCCAACGCTCCGATTCCGACGCGCATGCCGGCTAGCGCCAGCACGCTGCCGTTCGCGAGCCGACTTCCCTTGTCGCTCAACGGTTCAGCGCAGCGGACGCAGCACGATCGGCAGGCCGTCCATCGGCACCGGCATGCCGCCGTAGTCCCACTTCTCCTGGTAGCCCGGGCGCGCCAGGCTCCAGCCGGTACTTGCGCAGCAGCCGGTGCATGATCGTCTTGACCTCGAGTTGGCCGAACACCATGCCGATGCACTTGTGCGAGCCGCCGCCGAACGGCGTGAACGCGTACCGGTGCTTCTTGTGCTCGCTTGCGCGGTTCGGCGAACCGGTCGGGGTCGAACTTCATCGGGTCGGTCCAGAACTCGGGCAGCCGGTGGTTCAAGCCCGGGATAGGCGATGACGTTGGTGCCCTTGGGCAGGTAGTAGCCGAGCAGTTCGGTGTCGCGGACGGTGCGCCGCATCGCCCACTGCACCGGCGTGACCAACCGGATCGACTCGTTCATCACGAGGTCGAGCGACTCGAGCTTCTCCAGCGACTCGATGTCCACCGGCCCGTCGCCCAGGCGGTCGGACTCGTCGCGGCAGCGGTCCTGCCACTCGGGGTTCTCGGCCAGGTAGTACGCCATCGTCGTCGCGGTCGACGTCGACGTGTCGTGCGCCGCCATCATCAGGAAGATCATGTGGTTGACGATGTCCGCGTCGGAGAACTTGTTGCCGTCCTCGTCCTCGGTCTGGCACAGCACGGTCAACAGGTCGGTGCCCTCCGCGCCGCGACGTTCGTGCACCCGCTCGGCGAAGTAGTTCTCGAGCAGCTTGCGGGCCTGCAGGCCGCGCCACCACGTGAACGGCGGAACGCTGGTCCGGATGATCGCGTTGCCTGCGCGGACCGTCGTGGTGAACGCGTTGTTCACCTTGGTCACGAGTTCGTGGTCGGTGCCCGGCTCGTGACCCATGAACACCATCGAGGCGATGTCGAGGGTCATCTGCTTCATCGCGGGGTAGAGCAGGAACCGGGGGTCGTTGGCGACCCAGTCGTTGGCGATGACCTTCGACACGACCTGGTCGACCTGCTCGGTGTAGCCGACCAGCCGGGTGCGGACGAACGCCTCCTGCATGATCCGCCGGTGGAACATGTGCTCGTCGAAGTCGAGCAGCATCAGCCCGCGGTGGAAGAACGGCCCGATGACGGGGACCCAGCCCTCCTGCGAGTAGTCCTTGCCCTTGTTGGAGTAGATGGTCTGCGCGGCGTCCGGGCCCAGGGCCGTCACCGCGGGCAGGACCGGGGAGTCTGCGTAGTACAGCGGGCCATGCGTGTTGTACAGGTGCATGAGGTAGTCGGGGCCGCCGCGGAACATCTCGATCATGTGGCCGAGGATCGGCAACCCCGGATCGCCCATGACGGGCTTGAGGTCGCTACCCGCGGGCGGTTGTGCCAGCGCGGTCTGCTTGAACTGGGTGCGCGAGCAGCTTGCGCTCGAGCGCGCCCATGCCGGGGAAGTTGTTGATCGACGGCGTGAACCGCCGCTTCGCCTGGTCGAGTAGGTACTCCGGGGTGCTGATTGTCGCCATCGGCAAGCTCCTAGGGCTGGGATTGCTCAAGGGAAGGATGTGGTCGATCTCACTCGCTAGGACCATCCTGTAGGGCAGACTTGACGCATGTCAAGTTTGGCTTCGGTGTGCCGCGGGTGCGAAGGTTGGAGCTCATGACCACCGACTCCGCTCCGTCGCAGCAGGCCCGCCGCAGCCGCGGCGACCGGCAACGCGAGGCGATCATCGCTGCGGTCCGAGAGCTCCTCGAACATCGCCCGTTCGCCGAGCTCTCCGTGAGCACCATCAGCGAGCGCGCCGGCGTGGCGCGGTCGGGCTTCTACTTCTACTTCGACTCCAAGTACGACGTGCTCGCGTTCATCTTCAAGGGCGCGTTGGCCGAACTCGACGACCTCACCCACGACTTCGCGCCACGCGATCCGGAGGAGTCACCGCGCGCCTTCGCCAAGCGCATGGTGGGCAGCGCAGCGGCCATGTTCGCGAGCAACGATCCGGTCATGACCGCGTCCACGATCGCCAAGAACACCGACGCGCAGATCCGCGAGATGATGAACGACTTCGAGGAGTCCGTCATCGAGAAGATCGTGGCCGTCGTCAAGCAGGACGCGGGCGCCAGGCCCATCACCGACGACGTGCCCGCGCTCGTCCGGATGCTCACCGCCACGACGGCCATGACGCTGTCCCGCGACAGTGCGTTCGTCGGCAGGCGCACCGAAGCCGGACGCGCCGTGGAGGTGCTCGAACAGCTGTGGCTCAACGCGCTCTGGGGCGGCGGCAACGTCTGAGGCTTGGCCGCCCGTCGAGCCGGGATGGGTAAGGTCACCGGCATGGCGCAGGGCTTTGCGGGCAAGCGGTGCTTCCTGACCGGAGCGGCTAGCGGGATCGGGCGCGCGACGGCGTTGAAGCTCGCCGCCGAAGGCGCCGAACTCTTCCTCACCGACCGCAACGCCGAAGGCCTCGCGGAGACGGTCGCCGACTGTCGTGCGCTCGGCGCACAGGTGCTCGCGCACCGTGCCCTCGACATCTCCGACTACGAGCAGGTGGCCGCGTTCGCGGCGGACATCCACAGTGCGCACCCGAGTATGGACCTGGTCATGAACATCGCCGGAGTGTCGGCGTGGGGGACCGTCAGCCAGCTCGAACACCGGCACTGGGAGTCGATGGTGGCCATCAACCTGATGGGACCCATCCACGTCATCGAGACCTTCGTCCCGCAGATGGTGCACGCCGGCCGTGGCGGGCATCTGGTCAACGTGTCGTCGGCGGCCGGACTGGTCGCGCTGCCGTGGCACGCGGCCTACAGCGCAAGCAAATTCGGCCTGCGCGGGGTCAGCGAGGTGCTGCGCTTCGACCTGGCCCGCCACCGGATTGGGGTGTCCCTGGTGGTGCCGGGCGCGGTGAAGACGCCGCTCGTGCAGACCGTCGAGATCGCGGGCGTCGACCGAGACGACCCTCAGGTGCGCAAGTGGGTCGAGCGGTTCGGTGGCCACGCGGTCACACCCGAACACGTGGCCGAGCGGATCCTCTCCGGCGTCTCCCGCAACCGGTACCTGATCTACACCTCGCCCGACATCAGGGCGCTGTACGCCTTCAAGCGGTTGGCATGGTGGCCGTACAGCGTCGCAATGAGGCGCGTGAACGTGATCTTCACCCGCGCGCTGCGTCCGTCTAAGACCGTTTGATTCCGAGCGCGTCGGTCATCGTGAAGAAGAGATCGCTCTGATCCGTCAGCGCGACCACGTTGGCCGCGCGCGGTCCGAATGCGGCAATCCGGACCTGCGTTCCGGTGTGTGGCTGGTCCTGCACGGCGACGTCGGTCGATGATCCGTAGTTGACGGTCATCGGGGCGTCGTCGGCCGTGGTCAGCACGCGGGTCAGCCCCGGGTAGACGATGTCGCGGACCCGTTCGATCGGCAGCTTGGCGTCTTCGGCGACACCCTTGAGGTCGTCTTCCGTGACGTTCTCGACGATCTGACTGGTGTGTCCGTGGTCGGCCGTCGCGATGACCAGGGTGTTGCCGTCCTTCTTCGCGAACTCGAGGGCCGCCTGCACCGCTTCGTCGAAGGCGACGGTCTCGCCGATCTGACCGCAGGGATCCGCGGCATGGTCGCGCTTGTCGATCGACGCGCTCTCCACCTGGAGGAAGAAGCCCTTGTCCTTGCCCTTGGCGCTTCCGGTGAGCAGGTCGATGGTCTTCTTCGTCATGGCCGCCAGCTCCGGCACCTCCGCACCCCGCTGCGGGTTGTCGGTGCACTTGGCGGCCGGCTGCAGATAGCCCTGCCGCACGGCGTCGGGACCGGTCCAGCTCACCGGCATGTTGCCGTCGGCGAAGAGTCCGATCAACGGCGCGTCCTGATCGGCCTTGCCGATGCCGTCCAATTCGCTTGCGGTGCGGACGATCTGGAAGCCGCGCTCCTTGGCCTGCACCTCGAGGGTCTTGCCCTTGTACTCGCCGCCGTTCGCCGTCTGAGCGAACGTCTCGGCGCCGCCGCCCATCGTGATGTCCGGGCGGATGGTCAGCAACTGCTCGGTGACCGACCCCAGTCCACCGTTCTCGAGCGCTTCCTTGGTGCAGTCCTTGGCGGTCTCCTCGGGGCCGTAGCAGTCGCGTTCGGTGATGTGCGAGAAGAGCGCGGCCGGGGTGGCGTCCTGGATCTCGGAGGTGGTGATGTCGCCGGTCGCGAAGCCCTGGTCCTTGGCCAGCTCGAGGATGGTCTTCTGGGGGTTGCCCTTGATGTCGATGCCGAGCGCGCCGTTGTAGGTCTTGGTGCCCGTCGACCACGCCGTGCCGCTGGCCGCGGAGTCGGTGACGTAGTTCGGCTTGCCATCCTTGCCCAGCGCGTAGGTCGTGTACTGGCCGGTGAGCGGGAAGGCGTCGAGGCCGGTGAAGAAGCCGCCCGCACCCTTCTCGTAGTTACGGGCCACGGTGATCTCGGAGTCGCCCATGCCGTCGCCGAGCAACATGATCACGTTCTTGGCTCCCGCGCTCGCGATGGCGTCGCGGATCGCCTGGCTCTGGTCGCCGTTCTCGCCGGCGGGCGCCGCCGTTGGTCGCAACGTCGCCGGTGGCCGCCCTCGTGACGGTGTCGCCGACGGACGTCTTCTCGCCGTCGCTGCTGCAGGCCGCCAGCGGGAGCAGCGCCACTGCGCCGAGGACCACTGCCACCTTGAGATACCCGTTCGTCGCCACTACGTCTCCTCGCTCACTGTGCACCGCCTGGGAGATTGAACGGGACCGTGGTGAACGGCGACTTACCGCCGTGCGAACAGCAGCCCGGTCACCGCTTGCCCCAGTCCCACGGCGGCGTGGTCAGCATCGTCTGGCCGACGATGCGGGTCTCGCCCCACTCCTTGCAGAGCTCGACCCCGGAAGTGTCGTCACCCGCGAGGTGCGTGCGCATCGCCGCGGAGTGCGTGACGACGACGACCTGGGTGTTGGCCGCGGCCGACCGGATCATCGTGGCCAAGGGCGGGACGAGGTCGGGGTGCAGCGAGGTCTCGGGCTCGTTGAGCACCATCAGCGACGGGGGGCTGGGGCTCAGCAGCGCGGCGCCCCACAGCAGGAATCGCAATGTGCCGTCGGACAATTCGGCGGCACGCAGGGGGCGCAGCATGCCGCGTTGCTGTAGTTGGAGTTCGAAGAGCCCGTCGGTGACGGCCACCGACACGCGTCGCCCCGTCGAACGCCGCCGCCACCGCCTGCGCGAGGTCGTCGAACCCGGCTTCGACGATGGTCTGGACGGCCGCCGCCAGATCGCCGCCGTCGTCGGCCAGTGCAGGCGTGCGCGTGCCCACCCGCGGCTGGCGTGCCGGAGCGTCTGCGTCGACCCGGAAGCCGTCGTAGAACCGCCAGCCGCGCAGCCGCTCTCGAACCGCTGCCAACTCCGGCAGCGCGTCGGGGTGGGCGTACTCGGCGAGCACGCTGCGGTAGGTCGGCAGCGCGCGGGTCAACTCGGTGAAGCCGCGACCGGACTCGTCGGCGACTTCGGCGTAGTCGCGGCCGCGCCGCACCAGGGTGGCGGCAGGCCGCAGCCGCGGACCCACGAAGACCGCTTCGCGCTTGATCTCGGGATCGCGTGCGAAGAACGACCCGGGGCCCGCGAACTGCGGCAGGCCCAGATCGACGAGGTAGCCGAAATCGTCTGCGGCGAAGCCGAGTTCGAGCGCGACGGGCCGGGTGCGGGTGGTGCCGTGAGACGTGCCCGTGCGGCGGGCGCCACTGGTCTGCTCGGGCCCCGCCCACAACACCGACTCCAACCCGCCCTCGCGCGCGAGCGATCCGATGACCTCGCCTCGGCCGCAGTCGGCGAGCAGCCGCAATGCCCGGTACACCGACGACTTGCCCGTGCCGTTGGCCCCGGACACCACGGTGAGCCGGGCGAGCGGGACGACGAGTTCCCGCAGCGAGCGGTAGCCGCGGATCGCGACGGTGTGCAGCACGGTCGCGAGGTTAGTGGTCGCCAGTGACAGTCGGCGGGGGCATGTCGAGTTCGAGGCGCACGCCGAGCAGCCGGATGGGGCGGTCCAACTCGAATTGGTGCAGCAGGTCCAATGCCGTGCCGACGATCACCCGTTCGTCATTGCCCGACACGGCCAACTTGCGGATCTTGGTGCGGGTGTAGAACGTCTTCGTTCGCACGGTGACCGCCACGCGGGTGACGATGCGGCCCGCCGCGTCGATCTCGGCGAGCGTCTGCATGGCCAGTTCGGTGATGGCCGAGTCCATTTCGGCGTGGTCGGTGAGATCGCGGGGGAAGGTCACTACGTGACTACGGCTGCGGGGCACCCACGGCTCGGCACTGACCGTCTCGTCGCCGCCGCCCTTGGCGAGCAACAGGATGCCGAGCCCGGTGGACGGTCCGAACGTCGAGGTGAGTACTGTCGCGTCGGTCGCGGCAAGATCCGCGACCGTCGTGATGCCCAGTCCGGCAAGTCGTTTCGCAGTCTTGGGGCCGACGCCCCACAGCGCGTCGACCTGGCGGTCGCCCATCACCGGCATCCAGTTGTCCTCGCCGAGTCGGTAGATGCCCGCAGGTTTGGCGAAGCCCGTCGCGACCTTGGCGCGCTGCTTGTTGTCGCTGATTCCAACCGAACACGACAACCCGGTCTCGGCCTCGACGACCGTGCGGATGCGTTCGGCGAGCGCCACCGGGTCGTCCACGTCGGCCCCGAGGTAGGCCTCGTCCCAGCCCCACACCTCCAGCGGGTGACCGAGGTCGCGCAGCAGCCCCATCACCCGATCGGACGCCTCGTCGTAGGCGGCCGGATCCGATGGGAGGAACGTGGCGTCGGGACACTTGCGCGCTGCCGTGCGCAGCGGCATGCCCGCGTGGACCCCGAATTCGCGGGCTTCGTACGACGCACACGTGACGACCTTGCGCGGTTCGGTCGGGTCGCCGTTGCCGCCGACGATGACTGGCAGGCCGCGCAGTTCGGGATGACGCTGGAGCTCGACCGAGGCGAGGAACTGGTCGAGGTCGACGTGCAGCACCCACGACACCGTTAGCCTGGCCTTCTGTTCATCGGTGTGCTCTGCTCTTCGCGCAAGCGCTCATCGGTGTGCTCTGCTCTTCGCGCAAGCGCTCATCGCCCGCAGAGCTTGCGCGCCACGCTCTCCCACGCATCACCCTGCGCGTCGAGGCTGTTGCCGAGATCGATCAGTTGATGGGTGACGTAGTCCGCGTCGAGCAGCGCCAGCAGTGCGTCGGCCTGCGTATCGAGGTCGCCGGTGGTGTCGGCGGCCGCCAGCAGCGTCCGGACGTGGATGCGGTGCAGGTTGGTAGGAGCGTTGAACCGGGTCGCGGGGTCGTGCCAGACGTCGGACAGCAGCGCACGGTGGTGCCAGACGAACTGCAGGCGTTCGCGGCCGTATGCGAGCAGCCGGTCAAGCGGCGGCGCGCCGGGCCCGAGCGGAGGCGGACCGAACATGAAGGCCTGCTGCTGGGCCTTCTCGTCCTCGTCGAGCAGCACGACCATCAGGCCGGCGCGGCTCCCGAAACGGCGGAACAGCGTGCCCTTGCCGACGCCCGCGGCGGTCGCGACGTCGTCCATCGTGACTGCGTCGGCGCCGCGGTCGGCGATCAGCCTGCGCGCCGCATCGAGAAGCAGCGCCCGGTTGCGGGCGGCGTCACCGCGCTCGACGGGGACGGAGTCGGCGACCGGTAGGCCCGACAGTCCCAGCCGACCGGTTACTGACGCCCATACCTGCACTTTAGCTGTGCAAGCGCACGGAGACCGGTGCCGTTGACCGGCGCTCGGTGCTCAGTTCCGGGTCGGCGGATTCGTACCGAAGCACACGCACCCTCGAGGCACCTACGCTGGCGGCATGGCGGACGGGCCAACGGTCGCGGCAACTCTGGGGAGACTGGCGTTCCACACTGTGTTGTTCGGGGCGCTTGCAGCGTTGTTGATGTTCCCGCTCGTCGGGGGCGCAGGCGTAGCGGTCACCCGGCTCTCGGACGTGGTCATCCACGACTCGGCACAGATCGTCGAGGGCACGGTGCCTGCCGTCACGACGATGGTGGACACCGCGGGGAATCCGATCGCGTGGTTGTATGCGCAGCGCCGGTGGGAGGTGCCCAGCGATCGGATCGCCGACACCATGAAGTTGGCGATCGTCTCGATCGAGGACAAGCGGTTCGCCAACCACGACGGGGTGGACGTGCAGGGCACCCTGACCGGACTCGTCGACTACCTGCACGGCGCCGACGGTGCCAGGGGCGGGTCGACGATCGAACAGCAGTACGTCAAGAACTACAACTTGCTGGTGAACGCCAAGACCGACGCCGACCGTCGGGCGGCGGTGGCGACCACCCCGGCACGCAAGCTCCGTGAGATACGGATGGCGCTCGAGTTGGACAAGGCGCTCACCAAGCCGGAGATCCTGACCCGGTACCTGAACCTCGTGTCGTTCGGCAACGGCGCATACGGCGTCCAGGACGCGGCCCGGACCTACTTCGGCATCGACGCCTCCCAACTCAATTGGCAGCAGGCCGCGCTGCTGGCCGGTCTGGTGCGATCCACCAGCGCGCTGAACCCGTACACCAACCCCGAAGGAGCCTTGGCGCGGCGGAATCTCGTGCTCAGCACCATGATCGAGAACCTCCCGGACAACGCCGACGAACTGCGGGCCGCCGCAGCCCAACCGTTGGGCATCCTGCCCCGGCCCAACGTGCTGCCCCAGGGCTGCATCGCCGCGGGTGACCGTGCGTTCTTCTGCGACTACGCGCTGACCTACCTGGCCGCCGCGGGCATCAACAGGGAGGACCTGGCGCGCAACGGCTACCTCATTCGCACGACGCTCGACCCGAAGGTGCAGGACAGCGTGAAACGCGGAGTCGACGCCGTCGCGTCCCCAAGCCAGGACGGCGTCGCCAGCGTGATGTCCGTGATCAAGCCCGGCAAGGATGCGCACCGCGTGCTGGCGATGGCGGACAACCGCACCTTCGGCCTCGACCTCGCCGCGGGTGAGACCGTGCAACCGCAGCCGTACTCCCTGGTCGGCGACGGTGCTGGCTCGATATTCAAGATCTTCACGACTGCGGCAGCGCTCGAAATGGGGATGGGCATCAACGCCCAACTCGACGTCCCACAGACGTTTCAGGGCAAGGGCCTGGGGAGCAGCAACTCCCCCGGGTGTCCGGCCCAGACCTGGTGTGTGAAGAACGCCGGCGGGTACCGCAGCCCCATGAACGTCACGGACGCGCTGGCGCAGTCGCCCAACACCGCGTTCGCCAAACTGATTTCGCAAGTCGGGGTGCAGCGCGCCGTCGACATGGCCGTCAGGCTTGGGCTACGGTCGTACGCCCAGCGGGGCACCGCCCGCGGCTACGACCCCAACAACGACGAGAGCCTTTCGGACTACATCAAGCGGCAGAACATCGGTTCCTTCACGCTCGGTCCGTTCGAGCTCAACGCGCTCGAGTTGTCCAATGTCGCTGCGACATTGGCGTCCGGCGGCACGTGGTGCCCCCCGTCGCCCATCGACAAGGTCTTCGACCGCAAGGGTCGCGAGGTGGCCATCAAGACCGCCGTCTGTGAGCAAGTGGTGCCGGCGGGGCTCGCCAATACGCTGGCCGTTGCGCTGGGCAAGGACACCATCAGCGGAACCGGCGCCGGCGCCGCGGGTTCGGCGGGGTGGAGTCTGCCCATGTCGGGAAAGACGGGCACCACCGAGTCCCATCGGTCGTCGGCATTCCTCGGCTTCACCAACCAGTACGCCGCCGCCAACTACGTCTTCGACGATTCCCCCAAGCCGTCGGGGCTGTGTTCGTACCCGTTGCGAAAGTGCAGTAACGGCAACCTGTTCGGTGGCAAGGAGCCAGCGCGCACCTGGTTCCTGGCGATGAAGCCGATCGCCGCCGATTTCGGTCCGGTGGCTCTGCCCCCCACCGACCCGCGCTACGTCGACGGTGCCGCGGGCGGCGAGGTGCCGAGCGTCACCGGCCTGAAGCTCGACGCGGCGCGCAAACGCGTGCAGGACGCCGGCTTCCAGGTGGCCGACCAACCCACCGCGGTCAACAGCTACCTCGCGAAGGGTGCGGTGGCGGGGACCACCCCAAGGGCAAGGCCATTCCCGGGTCGATCGTCACGATCAACACGAGCAACGGGATCGCCCCTGCGCCGACCTACTACCCGCCGTCGAACCCGGGACCCGAAGCTCCGCCGCCCGAGGCGCCGCCACCGCCGCCGCCGGAATTTAACGTCATTCAGATTCCAGGGTTGCCGCCGATAACGCTGCCGATGCCTCCGCCGCCTCCGCCCCCGCCCGGGCCACTGCCTCCACCCCCGCCCGGGCCACTGCCTCCACCACCGGGTCCGCCTCCACCGCTGCCCGGGCCACTGCCTCCACCACCGCCTTTGCCTCCACCCGGGCCGCTGCCTCCACCACCGCCCGGGGCACTGCCTCCACCACCGCCCGGGCCACTGGCTCCTCCACCACCGCCGCCGTAGCAGACTCGGCGGGAGGCGGATGGCGGAATAATTCGGACCGCGGTCCGGTTAGTTTGTGCGAGCATCACAACGATCAGCGAAGGAGATCAGACATGTCGAACGTCAAGGTCTTGGTACTGGTGGGCAGCCTCCGAGCGCAATCGGTGAACCGTCAGCTGGCCGACCTCGCGGCGGAAGTCGCTCCCGAGGGCATCACGCTGGTGAGGTTCGACCGGCTGGGGGAGCTGCCCTTCTACAACGAGGACGTGGACAACGACGACGTCGCCGAGTCCGTGAAGGCGCTGCGCCAGGTGGCCGGGGAAGCCGATGCCGCGCTCGTGGTGACGCCCGAGTACAACGGCAGCATTCCCGGCGTCTTGAAGAACGCGATCGACTGGTTGTCGCGGCCGTTCGGAAACAGCGCGCTCAAGGCCAAGCCGCTCGCCGTCATCGGCTCGTCGGCGGGGCAATACGGCGGCGTGTGGGCACACGACGAGACCCGCAAGTCCTTCGGCGTCGCTGGGCCCCGCGTCGTCGAGGACCTCAAGCTGTCGCTGCCCGCCAAGGTGTTCGACGGCAAGCACCCGCGCGAGAGCGTCGAAGTGGCGGCGCAGGTCGGCGACGTCGTCGGCAAGCTGGCTGCCGAGGTCGGCTGATCGGGCCTCGCGCCGCCGGAACCGACTGATCCACCCCAAGCAGCCGCCGACGAACCCGGTTCGTCGGCGGCTTTGCTGTCGACGGGCGACGACGGTGCTCTTGTCGGTGGGTGCTGGTAGACAGGTGCGCATAGCGCGACACACCTCCAATGTGACGCGCGACACGCCGGAAGATATTCGGCGGTGCGGCTTACGACCTGGGAATTCCACGAATGTCGTTCAGAACATCTTGTATCTCTTCTGATTGTCGGACACCAGGTGTAGTGTCTTGCAGACCGACAGACCCCCAAAGTTCGGAGGTCGGCCGGAGTCCACAATCCGGCGGTGTCGGTCTCCCGAATCGCTCAATTGAAGGCCTCGGTCGGCCGGAATTTCAGAGGTCCGAAGGCCGCTGTAATACAGCGGAGAGCAGTATCCGAGCAGTTGCCAGTCACGTGTAGTCCACGTTCAGTTCTTTCGCCGAGGAGCACCGAAGATGACTCAGCCATCGATCACCGTGTACACGAAGCCCGCCTGCGTGCAGTGCAATGCCACCTACAAGGCGTTGGACAAGCAGGGCATCGCCTACGACATCGTCGACATCAGCCTCGACACCGAAGCCCGCGACTACGTGATGGCGCTCGGTTACCTGCAGGCGCCCGTCGTCGTGGCGGGCAACGAGCACTGGTCGGGGTTCCGGCCGGACCGCATCAAGGCGTTGTCCGGCGCGGTCGCAGTCTCGGCATAGCGGGTATCCGGCGGGTGGAGAAGGAGGGATGCCGAAATGACTGGGTGCAACCTCGTCTACTTCTCCAGCGTCTCGGAGAACACCCACCGCTTCGTCGAGAAGCTGGACATGCCCGCCACCCGGATTCCGCTGCGCGGACCCATCGAGGTCGATGAGCCCTACGTGCTGGTGCTGCCCACCTATGGCGGTGGACACGCCAACGGTCCCGATCCCGACGCCGGGGGATACGTCCCCAAGCAGGTGATCGCGTTCCTCAACAACGAACACAACCGGGCGTTGATTCGCGGCGTGATCGCCGCGGGCAACACCAACTTCGGCGCCGAGTTCGGCTATGCGGGAGTCGTCGTCTCCCGCAAGTGTGGCGTGCCATTTCTCTACCGCTTCGAATTGATGGGCACCACGGACGACGTATTCGCCGTCCGCGAGGGCCTTGCCGACTTCTGGAAGGACCAGACGTGCCACCAACCGTCACAGCTGCAGAACCTGTAACCTCCAGCGCACCCAACGCGCTGCCCGGGGAGACGGACTACCACGCGCTCAACGCGATGCTCAATCTGTACGACGCCGACGGCAAGATCCAGTTCGACAAGGACCGGGAAGCCGCGCATCAGTACTTCCTGCAGCACGTCAACCAGAACACGGTGTTCTTCCACAACCAGGACGAGAAGCTCGACTACCTGGTCAAGGAGAACTACTACGAGCGCGAGGTGCTCGACCAGTACAGCCGCAACTTCGTCAAGTCGCTGCTGGATCGCGCGTACGCCAAGAAGTTCCGCTTCCCGACGTTCCTCGGCGCGTTCAAGTACTACACCTCCTACACGTTGAAGACGTTCGACGGGAAGCGCTACCTCGAGCGCTTCGAGGACCGCGTCGTCATGGTGGCCCTGACGCTGGCCTCCGGTGACACCATGCTGGCCGAGAAGCTCGTCGACGAGATCATCGACGGCCGCTTCCAGCCGGCCACCCCGACGTTCCTCAACTCCGGCAAGAAGCAGCGCGGCGAGCCAGTTTCTTGCTTCCTCCTTCGCATCGAAGACAACATGGAGTCCATCGGGCGCTCCATCAACTCCGCGCTGCAGCTGTCCAAGCGTGGCGGTGGAGTTGCGTTGCTGCTCAGCAACATTCGCGAGCACGGCGCCCCGATCAAGAACATCGAGAACCAGAGCTCGGGCGTCATCCCGATCATGAAGTTGCTCGAGGACTCGTTCTCGTACGCCAACCAGCTCGGTGCCCGCCAGGGCGCAGGCGCGGTGTACCTGCAGGCGCATCACCCCGACATCTACCGGTTCCTCGACACCAAGCGTGAGAACGCCGACGAGAAGATCCGCATCAAGACGCTGAGCCTCGGTGTCGTGATCCCCGACATCACGTTCGAGCTCGCGAAGCGCAACGAGGACATGTACCTGTTCTCGCCGTACGACGTCGAGCGCGTGTACGGCGTGCCGTTCGCCGACATCTCGATCACCGAGAAGTACTACGAGATGGTCGACGACGCACGGATCCGCAAGACGAAGATCAAGGCGCGCGAGTTCTTCCAGACGCTGGCCGAGCTTCAGTTCGAGTCCGGCTACCCGTACATCATGTACGAGGACACGGTGAACCGGTCGAACCCGATCGAGGGCAAGATCACGCACAGCAACCTGTGCTCGGAGATCCTCCAGGTGTCGACGCCGTCGCTGTTCAACGAGGACCTCACCTACTCCAAGGTGGGCAAGGACATCTCGTGCAACCTCGGCTCGCTCAACATCGCCAAGGCGATGGACTCGCCGGACTTCGCGCAGACCATCGAGGTGTCGATCCGTGCACTCACCGCGGTCAGCGACCAGACCCACATCTGGTCGGTGCCGTCGATCGAGCAGGGCAACAACGACTCCCACGCCATCGGGCTCGGGCAGATGAACCTGCACGGATACCTGGCGCGCGAGCGGATCCTCTACGGCTCCGAAGAGGGCATCGACTTCACCAACATGTACTTCTACACGGTGCTGTACCACGCGCTGAAGGCATCGAATCGCATCGCGATCGAGCGGGGTCGGGCCTTCGGCGGCTTCGAGCGCTCGAAGTACAAGTCGGGGGAGTTCTTCGACAAGTACACCGAGCAGGTGTGGGAGCCGGCCACCGAGCGGGTGCGGGAGATCTTCGCCGAGGCGGACATTCGCATTCCCACGCAAGAGGATTGGGTGCGGCTCAAGGAGTCGGTGCAGACGCACGGCATCTACAACCAGAACCTGCAGGCCGTGCCTCCGACGGGGTCGATCTCCTACATCAACTACTCGACCAGCTCGATCCACCCGGTCGCGTCCAAGATCGAGATCCGCAAGGAAGGCAAGATCGGCCGCGTGTACTACCCGGCGCCGTACTTGACCAACGACAACCTGGAGTACTACCAGGACGCGTACGAGATCGGATACGAGAAGATCATCGACACCTACGCCGCGGCCACCCAGCACGTGGACCAGGGGCTGTCGCTGACGCTGTTCTTCAAGGACACCGCCACCACGCGCGACGTGAACAAGGCGCAGATCTACGCGTGGCGCAAGGGCATCAAGACGCTGTACTACATCCGGCTGCGCCAGATGGCCCTGCAAGGGACTGAGGTGGAAAATTGCGTCAGCTGCATGTTGTGACGACTGTTTGCTGACAGCGGACATCTCTTGGTCGCCGAACTTCCGACCGGAGGCGTGATCTACGGGGTCAGGCTCCGGTCGGAGGTCGTCTATCGTTATGTGGGTCTTACGACCAAATCGGTCAAAGTTCGCCTCAGGCAACATGTCAAAGTTGCGCGGTCAGGTAGAAAGACGCCCTTCTACGACTGGCTTCGAAAGCACGATGCCGATGACATCGTCGCTGACCAACTCGATCGGGTAGAAGGCCTCGAAGAACTGGGGCAGGCGGAAATCGTCTGGATCGAGTCGCTTCGGCGGGAGGGGCATCCGCTACTCAATCTGTCTCAGGGTGGTCTGGGTCCCATGGGCATCGAATGGACGGCCGAAATGCGGGAAGCCGCCAGGATTCGGTCGACGGGGCGGAAAGGCGTGAGTCGATTCGCTGACGCCAACCCGTTCTACGGGCGGACTCACGATGCGGGGCAGCGCGCGAAATGGTCGAAAGTCCGAAAGGGGCAGAACGCAGGACGCGAGAATCCGAACTACGGAAAGTTTGGAGCCGACCATCCGGGCTTCGGTCATGTCATGTCGGAACAAGCTCGCGAAAGGTTGTCCGAACAGAGACGAGGCGCCGGCAATCCGAATTACGGGCGTCAGGCGCGCGATGAGACCCGCGCAAAGATGTCGGCAGTGCGCAAGGGACGGCCAATGCCGTCGAGCCGACGTAGTGCGCATACTCGACACCACACAAATCGTGGCGTTAAGAAGGACACGTGCAAGTACTGCATTGAAGACTCGGGTTAACCTCGATGTCCATTGAAGTCTTCCTGATCACCGCTTGGCCCAGCTCGCGACTATGACAGGTCAGTCCTCGCGAGCTCGATCCGCATGCAGCGCCTTCAAGCGACGCTCCTCGCGCAGCACGCTCTGGTAGCTCTCGCGTTCCGCGACAAGCCATTCGGGCTTCTCCTCGAGCAGCTGATTGATCTGCTCGGTGGTCAGCGCATCGGTGACGCCACTGCGCGCGAGACCGGCGATCGAGACGCCCAGCCTGGCTGCCACGAGGTTCTTCGGGTGCGGCCCGCTCTTGCGGAGGTCCTTGAGCCACTGCGGCGGATCCGACTGGAGGGCGGCGAGCTCGGCGCGGGTGATCGGGTTCTCCTGGAACTCCGCAGGCGTCGCGGGCAGGTACACGTCCAGCTTCTTCGCCGCCGTGGCGGGTTTCATGGACTGCGCGTTCGGCCTGCTCATGGCGCCAGCCTATCGGTAGCCTGATGCGGTGGCCCCGCTCTGCCTCACCGTCGGGTACGTCCCCGGTGTGACGCCCGCGAAGTGGGCTCGGACCTGGGCGCAGCGCCACCCCGAGGTTCCGCTGCAGTTGCATGCCGTCGCCGCGGCAGACGCGGCCGACGCGTTGCGGGCCGGCACCATCGACGTGGCGCTGCTCCGGCCGCTCATCGACACGTCCGGGCTGGCCGTCATCGCCCTCTACGAGGAGACGACGGTGGTCGTGGTGCCGACCGATCACCTGCTCAGCGCCGTCGACGAGATCACCGTCGCGGACCTCGACGGCGAACCAATCCTGATCCCACTCGACGACGTCGTCGCCTGGACAGCCGCCCCCGGTGTCCAGGTCGATCACCGACCCGAGACCACCAAGGACGCAACAGAACTCGTTGCTGCGGGGATCGGCGCGCTCATCGTTCCGCAGTCGCTGGCGCGGCTGCATCACCGCAAGGACCTCACGTACCGCCCGATCACCGACGCGCCCACCTGTTCCGTGGCGCTCGCCGTCCCAGAGGGGCAGCAGCCGGCACTGGTCGAGGAGTTCATCGGAATCGTGCGGGGTCGCAAACCCAGTTCGTCGCGCGGGCGGTCCGAGCCGGCGCCGAAACGCACCGCACGGGAGAAGACCCTCGCGAAGCAGGCCGCCCGCGCCGCCGCGGGCAAGGTCGCCCGCAAGCCGGGCCGGGCCGAGCGCGGTCGACGCTGACGTAACCTGTCGTACGCCAAAGTCGGCAAGGACATCTCATGCGACGCGCGACGTGAGCGCTCTGCCGATCGTGAACCTGGCGACGTCGACACCTGGTGTCGCGTCGCCAGATTCATGCCCAGGCCCGATGGCGGCCCGCGGAAAATCAGTGGAGATTCGCGCACGAGTCGTTCACGCTCGGATGGTGAACGTTCGTCTGTACCCGTCACCGGCCGACTTCGGCGCGGTCGCGCGCTGGGTGTACCGCAGGGACCCAGTGCGGTACACGCTCGAGTTGACGACGTTGCGCGCCTCGCCGTGGCCGGACGGCCAGGTTCTCGCTTCGGTCACGGGTGACGACGCGATTGGGGCCGTCGTGCAGGGCGGCAATGGATGTCTACTGGTCGGCGGCCTACCCGTCGGACTCGCCGGGGAGGCGGCCGTCGCACTCGCATCCGCAGGCCTTGCGTCCGTTCGTGGAACCCGCTCGGCCGCCACGGCTTTCACGAACGCCTGGTGTGGCGTCGTGCCCGATGGGCAGGCCGTGCCGACGCGCGAAGACGTGCTGTACCGGCTCGCCGACCTGGTGCCCCCGAACGGGGTCGCGGGGACGCAGCGGCCGGCGCTCGACGCCGACGACGAGATGATCACCGACTGGCTCGCCCGCTTCTTGATCGACGCCCACGGGACCGACCCGGACCGTGCGGACGGTGGCGGTCTGCTCCGTGAGATCGTCGACGCGGGTGGTCGAATCGTGCTGTGGACGGTCGACGACGTCCCCGTCAGCATGGCGCGGGTGCATGCGCCTGCGGTCGGGACCTCGCGGATCGGCCCGGTGTACACGCCGCCCGAGCACCGCGGGCATGGGTACGCCGCGGCCGTTACGTCGGCGGCAGTCGAGCACGCGACGCGGTGTGGGGCACGCGATGTCGTGTTGTTCGCCGACGCCTACAACCCCGTCTCGAACCGGGTGTACCGGCGCATCGGCTTCGTTCCCGTCGCTGAGCACGTCGAGTTCGAGCTCGAGGTCAGATCCGAGGCTCCGGCGGTGCGCTGCAGCAGCCCGGGGGTGACCGGGCGGACCCGGGGCGCACGTCCGACGGCAGGGTCTTCGCGCTAGGCGCGCGACGCGACGGCGGTGATGGGCGCGCGGGGCACCGTCAGCACCGGCTTGCCGGGCTTGGTCGGACGGCTTTCGGGCGCCTTCTCCTCGGCCCAGTCGTAGTAGCAGGCTTCGTTGGCGTCGTCGTAGTCGCCGCCGTAGAAGGCGCAGCACACGCCGATGCCGTCGGTGTCCTGGTGGTCGACCAGACACTGCAGGAAGTCGGCGTCCGTGTCGGGTTGTGTCGGTTGAGCGGCCGCGTTCGCGGCGATGCCGATCGAGAGTCCGGCAGCCAGCGCAGCCGAGGCCAGGAATCCGCGCGTGAATCGAGCGATGGTCATGGTGGTCCTCCACATTGGGCGCGCCCCCGCGGGACGCGTTCGTCAGGTAGGAGTGAGCGACGGAGCCCGGTGGGACACTTTTTCGCGCGCCGCTGAACGGCTGAGGCCGGGAGCCGCCAACCCAGAAGACCTGTACGCCAAACTGACTGCGCGCACGAGTCACAAGCAGTGGAACGAATGGGCGTCGCCGGACATCGGCTACGTCACGTTCACGTCCTGCCCGGACCTACGGTCCCGGCTGACCGACGGCCCTACTTCACGTTGTGCTGCGGGCCCTGTTCCTTCTTGTACAGCGTCTTGAGCAAGCGATCGCGGAACAACGCGTTGTCAATCAGTTTGACGCCGGCGTTCGCGACGCGCGGATAGCCGATCAACTTATGCATGTACCGGCCGCGCCGGTACTCGTTGCCCCACGCGGCCTCCATCCGCAGCGCGTAGTTGGTGAAGTCGTCGGGGCCGCCGTTGGTCAGCGCGGCGATCGCGCACTCGCCCGCGGTCAGGCCGGATTCGAGCGCCTTGGAGATGCCCGCACCCGACGCGGGCTTGCCCGCGCCCAGCGCGTCCCCGGCGAAGAGCACGCCCGGGCGCCACGGCGGCCAGGCCGTGAAGCCCATCGGCAGCCGCCACGCCCGCACGCTCTTGTTCTTCTTGAGCTCTTCGATGGCGGGGAGCTCCCAGTCGCCCGGCAGCGTCCGCAGGAACTCGCCGAGGAACTGGGTGGCGTTGATCTGCTGCCAGTTCTTGTAGCTGTTGACGTAGCCAAGGCCGATGTTGAAGACCCCGTTGCCCATTGGGAACACCCAGCCGTAGCCGGGCAGCTGGTCGCCTTGGAAGACCAGCTTCAGATAGATGTCGAGGCTGTCGGAGTCCGCGCGGTTGGCGTGCATCTCGGAGCGGATCGCGATGGCGGAGTAGCCGTTGTACTCGGAGTCGATCTTCAGTGCTCGCTTGATGGGGGAGTAGGCGCCGTCGGCGGCGATGACCGCGTCGCCGTACACCTTCTCTCCACTCTTGAGCACGACGCCGACGACGCGGCCGTTCGCGTCGCATTCGGGACCGCTCACCTCGGCAGACTGGCGAACCTCGGCCCCGGCGGACTCGGCGTGCTTGAGCAGCAGGGCGTCGAGCTCGGTGCGACTGACGGTGTGCCCGTGATCCGGCATACCGGGGCGCTTGGGGAACGACAGCTCCCATGCGCTGGGGCTGTAGACGGTGACCCGGTTGACCCGGTGGAACTTGGAGACCTCGTCGGCCAGTCCCATCTTCTGCAGATAGCTCACGGCGCGCGCGGTCAATCCGTCGCCGCACGGCTTGTCGCGCGGGAACTCTGCCTTGTCCAGGACGACCACTCTGGCGCCTGTTTGCGCTGCCTGCCACGCCGCGGCCGAGCCCGAAGGCCCTCCGCCGGCGATGACGAGGTCGTATCGCTGGGTCATCTCATCCGTCTCATTTAGCTGGTCGGTGTTTCAGCGCGATCGTACCCGGGCGGTTGAACCCAACCCGAGAAGCGCGGTGACGGAAGCGTGACTCAGCCGGACCCGAAGTGTGGGTGCTCGGCGCGGTCTTGGCAGGTCAGGCGGTACCAGCGGGTACAGTAAGTCCGTGCGCCGACCGTCCATCCCCCGTCCGGGACCCCAGCCCGGGGTGAAGGTGGATGCCCGCAGCGAACGGTGGCGCGAGCACCGCAAGAAGGTCCGGGCGGAGATCGTCGACGCCGCGTTCCGGGCGATCGACCGACTGGGACCCGAGCTGTCGCTGCGGGAGATCGCGGAGGAAGCGGGCACCGCCAAGCCCAAGATCTACCGCCACTTCACCGACAAGTCGGACCTGTTCCAGGCCATCGGCGAGCGGCTGCGGGACATGTTGTGGGCGGCGATCTTCCCGCACATCAACTTGGCGTCCGATCCGGCCCGCGAGGTGATCCGGCGCAGCGTCGAGCAGTACGTGCGGCTGGTGGACGAGCATCCCAACGTGTGTCGCTTCCTCATTCAGGGGCGGTTCGCCGAGCAGAGCGAGTCGACGATGCGCGCCCTCAACGAGGGCCGCGAGATCACGCTGGCGATGGCCAACATGTTCAGCAACGAATTGCGCGAGATGGAGCTCGACGGGGCGGCGATCGAGCTCGCGGCGTACACGACGTTCGGTTCGGCCGCCGCGGCGACGGACTGGTGGCTCGGTGCCGAGGTCGGCAGTCCGCGCCGGATGCCCGCCGACGAGTTCGTTGCTCACATGACGACGATCATGCTCGGGGCCATCTACGGCACCTGTGAACTGCTCGGGATCAAGATCGACCCGGACTTGCCGCTGCACGAGGGCGTTCAGCGGCGCGAAACCGTGTCCTGAGCGTCGCGAATCTTCGACACGCCCAACACAACTTATTGTGTTGGGGCGTGATGTCGGACACCAGAGGTAGTGTCGGTAATGCCGGTTTGGCAATCACGGTTCGCAGGTGAAATGGGGTCCAAGGTGTCCGATGGAATGAAGCTGATCGACCGAGTTTCGGCCATCAACTGGAACCGACTGCAGGACGAGAAGGACGCCGAGGTCTGGGAACGGCTCACCGGCAACTTCTGGTTGCCAGAGAAGGTGCCGGTGTCCAACGACATCCCGTCCTGGGGCACGCTCAACGCCCACGAGAAGCAGCTGACCATGCGCGTCTTCACGGGTCTCACGCTGCTGGACACCATTCAGGGCACCGTGGGTGCGGTCAGCCTGATCCCCGATGCGCTGACCCCGCACGAGGAAGCCGTCTACACCAACATCGCGTTCATGGAGTCGGTGCACGCCAAGAGCTACAGCAACATCTTCTCGACCCTGTGCTCCACCGTCGAGATCGACGAGGCGTTCCGCTGGTCGGAGGAGAACCCCAACCTACAGCGCAAGGCCGAGATCGTCATGAGCTTCTACAAGGGTGACGACCCGCTCAAGCGCAAGGTGGCCTCGACGCTGCTGGAGAGCTTCCTCTTCTATTCCGGCTTCTACCTTCCGATGTACTGGAGCAGCCGCGCCAAGCTCACCAACACCGCCGACATGATCCGGCTGATCATCCGCGACGAGGCCGTCCACGGCTACTACATCGGCTACAAGTTCCAGAAGGGGCTGGCGCTCGAGGGCGAGGCCCGCAAGGCCGAACTCAAGGACTACACCTACGAGCTGCTGTTCGAGCTCTACGACAACGAGGTCGAGTACACCCAGGACCTCTATGACGAGGTCGGGCTCACCGAGGACGTCAAGAAGTTCCTGCGCTACAACGCCAACAAGGCGCTGATGAACCTTGGCTACGAGGCGCTGTTCCCCAAGGACGAGACGGACGTGAATCCCGCGATCCTGTCGGCACTTTCGCCGAACGCCGACGAGAACCACGACTTCTTCTCGGGGTCGGGCTCGTCCTACGTCATCGGCAAGGCCGTCAACACCACCGACGAGGACTGGGACTTCTAGTCTCTGCTGGTCATGGTCTGATCTGTGCGAATATCGAACTAAGTCGGCAAACAGTCTGACGTTCTCGCCGAAGTAGTCCCGGACCACTTTGCCCACATTCCTCTACCGTCTGAGGCATGGCGGTCGTCCAGGCGTATGAGACCAAGCAGGGCAAGCGATACCGGGTTCGGTACCGCACACCGGACAACCGGCAGACCGACAAGCGCGGGTTCAGGACCAAGCGTGAGGCGCAGCGGTTCGCTAATACCGTCGAGGTCGCCAAGTTGCGGGGTGAGTACGCCAACCCCGCCGACGCCCGCAGGACCGTAGCGGCCCTCGGCCAAGCCTGGCTCCAGCGCCAGAAGGGCCATCTGAAGCCGTCCGGATATGCCGTCATGGAAACGGCCTGGCGAGTCCGGGTTAATCCACGCTGGGGTCATATTGCACTGGGGGACATCAAGCCGACCGCCGTACAAGCCTGGATGGCCGAACTGGGCCAGGGCGCCGAGGACATCAAGGCGATCAGGCCCGCTACCGTGAAGCGCGCTCACTACGTACTGTCCCGGATTCTGGCTGATGCCGTCGTCGACAACCTCATCCCCAAGAACCCCGCCGCCGGTCTCAATCTGCCCAAGACATCGCGCAAGACACCGGTGTACCTCAACCATCAACAGGTCGGCGCACTGGCCAACGCTTCTGGTGAGAACGAGCCTCTGGTGCTGATGCTCGCGTACACCGGCCTTCGCTGGGGTGAGGCGGTCGGTTTGCGGGTGGGGGACCTGGACCTGCTGCGCAAGCGTGCCCTGGTCCACGAGAACGCCGTACAGTCGGGGAACAGTATCCACGTCGGCACGCCCAAGGCCCATAAACAGCGATCGGTGCCTCTGCCCAAGTTCCTGGTACCGCTGCTGGCACGCCAGTGTGAGGGCAAGCAGCGGACAGCCCTGCTGTTCGGCGATGGCGGCCATCTGCGCCGACCGCATACGGTGTCAGGCTGGTTCGCCAAGGCCGTGAGTACGGCCAACGTGCCGCGCGTGACACCGCACGATCTTCGCCACACTGCAGCGTCGCTGGCCGTCTCGGCTGGCGCCAACGCCAAGGCCCTGCAGCGGATGCTGGGCCACGCCAGTGCTGCGATGACGCTGGACCTCTACGCCGACCTGTTCGACGACGACCTGGAGGCCGTCGCCACCGCGCTCGACAGAGCGCGCTCGGCAGCGAACCAAAAAACTCTTAGCAATTCATAATCTTCGTTCGGCGTTTCAGAACGTCGCAGGTGATGGCATCGGGTCTACAGCTGGTGTATAGCTGGCCAATAGGGGACTATAGCTGCCCTACAGGGAAGTCTTGGTGTGCAACAGATTTGGCGCTTCTCGGCTGTTCATTTCGTGTGTACGGTGCTGGTCACTGCACCACGACAACTCCGCACGACGAACGGACCTGCGATGACCAAACGCACCCGCACCGCTGACCGCGCTGACCGCGCTGCCAGCAACACTCGCGACGGCGTGACTGACAGCCGTGGGGCGGCGGAGTACATCGGCACCACCGAGGCCCAGCTCGCCACGCTGCGCTACAGAAACGCGGGTCCGGTCTACATCCGCACGCCCGGCGGCAGGACGATCCGCTACCGCTGGAGCGACATCGACGCCTGGCTGGACGCCGGGCGGGTCGAGACCGACAACGGTGGTGGGGCATGAGCGTGTGCAGCGTCGCCCAGAAGGCTGCGGTGGGCGAGTTCGAGGGGGACAACCGAGAAGTGTGGATCGGTCTCGCCAAAGACGGCACGCTGGATCGGACTTCTGACGGCGTGGACTTCCCCAAGAGTGAACTGCTCTCTCTGGTCGCCAAGCTGATCGAGTTGTACGCACCCGACGCCGACTGGCCCTTGGAGCACCAGCACGCCGTGGAGGTGTCCAAGTGAGCATTGAATACAACGTCATGCACGTCGTCTGGGTCCAAGAGGGGGACGAGTGCAAGGAGGTCGAGCAGTTGGCCTTCAAGTCGTGGGTCTCTTTACGGCAGGCCCGCGACCGCTACTTCCGCTTCTCTGCGCTGGAGATGTGTCAGGCGTATCTGGTCGAACGCGATGTCAGCGGCCCCCGCCGCTCGACGGAGGCTCTCGTCGGCTTCTTGCCTCCAAATAGTCAGAACAGGCGCACCGCCACTGCGTATTGGGCCAGCACGCTGTTCGCCACGGTCGGGTGCGACCGAGCCAAGTCGGTGTATCGGGCGATGACGCGGGTGTTGCATCCTGACAACCCCGAAACCGGCGACGACGCCATGTGGCGCGAACTCAACGACGCCTTCAAGAAGTACGAGGAGGGGTCCAAGTGAGCGCCAATGACCTCACGGTGAACGAGAAGGCCGAGTAGGTGCGTGAGTATCTGGCCGACACTGCGGTCTACGCCATCCTCAACGCAGAGGTCAAGAGTGACCGGGAGAGGCGGATTCGGGGTCGTGCTCGGGTCATTCACCGCGAGTTGGCTGCTCAGCAGAAAGCCATCAGGGCCGAACTCCGTGCGATGCAGAACGCCAAGTCGCCGTTCGAGGCTCAAGTGAAGGCCGTGCTGGAACTGAACAAGGCCGCACAGTACGTGCACGCGGTCGGGCCATGCCTACGCGCTGCTGCACGCCGTGCTGGCCGCTGCCTTGAGAACCCGCTTGATCGAGCGCAACCCGTGCAACCTGCCTGCGGTGATGAACCCGCCGCGCAAGCGGGCGCCGGTGACCCTGTCCGCCTCGGAGGTGGCCGCACTGGCCGAGGCCATCAGACCAGCCCGCCTGAAGGCCCTGAAGGCCCTGGTGCTCATCTGCGCGTGGTGCGGGTTGCGCTGGGGTGAAGTGTCGGAGTTGCGCCGCCACGACGTTAGCGCCGTGTCAGCGTACTTACCGTGGCCCGTGCGGTCACCCGCCGCGATCGCCAGTACCGCGTCGACACCCCGAAGTCGGGTCTGGGCCGCGCGGTGGTGATTCCGCCGCACATCCGCGACGACATCCGCGCACATCTGGGCGCCGACGTCGGCCCCGAGCCGGGTGCGTTGCTGTTCCCGTCGGCGGGCGGCGCCCACCTCAACGACCGGGTGTTCAGCCGCGAGTACTTCGCCAAGGCGTTCAAGGCCATTGGTCGCGAGAAGGTGCGGGTGCACGATCTGCGGCACTTCAGCGGCAGCCAGGTGGCCAGGGTCGGCAACCATGGCGGTCGGCGTCCGACGAGAAGCTCGCCAAGGCCTTTCGGTTGGTCAACGAGGCACGGACTGCTTGAGAAGAAGAAGGAACCCCCGGCGAAGGCGTCAACCCTCCCGCCGTATGAGGACTTGCTGAAGCAGAGGAAGACGCCGCGCAGGCGCTGACCCGGCTGGCTCGCCCCGAGGAGCCAGGGTTCCGAGTCCGCGAGCTGGTGCCCGCCGATTCGGGCGGGAAGCTTCGTGACCAACCCCACCTTCCAGCTTCCCTCGGAGATCGAGATGCTCGCCGCCCGAGTCGTGCTGTGCGCCTTCGAGGATGACCACGCACGCTCTTTCGCGGTGCGACCGAGTGCGTCAAGCTCCCCGGCAAGGCGTCGGCGGTCATCGCTCTGCTCGGCAGCCAATTGGCGACCATGCTGATCGACGCCATCGGCGAAGACAATGCCAGGCGGGCGTTGGAGGCCGTGGTCAGCGACGTGATGGGTGAATCATGAGCGAAGCCGCCCACTGGTTTCGGGAACGCGGCCTCGATGTCTACGCCGAGGAGGCCGACGCCATCGCCGACGCGAACGTCGTCCTGCTGACCGCGCCGGTCGACCTGATGGACGCATGGCAGGACTACGCCCTGGCCGCCGAGATCAGAGACCGCACCAGCACCCTGCTGGAGGCCACGAAAGGAGAGTCATGACATGACCGGACCAGAAGTCCGCCAACTCGGCCTGGATCGTGCGCTGCAGGAGATTGAGGAGCTGCTGGCCAAGTGGCGCCACCCCAACAGTGAGTGACGAGACGGATTACGGGCCTTCGGATCGCTGCCGATGGACCGGCTCGCTCTCGCCCTGGTGGCGCGTTTCATGCGGAAACGGATTCCGAGGCCAAACCCGCGGCTGATGACCCACGCTGCTATGTCAGTGATGTCGTGGAGCGCCACCGAGACCGACGACGATCTGGCGATCAAGGGCCGGTTTGATTTACTTGCTGGCACCGGTCTGGAGATTTCCTGTTCGACGGCTGCGATCCTGCGATACCGTGCGCTGATGCGCTGATGCAGGAACGGCGCGGAACCGACGAATCGTCCGTGCCGTAGTTGCAGCGCGTTCGGGGGGTGAACCACAAATGTTCGGTTCGAGTCCAATCCGACTGCGAGTCAGGAAGTCTCGGCACGCCGCCACACGGATAAGTGTGTCCATCGGCGTCGCAGTGCTGGTGGTGATGACCCCGGTCACGCCGGTGTCGACGGCGTCGGCGTCATCCTCGGACTTGCCGCCGCCTGATAAAACCGCCTTGATCATGGGCACGAGCGGCATCCCGACGCCCGACGACTTCTACGTCGAGTCGGTCAAGAACCAGTTCATCGCGCCGACTCATCCGTGCCAGAACATTCCGTGCCAGAACATCGACTACTTCAAAGTCACGACGCCTGAGGGGTTGTGGCCCCTCGCGGGGCTTGGTCGCCTCATCCCGCTCGGGGCTCCGGAGATTTTCGGGGTGGGTGGCCCAGGGTGGGACGTGCCGTGGTGGAACCTCTCGGGGCTCTTCGACCTCACTCTCAATCAGTCAATCCTGCAGGGGGTCACCGACTTGGAGCGGGCGATGGCCGCACACGGCAACGACGATCTGGTGATCTACGGCTACTCGCAGAGCGCGGTCATCGCGAACCGGGAGAAGCGCAAGCTGGCCGAGCAGTACCCGGCGGGAACCGAGGCCCCCGATATCGACTTCGTGCTGGGCGGTGACCTCAATCTGCCCAACGGCGGGTTGTTTTCCCGGTTCTCCGGCCTCTACATTCCGATCCTTGATTGGTCTTTTAACGGCCCCGCGCCGACCGAGACCCAGTTCGATACGGTGGAAATCAACCGGCAGTACGACTTCATGGGCGATTTCCCGTTGTATCCGCTCAATGTCATCGCCGACCTGAACGCGGTTCTGGGCTTCCCCTACGTGCACTTGTACCCGTTCGCCGTCAGCCTGGCTGACGATCCGACGAAGTCTCCCGCCTACCAGGGCAAGTACGGTGACACCGACTACTACTTCTTCGAGACCCAGGACCTGCCGTTGTTCGGTCCGCTGCGCACCCTGGGGGTGCCCGAGCCGCTGATCGACGTGATCGAGCCGTTCTTCAAGGTGATCGTGGACCTGGGCTATGACCGCACCATCCCGCCGTGGGAACCCACCCCGGCACGGCTGATCCCGCCGCTCAACCCGGTGACGGTGGCCGCCGATCTGGTCAACGCGGTCGGCGAGGGGGTCAACAACGCGCTGGCCCTCACCGGGTCGGCACCGCTGCTGAAGATTCCCGCTGCTGGCACCAGCGCGGATACTCATGGAGTCAGCGTTGTCGGCTCGCCGGACAAGGTGCTGAACCTGAACGCTGTTGGGGATGGCATCGCCCATTCGCTCCCCACCCTCAATCCGGTCCGCACCGATCAGGGCAACGAGCACGCCGGAACGGACGGGGAGACCTCCGAGCCGCCCACGCCGCTGGGCCGCTGGACAAAACTCGCCCCCAAGTCGCTGACCGACGGCTTCAAGTTCACGCCCCTCAAGCCGAGGTCCTCCACGGCGGACAACCAGACCGGTGGGCCATTGGCGACGGTCGGGGCCAACATCGGCCACCCGCTCCATCAGGTGGGTCAGAATGTGGAAACGACCATCAAAAAGCCACCGACAGCGTCACCAAGGGCCTCAGCGGCTTCAATCGACACACAGTCGCTAGCAAAGGCTGACGACATCCGTAGTCGGGTGCGACAGCCGCGACGTTCCGATACATCAGAAACCGGTTAAGCGGAGGTGTGCTGGCGCGCATCGTTCACAGCACACCCCCCGCCGGGTGGCGGTGAGGCTGTTCGAGCCACAGCCGGTGGCGAAGCCCTCTTGCGCGGGGGACACCACGAATCACGCTGGCAGCGACGCATCCTCGGCGAGATACCGGTACGCGGTGGCGCGGGAGACTCCCAACATCTTGGCCGATGTCACTGGCCGTGATGCCCCTCTCCCGAGGCTGGCGGGCCTTGGCGGCATCGGCGTCGTCGACCTTGCGTGGGCGACCGCCCTTACGCCCGTTGGCTGCGGCGGCGGCCAGTCCGGCGCGGGTCCGTTCGATCACGGTGTCGGGTTCGAGTTGGGCGAAGGCGGCCATGATGGCGAGCAACGCAATGCTCATTGGCCCGTCGGTGTGCAGACCCTCGGTGAGGCTGGGGAATCCGATCCGTGGACACGGCAGACTGCGAGGCCTCGGCAGGGACGTTAGTCCGGCGCGACGGGGAGGTCCGGGCAGACCTTGATGTAGTCGATGTCGGGTGACACCCAGTCCCGCCACTGCTGGTGGCTCATGTTGGCGGTGAGCTTGGCGCACAACGCCGATGTCGGCATCGCGGGTAAGCGGGCCACAGCCGCACGTGTCGTGTCGGCGCTGCCGGAGGCGATGCGGGTGCCGTCGGGGCTGAACGCCACACTGTACACCGCGTCGGTGTGGCCGGTGAGCGGCTCGCCGACGGGTTGGCCGGTGTCGGCGTCCCACAGCCGCACGCGTGTTGTCGGCGCTGCCGGAGACGATGCCGGTGCCGTCGGGGCTGAACGCCACGCTGGGCACCGCGTCGGTGTGGCCGGTGAGCGGCTGCGCCGATCGGGTTGGCCGGTGGCCGGCGTCCCACAGCCGCACCGTGTTGTCGTCGCTGCCGGAGACGATGCGGGTGCCGTCGGGGCTGAACGCCACGCTGGACACCGCGTCGGTGTGGCCGGTGAGCGGGTGCGCCGATCGGGTTGGCCGGTGGCCGCGTCCCACACCCGCACCGTGTTGTCGGCGCTGCCGGAGACGATCCGTGTGCCGTCGGGGCTGAACGCCACGCTGAGCACCGGGTCGGTGTGGCCGGTGAGCGGCTGCGCCGATCGGTTGGCCGGTGGCCGCGTCCCACACCCGCACCGTGTTGTCGGCAGCTGCCGGAGACGATGCGGGTGCCGTCGGGGCTGAACGCCACGCTGGACACCGCGTCCGGTGTGGCCGGTGAGCGGCTGCGCCGATCGGTTGGCCGGTGTCCGCGTCCCACACCCGCACCGTGTTGTCGGCGCTGCCGGAGACGATGCGGGTGCCGTCGGGGCTGAACGCCACACCGCACACCGTGTCGGTGTGGCCGGTCAGCGGCTGCGCCGATCGGTTGGCCGGTGGCCGCGTCCCACAGCCGCACCGTGTCGTCGTCGCTGCCGGAGGCGATGCGGCTGCCCGTCGGGGCTGAACGCCACGCTCAGCACCGCGTCCGGTGTGGCCGGTGAGCGGCGCGCCGACCGGGTGGCCGGTGGCGGCGTCCCACACCCGCACCGTGCTCGTCGTCGCTGCCGGAGACGATGCCGCGTGCCGTCGGGGCTGAACGCCACGCTGGACACCGGGTCCGGTGTGGCCGGTCAGCGGCGTCGCCGACCGGTTGGCCGGTGGCCGCGTCCCACACCCGCACCGTCTTGTCGTCGCTGCCGGAGACGATCCGGTGCCCGTCGGGGCTGAACGCCACACTGAACACCGTGTCCGGTGTGGCCGGTCAGCGGCTGGCCGATGGGTTGGCCGGTGTCCGCGTCCCACAGCCGCACCGTCTTGTCGTCGCTGCCGGAGACGATGCGGTGCCCGTCGGGGCTGAACGCCACACTCGACACCGTGTCGGTGTGGCCGGTCAGCGGCTGCGCCGATCGGTTGGCCGGTGTCCGCGTCCCACAGCCGCACCGTGTTGTCGGCGCTGCCGGAGACGATCCGGTGCCCGTCGGGGCTGAACGCCACACTGCCACACCGCGCTCGGTGTGGCCGGTCAGCGGCGCGCCGATCGGTTGGCCGGTGTCGGCGTCCCACACCCGCACCGTGTTGTCGGCGCTGCCGGAGACGATGCCGCGTGCCGTCGGGGCTGAACGCCACGCTGAGCACCGCGTCCGGTGTGGCCGGTCAGCGGCTCGCCGACCGGTTGGCCGGTGTCGGCGTCCCACAGCCGCACCGTGTTGTCGTCGCTGCCGGAGACGATGCCGGTGCCCGTCGGGGCTGAACGCCACACTGTGCACCGAGCCGGTGTGGCCGGTCAGCGGCTCGCCGATGGGTTGGCCGGTGGCCGCGTCCCACACCCGCACCGTGTTGTCGTCGCTGCCGGAGGCGATGCGCGTGCCGTCGGGGCTGAACGCCACACTGGTCACCGCGTCGGGCGTCGTCGATGATCTTGAGCGGTGTCTCGACCGTCGCGATCACGCGCGTCGAGCAGTGCGCCCGTCGTCGGCGGTCGGCGCAAGCGTGCGGCGCAGCCAGGATCTGCTGCAGCGCGCGCACGTCGCCGCCGGACCGGGTACCGGCCAGCATGGACTGGGCCTCGGAGACCAGCCGCAGGCTGGTCGCCTCGCGGAAACGCGTCGTCGGCCTGCGTTCGGCGTGGTTGGCCTGCGCGACCGAGAATCACGGCCACCACGGCGATGACGGCGGTGACCGCCAGCACGGCGATGAGGATCCGGGAGCGTTTCCGCAGCGCCGCGGCCGCGTGCTGTTCTCGCGGGCGGCTTGGAGTTCGGCTTGCTGGCGTTGTTTCTCGGCCTCGATGCGGTCGTTTTCGCGCGTCGCGGGAGGCGTGCAGGTAGTCGCGGGTGGGGTCGAGGCGGTCGCGGAAGCCGGGTTTGGCGGCCAGGGTTTCGGCTTCGGTCCAGCCGGGTGCCTTCCAGCAGCCAGGATTCGTTGCGGCCGCTGGCCTGCCAGTCGGCGGCGGCGCGCTCCAGGGTGTCGGCGTCTTTGAGGTCCTGGGCTTCGTCGCGCAGCCAGGCGGCCAGTTCGCGCCATTGGCGCAGCAGGCTTTCCAGCGCGACCTCGACCACGATCTGCGCCGTCGCGGGTGTCTTTGACCAGCAGCCGCTTGTCCACCATCGCCTGGATCAGCGGGTGGCTGGCGGCGGGCAGGTCGTCCCAGCGGGCCAGGCGGCGCATCGGCTGGTCGTTGTCGGGGTTGATGGTGGCCAGCCACGGGATGAACGCATCGTGCAGGGTGTCGAGCTGGGCTTGGCGCTGCTCGGGGTCGGCGGCCAGCAGGTTGTCGACCTCGGTCTGCACCACCTGGGCCATCCCGCCCATCGACTCGTACTCGGCCACCGTCAGGTCGCCGTCGTCGCCGAAGTCGCGGTAGAGCCGCTCCAGCGTCAAGCGCCAGCAGCGGCAGCGCATCGGCGCCTTCGGCGGTCTCGGCCAGCAGCCGCTCCACCAGCGCCGGTTCGATGGTCAGCCGCCGCCCGGCGGCGCTGGCGCGCCGGGCCGGGCCGGTGATGACCTCGGTGTACCCGGCGGGCGGCATCGGTTTGAGGTCGTCGAACACGCGCGCTTGCACCCCGGCCAGCTCCGGGGCGGTCTGCAGCGGCTCGTAGCGGTCGGCGCGGATGGTGACCGCCACGATCATCGCCGGGGTCACCCCCGCCTCATGTTCGCACCAACGCGGCCAGCAGCTCCAGGAAGCGCGGGGCCTCGGGTCCGGCGTCGGCGTTGAACAGTTCCTCGGCCTGATCCACCGGCAGCACCAGGGTGGGGGCGGGCTGCTCGGCGGCCACATCCAGCAGCCGGGCGCGGGCTACCTGCCGGGCCTCCTCCAGCCAGCCCCGCAGCCGCTCCACGCTCGGAGGCCAGGCAGGCGTTCTTGATCTCCCCCAGCATCGGCTCGCGCAAGCCCAGATCGCTGCGCAGCTGGTGGATGGCGGCGGCCAGGCCGCAGTTCGCCGGTGAGCACCGCGCGTTCGGGGCGCACGATGTCCAGCGGCAGGAACGTCCGGTCGTCGCGGCGCAGCCGCGGCAGCAGCCCGGCCCGCAGAAACGACGACTTCCCGGCCCCGGACGGGCCGAGGATCACCAACAGCGACTTCACCCCCGAGGCGCGCATGCCCGCGCAGCTCGTCCAGGCCGCGCACGATCTGGGCGTCGCGCCCGAAGAACACCGCCGCATCGGCTTCCTCCAGCGGTGCCCACCCCCGATACGGGGCGCGCTCCGGGTCATCCGGCGGCGGCCACGGGAAATAGCTCCGCCCCGATCCCCAACGCGCGCAGACCATCCAGCAACCGCTGCAGGCCCTCGGTGGCCAACACCACCGGCTCGCCGCCGTCGACGGTCGATCTCGGTGGTGGGGCCGTCGCCGACGAACAGGTCGCAACGCTGCCACTCCGAGGTGATGTTGGTGTCGGGCACCGGCTCCAGCCGGGCGCACCACGATCGCCTTGTTCAACGTCTCGGCATACCGGAACTCGGTCTGGCATTCCGGGGAGGCTTCCCAATGCGCCGACAGCAGGCAGATCACCGCCTCACAGCGGGCGTTGGCCTGCTGCAGCGCCTGCTTCCAGCGTTCCCCGGGCCGGATGCCGGTGTGCGGGTCCAGATCCAAGTAGATCTCCTCGGCCAGCCCCGGCTCCTGCTCGATCAGCCACGCCTTGACCGCCGACCGCCTGACGGCTATCCCGGCTGGAATGACTCAAAAACACCCGCGACACCACTCACCCCCTGCAACGCCAACCCAGGCAACCGTCACCCACAAGATCAACCCGTCCAGTGTTCACGCCGCTAGCCCGTTTATCAGCCGATTCATCGACTCCGCATGCGGGCGCCGCACGCCCGAGGTCCTCGGGATGCCCCCACACCGGCTGTCAGAACAACGGTGGATCTGATCTTGGTCAGCGGGACTGTCAGAACAACGGTGGATCTGATCTTGGTCTGACACGCCGAGCGTGAGCTTGGCGGGAAGGACTGACGATGTCAGAAACACTCGATCCCGTGGCTACTACTGACCTGGATCATCGGCAGCTGGCTGAGCAGCTGCTGGCGCAAGCGAAGGAACAAGGAGTCGACCTGGTGGGCCCGAACTGGTCGCTCAACCAGTTGACGAAGAACGTGCTGGAGACGGCGCTGGATGCGGAGATGACCGAACATCTCGGGTACGACAAGCACGACCCGGTCGGGCGTGGCAGCGGCAACTCCCGCAACGGCGTCCGGACCAAGACGGTGTTGACCGTGATCGGCCCGGTCGACATCGACGTGCCCCGGGATGTGAACTCATCGTTCGATCCGCAGATCGTCAAGAAGCGTCAACGCCGACTGACGGGCATCGACGAGATCGTATTGTCGTTGACGGCAAAGGGATTGACGACCGGCGAGGTCGCGGCCCACTTCCAAGATATCTACGGGGCGACGGTGTCCAAGGACACCATCGGCCGGATCACCGACAAGGTCGTCGGTGAGATGACCGAGTGGTGCAACCGGCCGTTGGAGCCGGTGTACCCGGTGGTGTTCATCGACGCCATCCACGTCAAGATCCGCGACGGCCAGGTCACCAACCGGCCCGTCTACGTGGCCATCGGGGTCACCTGCGGCGGGGAACGCGACATCCTCGGGTCGTGGGCCGGCGACGGCGGTGAGGGTGCGAAGTTCCGGCTGGCGGTGCTCACCGAGATCAAGAACCGCGGCGCCGGCGACGTGTGCATCGTGGTCTGCGACGGGCTGAAGGGATTGCCGGAGGCGATCACCACGGTGTGGGACCGTGCGATCGTGCAGACGTGCGTAATTCATCTGTTGCGCAATACCTTTCGCTACGCATCGCGGAAGTATTGGGATCAGATCGCCAAAGAGATCCGACCCGTCTACACCGCACCGACCGAAGCTGCAGCCAAGGAACGGTTCGTCGAGTTCACCGCTCACTGGGGCGCTCAGTATCCGGCGATCATCCGGCTCTGGGAGAACGCCTGGAGCGAGTTCGTGCCGTTCCTGGACTACGACGTGGAGATCCGCCGCGTCATCTGCTCCACGAACGCCATCGAATCCCTCAATGCCCGCTACCGGCGCGCGATCCGCGCCCGCGGGCACTTCCCGACCGAGCAGGCCGCGATCAGTGTCTTTACCTCGTGACCCGTTCCCTGGACCCCACCGGCCGCGGTAAGGCACGATGGGCAATGAGGTGGAAGCCCGCGCTCAATGCGTTCGCGATCACCTTCAACGGCCGAATCACCCCGACCGGCCACTAAAAATGCCGAGGTCGGATCCACCGTTAATCTGACAGTCCCCCCACACCACCTTCGGGGCTGATAGGCCGTGAGTGGTGGCTGGGCGGATCCTCTGTGGAGGGTCCGGTTCAGAGGAGGCTGCTCATGTCGGTGTTGGGAAATGCGCTCGATCCGGCGACAGTGATCGTCGCGGTGGATCCGGGCAAGGCGTTCAATCGGGTGTGGGTCAGCGACGGGTCGGGGTTGCTGGTTGATCCGATGTCGTTGCCGGTGTCGCGCGAGGGCATCTCACGGTTGGAGGTCGAGCTCGGCGGGCGGGGTGCCGGCGATCCGGTGATTGCGGTCGAGGCGACTGGCAGTTTGCACCGGCCGTGGGCGTGTGAGCTGGAGCGTCGCCATCCCGGGTCGGTGCGGGTGTTCGCGCCCTCGGAGACCAAAGCCGCGCGAATTCAGTTGGGATCGGGGCGGTTCAAGTCCGACGATCGCGACTGTGCGGCGTTGACGTATCTGGCCCGGCAGGGTCTGGGGAGGCGGTATCGGGAGCAGTCGGCGGTCGAGGCGTTGCGGGGGGCCGTGCGTCACCGGCGGGCCTTGGTGGCCGATCGCAAAGCTGCCCAGCAGCGGCTGCACGCTCAACTCAACGTGCTGTGCCCGGGTTTGTCGGCGCCGGCCGGCCATGGCAGGGCACTGGCGCTGGAGACACCGACTGGACTGGCCGTGCTGGCTTGTGCTGCAGCGTTCGCGGGACGGGCCCCGAAACCACGGTCGTTGATCTGCCGGGCATCGGGGCGATTGACCGTAGCCACCACCGAGTATTGGGTAACACGGTGGCGCCAGTGCCTGCCGCCACCGGCGGATGCCGCGGCGCGGGCCCACCGGCTGGGCCGTGACCTCGACCGCTACCGCCGGCTGCTGGCCGATGTCAGCGAGATCGACGAGGAGATCGGTTCACTTCTGGCGGTGACCGATGGGCAGGTGTTGACCACGCTTCCTGGCGTCGCGTCGATCCGGGCGGCTGGCTTCGCTGCGCACAGTCTGCCGATCGACCGGTTCCCCGATGCCGAACACCTCTACTCGGCAACGGGTTTGGCGCCTGCGCTCTACCAATCAGCCACCCTCAACCGGCGTGGACGAATTTCACGCCAGGGTCTGGCCGAGCATCGTGACGCCTTGATGGGCATCGCGTGGGGCCTTTCCCAACAATCGTCGTCCATCGCCGCACGCGAGGCAGAACTACGCGCCCGAGGGATGGCTCCCATCCAAGCCCGTGTCGCCTTGGCCCGCCACGCCTGCCGACTGGCCTACCGACTCCTACGAACCCAACAACCCTTCGATGAACAGCGCTATCGTCGAGGAAGGCTCAGTCGCGAGCGGTGACGGCCGTTTCGGCTATGCCGCACGACGGCGCAACTTAGCTTGCCGCCCGCCCGCGCTGGGCCGCCTTACGGCGCACACGAAAGCCTGCCGTACACGGCGCCTGATCAGCCTGCCGAACCCAACGGCCCAGCCCACCTCACGACACACCGTTCATCGCGTGACCAACCGGGGGTCCACACCCCGGGCGATCAACGCCGCCCATCACCACACCTTGACTACCCGCGCGAAAGCTGATCGACGGCGGCGAACTCCTCGACGATCACGCAGCATCCTCGGCGAGATACCTGTACAACGTCGCCCGGCTCACCCCGAGGTACTTGGCGATGTCCCTGCCGGTGTGACCGTCCGCCTTCATCCGCTTCGCGGTAACGATGTGCTCGGCGTCGTCAACCTTGCGGGGGCGCCCGAACTTGGTGCCGTTGGCACGGGATGACGCCCGCTTCAGGGCCGTTCGTTCTTTAATCAACTCGCGCTCGTATTCAGCCAGGGACCCGAGGACGCCGATCATCATGCGACCTGCCGGTGTTGACGAGTCGATGCCGTCGGTGGTCGACACCAGCGTCACGCCTCGGTCGGTCAGCTCCTTGACCGTCTGCAAGATGTGGATCATGTTGCGGCCCAACCGGTCGAGTTTCCACACCACGACCGCGTCGCCCTTTCGGACATAATCCATGAGTGCGGCCAGGCCGGGTCGATCATCACGCGCACCTGACATCACGTCGGAGAACACCTTGGACACCCCGGCGGCGCCGAGGGCCTCGTTCTGTTGATCGAGGGTCTGGGCCACCGTCGAGACTCGCGTATAGCCAACCCTGGTGCGGGTGCTCTTGGTGGAGCCGGATGCCGTATCACTGTGTCGCACAATTGGTCCCAACACCATTATCGAGACAATTATTTCTGAGACTAACTTTCGAGACACCGCGACCTGGGCGCCACCGACTCCCCGACACCCACGAGGTAGGTGTCTTGAATGTGGTCGTTTTCGAGACAACCCGTAGTCCATCGCTTTCGAGCCTTCGTCGGCCATCTCACATATCTGCGGCATTCGACATAGGTGCAACCGCTCTAGACTTCCAGCGCCTTCGCGCAGCCAGCGAGGATCTTGCGGAAGACGAGGGAGCGCATCAGCGGCGCGGTAAGTACCTCAAGCACCTTGCCGCCCCCACGGGCTGGAATCGTGTAGCCACTCACCCAATCGACGTGAGTGCCGTTGCCTGATGGAGTACATGTGAGTGTGCCGTCTTGATGCGCGGGCGGGAACCCTCCGACCACGCGATAGGAGCAACTACGGGGCGCGTCGTAGGCCGTGATTTGCTCGTGCACCCACCAGCCAAATCCTTTCTGCTGCACGGTATAGCCATGTCTGGCAGCGCATGGCAGGACGTAGTCCCGCTTCTTTCCGATCATCACGAGGTGTTCACACCGACCGCTCTCGGCCATCGCGGCGGGCCTCCTGTGCAGCGACGTCCGGCGACGATCACCGACGTAGTTGATGCGGCGGAGCGCTACCTGGACGAGCGTGGTCTGGCGCGACCCCATCTTGCCGGAAACTCCATAGGCGGATTTATGACCATCGAGTTGGCCCGGCGCGGTCGTGCGGCCACCGTCTGCGCTTTTTCTCCGGTCGGGTTCTGGTCAGCCGGTTTCCAACCGCGAGTATTCAATAAAGTTCAACGGGGCATAGCGCTTGCTCGTCGCGTGCGTTCCATCCTTCCCTTTATGTACAAGTCGCGACGGTGCGTCAGCTGATACTGCGCGACGTCGCGTGGCACGGAGATCGAGTCTCCGCAGACCGGGTCCTTGAAGCGATTGACGAGGGCATCGATTGCGCAATCCTCGCCGATCTTTGTGCCGCCGACTGGCAGATCGCACCGCTGGACCCGCTGCCATGCCCGATCACCATCGCATGGGGGGAGAAAGAGACACTCCTTCCCGTCGAGGCACACGGCAAGACCGAGCGCATTCCGCAAGCATCGATCAAAACCCCTGCCCGGCGTCAGCCACGTGCCAATGATCGACGACCCCGGCTTAGTGGCGCGCACCATCCTCGCCGTCACAGGCGCAGTGAAGCAGTAGCGCAACGAGCACCGAACTGCTCGGAATCCGCTGGGGTCCAATCGACCGCGAACGCCCCGCTACATCGGCAGCAGCCCGCATCGCCGTCGGTGACGGCTGGATAGGCGGAAGGTCTATTTCGAGGCACCCTTCAGTTCTGCTCGGGCCTGGTCGATTTGGTCGTAGGTGTAGGTAACCATCGCGGCGGTGGTGATCGTTTCGTCCTTGCGGGCGAGCGATTCGTAGGTCTGGTCGCCGACGACTTCGCGGGCGACTATTGCCACTTCACGAACGGCGACCCGAATCCTCAGGGCCGCCACGGCTACGGCGCTCGCGGCACCCCCGGTCACCAGGACCGGACTACCAGTCAGGTAGGGCGCTGAAGCTTATCCCTCGCCGCCAAGCTCGGTTGAGTCCCGCTCGTTCTCGGCAGTGTCTTGAGCCATCACCGACTCGTCAAGCCACTCTTGGACATCGCCGCCGAGGCGGTCCGCAGCCAGCTGGGCGAAGTCGAGGGCCTGTACCGCCATCGCTGCCAAGACCTTCATGGCCCGTCCGTCGTGGTGGATCTCCGCCATTAGCGCGTGCAGCGCTTGATTGTCTTCGGCGCACAACGCCGACAGGTACCGGCGGGCATCCGCGAACTCCCGGTCGACGTGGGCCATCTTCCTCCGGAAGTCGTCGAGCGAGGGCAGATTGTCGGGCGTGTGGGTCATGGGTTTTCTTTCGGTACTGGACTCGGGTCAGGGGCTATTGGCAACCTGACATGAAATACGGTGGAGGCGGCCTTCCAGGCCCCGCCGGGAGGCAGCTCGCTCACTTCATGACGTCGAGCAAACAGCCTCAACAGATCGCACCTTCTTCGAGCTATCCGGGGCAGCCAAACTTACTCGCACCACGGAGCCTGAAGGGTGATACCGACTCTCGACACAAGCGAATTCCATGGAGAGCACCTGGCACAAGAAGCGGTCCACTGGCCCCGCACTCCGCGTCGTTTTACGACCGGCCTTCGGAGATGATCGTGCGCGGCATGCTCGGACACCGCCGACACATCACCTGGGTGCGTCCCTCTCTGAGCGGATACCAGGCCAGCACCTGCTTCTACTGCGGCACTGCCGTCACGCCCCTGCTTGGCCTCGAACACTCCGCAGACGTCGACCACTGCTTCCCCCACATGCTCATGGCGCGGGGCGTGTTCCTCGACCTCGACGACGTCTGGAACCTTGTGTTGGCGTGCGCGATCTGCAACCGGGGACCGGCGGGCAAGTTCCATCGGCTGCCGCACGGTGAGTCTCTCGACCGGCTGTGGCGGAGGAATGAGACGTTGATCTCCAGCCATCATCCGCTACGTGAGGCGGTCATCGCCGCCACGGGCAAGACACCTGATGCACGGCTCACGTTCCTCCGCTCGGTCCAGACCCGCGCCACCGAACACGCCCGAGCCGACTGGAGGCCAACGCGATGACTGAGGGAAAGCTTGTCCGCGACTTGATCCCAGACTTGATTCGTCAAGAGGGTCGGCGCGCTGCTGTGCGCCACCTGTCCGGGGAGGAGTTGGTGCGCCCTCGGTGCAAAGCTTCAGGAGGGAGGCACAAGAACTGGCGGAATCGACTCGGTCAGATAGTCGTTGAAGTCGAACGTCGCCGTCTCGTAGCGGCGCACGTCGCCTATCGGTGATTCGGCACCACCCCGCGTTTTGTCGTGCGGCCCGTCGGGGGTTCAGCGTGATTGCAAGCGCAAGCCATGGAAGAAATGTCGGACGGAAAGGAGCCAACCATGAGCGATAGGTTCCTCTATGACGGCAAGGTCGTCACTCACGACGAGCTACGGGACATCGTCGAACCGGAGGCGGCTCGGGAGACTCCCGGCACCTGGGTCGGCGGCGACTTCGACTTCGGCGACTGGCTGATCGACTCCCTGATGACCGGCACCATCGAGCGCGTCGAGGACGACCTGTAAGCGCCGCGCCGACCGGCGGTAATGGATGAGGACGCTGCCACATGCGCATCATCAGCGCTGCGAAGGTGACGCGCTGGCGGGTCTGCGCGGCGATGTTGACGACGTGGCAGCCAACCAACTCGGCCACCCGACATTGCGCGTGGCCACGACCGCAGACCGGCGGTGGCGCTATCGAGGCTGCCTCAACCGCTCCGGGGCCGCGTCGCCTTTGCACGTGGTCGCGATCAGGTTCTTGATCCGCGCTTCGAGTGCGTACTGGGACAGACAACCCTCGCAGGCTCCGAGGTGCTGGGACACCCAGGCGCGGGTGTCGTCGGTGCATTCACCGTCCAGGAAGGTCCACGCCGTGGCGATCACGGTCGCGCACTCGACCGCTTCGTTCGCTGAACCAGCCGGATCGCTGCTCTCTTCAGACCCTTCGTGGGAACGCTCCTCACGACTCAACGACGACACCTCCCTTGCGGCCAGCGCGACCGACCCTCGATAGCAACCGCACTCACCGTCGAGGTCTTCCCGCCGCATACCGCGCGACGATCTGCCAGGGCCGGGGAGGCGCTCTTCCGTCACACCGGCTGGTGCGCGGCGCTTCGTCATTCCGAGCCACCCGTGGAGCGTGGGGTTGGCGTGCCGCCCAGTCGGAGCTTTGCGGCGGCAACTCGTGAAGCGTCTTCAGTTTATGCAAGGCCACCGACGGCGCGTGCGTCACCGTCCACGTGATCGCAAAGGTCACGAGATCGCAGATGTCGAGGGACCTTTCGCTCATCTCCGTCTGCGAAGCCGTGGGATCATGAGGCATGACGACCAACCGGCTGATCACCGCCGCTTGGGTGATCGTCTGGGTGATCGGGTTCACCCTCATCGCGATCTCGTGGATTCGCGACGTCCAGGGGTGGGTCGTCTTGTTGGGCCTGGGCATCACGGCGGTCGTGCCGTTCACCGGCTTGCGGCGGCGGCCAAAAAAACCGAAAGGGTGATTGAGGCAGGGCGGACCAACTGAAGCCGCTGGCGGTGTCCAGGACTGTCCAGGCCACTCCCAGGGCACCGATCTAGCAGATGTCGGGACCTTTCGCTCATCTCCACCTGCGAAGCCGTGCGATCCTGAGGCATGGCGGCCAACCGGCTCATTGTCGCCGCAGGGGTCGGCTTTTGGGCGGCCGTGGTGATCGGGTTCATCCTCGGCATGCTCTCGTGGAGTCGCGACGTCCCGCCGTGGGTCGGCTGGGTGGGCACGGGCCTCTTCCTGGTCCCGCTCATAGGATCTTTGGTAGCCAGCACCGTGAGCACCAGTTTCGCTGCGGCCCAGAGGCGCCCGAGGACCAACCCGCTGATTGCCGCCGCCTACGTGATCGCGTTCATCCTCATCGGGCTCTCGTGGCATACCGTCCACCCGACGCTGGTCAGCTTGGTGGGCGTGGGCATCTCCCTGGTCGCGACCAGGGTCAACAAGCGGTGGCAAGAACAACCGAAGGGTGACGACGAAGGGCGCACCAACTGAAGCCGCTGCCCGGAAACCTCGATGTCCAGGAGCGTCCACCCGACCGCGAACGCTCCGTCCACACCGGCAGCGGTCCCCGTCGCCCTCGGTGACGTTTGGCGCTGCGGAGGTCAATAATCGTCGTCGTCATCGATGAACTCGGTCGGATCGAAGGGCTCGTCGTCGTCATCATCGAAGGAGTCCGTACCGACGTCGAGCACCTCCGAGTGCTGCTCCGCCTCATCCAGCTTCTCGATGATCTCGCCCCACATCGACTGGGGCACGGTGGACTTGACCGCTGCGCAGGTCGCGGCCAGCTGGACCTTCATCACCAACAACTCGTGCTCGTAGTCCCTGGAATCGATCAGCGACTGCAACCGCCCCGCCGCCACGATCCCGGTGTTCACATCGACTTTGGTGTTCGAGTCGACAAGGCTCTCATAGCTTTTCACCATGACGGTCTCGAAGAACGCCAAAGGGGTGAGCGCGGTGACCACGCCCTCGGCGAAGTCGACGCCGTTCTCCTGCGCCCGGCGTTCGAGGATTTCCCGGTAGGTGGCCTTCGCAATGTTCTGCACCGGGAAATGGCGGGCGGTGTGGTTGCGGATCGAGTCGATGGTGACCCGGTCGCGCTTGTGGAGCTCGGCGTTGTCATCCCGCAAGGCGCGCAGGATCATCGCGTAGCTTGCACCGCTTGCCAGCAGATCGTTGACCTTCTTGCGCAGCAGGTCGTTTCGGCATACGCGGCATCGGGGTTCAAGGTGGAACCCGTTGTGCGGCGCCAACTCCATCGACCCGATGATCTCGTCGACATGGGTGGCGAGCGCCTCGGACACAGACATGGCTGGTTCCCCTCGATCCGGCATTGGCCACCGTGGTCGGTGCCTCGTCTGAGTCTTCCAGGGCGAAGACCTGCCGCACAGCGCTGAAGCGCCGGTCGTTCAGGGCTTTCTACGGCACTTGCCTGTACTTGGGTACGCGACCTCTACCTCAAAATGCGGGGGAGGTCATGTAGTCCTGTCGCTATAAGCACTCAATTCCCGGATGCGCCTCGCCCGCCGCGTGCCCACATTTTGCCCACATTGTGCCGACAGTTACAGATAACTAGAACGATGAGTAGCGATGAGTTTGCGCAGGCTAAGACGTTTTTGCTGCTCTGCCCAGGTAGCTGCGCAGAACCGCGACTTCTTCTCGGGGTCGGGCTCGTCCTACGTCATCGGCAAGGCCGTCAACACCACCGACGAGGACTGGGACTTCTAGTCTCTGCTGGTCAGAATGTGGTGCGGGCCGTGCAGGCAGCCGCTGGCCCAATACATGAAGAACGGCTTATCGGCCTGCAGCGCCTTGTGGTTGCGCAGTCAGTCGATGGCGTCGTCGGCCTGAACCGCTAAGCGACTAGGAACCGTCGGTGTCGCCGCCAGGCGTGGACCCGCCCGAGGCGCCATCTTTCGACGACGTTCCGGGCGTCGAGGGTCCGCCGCCACCAGCGACGGTGCGGGTGGTCGACTGATCGCCAGGGCCGTGCGTCTCAGGCTTATCGGCCCGCTTCGCCGGCCGAGACGACGCCACCGGATCAGCGTCGGTCTCCTGCGGCTTTGACGCCACCGGATCAACCTCAGCCACCTGCGGCTTCGACGCCAACTGATCAGCGTCGGTCTCCTGCGGCTTCGACATCACCGGATCAGCGTCGGTCTCCTGCGGCTTCGACACCATCGGGTCAACCTCAGCCATCTGCGGCTTCGACATCACCGGGTCAACCTCAGCCACCTGCGGCTTCGACATCACCGGATCAACCTCAGCCATCTGCGGCTTCGACGTTGCGGGGTGGGTGTCGATCTCCGGTTCCGCGGGGCTGGGCGGCTCCGGCAAGGCGGACAGGGCTGCAGCAGCGGGAAAGGTCGGAGGAAAGAAGAAAAGCAGAACACCAAACACCGGAATTACAACGAAGAAGAAAAAAACAGCAATGATGCTGCGGAGGATCGGATCAGTGATGACACCATCGGGGACGAGGGCCGCCGCGAGGGCGGTGTTGCCCTGCTGACTGTCGTTCGCAGAGTCGATCTCCGATTGAGCAGTTACACCGGTCGCTTGCGTCGGGGAGGCGCTTGGCTGTACGGGCTGGACGAATGGGAGCTTATTCGTAATATCCGCGGTAATGATGTCTGCGGCACCGCCACCGACTACCGGGATGACAGGTAGAACGGTTTGGGCTTGATTGCCCATGAATTTCTCCAGGAGCGCGGCTGGAGGTAGGGCGAAGGCTGCGATCTGCACCGCACGAACCTCGGTGCGTGCGACATTGACGTGCGGTGGTGCTGTCACGAGGCTCAACGCGAGGATGCCAGCACTTGCGATAGTGACACCAGTGGTGAGGCGAGGGCGAACAAACGGGCGCATGGCGAAACGCCCTGCGGAATGCCCCGACCCGACCGATATGTGTGCGTTACCCATTGTCCTTCCTTCCACCGTGTCCTGGCGAAACGACGGCCACCGAATCTCGGTATTTTCGCTCCGCGAAGGAATCGTCCGTCGCGGACGGCGGGACGAATGCAGTAGCACGCTACTGCTTTCCCCCCTGATTTCGGCGCGGTATTGCTTCGTCGCACCAGGCGTGAGCGAATTTTACGGCCCGGAGTTGGTGGCAAAAAGAACGGGCCGGTCGTTTCCGGTGGCGGGTCTTCTGCCGCAGACCGTGTTGACGAGCGGTCGGATCGATGTGTCAGGTGTATGCCACGTGGACCCGATCGATGTGGCCGGTGAAGCGGAACGGTGCTTTGTCGTAGTAGTCCTCCGACACTGGTGAGCCGAGGCAGACGCCGATGTCGAAGCAGTCGTTGGCGGTGAACAGCAGCGGCGCGCTGACCGGGACCCGACCCGTCGCGAGGACCTGCTGGCCTACCCGCAGCGTTATGTCGAGCGGTCCGGCGGGGCGCGGTTCGGCATAGGCGGTTTCTACGGCGATCGTGGTGGGGCCGGGCGGCAGTGTGGTGGTCGAGCGGATCTTGGTGCGGGAGATGATGAAACAGTTGTACTCGTAGCACAGGTATCCGTCGTCGAGGTAGCAGGTGACCCCGCCGGCGAAACCGCCCAGCGCATACAGGACGCCGTTGGCGTTGGCGGGTAGATCGGCGTCGATGGTGACGATGTTGTTCTTGTTGCCTAGTGCGGGCGCGCAGAACTCGGGCATACGGGTGATTTCGCCGGGGAAATCCCACTCGCGGTAGGGCGGTGTGATGCGCAGTTCGGGATGAAAGATCGGCACCCACAAACCGCCGCCGATGGGGAGCACCGAGTTGCGGGCGGCTTCGATCGCGAACAGTTCGCGCAGCTGGGCGAGCTTGTCGGGCATCTCGGCAGCCAGATCGTGGGCCTGGGACCAGTCTTGGTCGAGATGATAGAGCTCCCAGCGGTCGTTGTCGGGTGTCCAATCGTGGATGCCGGGCGGCAATCCCGGCAGCCAGGGCACCCGCGGACCGAACGTGGAGGCCATCCAGCCGTCGTGATAGATGCCCCGACTGCCCATCACCTCGAAGTACTGGGTCTTCTTGCCCCCAGGCGCCGAGCGGTCGGTCAGCGTACGCGCGAAACTTGCTCCGGCGATGGGGATTTGGGGCACGCCGTGGACGAGTAGCGGCGCCTCGATGCCCACGATGTCGTAGATGGTCGGGACCACGTCGTTGACGTGCAGGAAGTGATCGCGCGGCACGGGGTCCGGCGCGACGGTCTTGGGCCAGCGGATCGCCAGCGGATTGCGGGTGCCGCCCAGATGCGAGGCGAGCAGTTTCACGCCCTTGTAGGGCGTGCTGCCCGCCCAGCCCCAGCCGGAGTGGTACTGATTGTCGGTCTTCGGTGAGCCCAGCACGTCCAGCCCTCCGAGTCGCTCGAGTGCGTCGATGTGCATCCGGGGTGTGCTCGGAATGCCGTTCTGCGCCAGCAGTTCGGCGATGGTGCCGTCCTGGCCTTCCGCCGAGGACCCGTTGTCGCCCCAGATGTAGAGAAACAGCGTGTTCTCCCCGTAGCCCAGCCGGTCCAACTCGTCGACGATGCGGCCGACCTGCACGTCACAGTGTTCGGCGAACCCGGCCGCGACCTCCATCAGCCGGCGTTGAAACGGCCGCTCGTCTTCGGGGATGTCGTCCCACGCCTTCATCCGCTCATCACGCGGGGTGAGGTCACAGTCTTGCGGGATCCAGCCCTTGTCCTTGGCGCGCTCGAAGACCCGCTGGCGGTAGGCATCCCAGCCGTCGTCGAACTTCCCGGCGTAGCGGTCGGCCCACTCCTTCATGATGTGGTGCGGGCCGTGCAGGCAGCCGCTGGCCCAATACATGAAGAACGGCTTATCGGCCTGCAGCGCCTTGTGATTGCGCAGCCAGTCGATGGCGTCGTCGGCCAGGTCCGCCGAGAGGTGGTAGCCCTCCTCCGGGGTCTTCGGCGGCGCCACCACCGTCGTGTTGCGCACCAGGTGCGGCTCATAGTGCGAAGCCTCCCCAGCCAGGAACCCGTAGAAATACTCGAAGCCCAACCCGGTGGGCCAGTCCTCGAACGGTCCGGCCGCCGTGGTGTCCTCCGCCGGGGTGTTGTGCCACTTGCCCCACGCGCCCGTGCTGTAGCCGTAGTCCTTGAGCACCTCGGCCACCAGGGCGCTGCTGCGCGGGATCTTCCCGGCGTAGCCGTCCCAGTCGTTGGCCAATTCGGCGATCTGCCCGTTGCCGATCTCATGGTGATTGCGTCCAGTCAGCAGCGACGCCCGCGTCGGGGAACACATCGCGGTGGTATGAAACCGGTTGAAGCTGACACCTTCGGCGCAGATCCGGTCCATCGTCGCGGTGCGCACCTCGCCGCCGAACGTCGTCGGCAGACCAGGCCCCGCATCGTCGATCAAAACGATCACGATGTTCGGTGAATCCCCATGCAGCCGAGCCGGAGTGACGCGCTTCGCATAGGTGGACTCCTGCAGGGTGCGCCCGGCAACGCTCGCCGACGGCGTCGGCGGAAACGGCAGCGTCGCCCCACCCGGCAGTTTCGGCGCGACCACCCCGCCGGTTGAATCGACATGAATGTTTGTGGCGGCACCCGACATGGCTGCTCCCTTGCTCGAAGCTGGGATAGGTAAATCGCTCACGCAATCAAATTCAGGCCAAGGCGCGCATGAACTTACTCCGCTCGGCCCGTCTCGGCGGCGTGTATCCGTAGCCTGTGAGAACCCCGTCAACCCCTGCATTACGGCCCTAACCTTAAGCGTGCAGGTCGCCGCAATACCTGCGCGAGCGGATGGATACGTCGGCTTGCCCAAGATGTGACCGACAACGCCCAGTGCCAGTGTTAGACCGTGTCGGCCCGCACCGGAGACCGGCCCGAAACGTCGCCGTTTGCAAGCGTGCGCGCGAACTTGGCGACACGATTGTCGCGGCGCTGACGAGCATCAAGGAGGCAGATCATGACTGGCCTTGCCAACCTCGCATTAGGGTCGGCTCCAGTAGCCGGGGGGTTCCTGTTGGCCGTGGCGACGGGACAACTGAAGAGTCCCGGCCCGCTCAAGGCTCCGAACTATCGCGTGATGATTCAGCAGGATCAAGAAATTCTGCGCGGCATTCCGGAAGATCAGGTCACCCGGCGGACCGAATTGCAGCACACGATCGACGTGCGCATCGATGACCTAATCGGTGCCATCGCAACGGGCCGCTCACTTCGCGAGGAGGTTGTTGCCTACAAGGGCAACTGGCGCGACGTCGTCCTGTTTCTGTGCGTCACTTTATTCGCGTTTATCTGGTGGAACGTCCCCCACAGCAGGACCAACTGGCTTCTCACCTTCATCGTCTTGATTCTGGTGGCCGTAGCGACCGCCGGTTACGCCATGCGCGGGACGATTAGAACCCTCCGAGCGATGAGGCGTCGCCGTAACCGTCCGCCGCCACCGCCCTGATCTCACGAACCTTGAGGTCCCCGAAGCGGGGGTCCCGCTCACCTGGCCATCGCCAACGTCACCAAGAAACTGCGGCAGCTGCGGTCGGCAATCATCGCGATCAACGGCGCCACCCAGACCTTCCCGCCGGAAATGGCGCATAGAGCCAAACTGAGAACGGGTGCGCTGTGAGATCCAATTCGCCCAGTCCGCACCTTTCAGGCCGGTACGAACGCAATGGCTTGTGCTGCAAGTACACGGCTCACATCCAGCTCGGCGGTCTGATCGAATTCGCCAGGTCGACCAGGGTGTAGCGATGACGCCGCCGCGGCGAGTGCCGCGCCAGTCCCCGAAGCACCTCCTCGATACCTGTGCGCAAACCGCGCTGGTCGAACGGCTGGTCGAAGATCGGATCCGCCGCGGGCGTCGCGCCGGACCGTAGCCAGTCGAGGGCGGTGCCCAGCACGAACGCACGCATCTGCAGGGCGCGCGGCTCGGTCTCGGTCAACTGGCCGACGCGCCGTGCCGCGTCGCGCAGGTCGGCCTCGGTGATCTCGGCGATCGGGCGTCCGTCGAGCAGCGTCAACACCGAGGTCAGCTGGGCCTCGCAGTAGTGGCGTGAGGTCAAAGGGACCTGGGCGAGCACGTCGATCGCGCCGGCCCGATCGTCACGGGCGGCGAGTCGGCGAGCCAGGCCGAACGCCGCGCTCACCATCGAGTGGTCGGTGCGCCACAACGTCCGGTAGTAGCGCTCGGCCGACCGCCGCAATTGGTCGGCATCCGGTGGGTCACCTGTGTCGAGCAGCAGCTCAGCCGTGGCGGCCGATGCCAGCTTCGGTGCGGCTTCGCCGGGGAGCGCGGCCACCACGCGCTCGAAACACGCGTGTGCTGCCCGGAGGCCTCCGGATTCCAGCCCGGAGGTTCCCGCGTCCCAGTCCATCCGCCAATCGCTTTCCGGATCGTCCGTCGGGGCCGGTGTCGGCAGTGCACCGACGACATCACGTGCGCTCAGCCGGACGTTGTGGCGGCGTCCGTCGACCAACACGTCGGTGCGCTGCAGCGCCAGGTCGGCCCCGAACGCCGCGTGGGGCATGCTGAACAAGACCGACGTTCCCGGGCGCGGCACACCGGTCTGCTCGGCGAGAACTTCACGCAGCACTCCCTTGCACTGGGTCGCCATCTCGTCAGCGGACGAGAACCGCTGTGCCGGACGGGGATTGGTCGCGCGCACCAGCAGCCGGTAGAACGATTCATACCGGTCAAACAGCGGCGCGTCGTCGGGGTTGGGCAAGGTCTCGGCGTACCGGTCGCCGGGCATGTCGACGGTCAGATTGGCCAGCGTCCGCCCGACGGTGTAGATGTCAGTCGCGACCGTCGGACCGGTGCGGACGATCTCGGGTGCTTGAAATCCCTTGGTGCCGTAGATGTATCCGAAGTCGCCGATGCCAGACACCGCGCCCATGTCGATCAGCTCGACCGTGTCCTCGGTGAGCATGATGTTTTCGGGCTTGAGGTCGTTGTAGACCAGACCGAGCGAATGCAGGTAGGACAGCGCCGGCATGACGTCGAGCACATAACCGAGCGCCTGTTCCACCGGCATCATCGGCTTCGGGTCGCCTTCCGGCGCCTCTGCTCGCTGTGTGGCCAGGATGGCCTGCAGCGTAGTGCCGCCGACGTACTCCATCACGATGTAGCCGATCGCCCGACCGTCGAACCCCGGGTGTTCGACGAAGTTGTAGATCTTGACGATGCCGGGATGGTTCACCATGGCGAGGAATTGGCGTTCGGCGACGGCGATCTCCTGCGCCTGCTGTCCGCCCGGCTGGAGCAGACCCTTGAGTACCACCCACCGATCACTCACGTTGCGGTCGATGGCCAAGTAGATCCAGCCGACACCACCGTGGGCGATACAGCCCTGGATGTCGTACTGGCCGGCTACCAGCTCGCCAGTCTCCAGTTGTGGTGCGAACGAGAACAACGTGCCGCAATGTGCGCACACACCCTCGCTGGGTCCAGGCTGCCCGGCGACATCCCGCCCGACCGGCCGCCCGCATTCGCTGCAGTTCCGTTTCGATTCGGCGAGAACCGGATTGGTGAGGATCGCGCCGGTGGGTTCGATGTCCTGGCGAAACGGAATCTCAACCAGGCCGTCGCCGATCCGCTGCCCTCCTGTGCGCAGCCGCGGGCGGGTGGACTCGACCTTGACCGGTCCCGATTCGGTCACCAGGACGGCGCGCGTTCCCTCGTCCCCTGCCATGTCAATCCCGATACTTCGGTTCCGGTGGGCTCGTCGCCGGGCCGAGCACGGTGAGCCACTTCCGATACAGCGACAGCCATGTCCCGTCGCGGCGGATCCGTTCCAGGCTGGCATTGACTGCGCGAACCAGGTCGTCCTGTGCCTTGTTGATGCCGATACCGTACGGCTCGGGCTCCAGGCTCGGGCCGACGATGTGCAAATTCGGGTCCTGGACAGCCATTCCGGCGAGGATCGAATTGTCGGTGCTGACCGCGTCCACCTGTCCCTGCTGCAACGCGACCAGGCAGTCGTCCCAATTCGGAACGGCGACGAGGGTCGCCGCCGGCGCGACCCGGTCGATACGGTGGCCAGCGACGTGGTGTCCACCTGTGCGCACACCCGTTTGCCCGCCAGGTCGGCCGGCCCTTGCACATCCGAATCCTTCGGCACCAGCAGTCGCTGGCTCGCTTCGAAGTACACGGTGGAGAACGCGATCTGCTCGGCACGTGCGCAGGTGATGGTCATCGTGTTGACCACGATGTCAACCGTGTGGTTCTCCAGCGCAGTGATGCGCTCGGGCGAGGTCAGCAACCGAAACTCCACTTTGCTGGGATCGTCGACCAGGTCCCGGGCTATCTCCCGGGCGACGTCGACGTCGAAGCCTTGCAATTGGCCGGACACGGGATCGCGAAAGCTGAACAGATTGGTGCTCTGGTCGAGACCAACTATCAGCCGGCCGCGCTGCCGGATCGCCGCCTCGGCCGGGCTGGCCTCGGGGGACGGGCGCAAGCTCGCCCTGGCATCGCAGCTGTCTACGGCCGCACCGGACGCCGAGGCCACCTCAGAGGCGCCGCTGGGCATCGGCAGCGTGGTAAGCGAAGGGGACACCTCGACGAGTGGTTGCACACTGGAACACCCCGCGACCAGCGTTGCCGCGAGCACGAGCAGTGCGGCGCGCATCAGTGGTACTCGCTCAGTCGTGGCGTGATACCGGCGGCAACCGCGAGTGCCCCCAACACGCCGATGGCCGCGGCGCCGGCCGGAAGCATGCGCAGCGCCGTGTAAGCGTGAGCGATCCCGTCGCGCTGCCGATCCCGCAGTCGCGGGATGGCGTCCCTTAGTGCATCGTCCAGTCTGGTGAACTCAACCGTCGAGTGCTGGGGCCCGTCATCTCGCGCGATCGCCACGGCACCGGGATAGTCGCCACTGCTCAGCTTGCGTCGGATCTCATCATTGGCGCGAATCCAGCCCCGCAACGCATCCACCGCCCCGTCGACCGGGTGCTCGTCGAGCAGCCACCCGATCTGTGCGGTCCGCTCATCGAATCTGATGTCGGACAGGGGGTCGGAGCCTCGCTTGAGCAGTCCGAGGATTTCGTCGGCACGGGCCTGCTGGACGAGGATGCGCGCAGTCACCGCCGCGTCGAGCGGCTCACCGCCTTGCGTCCGCGCACTGCCGGCGGCCTGCGTCGACACCAGCCAGGCCACGGTCAGCCACACCGCGAGCACCACCATCAACACCGAGGCCAGCACCAGTCCGGGGTTGAACCGACGATGACTGCGCCGAGCCAGCAACGCCTGCGTCAACAACAGCAGAGAAAGCACAAGCGCAACTGCCGCTATCACGACGCGCGACCGACCGGCGGGGCCTTCCGTTGCGCCGACGGCGTTGGATTGGGTCCGATACAGCCTTTCGGCGGTCGGCAGCATGGAGTGCTGCATCAGCGCGGACGATTCGCTGAGGTACGCGACGCCGATCGGGCGCCCGGCGCGGTTGTTCGCACGGGCAGTGGCCATCATCCCGGTATACACCGCCAGCTGGTTGGACAGGTCGGTCAGCCACGTGAGTGAGTGAATATCGTTGGGCGACACACCGTTCGAGGCGGTGACCAGACCGGCGGACGCCTCTCCGATGGCGGCGTCGTAGCGATCGCGGACGTCGCGCGGTTCGACGCCCCCGGACAGGAACGCGGTGGCCGCGGTCGTGTTGGCGAACGACAGAGCACCATAGATTCGTTGCGCCGCATCGGCCAGCGGTTCGGTGTGCGAGCGCTGGGTTTCCAGCCAGCCTTGCTGGTCCGACACTATCCTCGACGCAGCCACCCCGACCGCGAGCAACGCCGCTATCAGAACGACGGCCACCAATGCCATCCGGCCCGGCGTGGATCCGAGGAAGTCGACGACCGGCCGGTCTGATTCCTCGGGATCGACGAGCAGCGACTCGTCGAGTGTGTGCGTCCGCTGGCGCGCCAGCTCACCGCTGTCCACTCGACATCACCTCGTCGCACGTTTGGCCCGGACCCGCGATACCAGACTCGATCCAACGCTGATGGATCGCACCGTAGCCCTCTGAAACGCATTGCGCGGATGGTTGCTCGACTCAGTATCCCGCTCGCACCAGAACCCTTCCGTTGTTGAGGCCCTTCACCCCGTGATCAAGAACGTTCAGCACCCACGACAGCCAACTACTCCACAGCGCGGAAACACCCGGCTGAATGGGACCCGGCCGACACCCGGGGAAACGGCACCCACGGCCAGATGTACGCCTACGGTCATGTTCGGGTCACGAAGGCGAAAACCGTACGGCTCGTGAGATTTCCGAGGCGTGTAAGAAGGCGATCCGCGGGGCACGACTATGCCATGGCCGGAGTGGCCGGTGGCGACGAGCTGACTCTAACCACCGCCGCTGATAGCGGGAAAGGTAACCACGTCGCGTCCGAGCGGGAGTTCGTCGCGGCGCGCTCCGGTGCGTTCGGTGGTGATGGGGATCGGCTGGAGGGTGTCGTAGTAGGGGATCACGTCGGCTAGCGGCGGGGTTTGTCCTGTGAGGTCGAATGCGTTGAATACGTAGGGCATTCCGTCGCCGACGACGACGGACGGGTGATCGGTCACTTGGAAATGAAGGTGTGGGCCACCGGTGGTGCCCGAGCTGCCTGCGTTGGCGATGTGTTGGCCGCGCCTCACCCGGTCCCCGGCTTTGACGGTCACGCTACCGGCCTGTAGGTGCGCATACGTGGCGAAGCGCCCGTCCCCGATGTCGAGCACCACATGGTTGCCGCCGGCGTTGTCCGGTGTTGGTTCCTCGCGTCCCTGGCCCACGCGCAGGTCCGGGTACCGATCCACCGCGACCGCGACCGTGCCGTCGGCCACCGCGTTCACCGGCCGACCGAAGGTGGGGAAACTCATGGGGAGCGCGGGGTCGCCAGTGCCAGGTCGGTTCTGGGAGTCCAACTGGTTGAAGTCGATCGCGTAGCGCTGCGCCAGATACCAGCGCCCGTCGACGGGATACAGTGCGCGGCGATGCGGCCCATCGCAACAACTGCCCAGGGCGGCCCAGCCGGTGCCCGAAAGTGGAGGGCTCAGCACGACCGGTGGCTGCCGATCGACTTCGACCGGTGCCCCCGTGTAGGTCAAGTCGGCGTCGGGTATGGGCACGCCGGCGGGCGGATCGATGGTCAGCTTGTGTTTGATCGCCGCCGGGACCGCGCCCGCGTCTGCGAGCGGGATGTCAAGCCACACGACGCCGACCGATGCTGGCGGCAGAAGTACAGCCGGCGTGTCGGGCGAGGTCGCGAGCGACGTGGCGGCAAGCAGCGAGTCGCCGGCCAGTCGGATCAGCGTCGCGTCGGAATCGGCATCGCGCACCTCCAGCACGCTGAGGGTGACCGGCGCCGGGATCGCGTTGGTCAGCAGCAACTCGTAGACCAGATGGACCTTTCCATCGGCGCCAGTGAACCAGCGGGGGACCGAAAGGGTGCTATCGAGTAGGGGCGTGAGCTGGCCGCCACCGGCTGGCTGAGTCTGCTGTGATGGCGGGGAGGTCGAGCTAGTGGAACAGGACGACAGCAAAAGCGCGCCTATCAATACGACGAGCAACGCACGGCGATCACGAAATGGCGAAGGCGAGCGATGCGCCATCCAAGCCCCCTCGGTCGAAGACCGCACCGTAGATGTCTAGCAATCAATACCCTGGCGGATCCTGTTGGTCGTCGTCAACAAGTCCACACGACGTCCGTCCCTGTTCTGTCGGTTGACCTCGCAACCCATCGGCCTGCTCCACAGGCGACGCGAGCCAGCGCCTAAGGCATGGGGCAAGCAGAAGCCCGAGACCGCGTCCAAGTAGTACTGCGCCAAACCCGGCGAGATTGCAGTGGTGCACTACTGAGCTGGTCGCATCGAACACTAGCGACGATTCCCTCACGGAACGCGACACCGGACGCGGTGGGCCATCGTTTCGCTACGAGAGCGATGGAGGACGGATGATGGGTATCGCGAAGCGCATCGGTGGCATCGGTGCACTGGGGGTCGGGCCGGGAATACGGAATGTTCGGCGCAACGCCACACGCATGACGGTGTCGATCGGCGCCGCCGTCCTGGCGGTGACGGCCACGGCTGTGCCGGCGCCGGTCTCGCCGGTGTCGCCGGCCGTGAACCTGTCCGCCGATTCGACCGCCCTGATCCTGTGCGGGACTACCTGCCCGACGCCCGACGACTTCGTTGTCGAGTCTGTAAAGAACCAGTTCATCGCGCCGACTCATCCGGGCCAGGACATCGAGTACTTCGCAGTGACCACACCCGAGGAGTTCTGGCCAATCTCGGGGGTCTTCCGCCTCCTCGGGCTCGTGCTGGGGCCCCCGAAACTCTTCGGGCTTGATGGCGCAGCGTGGCCCGACGAGCCGTTGTGGAAACTCTCAGGGCTCTTCGACCTAACCGGCGATCAGTCGCTACGGGCCGGGGTGGCCGATCTGGAGGCGGCGATGGTTGCCCACGGCAACGACCATCAGGTGATCTTCGGCGTCTCGCAGGGCGCGGGCGTCGTGAACGTGGAGAAGCGAAAGCTTGCCGAGAAGTATCCGGTGGGAACCAAGGCCCCGGCTATCGACTTCGTGCTGCTCGGTGACCCCAATCTGCCCAACGGCGGCCTTGCCAGCCGGTTCGCGGGGCTCTACATTCCGATCCTCGATTTGTCTTTCAACGGCCCCGCGGCGACCGACACCCAGTTCGACACGGTGGAGATCAACCGGGAGTACGACGGCTTCAGCGATTTACCGTTGTATCCGCTCAATGTCATCTCCCTGGCGAACGCGCTGCTGGGTGTCGTCTACTCGCACATGTACATCCTCGACGTCAGCCTGCCTGCCGATCCGACGAAGTCGCCTGCCTACCAGGGCAAGCACGGCGACACCAGCTACTACTTCTTCGAGAACCCGGATCTGCCGTTGTTCGGTCCGCTGCGGACCCTGGGGGTGCCCGAGCCGTTGATCGACGTGGTCGAGCCGTTCTTCAAGGTGCTCGTGGACCTGGGCTATGACCGCAGCATCCCGCCGTGGGAGCCCACGCCGGCACGGCTGATCCCGCCCCTCGACCCGGTGAAGGTGGCCGGCGATCTCGTCGACGCGATCGGCGAGGGCATCGACAACGCCGCGGCGCTGATCGGCTTGCCATCGAAGCCGAGCGTGCCCGCGCCGGTCACTCTTGCGGCACCGGGCACCGAAACCGCCAAGGCGGACATCCCCCCGCAGGTGACGTCGAAGGACACGCTGACCCAAACCGAGCTGGCGCCGTCTGCGGGAGCGGCGACGGGAGCCCAGCAGATGTCGATGGACATGGCGCCATCGACGATGACGGTGACCGAAACCGCCAACGCGGACGTCTCCCGGCAGGTGACGCCGGTGCCGGCCGGAGCTTCCGAGTCGTCCACCGCGGCAACGCCCGAGCCCTCGGCTAGCGCCTCGACGCCCGAGCCCTCGGCTAGCGCCTCGACGCCGAAGCCGCCGAAGCCGACGAAGGCTGCCGGTCAGCCGGCGACGCCTCGGCCCGTGGTGCGCGGCTCGCTCGAGCTGGGCGAGCAGGTGCGCAATCTGCTGCAGCCTGGCAACGGCGGCCGCCCGATCACCAAGAAGCCGGCCGGCGACGGAGCGGCGACGGCCGGATCCTCCTCGGCCGCATCATCGTCAGCGGCTTCGTCGTCGACAGACAGCAACTCGTCGGGCACCGACTCATCTGACAGTGACGCCGGCGAATCCTAAAGCCTTGACGCGATTTAACGCCAGCCTGCGAGGGGTAGGTTGGCGTTAAATCGCGCTAGCCATATGACAACTCATTCTCAAGTACCCTCGATCATTGCCTCGGCCCAGTCGATGTGACATTCGAAGCCAAGCGATTTCGCCATGGCGCGGTAGCGATCCCGGTAATCCCGGTAGCCCATCTCATCGCCGCGAGCCCGGCAGAGCAGCACCCGCAGTCGCAGCAGCCAGATGTCGCGCATCGCCGAATCTTGATCGGCCCGCAGGTTCGCCAACCGGTCGAACTCCTCTTGGGCTTCGGCCACGTCGCCCTCGGCGCCACGCTCCAGCAGCGTCTCCACCAGGACGCCGGTGCCCCACACGCCATAGAAGATGTTTCCTGCCTGGCGCAGCTCGTCGACGGCTTGGCGCAACACCGGAATGGCAGCATCGCGGTCGCCGCGCCTGGCCGTTTCCCGGGCGGCCCACACGTCGGTGACCGGGATGAGGAAGAGGCCGCGCTTGCGCAACCATATGTCGCGCGCCTGCATCATCAATTCAAGCCCGCGGTGACGGTCGGCCGCGGCGTCCCGATTCAGCAGCCCGACGGCCAACGTGTACGCGGCCAAGCCCAGCGCGCGATCGCTGCTGGCCCTTTGGGCGGTCTGCACCGCCTCCTCGCTCGCGCGCAATATCGAGTCATCGACCCGAAGCACCCCGTATTGCATCGCGAAACCGTAGGTCCAGGCGACGGTACCAGAAAGGGTTTCCGGGTTGCTGCGTCGGGCCATCGTGACGGCGTCGTGCAGGTCTTGGCGCCAGCCGGGACGGCCCAGCCACCACCGAGCAGTGCCACGCCAGGCCAACGCGATCGCCAGCGGTGATCCCACACCGAAGCCGGCGCCCTTGGCGGGATCACCGGCGGCGAGGTCGACGATGGTCTGCGACCTCCACAAGATCTGGCCGAAATCACCGACTCCGAGCCAGTTGCAGAACGCTATGGGCGCTAACCCCATGGTGGGGGTGGGATCGCCGACCGACTCGAGTAGCGCCATCTGTTCTGATGCCATCCGTGCCCCCTCGCGCGTGCGCCCGGCGTAGAGGAGTTCGGTGGCCAGCGCGGTCATCCCGATGGCCAGCGAGACCTTGTCCCCGGCGGCGCTGCACAATTCGCGCAGCTCCGCGAAACGGCTCCGGCTTTCCTGGACTTCGCGGGCCTGCCAGTCGGTGGCACACAGCAAGCTGCGCGGCGCGATGCGCATGGACAGCTGGTCGGGGGCTGGCTCGGATTCGGGGTCGGGCAGCCGATCGGCAATGCTGAGTGCCCGCTCCCAGCTGAGCCGGGCAGCGCCGAGATCACGGTTGGTCGACCACGCGGCGGCGCGCATGTGCCAGCCATACGCCGCGCGCAGGTCGCCGGCCGACCCGAGATGTTCGGCGATCAGCGCGGCGTTCTCCTCCACCGACCCCGGCGCACGCTGTTGGATCGCGGCGGCTAGGCGCCGGTGCCACTCGGCGCGATCGGACTTCAGCTGGGATTCGTAGGCCACCGCGCGGATCAGCGGATGGTGGAAGGCGTACTCGGCGCTGGGGGTGAAGCTCACCTGATCGATCAGCTCCGCGCGCAGCAGCTCGTCGAACGTCGGATCGGTGCCCAGCGCGGCGAACAGGTCGGCCCCGAAGCGGGCTCCGATCACCGACGCCGCGTTCAACGTGTGTTTGGCCGGGGTGGCCAGGCGGTCGATGCGCGCCTCGATGGCGGCCTGCACCGTGGCGGGCACGCTCAGCTCGGCGACATCCGCGCGACAGACATAGGCGCCCCGATCACCGGTCAGCACCCCGCGCTCCATGAACTCGCGCACCATCTCCTCGGCGAAGAACGGGTTCCCGGCGGCCCGCTCGGCGATGGTCGCTGCCAGCGCGCCGACCGAGGGATCCGACCCCATCAGCTCATCGAGCAGCGCCGCGGTGTCCGAATCACCCAGTGGGGCAAGCGCTATCGTCTGCGCACCGCGCACGCGTGACAGCGCTCCCTCGATACTCGGGGCGGGAGGTGATCAGCACCATCAACTTGGTGCGCGGAATGACGGTGAGGAAGTCGGCCAACATCGACTCGCTCGACCGCATCGATCCAGTGCGCATCCTCGATGACGTAGAGCGCCGGTTGGGTGCGCGCCAGCGACACGGTGTTGACCAGTGCGGTCAACCGGCGCCGCCGCGCATCCGGATCGACCTGGGGCATCGCCACATCGCGGTCGGAAACGCCCAACAGATCGTGCAGTAGCAGCAGATCCTGTCGGTCAGCGTCCGGAAGTCGTTCCCGGACCCACGCCCGGGCGGCAGGGCCATCGAGGTCGCTCACACCGATGCCCGCGCGCAACACCTGGGCCACGACGTGAAACGGAATGTCACCTGCCTGCGACTCGCAGAACGCCCAGAACACCTCGACCCCGCGCCCGGCCGCCAACACCGCGGCCTCCCGCGCCGCCCGACTCTTGCCGATGCCCGGCGGCCCCACCACATTCACCACGCCACCGCGGCCACCGATCGCGCGATCCACGATCGCGTCGAGCGCGGCCATCTCCCAGCGCCGACCGACCAGGCTCGCCTGGGCGCGCCCGACGAGGCCATCCCGCGGCTTAATCCGTAGCAGCCGGCGCGCCCGCACCGGCTCGTCGGCGCCCTTGATGCGCACCCACTCCGGTTCCGCCAGCGTGACAATGTGTTCGACCAGCCGGGCGGTCGACTCCGACAGCATCACCCCACCGGGCGGGGCCACCGATTCCATCCGCTGCGCCATCCCGACCTGCTCGCCGGTCGCGGCATACCCCAGCGACCCCGAGCCGAGCTCACCGGCGATCACCCGACCCGAGTTCAGGCCCACCCGCACGCGAAGATCGACACCATCGCGGCGGGCCACCTCGGCCGCCAACCGGTTCGCTTCCTCCTGGATGGCCAGCGCGGCAAGACATGCCCGAAAGGCATGATCCTCCAATGCCACTGGGGCGCCGAACAGCGCCATCACCCCATCGCCGTTGTACTCCACGGTCCCGCCGTAGCGGCGTAGCACCGCCGCCGACCGCTCCACCAGTTCGGTGACGACTTCGCGCAACCGCTCCATATCCAGCGCGGCAGCGAGGTCCATCGAGCGCACCACATCGGCGAACAGCACCGTCACCTGCTTGTACTCCGCCGAACGGGCGGCCGGCGTGAGTCGCGCACCGCACTCGCTACAGAACTTGCCCGTCGAACTGGGATGCGCGCCGCACGACCCACAGATCAGCCCCGTCGCGGTCAATCCACCACCACCATCCCCGCTGGGGTCCACGTCAGTATCGTGTCACCGCTGGTCAACGATGTCCGTCGTATCGCCCTGCCATCTCCGACACGAAGGTTCGAGACCCTCGTATCTCGTCTCATTCGAGACATCCGCACGGGGCGTCACCGTACTTCACGCGCAGCCGCGCAGCCCGGCTTGGTCGACGCGGTCGGCGGGAACGCGGTCGTGAGTGTCGGTGCTGTTGCCAAGGTTTGCCTTGGATCGGGCCAGGCCCCTGGTCGCCGCGAACAAGGGGATCGACAATCGACGTCAGCGAGGCCGCCGTCCTGGCCGAACTGGTGCTCAACTGACGGTACGGGCGCACAATTGAGGTGTCAGTCTGAAACCTGGGAGCTGCGATGAGCGAGCAACTGTACGACTTCTTCGGCGAGATCTTCCAGCGGTACTTCAGACCCGCCATCGATGCATATCCGCGAACGGGTGGAGCACTCGTCGAAAGGTTATTCACGCTGAGTGACGACGTCCCCGATAGATTGGCGCAGACCCGGTGCGCCGCAGTGGCATGGGGCAAAGCCGAGACCCCGAACGCCAGGATCACCTCGGAACTCTTCGTGATCACCCAACACGGACTGATGTATGCCGCCGGGTGGAACGGGTCGCGCCGGGCGCTGTATTACCTGGCCACACCGCCCCCATTGTTCGATCCGTTCGTCGATCAAGTCGACACCGCCGAACTTCCTGAGGGCGCGGTCGTCGCGGTGGACGGCCGGTTCGGTCACGACCTTGCATCCGCGCATCCGATGGACGCCGCGCTGCGCCGGATACTCGATGAGCACCTGGCGCTGCGGGTAGATCTGCCCACGTAGCTCCTGCCAAATCCTTGACCGGCGGTTATTTTCCGCGTTTCAAACCACGGTGTGTCGGTCGGGGAAATCGCCGGGTCGCTCCGTGAAGAGGAGATAACAATCCTCGTGCGTCGTTAGCGCGCCAATCGGGCAAACCCGCCGGCCTCATGCGATGCAATGCGACACGGCGGCACCTCGACTGCCCTGGGTATGAGGACGCAGAGGGGTGCCGGTCGGCTCACACAGGATTAGTCTCATAGCCGGGTCGGGACGATTGAGGGCGCGTTATGGGCTGGTCAGGAATCCTCGGAAAGACGGCAGCGCGACTCGGCGCGGCGGCGGCGGCGGTCTTCGCGGGTGTGGGAGCGGGACAGGCGGCAGCAGATCCCGGTGTCTGCGTCAGTGGCCCGTGGGGAATCGCATCCGCGTGCATCGACGGGCCCGGATGGGTCGACTGGGATCCGGGACTCAATTGGGCCCCGCCCGGGCAAGTCAAGAATGCATGGTGCCCCGGGAACCCGCCCGGTCACTGGAAGGGCGGTCCACACGGCATCCCCTGCTCCTAAAGTCACTTGAGTTCCCCGTAAGTGACGTGATGGCCGCCTTGTTTCTCGGCAAGGCGGCCATCCTCGTAGCAGGCGCTTAAGGCGTGGGGACGTTGGTACCGGTGCCGCAGCGGTTCCGCAAGTCGACCATCGGTTGACGGATGGCCTGAAGTTCGGCCTGCTCGCGGGGATTGGCTGCCAGGTAGTCCTTCACCTGGGTCCGGATTTGGTCACGCGGCTGGCCTTGAAGGCTGGTGAAGAAGTCGTTAACCCACGGGTGAGTGAACAGGTAGGCCGACGTTCCCGCTGAGACACCCGCCGCTACCTGCGCGAGGTCACCGGCGGTGCAATTGGGGGGATCGGCCAGTGCCGACGGGGCAGCGGCAAACATCGCACTGATGACTGCGCCGGTACCGAGCGCACCGACAACCGCGCGACGGGCCAGACGGGAATTGAGCAACATGGCCGGACTCCTTTAATTATTCGGGTATGAAGAGCCATTGTCAGCAGGGATTACTGACAATGCGAAGCTAAGTAGAATCGATCGCGAATTTCGCGCGGTGCGGTAATCCATTGTGCGAACCCCCACGGGTCGGATCGGGTGCTGCCGTTGCTGAGTCGCCCGGGCTACCGACGGCCGCGGCCGCCGCCACCACCGCCACGGCCGATGTTCGGCGGTTTGATGTTCGGGACGTTGACTTTCGGGATGTCGATTTTCGGCGGGTTGAAGTCCGGGACGATGTCCGCGATGTCGTTCGGGACGTTGAGGTCTGGGATGCCGAGGTCCGGCAAGTCGACGTTGACGTTGTTGGGGATGACGTTGTTGGGGATGTTGATGTTGCCTGGGACGTTGGGCAGGTTGACGTTATTTGGGATGACATCCAGGTTGGGGACATCGAGGTCGGGGACGACATCGATGTTGGGGACATCAAGTTTGGGAACGTCGATGTCGGGGACGTCGATGTCGGGCCGGGGAATGCCGGGGCCGGGAATGCCGGGGCCGGGAGCTTCCGGAAGGGGAGCGTTGGGGCTGGCTACGGCAATCCCCGGACTGGCCGTTAGGGCGGCGAGAAGAATCACCCCCACGGCGACGGGGGTCGCCGCGCACTTTGCACTGAGATGGGTGAGCCGAATTTGCATTTCAGGGTTCCTCCCGACGGATAAGGCCAAGTCATGAAAGTACAACCTCGGCAGGAAAGCTGCAGTCCAATTGGGTGGATCGGCCAGTCCCTACGGGGCAACGACAATCGCCCCGGTAACTGCGCCGGTACCGCGCGCACCAAATAATCGCGCGACGGGCCGGACGGGCATTGAGCACCATGGTCGAACTCCTTTGGATAGAAACGAAGCGCCTTCGTCAGCAGCGACTACTGATAATGCGAAGCCAAGCCGAATCGGTTGCGACTTTCATGCCATGCGGTAACCCAGTGCGCGAACCCCATGGTGCTTTCGGCGGCCACCACATGGCGGTAGTGCGAATCTCAAACGCCGCACTGACGCAGTGCTACAACTGGCGCGGACTTGAGCTTCAGTAGAAGGTCGCAAATAACTCAGGCAGCAAAACGCCGTCCACGGTGCGCTGCGGACCATGAGCAGACGGTTTACCGTTTTACACGACCGCCCGCAACGGGCGCCGCCCGATGATATCGCCGGTCATGCCGACGAACCGCAGGTCGGTTCGCCAGGAGCCGTGGCTACCGATCCTGCAGCAAATGGTCAGTGGCACTATCGGTTTCAAGGCTGCAGTGAGCAGGCCACTAATGAAGCTGTGGCCGATGCGCCCCGATTGCGACCTTCGGCCGCTCGCAGTGGCGCGGAGTCCGGTTCTGGCGATCATGGGCAGGAACGACTCCTGCCACAACGGACCAAAGGCGGCAACCCGCTTCCGACAGCAACTGCCCGAGGCGCGGATCGAACTGGTCGACGATGCCAACTATGTGATCTTGTCCGACCAACCCCAGCTCACGGAGAAGCTGCTCGCCGAGTTCCTGCAGTGACGCTCGTAGTGGCAAAGTAGCGGCTGCGCTTCGATTGTGGACCGAGCCTTCCGATTTGCGGAACAGCATCGTGCCCGAGTTGAGGATTGCCCCGAGCCGCCGGGCCACGAAGCGAGCCTGCCAGGGCGGCGGCGGTGGTCATCCATTCACCCTTGCGGACGAGTGATTCGTAGGACGCATCACCGAGGATTTGGCGGACGTGTGCGATGGCGGCATTGATCTAAGGCATGGTTGAGCCTCGCATGTGGCCCGTTCAGCCGAATCAAATGGCAGAAGGCTGACTTGGGTTCGGCCAGCACACCAGTGTGGTCGACCTGCAATGAAGGAGAATCGCATGGCAGTTAGGGGTGCGACGCAAGTCCGGCGCGGGACGTCGACTCGGCGCGGTGGAGGTGGATTGCGATGAACGCCATGGCCGTCACGATCTTCGACCGTGGCGCCGACGCCGAGGTTTTCGACGGTTGGGTCCGCGACGTGCGATCCGCTGCGCAGGACGCACCGGGATTCGTTGCGTTCGCTACCTCGAGCCGTCGCGACGCCCCGCTCGACTGGGCGGTCGCGGTGACCTTCGAGTCCGAGGACTCACTCCACCAGTGGCTCGACGGAGCAACGTGGAAGCACCTGGTGCGGGGCGGTGCGCCACCGGGATTTCTGCGACTTTCGTCGGATCTGGTGGTCGTTGACGGCGCGGTGATGCCGCCGGGTGTGGCCATTGTCTCCTCGAGCGTGTCCGGCGGAATGGAGGCCGACTTCCAGGCTGCCCATATCAAGCTGACGACGGCCGCCTCCCAATTTTCCGGCTATGAGGGCACCGCCGTCTTCCCGCCGGGCGCGTCGGGAGAATGGATGTCGCTGATCCGGTTTCGCACCGAACCTCAATTGGCGGCGTGGCTGAAGTCGCCGCAGCGCGAGGAAGTCTTGCCGCCAGTGCGATCGAGTCTGACGACGGACTTCTCGGTATTCGCCCAGACCACCCCGTTCGGCACCACCGTGCGGAACGTGGACGGGAAACCGAAGATGACGCCGAGCTGGAAGTCGGCGATGCTCCTACTGATGGTGCTCTACCCCATGGTGATGCTGATGTCGAGATTCGTGACGCCGGTGATCACGGGGTTGGGCGCCGAGCCGTGGCTGTCGGTTTGGCTCGTTCAGGTGGTCAGCGTGGCATTGATGCAATGGTGGTTGATGCCCACGGTGGCGTCATGGTGCCGCCGCTGGCTCGACCCGGTCGACGGTGCCGGTAGGCGAATCAGCCTGCGCGGTGCCGCAGTGGCAGTGATCGTCTACGCCGTGTCGTTGACCACCTTCGCGACGATCGAGGTGCTGCAGTACTGGGACTGACGCCGGCCGACTGTTTTGGTCCTCGGCGGCGACATCAGTTCCGCCCCTGCGTGACTACGGATCTTCCTGGCCGAGCTGGCAGAAAGGCCGCCGACTCCCAGCTACGGGTCGAGTCGGTAGAAACGCAGGAAGTCGTGCTCGATGGGCAGCACCGACACCGCCGAGAACGCCGCTTCGACGGCATATCGTTCGAGGGTCGACCGCCGCATAACGGTGCCGGTTTCGGCCGACGGTTTCGAGATCATCCCCGCCGGCAGGCAGTCCAGAACGCTGTAGCCGTAGAACAGCTGCTCATTCTGGTCGGCTGGCGCGTGATAGGCGTCGGCCACGCGCTCGTCCACCACGATCAGTGTGCCGCCCGGCGCGAGCAGTCGGTGCACGCTGGCCAGCACCTCCACCGGTCGCGACATGTCATGCAGGGCTTCCACGATGATCGCCAGGTCGTACTGCCCGGACAACAGAGGGTCGCCCGCATCGCGCGCATGGAACGTGACCCGGTCATCCACGCCGGCGTCCTGAGCGTTGGCGCGGGCCAGTTTGATCGCGAGTTCGTCCATATCGAAGCCATCCACGGTCGTCCCGCGGTAGCCGCGCGCGATCGAGACGGCAGCCCATCCCACGCCGCACGCCACGTCCGCGACGCGCGCGCCGTCCATGAGCTTCTCGTGCACGTCGGGAACCAGGGGGAGGTATTCGGTGGCCAGCGAGCCCACCAGCCATGGACGGTTGAAGTCTCCCTGTGCCTCGGTCGCATCAGCCCCCTCCACGGCTAAGCCTTCACCGGTGCGGTATGCCTCGACGAGCTTCGGGAGCGACGCCACCAAGGGCGGCCAGCGACCGACAGAGGGCCGCCATCGCGTGCATGCTCTCCGGGTCGACCAACGCCTCGGCGTGCCCGGCCGGAAGCGAAAAGCGCCGTTCGAGTTCGGGTTTGGCCTCGTCGTCGACCTCGAGGATGGCGGTGGCGCCCTGCTGTTCGAGCCACTCGCGGGCGTAGCGGGCGTTGATCCCTGCGCGGGCGGCAAGTTCCCCCGGAGTGAGCGGGCCGCATTCGGCCAGCACCCGGTAAAGGCCCAAGCGGTCGCCCAGGTAGACGGTGAACACGTCCATCGTGCCCAGAGCTGACGCGAAGAGCCGCTCGACAAACGAGTCGCGAACCTGATCCGTGCTGGTCATCGCGCTCCCTCTCCTCACGGCCCCAACATCGATGAGGCCTGGGACTTCCAGGCTCCGTCGTCAGAGCGACTCGACGACCTGCTTGGCCGTGGCCAGATCGACGTTGGTTTCTGCCCGGTAGGCCTTGATGGCATGCATCGTGTCGCCGGAGGCGGCCAGCTGCCGCACGTTGTCCGACACCTCGGAGCGGACGAGCGTCTGCAGGTCGGGGATCGGCACCCCCGTCTTCTCGTAGAGGTGGCGGACGAGTTGTTCGAGCCTGCCGAGCCGCTCGTAGAGGTCTGCTTCATTCATCACGCCAGTTTGTCAGCTCGATCGCCAGTCCGGGTCAGACTTGCGCCACCACCACCTGCTCGGCGCTGGGCGGCCGCAGCCCATCGGTGCGTCCTTCGAAGTAGCGCTTGAACAACTCGTCCGGCCCGACCACCCGAGCGGACGTGAAGCCCGCAGCGAGGCACATGTCGACCATCTCGTCGGGGGAGTAGTGGCTGATGAACGGTGTGCCCGACGCCCGCGCCTGCGCCTCGACGCCGGCCAGCATCGGCCCTTCGACGTCGTCGAGCAGGTCCAGCGGCAGCATGAACGTCATCGTCAGCACCGATCCCGGTGCCAGGGCAGCCACCTGCCGGAGCGTCGCGTCCGTCGCCTCCGTGGTCAGGTACATGCTGACGCCCATCGACGACACGATGGATGCACCGTCGGCATTGAAACCGTTGGCGTTCACCGCATCCCACCAAGATTCGCCACTCTCGAAGTCTACCGAGACGAAGTGAAGTCCCTCGGGTACCGGGTAGCCTTCCTCGGCTAGCCTCCGGCGCTTCCACGCCTGGGTGCCGGGTTGGTCCACCTCGAAGATCTGCAGCGAGCTCGACACGTCGGGGTGCCGCTGCGCGAACGTGTCCAGCCCGGCGCCAAGGATGACGTACTGGTCGATTCCTGCTGCGGCGCGCTCACGCACCAGATCGTCGAGAAACCGGGCGCGTCCGACGATCGACGCGCGAAACCCTGCGGTGCCGACGGGGTGCATGTCGCCGCGCGAACGCCAGTCGGACTCGGGTTGGGCCAAGGCCCGTCCGATGTCGTCGATGATCACGTGGGGCCCCTCGTCCACCTCGAGGTGCAGCGCCCGCCACAACGCGGTCCGCACGGCGGTGCCGTCCGGTGCCGATTGCTCGACGGTCACTTCGCGGCCTGGGACTGCAGGCGCCACACCCTCCCGTCGGGGTCGCGAAGCGTGAGTTCCCTTGCGCCCCAGTGCGTGGTCTCGAACGGGGTGGCGACGTCGAGGCCGTCGAGAGTCACCGCGTCCTCGTCGGCGACGGCGAGCACCAACTGGATGCCGGGCTGCTGACTCTCCGGCACCTCGGCGATGAAGATCCACGGACCGTCGCCGTTGCGCAACTGCCCCGAGTTGTGATCGGTTTCGAATTCGACCGTGTAGCCGAGCTTTTGGAAGAACTTGGCGGACTTGCCCCAATTGTGGGTCTCCAGGTAGACCGCCTCGATGCCTTCGGTCATGGTCATCCCTCCTCTTCGTGTGTCGCCAGGTAGGCCCGCAGCGCGTCGGCGACCAACGCGGACAACGACAGCTCCGTCTCGATCGCGTGGTGCTTGACCTGTCGGATCAGGCCGACCGGCAGATAGACGTTGAACTGCTTCACGTCGTCGGGCACGTCACCACTCTAGGATGCTAGCAAGCTAGAAAGCAACGCCGAGCAGACGCAAAGTCCCCCGAAACACGACGTTTCGGGGGACTTTGCGTCTGCTCGCGCTAGGAGGCGGGCGCGTCCTCGGTGCGCTCGTGCGCGTCCTCCATGACGGTGCGCCCGATCTCGGCGTAGGTCGCCGGCTTGGCCGAACGCAGCCACACCGCGTAGCCCAGACCGATCACGAAGATCACCAAGATCATGTACGGCCCGGTCTTCATGACCAGCGAGTTGGCTGCCAGACCCGCCGCGAATGCCCGGTTGTCCCACAGCGTCCACACCACGTAGAGCATGCCGATACCGCCGATCAGCGGGCAGATCAAAGTCGTGACGACGTTGCCCGGATGCGTCTTCTTGACCCAGAAGTACCAGATCACCGCCGCCGAGCAGATCGCCTGGACGAGCAGGATGGCCGCCGTGCCGATCAGGGCCAGCAGGCCGTAGATGTTGACGTAGGGGACCAGCGCCGGGGTGTCGACCGGGGTGCCGCTCGCATCGGGCACCTGAACCGAGGTGAACGCTGCGAAGGCCAGCACGATCAACAGCGTGATGACGCTCTGCACCGCCGACGCGATGTATGGCGAGCCGTGCTTGGGATGGGCGGCGCCGATCGTCGATTTCACCTTGTCCGAGGGGATTTCGCGGCCCAGCGCAAACAGGTAGCGCGACGCGGCGTTGTGGAACGCCATCGCACAGGCGAACGATCCGATCACCAGCAGGGTCTTGTAGACGTCGAGCAGCGTGCCGCCGAGTTTGGCGTCGACGAGGTTGAAGAACAGGTCGAGCGGCGAGGCGCTGATCGATGCCTCGACCGACGCCTTGGCGCCATTGCCCGCCAACACCATTGCCGAGATGAAGGTGTAGAAGAGGCCCAGTCCGATCACCGCGATGAGCGTCGCCCGCGGGATGATCTTCTTCGGGTTGCGGGACTCCTCGCCGTAGACGGCGGTGGTCTCGAATCCGACCCACGACCAGAACGCGAAGAACAGGCCGATCGCCATGGACCCGGCCGCCGCGGCAGTGCCGAACGCCCCGGCGGGCAGGCTCTCGAACGCGCGGTTCAGCAGCACGGTCTTGTCGAGCATGAAGCCGTCGGGCCCGCCGCCGGAGAAGATGATGGACAACGCCAAGGCCGTGAGGATCAGCACCTCACACGTCAGCGTGACGCCGAGGATGGCCGCGGTCAGGCTGATGTGGAAGTGGCACAACAGGCCGATGGCCACGATCGCCGCGACGGCGAACACCAGCCACGGGATGTTCACTCTCACAATGGTGTTCACGGCGTCGTTGGCGAAGTACGCGCAACCGCCGATGAGCGAGCCCTCGAACACCACGTACGCGAACGTCGCCAGCGTGCCGCTGGCCATGCCCCAGATCTGCCCGAGACCATGGCTTATGAATCCGTAGAACGCGCCCGTCGTGGTGATGTGTCTGGCCATCGCGACGTAGCCGAGTGCGAACAGCGTCAAGATGATCGTCGCGAACAGGAATCCGGCGGGTGCGCCGAGGCCGTTGCCGAAGCCGACCGCGATGGGCACGTTGCCGGTCATCGCGGTGATCGGTGCGGCGTTGGCGACGGCCATGAAGATGACCGCCACGATGCCGATCGCGCCTTTCTTCAGGCCTGCGGGGGCCGTCGTGGCAGTTGGATTCGTCGCTGCGGATTCGGTGGTCATCGCGGCCTCCCGGAACGGATCGGAGTGCATTCGTCGACTGCCACGTTGCAGTTCCGCTGTGAGCCTCACATCTCCGCGGCACTTCGACAACTCGAGCGGGCAGCCGATTCTCAGGCAGCCCGGGGGGCCGAAGCCCCCGGCATGAACGACTGGTGAACTATGACCTGGGATTCTGGCGCGTGCGCACCGCACCCGAGACACTTGGCGGGTGACCACCACGTCGCTTCTGCAGTCCATCCTGAACTGGCTCCGCGCCGGTTACCCCGAAGGCGTGCCCGGACCCGATCGGGTCCCGCTGCTCGCCCTGCTCCGCGCAACGCCCTTGACAGACGATCAGGTCAAGGAGATCGTCCGCGCGATCACCGCATCGGATTCGGCGGCGCTTGTCGACGGCGAGATCACCAAGGACGAGATCGAGGCGTTCATCTCCGCGGCCACGCATCACGACGCCGGACCCGAGAACGTTCAGCGTGTGGCGGCCAAGCTCGCCGCGGCGGGCTGGCCACTTCAAGGGGTCGAGAACACAGAAGCCACGCCCAGCTGAACCGGGCGCGGCCTCTGTGAGAACGGCGACTACAGGGTCGCGTTGTCGATGACGAAGCGGTAGCGCACGTCGCTGGCCAGCATGCGCTCGTATGCCTCGTTGACGTAGGTCGCCTCGATGACCTCGATCTCGGGGGTCACGTCGTGCTCGGCACAGAAGTCCAGCATCTCCTGGGTCTGCGCGATGCCGCCGATCAACGACCCCGAGATGCTCTTGCGGCCGAAGATCAGCGCGCCGGCCGGGACCGGCATCGGATTCTCGGGCATGCCGAGTTCGACGAGCGTGCCGTCCAGCTTCAGCAGACCGAGGTAGTCGGCCATGTCGAGATTCGCCGAGACCGTGTTGAGGATGAGGTCGAAGGACCCCTCGAGCTGCTTGAAGGTGTCGGCATCGCTGGTGGCGTAGTACTCGGAGGCGCCGAGCCGCAGCCCGTCCTCCATCTTCTTGAGCGACTGGCTCAAGACGGCTACTTCGGCACCCATCGCCGCGGCCAGCTTGACGCCGAGGTGGCCGAGGCCGCCCAGCCCGATGACGGCGACGCGCTTGCCCGGACCCGCGCCCCAATGCCGCAGCGGTGAGTAGGTGGTGATGCCGGCGCAAAGTAGCGGCGCCGCCTTGTCCAGCGGAATGGCATCGGGGATGCGCAGCACGTAGCTCTCGTCGACGACGATCGCGTCGCTGTAGCCGCCCTGGGTGGCGTTGCCGTCCGCGCCGACGCCGTTGTACGTGCCGACCATGCCCGGATTGGTGCAGTACTGCTCCTCGCCGGCCTTGCAGTTGGCGCATTCGCGGCAGGAGTCGACGAAGCAGCCCACGCCGACCCGGTCGCCGACCTTGTGCCTGGTGACCTCGGAGCCGACCTCGGTGACGAGTCCCGCGATTTCGTGTCCCGGCACCAACGGGTACTCGACCTCGCCCCACTCGCCGCGCACGGTGTGCAGGTCGGAGTGGCAGATGCCTGCGAACTTGATGTCGATGCTGACGTCGTGCGGGCCGACGTCGCGGCGCTCGATCGTGGTCTTGGTCAGCGGATCGGTGGCCGACGTGGCGGCGTATGCGGAAACGGTCGTAGTCATCTGTTCAGGGCCTCTTTGTCGTCGTGGCGCTTGCTAACCATAAAAAGCTTAGCAAAGGTAATGAATTGGGTGCGGCGGCGCGCCTCAACGCTAGGCGTGCCAGCCGAACGCTGCATCCAGCAGTTGGGAACGGCGACCGGAGCGGATTTAATCCCGGTGGCTAGAAACCTTGCGCTCGGACGCCGCCGGTGAAGCCGATCCGCTCGTAGTGGACGAGTCCGGCCAGGGCGTAGGGATCGTTCGTCATGAGTTCCTCGGCGTCCTCGGTGCTGATGTCGCCGGTGATCAGTAGCCCGCCCGTCTGGTCCTCCAGCCGACCCGTGAGTAGCAGCCGCCCGCGCGCGACCTCGCCGTCGAGCCAAGCGAGATGAGCGGGCCTGGTCTGGCCGACGACGTCGGCGGGTTGCAGGTACTTGAGCACGAGCACGTGGAACACGTTCAGAACCCTAGCCGAGGATGCCGTGGATCCAATGGCGTCCAAGCACTTTCGGTCGACGCGCAGGGATGTGCGGCCCGTTTGCCGAGTCCTAGGCCGTCACGTGATGGACACACGCGCAGCACGTTGTTAACGATTCATTCGCGATCGGTTACACCCTGGCAACCACCGGACCCCGTCGAGAAAGGAAAACTGTCATCTGACAGGAAAACGGTTTGCCGATCCGGCGCCGTGAAGCCCTCGGGAGCCGAGTGACCAGCGAAGTGTGTGATCGTGGCCCGTCGACGGTGCCGTCGACGGGCACCGTACTGATCGCCAACCGTGGTGAGATCGCCGTTCGATTGATGCGGTCCGCACGGCTGCTCGGCTTGCGCACCGTCGCGGTGTTCTCCGACGCCGATCGGGGGTCCCCGCACGTACGGCTCGCCGACGACGCCGTGCGACTGGGTCCACCCGCGCCCAGCGAGAGCTACCTGCGGGTGGACGCGATCCTCGATGCGGCTGCGGCCACCGGTGCCGACATGATTCATCCCGGCTACGGATTCCTCTCCGAGGACGCCGAATTCGCGACGGCCGTGGAAGCCGCAGGCCTGGTGTTCGTAGGCCCGACACCGCACCAGCTGCGGGTGTTCGGCTCCAAGCACACCGCGCGCGCGGCGGCGCGGGCGGCGGGTGTCCCCGTGTTCCCCGGTTCAGACCTGCTCGGCGACGCGACGGTAGCCACCGCCGCAGCCGAGGAACTCGGATATCCGGTGATGCTCAAGGCGACCGGCGGCGGCGGCGGAATCGGCATGCAGGTCTGCTGGAACGCCGCCGAACTGCGGGCGGCGTTCGACCGCGTCGCGCGACTGGCCGAGCGCAGTTTCGGCTCGGCGGGGGTCTTCGTCGAACGATTCGTCGAACACGCGAGGCACGTCGAGGTGCAGATCTTCGGCGACGGCACGGGTCGGGTGCTGTCCCTCGGTGATCGCGACTGTTCACTGCAGCGCAGGAATCAGAAGGTCGTCGAGGAAGCCCCCGCCCCAGCGCTTCCGGAACACGTTCGGGCACGGCTTCATTCGTCGTCCCGGGCGCTGGCCGCGTCGGTCGACTACCGGTCCGCGGGGACCGTCGAATTCGTGTACGACGCGCAACGGGCCGAGGCGTCGTTCCTCGAGGTCAATGCCCGCCTACAGGTCGAGCATCCGGTCACCGAGGCGGTCACCGGCGTCGACCTGGCCGGTTGGATGTTCCGGCTCGCCGGTGGTGAGCGCGACGTGCTGGACGAGCACCTGATCGCCGGTGCGACGTCGGGTGCCGTCCCGGTACGCGGCCACGCCGTGGAGGCGCGCGTATACGCCGAGGACCCGTCGCGCGACTACCGTCCGAGCACCGGCACGCTGACCGCCGTCGCGTTTCCCGCCACTCCCGACGTTCGCGTCGACAGCTGGCTCGAGGTGGGTACCGAGGTCTCGGCGTCCTATGATCCGTTGCTGGCCAAGGTGATTGTGGCAGGCGCCGATCGCGATGCGGCCTTCGACGCCCTGGCCGGCGCGCTCGATGCCACCGAGCTGCACGGTATCGAGGTCAACGTCGGAACGGTGCGGGCGGCCCTCGACCATCCCGACGTCCGGGCGGCGCGGCACGACACCGGCACCCTGGCCGAGGTCGCCGATCCGCGTCCCCGCATCACCGTCGAGCGTCCCGGTCTGCTGACGACGGTTCAGGACCTGCCGGGTCGGGTGGGGCTGTGGGCCGTCGGCGTCCCGCCGAGCGGACCGATGGACGACCTGTCGTTCCGGCTCGGCAACCGCGCGCTCGGAAATCCGGACGGTGCACCAGGTCTCGAGTGCACCGCGTCTGGACCGGCGCTACGCGTGACGCATCCGACCACGGTCTGCGTCACCGGCGCCGAATGTCTGGTGACCGTCGACGGAGTACCCGCTCCGATGTGGGAGCCGATCGAACTTCCTGCCGGCGCGGTGTTGGACGTCGGCGCGGCCGAGACGAGCGGGCTTCGGACCTACGTGCTGGTCGAAGGCGGGTTCGACGTGCCGCGCTACCTTGGCAGCGCATCGACGTTCACGCTCGGGCGGTTCGGTGGCCACGGCGGCCGCCAACTCGTGGTGGGTGACGTACTGCGTGCCTCGCCAGGGGTTTCGGCGGGGGCGAAGGGCACGGTACCCGCCGAGCTACGTCCCGCGATGTCGCCCGCGTGGGAATTGGCCGTCACCGAGGGGCCACAGGGCGCCCCGGACTTCTTCACCCGCGCCGACATGGACGCGTTGTTCGAGGCGCGATACCGCGTGCACTTCAACTCCGCCCGCACGGGGGTGCGGCTAGAGGGCCCCCGGCCGCGGTGGGCCAGGCCCGACGGCGGGGAGGCCGGACTCCACCCGTCGAACATCCACGACAACCCGTATTCCGTTGGCGCGCTGGACTTCACCGGGGATACCCCGATCCTGCTCGGCCCCGACGGTCCGAGCCTGGGTGGCTTCGTCTGCCCCGTCACGGTGGTGTCCGCCGAGCGGTGGAAGCTCGGGCAGCTGCGACCGGGGGACACGGTACGGTTCGTTCCGATCCGGGCGGCCGTCGCGCCGTCCCGGGCCGACGTCGGCTTGGTGCGTTGCGCGACAACGTCATTCGGAACGGGAGGCGACGGGGACGACGGCGTGCTGGGCAGACGCACGGCCGACGGCGCACTCGCCGTCACCTACCGCCGCAACGGCGACGACAACGTGCTCGTCGAGTACGGCGACATGGTGCTCGACCTCGCCCTGCGGGCCCGTGTCCATGCGCTGCACCAGCGGCTGGAGGAGGCGCAGCGGGACGGCGCAGTCACCGGAATCCTCGACCTCACCCCGGGAATCCGATCGCTGCAGGTGCACGTCGACCCGGACGTGATCACGATCGACCGAATGCTCGGGGTGCTGGCGCGACGTCGAGGACGAACTGCCCGCCACCTCGGACCTCGTCGTGCCGAGCCGATCCGTCCGGCTACCGCTGAGCTGGGACGACCCGGCGACCCGGGAGGCGATCGCCCGCTACACCTCGGGGGTGCGCGACGACGCGCCGTGGTGCCCGTCGAACATCGAATTCATCCGGCGCATCAACGGTTTGGCCTCGCAGGCCGACGTCATGGACACCGTGTTCGCCGCGGAGTACCTCACCCTCGGGCTCGGGGACGTCTACCTCGGCGCCCCGGTCGCCACACCGCTCGATCCGCGGCACCGGCTGGTCACTACGAAGTACAACCCGGCCCGCACCTGGACGGCGGAGAACTCGGTCGGCATCGGCGGGGCGTACCTGTGCATCTACGGGATGGAGGGGCCCGGCGGATATCAGTTCGTCGGCCGGACCACGCAGGTGTGGAGCCGGTACCGCCACACCGCCCCGTTCGAGCCCGAAAGTCCTTGGCTGCTGCGCTTCTTCGATCGAATCACCTGGTATCCGGTGTCGGCCGAGGAGTTGCTCGACCTGCGGGCTGATCGGGCCGCGGGGCGTGGTTCGGTCGACATCACGCCTGGGACGTTCTCGCTCGCCGAGCACGAACGCTTCCTGGCCCACAACGCTGCCTCCATCGAGGCGTTCCGGGCCACGCAAGGCGCGGCCTTCGCCGCCGAACGTGCGGCGTGGGCGGCGGCGGGAGAGTTCGACCGCGCCGAGCGCGCGGAGTCGAAGGCGACCGCAGTCACCGAGGATCTGGTGCTCGACGACGGCGAGCAGTTCGTGGACGCGCCGTTCTCGTCGAGCGTGTGGAAGGTCGACGTCGCCGTGGGGGAGCGGGTGGTGGCGGGTCAGGCGTTGCTGGCGTTGGAGGCCATGAAGATGGAGACCGTCGTCACCGCGCCGTACGACGGTGTCGTCACCAGGGTGCTCGTCGAGGCCGGGAACCTGGTAGCTCCTGGCACCCCGCTCGTCGTCGTCGGCCCGGACGGCACGCTTGCCGGCGAACGGGACGTCAGGGCAGTTCCGGCATGAGCGCCGCGGAGCGCTCGCGCAGCGCCTGGGTGGCGCCGTCGGCGATGCCGAGCACCCGCATGCATGCGTCGGCGACGTGTACCGGCAGGTCCACCCGCTCCGGGCCTAGTGGCACCGACCACATGTTGACCAGGGACTCGACCAGCCGGAACGGCAGGTCCGCCGCCGCCTCGTTGACATCCGTCCGTTCGATCACGCCCCTGCTCAGCGCGAGGTAGTGCAGCCGTAGCCGTTCCCGGTCCGACCAGAACGGTTCCAGCCGGGCGCCGCGCAGCTCCGGCAACAGGTACAGCGCGCCCAGGTTCCACCGGCCGGCCAGCAGCTGGTGACCGTCGAAAGCGGCCAGCGCGTGCAGGTGCTCGGCCGCGCTCAGGGTCGGTGCGGCGCCCATGAGCGTCGGGATGAACGACAGCGTCGGACTGACGGTGTGGCTCAGCAGCGCACACAGGATGTCGTCCTTGGTCTTGAAGTAGTGGTACAGCGAGGCCTGACGGATCCCGACCGACTCGGCGATGGTTCTGGTCGTCGTGCCCGCGTACCCCAGAGTGGTGAACAATTCGCCTGCGGCGTCAAGGATTTCGTCGCGCGCAGTCATCCCGGGGCGCCGCTGGTTGTTCAGGCGGGGGCGTCCGGCCTTGGCGAGCGGCATCGTTCCATCGTGGACCATGAATGGCCCGAATCGACAAGTCGAACCGTTTCTGTCACATGACAGAAACGCGCGATACCCATCGGTTACCTGCGCCGTCAATTGGTTACGCCAGCGACACCCACGGGGCTTGCGCCGGGTGAAAACTGTCAAGCGACAGGCCCGGTGGCACTCAACCGTTCCGCCGCGCCACAACGCCCCTAGCCCAGGAGAGCCCGATGGGTACCGCCGTATCCGAAGCCGACGCACGCGCCGTAGTGGCGTCGGTCCCGGATGCCGCCGCGACCGTCGACGACCTGCACGTGACGTTCAGCCGTGGCGGTCGCGACGTGCACGCGCTGCGGGGAGTCTCGCTCGAGATCGCACCCGGCGAAATCCTGGGCCTCGTCGGCGAATCCGGCTCGGGCAAGAGCGTGCTGGGGTTCAGCCTGCTGGGCCTGCTACCCAAGTCCGCTCGACTCGAGGGCACGGTCCGGGTAGCGGATTCCGACATGGTCTCGGGCGACGCCAAAGCGCTCCGCAACGTCCGCCGCCTCGACCTCGGCGCGGTGTTCCAGGACCCGATGACCTCGTTGAACCCCACCATGCGGATCGGCAAGCAGGTAGCCGAGGCGGCGGGCAGCGACGAGGAGGCACTGCGCCTGCTCACCGCCGTCGGCATCCCCGAGCCGAAACGCCGGTTGAGGGCCTATCCACACGAGCTGTCCGGCGGGCTGCGTCAGCGCGTGATGATCGCGATCGCGATCGCGGGTGACCCCGAGCCTGATCATCGCCGACGAGCCCACCACGGCGCTCGACGTCACCGTGCAGGCCCAGGTGCTGCGACTGCTGGCCCGGCTGCGCGACGAGATCGGCTGCAGCATCTTGTTCATCACGCATGACCTCGGGGTGGCCGCGCAGATCGCCGACCGGATCGCAGTGTTGTACGCGGGCCGGATCGCCGAGATCGGCCCGACCGCTGCGGTTCTCGGCACGCCCGCGCATCCGTACACCCACGGGTTGATGCGCTCCCGGCTGACCCTCGACACCGCACGCGACCGCAAGCTGGCGGCGCTCGCCGGATCTGTGCCGAGCGCGGTGTCGCCGCTGCCCGGATGCGCGTTCGTGCCGCGCTGCGCGTTGGCCACCGACGAGTGCGCGACGGCGCCGCCTGCCCCGGTCGCCGTCGCACCCGATCGCACCAGCGCATGCATCCTTCCGCTGAGCGACGTGGCGGAGGAACTCGGAACCAAGGCGACGAACACCTCGGAACCGTTCCCTGCGTCGGCCGTTGGCGACGACCTGCCGCCGTCGGTCGTGCTGCGCGACGTCGCCAAGACGTTCTCCGTCGCCAGACGTTGGCTTGACCGGTCGAAGGACAACCACGGGAAACTCCATGCACTGCGCGGGGTTTCGTTGCGCGTGGCGCACGGTGAGTCGGTCGCGCTGGTCGGTGAGAGCGGCTCGGGCAAGTCGACTCTCCTGCGGGCGATCGCAGGCCTGGAGAAGCCGACCTCCGGGGTCGTCGAACTGGCCGACGGAAACCGACCGCAGATGGTGTTCCAGGACGCAGGTGCGTCTCTGACGCCCTGGCTGTCGGTCGGTGAACTCATCGCCGAGCGGCTTCGGGGCACCGGCAAGTCACGTACGGAACGTCGCGACATGGTCGCCGAGGTACTCGAACGCGTCGGGCTCTCGGCGGACGTCGCGAAGTCGCGCGCCGGACAGCTCTCCGGCGGACAACGGCAACGGGTGTCGCTCGCCCGGGCCACCGTCGTGCCGCCCTCGGTGCTCCTGTGCGACGAACCCACCAGCGCGCTCGACGTGTCGCTTGCCGCCTCGGTGCTCAACCTCATCGGCGACCTCCGCCGCAGCCTCGACATGTCAGTGGTGTTCGTGACCCACGACCTGTCCGTCGCACGGGTGGTCGCCGACCGGGTCGCCGTGATGTACCTCGGCCGCATCGTCGAGATCGGTCCGGCCGACCAGGTGATCGGGGCTCCCGCACACCCCTACACGCAGGCGCTCGTCGACTCCATCCCCGACCTCGGTCGCGAATCCCGGGTACTGCCAGGCGAACCCGCAAGTCCGCTGTCGCCGCCGGCGGGGTGCGCGTTCCACCCGCGCTGCGACATCGCCGTCGAGGCCTGCGACGGTGAGCGGCTCGACGTCCGGCTCGAGGGTTACCCCGGCAACCCGCATCAAGTGGCGTGCATCGAACGGAGGGCCGACTGATAGCCATCGCCATTCCCACCGCTCCACTGGTACGTGGCCGCGAGCGACGCGTGTTGTCACTCCCGACGTCACGGCTGGCAGTGATCAACTGGATCGGGTTCTCGTCGATCTTCGTGGTGACCCTGATCGCGATCGCGGTACCGCTGCTGGCGCCGCATGATCCGCTGGTGCCGGTCGGCATGCCGCTGCGCGCGCCCGGGGAGAACGGCTTCCTGCTCGGCTCCGACAGCGTCGGGCGCGACATCCTGTCCCGGGTGCTCTACGGGGTGCGATCGAGTTGGTTCGCGGCCCTGGTGGTGGTCGGGGTGGGACTGGCGATCGGTGGCCTCGTCGGACTGATTGCCGGAGCGACCGGCGGGTGGGTGGACACCGTACTGATGCGCATCACCGATGCGTTCCTGTCACTGCCTGCACCCGTGCTGGCGATCGCCGTGGTCGCCGCGCTCGGGCCCGGCTTCGTCCACACTCTGATCGCGGTGTCCATCGTCTGGTGGCCGTTCTATGCGCGGCTGGTGCGCGGCGAGGTGGCCCGACTCGCCGCCCGACCGCACGTCGAGGCTGCGAAACTGGCAGGCGTGAGCCCATTCCGGCTCGCCGGGCGCCACCTGTTGCCGGGTACGGTGCCGAATGCGTTGGTGGCCGCCAGCCTCGACCTCGGGACGCTCATCCTCACGCTCGCGGCGCTGTCGTTCCTCGGGCTCGGGCAGTCCGCGCCCGCACCGGAACTGGGCGCCGACTCCGCACGCAATCTCAGTTACTTCCTGCAGCAGTGGTGGGTTCCGGTCATGCCCGGTCTGGGCGTACTGGTGCTGGCGCTGATCGGCAACATCGCGGGGGACTGCTTGCGCAACCTGATGAAGACGAGCTAGCACGTGAAGACATTCGTGGCGACCCGGCTGGGCGCGATGGTGGCGATCCTGGTCGCGCTCACAGGGGTGATGTTCCTGCTGCAGCACATCTCGCCGCTCGATCCGGTCAAGGCGCAGTTGGGCGCTCAGGCCTCGGCCGCGGCGGTGGCGGCGCGGCGCGAGGCGCTCGGGCTGAACCAGCCGGTACTCGTGCAGTTCTGGAACTACCTGACCGGGGCGGCCACCGGTGATCTCGGGACGTCCTACCGCACCCGCCACGGCGTGGCATCTGATCTGGGCAGCTTCTTCCCCGCGACACTGGAACTCGCGCTGTACGGCATCGCCATCGCACTGGTGTTGGCCGTCGTGCTGGCGTTCAGCACGACGTTGAAGTGGCGGGGCGCAGGCCTGCTGCGGGCGGTCCTGTTCACGGGGGCCTCGGCGCCGATGTTCCTGCTGGGCATCCTCGGACTGATCGTCTTCTACAAGGAGCTCGGTTGGGTTCCGGCCAACGGGCGCATCGGGATACCGAACCCACCGACGGGCCCGACGGGGTTGCTGACCGTCGACGGACTGTTGCACGGACGTTTCGACGTCGTCGGCGACGCACTGCACCACCTGATTCTGCCCGCTCTGGTCATTGCGATCGGCCCGGCCGTCGCCATCGGGCGCGTGCTGCGGAGCAGTCTGCTCGGCGACATCGACAGCGACTACGCCCGCACGGCCCGCGCGAAGGGCCTGTCCGAGAGCCGGATTCTGGCAGTTCACGTACTGCGCAACTCCGTCGGTGCCGCCCTGTCGATGACGGGATTGCAAGTGGGCCTGATGTTCTCGGGTGTGCTGGTGGTCGAGCAGGTGTTCGGCTGGCCCGGCATCGGCCAGTACATCGCGCAGAGCATCCCGGTCGCCGACTTCCCGGCGATCGCCGGCGTCACGCTGCTGCTCGGCGCGCTCTACGTCTTCATCAACACGGCGGTCGACCTGCTGCAGGTCGCCGCCGATCCACGCATCGCAATCACAGGAGGATAGGTGCCGAAACAGCCACTCATCGTGGGCAATCCCGTGCTCGTCGTCGTCGACATGCAGGAAGGCGGTGCGATGTCGGCGGACGAGGCCGGGATTCCCGTCATGCCCGGCCATGCCGAACGGGTCGAGCGAGCCGAACGACTCCTGGCCGCGGCACGCGGGGCGGGGGTGCCGGTCGTGTTCTTCCAGGAGGTGCACCGACCGAGCGGCATCGACTTCGGCCGCGAGCTCGACGGCACCGAGGGCGTGCACTGCGTGGAGGGGCAGTCGGGCACCGACCTCGAGCCGACGCTACGCCCCGACCTCACCGGTGCGCACCCCGAGTTCCACATCGTCAAGCGTCGCTACTCCGGCTTCATCGGGACCGAATTCGACATCGTGCTACGCGGTTTGAAGGCCGACACGCTGATCCTCATCGGCGGGCTGACCGACGTATGCGTGCACTACACGTTCGCCGACGCCCACCAACGCGACTACTACGTCCGCGTGGTGACCGACTGCGTGGGCGGCTCGTCGCAGTACCGGCACGACGCGGCGTTGGACGCGATGGAGTACCTGCAGACCGGTGCCATGCGCACCACCGAGGAGATCCTCACTGCCTTCCGCGGACTAAACGGTCCGCTCGACACCAATCGACCCGTTCTCGAAGGAGCCTCACGATGACCCGATTTCGCACCCTTGCCGTCATCGGCGCGGTGACGGCGCTTGCGCTGAGCGGTTGCGGCGGTTCGGATTCCGGCGGTGGCACTCCCAACGCCGCTCCGATCGACAAGGTGCTGCACCTGTCCTTCCTGCAGGATCCCGGGCAGCCGCCCGACCCGGACATCTACTACGCAGGGCAGGGTCTTCTCCTGACCACGAACACCTACGAGGGCCTGCTGCAGTACAAGGCAGGCACCGAGAAAGCGGAACTGGAACCGCTACTGGCCACGGAGTGGACGGCCTCGCCCGACAACAAGGTGTTCACCTTCAAACTGCGGGAGGGCGTCAAGTTCCACGACGGCACCCCGTTCACCTCCGCGGCCGTCAAGGCCTCGTTCGACCGAAGGTCGGCCGTGAATCAGGGCCCGGCGTACATGGTCGCGGACATCGAATCCGTAACCACGCAAGGCGATTACGGCGTCACCGTCACGCTCAAGGCGCCCAACTCGGCGTTCCTCGACTACCTGGCCTGCCCGTACGGGCCAAGAATGCTCAGCCCGGAGGGGCTGACGAAGAACGCGGGCGGCGACAACGCGCAGACGTACCTCACGAATCACGACCTGGGGACTGGCCCGTACACGCTGACGGCCGCCGAGGTCGGCTCGAAGTACGAGTTGGCCGCCTTCGGCGATTACTGGGGCGCCAAGCCGTACTTCGAGAAGGTCGAACTCCCGGTCATCACCGACGTCTCGGCGCAGCAGCTTCAGTTCAACAACGGCCAGGTCGCCGCGATCCTGCACGACCTGCCGTCGTCGGCGGTGCAGTCCTACCTCGACAACAAGTCGTTTGCGAACTACTCACTCCCGACGCAGATGTCGAACTACCTGTACATCAACCCGCGCAAGGGGATGATGACCGACGTCAAGAATCGCAACGCCGTGTTGCAGGCCATCGACGTCGACGAGCTGGTCAAGCAGACCTACTTCGGTCGTGGTGAGGTGGCGAGCCAGATCTATCCGTCGAACATGATGGCGTCGGAGTTCGGGAAACAGTCGGTGACGCATGACCCCTCGGTGTTGACTGGGCTGGCCGGAGGATTGTCTGCCGACCAGAAGACCGTCACCGTCGGTTACGACTCCAGTAACCCGGACAACCAGTTGATCAGCAACCTGATCCAGACTCAGTTGGCTGCGGCGGGCCTGACGGCCAAGGTGCAGGCCTATCCCACGTCGGAGATCTATGGCTGGGTCGGCAGCGACGGGCAGTCTGCGCCGGAGATCATGGCATATCTCGGGTGGCCGGACGCACCGTCGCCTTACACCTGGGGTCACATCTCGTGGGATGCCGACGGTGGACTGAACTTCTTCGGGTGCTCGGCGCCCCCGGTCACCGAGGCGCTGACGCGCGGGCTGCCAACCGGCGCGGACGCGGACTTCTCGGCGGCGGGCGTGGAAGCCGTCAAGACCGGCTGCTGGCTCAACATCGCCGACGTGAACGACTTCATGGTCGCCCAGCCCTGGCTCAAGGGGGTCGAGCAGGCGCACGTCGTGACCAATCCGAATTCGTTGCGGCTGGCCGCGTTGTCGGTGGGCTGATGGCCACCCTGGTCGGCAAGCCCGGAGTGCGCAGGATCATCCTGCTCACGCTGGGCTGGGAGGAACTGCCGAAGTCCGTGTCCGTCTACGGAGCGCCTCCCGAGGAGCGCATGCGGGAACCGGTGCCGGGCGTGCTGTTGCAGACCGACGGGGGCTGGGTGCTACTCGACACCGGGTTCAACACCGCCCTCGTCCGCGACCCCGCGCTGTACCGGCGGTTCTTCCCAGGCGTGGAGTATCGGCCCGTGCTGCCCGGCCCGGGCGAGCCGATCGAGCAACGGCTCGCCGAGGTCGGCGTGGACTTCGACGCCATCCACACCGTCGCAGTCAGCCATCTGCACCACGACCACGCGGGCGGACTGAAGCTGTTCGCGGGCAAGGTCCCGGTGCACGCCCAGCGCCGCGAACTCGAGTACGGGCTATCGAATCACCCGGAGCCCGAACGCAATGCGATCGTGCGGGTCGACTTCGACGATCCGAACATCGAGTGGCAGGCTCGCGGACGGGGAGGCCGAGATCGCGCCGGGAGTCTCGGCGGTGCCGACATACGGGCACACCCCGGGACACCAGAGCTTCGTGGTGGAGCTCGACGAGTCAGTGGGCGGTGACGGCTTCGTGTTCGCGTTCGACGCCGCCGACCTCACCGAGAACATCGAACAGGAGTTGGCCATCGGCGGTTACATCGACGTCGAACCCGAGGAGACGATCGAGCCGATCCGCCGGCTCAAGAAGCTGGCCCGCGACAAGGGGTATCCCTTGATACCCGGGCATGATCCGCACGTGTGGCCGGAACTGACCGATCACTTCCACGAACGCTTCGGCCCGGTCCCGTCGTAATGGAGCTGGTGCTGCGAGCCCATCGGGTGCTGATCGACGGCGAGCTCCTGGCGGCCGCGGTCGCGGTGGACGACGGCCGCATCACCGACATCGGCCCAGCCGACGCCGAGTTCGCCGCCCACGTGGACGTCACGTTGCCAACGCACGCGGTGCTGCTTGCCGGCTTCGTCGACAGTCACGTCCACGTCAACGAACCCGGCACCGACTGGGAGGGCTTCGCGACTGCGACGGGCGCCGCGGCGGCGGGTGGCATCACCACGCTGGTGGACATGCCGCTGGACTCGGATCCGGTGACCACCACGGTCGCTGCGCTACGTGCCAAACAGGATGTGGCCGAGGGCAACTGCGCCGTCGACGTCGGTTTCTGGGCCGGGGTGGTGCCCGGGAACGTCGATGACCTCGGACCGCTCGCCGCGGAGGGTGTGGCGGGGTTCAAGTGCTTCCTCGCCGACTCGGGGAACCCGAACTTCGGTCGCCTCACGCCTGATCAGTTTCGCCGGGCGGCGGCCCAGATCGCCGAATTCGGGTCGGTCCTGTTGGTGCATGCCGAGGATCACGAGGTCATCGCCGGCAGTCCGCGCCCTTGCGGTCGGGGCTACGCCTCGTTTCTGGAGTCGCGGCCCGATGCGGCCGAGCAGGACGCCGTGGCGTTGGTGCTCGACGCCGCCGCGGAAACCGGTGCCCGCATGCACGTCGTGCACGTGTCGAGCGCAAAGGTGCTGCCCGCGCTCGCGGCGGCCAAGCGGGACGGGATCCCCGTGACGGCCGAGACCTGCCCGCACTATCTGACCTTCACCGCCGAGTCGATTCCCGACGGCGGTACCGAGTTCGCGTCGTGCCCGCCGATTCGCGACGCCGCGAACCGGGAGGTGTTGTGGGAGGCGCTGCGCGACGGGACGCTCGACATGATCGTGTCCGACCACTCGCCCTGTGCCCCGGAATTCAAGGGCGACGGCGACTTCGGGCGCGCCTTCGGCGGAGTGAGCTCGCTGCAGCTCGGACCGCGGGTGGTTTGGACGCAGGCGGTTCGGCGCGGCTTCGGCCTCGCCGAGTTGAGCCGCTGGATGTCGGAGCGGCCCGCGACGCTGGCCGGCCTGACCGACCGGGGAGCCATTGCCGTCGGCCTGCGCGCTGATCTCTGCGTCTTCGCCCCCGACGCCGAGGAGGTCGTCTCGGCAGCAACGCTGCGGCACCGGCATCCGGTGACGCCGTACGACGGGATGTCGTTGCGCGGCGCGGTACTTCAGACGTGGGTCGCCGGTCGACCGGTCTTCGGTGAGGTGTCTCAGCCGGTATGAGGATCCTGGTGCTCAACCCCAACACGTCGGACACGATGACTGACGAGATCGCCGCGGCGGCGCGGGCGGCTGCGAGTCCGGGCACGGAGATCGTCTGCCTGGCACCGCGGTTCGGTTCCGTGGCGATCGACTCGGCAGCCGAGAGCTACCTGTCGGCGGTCGGGATGATGGACGTCGTCGCTGGACTGCTCGACGGCGGGGCGTTCGACTACGACGCAGTGGTGCTGGCGGGTTTCGGCGAGCACGGCAGGGACGCGTTGGCCGAGATGTTGTCCGTACCGGTGCTCGACATCGCGGAATGCGCCGCGCACGTTGCACATCTGATCGGGAGGCGGTTCTCCGTCGTCACCACGCTGGCCCGGTCGATCGCGCCGATCGAGGATCGGTTGGTGCTGGCCGGGCTCAACGCCCACTGTGCGTCGGTGCGGGCCTGCGGGCTGGGCACCGCCGAGGTGGACGCCGACCCGCAGGGCGCCGTCGCCGCCATCGTCGAGGAGGCCGCGCGCGCGGTCCGCGAGGACGGCGCCGACGTCGTCTGCCTGGGCTGCGCAGGAATGGCCGGTGTGACGGAGGCGATCTCGACGAAGCTGGGCGTGCCCGCGATCGACGGGGTCGCCGCGGCGGTCGCGTTGGCGCAGGCGCTCGTCGGGCTGGGCCTGTCGACGAGCAAGGCCGGTGTCTACGCGCCCGGCCCGGACAACCCACGAAGTCACTGGCCACTGTCCCGAGCGCTGGGACTGGATGAAGCGGAAGCGCAGTCGAGCCATGAGTGAAGTCGATCTCGCTGCCCGCACGCTGGGCGGCAGTGTCGTTGCGGCCAGCGACGAGTCGTTCGGATTCAAGGAACGGCTCATCGATCCGACCGAGCCCGCCTTCGTACCTGGCACCTTTGACCTTCGCGGCGAGGTGGTCGACGGTTGGGAGACCCGACGGCACGCCGGTCGCAGCGGCGATTGGGTGATCGTTCGGCTCGGGGTACCGGGACGTGTGGAAGCCGTCGACGTGGATACCCGCTTCTTCTCCGGAAACCACCCCACCGGCTGCCGTGTCGATGCATGCGTGCTGGACGTGACCGCCGACCCGACCGACTCGCGCGTGAGACTGGGTGCCATTGGTTAATCACACCGTGCTGAAACCGGATTCGCGCAACGTGCTCGCGGTCGGCAACTTCCGGCGCTGGACGCATCTGCGCCTGCGGCTGGACTCCGACGGGGGAGTGGCCCGGCTGCGGGCCTACGGGACGGTGATCCCCGACCCTGAACTGTGGTCCGACGTCACCGTCGAGGTGTCCGGGGTCGAGCACGGTGGCCGCGTCGAATGGTGCAGCGACAGTTTCTATTCGCACGCGTGCGCGTTGATCTCACCGGACCGCCCGCGCAACATGGGCGACGGTTGGGAGACCCGCAGGCGGCGTGACGTCGGCCCCGAGACTCACGACGCGGTGATGATCTCGTTCGCGGTACCCGCCGACCTGCGTCGGCTGGAGATCGACACGTCGTGCTTCGTGTTCAACGCCTCGCCGGAGGTGTCGGTGTTGGGAAGCCGCGAGCATCCCGATGATGAACGCGGTTGGGCGCTCGTTCCGTTCGACGTTGCGGTGCTCGGTCGCACCCGGCTCGCCGCTGACGCCCGCCAGGTGTTCGCCATCGACGTGTTGGGGATCACCGCGCTGCGCGTGCAGGCGTATCCAGACGGTGGGATCGCCCGGGTGCGTGCGCTTGGCACGCCGACCGAGACCGGCATGGCCCTGCTGCGCCGACGGTGGGAGGCATCCACGGAGGCATCGTCGTGACCGCACCGTCGATCGAGGAATGCGCCGGGCTGTGGCGACGCACGCTGCTGATCGGTGCCGACGGATCGCGCGACACCGGAACCGACGTGGTGTGGCTGCAGGGCATCACCGGCTACGTCGACTCGCGTGGCTTCGCGGGCACACTGGGACGACGTGACGACGTCTTCGAGTGGCACCGCGACATCGACCTCGAACAGCCAGGCCCGTTCCCGGACGCGGGCGTGATGCGTTGGGACGGTGACAGTCTCATCGAGACGGGCGTGCACGAGCACTACGTCGAACACTGGGTCCGCGAGCAGAGGCCGACGACCCCGAGCGGAGCGGTGTTCCTATCCGCCCCCGACGGCGGAGCCGGCCTGCTGGTACGCGTTGGCGACCTGTTCGGCTGGGCCGGCGCAGGCACGGTGCTGATCGACACCGTCGGAGGGCCGCGGTGGAATGCACTGGCGATCGACTCCTCCGATGGCCACGTCCAGGCCAATGGCGTGCGCTGGAACATCGAACGAAGCGAAGGGAACGTGAAGCCATGAGCGGCGCAACGTCATTCACGTCCATACCGGTGGTCGACATCAGCGGACTGCGTTCGCCGGACCGGACGGAGCGCGAACGGGTGGCGGCCGAGATCGGCGCCGCCGCACGCGAGGTCGGGTTTCTCTACATCATTGGGTCGGGCATCGACGAAGCGCTGTTCGACCGGATGCTGGCTGCCACCAAGGACTTCTTCGCGCTGCCACTCGAGGAGAAGATGCGCAGCTACATCGGATTGTCGCGTTGCCACCGCGGCTACGTCCCGGTTGGGGAGGAAGGCGTGGAGACCGGCACCCCCGACGTCAAGGAGGCCTTCGACACCGCACTCGACCTGCCCGCCGACGATCCGGACTACCTGGCGGGCAACCCGATGCTGGGCCCCAACACGTGGCCCGACCTGCCGGGCTTCGCCGACGCGGTGTCCGGTTACTACCGCGCGGTGCTCGAGGTCGGGCACCAACTGCTGTGGGCATTCGCGGTGGCACTCGGCGAGGATCCGGACGTGTTCTCGAAGCACGCCACCAAGACGCCGAGCCAACTACGGCTGGTGCACTACCCGTACAACGCCGACGCCCAGGACGCATTGGGCATCGGCGCGCACACCGACTACGAGTGCTTCACGCTACTCAAGCCGACCGCGCCGGGACTCGAGGTGCTCAACGGGGCAGGGCAGTGGATCGACGTGCCGCCGATACCCGGTACGTACGTGGTCAACATCGGCGACATGCTGGAGCTCTGGACCAACGGTGCGTTCGTCGCCACCAGTCACCGGGTCCGCAAGGTCGTCGAGGAGCGCTACTCGTTCCCGTTGTTCTTCAACGTCGACTACGACACCGAGGTGAAGCCGTTGCCGCAGTTCGCGTCCCACGGAGACAAGGAGCGTCCGATGCTGCGGGCGGGTGAGCACCTGTTCGCCCAGACCGCGCAGACGTTCGCGTACCTGCGCAACCGGATCGATCGCGGCGAACTGGTGTTGCCCGACGGATCGTTGGCGACGGGGCAGTTCGGACAGCAGGCGATCTACGGCACCGACTAGATGTCACCACTTGAGAATGGTCGGCGTCCTGCTTGCTCTGGGCTGCCACTGATGCTGGTGTTCGGCATCGCGATGATCATGTACGCGACATCCCCGAGTCGACGGGACCTCCATCGACTAGTTGATCGGAGAGTTGAGGACACGCAGATCGACGAGCATGCCGCGGGCGGCGACGATGCCCTCGCCGGTCTGCCACACCTCGTTGTTGACGATGAACACGCGGTTGTCGCGGGTGGCCGACAACTTCCGCCACGCATCGCTGTCGAGCACCTGCGCCGCGCGGTCCTTGGCGGCGGCGGAGTCGAACGACACGTAGACGATGTCACCGTCGGCGGCCGAGAAATCGGCGTCCTTCAACTCGGTCGTGCCGAGCTCCAGATACGGCTTGTCCTTGAACCGCTGGGCGGCAGGACGATCCACGCCGACGGCGGCGAGCACGCTTCCGGGGAAGTCCTCGGCGCCGTACACGCGGACCGTGTTGTCCGTCAACTGCACCACCGACGCCTGGAAGTGGGTGGCGTCGATTCGCGCGCCGGTGTCGTCGGCGGCCTTGTTGAAGTCGTCGACGAGCCGATTCGCAGCGTCGGTGCGGCCCGTCGCCGCACCGACCGTACGCACGGTGTCCTGCCACGCCGGCCCGGGGGCGCCGGTGAACACCGTCGGTGCGATGGCCGATAGGGCGCCGTAGCTCTCGGGGGTCAGCGCCTCCGAGCCCAGGATGAGATCGGGCTTGGCGGCCTTGATCGCCTCCAGGTCGGGTGCGCTGCGCGTCCCGGCGGCCGGTACGTCGTGGATGACGGTGCCCAGGTACGACGGCTGGGCGGACGATCCGTCGGGCAGCGCCGCGGCCACGATGCGCGCCCTGCAGCCCGAGTGCGCACAGGGCGTCGAACTGGTCACCCGACAGCACGACGATGCGCTGCGGCTCCATCGGCACCGTGGACTCGCCCGCGGCGTGGCGAACGGGCCGCGTCGGCGAGTCGTCGGGATCGGCGGGCAGCGGATCCGGCGCGCAGGACTCGTCGGGTCTGCGCTGATTGCCGAGCACCGCCGCGCCCGCGATCTTCGTGGTGCTGGTGACGGGTGTGCTGGTAGTCGCGGGTGCGCTGGAGTTCCCGCCGCAGCCGCTGACGAGCGTCACGGCGATCGCGGCGGACACCGCTGCCGCCGCGGCGATCGGGCCCATCCGCGGGCTGAGGAACGGCACGTGGCCGACGGTATCAATTTCCCGGGTCGCTGCGCTCCTGCCCTCCGGTATCAATTTCCGGGTCGCTGCGCTCCCGCCCTGCGGTACTGATTTCCTGGGTCGCTGCGCTCCTGCCCTCCGCCGCATCCAGCGCGCGTTCGCCCCGCGCATCCGGCGGTGCCAGGCCGGTCAGGCTGCGTTTGCGTACAGGTCGCAGTGAATTACGACAGTTTGTAGGACCCATGGCACCGCGTGGCCCGTTCGGGAGTTAGGATTCACCTCGAGCACGCGGGCCATGCCGTCGACTTTTTGGAGGATCTGTTGGTAGCCGAAGCGCCCCCAATCGGAGAACTCGAGGCACGGCGTCCGTTCCCGGCGCGGCTCGGTCCCAAGGGCAACCTGATCTACAAGCTCGTGACCACCACCGATCACAAGATGATCGGCATCATGTACTGCGTCGCCTGCTTTGTCTTCTTCCTCGTCGGCGGCCTGATGGCGCTGTTCATGCGCACCGAGCTGGCCCTGCCAGGCCTGCAGTTCCTCTCCAACGAGCAGTTCAACCAGCTGTTCACCATGCACGGCACCGTGATGTTGCTGTTCTACGCGACGCCCATCGTGTTCGGCTTCGCGAACCTGGTGCTGCCGCTGCAGATCGGCGCGCCCGACGTGGCGTTCCCGCGGCTCAACGCGTTCTCGTTCTGGCTGTTCCTGTTCGGCGCGCTGATCGCCACTCGGCGGCTTCATCACCCCCGGCGGCGCCGCCGACTTCGGCTGGACCGCGTACTCGCCCCTGACCGACGCCATCCACTCGCCCGGCGCGGGCGGTGACCTGTGGATCATGGGGCTGGCCGTCGGTGGTCTCGGCACCATCCTCGGTGGCGTCAACATGGTCACCACCTGCGTGTGCATGCGTGCCCCCGGCATGACGATGTTCCGGATGCCGATCTTCACCTGGAACATCCTGGTGACGTCGATCCTGGTGCTGCTGGCCTTCCCGCTGCTCACCGCCGCGCTCTTCGGCCTGGCGGCCGACCGCCACCTCGGCGCGCACATCTACGACCCGGCCAACGGCGGCGTGCTGCTGTGGCAACACCTGTTCTGGTTCTTCGGCCACCCCGAGGTGTACATCATCGCGCTGCCGTTCTTCGGCATCGTCACCGAGATCTTCCCGGTGTTCAGCCGCAAGCCGATCTTCGGCTACACCACGCTGATCTACGCGACGCTGTCCATCGCGGCGCTGTCGGTCGCCGTGTGGGCGCACCACATGTACGCCACCGGCGCCGTACTGCTGCCGTTCTTCTCCTTCATGACGTTCCTGATCGCCGTTCCGACGGGCATCAAGTTCTTCAACTGGATCGGCACGATGTGGAAGGGCCAGTTGACGTTCGAGACGCCGATGCTGTTCTCGGTCGGCTTCCTGGTCACCTTCCTGCTCGGTGGTCTGTCGGGTGTGCTGCTGGCCAGCCCGCCGATCGACTTCCACGTCACCGACTCGTACTTCGTGATCGCGCACTTCCACTACGTGCTGTTCGGCACCATCGTGTTCGCCACCTACGCCGGGCATCTACTTCTGGTTCCCGAAGATGACGGGCCGACTGCTCGACGAGCGGCTCGGCAAGCTGCACTTCTGGCTGACGTTCATCGGCTTCCACACCACGTTCCTGGTGCAGCACTGGGTCGGTGACGAGGGCATGCCGCGTCGCTACGCCGACTACCTGCCGACCGACGGCTTCACCACGCTGAACGTCGTCTCGACGATCGGCGCGTTCATCCTCGGCATCTCGACGATCCCGTTCCTGTGGAACGTGTTCAAGAGCTGGCGCTACGGCGAGCCCGTCGTCGTCGACGACCCGTGGGGCTACGGCAACTCGCTGGAGTGGGCCACCAGCTGCCCGCCGCCGCGACACAACTTCACCGAGCTGCCCCGGATCCGTTCGGAGCGTCCGGCGTTCGAGCTGCACTACCCGCACATGGTCGACCGGATGCGCGCCGAGGCCCACGTGGGCCGGTCGCACGGGCCCGGCGACGGGGACGTCACCCGGCTCGACGACGAGCACGTCCGTACCTGACCGGTCGCAAGGCGGCTTGCGGGGGTGACTACGTCAAGGGTGTCGGTGTGACTGACTCTTCGCGCAAGCGCTCATCGGCGTTGATCACCGTCACCGGACTCGATCAGCCAGGCGTGACTTCGGCGCTCTTCGAGGTGCTTTCGCGACACAAGGTCGAACTGCTCAACGTCGAACAGGTCGTCATCCGGGGTCGGCTCACCCTGGGCGTGCTGGTGGCCGGACCGGCCGACGTGGCGGGCGGTGAGACGCTTCGCGACGAGGTGACGCACGCCATACAGCGCGTCGGCCTGGACGTCACCATCGAGCGCAGCGATGACATGCCGGTGCTGCGCGAACCGTCGACCCACACGATCGTGGTGCTGGGCCGTCCCATCACCGCCGAGGCGTTCGGCGTGGTGGCCCGCGAGGTGGCCGCCCTCGGGGTCAACATCGACACCATCCGCGGCGTCTCGGACTACCCGGTGACGGGCCTGGAATTGCGCGTCTCGGTTCCGCCCGGATCGGCCTACGGCCAACTGCAGACAGGCGTTGGCGCGGGTGGCGGTCGAGGAGCGCGTCGACATCGCGCTCGAGGACTACAGCCTGTCGCGACGGGCCAAGCGGCTCATCGTGTTCGACGTCGACTCGACGCTGATCCAGGGTGAGGTCATCGAGATGCTCGCCGAGCGGGCCGGCGCGCTGGCCGCGGTCGCCGCGGTCACCGATGCGGCGATGCGCGGCGAGCTGGACTTCGCCGAGTCGCTGCACCAGCGGGTCGCCACGCTGGCCGGACTGCCCGCCGAGGTGCTCGACGAAGTCGCCGACCAGATCGAGCTGACTCCCGGTGCGCGGACCACGATTCGCACGTTGCGCCGCTTGGGATTTCACTGCGGCATCGTCTCGGGCGGCTTCCGTCAGGTGATCGAGCCGCTGGCTCACGACCTGATGATGGACTTCGTTGCCGCCAACGAACTGGAGATCGTCGACGGCAAGCTCACCGGCCGGGTCATCGGTGACGTCATCGACCGGCCGGGAAAGGCCAAGGCGCTGCGGGACTTCGCGCAGCAGGTCGGCGTGCCGATGGAGCAGACCGTCGCCGTCGGCGACGGGGCCAACGACATCGACATGCTCGCGGCGGCAGGTTTGGGCGTCGCGTTCAACGCCAAGCCCGCGCTGCGCGAGGTGGCCGACGCCTCGCTGAGCCATCCCTACCTGGACACCGTGCTGTTCATCCTGGGCGTGACCCGCGGCGAGATCGAGGCCGCCGACGCCGTCGACGGGACCTACCGCCGCGTCGACATCCCCGAGCGGACGTAGCCTCACCAGCCCGTCCGCGAGCAGACGCAAAATCCCCTGAAACGCGCGCATTCAGGGGATTTTGCGTCTGCTCGCGCGGAGGACGCTAGACCACCACGGCACCGAGTTCGGCGCCGCCGGTCCGGTCACGGAATGCCATGCCCGCGCGAGCAATTCGATGGCCTCGGTGAGTTGGTGGTCGGGCAAGCGTGTAGGGCACCCGGATGAAGCGCTCCAGCGTGCCGTCCACGCCGAAGCGCGGGCCGGGCGGAATCTCGAGCCCCATCCGTGACGCGGCCGCCGAGAGTGCCGAACTCATGGGGGCGGGCAGCCGCACCCACAGCGACATGCCGCCCTTGCCGGGCAGCGGCTGCCAGTCGGGCAGGTGCTCGTCGAGAAGCTCGAGCAGCAACGCCCGCCGGCCACGGAGGATGTCGCGGCGTTCCGGCAGCACGGCGTCTTCGGCGGCGAGAAGCCTTGCGGCGGCGAGCTGTTCGACGATCGCCGTACCCATGTCGATCGACGGGCGCATGGCGGCGATGGTGGCCAGCGTGGTGCGCTCGGCGCTGATCCAGCCGACGCGCAGGCCGCCCCAGAACGACTTCGACATCGAACCGACGGTCAGCACCAGGTCGCGCCGTGACGTCATCGACGCGGCGAACGGAGGGGGAACCGGTTCGTCGAGCCACATGTCGGTGATCGTCTCGTCGATGATCGTGCGGGTGCGCGTCTCGGCGATGATGTGCGCCAACTGTTTACGACCCGCCGGCGGCAGGGTGAGACCAGTCGGGTTGTGGTTGTCCGGAATCAGGTAGGCCAGGTTCGGGGCCAACTGGCGCATCGCGGCGTCGACGGCGTCGACCTCCCAGCCCTCGCTGGTGACAGCCACCGGAACCGGGCGTACGCCCGTGGGTGGCGATGCAGGAGAGGGCACCGTGATAGGTGGGCTGCTCGACGAGTACCCGGTCGCCGGGCTGGGTGTAGGTGGCCAGGATCAGGCCGATCGCGTGCAGCGCACCCGTCGTGACCATGATCTCGTCGGGATCGGTGGGAAGCCCTCGCGGCACAGTATCTTTCGGCGATCGCAACACGAAGCGACGGGACGCCGGTCAGTTCGATGCCGATCTCGTGCAGGTACGGCGTGACCTGTTCGGCGGCCTCGGCGAACGCGCGCGACGTGATGCCCGCCGGGGCGGCGATGGTGGCGGCGGCGAGGTTGACCGTCGCCGACGTGGGCGTGACCGGGCCTGCCGTCGCCGATCGGCAGCGCCGTCGTGCTGCGCGCACCCCGGCGCGCCATTGAGGTAGCCGTCGTCGCGCATCTGGGTGTACGCGGCGGTGACCGTGGTGCGCGACACCCGCAGCGCATCGGCAAGGGCGCGCTCGCTGGGCAGCTGCGCCCCGACCGGCAGCCGTCCGTCGACGATCAGCATGCGCAGTCCGTCGGCCAGGCCCTGGTAGGCCGGACCGCTGGCACTGGATGTGCGCCAGTTGCCCAGTTCGCGGGCCAGTAGGTCCACATCGAGCCTTCGTCCAGCCAGTTCGTCGATCATTGAAGCCAGTTTGCCCCAACTGGCTATTGATGACAAGGCCAGATCGTAGCCATTGTGGAACCATGGAACAGCACTGGACCTCCCGAATGGCGCCGAAAGGTCCAGGCAGCTGGGACGCGTCTTCCGCACCAGTCCACGCCGATTCGGCGACTTCGAAGACGACGCGGACGCCCGTCGGATGCGCTCCGAACTCGACGCCATCCGCGCACGATTCCCCGACCACGCGTGATGGCGCGCCTTCGCCCGCGGGTCGGCGCTGCTGGTCGGGCTCGACCGGCTACGGCTTCTCGATGGCCGTCATGGTGCGCGCCGGCCTCGGCCTCGACCCGTGGGACGTCTTCCATCAGGGCCTGGCCGGGCGCACCGGCATGACGATCGGCATCGCGTCCGCGGTCGTCGGCGTAGTCGTCCTGCTGGCGTGGATCCCGCTGCGCAACCGGCCGGGCATCGGCACGGTGGCCAACGTCATCGTCATCGCGGTCACCGTCGACGCGGCGTTGGCCGTGCTGCCGACGCCGTCGGCCCTGCCGGTGCGGATCGCGATGATGCTCGGCGCCGTCGTGCTCAACGCCATCAGCACCGTGCTCTACATCGGCGCAGGCCTGGGCCCCGGCCCGCGCGACGGGCTGATGACCGGCTTGGTGGCGCGCACCGGGCTCTCGGTGCGTCTGGTGCGCACGTCGATCGAGGCGACCGTGCTGATCGTCGGGTGGCTGCTCGGCGGCACGGTCGGCATCGGCACGTCGGTCTACGCGTTCGGCATCGGGCCGCTGGTCCAACTGGTCCTGCGGTTGACCCCGAAGCGGTGGCTCGCCGTCAGCGGCTGGGCGAGCGCCGACACCCACGCCTGACTACGATGGGCGAGTGCCGCCAGAGACGCAGCAGGCGAGCGAGCGACCAGAAGATCCAGTCGACCCCGACCTGCTGATCGACTTCGCGAGGGTATCGCTGCGACGCGGCGGCAAGACCCTCGTCGGGCCCGTCACCTGGGCCGTCGAACTCGACGAACGCTGGGTGGTCATCGGACCCAACGGTGCGGGCAAGACGTCACTGCTGCGGATCGCCGCCGCCATGGAGCACCCGTCCTCGGGCACCGCCTACGTGCTCGGCGAGACGCCTCGGCCGGACCGACATGTCCGAGCTGCGCGCCCGGGTCGGCCTGAGCAGTTCGGCGCTGAGCCAGCGGATTCCCGACGACGAGGTGGTCCGCGACCTGGTGGTCTCGGCCGGTTACGCGGTGCTGGGCCGCTGGCGCGAGAAGTACGAGGACGTCGACTACGAGCAGGCCGTCGACATGCTGGAGAGCCTCGGCGCCGAGCATCTGGCCGAACGCACCTACGGCACGCTGTCCGAGGGCGAGCGCAAGCGGGTGCTGATCGCGCGCTCGATGATGACCGATCCCGAACTGCTGCTGCTCGACGAACCGGCCGCGGGACTCGACCTCGGCGGCCGCGAGGAGCTGGTGTCCCGGCTGGCCGATCTGGCCGCCGACCCCGATGCCCCGGCCATCGTGCTGGTCACCCACCACGTCGAGGAGATCCCGCAGGGCTTCAGCCACTGCCTGCTGCTGTCCGAGGGCGCCGTCGTCGCATCGGGGCTGCTGACCGACGTGCTCGACCTCGGAGAACCTGTCGCGGCGTTCGGTCAGTCGATCGCCGCTCGACGTCATCGACGGGCGCTACTTCGCGCGTCGCACCCGCAGCCGCGCGGCGCACAGGAGGCGTGCAAGTGACCGAACCCGATCCGCTGATCCCACGACCGGCCGCGACGGTGATGCTCGTCCGCGACACCCCCGAGGGCATCAAGGTCTTCCTGATGCGCAGGCATTCGGAGATGGAGTTCGTGGCCGGCGTCATGGTGTTCCCGGGCGGCGGCGTCGACGACCGCGACCGGACCGCAGACATCGCCTGGTTCGGCCCCGAACCGACCTGGTGGGCCGAGCGGCTCGGCGTCGACGTCGACCTGGCCGAGGCCCTGGTCTGCGCGGCCGCCCGCGAGACCTTCGAGGAGTCCGGGGTGCTGTTCGCCGGGCCCGCCGACGGCTCAGCCGACCGAGCATCGTCGCCGACGCTTCGGTGTACGGCGACAGCGCGCATGCGCTGGACGCAACAAGTCGCTGTCGTTCGCGCGAGTTCCTGCGCACCGAGAAACTGGTCCTGCGGGCCGACCTGCTGCGGCCGTGGGCGAACTGGGTCACGCCGAAGGAGGAGCGCACCCGCCGCTACGACACCTACTTCTTCGTCGGGGCGCTGCCCGAGGGCCAGCGCGCCGACGGCGACAACACCGAGACCGACCGGGCGTTCTGGACGACTCCGCAGGCCGCGCTCGACGAGTTCGCCGACGGCAAGTCGTTCCTGCTGCCACCGACCTGGACGCAGCTGGACTCGCTCAACGGCCGCACCGTGGGCGAGGTGCTCGCCGTCGAGCGCAAGATCGTCGCCGTCGAACCGCACCTGACTGCCACAGAAGGGCAACTGGGAGATCGAGTTCTTCAACAGCGACAGGTACAACGCCGCCCGTAAGGGCCGCGCTCCCGAAGGGTTTGTTCGGAAGGCGGAGCGCAGCGACCCGGGAAGCAGCCGGAGTGAACGAGTTCGTCAGCGTCCACGTCACCGCCGACGAGGTGACGACAAGGCATCCGGCGTCGCGACGCTGCTGCTGTCACGTCCACCCACGAACGCGATGACCCGGCAGATGTGCCGCGAGCTCGCCGCGTGCCGCCGAGGAGCTCGGCGAGCGGCGCCGACGTCACCGCCGTCATCGTCTTCGGTGGGCACGAGATCTTCTCGGCCGGCGTCGGACGTGCCGGAGCTGCGCACCCTCGACGCCGGAGGAAGCGGCCGAGGCCTGCGCAGGTGTGCCGCCTGGCGGTCGACGCCGTCGCGGCCATCCCCAAGCCGACGGTCGCCGCGGTCACCGGCTACGCGCTGGGCAGCGGGCTCACCCTGGCGCTGGCCGCCGACTGGCGGGTCAGCGGCGACAACGTCAAGTTCGGAGCGACCGAGATCCTGGACGGGCTGCGCCCCCGGCGACGGTGGACCGGCCCGGCTGGCCCGGGCGGTCGGGGAGAGCAAGGCCAAGGACCTGGTGTTCAGCGGCCGGTTCGCAGGGGCCGAGGAGGCGCTCGCGATGGGCCTGGTCGACGAGCTGGTCGCCCCCGACCACGTCTACGACGCCGCGCGCGCCTGGGCGCTGCGCTTCGTCGACTCGTCGCCGCAGGTGCTGGCGGCGGCCAAGGCCGCGTTCGCCACGCGTTAGGCTGCCCTTCATGACGAGCACGGATCGCACCCCCGATGCCGCCGCCGAGCGGCCCCGGTCCCGAACCCGCACGCCACCGCCGAGCAGGTCGAAGCCGCGCGCCACGACTCCAAGCTCGCCCAGGTGCTCTACCACGACTGGGAAGCCGAGAGCTACGACGACAAGTGGTCGATCAGCTACGACCAGCGGTGCATCGACTATGCGCGCGGCCGCTTCGACGCCATCGTGCCCGACGAGGTGCAGCGCGAACTGCCCTACGACCGTGCCCTCGAGCTCGGCTGCGGCACCGGATTCTTCCTGCTGAACCTCATCCAGGCCGGGGTGGCCCGGCGCGGCTCGGTGACCGACCTGTCGCCGGGCATGGTCAAGGTGGCCACCCGCAACGGCCAGTCGCTCGGACTGGACGTCGACGGCCGCGTCGCCGACGCCGAGGGCATCCCGTACGACGACGACACCTTCGACCTCGTCGTCGGCCACGCCGTGCTGCACCACATTCCCGACGTCGAGCTGTCGCTGCGCGAGGTGGTGCGCGTGCTCAAGCCGGGTGGCCGGTTCGTGTTCGCCGGCGAGCCGACCACGAAGGGCAACGTCTACGCCCGCAACCTGTCGACGTTGACGTGGCGAGTCGCCACCAACGTGACGAAGCTGCCGGGCCTCGAGGGCTGGCGCCGGCCGCAGGAGGAACTCGACGAGTCGTCTCGGGCGGCCGCCCTCGAAGCGGTCGTCGACCTGCACACCTTCGAGCCGAGCGACCTGGAGCGGATGGCCACCAACGCTGGGGCGGTCGACGTACGCACCGCCAGTGAGGAGTTCACCGCCGCCATGCTGGGCTGGCCGATCCGCACCTTCGAGGCGTCGGTGCCGCCCGGCCGATTGGGTTGGGGCTGGGCGAAGTTCGCGTTCAACGGCTGGACCACGCTGAGCTGGGTCGACGCGAACGTGTGGCGCCGCGTCGTGCCGAAGGGCTGGTTCTACAACGTCATGGTCACCGGGAACAAGCCTTCCTGAACACCGGGCTAGCGTTCACCGTCGACGACGTCGCCTATCTCACCGGCGACGACGGGCGGCTGGCGCTCGACGAAGTCGCCGGCTACGCGTTCACCGACGCCAGCCGGATCGCCGACATCGCCGCCGCGCGCACGCGATTCGGCGACCGTGCACCCGTCCTGGTCGAGACCACGCTGTTGCGGCGCAAGGCGAAGGCCAAGTTCGCCGACCCCGACGGATGGCTCTTCACCGACGAGGCGCTGCAGCAGGCCACCGCTGGTCCCGTCGCCGAGCATCGGGCCCATCGGCTCGCGGGCGCCGTCGTGCACGACGTGACCTGTTCGATCGGCGCCGAGCTTGCCGCGCTTCGTGATTCGACCTCACTCGTCGTCGGTAGCGATCTGGACCCGGTGCGGTTGGCGATGGCGGGCAACAACGTCCCCGGCGTGGCGCTGCTGTCGGGCCGACGCCCTGCAGCCCGTCACGCGCGACGCCGTCGTCGTGGCCGACCCCGCTCGCCGAACCGCGGGCCGGCGCCGGTTCGACCCGCGTGACTACACTCCCGCGCTCGATCGACTGTTCGAGGTGTACGGCGACCGCGACATGGTCGTAAAGTGTGCTCCTGGAGTCGATTTCGACCAACTGACACGGATCGGATTCGACGGTGAGATCGAGGTGACGTCGTTGGCGGGCTCGGTACGGGAGGCCTGCCTGTGGACGACGGGGCTGGCGAGTTCGACGGTCAGTCGGCGGGCGACGATCCTGGACCGCGGCGAGGAGGTCACCGACGCCGACGCCGACGACTGCGCCGTGGCGTGCCGCAGGACGATGGATCGTCGACCCCGACGGGGCGGTGGTGCGTGCGGGTCTGGTGAGGAACTACGGGGCGCGGCACGGGCTCTGGCAGCTCGACCCGGCGATCGCCTACCTGTGCGGTGACGAACTACCCGCCGGGGTAAGGGGATTCGAGGTGATCGAGCAGGTCGACTTCCGGGAACGCGGACTGCGCCAAGCGGTGTCGGCGCACGACGCGGGTGCCTTGGAGATCCTCGTTCGCGGCGTCGACGTGGACCCCGACGTATTGCGGGCCCGGCTGCGACCACGTGGCTCGCAACGGCTTGCCCTGGTGGTCACCAGAATCGGTGCGGGTAGCGCGAGCCGATCCGTGGCCTACGTCTGCCGTCCGTCGCGCTGACGCCGCTGCCACGCGCAAGCCGCAGGTATTGTTGCTTTGGCGGCGACGGTGCCGGTTGTCTCCCGGAGGGTTTCAGATGCGCATTCCGACCTCGATCTCTGCGGCCGTCGTCGCGGTTGCGACCGCGACGCTCGCATTGACCAGTGCCGCCGGCGCGTCCGCCGCGCCGCCCAAGTGTGCCGACCTCAGCGGCGTGCTCGTCGGGCAGACGTGCCAGATCCGAGCCACCGATCCCGCGTACACGCTGAGCATCGACTACCCGATCGACTATCCCGACCAGGTCGCGGTCACCGACTACATCAAGCAGACGCGGGACGGCTTCCTGAACGTGGCCAAGATGCCCGGTCCGCGTGACATGCCCTACGAGATGGACACGACGGCCGCCGAGTACGGGTCCGCGCTACCGCCCCGTGGCAGCCAGTCTGTGGTGTTCAAGACCTACCAGGGCGTCGGTGGCGCCCACCCCACGACCTTCTACAAGTCGTTCAACTGGGATCAGACCTACCGGAAGCCGATCACCATCGACAACTTCTTCCGGGAGGGCACTGCGCCGTTCCCGGTGATCCTTCCGCTGGTGCAGGCCGAAGTGAACAAGCAACTCGGCCAGCCCGTGGACATCCCGCCCGGCGTCGGACTGGACCCGACGAAGTACCAGAACTTCGCCATCACCAACGACGCGGTCATCTTCTTCTTCAGCCAGGGCGACCTCCTGCCGGAGGCGGCGGGCGCGCTGGAGATATCCGTCCCGCGGGGGCCGATCGATTCGATGATCGCCTGACGGTCGTCGACGTTCGACCAACGACTCAGCCTGGCGCGAACCCGTATACCTGACCGTCGCTGGTGGCTGCGACCACGCGACGGTCGTGGCCGACCGACACCCCGACGGGGAAGCCGGTGGCGCCCGGCAGCGCGTACTGGTTGAGCGTGTGGCCGTCGGTCGGGTCGAACACCAGCACCGCCTGACCGTTCTCGCCGTCGCGCACCACGGTGTACGCCACCTTCGTGCCTGCCCGGCTGGACGTCGACAACGGCATCGACGTCGTCGCGACTCCACGCCACGTCTCCGTGATCGCCACCGTCCTTGACCGCGACGAGCTTGGCGTCCGGTCCGCCGCCGGCGACGATGAGCCCATCCGGGGTCACCGACGGCGGGGTCTGCGGCTGGTAGTCCAGGGGCGTCGACCACTTCGGCTTGCCGTCGGCGGTGTTCAGTGCCCACAGGTGTTGGTCGCGGCCGGTGACGTAGGCGGTCGTGCCGTCGGCCGACAGCGCCGGGCTGGCGAGTGGGCCACCACCGACGGCGGTGCTGGTCCACTCCCGCGACAGCAGTGGGGTCTGGTCGGGGCGGTAGCGCAGGCCGACGACGGACGGCGCCTCCGCGTTGGGCTCCCACAGCGTGACCACGATGATCCCCGTTGCCGGGGAGTACGCGGGCGCGGCGGCGACGGGGCAGCGGGATCGGCCCTGTGCGCAGTCGGACAGCCCGCGCTGCGAATCGGTGGGGTCGACGCCCGCGACGAGATCCAACGACGTGCCGACCACGTCGCCGCGGTGCGCGTGGAACACGAGTACCTGCCCGAGGTGCGTCACCACCAACAGGCGGTCGGGGTCAAGAATCCGCGGTGTCATCGGCAGCCCGATCACCGGCTTGCGCCACCGGAACCACTGCGTGGACGGAAACGAGAGGATGGTGCCCGGCTGCCCGACATAGAGGTTGTCGAACCCGTCGAAGAGTGGACTGGACAGGTCACCGCCCTGCACCAGCCGGGTGCACCAGCGCTGGCGACCCCGATTGTCGGATTCCCACACCATCAGCGAGCACCCGCCCGCCGTCTGGCCGTTGGCGGCGAGGTAGCTGCCCGAGCCCAGCGCGAGCTGCGCGCCGAGGCTGCCCTTGACCGATCGCGTCCAGTCCAAGCGCAGGGCCTCGGCGCCGTCGACGTCGGCAAAGCTGCTGTTCGCGGCGTCACCGTACTGGGCGGGCCAGCCGGCGGAGGGGTGAGCCTCGACCCAGGAGTCGGTGTTGGCACACGAGCTCAGTACGAGCAGCGAGGCAACGGCGGCCGCCAATCGGCGCACGGTCATTCGTCGAGCAGGCATCGAGGTTCGAGACTAGCCCGAGCTCCGGCTGCTGGGGGTTACCCCCGCTTGCGGGGGAGAGCGCGGCGACCGGGGAATGTTGCGGCGGGCAGGAGCGCGGCGACCGGGGAATGTTGCGGCGGGCAGGAGCGCGGCGACCGGGGAATGTTGCGGCGGGCAGGAGCGCGGCGACCGGGGAATGTTGCGGCGGGCAGGAGCGCAGCGACCGGGGAATGTTGCGGCGGGCAGGAGCGCAGCGACCGGGGAATGTTGCGGCGGGCAGGAGCGCAGCGACCGGGGAATGTTGCCGTGTGGCTCGCGTAGGCTGTCCGGCCATGACGACGATGTGGGGCGCTCCGATACACGTTCGCTGGCGCGGTTCACGGTTGCGCGACCCTCGTCAGGCCCGGTTCCTCACGCTGGCGTCGCTGAAGTGGGTCATCGCGAACAAGGCCTATACGCCCTGGTACCTGGTCCGCTACTGGCGGTTGCTGAAGTTCAAGCTGGCCAATCCGCACATCATCACGCGCGGAATGGTGTTCCTCGGCAAGGGCGTCGAGATCCAGGCGACCCCGGAGCTCTCCACGATGGAGATCGGCCGGTGGGTGCACATCGGTGACAAGAACACCATCCGCTGTCACGAGGGCTCGCTGCGCTTCGGCGACAAGGTGGTGCTCGGCCGCGACAACGTCATCAACACCTACCTCGACATCGAGTTGGGCGACTCGGTGCTGATGGCCGACTGGTGCTACGTGTGCGACTTCGACCACCGGATGGACAGCATCGAACTGCCGATCAAGGACCAGGGCATCGTCAAGGGCCCGGTGCGCATCGGGCCGGACACCTGGGTGGCCACCAAGGTGTCGATCCTGCGGGGCACGACGATCGGGCGCGGGTGTGTGCTCGGCTCGCACGCGGTGGTGAAGGGCGACATACCGGACTTCTCGATCGCCGTGGGAGCGCCGGCCAAGGTGGTGAAGAACCGCAAGAAGGCGTGGGAGGAGACGGCGGCGCTGCGGGCCGAGCACGCCGCGGCGCTCGCCGACATCGAGCGCAAGAAGGCCGTGCGCTAGCCGCTGCGTCTAGCACGCGGACGCAATTCCCTGGGTTCTGCGCGTTCGCCGCGGTGACGAGCCCGCGGCTGGCACGATATTGACGTGGCCGACCGGGGGAGCACGGCGAGCGCACCTTGCGACGGGTGTGGCGCCGAACCGCCCGCCGGCGCACGGTTCTGTCACAGCTGCGGCACGCCGCTCGGACCCCGCGCTGCGCAGGCCGAATTCAAACAGGTGACCGTGCTGTTCGCCGACGTCGTGGGGTCGATGGAACTCGCGGCCGCGGTCGGGGCCGAGCGGTTGCGCGAGATCATGACCGAGCTGTTCAACTGTTCCTCGGCGGCGGTGGTGCGCTACGGCGGGACCATCGACAAGTTCACCGGCGACGGCCTCATGGCCGTGTTCGGAGCACCGGTGGCGTTGGAGGATCACGCAGTGCGGGCGTGTCTGGCCGCGCTCGACATCCAGGCAGAGACACAGCGCATCGCGGCGGAGGTTAAGCGACGCGACAGCGAGGTGCATCTTCAGGTGCGGGTGGGGCTGAATTCCGGCGAGGTCGTCGCAGGCGGAATAGGCTCTGGTCCAACGAGTTACACCACCGTCGGTGAACAGGTCGGCATGGCCCAGCGGATGGAGTCGGCGGCGGCCCCAGGCGAAGTTCTACTCAGCGAGTCCACGGCGCGGCTGGTCGAGCACGCCACGGTGCTGGACGAGCCTCAGCCCGTACACGTCAAGGGCTTCGCGTCACCCTTGCCCGCCTACCGTCTGGTGTCGGCTACCCCCGATCACCGGCGCACCCGGCAGCTGTCGACGCTAGTGGGTCGAGACTGGGAGAAATCCACGATCGCGGCGATGCTCGAACAGGCGATCGCCGGAAAGGGCCGGATCGTAGGACTGGTCGGCCCGCCCGGCATCGGCAAGAGCCGCATGGCAACGGAGCTCGCGGCTCAGGCCGCCGACCGCTCCGTCGACGTGTTTACGGCAAGCTGCCAGGCCCACACCGCGGAAATTCCCTTTCACGCGGCCGCAGCGCTGCTCCGTGACATCTTCGGCATTGGTGGCCTGGAAACGCACGCCGCGCGGGCGAGTGTTCGGGGCCGGCTGCCTGACGCGGATCCTGAAGACCTCGTCTCGCTCGATGACCTGCTCGGCATCCGTGATGACGAAACCCCCTTGCCCGCCATCGATCCCGCCGCATTGGGACGGCGACTGTCAGCGCTGCTGAACTCGGCGACGGCGGCAAGGACGACATCGTCGATGTACGTGATCGAGGACGTGCACTGGATCGACGAAGTCAGTGAGGCGATGATCGCCCAGCTCGCCGCCGTCGTGCCGCAGACGCGGTCGTTCTTGCTGCTGACATATCGACCCGAGTACGGGCGGGTGCTCGACCAACTGCCAGGTGCACACCGCATTGCCCTTGCGCCGCTCGATGATTCGGAATCACTGGCGCTTGCCACCGAGCTCCTGGGTGAAGATTCCTCGGTGGCGACACTCGTCGGGAGGGTCGCCGACCACGCCGCCGGCAACCCGCTGTTCGCCGAGGAGATCGTGCGCGACCTGGCCGAACGGCGTGTCATCGACGGCAAGAGGGGCCACTACGTGTGCCGACTCGAGCCCGCCGATCTGCGTGTGCCTGCTTCGCTGCAGGCGACCATCGCCGCCCGCATCGACCGCCTGAACCCAGTCGCCAAACGCACGTTGAACGCGGCTGCGGTCATCGGATCGCGATTCGATGCAGACCTCCTCGCCTGTCTGGCCGCGGAAACCGATGTCGCGGAGTTGGTGCTCGCCGAGCTCATCGACCAGGTGTCGTTCGCGAACGATGGCGAATACGCGTTTCGCCATCCGCTGATCCGTACTGTGGCATATGAATCCCAGCTGAAGTCCGATCGCGAACAGCTGCACCGCCTGCTCGCCGAACGGATTCGGGAGGATGGTTCCGGAGACGACGCAAACGCCGCGCTGGTTGCCCAACATCTCGAGGTGGCGGGAGACCTACGTGGGGCTTACGACTGGCATGTGCGCGCGGGTAGCTGGGCTCAGTTTCGAGACGTGAAGGCCGCTCGTGCGAGTTGGCAGAGGGCGCGCGACGTCGCTGACCGGTTGCCCGCCGAGGAACCGAACAAGATTGCGATGCAGATTGGACCCCGCACCGCGCTCTGCGCCAGCACGTTCAGAATCAGCGGAAGTATCGAGGACGCTGGTTACGACGAACTGCGCCAACTCTGCGATTCCGCAGGCGACAAACTGTCGCTTGCCATGGGAATGGCGGGGACGATGACAGTGCTGGTCTTCCACAACCGCTTTCGCGAAGCCGCTGAGCTAGCGTCGGAATGCGGTCACCTAGCCGAGTCGTTCGAGGATCAGATCATGACGCTGACGCTGTCTCTTGCGGCAAGCAACGCCAAATTCCAAGCAGGCGAGGTCGTCGAAGGGCTGCGCTTGGCGCAACGCGGAATCGAGCTCGCTGACGGCGACCACACCAACGACAACTTCATGATCGGCTCCCCCCTTGGGTTCGCCTTCGGTCTGCGCGGAGTGTGTAGATTCGCGTTGGGAGTCAACGGCTGGCGAGACGATCTCGATCGCTCGGTCCAGATGACGCGCGCGGGCGATATGACGAGTCGCACCGCAACCATCCTTTTCAAAGACGGCTTCATAGTTCACAACGGAGGCTTGCTACCAGATGTCCTTGCGCTCGCGGAGACGGCCGACGCGTTGGACGTCGCCGAGCGGGCAGGCGATGACTTCTCGCTCGATATGGCGCGACTGACCCATGGCCTCGTGCTCGTCCACGGCGACGAGTGCGACCACGCTGCTGGTTTGGAGTTGCTGGACAGGTATCGCCAAGCGTCGGCCAGGCACGAGTACACCAAGAAATCGGTGCGGTGGGCTGACGCGGAGACGGCGAAACACTTTGCGGCACTGGGCAATTTCGACGATGCCATCGAACTAGCGCGGCTGGCCGTCGATTTCCTGCACGATTCAGGCGAGATGACGTCGCTCGGGCCCGCCGTGACGGTGTTGGTGGAGTCGCTTCTTGGCGAGGGAAGCGATTCGGGCGTGGCGCAGGCCGACGCTGCAGTCGAGCGGCTGGCCGCGGTGCCCACCGATCCTGGCTTCGTGCTGCACGAACTGCCACTACTGCGACTACGCGCGCTCCTGGCGAGGTCGCGAGGAGACGAGCCGGCATACCTGGGCTATCGGGATCGGTACCGCGCCATGGCGAACGACCTTGGCTTCGAAGGACACATGGCCACTGCCGCGGCGATGGATTAGCCCGGATTAGCCCCGTTCGGGCAGTGCGTGCTCGACGATCATGCGGCGTCGATGTGGTGCGCGCTCACCGCGTTTGGCGACCATATAGACCTGCGCGGTCTCGGCGGCGACGGTGGCCCAGTCGAAGTCGGAGGTGAGCCGCTCGCGTGCGGCCACCGCCCTGCGCTGGGCCGCAGCGGGGTCGTCGAGCACCGCACGCACCGCGGACGCCAGCGCCGCGACGTCCCGCGGCGGGAAGGACACCCCGGTCTCGCCGTCGATGACGGCTTCGCCCAGGCCGCCGACGTTCGACGTCACCAGCGGTGCGCCCGTGGCGGCGGCTTCCAGGGCGACGATCCCGAACGGTTCGTAGTGGCTGGGGAGTACGGCCGCGTCGGCGTCGTGCAGCAGCGCCACCAGTCGTTCGTGGTCGACGCGGCCCACGAACTCGATAGCCTTGAGCACCTTGTGCTTTCGGGCCTGCCCGATCAGCCAGTCCTGCTGCGTGCCGTCGCCCGCGATGGTCAACGTGGTCCCCGGATGGGTGCGACGGATCCGCGGCATCGCCGCGATGGCCTCGTGCACGCCCTTCTCGTATTCGAGCCTGCCCAGGTACAGCAGCCGGGCGGGACCGTTCCGAGGCTTGCGTTCCGCGAACGGCCACAGCGCGGCGTCGATTCCGTTGCGGATGACGCGCGTCTCCGCGAGGCCCGGTCCGAACAGTTCGGTGATCTCGTCGCTCATCGACCTCGAACACGTGATGAGCGAATCGGATTCGTGCACCAGCCACGACTCCACCGCGTGGACCTGGCGGCTGATCCGACCCGCCACCCAGCCGGAGTGCCTACCCGCCTCGGTCGCATGGATGGTGGAAACCAGTGGTACGTCGAAGTGTTCGGCGAGGGCGATCGCGGGATGGGCGACCAGCCAGTCGTGCGCGTGCACCACGTCGGGCCGCCACGTCTTGCCCGCGCGTCGGTCACGCGTCTTCAGCGCCAGACCGGTCCGGACCATCGCGTGTCCCATCGCCAGTGTCCACGCCATCATGTCGGTCCCGAAGTCGAACTCGTGCGGGTCCTGCGCGGCGGCCACCACGCGCACGCCCTCGCTCACCTCGTCGGACGACGGATGGGTGCTGGGATCGGTGCCCGCCGGGCGCCTGCTGAGCACCACCACCTCGTGGCCTGCGTCGGCGAGCGCGGTGGCCAGGTGGTGGACGTGGCGTCCGAGCCCGCCGATCACCACCGGCGGGTACTCCCACGACACGATCAGAATTTTCATCGCGTGCTCGCAATCAAGAGCGAGCGTGCGCAAAGTCCGATCGTGACGCGGCGTGTCGCTCGCAGACACGCACGCTCGCGGGCAAGTGGGGGCGGCGTCATCGGGGGAGCCGCCTCGCGTCCAGCGCCCCGAACAGTCCGTCGGCGCGGTTCCAGCCCGCAGCCAAGCGCTCGGCGTGCTCGCGGCGGCCTGCGGCCAGCGCGTCGGCGATCTCGCGGGTGGCGTGGGCATGCAGGTGCGCGCGGTAGCGGGCGTAGTCGGCGGCGGTGTCCTTGCTGACCATGAACGGCCAGTCGCTCGACACCGTGAGCAGCGCCTCGCGCAGAATCTGATCGGCGACCACGTCCCGCGGCGTGGGCGCGCCGACCGACGCGTTCTGGGTGAGGGCCTTGTCCACCGTCGCGAGCGCGGCGTCGACCACCTCGGTGTTGAGCCGCACGATGTCGGAGACCTGCTCACCCGACCAGACCTGCCAGTCCTTGCCCGAACCCCAAGAACTGGGCGGCAATTCGACGGGGGACCCCACGAAGCCAGCGCCGATGGCGTCCGACAACGTACCCACCCGCACGCCTGCCTCGGGCAGCGCACGCAGTACGCGCTCCAGCCACACCGGCCCCTCGTGCCACCAGTGCCCGAAGAGTTCGGTGTCGAAGGCCGCGATGACGTGCGCAGGCCTGCCGATGCGCTCCGACTCGGAGACCAGCCGCCTGCGCACCACCTCGACGAAGTCCGCGACGTGCCCGTCGATGGCGTGGTCGGCTCGGTCCGCGTCGTAGGGGGCCTTCTCCTGCGACGGCACCGAGCGACCGGTCACCCTGGCGGGCTTCAGGCCGGTGACGTGGTCGTAGGTGTGAAAGTCGCGGTACGCGGCGTGCCCCGGATATCCCGACTTCGGGGACCACACGCGGTAACTCACCTGCAGGTCGCGTCCGAACGCGACGACGTCGGAACCGGCGACGGGTCGGCCCAGCGCGGTGTCGCCGTGCAGCGATGGACCGTCGACCATGAAGTGCGTCACGCCTGCTGCGGCGTAACCGTCCTCCATCCCCGGCGCGTAGGCGCATTCCGGCGCCCAGATGCCGCTGGGCGTGTGAGCGAACCGCTGGCCCGCGTCGGCGAGGCCCTCGCGTAGCGCGAACTCGCGCAGTCTCGGGTTGAGCAGCGGCTGGAACGGATGCGAAAGCGGCCCGCCGAGCAGTTCGATGGTGTCCGCGTCGATCAGCTGACGCAGCAGAGGGCTGCCGCCGTGGCGCCACGACACCGCGAGCTCTTCGAGGGCCCGTCCGGCCTCCTCGTACTCGCGAATCCCGAAGGCGCGCATGGCCTCCGGTTCGGCGTAGGGGCTCTCATCCGCATTGCCAACGCGCCGCGTCGCCGCCTCCCGCCCGCGCAGCTGCCAATTCGCCACCCAGTGCCGCATGCCGTCGAGGCAGTACGGGTCGTCGAGCTCGAGCGGTGACAACGGGTGTCATGCCCAGCGAGATCAGATGGCTTCGACCTTCCGCGGCCAGCGTCCGCAGCACGCGCATCAACGGCAAATACGCCGCCGCCCACGACTGGTACAGCCACTCCTCGCCGACCGGCCACCGGCCATGGTGCGCCAGCCAGGGCAAATGGGTGTGCAGGACGAGGGTGAAGAGGCCGGGCGTGGGCTCAGACGAGCGGAGCGACCCGGGAATGGGCTCAGCGTTCACGGGCGCACCGCGATGGCGACGAGGTCGAGACTCTCGTCGATGTCGCGCACTCGTGCGTCGGTCAGTTCGAAGTCGTCGGTGGCCAGCGCTGCCACGTCGGCCAGCAGGTCATCGGGCCAGGGGGCGTCGGCGACGGCGCGGGCGATCTGCGCGTCGATGATCGACCCGCCGTAGCGTTCGTCGAGCTCGACCAAACGCGGGCCGTGGAACACGCCGAGCATCGCCTCTACGGCGAAGCCCGCATCGACGAGCAATTCGGTCAGCTCCTGGGCGTTGAGCTCACGCGTGTGAAAGGGATTCAGTGGCGTGTCCCGGCCGGGGGAGAACGTGATGCGGTTGGGCGTCGACATCAGCAACACCCCGCCGGGACGCAGCACCCGGCGACATTCACCGACGAATTGACCTTGATCCCACAGGTGTTCGATGACCTGGAAGTTGACGACCACGTCCACCGACTCGTCGGCCAGCGGGAGTTCGGCGAGGTTGCCGTGGTGCATGTCGACCCTGGGGTAGCGGGCCCGCACGTGCGCGACCGCCGACTCGTCGTAGTCGAGGCCTGTGACGCGGCGCGCGATGCCGGCGATCAGGTCGGCTCCGTAGCCCTCGCCGCAGCCCGCTTCCAGGACGTCCCGACCCGCGCAACGCGGTGCGAGCTGCTGGTACACGACCTCGTGCCTGCGGAACCAGTAGTTCTCCTCCGCCAGTCCGGGCACCGTGCGCTCGCCGGTCAGGGGAAGGTCGGGCTCCCCGACCGGCTCTGCCGACGGCTCGTGGACGGAAAATGTGCTCATTTCAAAGGCAGGCTAACCCAGGTGTGCGGTTTGTCACCCGTTCGTCAACGGTTCACCCACCGACGGGGAGGTCAGAACACAAACGGAGACCAGCTATGGTGATCCTGCGTATCACCTAAAGTTACTGAGCAGTAACATGGTGGGCATTGCGTAAGACGTGATATGGCAGGCCGGTTGCCGGCCTCATCGAGGAGGACGAACCAAACCCATGACGAACATCGTGGTCCTGATCAAGCAGGTCCCAGACTACGAGAATCGCCAGCTCTCGGAAGACTTCACGCTGGACCGGGCGGGTAGCGACCCGGTGCTGGACGAGATCAACGAGAAGGCGATCGAGGTCGCGCTGCAGCTGAAGGAGGCGGGCAAGGCGGAGACCGTCACCGTACTGACGGCTGGCCCCACGACCGCTGAGTCGGCGATCCGGCGCGCCCTGTCGATGGGCGCCGACGACGCGTACCACCTGGTCGACGACGGACTGCACGGTTCGGACGCCATCCAGACCGGTTGGGCACTCGCGTCCGCGATCGGCCAGCTCGAGAAGATGGACCTGCTCATTGCGGGCAACGAGTCCAGTGACGGTGTCGGCGGCGTCATTCCCGCCATGCTGTCCCACTTCCTGGGCCTCCCGCAGCTGACGCACATGCACAAGCTCGACATCGACGGTGACAAGGTGAGCGGCGAGCGCGAGACCGACGACGGCGTGTTCGGCGTCGAGGCGACGCTGCCCGCGGTCGTCAGCGTCAACGAGAAGATCGTCGACCAGCCAAGGTTCCCGTCCTTCAAGGGCATCATGGCCGCGAAGAAGAAGAACGTCGAAACGCTCACGCTGGCCGGGATCGGCGTCGACGGCGAAGAAGTCGGTGGGCCCAACGCGTGGTCGATCGTCCAGTCAGCCACCCCGAAGCCGCCGAAGAGTGCGGGCGAGAAGGTGACCGACGAGGGCGACGGCGGCAGCAAGATCGCCGAATACCTCGTCGCGCAGAAGCTCGTCTAAGCGCCGGCTGATCCGAAGCAGACCCAACCCGACCACACGCAGGAAGCGATTCATAGGCAAATGGCAGAAGTACTCGTGCTCGTCGAGCACGCAGAAGGCAAGTTGAAGAGCATCACCGCCGAGCTGATCACCGCGGCCCGCACACTGGGCGAGCCGTCGGCCGTCGTGGCCGCCGCGCCCGGCACCGCTGCAACACTCACCGACGCGCTCAAGGCAGCCGGCGCGGCGAAGATCTACGCCGCCGAGTCCGACGTCGTTGAGCAGTACCTGGTCACCCCCAAGGTGGACGTGCTGGCCGGACTCATCGAGACGGCCGCCCCGGTGGCGGTCCTGGTGGCCTCCACCGCGGAGGGCAAGGAAGTAGCGGGACGGCTCGCGGCCGCCACCTATTCCGGACTGCTGTGGGACGTCGTCGGCGTCAACGAGGGTGGCGTCGGCGTGCACTCCGTCTTCGGTGGTGCCTACACGGTCGAGGCGAAGGCGCAGAGCGACGTGACGATCATCGCGTTGCGGCCGGGTGCCATCGAGGCCGAGCCTGCCGAAGGCGCCGGTGAACTGGTCACCGTCGAGGTCAACGAGCCCGAGGGGAACCAGACCAAGATCACCTCCCGCCATCCCGCGCAGAAGAGTGCCCGTCCCGAGCTCACCGAGGCCAAGATCGTCGTCTCGGGAGGTCGTGGCGTCGGCAGCAAGGAGAACTTCAGCGTCGTCGAGGACCTCGCCGACGCGCTGGACGCCGCGGTCGGCGCATCCCGTGCCGCCGTCGACTCCGGCTTCTACGAGGGCCAGTTCCAGGTGGGGCAGACCGGCAAGACGGTCTCGCCGCAGCTCTACATCGCGCTGGGCATCTCCGGCGCCATCCAGCACAAGGCCGGCATGCAGACGTCCAAGACGATCATCGCGGTCAACAAGGACGAAGAGGCACCGATCTTCGACATCGCCGACTATGGCATCGTCGGCGACCTGTTCAAGGTCGCCCCGCAGCTGACCGAGGCGATCAAGGCGCGCAAGGGCTAAAGCCTCCGTTCTACGACGTGCAAATGGGCGCGTCCGGGTGTCTTCCGCTCCTGGGTGCGCCCATTCGTCACTCAGCGTGCACGGACACGACACGCTGACGTAGTCACCTCGCCCACCGACTGGGCGACCGTGCTCGCTATGAGCACTGCATCCGTACTCATAGCCGCTGACGAAACCGCTGCCGCAGCCCAGCACGCCACCGGGCCGCGCTATACCCTCCTGCTGTCCACCGACCCAGGCCTCATCGACGCGGCGCAGCGTCTGCGTCACGAGGTGTTCACCTCCGAGCCGGGGTTCGAGCTCGAGTGCACTAGCGACGGCCGCGACGTCGACCGGTTCGACGAGTTCTGCGATCACCTGCTCGTCCGCGAGGACAACTCCGGCGAGCTCGTCGGCTGCTACCGCATGCTGCCCCCGCCCGGTGCCATCGCCGCCGGAGGGCTCTACACGGCAACCGAATTCGACGTCAGCGCCCTCGACGCGCTCAGGCCGTCGCTTGTGGAGATGGGGCGCGCCGTGGTTCGTCAGGACCATCGCAACGGCGGTGTGGTGCTGCTGATGTGGGCCGGCATCCTCGCCTACCTCGACCGCTGCGACTACGACTACGTCACCGGTTGCGTCTCGGTGCCCGTCGACGGCGGCAACGGCGAGCCGCTGGGCACGCAACTCCGAGGAGTGCGCGACTTCGTGCGCAGGCGGCACGCGTCGGAGTACACCGTGCGGCCGTACCGACCGGTGACCGTCGGCGGCCGTGGACTCGACGACATCGAGCCGCCCGCCCGGCTGTCCGTCCCTCCGCTGATGCGGGGATACCTGCGCCTCGGCGCGAAGGTGTGCGGCGACCCCGCGCACGACCCGGACTTCGGAGTCGGCGACTTCCCGGCCCTGCTCGACAAGCGCCAGGCCGACGTGCGCTACCTCACCCGGTTGAGGTCGGTGTCGCAGGCCACGGACATGGCGCAGGAGCTGCCCCGATGAGCAGTCACGAGGTCAGCGAGCACCCCTGGTTGCCGCGGGCGTCCTGCGGTGCGCACTGCATCACGGTCGACGCCTCAGCGTCGCGGCGCTCGGTCGTGGCCGTGCGCACCACCGCGCGCATCGCATGTGCGGTGCTGCTGCTGTCGGCGGTGCCGTTGCTCGCGGTCCCGCTGCCGGGGCGCTCACGGGTGCAGCGGCTCTACTGCCGGTTGATGCTGCGCTGCCTTGGCGTGCGAATCACGGTGTCGGACGGCCCGATTCGGAACCTGCGTGGCGTGTTGGTGGTCAGCGGGCACGTGTCCTGGGTCGACATCTTCGTCATCGGATCGGTGCTGCCAGGGTCGTTCGTCGCGCGTGCGGACCTGATCGACTGGCCTGCCCTGGGCTTCCTGGCCCGGCTCATGAAGGTGATCCCGATCGAACGCTCGAACCTGCGGCGGCTGCCCGACGTGGTCCGCACCGTCGCCGACCGGCTGCGCGCCGGGCAGACGGTGGTGGCGTTCCCCGAGGGCACGACGTGGTGCGGTCTCGGCTACGGCGCGTTCCGGCCCGCCATGTTCCAGGGGGCGATCGACGCAGGGCGGCCCGTTCAGCCGCTGCGCCTGACCTACCACAACCGCGACGGAAAGCGGTCCACGGTGCCCGCGTTCGTCGGCGACGACACCCTGATGCAGTCGATCCGCCGGGTCATCACCGCCCAGCTGACGGTGTGCCACGTCCAGGTGCAGTCGCTGCAGCTTCCGGGTGACGACCGCCGCGACCTGAGCTCGCGATGCGAGGCCGCGGTGCGCGGCACGTCGGTCCCGACCGCCGGGACGCACGAACTCGTCGCCTGAACTCCACTCCGGCGGCACTCACCGTCGTGACTGCTTCGAATTCACGACCCTGGGTGCGATCGAAGCCCGTGGGGCGCGCCTGGGCCACGCATGCGGCCACTGCGGTAACGGGGCCAGTCCGACCGGCCCGTATCCTGGTATGGCCATGCGCACCGTCTACCTGGATCACGCCGCCACCACCCCGATGCAGCCCGCTGCCATCGAGGCGATGACGGACGTGTTGGCGACCGTGGGCAATGCGTCGTCGCTGCACACCTCGGGTCGGGCGGCGCGCCGCCGGATGGAGGAAGCGCGCGAGGCGCTGGCCCGCCTGCTCGGCGCGCGACCCTCGGAGATCGTCTTCACCGCGGGCGGCACCGAGAGCGACAACCTCGCGGTCAAGGGCGTCTACTGGGCACGCCGCGACGCCGACTCTCGACGCCGCCGCATCGTCACCTCACCGGTCGAGCACCACGCCGTGCTGGACGCCGTGATGTGGCTGGTGGAGCACGAGGGCGCCGAGGTGACGTGGCTGCCCGTCGACGCCACGGGTGCCGTCGCGCCGTCCGCGCTACGCGAAGCGCTTCAGGCTCATGACGACGTGGCGCTGGTGTCGGTGATGTGGGCGAACAACGAGGTCGGCACCATCATGCCGATCGCCAACCTCGCTGCGGTCGCCGCCGAGTTCGACGTTCCCATGCACAGCGACGCCATCCAGACCATCGGCCAGATTCCCGTCGACTTCACGGCCAGCGGGCTCTCGGCGATGAGCGTGACGGCCCACAAGTTCGGCGGCCCCACCGGCGTCGGCGCGCTGCTCCTGCGGCGCGACACTGCGTGCGTGCCATTGCTGCACGGCGGCGGTCAGGAACGCGACGTCCGATCGGGCACCCCTGACGTCGCTGGCGCCGTGGCGATGGCGGCCGCCGCGCGCGTCGCGGTCGAAGGGTTGAGCGCCAACCGGATTCGGCTCACCGCCCTGCGGGATCGGCTCGTCGAGGGCGTGCTGTCCGCGATCGACGACGTCGACCTCAACGGCGCCGCTGGGGACGCACGGCTACCGGGGAACACCCACTTCACCTTCCGCGGTTGCGAAGGCGACGCCCTGCTGATGTTGTTGGACGCCAAGGGCATTGAGTGCTCCACCGGCTCGGCGTGCACGGCAGGCGTGGCCCAGCCCTCTCACGTCTTGTTGGCCATGGGTGCCGACCCGGCCAGCGCCCGTGGCTCCTTGCGATTCTCGTTGGGCCACAACAGCACCGAGGCCGACGTGGATGCGGCGCTCGAGGTGCTGCCCGCCGCCGTCGAACGCGCGCGACAGGCCGCACTGGCCAGCGCGGGGTACGGGAAGTAATCATGCGCGTCCTGGTCGCGATGAGCGGCGGGGTCGACTCGTCAGTCGCCGCCGCTCGAATGGTCGACGCCGGCCACGACGTCGTCGGGGTACACCTGGCGCTGTCATCGGCGCCGGGCACGCTGCGCACCGGATCGCGCGGCTGCTGCTCCAAGGAGGATGCCGGCGATGCGCGTCGAGTCGCCGACATCCTCGAGATCCCCTTCTACGTATGGGATTTCGCCGAGCGGTTCGCTGAGGCCGTCATCGACGACTTCGTCGCCTCCTACGCGCGTGGCGAGACCCCCAACCCGTGCGTGCGCTGCAACGAGACGATCAAGTTCTCCGCCCTGGCTGCGCGAGCCCTGGCGCTGGGCTTCGACGCACTCGCCACCGGCCACTACGCGCGCCTGTCCGACGGACGGCTACGTCGTGCCGTCGACGCCGACAAGGACCAGTCGTATGTCTTGGGGGTGCTGACCGCAGAACAGTTGCGGCACGCGATCTTTCCGATCGGGGACACCGCCAAGCCTCAGATCCGCGAAGAGGCCGCCCGCCGCGGCCTGGCCGTGGCCAACAAGCCCGATAGCCACGACATCTGCTTCATCCCGAGCGGCGACACCCGGACCTTCCTCGGCTCCCGAATCGGCATGCGGCGCGGCGCGGTCGTCGACTCCAGTGGAACCGTTCTCGCGGAACACGATGGCGTGCACGGCTTCACCATCGGTCAGCGCAAGGGGCTGGGCATCGCGGGGCCGGGCCCGGATGGGACGCCGCGCTACGTCACCGCCATCGACGCCGAGACCGGTACCGTCCGCGTCGGCGACGTCAGCGAACTCGACGTCTGGACCTTGACGGGGGAGCGGCCGATCTTCACCTCCGGCCGTGCGCCGCAGGGGCCCATCGAATGCGAGGTGCAGGTGCGCGCGCACGGCGGCCTCGCGGAAGGCACCGCCGAACTACGTGGGGAGCACCTGGTGGTCGAGTTGCGCGCCGCACTGCGCGGCGTCGCGCCCGGCCAGACGATGGTGCTCTACCGTCGCGACGCCGGAAACGGCGACGAGGTCATCGGAAGCGCGACGATCACCACCACGACCCGCTGACCAGGTGAAGCGCGCGCCGAACACCTGCGGCCCGCGATTCCCACACCACGGTGGGGCCTGCGATGGGAGCGCAACGCTCCCGTAGAACTCGGCGGTTCGACGACGTGGGGATCGGTTAGTTCGGGATCTGCTCCAGCATGTTCGTCATCACGATGTCGGACACCGAGTCGGGAAACCGGCAGAACGTCACCTCGACGAGCACCACCGACTTCACCCGGTAGTCGCGACCGCAGGCGCCGGTGCGGAGTTGAAGGGATTCGTCGGTGGACGTCGAGTCACCGACGAACAGTGGCCCGTACGACGTCGACGCGCAGTTCGCGACCAGACCCGAGAGGCCCTCGAACGCGCGTCGCGCCGTCGCGGGATCCCGGTAGGCCGCCGCGCCCTGCGAGATCAACGCACCGTCGGGCGGATCCTGGTAGGTCGTCTTGTGGAACTCCTCGACCTCGGGGCCGAAGGTCTGCGTTTCGGCGAAGTACCACCGGCACTCGGCGGGAGCCGCGGGGTCGACGAGTCCGTCGACGTCGACGGGGAACTTGCCGTCCATGCTCGGAATGACGGTGAGATCCTCGCCCGCGCCCGTGATGGCCCGCATCCGCGACTGCTCGAGCAGCACCACGTCGACGTCCACGGGCGACCTGGAGTGGTCGTCGATGCCGGGGACGGCTCGTATCGCCGCACCCGGGACGGTGTTCGTGCACGCCGTCAGCAGCATCGCGGCCAATGCCGTGACCAGTGCGATCGACCCGCAAGCGGGTGACCGTCTGGCTGAGCCGGGCATGGTTGAGGGTATCGCGCAGTCATCGAATACTGTGGCCGCGTGAGCGGTTTCGCCTCGGCGACGGGGATCGGTTCGTATCCCGGCACGGTCGCACGTCAGGCCGCCGAGGTGATGGTCGGCGAACTGCACCAGCTGACCCATCTGGTCGAACTGCCGGGCCGAGGCGTCGGCGCCGACATGATCGGCCGGGCTGGCGCCCTGCTCGTCGACATCGGCATCGACACGGTGCCGCGTGGTTACCGCATCGCACCGGGCCGTAGCGCCGTCGTGCGCCGCGCCGTCAGCCTGCTCGGCGAGGACCTCGATGCGCTGGAGGAGGCCTGGGAGACGGCGGGTTTGCGAGGCAGCGGTCGTACGGTCAAGGTGCAGGCGCCCGGCCCCATCACGCTGGCCGCGGCTCTCGAGATGTCCAACGGGCACCGGGCGATCACCGATGCCGGCGCGCTGCGGGACCTGACCGCAAGCCTCGCCCAGGGCGTCGCCGAGCACCGGGCCACCGTCGCGCGGCGGCTCGACGCCAACGTCGTCGTGCAATTCGACGAGCCCACGCTGCCCGCGGCCCTCGCGGGACGGCTGACGGGGGTGACCGGCGTGACTCCCGTTCATCCGGTCGACGAGGCCGTCGCCACCAGCCTGCTGGACGAGTGCGTCGCGGCCGTCGGTGCCGCCGTGGCCTTGCACAGCTGCGCCCCCGAGCTGCCATGGAAGATGTTGCAGCGAAGCTCCCTGGAAGCCGTGTCGGTCGACGCGTCGACGTTGACCGCGGCGCGATCTCGACGGAATCGGCGAATTCGTCGAGGCGGGCCGGGTGGTCATGCTGGGGGTCGTCCCGGTCACCGCGCCCGACCGCCTGCCGTCCGTCGAGGAAGTGGCCAAGGTCGCGGCCTCGATCACCGACCGGCTCGGGTTCAGCCGTTCGGTGCTGCGCGACCGTATCGGCGTCACACCCGCGTGCGGGCTGGCCGGGGCGACGCCGCAGTGGGCTCGAACCGCGGTTGAGCTGGTGCAGAAGGTCGCCGATGGATTTGCCGAAGACCCGGAGAATATTTAGCTCCTGGGGGGCGCCGGACGTCACTGGTGGTCGACTAGAACCGCCAGGCGTGCGAAGATCACGAAACAGGTACCTCGCTACATGAAGTACCTATGGATCTGGTCAGGTGGTAGCCGTGGCGCATGCGGACGCACGCATGGCGCTGAGCGCCGGGCTCATCACCGTGGCGTTGGCGATCGGTGGCCCGTGCGTCGCCGCCGCGTCAGCCGATCCCGGGCGTTGGGGCTCGAGTCACGGCAACGGCAACAGTCACGCCACGACCGGCAACGACTCGAACAGTGGCCGCGACGGAACCCGCCACGGTCAAGACGGTCGGTCGCGGAGCGACGACAATCGCGGCGAGCGCGGTGGCGACAGGGGCGGCGACGGCAACCGTCGCCATGACGGCAACGGTCGGAACGACGGCAACGGACGCTACGACGGCAACGGACGCTACGACGGCAACGGTGCTACGACGGCAACGGTCGCAACGACGGCAACGACCAGCCCGCGAAGAGCGACTCCGAGGCCACCAGCGGCGGCGCGCAGATCGCCGCACGGTCGGCCACCGTGTCCGCTGTCGACGCACCCGGACCACCGTGTCCACTTTCGACGCACCCGTGACGGCCGAGGCGATTCCCCAGGACACGCCCGCAGTACCCGCGGCGCCCGCGATCCCCGAGGCAAGCGGCGGTGGTTCCGGTGGCACCCAGGTGGTTGCGCCCATCGCCACGCCACAGGTCACGTTCGGCAATGGCCGCACGCCCGGCACGCTCAGCGGCGGCCCCGACGAGCCGACCATTCGGGTCAACGCCATCCCGACCGGGGCACTTTCGGCACCGAACCTCCCGCCGGAGCCAGTGCTCGCGCTGCCCGCGCCGGTGACGGTGGTGCCGATCGCGGCACCGGCGGAGCCAGGAGTTCATCGACCGGATCTGGGCGCCGCTGCGGCCGTCCTTCGGCGATGGTCTCGCGTTCGGAATCGCGGGCCTGGTGGTCCTGCCGCTACTGGGCGTCTGGCTCGGTTATCGGCAGGCTCGCGCGTCGAGGACCGAGGCGGAGGTCGTCAGCCAGTAGCCGCTCCTCGAGAGCACCGAAGCCTCGGGCAATCCGGTTGCGAAGACGAACGACTAGTACAGGCTATTCGGGCATGAGACGTCGACGTAGGCGGTCGTCCGGCTGTCGGGGGTATCCCCAGGAATGTTGACCCCGGTTACCCAGCAGTCGTCCAGTTGTTGGGTTCTGCCATTCACCCAGTTGATGTGGACGATGTAGCCCTCATTCTGCAGATCGTTGACCGTAGACGCTGGCCGATCCGGGGTAGGCGGCGGCGATGGGGCGCGGCCGCAATGGCCGCAACGGTGATCAACAACGCTGTGAAGTGTCTGGGCTTGAGAGACATCAAATCCTCCAAAACAGCGACGCTCGTGGCAGACGCTACCCGGTGAGGTACGTCGCCTGAGCTACTTGAGATCCTTGCGCAGGATCTTGCCGGAGGCAGACTTCGGGATCGCGTCGATGAACGCCACTTGACGAACCTTCTTGTACGGCGCGACGTGTTCGGCGACGAAGGCCATGACGTCCGCTTCGGTGAGTTCGGCGTCGGATTGCTTGACCACGAACGCCTTTGGCACCTCCTCGCCGGACTCGGGGTCGGTGACCCCGATGACGGCCGCGTCGGCGATCTGCGGGTGGCTGAGCAGCACGGCCTCGAGTTCGGCGGGCGGCACCTGGTAGCCCTTGTACTTGATGAGCTCCTTGAGCCGGTCGACGATGTACACGCATCCGCTCGAGTCGACGCGGGCCACGTCGCCGGTGTGCAGGAAGCCGTCGTCGTCGATGGTCTCGCGGGTAGCCGCCTCGTTGTTGAGGTAACCGGCCATCACGTTGGGCCCCTTGAACCAGAGCTCGCCGGTGTCGCTCAGCCCCGAGGTGGGCGGGTCGAGCTCTGCGCCCGTTTCCGAATCGACGATCTTGCTGACGGCGTTGGGCACGGTCCAGCCGCACGAGCTCTTCGGTGCCACCGAGCCGACGAGCTCACGACCCCCGTCGAACGGCGTGACGTGGCTGACCGGACTCAGCTCGCTCATGCCGTAGCCCTGGACGAGCTGGCACTTCAGCCGGGAAGCGACGGTCAGGGCGAGGTCCTCGTCGAGCGGCGCGGCCCCCGACATGATGCCCTGCAGGCTGGACAGGTCGTAGCGCTCGACGAGCGGATGCTTGGCCAGGGCGACGGCCACCGGAGGCGCGATGAACGCGAACGTGCACTTCTGATCGGCGATGTTCCCGAGGAACTTCGCCAGGTCGAAGCTGGGCATGATGACCAGCCGGGCCCGCGCGTGCAGCGCGGCGTTGAGCAGCACCGTCATGCCGTAGATGTGGAAGAACGGCAGCACCGCCAGGATGCGGTCGTCGGAGCCCATGGCCTGGATGGGACGGATCTGTGCGACGTTGGCGGCGAGGTTGCCGTGGGTCAGCATCACGCCCTTGGGGTTGGCTGTCGTGCCCGAGCTGTAGGGCAGCGCGGCGAGGTGCGTCGCGGGGTCGAACGTGACGGCGGGCGGATGGAAACCCGGACGCAGCAGGTCGGCCGCGTTGGCGTGACCATCGACGGATTCGCCCGGCCCGTCGAGCACGACCAGCTTGTCGGCGGTCAGTCCGACGGCCGCGGCGGCCTCGAGGGCCTGCGGCAGCAGCGACGCGACGGTGACGAGCATCTTGGCGCGCGAGTCGGTCAGCTGCTTGGCGACGTCCTTGGCGGTGAACAGCGCGTTGATGGTGGTGGCCGTGGCGCCGGCGCGCAAGATGCCGTGAAACGCGATCGCGAATCCGGAACTGTTGGGGGCCAACAACCCGACGACGTCGCCGACGCCGATGCCGCGCTGCTCGAGCGCACCCGCGAACCCGTCGATCGAGGCGATCATGTCGCGGTAGGTGGTCTCGGTGCCGGTACCGGTGTCGACCAACGCGACACGGTCGGCGTCCTCGTCGGCCAATTCGCCGAACAGGTAGTCGTACAGGCTGGTGCTGGGAATCTGAACCTGGGGGAATGGACTCGCGAAACTCATGGCGCCTCCGATCGAACCACGCGTGGGCGGTGCCGGTCAGCCTTCGTCGAGCAGTTTGACCAGTTTCTTCGGCGCCACCAGGCGGTACGACGCGTCGACCAGTTCGCGGACCTCGGCCCAGTCGACCTTCGCCACCGAGAAGTCCAGCCCCAGCCAGCCCGACGGGCCCAGGTAGGCGGGGTAGAAGAAGCGCCGATCCTGCTGCAGCGCGGTGTGGTCGGACTCGTCGACCTTGACCATCACGCAGTGCGGGACGCCCGTCATCTCTCCGAGCCGGCGGGCAGGAGCGGAGCGACCAGGGGCATGTTCATGCTTGGTGGAGCCGCCGTACATCGCGAACATCTTGGACACGAAGAAGCCGGGCCTGCCGTGGGACACCTTCTCGAACGCCTCCGGGTAGCCAAGTGCGATCGAGCGCAGCTCGGCGAGCCCCGGATCGTCGTCGCCGAACATGATCGGGTGCGGCATGCCGCCAGGGTATTGCGGGCCGGTGACGTGGTCGAGGTGTCACCGCGCTCCGATAACCTGCGAGAGTGAGCGCCACCGAAGGAGACGTGCCGACCGACCCCATCGATCCGGACGTGCGGCGCGAGTGGCAGCTGCTGGCCGACGAGGTGCGCGGCCACCAGTTCCGGTACTACGTCAAGGACGCCCCGGTCATCTCCGACGGCGAGTTCGACAAGCTGCTGGGCGAATTGACGGCGCTCGAGGAGGCCCACCCCGAACTGCGCACGCCGGACTCGCCGACGCAGCTGGTCGGCGGCGCCGGGTTCGCCACCGACTTCAGCTCCGCCGACCATCTGGAGCGCATGCTGTCGCTCGACAACGTGTTCACCCCAGACGAACTCACCGCGTGGGCGGCGCGCCTGGTCGGGGAGGTCGGAGACGACCCGTATTACCTGTGCGAGTTGAAGATCGACGGCGTCGCGCTGGCGCTGGTGTACCGCGACGGCAAGCTCGTTCGCGCGGCCACCCGCGGCGACGGCCGCACCGGCGAGGACGTGACGCTCAACGCCCGCACCATCACCGACGTACCCGAGACGCTCGCCGAGAGTTCTGAGTTCCCGGTGCCGAAGGTGCTCGAAGTGCGTGGCGAGGTCTTCTTCCGGGTGGCCGACTTCGAGGTGCTCAACGCCAACCTCGTCGAGGAGGGCAAGCTGCCGTTCGCCAACCCGCGCAACAGCGCCGCAGGCTCACTGCGTCAGAAGAATCCGGCGATCACCGCGCGCCGCAACCTGCACATGATCTGCCACGGGCTCGGCCGTTCCGAGGGGTTCACCCCGGCCACGCTGCACGACGCCTACCTCGCGTTGAAGGCGTGGGGGCTGCCGGTGTCCGATCACACCACGCGGGTGAAGGGCATCGCCGCCGTCGCCGAGCGCGTCGCCTACTGGGGTGAGCACCGCCACGACGTCGAACACGAAATCGACGGCCTGGTAGTCAAAGTCGACGACGTGGCCCTGCAGCGCAGGCTGGGCGCCACGTCGCGCGCGCCCCGCTGGGCGATCGCGTACAAGTACCCGCCCGAGGAAGCCACCACCAAGCTGCTCGACATCAAGGTCAACGTCGGCCGGACGGGCCGCGTGACTCCGTTCGCGTTCATGGAGCCGGTCAAGATGGCCGGATCCACGGTCAGCCTGGCGACGCTGCACAACGCGTCGGAGGTCAAGCGCAAGGGCGTGCTGATCGGCGACACGGTCGTCATCCGCAAGGCGGGCGACGTCATCCCCGAGGTGCTCGGCCCCGTCGTCGACGTGCGCGACGGCTCCGAGCGCGAGTTCGAGATGCCCACCGAGTGTCCCGAGTGCGGCACCACGCTGGCGCCTGCCAAGGAGGGCGACGCCGACATCCGCTGCCCGAATTCGCGCAGTTGCCCAGCGCAGTTGCGGGAGCGCGTGTTTCACGTCGCGGGCCGCGGCGCGTTCGACATCGAGGGGCTCGGCTACGAGGCGGCCACCGCGCTGCTGGTCTCCGACGTCATCACCGACGAGGGCGACCTGTTCGCGCTCACCGCCGACGACCTGCTTCGCACCGACCTGTTCCGGGTCAAGGCCGGCGAGTTGTCGGCCAACGGTCAACGGCTCCTGGCCAACCTCGGCAAGGCCAAGGCACAGCCCCTGTGGCGGGTGCTGGTGGCCCTGTCGATCCGGCACGTCGGGCCCACCGCGGCGCGGGCGCTGGCCCAGGAGTTCGGCAGCCTCGACGCCATCGAGGCGGCCTCCGAGGAGCAGTTGGCGTCCACGGAGGGCGTCGGGCCCACCATCGCCGCCGCGGTGATCGAGTGGTTCACCGTCGACTGGCACCGCGCGATCGTCGACAAGTGGCGTGCGGCAGGCGTGCGGATGGCCGACGAACGCGACGCGAGCATCGAGCGCACCTTGGAGGGCCTGTCGATCGTCGTCACCGGGTCGCTCACGGGCTTCTCCCGCGACGAGGCCAAGGAGGCCATTCTGGCCCGCGGCGGCAAGGCGGCCGGGTCGGTGTCGAAGAAGACGGCCTACGTGGTCGCCGGTGACGCGCCAGGATCCAAGTACGACAAGGCAATTGAGCTCGGCGTGCCCGTGCTCGACGAGGACGGGTTCCGCCGGTTGCTCGAGCAGGGCCCCGACGCGGGTTGAGTCGGGAGCCGTCGCAGGCGCTCGTCAGCGGATGATCGTCGCGACGATCCCGGCGAGATAGCCCAGTTGCGCCACTTCGGACGGGCGGAACAGCGGCCCGCCCGGACGGCCGAGCATGACCGCGGTGCGGGGCTCTCCGAGTGGCGCCGCCGCCAGCGTGGTGTCCATGTCACGCCATACCTGCGGTACCCAGTCTGCGGCGCCATCAAGTGCCTCGGCGCGATCGATTGGCAGCCAAGGTGTTGTCGGCAGCCTGAGTCTCAGGGGCCCCGGGGCTGCCGCACAGGCGTTCCGCCCCCGACGTCGTCAGCCGAACGACGGTGCACCAGCCGACCCGCAGCACGCTGGGCGCCTCATCGGCGAACACCTGCAGCTTGTCGTGCTTGCCGTCGGCAGCGGCGACGTGGTCGATCAACTCCAGTTCACGGTGGGCCTCCAGCAGTCCGGTGTGTGGCCGGATGCTGTCGACGTGGACGCCCTTGAGCTTCTCGGCGGCGGTGATGAGCATGTCGGGCATGGCGCCCGGGGGCAGCTCGACGACGAGGTCGTCGACGGCGTAGCCCGCAGTGCGCTCGACGACGTCGAGGGACAGGATGTCGGCCCCCACCGAGCCCAGTGCCACGGCGAGCGAGCCGAGGCTGCCTGGGCGGTCTTCCAGCTGAACCCGCAGCAGATAAGACGACACGCGCAACACTGTTTCACGGAGGGGTGCAGCACAGCGACTCGAGAAGTTTCTCCCGCTGTCGTGCGCGGCCCTCCGGCGCAAGGGCTGAGCTGGCCGTGACTAGGCTGTTTCGACGTGTCTCAGATCTCCCGGGACGACGTCGCCCACCTTGCGCGTCTGGCCCGGCTCACCCTGACCGACGGCGAGCTGGACAGCTTCGCCGGCCAGCTGGACGCCATCCTGGCCCACGTCGGCGCGATCCAGGCCGTCGACGTGACCGGGGTCGAAGCCACCGACAACCCGCTGAAGGACGTGAACGTCACGCGGCCCGACACCGTCGAGCCCTGCCTGACGCAGGACGAGGCGCTGGCGGCGGCCCCCAAGGCCGTCGACGGCCGGTTCGCCGTGCCACGGATCCTGGGGGAGGCCGAGTGACCGAGCTGATCCGGCTGTCCGCCGCGACGCTGGGCGCCAAGATCGCGGCCAAGGAGACGTCGTCGCGCGAGGTCACCCAGGCCTGCCTGGACCAGATCGCCGACACCGACGAGCGCTACCACGCGTTCCTTCACGTCGCGGGCGACGAGGCGCTGGCCGCCGCGGACCGCGTCGACGCGACCGTTGCGGCCGGTGAGCCGCTGCCGTCCCCGCTTGCGGGGGTTCCGCTGGCGCTCAAGGACGTGTTCACCACCACCGACATGCCCACGACGTGCGGGTCGAAGATCCTCGAGGGCTGGCGTTCGCCGTACGACGCCACCGTCACCGCCAAGCTGCGGGCCGCCGGCATCCCGATCCTCGGCAAGACGAACATGGACGAGTTCGCGATGGGGAGTTCGACGGAGAACTCCGCGTACGGCCCCACCCGCAACCCGTGGAACCTCGACCGGGTGCCCGGCGGCTCGGGCGGCGGCAGCGCCGCGGCGCTGGCCGCCTTTCAGGCGCCGCTGGCGATGGGCTCGGACACCGGCGGCTCGATCCGCCAACCCGCCGCCCTGACCGCGACCGTCGGCGTCAAGCCCACCTACGGCACGGTGTCGCGGTACGGCCTGATCGCCTGCGCGTCGTCGCTGGACCAGGGCGGGCCGTGCGCGCGCACCGTGCTCGACACCGCCCTGCTGCACCAGGTCATCGCCGGGCACGATCCGCGCGACTCGACGTCGCTGGACGCGCCCGTGCCCGACGTCGTCGGCGCTGCGAAGGCCGGCGCCACGGGCGACCTCAAGGGTGTCCGGGTCGGCGTGGTCAAGCAGCTGCGCGGCGACGGGTACCAACCGGGCGTGCTGGACTCGTTCAATGCCGCCGTCGAGCAGCTCACCGCGCTGGGCGCCGACGTCACCGAGGTCGACTGCCCCAACTTCGACCACTCGTTGGCGGCCTACTACCTGATCCTGCCGTCGGAGGTGTCGACCAACCTGGCCCGCTTCGACGCGATGCGGTACGGGTTGCGCGTCGGCGACGACGGGACGCACAGTGCCGAGGAGGTCATGGCGTTGACGCGGGCGGCCGGCTTCGGCCCAGAAGTCAAGCGCCGCATCATGATCGGTACCTACGCGCTGTCGGCCGGCTACTACGACGCGTACTACAACCAGGCGCAGAAGGTCCGCACGCTGATCGCGCGTGACCTCGAACGCGCCTACCAGAACGTCGACGTGCTCGTCTCGCCAGCCACGCCCACCACGGCGTTCCCGTTGGGGGAGAAGGTCGACGACCCGCTGGCGATGTACCTGTTCGACCTGTGCACGCTGCCGCTGAACCTGGCCGGCCACTGCGGGATGTCGGTGCCGTCGGGGCTGTCGGCCGACGACGGGCTGCCCGTCGGACTGCAGATCATGGCGCCGGCACTGGCCGACGACCGGCTCTACCGCGTTGGGGCGGCCTACGAAGCTGCGCGAGGACCGCTGCCGTCGGCGCTCTGACCGGCGCAGCCGCGCCGCCAAAGCACGCAAAACTCATGTGACGTTGTCGGAGCGCGTGCACTCGGCGAGTCAGCTGATCAGCGAGCGGGCAAGATAAGAGCCATGCGGATCGGAGTGCTCACCGGCGGCGGCGACTGTCCTGGCCTGAATGCCGTGATCAGGGCGGTGGTGCGGACCAGCGACGCTCGGTACGGCTCGACGGTCGTCGGGTTCCTCGACGGCTGGCGAGGCCTGCTCGAGGACCGGCGCATCCAGCTGGCCAACGACGACCGCAACGATCGGCTGCTCGCCAAGGGCGGCACGATGCTGGGCACCGCCCGAGTGAACCCCGACAAGCTGCGCGCCGGGCTCGACCAGATCAAGCAGACGTTGGACGACAACGGCATCGACGTGCTGATCCCCATCGGCGGCGAGGGCACGCTGACGGCGGCGCACTGGCTGTCGGAGGAGAACGTTCCGGTGGTCGGCGTCCCGAAGACGATCGACAACGACATCGACTGCACCGACGTCACGTTCGGGCACGACACGGCTCTGCAGGTCGCCACCGAGGCCATCGACCGCCTGCACAGCACCGCGGAGTCCCATCAGCGCGTGATGCTCGTCGAGGTGATGGGCCGGCACGCCGGCTGGATCGCGCTGAACGCCGGGTTGGCCTCGGGCGCGCACATGACGTTGATCCCCGAGCAGCCGTTCGACGTCGAAGAGGTCTGCCGGCTGGTCAAGAAGCGTTTCCAGCGCGGCTCGTCGCACTTCATCTGCGTGGTGGCCGAGGGCGCCAAGCCTGCCGAGGGCTCGATGCAGCTGCGCGACGGCGGTATCGACGAGTTCGGGCACGAGAGGTTCACCGGCGTCGCCGCGCAGCTGGCCATCGAGATCGAGAAGCGGATCAAGAAGGAAGTCAGGGTCACGGTGCTCGGCCACGTTCAGCGCGGCGGCACGCCGACCGCCTATGACCGCGTGCTGGCCACCCGCTTCGGCGTCAACGCCGTCGACGCCGCGCACGCCGGTGAGTACGGGACGATGGTGTCGCTGCGCGGACAGGACATCGGCCGGGTGCCGCTGGCCGACGCCGTGCGCCAGCTGAAGCTGGTGCCGCAGAGCCGCTACGACGACGCCGCGGAGTTCTTCGGCTGAGTTTCTTGCGCGAGCAGACGCAAACTCCCCTCAAAGTCCTGCCTTGAGGGGAGTTTGTGTCTGCTCGCGAGGGGAGGTGAGGCCTTCACTAGGATCGAGTCATGACTGTTGCCGCCGCCGAGCTGCTGGACTACGACGAGGTCATCGCCCGCTACGAGCCCGTGATGGGCATGGAAGTGCACGTCGAGCTGTCGACCGCCACCAAGATGTTCTGCGGGTGCGCCAACGAATTCGGCGCCGAACCCAACACTCAGGTGTGCCCGGTATGCCTCGGGCTGCCGGGATCGTTGCCGGTGCTCAACCAGGCGGCCGTCGAGTCGGCCATCCGCATCGGGCTCGCGCTCAACTGCGACATCGCCCCGTGGGGCCGGTTCGCCAGGAAGAACTACTTCTATCCGGATCAGCCGAAGAACTATCAGATCAGTCAGTACGACGAGCCGATCGCGATCAACGGCTACCTCGACGTCCCACTCGACGACGGCACCACGTGGCGGATCGAGATCGAACGCGCCCACATGGAGGAGGACACCGGCAAGCTGACCCACCTCGGTAGCGACACCGGCCGCATCGAGGGCGCGACGACGTCGCTGCTCGACTTCAACCGGGCAGGCGTACCGCTCGTCGAGATCGTCACCAAGCCGATCGAGGGCACCGGCGAACGGGCTCCGGAGATCGCCCGCGCGTACGTGACCGCGCTGCGAGACCTGTTGCGCGGGTTGGGCGTATCCGACGTCCGCATGGATCAGGGCTCGATGCGCTGCGATTCGAACGTGTCGCTGAAGCCCAAGGGCGCAACGGAGTTCGGCACCCGCACCGAGACCAAGAACGTGAACTCGCTCAAGAGCGTCGAGGTGGCAGTGCGCTACGAGATGCGCCGCCAGGCCGCGCTTCTGGAAGCCGGCGGCCGAATCACCCAGGAGACCCGGCACTTCCACGAGGACGGACACACCACGGCGGGCCGCAGCAAGGAGACCGCGCAGGACTACCGGTACTTCCCTGAGCCCGACCTGGAACCGGTCGCGCCAAGCGCTGAACTCGTCGAGCGGCTGCGCCAGACCATTCCCGAGCTTCCGTGGTTGACGCGCAAGCGAATTCAGGACGAGTGGGGCATCTCCGACGAGGTGATGCGCGACCTGGTCAACAACGGTGCCATCGACCTGGTCGCGGCGACCGTCGAGCACGGGGCCTCCAGCGAGTCCGCGCGCGCATGGTGGGGCAACTTCCTGGTGCAGAAGGCCAACGAGGCAGGCGTCGAGCTCGAGGCGCTCGCCATCACACCGGCGCAGGTCGCCGCGGTCGTCAAGCTGGTCGACGAGGGCAAGCTGTCGAACAAGTTGGCGCGCCAGGTCATCGAGGGCGTGCTCGCCGGTGAGGGAGAGCCCGAGCAGGTCATGGCCGATCGCGGACTCGCGGTGGTCCGCGACGACTCGGTGATCAAGGCGGCCGTCGACGAGGCGCTGGCTGCCAACCCCGACGTCGCCGAGAAGATCCGCGGCGGAAAGGTGCAAGCGGCGGGTGCGATCGTCGGCGCCGTCATGAAGGCCACCAAGGGCCAGGCCGATGCCGCCCTGGTGCGTGAGATGGTGCTGGCTGCCTGCAGCTAGCCCCCGGCCGATGACGCATCAGGACCTGGTATTCCGACTGCTGCGGCAGCCGTTGCGGCTGCTGTCGCTGCGGTCGATCGTCATCGTCGGCCAGCTCGGCGTCATCATCCTGGTGCTGACCCTCGGCGTGTGGGTGTGGATCGGCGTCACCAACGACCAGTACAACCAGCTGGACCGTCGGCTGGACTCACTGAGCAGCCTCGGCGACGTCAACACCCTGCTCCGCAGTGCGCAGCAGAACGGCGTGGGACCAGAACCGACCGAAGGCGGACTGGTGCGCACCGCGCGCATCGGCCAGACCACCGTGTCGATTCCCGCCGGGATCGTGTTGCCCCAGCTTGCCAACGGATACGCGAGTGTCTCCGTCAACGGCGTCGACTATCGCGTGCGTACCGTCACCGCGGGCACTGCGTCGATCGCGCTCGGCGCCCCGCTGGCCGAAGCGCAGGCCCACATCGACTCACTGCACTGGAGGGTGTTCTGGATTTGTGCCGGCGTGATCCTCGGCACGCTGCTGGTGGGCTGGGTGATCTCGCTGATCATGGTGAACCCGTTCCGGCTGCTGGCGCAGCAGGCGCGGGCCATCAACGCGCAGTCCAACCCCGACGAGGTACAGGTGCGCGGCGTGTGGGAGGCGGTCGAGATCTCCGAGGCCGTCGAAGGGATGCTGGCCCGCATCGGCGACGAGCAGCAGCGCACCCGGGCGGCGCTGGAGTCAGCGCGCGACTTCGCCGCCGTCGCCTCGCACGAACTGCGGACGCCGTTGACGGCGATGCGCACCAACCTCGAAGTACTCATGACGCTGGACCTCGCCGACGAGCAGCGCAAGGAGGTGATCGGCGACGTCATGCGGACGCAGACCAGGATCGAGGCGATGCTGACCGCGCTCGAGCGGCTTGCACAGGGGGAGTTGACCACCGTCGACGACTTCGTCCCGGTCGACGTCGCCGAGCTGCTGGACCGGGCCGCGCACGACGCGATGCACAACTACCCCGGGCTCGACGTGTCGCTCGCATCGTCGACGTCGGTGTTGATGCTCGGCATGCCTGCCGGGCTCCGGCTGGTCGTCGACAACGCCATCGCCAACGCCGTGAAACACGGTGCGGCAACGCAGGTTCGGTTGAGCGTGGTGAGTTCGGCGGCGGGCGTCGAAATCGCCGTCGACGACAACGGCTCGGGTGTGCCCGAACAGGAGCGGACGAAGGTGTTCGAACGGTTCCACCGAGGCACCACGGCGTCGCGCTCGGGCTCCGGACTGGGCCTCGCGCTCGTCGCGCAGCAGGCCGAGATCCACGGCGGCACTGCCTCGTTGGAGGTAAGCCCGCTGGGCGGGACGCGGCTGATGTTGCGGTTGCCCGGTTCCGGACCCCGGTGACGGGCGTGCTGCTGCTCACTGCAGCCCCTACGGATCGCTGAGCGCTAGGCCTCCAAGCGCGCGAACGGTTGGTCGCGCGCGCCCGAACTCGCGAGCTAGGTGTTGTCAGCGTTGCTGCGTGGGAAGCCGCCGGTCGGGAACAGCGGGAAGACCACGTCGTCGAGCTTCTCGGCATCACCGGACGTCTTGTTCACGGTGGCGCCCCAGACATTGCCGTCTGGCGACATCTGCAACGCCCACACGTGCCCGTGCTTGTCCTGCCGGAGCACCTCGGGCTCACCCGTCACGGCGCCGGTGTCCGGGGCCAGTCGGACCGCGACGGTCTGCTTGGTGTCGACCAGGTTCACCAGCACCGTGCCCTCTGACACGGCGCATCCGGCGATGCCGGGCTTGTCCGGCCACGTCCACACCGTCGACACCTTCGAGTCCTTGGTGATGCGCTGCAGCCGGTCGCCCGTCGGGGTGCGGTCGGTCACGTAGAGCGAGCCGTCCGCGCCATCGGAGCACAGGCCGCCCGCGGTGCCGATACCGGACAGGGCGGTGGTCTGCGGGGCCTGGTCGATGGTGGTGGGTTGTTCGATGCGAAGCAGCTTGCCCGCCATCGAGTTCGGATCGGTCGACTGGGCAGGGTTGCCCGCGTCACCCGTCAGCACCATCAACGTGGTGGGACTGGTGAAGATCAGGGCGCCCATGTTGCCCGTGGCACCCTTCGGGATTCCCGTGAGAATCGGCTTGGGCACGTCACCGTCCGCGATGCGGATGACGCGATTGTCGGTAGGGGTGCTCACGTAGGCGAACATCAACCGGTCTTGTTGGTACGTCGGCGACAGCACGATGTCCATCAGGCCGCCGTCCCCGGATGGGTCGACCGGAATCACCATCTTGACCTTGGGTTCGGCGCTGACCGAGACCTCCTTGACCGCGCCCGTGAGGCGCTCGGCCACCAACGCGGACTTGCTGTCGTCGCCCATGATCAACCCGCTGGTGCTGTCCAGGCAGCCCTGCATGACGTCAGGGGCCGGGCAGGCCTTGGGAAACGGCTTCGGCGGCAGCGGGGGCGGTGGTGGCTGCGAGGAGCTGCGGCCCATCTCGTACTGCTTCGGCTCCGTGAACGGTTCCGACTGGGCCTCGCTGAAGCGGGCACACCCCGACCCGACGAGTACGGTCACGCAGGCCATCGCCAGCACACCCAGCATCGGCCGGCGCAGTCTCATGCAGGCCAGGTTACGGATCGTTTGGCGATGCGCGCCACGGCGGTGCGCTACGTCGCACCGGGACGCCGCGCGAATACTGGCGGGAAAGCGCCGCGCCAATCCACGATTCGCAGGTAAGTAGCACTTACGCTTGTCTGGTGACCAGTACATCTCACGACCCGCGTGCATGGCAGAAGCCCGGAGGCGACGAAGGCTCAGCCATGCGGCCGGAGTCTGCACACCTGGTCGACCCCGAGGACGACCTCCCATCTTCGACATACACGGGCGACTTCGAAACCACGGCGATCCCGCGCTACGACTCCAACACGGGCAGCCACGACCAGGCCGGACTCGGACTGCTGGGTGACCCCGAACCGTTGCCGTATGTCCAGCCCAGTCATTCCACGTATCAGGCCGAACCCGCCGAGATCGAACCCGACGTGGCGGACGATCACGTCCGGGCCGCGGCGAGGCGAGGTACGCAGGATCTCGGCCTGATGCTGCTGCGGGTCGGCCTGGGCGCCCTGCTCATCGCGCACGGGCTGCAGAAGGCGTTCGGCCTGTGGGGCGGGTCCGGGCTCAACGGCGTCCAACAATCCCTTGTCGACCTGGGCTATCAGCACGCGAACGTGCTCACCTACGTCGGCGTCGGCGCGCAACTCGGTGCGGGCGTACTGCTGGTACTCGGGCTGTTCACCCCGCTCGCGGCCGCGGCTGCGGTGGCCTATCTGATCAATGCGCTGCTCGCAGCCGTCACGGCGCAACCGGACTCGGGCTACTTCCCGTTCTTCCTGCCCGACGGGCACGAGTACCAGGTGACGCTCATCGTCGTGGCAGCCGCGTTGACGCTGACCGGACCGGGCCGCTACTCCCTCGACGCAGGTCGGGGCTGGGCGCGTCGTCCATTCGTCGGATCAGCCGCCGCACTGCTGCTGGGCATCGGCGCGGGCGTCGCCGTGTGGTGGTTCCTCAACGGCGCGAACCCGCTGGCCTGACCGGACTACTCGTACGGATTGGGCACGCGACCGCCGGTCGCCGCCGTCAGCATGGGTAGCGTCGCGAACGTCACACCCGGCAACCGCAACTCCGAACCGTCCTTGCGGCGTGCCAGGGCCCACGACCGTCGGTCGAAGCGCAACCCCTCGACGTCGCTCCACGGCACCGTGGTGCTGCCAACCAGAGTCCGGACCGTGAGCGCGTCCCGACCGACGCACGGTGCGGTAGCGGATGATCGCCGCCGACAGCAGGATCGGGATGACCAGCAGTGGGGCGAACCACGCCGGCTGGGCGAGCACCAGCGCGAGCAGTGCGAGCACCAGGAATCCGACCGCCAGATGGGCCATCGGCGAGATCTTGACGATGACCGGGGCGGTCGGCTTGGCGGGGGAGCTCACCCGGCCATCTTCGCACCGGGCCGAAGTGCGGTTCGTTTGACTTCCAGTGCCATGGCTCGCTCGCCGCACTGGAATTTGACCTTTGACCAGTGCGGGGACTACCGTCGACTGCTATGGAAACCGGCTTTCTCGTAGTAATTGGTTCGCGCGGCGGTGCGTAACCAGGCCTGAGCCTACGAGCATCGACGCGCACCCTCGTACAGCGAAAGCTGACGGGGGTTTTTTGTTGCCCAGAACCCACCGAATGAAACGAATCAAGGACCGAGGGAGAACGTGAGCGCACCCACCACGCGACCAGCGGAGTCGGCGCACCGTGCGAACGGAACGACGCCGGCCGCTGGAAACCCCGCGACCACGCCCGCAACGCAGCCCAGAAAGGTTGCCCCGCAACAGATCACGGGCGCGCAGGCGGTAATCCGCTCGTTGGAGGAACTCGACGTCGACGTCATCTTCGGCATCCCCGGTGGGGCCGTGTTGCCAGTCTACGACCCGCTCTTCGACTCGCAGAAGCTGCGCCACGTGCTCGTCCGTCACGAGCAGGGCGCCGGCCACGCGGCCAGCGGCTACGCCCACGCCACCGGCAAGGTCGGCGTGATGATGGCCACGTCCGGTCCCGGTGCCACCAACCTGGTGACACCCCTGGCCGACGCGCAGATGGACTCCATCCCGGTGGTCGCGATCACCGGGCAGGTGGGCCGCGGCCTCATCGGCACCGACGCCTTCCAGGAAGCCGACATCTCCGGCATCACGATGCCGATCACCAAGCACAACTTCCTGGTTCGCGACGGCGACGACATCGCGCGGGTGATCGCCGAGGCGTTCCACATCGCGAAGTCGGGCCGGCCGGGTGCCGTGCTCGTCGACATCCCCAAGGACGTGTTGCAGGGCCAGTGCACGTTCAGCTGGCCGCCGCGGATCGACCTGCCCGGTTACAAGCCCAACACCAAGCCGCACAGCAGGCAGGTGCGGGAGGCCGCCAAGCTGATCGCCGCGGCCCGCAAGCCCGTGCTCTACGTCGGTGGTGGCGTCATCCGGGGCGAGGCCAGCGAGGAACTGCTGAACCTCGCCGAACTGACGGGCATCCCCGTCGTGACCACGCTGATGGCCCGCGGCGCGTTCCCGGACAGCCACCCGCAGAACCTCGGCATGCCCGGCATGCACGGCACCGTCGCCGCGGTGGGCGCATTGCAGAAGAGTGATCTGCTGATCGCGCTCGGTACCCGCTTCGACGACCGGGTCACGGGTCAGCTGTCGTCCTTCGCCCCGGAAGCCAAGGTCATCCACGCCGACATCGACCCGGCCGAGATCGGCAAGAACCGGAACGCCGACGTCCCGATCGTGGGCGACGTCAAGGCCGTCATCACCGATCTGCTCGAGGCGCTTCGTAGGGAAGGCACTTTCGGCGGGCAGGAGCGAAGCGACCGGGGGAATGTCAGGGCGGCCACGCTGAACATCGACAACTGGTGGGAGTACCTGCGCAGCGTGCAGGCCACCTACCCGCTGAGCTATGGCCCGCAGAGCGACGGCAGCCTGAGCCCGGAGTACGTCATCGAGACGCTGGGCCGCATCGCCGGACCGGACGCGGTGTACGTGGCTGGCGTGGGTCAGCATCAGATGTGGGCCGCACAGTTCATCAAGTACGAAAACCCGCGCACCTGGCTGAATTCCGGCGGTCTCGGCACCATGGGCTTCGCCATCCCCGCGGCCATGGGTGCCAAGTTCGCCCGCCCCGACGCCGAGGTCTGGGCGATCGACGGCGACGGCTGCTTCCAGATGACCAATCAGGAACTGGCCACCTGCGCCGTCGAGGGCGCGCCGATCAAGGTGGCCGTCATCAACAACGGCAACCTGGGCATGGTCCGTCAGTGGCAGACGCTCTTCTACCAGGAGCGCTACAGCCAGACGGATCTGGGCACGCACAGCCAGCGCATCCCCGACTTCGTCAAGCTGGCCGAGGCGTACGGCTGCGTCGGATTGCGTTGTGAGCGTGCCGAAGACGTCGAAGACGTCATCAACCAGGCGCGCGCCATCAACGACCGACCGGTGGTCATCGACTTCATCGTCGGGGCGGACGCCCAGGTGTGGCCGATGGTCGCCGCGGGCACCGGCAACGACGAGATCATGGCGGCCCGCAACATCCGTCCGCTGTTCGACAACGAGGATCAGGTCTAGACCCATGACGACCACGACTCACACACTGTCGGTCCTCGTCGAGGACAAGCCGGGCGTGCTCGCCCGCGTTGCGTCGCTGTTCTCGCGCCGCGGGTTCAACATCCAGTCGCTCGCCGTCGGCGCCACCGAACAGAAGCACCTGTCCCGCATGACCATCGTCGTTGCGGTGGAGGACATTCGCGCTCGAGCAGATCACCAAGCAGCTCAACAAGCTCATCAACGTGATCAAGATCGTCGAGCAGGACGAGGACAACTCGGTGTCGCGCGAACTCGCACTCATCAAGGTGCGGGCGGACGCGGCCACCCGGGGACAGATCATCGAGGCGGTGAACCTGTTCCGCGCCAAGGTGGTCGACGTGTCGGCGGAGTCGCTGGTGGTGGAGGCCACCGGGACGCCCGGCAAGCTGACGGCGCTGCTGAACCTACTCGAGCCGTACGGCATCCGAGAGATCGCTCAGTCCGGAATGGTGACGCTGGCCCGCGGTCCCCGCGGCATCGTCACCGTCAAGTAGCCGGCAGACCTCGAATCAAACAGAAAAGGAAGAAGATTCAAAGTGGCAGTTGAGATGTTCTACGACGACGACGCGGACCTGTCGATCATCCAGGGGCGCAAGGTTGGCGTCATCGGCTACGGCAGCCAGGGGCACGCGCACTCGCTGAGCCTGCGCGACTCGGGCGTCGAGGTGAAGGTCGGCCTCAAGGAGGGCTCCAAGTCCCGCGAGAAGGTCACCGAGCAGGGCCTGGCAGTCGACACCCCGGCCGAGGTGGCCAAGTGGGCCGACGTGATCATGCTGCTGGCGCCGGACACGGCGCAGGCGGAGATCTTCAAAAACGACATCGAGCCGAACCTGGTGGCGGGCAACGCGTTGTTCTTCGGTCACGGCTTGAACATTCACTTCGACCTGATCGAGCCTGCCGACGACATCACCGTCGGGATGGTGGCGCCCAAGGGCCCCGGCCACCTGGTGCGCCGTCAGTTCGTCGACGGCAAGGGCGTGCCCTGCCTGATCGCCATCGACCAGGACCCGACCGGTGAGGGCGAGGCGCTCGCGCTGTCCTACGCCAAGGGCATCGGCGGCACGCGGGCCGGCGTCATCAAGACCACGTTCAAGGAAGAGACCGAGACCGACCTGTTCGGTGAGCAGGCCGTGTTGTGCGGTGGCACCGAGGAACTGGTCAAGATCGGCTTCGAGGTCATGGTCGAGGCGGGCTACGCCCCCGAGATGGCCTACTTCGAGGTGCTGCACGAGCTCAAGCTGATCGTCGACCTGATGTACGAGGGTGGCATCGCCCGGATGAACTACTCGGTGTCCGACACCGCGGAGTTCGGTGGCTACCTGTCCGGCCCGCGGGTGATCGACGCCGACACCAAGGAGCGGATGCGCGCCATCCTCAAGGACATTCAGGACGGCAGCTTCGTCAAGGAGCTCGTCGCCAACGTCGAGGGCGGCAACAAGCGCCTGGAGAAGCTGCGCAAGGAGAACGCCGAGCACCCCATCGAGGTCACCGGCAAGAAGCTGCGCGACCTGATGAGCTGGGTCGACCGGCCCATCACCGAAACCGCCTGATCTGTAACTGACTTCGGCGCGTCAACAGTCGTATCCGACTGTTGGCGCGCCGATTTCGTCGTGCCCGGAGGCGGCGTGGGGCCTCGAGTTCGACCTGGTCGTCTCATCGGCCGGAGGCGTTCGGTACGGGCATCGAAGGTGCGGTCGACCAATACGTCGCCATGACGCGAGCGACGCAGCAACTCGTCATCCCGACGAACTCCTGACGCCGGTCGGCGCTAGCTGGTGAGCCGGCCTGCGATGTCGACCACGCGGCGCGCGAGATGGTCGAGCGCATCGTTGGTGGTGTCGTCGAGTTCGGTCACGTTGTCCCGGTTGGCGGTCAGGCCGACACCGTACGGGTTTCCGTCGGCGAACTTCACCTGGTCCGTGTAACCCGGCGGAACGATGATGCCGCCGAAGTGCATGAGCGTGACGTACAGCGTCAGCAGGGTGGTCTCCTGACCACCGTGCAAGGTCTGCGATGACGTGAACGCCGCGTAGACCTTGTCCGACAGCATGCCCTGCGACCACAGTCCGCCCAGCGAGTCGATGAACGTGCGGAATTGCGCTGCTACCGAACCGAAGCGCGTCGGCGACCCGAAGATCACCGCGTCCGCCCACACGATGTCGTCGCCCGTGGCGGCCGGGAGGTCATTGGTGGCGTGGTAGTTGGCCGTCCACGCAGGGTTCTCGGCGAACGACGCCGGATCGTGGGTCTCGGCGATGTGGCGGAGCCGCACCTCGGCGCCCGCCGCGGTGGCCGTCGCCTCGATACGGCGGGCCATCGTGGTGCCGTGCCCGGTGGCCGAGTAGTAGATGACTGCGAGTTTCGTCATGGCTCGAGCCAATCACGTCACCAGGGGTCAGGGCGAGAGCGAAGGAGGCTTCTTGATGCCGAACTCACGGCGCAACACGGTGCGCGCGGCGTAGTAACCGGCCATGCCGTGTACGCCTCCGCCAGGCGGCGCGGCCGACGAGCACAGATAGGCCTTCGGGATCGGGGTCGACCAGGGGTTGAGTCGCAGCGTGGGCCCGGTCAGTGCACTGAACATGTTGTTGCCGCCGACGCCGATGTCGCCGCCGACCAGGTTGGCGTTGTGGTCGGAGAGCCGTGAAGCGGGCACGCTGCGCACGGCCACCACCACGTCGCGGAAACCGGGGGCAAAGCGCTCGAAGACCTCGGTCACCGCATCGGCCATGTCGACCGTCGAGCCGGCCGGGACGTGGGCGTAGGCCCAGAGCGGGCGACGGCCCGCAGAGTCGATGCGCCCGGGGTCGGCGATGTGCGGCAGCGCGGCGAGCACCATCGGCCACTGCGCGTGCCGTCCCTCCGCGATCTCGGCCTCGGCAAGGGCCATCTGCGTGCGGCTGCCGCCGAGATGGAGGGTCGGGGCCTGGGTCAATCGTGCGTCGCGCCAGGGGATCTCACCGGACAGCACGAAGTCCACCTTGGCGACGCCCGGCCCGAAACGATAGCCCCGCAAGGCTTTTGCATACCGCGGCGGAACGGCGTCGCCGTAGATTCGCAGCAATGCGGGTGGCGCGGTGTCATAGAGCACGACACCGCCTGGGGGACTGGTGACTTCCTCGCCGAGCACGAGCTCGCCCCCGTGTGCGCGCAGATCCGCGATCAGCGCGTCGGCGATCGCCTGCGACCCGCCGACGGGGATGGGCCAGCCGACGGCGTGCCCCAGCGTGGCCAGCATCAACCCGGCACCCGAGGACACCAGCGACGGCATCCGCGAAATCGTGTGCGCGGCAACGCCGGTGAACAGTGCGCGGGCATCCTCGCCAGCGAGCGCGCGCCACAACGGCGTGCCCTGCGCCAGCAGGCGCGGCCCGACCCGCAGTGCGGCGGGGATCGACGGCGGAATCGAGCGCTTGTCGCCGAGCATCAGCCCGACGACGCCTGCCCAGTCGGCCGACAGCGGGCCGAGCAGCTTCTTCCAGGACGCCCCGTCGTCGAGTTCGGCGCACGTGCGGTCGATGTCCACGTAGCCGATGGCGGCAGGCCTATCCGGTAGCGGATTGCCGTAGGCGATCTCCGGCACCGCGAGCTGCACCCCGCGGGCTGGCAGGTCGAACTCCGCGAAGAACGGTGACGCGAGCGCCAACGGATGCACTGCCGAGCAGATGTCGTGACTGATGCCGGAGAACTCGGGGTCGACGGCGGTGCGCGCGCCCCCGCCCGCAGTCGATTGCGCCTCGAGCACCCGCACCGACAATCCAGCCCTGGCACAGCTGACGGCGGCCGCGAGCCCGTTGGGGCCGCTACCGACGACGGTGACGTCCGTATCAGTTGTCATCCCACTCCTGACGTCGCTCCGTTCCTGCCCAGCGGTACATCTTCCCGGGTCGCTGCGCTCCTGCCCTCCTGGGCCAGTCCCCGGGTCGCTGCGCTCCTGCCCTCCGGCACCCAATTACAGCCCATTAGGCTGACCGCGTGAGCCTCCCCGTCGTACTCATTGCCGACAAACTCGCCGATTCGACCGTCGCCGCCCTCGGTGACCAGGTAGAAGTCCGGTGGGTCGATGGCCCCGACAGAGAAAAATTGCTGGCCGCGGTGCCGGACGCCGACGCGCTGCTGGTGCGCTCGGCGACCACCGTCGACGCCGAGGTGTTGGCGGCGGCCCCCAAGCTGAAGATCGTGGCTCGCGCGGGCGTCGGCCTGGACAACGTCGACGTCGACGCGGCGACGGCGCGCGGCGTGCTGGTGGTCAACGCCCCGACGTCGAACATCCACAGCGCCGCCGAACATGCGGTGGCACTGCTCTTGGCCGCGGCCCGCCAGATCCCGGCCGCAGACGCCACGCTTCGTGATCGCACCTGGAAGCGGTCGTCGTTCTCGGGCACCGAGATCTTCGGCAAGACCGTCGGCGTCGTCGGCCTCGGCCGCATCGGCCAGTTGGTGGCCCAGCGGCTGGCCGCGTTCGGCGCGCACATCGTCGCGTATGACCCCTACGTGTCCCAGCCCCGCGCCGCCCAGCTGGGCATCGAGCTGCTGACGCTCGACGAACTGCTGCTGGCCGCCGACTTCATCTCGGTGCACCTGCCGAAGACCAAGGAGACGGCGGGGCTCATCGGCAATGAGGCGCTGGCCAAGACCAAGCCCGGCGTGATCATCGTCAACGCCGCACGCGGCGGCCTGATCGACGAGCAGGCGCTCGCGGACGCGGTGCGCAGCGGCCACGTGCGCGGCGCAGGCATAGACGTGTTCTCCGCCGAACCGTGCACGGACAGCCCGTTGTTCGAGTTGCCCCAGGTGGTGGTGACGCCTCACCTCGGAGCCTCGACCGAAGAGGCGCAGGACCGCGCGGGCACCGACGTCGCAGCCAGCGTGCGGCTGGCGTTGGCGGGGGAGTTCGTCCCCGACGCCGTCAACGTCGGAGGCGGCGTCGTCGGAGAGGAAGTCGCGCCGTGGCTGGACCTGGTGCGCAAGCTCGGCCTGCTCGTCGGTGCCCTGTCCCCCGAGCTACCGACCACCCTGTCCGTTCAGGTGCGCGGCGAGCTTGCCTCCGAAGAGGTTGGGGTGCTGCGATTGTCGGCGCTTCGCGGCTTGTTCTCTGCAGTGATCGAGGACCAGGTCACGTTCGTCAACGCTCCGTCGCTGGCGGCCGAACGTGGCGTCGAGGCCGCCATCAGCACCGCATCGGAGAGCCCGAACCACCGCAGCGTCGTCGACGTCCGCGCCGTCGCCGCCGATGGGTCGACCGTCAACGTGGCAGGCACGCTCTCCGGTCCGCAGCTGGTGGAGAAGATCGTCCAAATCAACGGCCGCAACCTGGATCTCCGGGCCGAGGGCGTCAACCTGATCATCAACTACGCCGATCAGCCGGGCGCGCTCGGCAAGATCGGCACCGTGCTGGGTGCCGCGAGCGTCAACATTCTGGCGGCTCAGCTCAGCCAGGACGCCGACGGCGAGGGCGCGACGGTCATGCTGCGGCTCGACCGTCAGGTGCCCGCCGACGTGCTGGACGCGATCGGCACCGACGTCGGCGCAGTAACCCTGGAACTGGTTGACCTGTCATGAAACTCGCTGTCATCGCAGGCGACGGCATCGGCCCCGAGGTCATCGAGCAGGCCATCAAGGTGCTCGACGTCGTGCGGCCCGGCGTCGAGAAGACCACCTACGATCTGGGTGCCCGCCGCTACCATGCGACGGGGGAGACACTGCCCGACGGCGTCGTCGACGAATTGCGCACGCACGACGCAATCCTCCTTGGCGCCATCGGTGATCCGTCGGTGCCCAGCGGCGTGCTGGAGCGCGGGCTGCTGCTCACGTTGCGGTTCCAACTCGACCATCACGTCAACCTGCGCCCGTCGCGGTTGTATCCCGGTGTGGACAGTCCGCTCGCAGGCAATCCCGAAATCGACTTCGTCGTCGTCCGCGAGGGCACCGAAGGTCCGTACACGGGCACCGGCGGCGCCATCCGCGTCGGCACGCCCCACGAGGTCGCCACCGAGGTCAGCCTCAACACCGCGTTCGGCGTGCAGCGCGTGGTGCGCGACGCATTCACGCGAGCGGCCAAGCGCCGCAAGCACCTCACGCTGGTGCACAAGACCAATGTGCTGACGTTCGCGGGCAAGCTCTGGGCTCGCACCGTCGCAGAGGTCGGTGAAGAATTCCCCGACGTCGAGGTGGCCTACCAGCACATCGACGCGGCCACCATCCACATGGTCACCGACCCCGGCCGCTTCGACGTGATCGTGACGGACAACCTGTTCGGCGACATCATCACCGACCTCGCCGCCGCCGTATCCGGCGGGATCGGGCTGGCCGCCAGCGGCAACATCGACGCGGCGCGCACCAATCCGTCGATGTTCGAACCCGTCCACGGCAGCGCTCCCGACATCGCGGGGCAAGGCCTCGCCGATCCGACGGCGGCGGTCATGTCCGTGGCGATGCTGCTCGCTCACGTCGGCGAAGGCGCTGCGGCGGCGCGGGTTGACAAGGCGGTGGAGCAGCACCTGGCCACGCGTGGGGCCGAAAGGCTGTCAACCAGCCAGGTCGGCGATCGCATCGCGTCCCTGTTGTGAGCTCAGGTGGCTGGCAGAGCCGGCAACGCCTGCAGGCATTCTCATCGCGCTGCGAGGCGCGCGCGAAGGGACATCCTGGAACATGCCTCCCGACTTGACGGCGATGTCGGCCGCCTCGCCCGGCATCTACACACTGCGCGGCACCCTTGAGGAATTTGAAGATCCAGACCTTGTCGCCACCCGGAGCATCGGCGAACCCGATGAGCACTAGCGGATCAGGCTGAACGCGTCGTGTTTCTAGCCTTTCGCGTGGACCGGTTCGTCGTGACACGCCGCTGATTCGGGTTCGCGCGAAACAATTTTCTCCGTCTCTACGAAGCGAATCTCTCGCGGCCTGAGCAATAGCATCGTCCAGGGCTCACCTAAGTCAACAACTTGGGCGCGCGACGAAAGTCAGTGCCGTCGCGTCCCGGTTCACCTCGCCGGTGTTTCCGGGAGAGACCCTGACGACCTCGATCTGGCACACCGAACCCGGCCACGCGGTGTTCCGCATCGAAGCCTCCGAACCGGACGGATCGGATGCGCGGCTGGCGCTCGAGGACGGCGCCGCCGAATACAGCGCTGATCGCGAATTTCTTCCTCCGGTCAATTTGTCGGAAGCGCGGTAACCGTCGTCGCGCATTGACAGGATCAACCACACGAAGTCCGCACCGCGGTGTGCGAGTTAGGTGGTTGGGAAATGAAGCTGGTCGTTGGTTATCTCGCAACGCCGGGAGGCGCCGACGCAATCGCGCTCGGGGTGCGGCTCAGCCGCACACTCGATGCCGAGCTCGACGTCAGCATCATCCTGCCGCCAGATCGGGCCGTGCCCTCGGTGCCGGTCGGTGGCTACGACGAGCACATCGCCGAGCAGGCCGAGCACTGGCTCGCCGAAGCACGTGCTTCGGTGCCCGCCGACATCGCGTCGGGCACCCATGTCAGCTTCGACGACTCGTACGCCGACGGGCTCATCAAAGAGGCGGCAAGAGTGCAGGCCGATCTCATCGTCGTCGGCGGCTCGGGTGGTGGACTGGCAGGCAGCTACTCGCTGGGATCGGTCGTCAACGAGCTCCTGCATTCGGCGCCTGTACCCGTCGCGGTGGCGCCCCGGGGTACCCGCGATTCGTCGATCGACCGCGTTCGCGAGGTGACGTGCGCGATCGGGGAGCGCGCGGGTGCGGATCTGGTGCTCGACACCGCGGTGCGGTTCAGCAGAGCGGCTGGGACGCCGTTGCGGTTGGTGTCTCTGATCGCGCTGGACCCGATGTTCGGAACACTTCGCGGCGACGACGACGCTAAGCGTCAGCGAGCGTTGGCACACGCTCAACAGACGCTTGAGACCGCGAAAAGCAGTCTCCCCGATGGCTTTCCGGTGACCTCGACGATCGTCGACGGCTCCACTGTCGAAGAGGCGGTGAGCAAACTGGAGTGGCAAGACGGCGACCTGATCATGGTCGGCTCGAGTCGGCTCAGTGCACCCAAGCGCCTGTTCCTCGGGTCGACAGCTGCGAAAATGCTTCGGGTGCTGGAGGTTCCGATGGTGGTGGTCCCGAGAGATCCATTCAGCGCAGAGGATCTGCCGTGATTGAGGCCGTGGCGTCATGGCACGTGGTACCGACAAGTCGCGTTAATTGTCCCCAATCGGGTGTTCATCGCGTCAGCTGCTCGACGCTACGTCGCGTCGGCTAGGTGACTGCCGGCGGTTTCACGTCGACTCGGCCTTGGCGCGGCGCTGAATGTCCTTGACCGCTGCCCAATTGACCGCAGGCCTACTCAGCCCGCGAGCGGCGAGCGGCGAGGTACTTGGCGCCCGCGCGCCGCAGGTTGCGCATGAAGGCCAGCTGCCTGCCCGCCGGTGGGGCGAAGGACGTCGTAGTGAACACCCAACGCCCATCACGGCTTTCGAGCCTGCCCTCGACGCGCAGGAAGCTCAGCTTCCACAGTTTCTCGTCGTCTTAGCGGGTTGGCGCACTGAGAGCGGTTGCGCGACGCCGCTGCCGGTGGGGTCGGAGAACAACAGGCTCACCTTCGGATTGCCCCGGATGTTGAAGGCCTTCTGCGGCAACCCGATGCTGGTGGCCATGAAGAAGCGCCCGTCGGTGAGCAGTCGGGGTGTCACCGGCCAGGTCTGGGACGAGCCACTGCGCCCGATCGTGGTGAATTCGCAGGTGAAGTACGAGTCGATGACGTCGAGGAACCCGGTAGCCATAGCCTGGATCCTCGATATCGACTCATCGCTGGTGTACGGATTCGACGGTGTAGAGGTGCGGATCGAAACCGTCGGCCAGTTCGGCGGCCGCCCGCATGTGTACCTGCGCCTCGGGGTTCGCCTGCATGGCCGCAAAGGCCTCGGCGCTGTCCCACTGTGCGTAGTTGACGACGCGTGTGCCGTCGGTGCTGATGTGAATGTTGGCCGACCGGAAGCCGGGCAGCTGCTGCATGACCGCTTCGGTGGAGTCGGTCAGCAGTGCCGCGAGTTCGGCGGCCTTGCCCGGCGAGACGGTGAAGACGTTGATGAGCGTCGCGTAGGGGGCGTGCTCGACGATCGTGGTCATGATTTCCTCCGTGTCAGGTTCCTTACACAATTCAGCGTAGCGCGATGTAAGGTTCCTGTCATGTCTCAACCGGAAGTCGAACTCGGTGCGGGGTATCTGGTGAAGCGCGTTCAGCAGGCGCTGCGACGGCGCTCCGACGCCGCGCTGCGCCCGACTGGCCTGTCGATGGCGCAGTACGCGGCGCTGCGCGCGCTGGCCGACCATCCGGACGCGTCGGCGTCGGAACTGGCCCGGCTCTGCTTCGTGACCCGCCAGTCGCTGCAGGACCTGCTTGGCGGTCTGCGGTCAGCGGGACTGATCCGTGCGTCGGCGCCACGCGGTCGGGCCACCGCGCTGGCGCTCACCCCCGCCGGACGCAAGAGGCTGGCCGCCAGCCACGACGCCGTGCTCGGGGTCGAGGAGACGATGGTCGACGGTCTGACGTCAACGGCGCGGCGCCAATTGGCCGACCTGCTGACGCGGTGCGCCGAGAATCTCGAAGCCGGGTGACCCGGGCTCAGTCGCCCGAGGCCGCCATCGGGTCGGCGCTCACCGGCACCAACGGCAGGGCGATCAACGGCAGCACGGCGCACACCGCGAAGGCCAACGGGTAGCCGCACGCGGTGATCAGTGCGCCGAACGCCGGCGGCACGATGCCCGTGGTGAACAGCTGACTGGTGTTCTGGGTGCCCAGCGCCCGGCCGCTCCAGAACGGCCCGGCGAGTTCGGCGATCGCCGTGAAGGCAAGGCCGTTGTCGCTCACCGTCACCACCGACGCTATGACGAGCACGGCGACGGCCACCGGAGAGTCGAACGCGTCGGTGATCGCCAGCAGCCCCATCGACAGCGCGGCCGCCAGCGCGATGGTGCGGACCGGGCGCAGCCGCGAGCCCACGCGGTCCGACCACCGTCCGGCGGCGATGCGTCCGGCGGCACCAAGCACTTGGGCGAACGTGACGAGGCCACCCGCCGCGGCCGCCGACCAGCCGCGGTCTGTCATCAGCCACACCAGCGCGAACGTCCAGACCACACACTGCGGCACGACCAACAGCACGGACACCGCGTGGATGCGCCACAGCGTCGACGCACCCCGGTAGGGGTTGGCCAAGTGTTCCGGGGGTGCCTCGGCGCGCGGTGGGCGCGGCGGGTCGAGCACTCCGATCGCACAGATCACCGCGGCGACGGCGCAGACGATCGCGGGGAAGAGCAGCGCGACGGCGACCCCGCCGTGCTCGGCCAGCCGGGGAATCACCAACGCGCCCAAGCCCACTCCCAATGGTTGAGCCGTCTGGCGGATGCCCATCGTCACGCCGCGCTGATGTGGGGGAAACCAGCCGACGACCAGCCGGCCGCTGGCCGAGTTGCTGCTGGCCGCGGCCATGCCGCCGAGGAACAGGAAGACGCCGACGGCGACCAGAGAATCTGCGGCTGCGGCCGCGAACGCCGCGGCCGCGGTCAATGCCGAGCCGAGCGCGAGCACCAGTCGTTCGCCGACCCTGTCGACCACCCAGCCCCACGCGATGAGCGTGACGACCATGCCAAAGCTCGGCAGGGACGACATCAGGCCGGCCTCGGCGAGGTCGAGGCCTCTCTGTTCGTGGAGCGTGGGAATGAGGAAGGCGACGCCGTTGATGAACACGTTGGCGCACAGCGTCGCAGCCAGGGCGATGCCCAACATCGACCAGCGCCGCGCGGTGCTGACGGATGACGCGACCATGCCCCCATGGTTCCACGGACTTCCCATGATGTTGAACTGATATCTCACGATCTGAGAAATATATGCATCGGACCCGGTGGCTGGCCGACGGTGCCGCGGCAACTAGGGTGTCACCATGCGCCTTGGTCGAATCGCGAGTCCCGATGGTGTCGCCTTCGTGAGCGTCGAGGGGTCGGTCGACGATCCCGCCGACGCCGTGGCCCGAGAGATCGCCGAGCACCCGTTCGGCACGCCCGAGTTCACCGGCCGTTCCTGGCCACTGGCCGACGTGCGGCTACTTGCACCGATCCTGGCCAGCAAGGTCGTGTGCATGGGCAAGAACTACGCCGCCCACGCCGCGGAGATGGGCGGTGTCGCGCCCGAGGATCCGGTCATCTTCCTCAAGCCCAACACGGCGATCATCGGGCCCCACATCCCGATCCAGCTGCCCGCCGACGCGCACCCCGTGCACCACGAAGGGGAACTCGCGGTGGTGATCGGTAGGCCCTGCAAGGACGTACCGGCGTCGCGGGCAGCCGAGAACATCCTGGGCTACACCATCGCCAACGACGTGTCGGCGCGCGATCAGCAGAAGAAGGACGGCCAGTGGATGCGGGCCAAGGGGCACGACACGTTCTGCCCGGTGGGGCCGTGGATCGACACGTCCATCGATCCGTCCGACCTGGAGTTGCGTACGGAGGTCGACGGTGAGGTGCGCCAACGTAGCCGGACGTCGTTGATGATCCACGACGTCGGAGCGATCATCGAGTGGGTGTCCGCGGTGATGACGCTGCTGCCCGGTGACTTGATCCTGACCGGTACACCAGAGGGCGTCGGCCCGATCGAGGACGGCGACACCGTCAGCGTCACCATCGAGGGAATCGGTACGCTGACCAATCCCGTTGTGCGCAAGGGGAAGTGATGGCCACGTCCGACCCTCATCGCGCCAGCGGCTCATCGGGGGTGCGAGTTCGGTTCTGCCCGTCCCCGACGGGCACACCGCACGTCGGCCTGGTCCGCACGGCCTTGTTCAACTGGGCCTACGCGCGACACACCGGAGGCGTCTTCGTGTTCCGGATCGAGGACACCGACGCCGCCCGCGACAGCGCCGAGAGCTACGCGGCAATCCTCGATGCGTTGCGGTGGCTGGGGCTGGACTGGGACGAGGGCCCCGGGGTCGGAGGACCGTACGCGCCGTACCGGCAGTCCGAGCGCGGCGAGCTCTACCGTGACGTCATCGCCCGGCTGCTCGAGGCGGGTGAGGTGTACGAGGCGTACTCGACGCCGGAGGAAGTCGAGGCCCGGCACGTGGCCGCGGGGCGGAATCCCAAGCTGGGCTACGACAACTACGACCGCACGCTGTCCGACGCTCAGCGCGCGGCGTTCGCGGCCGAGGGCCGAAATGCCGTACTGCGCCTGCGGATGCCCAACGAAGACCTGACATGGGACGACCTCGTCCGTGGGCCCGTCACCTTCCCCGCGGGCACGGTGCCCGACTTCGCGATCACCCGCGGCAACGGAGATCCGTTGTACACCTTGGTCAATCCCGTCGACGACGCGCTGATGAAGATCACCCACGTGCTTCGCGGCGAGGACATCATGCCGTCCACGCCACGGCAGATCGCGCTTTATCAGGCTCTGATCCGCATCGGGGTCGCCGAACGGGTACCCGAATTCGCCCATCTGCCAAGCGTGCTCGGCGACGGCAACAAGAAGCTCTCCAAGCGGGATCCGCAGTCGAACCTCTTCCTGCATCGCGACCGCGGGTTCATCCCCGAGGGACTGCTGAACTACCTGGCACTCCTTGGTTGGGGCATCGCCGACGATCACGACTTGTTCAGCCTCGACGAGATGGTCGCCGCGTTCGACGTCAAAGACGTGAACTCCAACCCCGCACGCTTCGACCAGAAGAAGGCCGACGCGCTCAACGCCGAGCACATCCGGCTGCTCGGTTCCGACGACTTCACCCATCGGCTGCGCGACTACTTCACCGCACACGGATTCGACACCGGTCTGGACGACGCCGGTTTCGCCGAGGCCGCGGCGCTGGTGCAGACGCGCATCGTGGTGCTGGGGGACGCGTGGGAGCTGCTGAAGTTCCTCAACGACGGTGCCTTCGTGCTCGACGAGAAGTCCGCGGGCAAGGAACTTCGCGCAGCCGCCGTACCCGTGTTGGACGCGGCGATCGTCGCGCTCGACGCCGTCACGGACTGGACCACGACGAACGTCGAAGATGCGCTGAAGGCCGCGCTGCTCGAGGGGCTCGAGCTCAAGCCACGCAAGGCGTTCGGCCCGATCCGGGTAGCGGTGACGGGAGCGTCCGTCAGCCCGCCGCTGTTCGAGTCGATGGAACTGCTCGGCCGCGAACGCAGCCTGGACCGGTTGCGCGCGGGCCGTGAGCACGCCGCGGCCGCGCCGAACGAGGCGTGAAAAACGGCGCCGAAATCTTTGGTAGTCTGCCTGTCGGCCCGGGAACGGCGAGCGGTGGTTCAGCCCAGCGCCTGTCCAGTTCCGGAAAGTCCTGTGACCAGCGGTTATAGGCGGCCATTGGGGTATGGTGTAATTGGCAACACAGCGGTTTCTGGTACCGCCATTCTAGGTTCGAGTCCTGGTACCCCAGCCAATCGACTGATTAGGTCGGCAATCTCCGCTGAGATATGCTGGCCAACCGGAAATAGTTCTGGCCCCCGTCGTCTAGCGGCCTAGGACGCCGCCCTCTCACGGCGGTAGCGTGGGTTCGAATCCCATCGGGGGTACAAGCTCGGCTCTGGACCGCGGCAACGGGTCCAGAGCCTCTTCGTTCAGGCGCCCAGGAAGCCGAGTTCGTGCCTTCCCGTCCCGACGGACGGCGCGGAATCCGTCCCTAGCGTCCGGGTCAGAAGTTCGTGATAGACGTCGCGGAAGTCGGTGGTGGTCTTGAGGTCGCCGTCGGTGAGGTCCGTCAGGCTCGGCTCGTCGCCGTAGAAGCCACCCCGAACCGGCGCTCCGAGGATCAACACGGGACCCGAGGTGCCGTGGTCGGTGCCCTGGGACAGGTTCGCGGCCACCCGGCGGCCGAACTCCGAATACACCAGTGCGACGACGTTGCGTCCGTAGGCGTTCGAACGCATCTGCTGCATGAACGGTGTCAGTGCGTCGTTGACCTTTCCCAGCAGCTGCTGCTGGGTGCCCCGCTCGTCGGCGTGGGTGTCGAACCCGCCGAGGGCGACCATGTACACCTTGGTCGGCACGCGCGCCCGTATGCAGGTGGCCACCAGCTCCAGCTGGGGGGTGAGTTCGTTGACGGTATCGCCGGCCAACGGGTTCGACTGGGGCGCCTTGCCGCCCACCACGGGGCGAAAGGTGCGGTCGGTGCGGTTGTTCAGCCGGAGCGAATCGCGAGCGGCGGCCATCGCCGGGGTGTCCTGCGGATCGGCGGCACTCAAGGCCTCCAGGGTCGCGTCGAAGTCGGGTGGAACCAAGGGAAGAACGTCGGAAAGTGTTGCTGCCACTCTCTTTTCGCCCATCGCCATCATCGGCAAGAGCACGCCGATGTTCACCGCCTGCATCGGATCTTCGCCAGTGGCGTCGAGCCAGCGTCCGATCCATCCGGTGGATGAGGGCTCCGCAGGGGACGCGGTCTGCCAGATGTCCATCGAGCGGAAGTGACTTCGGTCCTGATCCGGATATCCCACGCCCCGCACGATCGCCAGATTCTTCTGGTGCCAGACGTCGGCCAGCCCGGACAGTGCGGGATTCAGGCCGTGGGTGCCATCGAGATCGAGCACTTCGGACGGCGAGTAGGACAGGTCGCGACGTGCGTCGTAGTAGGCGTTGTCGGCGTAGGGGATCACGGTGCTGAGGCCGTCGTTGCCGCCATAGAGCGTGACGATCACCAGAATCCCGCTGTGCTGGGGAAGCGGCCGGTCACGGCCGGCCCCGAGGAGCTTCGGCAGGGTGATCGCCGCTGCTCCCGAAATGCCGAGTGCCCCGACGCCCGCGCTGGCGATGAGGAAGTTGCGGCGGCTCAACTCGGGCACGGTCAAGCTCGCTACGACGTCAGGTATTCGGGTGAGTTGATGGCGGCGGCGACCAGGCGACGGGGGTCACCGACGAACGGACGCAGGGCGGCGGTGGTTGCCGCCGTCCATGACCCGACCCCGATGAGGTAACCGACGGCGTCGATGCGATCGTCCTTGCCGGCGCGCTCGACCGTCGTGACGTCTCCCAGCTCCACGAACCGGTTTGCGGCCCATACGCGGGCGGTGGTGCTGGTGGTCGACAGCCACGCCTGCCCGCGGGGCCAGCCGTTGACGTCTGGCGGATAGAACGGCCGCTGACCCATGGCGGCCAGCACGGTGTCGAGCACTGAGACCGTCTGGGGATCGGCGAGCGGCACCTTGAGGGTGCGAACGATGCCCATCAACCACTCGATCGGCGTGCACACCAGAGTGCCCGCCTTCAGCGTGAACTCGGGGTCGAGCAAGATTGCCTTGGTCAGCGCCCCCAGTTCCCGGCCGGGGCCATAGGCGGAGACCAGGCGCTCGAGCGTCGGCGGCGACGGCGCATCGTCGGAGGCGAGCATGCGCCAGAGTTTGGTCGCGACGAACGGGGCAGAGCCGGACTGGTTGAGCACGATGTCGCAGAAGTCGTCCTCGTTCAGGTTTCCGGTGACGCCAAGCACCGTCTTCGGTGCCGCGTCGTGGTATTCGGGCAGTATCGCGGTCTCTCCGCCCGGTCCGACCTGGCGCCCCGTGAGTGCCCGAGCCCCTTCCCGGACGTCGACCTCGGTGTAGCCATTGCCGTGCCCCAGCGTGAATAGCTCCATGAACTCTCGGGACAGGTTCTCGTTGGGTGCCCCCTTCATGTTGAGAATCCCGTCCAGCCAATGCAGCATCGCCGGGTCGGTCAGCATCGCGTGGGCCATGGTGTGAAAGTCGCCTAGCTTGAGGCTGCGCAGTTTCGCGTTCTGCGCGGCCATGATCTCGGCGACCCGCACCTTGGACGCGGAAACCGCAAAGTGGTTGTGCCAGAGCAACGTCAGCTTTTCGTGGATGGGCTGTTGCACCGCGGCCATCCGGCGTATCCACCACGACACCAGGTCGCCCATTTGCACGAGCAGCCCGGTCATGAACGCGTCGTTCACCGCTTGGCTCGCATCGGGGCTGGGGAACGTCGGCATGATCACCGAAGGCATGGGGGTGGCCACGGCACCGGGATCCGACTCGGGATCCGCGGCGAGCGCCGCATCGAGATACGTCGACCAATCCTGACCGACCACGGCATCGACCTCGGTGCCCGTCGTGCCGAAACCCGTTCGTCGCAACAAGCGGGCGGTGGCGATCCACGTCGGCGATTGCGTCACGGAACACCCCTTATGCGGACCAGTTGCCGCCTCAGGCGAAGGGTAGGTCATGAACTGGCGGCTAGCCAGGCCACCGAGGAATTCTCAGTTCGCCAGCAGGCAGGCGTTCAGAGCCGTCGGGTGAGCGCCTCGGCCGCCGCCAAGAGATCCGCCGCCCAGCGCGCTCCGGGCCTGCGGCCCATGCGGTCGATGGGTCCCGACACCGACACCGCGGCGATCACGGCGCCGCGCGCGTCCCGAACGGGCGCCGACACGCTCGCCACTCCCGGCTCACGCTCGGCCGCGCTTTGCGCCCAGCCCCGCTTGCGCACCTCGGCGAGCGTTCGGTCGGTGAACTTCGCAGTCGGCAGCACCGCTTGCTGGGTAGCCGCGTCGCTATAGGCCAGCAGCACCTTGGCGCCCGAGCCCGCCGTCATGGGCAGGCGGGTGCCGACTGGCACGGTGTCGCGGAGGCCCGCCGGGGGTTCGAGGGCGACGATGCAGACCCGGCTGGTGCCCTCTCGTCGATACAGTTGCACGCTCTCGCCGGTGATTTCGCGCAGCCGCGGCAGCACCGCGGCACCCGCGGCCAACAGCGGATCGTTGACGTGCCCGGCGAGTTCGGTGAGCGCCGGGCCGAGCCGCCAGCGCCCCTCTGCGTCGCGGGCCAGCAGTCGGTGCACCTCGAGTCCCGCGGCGAGTCGGTGTGCGGTGGCGCGCGGCAGACCCGTTCGCTCGCACAGTTCGGCGAGCCCGCAGGGCGACTCGGCGACGGTGTGCAGTACGCCCACCGCTTTGTCAAGCACGCCGATGCCGCTATCCTGTCTCACAGGTAGATACTAGCGTCCCGCATAGTGAGATTGCCAGCCCGGCACCTGCGGCTCGCCGAAGGAAGAACGTCATGACCAACACACCCCGCACCATGGCCGAGAAGGTTTGGGCCGACCACGTCGTGGCCACCGGCGCCGGCGAGGGCGCCGCGCGCGAACCCGATCTCATCTACATCGATCTGCACCTCGTCCACGAGGTCACCAGCCCGCAGGCCTTCGATGGGCTGCGGTTGGCCGGTCGCCCCGTGCGCCGACCCGACCTGACGATCGCCACCGAGGACCACAACGTCCCCACCATCGACATCGACAAGCCGATCGCCGACCCCGTCTCGCGCACCCAAGTGGAGACGCTCCGGCGCAATTGCGAGGAGTTCGGAATCCGCCTGCACCCGATGGGCGACGCCGAACAGGGCATCGTCCACATCATCGGGCCGCAACTCGGACTCACCCAGCCGGGCATGACCGTCGTGTGCGGCGACAGTCACACGTCCACGCACGGCGCGTTCGGAGCGATCGCCATGGGCATCGGCACGTCGGAGGTCGAGCACGTGCTCGCCACCCAGACGTTGCCGCTGCGGCCGTTCAAGACGATGGCGGTGAACGTCGACGGCGTGCTGCCGCCAGGAGTGAGCGCCAAGGACGTCATCCTCGCCGTGATCGCGAAGATCGGCACCGGCGGCGGGCAGGGCTACGTCATCGAATACCGCGGCAGCGCCGTCGAATCGCTGTCGATGGAGGGCCGGATGACGATCTGCAACATGAGCATCGAAGCGGGGGCCCGGGCGGGCATGGTCGCACCGGACGAGACCACGTTCGAGTATCTGCGCGGCCGTCCGCACGCCCCGGCGGGCGCCGACTGGGACGCGGCCATCGAGGCCTGGACTCGACTGCGCACCGACGACGGCGCCGAATTCGACACCGAGGTCTATCTCGACGCCGCGACGCTGAGCCCGTTCGTGACCTGGGGCACCAATCCGGGTCAGGGTGTGCCGCTGGCTGATTCGGTGCCCGATCCCGAGTTGATCGTCGACGAGGGGGCGCGGCAGGCGGCCGAGAAGGCCTTGGCCTACATGGACCTTCAGCCCGGAACCGCCATGAGGGACGTCGCTGTCGACGCCGTCTTCGTCGGCTCCTGCACCAACGGCCGCATCGAGGATCTGCGCGTGGTGGCCGACGTGCTGCGCGGCCGCAAGGTGGCCGATGGCGTGCGGATGCTCGTGGTGCCCGGCTCCATGCGAGTGCGCGCTCAGGCCGAATCCGAAGGGCTGGGCGAGATCTTCACCGCTGCGGGGGCCGAGTGGCGACAAGCGGGGTGCTCGATGTGCCTAGGCATGAACCCCGACCAGCTCGCTCCTGGCGAGCGGTGTGCGTCGACGTCCAACCGGAACTTCGAAGGCCGCCAGGGCAAGGGCGGACGCACACACCTGGTTTCGCCTGCCGTGGCGGCCGCGACGGCGGTGCGCGGCACCCTGTCCTCGCCAGCCGATCTGCCCGTCCCGAGCCCATAGGAGCCCCGAAATGCAAGCGTTCACCACTCACACGGGCATCGGCGTCCCACTGCGCCGGTCCAATGTCGACACCGACCAGATCATCCCGGCGGTGTACCTGAAGCGGGTCACCCGAACGGGTTTCGAAGACGGTCTCTTCGCCGCCTGGCGCAACGATCCGTCGTTCGTCCTGAATCTCGCGCCCTTCGACAAGGGTTCGGTGTTGGTCGCAGGCCCGGACTTCGGCACGGGGTCATCCCGCGAGCACGCGGTGTGGGCGCTCATGGACTACGGATTCCGGGTCGTCATCTCGTCTCGCTTCGCCGACATCTTCCGCGGCAACGCGGGCAAGGCGGGACTCCTGGCCGCGGAAGTCGCACAAGATGACGTGGAACTGCTCTGGAAGCTCATCGAGCAGCATCCAGGTTTGGAAATCACTGTGAATCTGCAAGATCGGAACATCACCGCCGGAACGGTCCTGTTGCCGTTCACGATTGACGACTACACGGCATGGCGACTGCTCGAAGGACTGGACGATATAGGCCTTACGCTGCGCAAACAGGCCGACATCGAAACCTACGAACAACACCGGCCGGCCTGGAAGCCGCGCACTCTGCCCGCCTGACGGCGGGTCTGCGGGCGGGTCGAGACGGCCGAAATCGCGGCCCTGCAAGCCGATTTTGAGACTGGCGTACCACCGCCGGTGTGGGGCAACCGGATTGCTGAAAAGTTCGCTAGCTCGGCTTGAAATTGGGCGTGGCTCTTGGAAATCAGTGGTGTGTGGGTTTACCGTGGGCACTAGTCGGTCCATCCAGGACCGCTCGCTTCGGAGGTTTTTGCATGAACAAAGCGGAGCTCATCGACGTCCTCACGGACAAACTGGGCACTGATCGGCGACACGCGACGGACGCTGTTGAGCACGTCGTCGACACCATCGTGCGTGCCGTTCACAAGGGTGACAGTGTCACCATCACGGGCTTCGGCGTCTTCGAACAGCGTCGCCGCGCCGCTCGTGTCGCGCGCAACCCGCGCACCGGCGAGACCGTCAAGGTCAAGCCCACGTCGGTTCCGGCCTTCCGGCCCGGCGCTCAGTTCAAGGCGGTTGTGTCTGGCGCACAGCGTCTCCCGGCGGAAGGACCTGCTGTGAAGCGTGGCTCAACGGCGTCACCCGTTCGCAAGGCCGTCGTCAAGAGGGCCGTCAGGAAGGCCGTCGTCAAGAAGGCCGTCAGGAATGCCGCGGCGAAGCAGGCCGTGAAGAAGGCCGTCGTGAAGAAGGCCGTCGCCAACAGGGCGGCCCCGGTTCGCAAGGCCGCGGCAAAGAAGGCCGTGAAGAAGGCCGTCGCCAAGAAGGCCGTGAAGAAGGCCGCGGTCAAGCAGGCCGTGAAGAAGGCTGCGGTCAAGCAGGCCGTGAAGAAGGCCGCGGTCAAGAAGGCCGTCGCCAAGAAGGCTCCGGTCCGCAAGGCCGCAGTCAAGAAGGCCGTCGTCAAGAAGGCCGTCGCCAAGGGCCGCAAGTAGTTCGTTGACGGTTACGCCGCGGGAGTCAAGCTCCCGCGGCGTTTTCGCGCTGGAACTGCCTTTTGGCCGGGTGTCGACTAATCCCGGAGGGCGAGGGGGCTGCCGATGTGATCGGCTGCCACCAGGTCGTCTCCATGTAGCGACAGCACCCACGTGCTGCCCTTGCGGTTGCGCGACTTGTCCGACCGGACCCCGTTGCGGTCGCACCACCAGGCGATGAGGTCGGGGATCACCTTGCCCTGCGTGCAGATCACCGGCGTGCCATCGGTCTTGGCGATCTCGAGGATCCGGTGGCGGGCGGTGCGCCGATCGTCGGCGTAGGCCTCTTCAGTGAGCGTCGGCTCATCGAAGATGGTGACGCCGAGTTCCTCGGCGAGCGGCTCGACCGTCTGATGGCAGCGCACCCGTGGTGCGGCGTACACCGTCGTCGCGCCGAACGCCAACAGCTGACCCACCAGCGACTCGGCCTGGGCGCGCCCGCGCTTGTCGAGCGGTCGCTTGGCGTCGTCACCCTTGTAGCGTGCCTTGGTGCCCGCGGTGCCGTGCCGGACGATCAACACGTTCCGGGTATCGGTAGGCAGTTTGGCGAAGCGACGCAGCACCTTCCGGTCGTGGGGGTATTGGAGCCGCTTCATGGCGTCCTTGACCGGCAGCCAGACGAGTTCGTCGACCTCCGAATTGGGCGCGAATTCTCCGCCGAGCCCACGGGCGGCCCAGTAGCGCACCCTCTTGGTGCCCGCCGCCACTGGGTAGCTGACCGCGGTCAGCCGCCTGCCCAGTTCGCAGGCGAATCCAGTCTCCTCCTCGACTTCCCGCACCGCGGTGACAGGTTCGGTCTCGCCCGGATCGACCTTGCCCTTCGGCAACGACCAGTCGTCATACCGCGGCCGGTGCACCAGCGCGACGAGAGGCGTGGCGGACTCCTCGTCGGCGGTCCGCCACAACACGGCTCCTGCGGCGAAGATCTCGCCGCTCGGCGTGTTCGGTGGAGCTTTCTTCGGCACCTCAACTCCTGCAGGTCATTAGGGCCAGTCCCCGTCCAGCCCGGCCGGCCTCAGGGATGCCGGTGCCGGTCCATCAACGACACCTGGTGGTCGCGCACCGTTTCACCCTCATGCGGTGCCGCCGTCCAGTGACCGTCTGGACCGAGTTCCCAGCATCGGGTCGCAGGATCCATGGCCGACTCGAAAACGTCGTTCAGCTGTTCGGTCAGCCGTCGATCCTTGACCTGAGCCATCACCTCGACGCGGCGGTCGAGATTACGATGCATCATGTCGGCGCTGCCGATCCAGAACTCATTGATGGCGCGGAAGTGAATAATCCGCGAGTGTTCGAGGAATCGGCCGAGAATCGAGCGCACAGCGATGTTCTCGGAGAACCCCGGGGCGCCGGGACGTAGCGCGCAGATGCCGCGGACCACCACCTCGACCCGGACACCCGCCTGCGAGGCGCGGTACAGCGCGTCGATCACCTGCTCGTCGACCAACGCGTTGGCCTTCATGCGGATCCGCGCGTCGGCGCCCGACCGGTGCGCGGCGATCTCGCGCTCGATGCGGTCGACGATTCCCCTCCGCACCCCGTACGGGGCGACGAGCAGATTGCGGTAGGACACCTTCCGCGAGTAGCCAGTCAGCGAGTTGAACAGATCCGTGAGGTCGGCACCGATGTCGGGGGACGCCGTCAGCAACCCGACGTCCTCGTAGAGCCGGGACGTCTTCGGGTTGTAGTTGCCCGTTCCGATGTGGCAGTACCGCCGGATCGTGGAGCCCTCGCGGCGCACCACCAGACACGTCTTGCAATGCGTCTTGAGCCCGATCAACCCGTACACGACGTGGACGCCGGCCTGTTCCAAGGCGCGTGCCCATTTGATGTTGGCCTGCTCGTCGAAGCGCGCCTTGAGCTCGACGAGCGCTACGACCTGCTTACCTGCCTCCGCGGCGTCGATGAGCGCGCTGACGATCGGCGAGTCACCCGACGTCCGGTACAGCGTCTGCTTGATCGCCAACACATTCGGATCGGCGGCGGCCTGCTCGATGAAGCGCTGCACCGTCGTCGAGAACGAGTCGTAGGGATGATGCACCAGCACGTCTCCGTCGCGCAGGTGCGCGAAGATGCTCTTCGGCGTCTCCCGTTCGCCGAACGCGGGTGGAGTGGCCGGCACGAACGGCGGGTCCTTCAGATCGGGCCTGTCCACGCCGTAGACCTGCCACAGCGACGACAGGTCGAGCAGTCCGGGCACCTCGATGACGTCTCCGGGATGGACGTCGAGCTCGCGCAGCAGCAGCTCGAGCATGTTCTCGGTCATGTCGTCGGCCACCTCGAGCCGCACGGGCGAGCCGAATCTACGGCGCGCCAGTTCGCGCTCGAGGGCCTGCAGCAGATCCTCGTCGCGGTCCTCTTCGACCTCCATGTCCGCGTTGCGCGTGATCCGGAAGGCGTGGTGTTCCACGATCTCGAGGCCTGGGAAGAGCACGCCGAGGAACGCGGCGATGAGTTCCTCCATTGGCAAGAAGCGGATCCGATCGTCGTCGTCGCGCTTTCGCAGCTCGACGAACCGATCGACGTTGTCTGGCACCTTGATTCGGGCGAAGTGCTGGGTGCCGTCATCTGGTTGGCGCACCGTGACCGCCAGATTCAGGCTCAGCCCGCTGACGAACGGGAACGGATGGGCGGGATCGACCGCGAGCGGGGTGAGCACCGGGAACACCTGCTCGCTGAAGAGCGTCGACAGTCGGTCGCGTTCGGCCTCGTCGAGTTCGTGCCAGGACACGATGACGATGCCCTGCTCGGCCAGCGCCGGGCGAACCAACTCACCAAACACGGTGGCGTGGCGGGTCGCGATCTGTTGCGTGCGTTCGCCGATGCGGCGTAGTTGCTCCCGTGGCGAGAGCCCATCGGCGGATCGGACCGACAGTCCCATCTCGTCGCGGCGCTTCAACCCGGCGACGCGCACCATGTAGAACTCGTCCAAGTTGGACGCGAAGATCGCCAGGAACTTGGCGCGCTCCAACAGTGGGAGCGACGGATCGGCCGCAAGTGCCAGCACGCGAGCGTTGAAGTCCAACCAACTGAGTTCCCGGTTGAGATACCGGTCCTCGGGCAATGGCTCGGGTTGCGCGGGGTCGATCACGTCCGACGTCGCGGCGGGAGGCGCCTCGGGTGCGGTGCTGGTGGAGGCCCATTCGGAGTCGGCCGGTCGAGTCTCGGCTTCAGTCACGCGTCCGATCATCCCCCATCGGTGTCACCCGGGGCTAGGCAACCCGCATCATGGGTGCGTACCGGGTAACTCCAGTTCGGCGACGACGCGCTTGGTCGCCGTACCGACGCCGAGTTCCAATGCGGCCGACAGGTCGTCGGGAGTGTCGATGTCACAGCGCAGCCCCGGCCATTCGCCCGTGAGCCCGACCGCGCCCGAATCTTCGTGTCGCCGTGTGGAATCGGCGCCGAATCTGGGATCGAGCGCCGTTCCGAACGCGAACAGCGCCGCCGTGCCGCTGCCATGGCGGTCACTCACGAAGCTGCGCCGATGGGTGCGGGCGGCCGCGAGTGCGCGGGCCAACTCGCGTGGCTGCAGCGCGGGCAGGTCACCCTGGAGCACGCCGACGCCTCTGTGGAGGTCTCGGATGGAGGCCTCGGCGGCGCGAAGTGCGGTGTTCAGCGGGTCGGGGTGGCCGTCCGGGGTGGTGTCGATCAGCACGTGGGCGCCCAATGTCCGGGCGGCGTCCGCCGCGGTCTCGTCGGGCGTGACAACGGTGATCGAGCGCACGGCGGACACCGCAGCGGCCGCGGTGAGCGTGTCGATCAGCATGCAGAGCACCAGTTCCGCCCGGATGCCCTGCTGGTCCGGAGAGAACATCGGAGCCAGCCGGGTCTTCGCCGCGTCGAGGCGCTTGACCGCGACGACGAGCCCGAGGCCCGTCGCGCCCGAGTCGCCACTCATGCCTGTCATCCTGCCAGCACGCGGGTCCGGTGATGAGCGCGCACGCGAAGAGCAACCAGCTGGGGCTAGATTTGTTCCCGTGGTCGAGGCGGCGGTGATGGGTGCTGGGGCGTGGGGTACGGCACTGGCGAAGGTGCTCGCCGACGCCGGAAACTCCGTCACCCTGTGGGCCCGGCGGCCCGAACTGGCCGACGAGATCAACGAGACCCACCGCAACTCGGGTTATCTGGGTGACTTCGTCTTGCCCGCTTCGATCAGGGCGACCAGCGATGCCGCCGCCGCGTTGGACGGGGCCTGCACCGTGCTGCTGGCGGTGCCTGCGCAGACCCTGCGGGCCAACCTCGAGCAGTGGCGCGACGGCATTGGCCATGACGCCACGTTGGTCAGCGTGGCCAAGGGCATCGAACTGAACACGCTGATGCGGATGAGCCAGGTGATCGGACAGGTCACCGGTGCCGATCCCGCGCGCATCGCCGTCGTCAGCGGCCCCAACCTGGCCAGCGAGATCGTCGCCGAACAACCCGCCGCGACGGTAGTCGCCTGCTCGGACTCGGGGCGCGCCGTGACGCTGCAACGCGCGTTCTCCACCGCCTATTTTCGGCCGTACACGAACTCCGACGTGGTGGGCGCCGAGATCGGCGGGGCGTGCAAGAACGTCATTGCCCTCGCCTGTGGCATGGCGGTCGGCGTGGGGTTGGGGGAGAACACCAGGGCGGCGATCATCACGCGTGGGCTCGCGGAGATCATGCGGCTGGGAATCGCGTTGGGCGCCAAGGGTGCGACGCTGGCCGGGCTGGCGGGCGTCGGCGACCTGGTGGCCACGTGCACGTCGCCCCAGTCGCGCAATCGATCGTTCGGCGAACGGCTCGGGCTGGGCGGCACCATGGAGTCGGCCCTTGCGGCCGCGGGCGGTCACGTTGCGGAGGGCGTCACGTCGTGCCAGTCGGTGCTTGCGTTGGCCGACAGCTACGACGTCGAGATGCCGCTGACCGACGCGGTGAATCGGGTGTGCCACAAGGGTTTGTCGGTAGTCGAAGCGGTGGCGTCGTTGTTGGGGCGCAGCCACAAGCCGGAGTGATGCGATGGATGGTCAGTACGGAGATTCCACCCGCAGCGTGAAGGCCGCGGGATCGGCCGCCGTCCCCGGACAGCCGGTGGCGTCTCCTCCGGTACCTGCATCGACCTACCATCTGTCGCCTGACGAATCCGAAGCGCTGGACACCTACGGCCGCGGATCCAATCCCACCTGGCGGCAACTGGAATCAGCGCTCGCGGCCCTCGAGGGGGCGGCTTCGGCGTTGACGTTCGGCTCCGGAATGGCCGCCATCACCGCGGTGTTGCGGGTGCTGGTCAAGCCGGGCACGAAGCTCGTCGTGCCCGCCGACGGCTACTACCAGGTGCGGCGCTATGCGACGGAAACCCTTGCCCCGCTTGGGGTCGAGGTCGGAGCGGCTACGGCCGCCGAGATGTGCAGCGCCGCTGCGGATGCCGACGTGGTGCTGGCCGAGACCCCGGTCAACCCGACCTTGGACGTGGTCGACCTTCATCGGCTCGCGCTGACGTGCCGATCCCGCGGGGCGACCCTCGTCGTCGACAACACCACGCCGACACCGCTTGGGCAGCAACCACTCTCACTCGGCGCCGACCTAGTCGTCGCGAGTGCCACCAAGACTTTGGCAGGCCATGGCGACCTCGTCGCCGGATACGTGGCAGGCAGCCATTCCGACTTGATGGCCCTCGTCGAACGCGAACGGCTGCTCTCCGGGGCCGTGCTCGGTCCCTTCGAGGCGTGGCTGGCCTTGCGCAGCCTCGGCAGCGTCGGGCTGCGCTTCGAGCGGCAGTGCCATAACGCGCTGGCGGTGGCCGTCATGTTGCGGGCTCACCCGGCCGTGCGCGCGGTGCGTTATCCCGGGCTTGCCGACGACCCGTCGCACGAGCTGGCCTGCCGCCAGATGAAGCGGTTCGGTGGACTGGTCGCCGTCGAACTCGCCGATGCCGCCGCCGTGCACGACCTCGTCGCGCGCAGTGCCCTGTTGGTGGCCGCCACCAGCTTCGGCGGCATTCATTCGTCGGTCGACCGACGGGCCCGCTGGGGTGACCCGGTGAGCGACGGGTTCGCGCGGCTTTCGCTGGGCATCGAGGACACCGACGACCTGGTGGCCGACATCGACGAGGCCCTTCAGGTCCGCTGATCCACGCTTCTCACCGACGACAGGAAGTGATCCGCGTCCGCCGAGGCGGACTCGTCGTCGTACACGCTGATGGCCCGATTTCCCCGCTTAGTTCGCGGGCTTGAGCGACGACAGGAACCGATCGACCGACTCCGCGTCGACCGGGCCATTCGAGACGACGATGGCCTGCACGATGGCGTCGTCTCGGTAGAACACCAGGGAACTCATCGTGGCCTTCTTGTCACCGTCCACCAATTCGCCTCTGAACCTGCGGGTCTCGACGCCCTCGAAGTCACCGGTGGAGCGCGAGAGCTCGTTCGCAGTGACCTGATTCCCAGACGACGATTCCTGGCCCGCCCTGGCGCTTTCGAGGGAATTGTCGACGGCGGCGTCGAGTGGATACGGGGTGATCCCGTGCAGTTCCGTCTCGGACAGCGTGTAGGCATCGCCACCGAACTCGACCTCGGTGAGCTGCAAAGCCAGACTCGCTGCCGGGCACCGTCTGCGTCCGCGTGTTCGGCCGTCCCGGAAACTCGGCGACGTAATTGCCCGACGCGCTCGTCGCTTCCTGCCATTCGGGCCCGACGACCCGCTGGGTCACCTGCTCGGCCCCGCAGCCGACGGTGGCCGTGGTGATGAGCAGGACCGACAGTGCAAGCGCGGCTCGGCGCCAAGTGCAAGACATGTGAGCTCCCCCCGGAGTCCCGCACTCCGCTCGCCAAAAGAGCGAAATGCTGCTGGGTGCAGCGTACACAGCAGACACCCAGGTTGGAGGGGCTCAAGCACGACGGCACGCCGCGGAGCCGTGCGGTCTGAACCCGGGCCGGTAGCCTCTCTAGGTTGTGACCGCCCGTACGCGCGTTGCCGTCGTCTACGGCGGCCGCAGCTCCGAACACGCCATCTCGTGCGTTTCGGCTGGCAGCATCTTGCGCAACCTCGATCCAGAACGGTTCGAAGTGGTGGCCGTCGGCATCACACCGGAGGGCTCCTGGCTGCTCACCGACGGTCGGCCCGAGACACTGGCGATCACCGACGGGTACCTACCCGAAGTCAGCGGTGCGTCGGGTACGGCGCTGGCGCTGCCCGCCGATCCTGGCCGACGCGGCGAACTGCTGTCGCTCGGCGAGGGCGCGGGCCAGGTGCTGGCGTCCGTCGACGTGGTGTTCCCCGTCCTTCACGGGCCCTACGGCGAGGATGGGACCATTCAGGGCCTGCTCGAACTCGCCGGGGTGCCGTACGTCGGGGCCGGGGTGCTGGCGAGTGCGGCAGGTATGGACAAGGAGTTCACCAAGAAGCTGCTCGCCGCGGAGGGGTTGCCCATCGGCGACCAGGTCGTGCTGCGCCCACGCGACGAGACCGTGGCACTCGAGGACCGGGAACGGCTCGGGCTGCCTGTCTTCGTCAAGCCCGCGCGCGGCGGCTCCTCGATCGGCGTCAGTCGCGTCACCTCGTGGGACGGGTTGGAGGCGGCGATCGCGTACGCCCGTCAGCACGACCCGAAGGTGATCGTCGAGGCGGCGGTGTCAGGTCGGGAAATCGAGTGCGGCGTACTGGAATTCCCGGACGGTCGGGTGGAGGCCAGTACGCTCGGGGAGATCCGGGTGGCCGGCGTGCGGGGCCGCGAGGACGCGTTCTACGACTTCGCCACCAAGTACCTCGAAGACGCGGCCGAGCTCGACGTGCCTGCCAAGGTCGACGACGCCGTCGCGCAGGAGGTGCGTCAGCTGGCGATCCGGGCCTTCCAGGCGGTCGACGGCCAGGGGCTGGCCCGCGTCGACTTCTTCCTCACCGACCACGGGCCGGTGATCAACGAGATCAACACGATGCCCGGTTTCACCACGATCTCGATGTACCCGCGCATGTGGGCGGCCAGCGGCGTGGACTATCCCACGTTGTTGGCCACCATGGTGGAGACGGCGCTCGCGCGCGGCACCGGCCTGCGCTAGCGGACCGGACCCGGGGCGACCGCGACGGCGGGCATCGCCTTGGCGACGGCTGTCGAGATCAGCTGGATCGGCGAGGGGCCCGATCCGTCCGGCAGTGTCAACGCCACGTAGACCGGCCGGTCGACGGTGGTCCACGTGGTTCGCCCGGTATCGGCGACGCGGAACCAGGCCACCTCGTCGACCATCTGGACGGGCGAGCCGGCGACGAAGTCGAGCGGTTGTTCCAGGCCGCACCGCAGGATCACCGTGTCACTGCGGTCTCGGTCGTCATCCCGCTGCCACGCCGCCGCCCCTTCCGGTGCCGGCTGCGCGACCGCGGCCCGCGCGTAGTCACCGAGGCGGTCGGGCAGTCCATCCAGGAGGGTGCGGCAGGCGTCGCCACCCGCCTGGGGCGCGTCCACCGACACGATCGCCACCGGACTGCGCTGAGGCGGGGTGTGCCTCACGGCGACGAAGACGAACAGGCCAACGATGGCGGCGACGGCGACGCCTATCGCGGCGAAAACCGCACCGCGCGGGGGTCCGTCAGCGAGGTCGGGTTGTTCCGGGCTGGCCACCGGTGCAACTCTATGGTCCGTCGGCGATGGGGCACGTGAGGGTCCGGGTGATGCCGGTGACCTGCTGGACGTTCGGAACGACGTTGAGCTGCAGGTCGTCGAGCGTCGCGGCGCTGATCCGGACGACGACGTCGTACGGTCCGGTCACGTACTCCGACGCCAACACCCCTGGCAACGTCGCCAACTGCTTCGCGACGACTTCGGCGCGGCCAACCTCGGTCTGAATCAGCATGAACGCCTCGACCACCCGCGCCCTCCTCCGTTCCCGCTGCATAGACTCCTCGCCGCAGGGACCAAACGTACCGCAGGTCGCGCCGTCCTTCAGGGCAGGAAAGAGACTTGGCTGGAGGTGCCATGGCCTTCGAGGGAGAAGCGGAGATGGGGCCGCGCATGGCCTTCGAGGGAGAAGCGGAGCGAGGCCGCCCATGACGAAGGATGAACCAGACGAAAGCCTGGCGAGTCTCGGCGAGTTCGCCGTCATCGACCGCTTGGTCAGCGGTCGCGATCAGCCTGCGGCGGTCGTGCTCGGCCCCGGCGACGACGCCGCAGTGGTGCGAGCAAACGACGGCCGCATCGTGGTGTCGACCGACATGTTGGTCGAGGGCAGGCACTTCCGGCTGGACTGGTCGACGCCTCGGGAGGTGGGCCGCAAGGCCATCGCCGCGAACGCGGCGGACATCGAGGCGATGGGCGCCGCGGCGACGGCGTTCGTCGTCGCCTTCGGAGCGCCGGGTGACACCGCGGCCGAGGACGTCATGGCGCTGTCCGACGGCATGTGGCAGGAGGCACTGAGCATGGGCGCGGGCATCGTCGGCGGCGACCTCGTCAGCGCACCGCAATGGGTGATCTCGGTGACCGCCCTTGGCGAGCTAGGTGGCCGCGCGCCCGTCCTGCTGAGCGGCGCGAGCCAAGGGGACACCGTCGCGGTGGTGGGCGAACTCGGATGGTCGGCCGCTGGACTTGCGTTGTGGGACAAGGGAATCGAAGAATTCCCGGAGCTGCGACGGCGCCACCTGGTGCCGCGGGTGCCCTACGGCGCGGGGCGGCTGGCCGCCGACGCGGGCGCCACCGCGATGACCGATGTCTCCGACGGGCTGTTGGCCGACCTGGCACACATCGCCGACGCGTCGGGCGTTGGCATCGACGTGGCCCGTGATGCGCTGTCCGACGATCACCGGGCGCTCCGCGATGCCGCCGCCGCGGCCTCGGCTGACGCGTGGGCGTGGGTGCTCGGCGGGGGAGAGGACCACCCGCTGGTCGCGACCTTTGCCGGGGCGGTTCCAGCGGGGTGGCGGCGCATCGGCACGGTGGTCGACGGTCCGCCGCGCGTCTTGGTCGACGGCGCCGGGTGGCAAGGAAATCCGGGCTGGAAGTCGTTCTGAGCGCCGACGCACGCTAGGTTGACCGATCGTGACTGCACGCCCGTTGAGCGAACTGGTAGACGAAGGCTGGGCGCAGGCACTCGCGCCCGTGGAGGATCAGGTGGCCCGCATGGGCGAGTTCCTGCGTGGTGAGCTCGCGTCGGGTGCCCACTACCTGCCCGCAGGCGAGCACGTCCTGCGCGCCTTCACGTTCCCCTTCGACCAGGTGCGGGTGCTGATCGTCGGGCAGGACCCGTACCCCACTCCGGGGCATGCGGTGGGCCTGAGCTTCTCGGTGGCGGCCGACGTACGGCCCCTGCCACGCAGCCTGGACAACATCTTCAGTGAGTACGCCGCGGACCTCGGCTACCCGGCGCCGAGCAGTGGTGACCTCACCCCGTGGTCGCAGCAGGGCGTGATGCTCTTGAACAGGGTGCTCACGGTGCGTCCCGGCACCCCTGCCTCGCACCGGGGCAAGGGCTGGGAGGCGGTGACGGAGTGCGCGATTCGCGCCTTGGTCGCGAGGGCGCAGCCGTTCGTCGCGGTGCTGTGGGGACGTGACGCAGGCACGCTCAAGCCGATGTTGACCGGCGAGCACTGCCTGACGATCGAGTCGGCGCACCCGTCGCCGCTCTCGGCGTCGCGGGGGTTCTTCGGGTCGCGACCGTTCAGTCGTGCCAACGAGCTACTCGTTCAGATGGGTGCCCAGCCGATCGACTGGCGACTGCCGTAGTCCGCACGGGCCCGAGCCGTCGTCGACTCAGCCGCGAGATCGCGAGTCAACGCGAGCTCCCCGTGCGGGGGCATTTGCCTGGCTGGCCGTCACCATCGCTCTTGAGCTAGCGGTGATGACGAAGAAGTGCGAGTGGCCGTCGCCGTGAGCGCTACCTGAACGCTGATGCGGCGACGCGCGACGGTGCGGCGGAACTCAGCCGCGCGCGACCTTGCCTGCCTTGATGCACGACGTGCAGGCGTTGACGCGCTTCTTGTTCCCGCCGGGGCGGTCGGCGGAACGCACGACCTGAATGTTCGGATCCCACCGGCGGCTGGTCCGGCGATGGGAGTGCGACACCGACTTGCCGAAGCCGGGGCCCTTTCCGCAGATATCGCAGACGGCAGCCATGTAGAACTCCTCGATCAGTACTTAGGGGGGCCAACGACCGCAAGCGGGTGACCCGACAACCTGACCAGGATACCGGGCATGCGCAGGTATCACCAAAACGGCCGTCGGTCTTCGCGCAAGCGCTCACCCACACGGCCGTCGGTCTTCGCGCAAGCGCTCATCCACACGGCCGTCGGTCTTCGCGCAAGCGCTCATCCACGGTGTGCACCACCGTGAATACCGTGACCGGCTGTCAGGCACGCTCGCTAGGCTTGGCGCCCACGCTTGTTCGCGGGGCGATGGGCACCCGTGCGAAGAGCAGAAGGCCGTGGGAGGTGGGTTGGAGGTCGAGATGTCCCCTCGTCGGCTCGACGCTACCGCCCTGCGGAACTGGGCGCACACGGCCGTCGACCACCTGATCGCGCACACCGATGAGATCAACCGGCTCAACGTGTTCCCCGTCGCCGACGCCGACACCGGAACGAACATGCTGTTCACCATGCGTGCGGCGTGCGCCTGCGCCGACTCGGCGGTGGGCCAGGACCAGTCCGACGTGGCCGCCGTCACCGCCGCGTTGGCCGAAGGCGCGCTGCGCGGGGCGCGCGGCAACTCCGGGGTGATCCTGTCCCAGATCCTGCGTGGGCTCGCCGACGTCGTCGCACAAGCGGTGGTCGAACGCCGCGGCGAACTCTCCGAGGTGGACGGCCGGGTGCTCGCGTCCGCACTGCGACACGCCGTCGCGCTGGTGGTCGCGTCTGTCAGCGACACCGTCCCGGGCACCATCGTCTCGGTGCTGCAGGCGGCGGCGGGCGCGGCCGAGGAGGCCTCGGACGCCGATCACCAGCTAGCCGAGGTCTTGCGGTCGGCCTCCGAGGCGGCCGACGTCGCCCTGGACGAGACGCCCCGACAGCTCGACGTGCTCGCCAAGGCGGGCGTCGTCGATGCGGGCGGGCGTGGACTGCTGGTGCTGCTCGACGCGCTGACCTCAACCTTGACCGGACGGTCGCCGCACCGGCGTGTCTATCAAGCACCATCGCGGGCGCCCGGTGCGGTCGGCGTCACCGCCGCGGCTGCGCCGCCACAGTTCGAGGTGATGTACCTGCTCAGCGGCTGCGACCACGTGGGCATCGAACTACTTCGCGAGCGCCTGGAGCGGCTCGGCGAATCGGTCACCATCGCCACGTCGGGTGACGGGGAGGCCTTTTCGGTGCACGTTCACGCCGACGACGCCGGAGGAGCCGTCGAGGCCTCCCTCGACATCGGAACGGCGAGCCGGATCCAGGTGACGGCGCTCAGTGGTGCCGCGGGGGCCAGGCCGCCGGGCGGGTGGACGCGGAACCGTGCGGTGCTCGCGATCGTCGACGGTGACGGCGCCGAGGCCCTGTTCGCAGGCGAGGGCGCACACGTGCTGCGGCCCGATGCCGGCGGCGCGATCAGCGCCCAGCGCCTGGTCCGGACACTCGTCGACGTGGGGGCCGCGCAGGTGATGGTGCTGCCCAACGGCTACGTCGCCGCCGAGGAGCTCGTCGCGGGCTGCACGGCGGCCATTGGATGGGGCATCGACGTAGTTCCCGTGCCCTCCGGATCCATGGTGCAGGGCCTGGCGGCGCTCGCAGTCCACGACGCAGGTCGCCAGGCCGTCGACGACGGCTACGCGATGGCGCGCGCGGCCGCGGCTGCCCGACACGGGTCGGTCCGGTTGGCGACCGAGGAGGCGCTGACGTGGGCAGGCACGTGCAAACCGGGCGATGGACTCGGTATCGCAGGTGACGAGGTGTTGATCGTCGGAGAGGACGTCGCGGCCGCGGGTGCCGGGCTCATCGACCTGTTGCTGTCGTCGGGCGGTGAGCTCGTCACCGTGCTCACCGGCGCGGGCGTCGACCCCGCCGTCGGTGCCGCGCTGCACGACCACGTCCGCCGCGAACATCTCGGCACCGAACTGGTGACCTATCACACCGGCCACGGCGGTGACGCAGTGCTCATCGGGGTGGAGTAGCGGTGGTCAAGCTCACCGACCCGCTCGAGCGCGCTATCGGCGCCAAGTCCGCGAAACCACTCGCCGAGCACCTGGACATCCACACCGTCGACGATCTGTTGCGGCACTACCCGCGCAAGTACAGCGACGGGATGACCGTGCGCGGGGAAGGCGAGGAGCTCGAACTCGAGGAGGGGCAGCACGTCACCTTCGTCGACGTGATCGCCGAGGTCGTGGAGAAACCGATGAAGCGGCAGCCTGGCAAGCGTCAGCGCACGTACGCGGTCGTCACGCTCCGTGACAGGCGACCCAAGGTGACGGCCACGTTCTTCAACGCCGACTATCTGGTGAAGCAGCTGCCCAAGGGCGCCAGGTTGATGCTGTCGGGCGAGGTGTCCTACTTTCGCCAGGCCATGCAGTTGACGCATCCGGCCTTCCTGGTGCTCGACGGGGCGGGGCAGGGCAAGGGCAGCAAGTCGATGGCCAAGATCGCCGAAGGGTCGACCAGCGTGGAGGACATGCTGGCGGCCTTCGAGCGCGACTTCTTTCCGATCTACGCGGCCAGCGCCAAGGTGCAGAGCTGGGACGTCTACGCGTGCGTGCGTCAGGTGTTGGCCGTGCTCGATCCCGTGGAAGATCCATTGCCGGATGACGTTCGGCGCCAATGGGACCTGTGTTCGGAGGATCAGGCGCTGCGTGCGATTCACCTCGCCGAACGCGTCGAGGATCGCGAACGGGCCCGCGCCAGACTGGCGTTCGACGAAGCGGTCGGCCTGCAGTGGGCATTGGTGGAGCGTCGTCACGGGGAACTGAGCGGCACTGGGCCGTCGGCGCCCAGGCGCGACGACGGGTTGGCTGCGGCGATGACGCAGCGGCTGCCGTTCGAACTGACCGCGGGCCAGCGTGACGTGGTCGACGTGTTGGAGGACGAGCTTGCGTCCACCACGCCGATGCACCGGATGCTGCAAGGTGAGGTGGGCTCCGGCAAGACGATCGTCTCGGTGCTCGCCATGTTGCAGATGGTCGACGCCGGATACCAGTGCGCGTTGCTGGCTCCCACGGAAGTGCTTGCGGCCCAACATGCCAGGTCCATCCGCGACGTGCTCGGGCCGTTGGCGATGGCGGGTCAACTGGGTGGCGAGGACGGTGCCACCCGGGTCGCGCTGCTCACGGGTTCGATGACACCGCAACAGAAGCGGGAGGTCCGCGACGAAGTCGCCGGCGGTGACGCGGGCATCGTCATCGGTACTCACGCCCTGCTGCAGGACACCGTGGAGTTCGCCAACCTCGGCATGGTCGTCGTCGACGAACAGCACCGGTTTGGCGTCGAGCAGCGGGACCGGTTGCGCGCCAAGGCGATCGATGGCATCACGCCGCACCTGCTGGTGATGACCGCCACCCCGATACCCCGCACCGTGGCGCTCACGGTCTACGGCGACCTGGAGACGTCCACCCTGCGCGAGTTGCCAAGGGGACGTCAACCCATCGCCAGCAACACCATCTTCGTCACCGACAAGCCGCAGTGGCTCAACCGGGCCTGGCAGCGCATCGGCGAGGAGGTTGCGGCCGGGCGCCAGGCCTACGTGGTCGCCTCACGCATCGACGAAACCGACAAGGACGCAGGCGATCAGAGCAGCGTGCCGCCGGTCACCGTCGTCGAACTGCGGCGCCGGCTCGCCCAGGGACCGCTGGCGGGGCTCCGCCTCGGGCTCATGCACGGTCGGCTGCCCTCCGACGAGAAGGATGCGGTCATGTCCGCGTTCCGAGCCGGGGACGTCGACGTGCTGGTGTGCACCACGGTGATCGAGGTCGGCGTCGACGTACCCAACGCCACGGTGATGGTGGTGATGGACGCCGACCGCTTCGGCATCAGCCAGCTGCACCAGCTGCGCGGGCGCATCGGTCGCGGCCAGCACGCCAGCCTGTGTCTGCTTGCCACCAACCTTCCGGAGGCGTCGAAGGCAGGCGAACGGCTCAAAGCCGTCGCGGCCACCCAGGACGGCTTCGAACTCGCTGATCTCGACCTTCGCGAACGACGCGAGGGAGACGTGTTGGGCTACAACCAGTCCGGCCGCCCCATCACGTTGCGCCTGCTGTCGCTGGCCGAACACCTCGAGATCATCGAGGCGGCGCGCGGCTTCGCCGAATCGGTGTACGACGCCGATCCGAAGTTGACGCGCAATCCCGGCATCGCCGTACTGGCCGCACCCTTCAGTGACACCGACCGCGTCGAATACCTGGACAAGGCGTGACGCGCGGGTGGTGGTTGATCGCCGGTGTGGTGCTCGCGGTCGTTGTCGCCATCCAGGTCACGATCGCGACTCAACGCTCACCGCAGTTCATCGCCGCGGCGGACGTGCCGACCATCGCGCCCGGCGTCGACGTGCTTGCAGGCATCCCCGTGATACCCCTGCGCATCCGTGGAAACGACTACCGTCGAGCGGCTTTCGGTGATTCGTGGACCGATGAAAACACCGCGCCAGGAGGTCACAACGGGTGCGACACCCGTAACGACGTGCTCGATCGCGACCTGGTCGACAAGACGTACGTCGCCATCAAGCGCTGCCCGACGGCGGTGGCCACCGGAACGCTGTACGACCCGTACACCAACGACGTCATCCACTTCACCCGCGGTCCGAAGGTCGGGGAGGCCGTACAGATCGACCACATCGTCCCGCTCGCGCTGGCCTGGGACCTCGGCGCGCGGGACTGGCCCGACGACTTGCGGACGCGCTTCGCCAACGATCCCGCCAACCTCATCGCGGTCTCCGGGCCCGCCAACCAGGACAAGGGGGATGGGGAGCCCGCCGACTGGATGCCGGTCAATCATGCGTTCTGGTGCCAGTATTCGGTGCAGTTCATCGCAGTGTTGCGGGGATACGGGCTCCCGGTCGACGCGCCGTCGGCAGTGGTGCTGCGGGAGGCCACGGCCATCTGCCCGGTGGGCTGACGCGTCGCAGCGACTTTCGGAAACCGCACGGGAGTCAGCTACTGCCTGAAAGTCGGTATCACCGGTGATACCGACGCTCAGCGGCAATGTGCGTTGCCGGGCCCGTGACGCACGAGACGCGGGTGAGCTGGCCCCAACGGCCTTGGGCCGCCGCCGGCCTAGGTGCCGGTGTAGGTCTCCGGGTCCGGACGAAACCGGGTGCCGTCGTCGAGCGCGTTGAGCGCGTCCATGTGCTCGGTCGCCAGCTCGAACTCGAACACGTCGGCGTTCGTGGCGATCCGTTCGGGCGACGACGACCGCGGGATCACGACGTTGCCCAACTGCAGGCTCCAGCGGATCAGCACCTGCGCGGGCGTCTTGCCGTACTCGCCCGCGATCGAGGTGACCGTCGGATTGTCGAGCAGCTTGCCGACACCCAGCGGTCCGTAGGCCTCGGTGACGATGCCGTGCTCGGCGTTCACGGCCCGCAGCGCAGCCTGATTCAGCAGCGGATGAAGTTCGATCTGGTTCACCGCGGGCACGAAGTACGACAGGTCGATGATGTTGGAGAGGTCGTCCGGGGTGAAGTTGCACACGCCGATCGACTTGGTGCTGCCGACCTCCTTCTGCTTCATCAGCCCACCCCAGCTGTCGACGTACTTACCCGCGTCGCCTGCCGGCCAGTGGATCAGGTACAGGTCGACGTACTCCAGGCCGAGCCGTTCCAGGCTCGCCTTGAGGGCGTCCTGGGAGGCCTGGAACCCCTGGTCCTCCGTGGCCAGCTTGGTGGTCACGAAGATCTCGGCGCGGGGGATGCCCGACGTCGCGATCGCCCTCCCCACCGCTGCCTCGTTGCCGTACGCCGCCGCGGTGTCGATCAGTCGGATGCCGACCTCCAGCGCCGCGCCGACCGCGCGTTCGGTGTCGGCATCGGAGAGCTCGCCGACGCCGATGCCGAGCGCCGGGATGGCGTTGTCGTCGTTGAGGGCCACATTGGGAATCGCTGCCGCCGAGGTCATGTCACCTACTCCGTGTTGTCGCTCGTGCGTGGATCGGGAATCGAACACGTCGACGTCATTCACGATCCGCTCGACGTGCGCCGACTTGCGGATGAAGATATTACGCGAGCGTGAGGCGCGGTTCCCCGCCCTCCACCGGCGTGGCGGAGTGACCAAGGGGTCGACTCGCGGCCAGCTACCGAACTAGCGTCAGTGAACGTGACCGAACCAGTTGCGACGCCGACGCAGCATGCCTCGGCCCATCCGTCCGCGTTCACCCCGCCCGAACACGCGGTGGTGGGACGCCCCGGACGCACCCGCTTGGCGGTGCTCAACGCCGCTAGCGGGGTGATGCTCCGGCTGATGCCGCGGATCCCGGATCCGGTCAAACGGTTGTTCCTGCGCAGGCGGACGGTCACCGTCGACGGCAACACGTTGGACACCACGTTGCAGTTCATGCTCGCGCTCATGCATTTGGGAGGCCTAGGTGGACTGGTCGCGAGCAACGACCTCGCCGTGGCGCGCGCGCAACTACGCACGCTGGCCAGGTTCATCGACGGCTCCATCGTGGTCGGCATCGAGGACCTCACCGTGCCGGGTCCCGCCGGCGACCTGCGGGCGCGGCACTACTCACCGGTGAACGCCGCGCCCGTTGACTCATCGCGCAAGCGCTCGTCGGTAAGGCCCGAGCCGCTGCTGGTCTTCTACCACGGCGGGGGATTCGTGCTCGGCGACATCGAGACGCACGACGTGCTGTGCCGACTGATCTGCCGCGACGGCGCCGTGCACGTGTTGTCGATCGACTACCGGCTCGCCCCCGAGCACCCGGTACCCGCGGCGGTCGAGGACGCGTACGCGGCCTACCGGTGGGCCGTCGACCACGCGACCGAACTCGGCGCCGACCCCGCACGCGTGGCGGTCGGAGGTGACAGCGCGGGCGGCAACCTCGCTGCCGTGACGGCTCAACTGGCCCGCAACGACGGGTTTCCGGCACCTGCGCTGCAACTCCTGATCTACCCGGTCACCAACCACTTCAGCGATGACGTCACCCGTTCGACGACGTTGTTCGCCGACGGGTACTTCCTGACCAAGGCAGACATGGACTTCTGCCGCGCGCGATACCTTGGCGCGACGGCGCTCGAGTCCTCCGATCCGCGCATCTCGCCGCTGCTGGCCGACGACCTGTCCGGACTCCCGCCGGCGCTGGTGCTCACGGGCGGGTTCGACCCGCTGCGCGACGAAGGAACGCAGTACGCGGAGGCGCTGGCTGCGGCGGGCGTGGCGGTGGATCATCGGCAGTTCGGGTCGTTGATCCACGGGTTCGCGAACTTCTTCCCGCTCGGTGGCGACAGCGCGACCGCGACCGCCGAGCTGGTTTCCGCGCTCCGGGCCCATTTGACCCGCACCTGAGCGCGATTTCTGGCCGCCTGAGCGCGCCGGTACCCTAGTGCCGTGGCCACGAAACCCAAGAAGACCGCCAAGCTATGACCTGAAGGCCGCCGACCGCAGGCGCAGCATGCTGGTCCGCATCGGCCTCACCGCAGTCGTCGTGATCTTCGCCGTCCTTCTGGTGGGCTACATCGTCACGAACGGCAAGAAGCCGGCGGCGGGCGAGGCGAAGTCGATCCGCGTCACCTCGAGCAGCCTGATCACCAAGGAGGGCACCACCGAGCCCAAGGTCGTCCTCGGGCTGTACGAGGACTTCCTGTGCCCGGTGTGCCGCAACTTCGAGGCGGGTTTCGGTCCGACGATCAACCAGCTGATCGACAGCGGCGCCGTCGCGGCCGACTACTACATGGTGGCGATTCTCGATTCGCCTGCCACCAAGAACTACTCGTCGCGCGCGGGCGCGGCGGCGTACTGCGTGGCCGATGAGGACAAGACCCCGAACAAGGAAGTCTTCCGGCGGTTCCATGCCGCGCTGTACGCCCAGCAGCCGAGTGAGACGGGCACGGTCTTCCCCACCGACGAGCAGCTGATCGAAACCGCCCGCCAGGCCGGCGTGACGGGTGACGTGCCCAACTGCATCAACAGCAATAGATACCTGGAGATGGTCCAGAACCTCGCGTCGAACCCTGCCGTCAAGGTGAGTGCCACCCCGACGTTGCGGATCAACGGCCAGGACTACGAGTGGTCGAAGCCCGAGGACCTGGTCGCCAAGGTCAAGGAACTCGTTGGAGACGTGCCAGGGCTGAGCGCCGCGCCTGCCGCTCCCGTGCCGCCGGCCGCCCCCGCCCCCGCTCCCGCCGCCCCGTGACCGTCGAGGCGCCCAGTACCGAGCCGTCGGCGCCGACGCCGGAGGGTGGGCCCGCGGCGCGGGTGACGATGGCAAGCGCGATCTGGGTGCTCATCGCAGGCGTGGTCGGCCTCGTCGCGGCGCTGACGTTGACCGTGGAGAAGATCGAACTGCTGATCGACCCGGCCTACGTGCCGTCCTGCAGCATCAACCCGGTGCTGTCCTGCGGGTCGGTCATGGTCACCCCGCAGGCGTCGGTCTTCGGTTTTCCCAACTCGCTGATCGGCATCGTGGCGTTCGCCGTCGTCGTGGTCACGGGCGTGCTAGCCGTTGCGAAAGTGGCTCTGCCGCGCTGGTATTGGGTCGGACTGGCGATCGGGACGCTGCTCGGCACCGTGTTCGTGCACTGGCTGATCGTCCAGAGTCTGTACCACATCGGCGCGTTGTGCCCCTACTGCATGGTGGTCTGGTCGGTGACCATCCCGCTGCTGTGCGTCGTCACGTCGATCGCGCTGCAACCGCTCGCGGGCAACGCCGTCGTCCGGGTGCTTCTGCAGTGGCGGTGGTCCATCGTGGCGCTGTGGTTCACGGCGATCATCCTGATGATCCTGGAGCGGTTCTGGACCTATTGGTCGACGCTTCTCTAACCCATTTTGCGGGATGCTGCCCATCCCACGGCGGCGTGACGGTCGGCTACCCTTGCGCCTTTTTGGCCTGATCCTCGGCCGCCTTCTTCTTGGCGTCGGCGATGGCCGCCCGCCCTTCGGGGCTGGCAGCCGAGTTGCCGGGGTTGACCGCAGTGGCCACGGTGGCGTTGCAGTTCAGATAGACCAGCACGGTGTCAGTCACGGGCGCGAAGCTGTCGCCCTTTATCCAGGCTGCGGACTCGGAGTGCTCGACGATGCAGTCGTCGTTGGACAGCGTGTCGCCGAATCTGCTCGCGATGACGGCCTTCTGGCTCGCATCTGAGATTGCCTTCGACGCGTCGGCGTACGTCTGTCCCGCGTAGTCATCAGCAGACGCCACACCGGTACCGAGAAATGCCATCGCCACCGCCACGGCCCCCGCCGTCCCGGCGGCATACGCGAATGTCTTCGCCATGTGCGACCTCCAAAATCGGCTATGAGACTTCCGCAGCAGAGTACGGGCGAGACCTGTTGGAATCCTGGGGTCTTCGATTGCGGTTCCTGCGAATTCTCGGTCGACCTTCCGGAATTGCCCAACACCGACTGCATCAGAGCCGCGCACTGCCTGTCTGCGCTCACGCCCACGGGTTAGGGTTGTGCGTGATTTGCCGTGATTTCTAAGCTGCTCGTCGCCAACCGCGGGGAGATCGCGATCCGCGCGTTCCGCGCGGCCTTCGAAATGGGGATTTCGACCGTCGCGGTCTACGCCTACGAGGATCGCAACTCCTCACATCGGCTGAAGGCCGACGAGTCGTATCAGATCGGTGAGAAGGGCCGTCCGGTCCGCGCCTACCTGTCGGTCTCCGAGATCATCCGCGTCGCCAAGCATGCGGGCGCCGATGCCGTCTACCCGGGTTACGGGTTCCTCTCGGAGAACCCAGAGTTGGCCGCCGCGTGCGCCGAGGCGGGCATCACGTTCGTCGGCCCGGGTGCCCACGTACTGGAGCTGACCGGCAACAAGGCGCGCGCGATCGCCGCGGCGAAGGAGGCCGGCCTTCCGGTGCTGGCGTCGTCGGCGCCGTCGGCGTCGGTGGACGAACTCGTCGGCGCCGCCGCGGACATGCACTTCCCGTTGTTCGTGAAGGCGGTGTCCGGCGGCGGCGGACGTGGGATGAGGCGGGTGGCCGAGCCCGAGGCGTTGGCCGAGGCGATCGAGGCCGCCAGCCGCGAGGCCGAGTCGGCGTTCGGTGATCCGACCGTCTACCTGGAACAGGCGGTGGTGAACCCGCGCCACATCGAGGTCCAGATCCTGGCCGACGGCCAGGGCAATGTCATCCACCTGTTCGAACGGGACTGTAGCGTGCAGCGCCGCCACCAGAAGGTGATCGAACTCGCGCCTGCGCCGAACCTGTCGCCGGAGTTGCGGGCGAAGATCTGCTCGGACGCGGTGGCCTTCTCGCGGCAGATCGGCTACTTCTGCGCGGGCACGGTGGAGTTCCTGCTCGACGAGCGCGGCGACCACGTGTTCATCGAGATGAATCCCCGCATTCAGGTCGAGCACACAGTGACCGAGGAGATCACCGACGTCGACCTGGTGGCGTCCCAGCTGCGGATCGCGGCGGGGGAGACGCTGGCCGACCTCGGGTTGAGCCAGGACGCGCTGCAGGTGCGCGGGGCGGCCATGCAGTGCCGCATCACCACCGAAGATCCCGCCAACGGGTTCCGGCCCGACACGGGGCGCATCACCGGGTACCGGTCGCCGGGCGGGGCGGGCATCCGACTCGACGGTGGCACCAACCTCGGCGCCGAGATCTCCGCGCACTTCGACTCGATGCTGGTCAAATTGACCTGTCGGGGAAGGGATTTCACGACGGCGGCGACCCGGGCTCGGCGGGCGCTGGCAGAGTTCCGGGTGCGCGGGGTCTCGACGAACATCCCGTTCCTGCAGGCCGTGGTCGACGACCCCGACTTCCGGGCGGGTCGGGTCACCACGTCGTTCATCGACGAGCGGCCGCATCTGCTGACCGCTCACACTCCCGCCGACCGCGGCACGAAGATGCTCAACTACCTCGCCGAGGTCACCGTCAACTCGCCCTACGGGGGTCAAGCGCGGGTGTATCCGCAGGACAAGCTGCCCGAGTTGGACTTGGCCGCGACCACGCCGCCGTCGGGTAGCAGGCAGCGGCTGCTGGAGCTGGGACCCGAGGGATTCGCGACCTGGATGCGGGACTCGCCAGCGGTGGGCGTCACCGACACCACGTTCCGCGACGCGCACCAGTCCCTGCTGGCCACCAGGGTGCGTACCTCCGGCCTTCTGGTGATCGCGCCGTATCTCGCCAGGATGACCCCGGAGCTGCTGTCGATCGAGTGCTGGGGTGGCGCGACTTATGATGTGGCGCTTCGGTTCCTGAAGGAAGACCCGTGGGAGCGGCTGGCAGCACTGCGCGAGGCCGTACCCAATGTCTGTCTGCAGATGCTGCTGCGTGGCCGCAACACCGTCGGCTACACCCCGTACCCGGAAGTGGTCACGTCGTCCTTCGTCGAGGAGGCCACCGCGACGGGCATCGACGTCTACCGCATCTTCGATGCACTGAACAACGTCGAATCGATGCGGCCCGCGATCGACGCGGTGCGCGAAACCGGTTCTGCGATAGCCGAAGTCGCGATGAGCTACACGGGCGACTTGTCCGACCCCGCCGAAACGCTCTACACCCTGGACTATTACCTCAAGCTGGCCGAGCAGATCGTCGATGCGGGCGCCCACGTGCTCGCCATCAAGGACATGGCCGGGCTGCTGCGCCCGCCTGCCGCGACCACCCTGGTGACCGCGCTGCGAAGCCGGTTCGACCTGCCAGTGCACGTGCATACCCACGACACCCCCGGTGGGCAGCTGGCCACCTACACCGCGGCGTGGCAGGCAGGCGCCAGCGCGGTCGACGGGGCCGCCGCGCCGCTGGCCGGGACCACCAGCCAGCCCGCGTTGAGCTCGATCGTCGCCGCCGCGGCGCACACCCGCTACGACACCGGGTTGTCGCTGCGGGCCGTCTGCGATCTCGAGCCGTACTGGGAGGCGCTGCGAAAGGTCTACGCGCCCTTCGAATCCGGACTTCCCGCGCCTACCGGCCGGGTCTACGAGCACGAGATTCCCGGTGGCCAGCTGAGCAACCTGCGCCAGCAGGCCATCGCGCTGGGGATGGGGAACCGGTTCGAGGACGTCGAGAACGCGTATGCCGGCGCCGACCGCGTGCTCGGTCACCTGGTGAAGGTCACGCCGTCGAGCAAGGTCGTCGGTGACCTCGCGCTCGCGTTGGTGGGCGCGGGCGCCACCGCCGACGAGTTCGCAGCCGATCCGGAGCGCTTCGACATCCCCGACTCGGTGATCGGGTTCCTGCGCGGTGAACTGGGTGATCCGCCGGGTGGCTGGCCGGAACCGCTGCGGACCAAGGCACTGGCTGGACGCGCTCCGGCCAAGCCGACTCAGGAGCTCACCGCGGATGACGAAGCGGCCCTTGCCAAGCCGGGTCGTGAGCGCCAGCGCGCACTCAACAGGCTGCTGTTCCCTGGCCCGACGAAGGAATTCGAGGCCCACCGCGAGGTGTACGGCGACACGTCGCGCCTGTCCGCCAACCAGTTCTTCTACGGCCTGCGGCACGGTGACGAGCACCGCATCCAGATCGACAAGGGCGTGGAACTCCTCATCGGCCTCGAGGCGATCTCCGATGCCGACGAACGCGGCATTCGCACCGTGATGTGCATCATCAACGGTCAGCTCCGGCCGGTGGTGGTGCGCGATCTGTCCATCGCGACCGAGGTGCCTGCCGCGGAGAAGGCGGACCGGACCAACCCCAACCACGTGGCCGCGCCCTTCGCGGGCGTCGTCACCGTGAACGTCGCTGTGGGCGAAGAGGTTTCGGCTGGGCAGTCCATCGCCTCCATCGAGGCCATGAAGATGGAGGCCGCGATCACCGCGCCCAAGGCGGGCAAGGTGGAACGCGTCGCCGTCGCGGGCACCGCGCAGGTCGAGGGCGGTGACCTGCTGGTGGTGATCGGTTCGGCGGGCAGGAGCGAAGCGACCGGGGGATCAACCTGACCCGCATCATCGGCGGCGCACTCGGAGGCCGCCGAATCGCGGTGCCGCAAGGTCGCGAAGGCAAGGGCACCAGGCCCACCACCGACCGCGTCCGGGAAGCTTTGTTCAACGTGCTGGCCGCTGACGTCGACTTTCCGGGAATCGCGGTGCTCGATCTGTATGCCGGATCGGGAGCGCTTGGGCTGGAAGCGCTTTCGCGAGGTGCGTCATCTTCGTTGTTCGTCGAGTCGGACCGGCGCGCCGCAGCGGTGATCACGGCGAACGTCGAAAGTCTCGGAGTCGCCGGGGCGGTGGTGCGCTGCGCACCCGTCGCGGCGGTGCTCGCGGGTGGGGCCGCGCGGCAGGCGGGCCTGGTGTTCGCGGACCCGCCGTACGAGGTGCCGGCCGCCGAGGTCGAGTCCGTGCTGACGACGCTCGGCAGTCGCGGCTGGGTGTCACCGGGTGCGGTCGCGGTGATCGAGCGGGCGGCGTCGGGTCCCGAACTCGGGTGGCCGCAGGGCTGGTCGGGGTGGCAGGTCCGGCGCTACGGCGACACCCGGCTCGAGTTTGGAGACTTCGGCGTGCCGGGTCGCGGTGACCGCACCTAAGCGCGCCGTAATCGCGTAGCCTGCACCACCATGAGCGGCGCCGTATGCCCTGGATCGTTCGATCCGGTGACCCTCGGCCACATCGACGTCTTCGAGCGCGCCTCCGCCCAGTTCGACGAGGTCGTCGTGGCGGTGCTGGTGAATCCCAACAAGCAGGGCATGTTCACGCCCGACGAGCGCATCGCGATGATCGAGGAGTCCACCGAACACCTCGCCAACCTGCGCGTCGAATCCGGGTCGGGGCTGGTCGTCGACTTCGTGAAGTCGCGCGGGCTGACCGCCATCGTCAAGGGCCTGCGTACCGGCACCGACTTCGAGTACGAGCTGCAGATGGCCCAGATGAACAGGCACGTCGCGGGCGTGGACACGTTCTTCGTGGCGACCACCCCCCGCTACTCGTTCGTGTCTTCGTCGCTGGCCAAGGAGGTCGCGGTGCTGGGAGGCGACGTCTCTGAGCTGCTGCCGGACGCGGTCAACCGCAGGCTGGCGGCCAAGCTGACCCGGACCGACTGAGCGCTGCCGTTGACCGTGGCGTGGGTCGGGAGGCGTTGCGCGTGACGTCACCATCGGCGATGTCACGTTGAACGAGGGTGCGCCGGTCCGGTTGAACGTTGCTGAAATCAACACGCGACGACGCGGACGCCAGCGCGGCCAATGGTCTGGCGATGGACGGGAAGGTCCATCGGCACTGGGGGTTCGGCGGAGGACCACACCGCTGCCTTGGCTCGCACCTGGCGCGCATGGAATTGACCTTGATCACCAACGAATGGCTGCGGCGCGTTCCGGATTTCTCGTTGGCCCGGGATTCGTGCCCGATGCGACCTTCCCGGCGTCCACGCGCGGGCTGGATCGGGTCCCGCTGGGCTTCCCCCGCGCCTGGGGGTCTTTCTGCGGGTTTGCGACACACCGGGGCCGCCAGCCCAGTCACAGGCGTAACACCAGGCACACTGGTAACCATCAACTAGGCCTGGAGGGTGTTGCCGTGTACCGAGTATTTGAGGCGCTCGACGAGCTCGGCGCAATCGTGGAAGAAGCCCGCGGCGTGCCGATGACCGCTGGGTGCATGGTGCCCCGTGGTGACGTGCTCGAGCTGATAGACGACATCAAGGACGCCATCCCCGGTGAGCTCGACGACGCCCAGGACGTGCTTGACGCCCGCGACGGCATGCTCCGCGAGGCCAAGGAGCACTCCGAATCGATGGTCGCGACGGCCACTGCCGAGGCGGACTCGCTGCTCAACCACTCCCGGGCGGAGGCGGATCGGATCCTGGCCGACGCCAAGGGCGCGGCGGATCGGATGGTCGCCGAGGCGCGCCAACACAGTGAACGGATGGTCGGTGAGGCCCGCAACGAGGCCGAGCGGATCGCTTCCACCGCGAAGCGCGAGTACGACGCCAGTGCCGGACGTGCGAAGGCCGAGGCCGACCGGCTGATCGAGAACGGCAACCTCTCCTACGAGAAGGCCGTTCAGGAGGGCATCAAGGAGCAGCAACGCCTGGTGGCCCAAACCGAGATCGTGGCGACCGCCACCGCCGAGGCCACCCGCCTGATCGACTCGGCCCACGCGGAGGCCGACCGACTCCGCGGCGAATGCGACATCTACGTCGACAGCAAGCTCGCCGAGTTCGAGGACTACCTCAACGGGACGTTGCGCTCGGTGGGCCGTGGACGCCACCAGCTGCGCACGGCGGCAGGCACGCACGACTACGCCCAGCGCTGACGCTGGCTCGGCTGGCGCTCCTGGAGGGCAGGAGCGTAGCGACCCGGGATGTCGTCGCGTCCGGTCGTAGGATTGCCGCCATGGCGACCCACGGTGCATCGCGCGGCCCAAAATCGCCCCTCGTCATCGACATCACGCGGCTCGGCAGGCGACCGGGCTCCATGCGGACGCTGCAGGAGACGGTGCCTGCGCCCCGGCGCATCGGCATCGAGCTGCTCGCTATCCCACAGGGCGCGCCGCTGGACCTCGACCTGAAGCTCGAGTCGGTGTCCGAGGGGGTGCTCGTCACCGGAACGGTGTCGGCGCCGACGACCGGCGAGTGCTCGCGCTGTCTGAGGCCGATCACGGGAGACGTCGACGTCGACATCACCGAACTCTTCGCGTACCCGGACAGCGAGACCGAGGCCACCACCGAAGAAGACGAGGTGGGACACGTCGTCACCGACCGTGACGGAGACAGCATCGATCTCGAACAGACGATCGTCGACGCCGTCGGGCTGGTGCTGCCGTTCTCACCGCTGTGCAGCGACGACTGCCCCGGACTGTGCCCCGAGTGCGGCGTTCCGCTGGCGACGGCAGGCGCCGATCATCACCACGACGTGATCGACCCCCGCTGGGCGAAGCTGTCGAAGTTGCTGCCACCCGACGCGACCCCAGACGGTTCGGGCGATCATTCGTGACCGTCGACCGCGCGCCACTGCTCGAGGCGTTGGGGGTCGACCTGCCCGACGACCTGCTGACCATCGCGCTCACCCACCGCAGCTACGCATACGAGAACGGCGGCCTACCCACCAACGAGCGGTTGGAGTTCCTCGGCGACGCCGTCCTCGGGCCTCGTCGTCACGGCGGAGATCTTCACCAAATACCCCGACCGCACCGAGGGCGAACTGGCCAAGTTGAAGTCCGCCGTCGTCAACACCCAGGCGCTGGCGCAGATCGCGCGTGAACTCGCCGACGACGGACTGGGCGCGCATCTGCTGCTCGGCCGCGGCGAGGTCGCCAGCGGGGGCGCGCACAAGTCCAACTTGTTGGCCGACGGATTGGAATCGCTGCTCGGCGCCATCTACGTCCAGCACGGTCACGAGATCGCACACAAGGTGATCATCCGCTTGTTCGGCGACCTGCTCGAGACGGCGGCAACCCTCGGCGCAGGACTGGACTGGAAGACCAGCCTTCAGGAACTGGCGGCCGCGCGTCGGCTCGGCGTGCCGTCGTATTCGATCACCTCGACGGGTCCCGAGCACGACAAGCAGTTCACCGCGCGGGCGGTCGTCAACGGCGTCGACTACGGCGCAGGCGAGGGCCGCACCAAGAAGGAGGCCGAGCAGCAGGCCGCCGCAGCCGCCTACGCCGCGCTGAATGCAGTGTCCGGCGAGGACGACTGAGCGCCGATGCCCGAACTTCCGGAAGTCGAGGTCGTGCGGCGCGGCCTTGCCGGCCACGTCGTCGACCACACCATCACCGCGGTGCGCGTGCATCATCCGCGCGCGGTGCGCAGGCACGAAGCGGGGGCGGCCGACCTCACCGCGCGACTGCTCGACACCCGGATCACCGGTACCGGACGACGCGGAAAGTACCTCTGGCTCACCCTCGACAGCGGTGAGGCGCTGGTGGTGCACCTCGGCATGAGCGGGCAGATGCTGCTGGGACCCGTGACGAAGACCGATCACCTGCGCATCGCGGCACTGCTCGACGACGGCACCGCGATGAGCTTCGTCGACCAGCGCACGTTCGGCGGATGGATGCTGACCGACCTCGTCACCGTCGACGGCAGCGAGGTGCCCGCGCCGGTTGCGCACATCGCCCGCGATCCGCTTGACCCGCTGTTCGATCGCGATGCGGTGGTGAAGGTGTTGCGGCGCAAGCACTCCGAGATCAAGCGTCAGCTGCTCGACCAGTCCGTCGTGTCCGGGATCGGCAACATCTACGCCGACGAGTCGCTGTGGCGCGCCAAGGTCCACGGAGCCAGGATCGCCGAGACCCTGTCCAAGTCGACACTCGCATCGATCCTCGACCACGCCGCCGCCGTGATGACCGACGCCCTGGGTGTGGGTGGCACGTCGTTCGACTCGCTCTACGTCAACGTGAACGGGGAGTCGGGGTACTTCGACCGCTCACTGGACGCCTACGGGCGCGAGGGGCTGCCGTGCCACCGCTGCGGTGCGGTGATGCGCCGCGACAAGTTCATGACCCGCTCGTCGTACTACTGCCCGAAATGTCAGCCGCGCCCGCGGCGTTGACTGTCGAACACCGCGCGAGCGTGCGCCGACTCGGGTTATGGACCGGCGTGTCGCCCGCAGACACGCACGCTCGCGGCGAAGGAAGGGAGGACAACCATGACGGAACTCTGGGTCGAGCGCACCGGGGTGCGCCGCTACACCGGCCGGAGCACGAGGGGCGCCGAAGTGCTCGTCGGATCGGAGGACGTCGAGGGCGTCTTCACCCCCGGCGAACTGCTGAAGATCGCCCTTGCGGCGTGCAGCGGGATGAGCAGCGACCATCCGCTGCGCAGCAGGCTTGGCGACGACTACGAGGCCACCATCAAGGTGTCCGGCCCCGCTGACCGCGAACAGGAGCGCTACCCGCTACTCGAGGAGCGACTCGAGGTGGACCTGTCGGGGCTGACCGACGAGGAGAAGGTCAAGCTGCTCACCATCGTGAGGCGGTCGATCGACAAGGTGTGCACCGTCGGGCGCACGCTCAAGTCGGGAACCGAGGTGACCCTTTCGGTCGTCGATCGTGAGCCGCTTGCGCGAAGAGAATCAGACAGCGATGAGCCGCTTGCGCGAAGAGAATCAGACAGCGATGAGCCGCTTGCGCGAAGAGAATCAAACAGCGATGTTGGCTGACGCCGACGCCCGGCTCTCGGCCTGGGTGCACGGCAGCGTGCAGGGTGTGGGCTTCCGGTGGTGGACAAGGGCCCGCGCCCTCGAGCTCGGCCTGACCGGCTTCGCCGCCAACAAGCCGGACGGCCGCGTGCACGTCGTCGCACAGGGTCCGCGCGCCTCGTGTCAGCGCCTGCTCGACCTGCTGCAAGGGGGCCGCACACCCGGCCACGTCGACGCGGTGAGCGCGGACTGGTCGACACCCGGCGATCCGATGCGGGGGTTCACCGAGCGATAGCCCCCGCGCCGGTATTGTGGCACGTCATGCATCTCAAGAGTCTGACGCTGAAGGGCTTCAAGTCCTTCGCCTCGCCGACGACTCTGCGGTTCGAGCCGGGTATCACCTGTGTGGTCGGACCCAACGGATCGGGCAAGTCCAACGTCGTGGACGCCCTGACGTGGGTGATGGGCGAGCAGGGCGCCAAGACCCTGCGCGGCGGCAAGATGGAGGACGTCATCTTCGCGGGCACGTCTTCGCGTGCGCCGCTCGGGCGCGCCGAGGTGACGCTGACCATCGACAACTCCGACAACGCGTTGCCCATCGAGTACTCCGAGGTGTCGATTACCCGACGGATGTTCCGTGATGGCGCAGGCGAGTACGAGATCAACGGCGCCAGTTGCCGTTTGATGGACGTGCAGGAACTGCTGAGCGACTCCGGCATCGGCCGTGAGATGCACGTCATCGTCGGGCAGGGCAAGCTCTCCGAGATCCTGGAGTCGCGCCCGGAGGACCGTCGGGCGTTCATCGAAGAGGCCGCGGGCGTGCTCAAGCACCGCAAGCGCAAGGAGAAGGCGGTCCGCAAGCTCGACTCCATGTCGGCCAACCTGAACCGGCTGAGCGACCTCACCACCGAGCTGCGCCGCCAGCTCAAGCCGTTGGGCCGCCAAGCCGAGATGGCGCGGCGCGCCCAGACCATCCAGGCCGACTTGCGCGACGCCCGGCTGCGGCTGGCCGCGGACGACCTGATGGCCAGGCAGGCGGAGTTCAACGACACCAACCAGGCCGAGCACACGTTGCGCCGCGAGCACGACGAGCTGGCCGCGCGGCTGGATGAGGCGACGATCGAGCTGAGTGCGCACGAGTCGGCGGTGGCCAGCCTTTCGGGGCGCGCCGAGTCCGCGCAGCAGACGTGGTTTCGGCTGTCGGCGCTGGCCGAGCGGGTCAGCGCGACGGTGCGCATCGCCACCGAACGAACGCAGCTGCTCGACGCCGACGTCGACTCATCCTCGGGTGCGGACCCGGACGCGTTGGAGGCCGAAGCCGAAGAGGTCGCCGCACACGAACGCGACCTGCTGAACGAGCTCGCCGAGTCGCGGGAACGCCTCGAGGCCAACCGCGCCGAGCTGGCCGAGCGGGAACGGCTCGCCGCCGAGTCCGAACGCGCGCACCTCGCCGCCGCGCGGGCCGAGGCGGACCGACGCGAAGGGCTGGCGCGGCTGGCGGGCCAGGTCGACACCATGCGCACCCGCGTCGAGTCGATCGACGACCGCATGGCGCGGGCGTCCGCCGGCATCGAGGAGTCCGCAGCCAGGGCGCAGCAGGCCCACGCCGAGTTCGAGACCGTGCAGGGCCGGGTAGGCGCCCTCGACGCCGGCGAGGCGGGGCTCGACGAACAGCACGACCGGTCGGTCACCGCGTTGCGGCTGGCCGACGAGCGGGTCGCCGAACTGCAGGCGGGGGAACGCGGCGCCGAGCGACAGGTGGCCGGCCTGCGGGCCCGCATCGAGGCGCTGGCCGTCGGCCTGGACCGGCGCGACGGCGCGGCCTGGCTTCAGAAGAACCACAACGACTCCCGGCTCTTCGGCTCGGTCGCAAGGTTGGTCAGGGTCCGACCCGGTTACGAGGTCGCCCTCGCGGCGGTGCTGGGCTCGACGGCCGACGCGTTGGCCGCCGAGGACTTCGGTGCCGCGCGCTCGGCCGTGGCCGCACTGAAGGCGGCCGACGGTGGCCGGGCGGCCATCGTGCTCGGTGACTGGCCGGAAGCCGCTGTGGCACAACGTGATCACTTGCCCGAAGGGGCGATGTGGGCGATCGACCTGGTCGACGTGCCCGGTCGCCTGCGTGGCGCGCTCACCGCGATGCTGGCCGACGTGGTCGTCGTAGGAGAACTCGCCGCGGCGCTGGACCTGGTGGCCACCCGCAGGCAGGCTCAGGGCCGTCACCGTCGACGGAGACCTGGTTGGGGCGGGCTGGGTCAGCGGCGGCTCCGATCGCAAACCGAGCACGCTGGAGATCACCTCGGAGATCGAGAAGGCGCGCGCCGAGTTGCAGGCCTCCGAACGGCAGGCCCACGAGATGACCGCCGCGCTGTCCGGCGCGCTTACCGAGCAGGCGGCCCGTCAGGACGCCGCCGAAGAGGCGCTCGCGGCGCTCAACGAATCCGACGCCGCGATCTCGTCGATCTACGAGCAGCTCGGTCGACTCGGCCAGGACGCCCGGGCCGCCGAGGAGGAGTGGCAGCGGCTGATGACCCAGCGCGACGAGCTGGAGACCAGCCGCGCGCGCACGGTCGAGGAGCTGACCGAGCTCGAGACCCGGTTGCACAACGCGCAGCAGGCACCGATGTTCGAGGCCGAGCCGACCCACCGGCAGGAGCTGGTCTCCGCTGCCGAGGCCGCACGGGCCGCCGAGGTGGAGGCCCGGCTTGCGGTGCGTACCGCCGAGGAGCGCGCGAACGCCGTTCGGGGCCGGGCGGATTCGCTGCGCCGCGCGGCGGCCACCGAACGCGAGGCCCGGCTGCGCGCGCAACGGGCGCGGGAGGCCCGTGAGCATGCCGCGAAGGTTGCCACGGCGGTGGCCGAGGCGGGCCGGCTGGTCGCGGCGAAGCTGAGCGCCGCCGTCGCCGCCGCCTCCCGCCACCGGGACGAATTGGCCGCCGAGCGCAGGCTTCGCACCGACGCACTGGCCAAGGTGCGTGAGGAGGCGGGCGAGCTCACCTCCAGGATCACCGCGCTGACCGACGCGCTGCACCGCGACGAGGTCGCGAAAGCCCAAGCGGCCCTTCGCATCGAACAACTCGAGCAGCATGCACTTGAGCATTTTGGCTTGGCCGCGGCCGATCTGGTCGAGGAGTACGGCCCGCACGTGTCGCTGCCGCCGACCGAGCTCGAGCTCACCGAGTACGAGCAGGCCAAGGAGCGGGGCGAGCAGGTCACCGCGCCCGCGCCCATGCCGTACGACCGCCCGACTCAGGAGCGGCGCGCCAAGAAGGCCGAACGTGAGCTCGCCGAGTTGGGTCGAGTCAATCCGTTGGCGCTCGAGGAGTTCGCGGCGCTGGAGGAGCGTTACAACTTCCTGTCCACCCAGCTGGAGGACGTCAAGGCGGCCCGCAAGGACCTGCTCGACGTCATCGCCGACGTCGACGACCGCATCCTGCAGGTGTTCGCCGAGGCCTACGCCGACGTCGAGCGCGAGTTCACCCAGGTGTTCGCGACCCTGTTCCCCGGCGGTGAGGGCCGCCTGCTGTTGACCAACCCCGACGACATGCTGACCACCGGCATCGAGGTGGAGGCCCGTCCCCCGGGAAAGAAGATCAAGCGGCTCTCGCTGCTGTCCGGTGGTGAGAAGTCGCTGACGGCGGTGGCCATGCTGGTGGCGATCTTCCGTGCCCGCCCCTCGCCCTTCTACGTCATGGATGAGGTCGAGGCCGCGCTGGACGACGTGAACCTGCGCAGGCTCATCAGCCTGTTCGAGCAGCTGCGCGAGGTGTCCCAGCTCATCGTCATCACGCACCAGAAGCCCACCATGGAGATCGCCGACGCGCTCTACGGCGTCACGATGCGCGACGACGGCATCACGGCGGTGATCTCGCAGCGCATGAGAGGCCAGGAGGTTCCGGCGGCTGGGGGTCCTCCCACTCGCGAGGGAGAGCGCAGCGACCGGGGGGAATCGATGGTCTCCACCGCCACCTGACCTCGCCGAATCCGTTGTCGACTCACGCGCTCAACGACGGGGAATGCGATTTCGGCGAAGCCCAGGACAACGTCGATGTGCCTGCGCTTGCGGGCCCGCAATTCCTGCACGACGGGGCGGCCACCGACGGGGTGGGCAGTCACCTCAACCCACCCTGAGACAATGGGCAGGTGACACAGGGATTGTGGATTGCACTGGCGGTCATCGCCGTTCTGGTCGTAGCTGCGCTGATCTTCGGCTTGGTGCGCTACCGGCGGCGGCAGATCAGCTTGTCGCGGCCAGACACCGCCACACCGATCGATCGGTCAGGCGGCTACACGGCGTCGTCGACCATCACCTTCACTCAATCCACGGCCCCTCCGCTCCCCGAGGAGGCGACCAGGGCGCCTGAGCCCATCGACACCAGCGGGCTCCCCGCGGTCGGAGACGACGCCGAGCTTCCGCGCGATGCGCCGAAGCGCCCGTTGTCCGACATTCAGCTACCCGAGCCCGAGCTCGAGCTCGAGCCCGAGCCGGAGTTCGAGCCGGAGCCCGAGCCCGAGCCGGAGCCCGAGCCCGAGCCCGAGCCGATTGCGGAACCGGTGGCCACCGCGCCTGCCTTCGACGACATCGCGCCGACGGAGGGCAGGCTCGAGCGACTGCGCGGTCGCTTGGCCAAGTCGCAGAACACGCTCGGCCGCAGCGTGCTCGGACTGCTCGGCGGCGGTGCCCTCGACGACGAGTCCTGGGACGAGATCGAGGACACGCTGCTCATCGCCGACCTCGGTCCCGTCGTCACCCAATCGGTGATCACCGCGTTGCGCGCCGGGATGGCCAGCAGCAACGTGAAGACGGAACACGACGCCAGGACGGTGTTGCGCGACGTGCTCACCTCGGAGTTGCGGCCCGAGTTGGACAGGTCCATCAAGGCGCTGCCACATGACGACAAGCCGTCGGTGCTGCTGGTCGTCGGAGTCAACGGCACCGGCAAGACGACCACGGTCGGCAAGTTGGCGCGCGTGCTGGTGGCCGACGGAAGACGCGTCGTGCTCGGCGCGGCTGACACGTTCCGCGCCGCGGCCGCCGACCAGTTGCAGAGCTGGGGGGCGCGCGTCGGCGCCGACGTGGTGCGCGGCGCAGAGGGCGCCGACCCGGCCTCGGTCGCCTTCGACGCCGTCGACAAGGGGATCGCGACGGGGGCCGACGTCGTCGTCATCGACACCGCTGGCCGGCTTCACACCAAGACCGGCCTGATGGACGAATTGGGCAAGGTCAAGCGCGTGGTCGGCAAGCGCGCCGCCGTCGACGAGGTGTTGCTGGTGCTGGACGCGACGATCGGGCAGAACGGCCTCGCGCAGGCCAGGGTTTTCGCCGAGGTCGTCGAGATCACCGGCGTCGTCCTGACCAAGCTCGACGGAACCGCCAAGGGCGGGATCGTTTTCCGCGTCCAGCAGGAGCTCGGTCTGCCCGTGAAGTTGGTGGGACTAGGGGAGGGGCCGGACGACTTGGCTCCGTTCGAGCCCGCCGCGTTCGTCGACGCGCTACTTGGCTGACGCCGACGACTAGGCGGTTAACGTCACCGAAACGAAATCGCTCCATCCGTTCACATGAGCGAAACCTCAGCGCGTCCTAGGTGAAACAACCACTCAGCATTGTTCTGCCCTAGGTCAACGGTGCCTAACCGTGGCATGGGCAAAGGAGGAACCTGGGAGTGGACGGATTTCCGATGTTGGGTGTGCCGGACACCGGTGACACCGCGTGGATGCTGGCGAGTTCTGCACTGGTGCTGTTGATGACGCCGGGCCTCGCCTTTTTCTACGGCGGCATGGTGCGCGCCAAGGGCGTACTGAACATGCTGATGATGAGCATCAGCGCCATGGGCGTGGTGACGGTCTTGTGGGTGCTCTACGGCTACTCGGTCGCGTTCGGCAACGACGTTGCGAATCTCTTCGGCAATCCCACTCAATACTGGGGACTCAAGGGACTCATCGGCGGCACGTACCTCCAGCTGAAGCCCGAGGACGCCGCCGTGGCTATCCCGCTGGCGGGCACCATCCCGCAGACCGTGTTCGTCGCGTTCCAGCTGATGTTCGCCATCATCACCGTCGCCCTGATCTCAGGTGCCGTCGCCGACCGGCTCAAGTTCGGTGGCTGGCTCGTCTTCGCCGGCCTGTGGGCCACCTTCGTGTACTTCCCGATTGCGCACTGGGTGTTCGCGTTCGACGGCGTCACCGGTGAGCACGGCGGCTGGATCGCCAACAAGCTCAAGGCCATCGACTTCGCCGGTGGCACGGCGGTGCACATCAACTCCGGTACCGCCGGCCTGGTGCTGGCCCTCGTTCTCGGCAAGCGGATCGGGTGGCCCGGTGCGCCGATGCGTCCACACAACCTGCCGTTCGTCATGCTCGGCGCAGGCCTGCTCTGGTTCGGGTGGTACGGCTTCAACGCCGGTTCGGCGGTGGGCTCCAACGGAATCGCAGGCGCGACGTTCATCACCACCACCATCGCAACGGGCGCCGCGATGCTCGGCTGGTTGCTCACGGAGCGCATCCGGGACGGCCATGCCACCACCCTGGGTGGTGCATCGGGCATCGTCGCGGGCCTGGTCGCCATCACGCCGTCCTGCTCCTCGGTGAACGTCGTTGGCGCACTGGCCATCGGCATCGGCGCAGGCGTTCTGTGCGCGCTGGCCGTCGGACTCAAGTTCAAGCTGGGCTTCGACGACTCGCTCGACGTCGTCGGCGTCCACCTCGTCGGCGGTCTGTTCGGCACGCTGATGGTCGGCCTGGTTGCGACTCCGCTGGCTCCAGCCGCGGTAACGGGTCTGTTCTACGGCGGTGGCTTCGACCAGCTGATCAAGCAGGCGATCGGAGCATTCGCCGTGCTGGCCTACTCCGCGATCGGTACTGCGATCATCGCGTTGGCCGTGAAGTACACCATCGGGCTGCGGCTCGACAAGGAGGAAGAGTCCAACGGCATCGACGAGGCCGAACATGCAGAAACTGCTTACGAACTCGCTTGATCGGGAACAATTGACAGTGACTTGGAAGGAATCCAAATAAATGAAGCTGATCACTGCGATCGTCAAGCCGTTCACGCTCGAAGACGTGAAGACGGGACTTGAGCAGACCGGCATCCTCGGAATGACCGTCAGCGAGGTCCAGGGATACGGACGCCAGAAGGGCCACACCGAGGTTTACCGCGGTGCGGAGTACTCCGTCGACTTCGTGCCGAAGGTGCGGGTCGAGGTCCTGGTCGACGACTCCGCCGTGGACAAAGTGGTGGACGTCATCGTCCAAGCGGCACGCACCGGCAAGATCGGTGACGGCAAGGTGTGGGTCAGCCCCGTAGACACCGTCGTGCGCGTGCGCACCGGTGAGCGGGGGACCGACGCCATCTGACAAGTGATCTGACGTCGTCTCCCGGCGCATAACCAGTACCAGCCGACACCCTGAGCCGGGGGGAGGACCGAGATGACGAAGCACACACCAGATTCCGCCGCCGGGGCCTCTCGATGGGAGGCGCCGGCGGCGGGTTCGTCGCGACCCGCGCACGACTTGGCCAAGGCGGCAGCGCAACTGCTCAGCGGGTCGCGGCAACTGGACTCCGCGGCACTGCGGGGCGCACTGCTCGATCTGCACGAGTTCTGGCTGACGACCAAGGCCACCGAGATCGGCATCACCGCCACCAGTGGATTCGCGATCGTGTCCACCGGAGGGCTGGGCCGCGGCGAACTCCTGCCGTACTCGGACCTGGACCTCACGCTGATACACGACAACATGCCGCGCGACGTCGTGACCCAGGTGGCCGAACTGCTCTGGTATCCGTTGTGGGACGCCAACATTCCGATCGACCACAGCGTCCGGACGGTGCCCGAGGCGTTGAAGGTTGCGGCCGAGGACATCTCGGCCGGCCTTGCAATGCTCGACGCAAGGCACATCGCCGGCGACTCCGACCTGTCGACGCTGTTGGTCGGCGGCGCTCGGCGTCAGTGGCGTACCGGCGTCGCCTCGCGCTTCGAGGAACTCGTCGAGCACACCAAGGCGCGGTGGGAGCGCAGCGGTCAGATCGCGCACCGCGCCGAGCCGGATCTCAAGAACGGCCGTGGCGGTCTGCGCGACGTCCAACTGCTCAACGCGCTGGCCATCGCCCAACTGGCCGACGGATATCCCAGTCGCTCGCCCGCCTCGCCCATGGGGACGTTGGGTGACGCGCACCTGGCGCTACTGAACGTCCGCACCGAACTTCACCGCGTCTCGCGCAAGGGGCGCGAGATGCTGCTCGCCCAGTTCGCCGACGAGATCGGCGCCGCGCTGCACATCGGCGACCGGTTCGACCTGGCCCGCGTGCTCAGCGACGCTGCGCGCACCATCAGCTACTACGTCGACGCGGGGCTGCGTACGTCTGCGAATGCGTTGCCGCGGCGCGGGTTCGCCGCGCTGCGCCGACCGGTGCGGCGGCCGCTCGACGAAGGCGTCATCGAGTTCGGTGGCGAGGTCATCCTCGCGCGCGATGCGCGGCCCGAGCGCGATCCCGGCCTGATCCTGCGGGTGGCTGCCGCGTCGGCCACCACGGGGTTGCCGATGGCGGCCTCGACACTGAGCCGGTTGGCCGAGGCGGCACCCGAGTTGCGCACGCCGTGGCCCCGCCAGGCGCTCAAGGACCTGTTGGTGATGTTGGCCGCCGGTCCGGCCACGGTGTCCACCGTCGAGGCGTTGGATCGAACAGGGCTGTGGGGTCGGCTCTTTCCGGAGTGGGGTGCGGTGCGCGACCTGCCGCCGCGCGACGTCGTCCACATCTGGACGGTGGACCGTCATCTCGTCGAAACGGTCTCGCGGGCAAGCGCATTCACGACGCGGGTGTCACGGCCCGACCTACTGCTGCTCGGCGCGCTCTGCCACGACATCGGCAAGGGGCGTGGCGGCAACCACAGCGTCATCGGCGCGGACCTGGCGACCCAGATCGGGACCCGGCTGGGGCTCTGGCCGTCCGACGTGGAAGTGCTGTCCAAGATCGTTCGCTACCACCTCTTGTTGCCCGACACCGCCACGCGCCGAGACCTGCAGGATCCGAAGATCATCGCGGGCGTCGTCGATGCGCTCGGTGGCGACTCGACACTGCTGGAACTACTGCACGTGCTGGCCGAGGCCGATGCGTTGGCGACGGGTCCAGGGGTATGGGGTGACTGGAAGGCCTCCCTCATCGGCGACCTGGTGCGGCGGTGCCGGCTGGTGATGGCGGGCGAACCGCTGCCGCATCCCGATCCCATTGAACCGCAATACCTCTCGATGGCATCGGACGGTGGCGTTCACGTCGACCTGGTGCCTTCGGACAGCGCGCACGTGTACAACGTCACGATGATCGCGCCCGATCGCAGAGGCCTGCTCCCGAACGCGGCGGGCGTGCTGGCGTTGAATTCGCTTCGCGTGCACTCGGCGTCCGTCAACAGCCACGACGGCGTGGCGATCAACACCTTTGCGGTATCACCGCACTTCGGTGCGCCGCCCCCGCCCGAGCTCATCCGCCAGCAGTTCATGCTGGCCCTCGGCGGAGACCTCGACGTCATCGATTCGTTGGAACGCCGCGACCGCGACGCGGCGGCCACCAAGACGCGGGCGGGGGAGATCCCCGCCGCGGTGCCGATCAGCCACGTCCAGGCCCCGCCCCGCGTGCTCTGGTTCGACGGCAGCGCCCCTGGGGAATTCGTGCTGCAGATCCGCAGCATCGACCGCCCTGGACTGCTGGCCCGGCTCACGGCCGTCATCGAGCGCGACGGACTCGACATCGTGTGGGCGAAGGTGACGACGTTGGGTTCGTCGGTCGTCGACGCGTTCGGACTCGTCGTGCCCGCGCTGGTCGCCGGTGATGCGATCCCCGACCACGCGACGGCACGCGCCGAACTGGAGCGTGACCTGTATTCGGTGCTGCCTGCCCCGGCTCCGGTCAAGCCGGTGTCGGAGGCGAGTTGATTCCGCTGCGGGGAAAGAGGTTTGACGGTGGATGGGCCCGTGAATGCCGGGCGCCCGTGGGATGATCCGCCGGTGAGCGCGCCAGCTGAATACCCCGGACCGCTGTCCCCGCTTCCGCCCAAGGACGTTTCGAGCCAGCCGAATGCCGCGCGCGAGACCGCGATCAGCGCAGGTCTACTCGTCGTGGCAGCCGTGATCGCCGTCGGGCGGAACGGGCTGACCCAGTACGTCCCGTTCCTTGCCGGGTCGGACACGCTGAACAACTTGACGTCGCTGGGGGTTTCGCTGCTGATCGACGTCGGCTTCGTGGTGGTCGTCTACCTGCGTGCCATAACGCCGTCGAGGAAGTTGCCTGCACTGGTCACGGGGCTGATCGCGGGCGCCCTCGACATCGGCGTCTACGCGCTCTACATCGTCCTGCCGACGTCGCCCTTCACCCCGGTGCTGTCGTGGCTGGCCAATTCCACGACGTTTCTGTTCGTGGTGGCATGGGGCGTCTCGCGGCGTCGCCATCCGATGTGGTGGGTGGGCCTCTTGCCCGCGCTGATCGGCTCCCTCCTGCTCGCCCGGGCGTATGACTCGGGCACGTTCTGGGACGTGTTCGGCGAGGCTTCGATCTGGTTCCTCAGCGGCGCGGCCTGGTACTGCGTCATCGGACTCGGCTGCGTGGTGTGCTGGGGATTCGACGTCATCGGTCAACGGTTCGGCCCGCAGCAGCCGGTGGCGACACCGGGCGCGCTCGCGCCGATCGGCCCGGCCCAGGAGCGTGGCGGGCCGCCGCCGTACCCGACGTACGCACCGGGGGTCAGCCAGCCGCCGTACCCGACGTACCCGCCCGGGGTCGGCCAGCCGCCGTACGTGACCTACGCACCGGGGGTCGGCCAGTCGGCGTACCCACCTGCGCCGACCAACTCGCTGGCCATCGCGGCTTTGGTGTCGTCGTTGGTGATCGCGCCCGCGGGGATCGTGTTGGGGCACGTCGCGCTGTCACAGCTCAAGCGCACCGGTGAGGGCGGCAGGGGGTTGGCGCTCGCCGCAGTGGTGATCGGTTGGGGCAGCGTTGCCCTCGCCGTGGTGGCGGTGGTCTTCGTGGTCGTCATTGCGTCGGTGAGCTCGGGCATCCACTGATGCCGACCGTGTGCCCTCCATAATTTGCCGATGACCTACTACCTCGGCTCCCCAAAGCGCCACTACGGGGCGTACTCGATGGCGGTGACCAGCATCCAGACCGGGCGGGGCGAGCAGGGACCGCTAGGCTTAGCCGGTGTTTGAATCCCTCTCCGACCGGTTGACCGGAGCCCTCACGGGGCTTCGGGGCAAGGGTCGGCTGACCGACGCCGACATCGATGCGACCAGCCGGGAGATCCGGCTGGCACTGCTCGAGGCCGACGTTTCCCTTCCGGTGGTGCGGGAGTTCGTCGCGCGCATCAAGGACCGCGCCAAGGGAGCTGAGGTCTCGGGCGCGCTGAACCCGGCACAACAGGTCGTCAAGATCGTCAACGAGGAGCTCGTCGGCATCCTCGGCGGCGAGACCAGGCAACTCGCGTGGGCCAAGACGCCGCCGACCGTCATCATGCTGGCCGGTCTGCAGGGCTCCGGTAAGACGACGCTGGCGGGCAAGCTGGCGAAGTGGCTGAAGGATCAGGATCACACGCCGCTGCTGGTGGCCTGCGACCTGCAGCGCCCAGGTGCGGTCAGTCAGCTACAGATCGTCGGCCAGCGGGCGGGCGTACAGGTGTTCGCGCCGCACCCCGGTGTCTCGCCCAGCGGCGCCTCCATCGAACAGATGAAGTCGGGCGACCCCGTCGCGGTCGCCGCGGCCGGGCTCGCCGAGGCCAAGGCCAAGCACTTCGACGTGGTGATCGTCGACACCGCGGGCCGGTTGGGCATCGACGAGGAGTTGATGAGCCAGGCCGCCGCGATCCGACAAGCCGTCGACCCCGACGAGGTGATCTTCGTCCTCGACGCGATGATCGGCCAGGACGCGGTCACCACTGCCGAAGCGTTCCGCGAGGGCGTCGGCTTCACCGGTGTGGTGCTGACCAAGCTCGACGGTGACGCCCGCGGCGGCGCGGCGCTGTCCGTGCGCGAGGTCACCGGGGTGCCGATCCTGTTCGCGTCCACCGGCGAGAAGCTCGAGGACTTCGACGTCTTCCATCCCGACCGGATGGCGAGCCGGATCCTCGGCATGGGCGACGTGCTCAGCCTCATCGAGCAGGCCGAGCAGGTCTTCGACGCCGAGCAGGCCGAGGCCGCCGCGGCGAAGATCGGATCCGGTGAGCTCACGCTGGAGGACTTCCTCGAGCAGATGCTGATGATCCGCAAGATGGGCCCCATCGGGAACCTGCTCGGCATGCTGCCCGGCGCCGGCCAGATGAAGGACGCGCTGGCCGCGGTCGACGACAGCCAGCTCGACCGCGTTCAGGCCATCATCCGTGGCATGACGCCCCAGGAACGCGAGGATCCGAAGATCATCAACGCGTCGCGCCGGCTGCGCATCGCCAACGGTTCCGGAGTGGCGGTCTCGGAGGTCAACCAACTCGTCGACCGGTTCTTCGAAGCCCGCAAGATGATGTCGCAGATGGCCGGCCAGATGGGAATGCCGTTCGGCCGCAAGGGTGGAAGCCGCAAGGCTGCGAAGGGCAAGAACAAGCAGAAGGGCAAGAAGGGGAGGGGCCCGACGCCGCCGAAGACCCGCAGCCCGTTCGGTGTGGATCCCGGTGCGTTGCCCGCCGGCTTCCCCGACCTGTCGAACATGCCCAAGGGCCTCGACGAGCTGCCGCCTGGTCTTGCAGACATCGACCTGTCGAAGCTGAAGTTCCCCGGCCAGAAGTAAGTGCGGGTGATGAGCGCGCGCGCGAAGAGCAGATGACACTGCACGTCCGAGGCCGCGGGCTTCCCGATGGGGAACCCGTCGAGTGGTGGATCGTCGATGAGGGCTCGCGCGAAGAGCACGGGTACCGCGGCGTGCTCAGTGCAGAGCGGGTGGCGGGCGCCGAGACCGTCTTCGACGGCGGCTGGATCGTGCCGGGGCTGGTGGATGCGCACTGCCACGTCGGGCTGGGACCTGCTGGCGCAACGGATCTCGACGAGGCCGTCGCACAGGCCGAGACCGAGCGCGACGCAGGTGCGCTGCTGTTGCGCGACGCCGGGTCGCCGGTCGACACCCGCAGCTTCGACGACCGCGACGACCTGCCTCGCATCATCCGGGCGGGGCGACACCTGGCCAGGCCCAAGCGGTACACGCCCGGCCTGCCGATCGACGTCGAGGACGAGTCGGAACTGCCTGCCGCGGTCGCCGAGCAGGCCCGACGGGGCGACGGCTGGGTCAAGCTCGTCGGCGACTGGATCGACCGCGGCGTAGGCGATCTCGCGCCGCTGTGGTCTGACGACGTACTCGTCGACGCCATCGCCGCCGCACACGCCGAGGGCGCCCGGGTCACCGCGCACGTCTTCGGTGAGGACGCCTTGGGCGGCCTGATCGCGGCGGGCATCGACTGCATCGAGCACGGTACCGGCATCACCGACGACGTCATCGCCATGATGCTCGAGCGCGGCACGGCACTGGTGCCGACGTTGATCAACATCGAGAACTTCCCCGGCATCGCCGACGCTGCGAGAAGTACCCGACGTACGCCAAGCACATGCGGGACCTCTACGCGACGTGCCACCAACGGGTCGGAGCGGCCTACGAGGCCGGGGTGCCGATCTACGCGGGCACCGACGCAGGCGGCATGATCGCCCACGGACGCATCGCCGACGAGGTCGACGCGCTCAAGACCGTCGGGATGAGCCCGACCGCCGCACTGGGCGCCGCGTGCTGGGACGCCAGGGCGTGGCTGGGACGCCCCGCCCTCGAGCATGGCGCGTCGGCAGACCTGGTCTGCTACAAGGACGACCCGCGGACCGGCGCCGCCGTCGTCAACGCTCCCGAACTCGTCGTGCTGCGCGGCCGGGTCTTTCGCTGACCGCCCTACTGCATCCCGTGTGCGATCAACGAGTTCAGCGCCGCAACTGAGGCCGGCTGGCCGGAAGTCCGTACCGTGCCGCCACGCGTCCACGTCCAGAGGGCAAGGTCCTCCACCGGTGCCGTGACGGTGACGGTCGGGTCGCCCGCGGTGGCACGGGACGCCACCGGAACGGGGGTCCGCTCGCCGGATTCGCTTGCGGCGGTCCAGTATCCGACGTCGACGAGCCACCGGTCGTGGGTGTCCGTCGCGGTGAACTCTGCAACGCACTGCGCATTGAGCTCGGCGTCGTCGGGTTTCCAGCCCCACATCACGTCCACGGCGTGGTCCACGGCTCCTGCGGCCACGTCCATGGCGATGGGACTCACGGGCAGGCCTGCCGTCAACTCGGCATCCACTCGGTGCATGGTCGCCTCGTAGGTCTGCATGCGGCGAGTGAACCCGACGGTCTGGTCGGGCGGCCACCACGACCAGCAGGGCTCGGGGTCGGCGCGTTCATTGAGTTGGTCCAGCAGGGCGTTCGTGGCCTGGGTGCGCAGCCGGAGCAGGTTCGACGTTTCGGTGGGGCGATCGGGTTTGGCCCGCTCGACGGCTGGAAGCTCGGCATCACTGAGCACCCGGCGCGAAAGGATTCCGGCCCAGAAGAAGTGGACCTCCGTCAGGTGCCACAGCAAGTCGGAGGCACACCAGTCGGGACACGTCGCGCAGCGGCGCGCGGGATCGGTGTCGGCCAGTACCTCGGCGAAGCGTTCGGACTGGGACGCGATGACTTCGAGGCGGTCCATCGCCCCAGCATGCCAGTAAGGGGCCTGGTGCAGCTCGCTCGCATTCTCGCGCATGCGTTGCTGAACATGGACTTTCGAGCCGTGCGCGGTCGCGCGAGAGGGCCAGTCCCACCGGGTGAGCGTGCCGTGGATCGGCTCCGGTGGCGCTGGCCTACGCTCGCTGCCATGCCGGATCATCGCGCCCACTTCGACTTCGAGATTCGCTTCGCCAACGGGGGCGACCTGACCGGTACCGGGTTCCGGCTCGACCTGCCCTCGGCCGACGTCGACGAGCCGACCGTCGCGCGGCTGCTCGTCGCCCACCTCGGACTCGCCCTCGTCGACACCGTCGAACTCCGCGGGCTGCGCATCGTGGAGGAGCCGCACCGCGGAAGCCGCGGGGTGCCGACCGCCGAAACCCGCCCGGCCACGCGCGTCGTCGACCTCAGCCACCGCATCCGCGCCGGACTGGTCACCTATCCGGGGCTGCCCGCGCCCGTCATCACGCCGCACCTGACGCGGGCGGACTCCCGCTCCAAGTACGCCCCTGGCACCGAATTCGCGATGGACGTCATCACCATGATCGGCAACACCGGCACCTACCTTGACTCGCCGTTTCACCGCTACGCCGACGGGCGTGACCTGGCCGGGCTGGACCTGACGACGCTGGTGGGACTGCGGGCCGAGGTCTTCCATCTCACCGACGCGTGGGACGCCCAGCGGCGGGGCATCCGGGCGGAGACCCTGGCCGACCGCGACGTGCGCGGCGCCGCCGTGCTGCTGCACACCGGGTGGGATGAGCACTTCGGGACACCGGGCTACGGGGTCGGCGCGCCGTTCCTGACCGCAGCCGGTGCCCAACATCTCATCGACGCGGGTGCCGCGCTGGTGGGCATCGACTCGGTCAACGTCGACGACACCGAGTCCGGCGGCGAAAGGCCCGCGCACACGCTACTGCTCGGCGCGGGGGTGCACGTCGTCGAACACCTCACCAACCTCGGCGCGCTGCCCCCACGCGGCACGCGGTTCACGGCGGCGCCACCCGCGGTCGAGGGGTTCGGCACCTTCCCCGTCCGGGCGTTCGCGGAGTGGCCGCTCAACGCGGTTGGCTGAAGCCCCAGTCGAAGAGGCCGATCGCCTGGCCGTACAGGTCACCGGTGCCGTACATCAGCACGACGATGAGGCGGCGCCCATTGCGTTGTGCGGCGGTGACCAACGTCTTCCGTGCGAGGTTGGTGAAGCCGGTCTTTCCTGCGAAGTCACCCGGATAGCGCGTGAGCAGCTCGTTCTGGGCGTCGAGTCTTCGGGGGCTGCCGTCCTTGTCGGGGAAGTACGCCGACTGGGTCTGGAAGAGCTGGGCGATCAACGGATACTTGAGTGCCTGTCGGTACAGCACCGCGAGATCGTGTGGGGTGGTGACGGTTTCCCAACCGGGCCCGTCAAGCCCGGACGGGGACGAGGCGTGGGTGTTGCGTGCGCCGAGTTGTTGCGCCTTGGCGTTCATCGCGGCCACCGCGACCCGTTGCCCACCGAGCATGTCCGCGAGCATGTTGGCGGCGTCGTTTCCGGACACCATGAGCAGCCCCGCGAGCAATTGCGTGGTGGTGTACGCCTGACCTGGCGCCAGTCCCACGCACGAGCACTCCACCTGGGTGTGACCGATGTTGGCCCGCGCATACGAATTCGGGTTGAGGTGATCCAACACGACCATCGCGAGCAGCGCCTTGATCGTGCTGGCAGGCGCGTACGACCCGTTCGGATCCTTCGATGCGAGCACCGCCCCGCTGTCGAGGTCCGCGACCAGCCACGCCTGCGCAGGCCCGTCCGGCGGGGCGCCGACGACCGATCCCGCGGCTTCGACGTCGGGTTCCGCCGCCACGACAGGCGCCGCCATGACGGCGCTGAGGGCGAGCGCCATCACCGCGAACAGTCTTCGCACGATGAGCGAGCGTATGGCGCACGGGACTCGCTCAGCGCGCGATCAGGTCTCCGTCGGGTATCGGGTTTGGCCGCGATTTCTACGTCAGCGTCGTGGTCCGCCGAGACCGCCACGCTCACGGAGAAGGCGCGGTGCGGCGAGTGGGATCGCGTGTCTACGGGGTCGCGCGGCGAGCGGGGTTCAGAGCGTTCCGACGCCGGCCGCGCCGTCCTGGGCGAAACCCCAGTCGAACAGGGCGGCGGCCTGATCCCAGTAGGTCGGGCCGCCTTCCTTGACGAGTCCGTACATCATGGCGACGACGAGGCGCCGACCGTCGCGCTGCGCGGCGCCGACGAAGGTCTTGCGGGCCGGGTCGGTGAAACCCGTCTTGCCGCCGAGCATGCCGGGGTACCGGAACAGCATCTCGTCCTGGTTGACGAGGTTCACCGGTCCGGCATCGCCGGGGAACGGTGCCGACGGTGAAGACGTGATGGCGGCGAATGCTGGGTTCGCCAAGGCCGCCCGGAAGATCACGGCGAGGTCGTGCGGCGTGGTGTATCCGTCGATGCCGGGACCGTTGAGCCCCGACGGCGAACCGGCCCGCGTGCCGCTCGCACCGAGGGCCGCCGCCTTGGCATTCATCTTCGACACCGCGACGTCGCTGCCGCCGAGCATGTGCGCCAGCGTGTTGGCGGCGTCGTTGCCCGAGACGAGCAGCAGCCCGTCCAGGAGCTCCTGCGCGGTGTAGGTCCGGCCGGCCTTGACCCCGGCGCAGTTGCACTCCACCTTCGCGTCGGCCTCCGATGCGACGACCGTGGTGTCGAGCGGGAGTTCGTCGAGCACGACGAGCGCGAGCAACGTCTTGATGGTGCTGGCCGGTGGATGGGTGACGTACTGGTCGCGGCCTGCGAGGATCTGACCGGTGTCCATGTCGGCGACGATCCACGCCGGCGCGGGACCGTCGGGGATCGGAACCGTGCCGACCGGCTGAATCGCGGTGTCGGCCGAGGCGATCGGTATGGTGAACGTGGTCGAGGCGGTGAGCAGCGCCGCCAAGAAAACGGTGGCCGCGCTCAGGAATCGTCTGGACATGGGCACTCAGCGTACTGGGGCCTTCCTCATATGCTCGCTGTGCGCTGTGCCACTCCGTTGATCTTGGTGTTTGAGCAGGTCGCGCCTTGGCTACACGCAGGTGACATTCGGCCATCGTGAGGAGCTCAAAGGCATGTGCGGCATCGCGGGGGAGATCGCGCGCGGACGACCGGCGGACCTGGCGGCCGTCGCCGCCATGACCGACAGCATGGTTCCTCGGGGGCCCGACAGCAGCGGGACGTGGTCGCGCGAGAACGTGGCGTTCGGCCACCGTCGGCTGTCGATCATCGACTTGTCCAGCCATGGCCACCAGCCGATGCACGACCCCGAACTCGGCCTCACGGTGGCGTTCAACGGATGCATCTACAACTACCCCGAGCTTCGCCGCGAACTGCTCGGCAAGGGCTACCGGTTCTTCTCGCACAGCGACACCGAGGTCATCCTCAAGGGCTACCGCGAGTGGGGCGAACGCGTCGTCGACCACCTCAAGGGAATGTTCGCCTTCGCGGTCACCGAGATCGGACTCCGGGACGGGTGGTGCTTGCGCGCGACCGGCTCGGCGTGAAACCGCTGTACTGGTGCGACGTCGAGGACGGAAACGGCACGGGTGCTTTGCGGTTCGCGTCGTCACTGCCCGCGTTGGTCGCGGCGGGTGGGGTGGACACCGAGCTCGATCCGGTTGCGCTGCACCACTATCTGTCGTTTCACTCCGTCGTGCCTGCGCCGCGCACGATCCTGCGCGGGGTGCGCAAGCTCGAGCCCGGCACCATCATGCGCGTCGAGCCGGACGGCAAGCGCACGCTCCATACGTACTGGGAACCGGCCTTCGAGCGGTCCTCCGAGCGAGCGGGCTGGTCGGAGCGCGACTGGGAGGACGCGATCCTCGCATCGCTGCGCACGGCCGTCGAACGTCGCCTGGTCGCCGACGTACCCGTCGGATGCCTGCTCTCGGGCGGACTCGACTCCAGCCTCATCGTCGGGCTGCTCGCCGAGGCCGGACAGCATGGCCTGCAGACGTTCTCGATCGGGTTCGAGGCCGCAGGCGGTGAGGAAGGCGACGAGTTCAAGTACTCCGACGTCATCGCCAGGCACTACGGACACCGACCACCACCAGATCCGCATCGACACCGCGCGCATGCTGCCGTCGCTCACGGGTGCCATCGGCGCCATGAGCGAGCCGATGATGAGCCACGACTGCGTGGCGTTCTACCTGCTGTCCGAGGAGGTCAGCAAGCACGTCAAGGTGGTGCAGTCCGGGCAGGGCGCCGACGAGATCTTCGCCGGCTACCACTGGTATCCGCCGATGGCCCACGCCGCCGACGACGATCCGAGCGACGCACTGAGCCGCTACCGGCAGGCGTTCTTCGACCGCGATCACGACGCCGTCAACCGGCTGCTGCAGCCGCGCTGGCAACTACCCGATGACGTGGCGGGAGAGTTTGCGCTGCAACACTTCTCCCATCCCGGAGCCGCGACGGCAACCGACCGCGCACTGCGGCTGGACACCACCGTGATGCTGGTCGACGATCCGGTCAAACGGGTCGACAACATGACCATGGCCTGGGGGTTGGAGGGCCGCGTGCCGTTCCTCGACCACGAACTCGTCGAGTTGGCCGCCACCTGCCCGCCCGAACTCAAGACCGCCTACGACGGGAAGGGCGTGCTCAAGGAGGCCGCCCGCAAGGTGATTCCCCACGAGGTCATCGACCGGCCCAAGGGCTACTTTCCGGTGCCCGCACTCAAGCACCTCGCCGGGCCGTACCTGGACCTCGTCCGCGACGCCCTGCACAGCCAGGCGGCGCGCGACCGTGGGCTGTTCGCGCCTGCCGCACTCGACGGGCTGCTCGGCCGACCCGAACGGCAATCTGACCCCGTTGCGCGGAAACCCGTTGTGGCAGTTGGGCCTACTCGAACTGTGGCTAGACCGTCACGTCAACGGGGTCGTGCCGTGACGACGTCAGACGTCGAACCCGAGACGCAGATCGGCGTCGTTCAGGACCTCGGATGGGGTCGGCTGGTGTTCGGCCAGACGTTCGTCGACGCCGACGAGTTCGGAAACGCGCTGCGCGCCGAGGCCAGCGGCAGGCGCGACATCGGCATGTACCTCGACGCGCCACACGTCTTCGTCGCCCTGCATCCGCAGGAGTTCTTCATCGACCCGAGCTTCACCTACCGCCTCACGTTCGCGAGGCCCGGCGAGTACCAGCCGGCCGACGTGCCAGGCCTCTCCGTCCGGCCGGTGCAATCGATCGACGATTGCGCGGCCATCAATCAGATCTACCTCCAGTGCCGCATGGTGCCCGCCGACGTCGACCTGATGTGGAGCAACAGCGAGCACGAACCCCACATGGTCTATCTGGTGGCGACGGACGACGAGACCGGCGCCGTGGTCGGCACCGTCACCGGCATCGACCACGCGCAACTCTTCGACGATCCCGAAAACGGCTCGAGCCTTTGGTGCTTGGCCGTCGACCCGACGTTGTCCCGTCCAGGGGTGGGCGGGTTGCTGGTCCGTTCGTTGGTCGCGGAGTTCGCGCGGCGGGGGCGTGCCCAGATGGACCTGTCGGTGCTGCACGACAACGAGGGCGCCATCGCGCTGTACGAGCGGATGGGCTTCGAGCGCGTTCCGGTGCTCGGCATCAAGCGCAAGAACGCCATCAACGAGAAGCTCTTCGCGCCGGTTCAGGACGAGGAGGGACTCGCCGAGCTCGAATCCCTACGCCCGGATCATTGCGGACGAGGCGATCATGCGCGGCATCGCCGTCGAGGTGCTCGACGGCAAGGGCGGCTACCTGCGACTGACTCACGGCGGCACCAGCGTCGTCACACGGGAGTCGTTGTCGGAGTTGACCAATGCGGTGGCAATGAGTCGTTGCGACGACAAGCGCGTCGCCCGAAAGGTAGTGGCCGACGCCGGCATCCGCGTACCGAAGGGCCGCACCGCGACGTTCTCCGACGAGGACTACGCGTTCATGAGGGACGTCGGCTCGGTCGTCGTCAAGCCCGCCCGTGGCGAACAGGGTGCGGGCATCACCGTGGGTGTCACCGAACCGGACGACCTCGATCGCGCGCTCGCGTGGGCCGCCAAGCACTGCCCCGACGTGATCATCGAAGAACGTTGTGCGGGTGAGGATCTACGCCTCGTCGTCATCAACGGCAAGGTGATCGCGGCGGCTGTGCGGCGTCCTCCGGAGGTGGTTGGCAGCGGCAAGCACACCGTCCGGCAGCTGGTCGAGGCGCAGAGTCGTAGACGCTCGGCCGCCACCCACGGCGAGTCCGTCATCCCGGTCGACGAGCTCACCGAGGACACCGTGGCCGAGGGTGGGTACGGCCTCGACGACGTGCTGCCGACCAACGAGCGCCTGGTGGTCCGACGCACCGCGAACCTGCACACCGGAGGCACCATCCGCGACGTGACCGACGACATCAACCCCAAGCTGGTCAAGGTCGCCGTCGACGCCGCCGACGCGATCGGCATCCCCGTCACCGGCATCGACCTGATGGTTCCATCGGTCGATGGGGAGGAGTACGTGTTCATCGAGGCCAATGAGCGCCCGGGGCTGGCGAACCACGAGCCGCGCCCCACCGCGCAGGCGTTCGTGGATCTGCTGTTCCCCCGCACCGCCGCGACACCGTGGGCGTGGCAACCTGGTCCGGTGGAACAGGGCTGAGCTGCGCCCAGCACCGAGACCCGCTCCACACGCTTCAGAAGGGAGGCGCCCCAAAATCATGTCCAACAACTCGGACGAACCCGCGGCAATGCCGGAGGCCGAACGCACCTGGATGGTCGACACCTTGCTCGCGCTGCTGCAGACGCCGAGCCCGTCGGGACGCACGGATGCGGTGATGCAACACATCGGCGACATCCTCGACGACCTCGGGGTGCCGTTCAGGCTGACCCGTCGCGGGGCGCTCACCGCCGAGCTCGCGGGAAAGTCGGATACCACCGATCGTGCGCTGGTGGTCCACGCGGACACCATCGGCTGCATGGTCCGCGAGCTGAAGGACAACGGCAGGCTCGAGTTGATTCCGGTGGGCACCTTCTCCGCGCGCTTCGCCGCCGGGGCCCGCGTCCGGATCTTCTGCGACGACCCCGACGAGTTCATCACCGGCACCGTCATGCCGCTGAAGGCCAGTGGGCACGCGTTCGGCGACGAGATCGACACCCAGCCAACCGACTGGGATCACGTCGAGGTCCGAGTCGACCGCAGGGTGTCCACGCGTGCCGATCTCGAACGGCTCGGGCTGCAGGTCGGTGACTTCGTCGCGATGATCACCAGCCCCGAGCTCACCGCGGACGGCTACATCGTGTCGCGACACCTCGACGGCAAGGCCGGGGTCGCGGTCGCGCTGGCTTTGGCGAAGACGTGCTCCGAGCAGAAGCTGGTGCTCCCGCACCGCACCACGATCATGGTCACCATCACCGAGGAGGTCGGCCACGGCGCCAGCCACGGCCTATCGCCCGACGTCGCCGAACTGGTCTCGGTCGACAACGCCGTGTGCGCGCCGGGACAGCACTCCATCGAGGACGGCGTGACGATCCCGATGGCAGACATGCACGGCCCGTTCGACTACCACCTGACCCGCAAGCTCTGCAGGCTCGCCGACGAGAAGAAGATCCCCTACGCGCGGGACGTGTTCCGCTACTACCGGTCCGACGTCGCCGCCGCCATCGAGGCGGGCGCCGGCACCCGGGCCGCGCTGGTGGGCTTCGGGCTGGACGGCAGCCACGGGTGGGAGCGCACGCACCTCGACTCGCTGGAGGCGACCTACAACCTCCTGTACGCCTGGCTGCAGACCCCGCTCACGTTCGCAAAGTGGGACGCCAATCCGTCGGGCAAGCTGCGCGACTTCCCGTCGTCGAAGCAGCCCGCTCCGACCGAGCAGTGGGTGCCGCTGTCCCGCGGTGACCACACCGAGCCCCCGGAGGCGTCGCCGGGGGAGCACTGGCCGCCGGCCGAGGGTCCGCAAGCCTGACCTGCGCACCGGTCGGGTGGTGTTCAATCGAGACGTGCTGAGCCTCGAAGAGATCTCCGACCGTCTGGAAATCCAGCAGCTGCTGGTCGACTACTCCACGGCGATCGACACCCGTCAGTTCGACGACCTCGACCACGTCTTCACCGAGGACGCCTACATCGACTACACCGCGATGGGGGGCATCGACGGGCAGTTCCCCGACGTCAAGAAGTGGCTGGCCGACGTGCTGCCCAACTTTCCGGCGTACTCGCACCTGATCGGCAACTTCGACGTGAAGATCGACGGTGACAAGGCGTCGTCGCGCGTCATCTGCTTCAACCCGATGAAACTGTCCGACGACGGCCAGATCCTGTTCTGCGGGCTCTGGTACGACGACGAGTTCGTCCGCACCGACGCCGGCTGGCGGATGACGCGCCGCGTCGAGACGAAGTGCTTCGACCGCATCGTCTAGCGTCCTGGCCCGCGTTTTGTGCCATTTGATGCGGCCGTCACCCGCGATTCGCCGCAACAAACGCCACAAATGGTTCCGGGTGGGTTGGCGATTTCTCTTCGACCTGCACGCTCTGGCACAATGGGCGGCTGTCTGCCGTGCGACTCCGTTCGGTGCGCAATCCGCAAGCTTCTTGCTCAAGGTTCGAAGCGCGAGGTTCTCGCTCGATGCGCTGCGCGGTGGTCACACACGTAAGGCAAAACCGGATACGGGCACGTCCGCCCCTATCGCTGAATTGCAGCGTGGCAACGCAACAGGAGAATGGCTTCAGCATGGCTGTCAAAATCAAGCTCACTCGACTTGGCAAGATCCGCAACCCCCAGTACCGCATCGCCGTCGCCGACGCGCGCAATCGCCGCGACGGCCGGTCCATCGAGGTCATCGGCCGGTACCACCCGAAGGAAGATCCGAGCCTCATCGAGATCGACTCGGAGCGGGCGCAGTACTGGCTGGGCGTTGGCGCCCAGCCCACCGAACCCGTCCTGGCGCTGCTGAAGATCACCGGTGACTGGCAGAAGTTCAAGGGCCTGCCCGGCGCCGAAGGCACCCTGAAGGTCAAGGAGCCGAAGCCCAGCAAGCTGGACCTGTTCAACGCCGCGCTGGCCGCGGCCGACGATGCGCCGTCCGGTTCGGCGACGCAGCTGAAGAAGAAGCGCTCACCCAAGAAGGCTGACGAGGCCGCTGAGCCCGCAGGCGAGGCCGAGGCGGCCGACGCGCCCGCCGACGCGCCCGCCGCAGAATGAGCTCGGTCGTGGTCGACGCGGTCGAGCACCTCGTTCGTGGAATCGTCGACAACCCCGACGACGTCCGCGTCGACATGGTGACCAGTCGCCGCGGACGGACCGTCGAGGTGCACGTGCACCCCGACGACCTCGGCAAGGTCATCGGCCGCGGCGGTCGCACGGCGACGGCGCTTCGCACGCTGGTGGCAGGCATCGGCGGACGCGGCATCCGCGTCGACGTGGTGGACACCGACCAGTAATCCGGCACACCGGAGCGCAGCGACTCGCAGATCGGGACGGGGTATGGATCTCGTCGTCGGACGGGTGGTCAAGGCCCACGGCATCACCGGTGAGGTGGTCGTCGAGGTCCGCACCGACGACCCCGACGCACGATTCGCAGCTGGTAAGTCGTTGCGCGGCAAGCAGGGCCGCGGCGGCACCGAGCGTGAGTTCGTCGTCGACGCGGTTCGCGAGCACAGCGGTCGACTGTTGGTCCGATTGTCCGGCGTCGCGAGTCGCGATGCGGCGGATGCGCTGCGGGGCACGCTGTTCCTGGTCGACGTCGCGGAGCTGCCGCCGATCGACGATCCCGACGAGTTCTACGACCATCAGCTCGAGGGGTTGACCGTGCGGACGGTCGGGGGCGACGTCGTCGGTGTCGTCGCCGAGGTGCTGCACACTCCCGCGGGTGAACTGCTGGCGGTGAAGCGCGACGGTGGCGCAGAAGTGTTGGTGCCCTTCGTCGAAGCGATCGTCACGTCGGTGGTCACTGGACGACGGGATCGTCGAGATCGACCCGCCCGACGGTCTGCTGGAGTTGGACTGATGGGCGCACGCTCGTGCGAATAGACGTCGTCACCATCTTCCCCGAGTATCTCGCACCGCTGCGACAAGCGTTGCCTGGCAAGGCGATCGAGGCCGGCATCGTCGAACTCGCCGTGCACGACCTGCGCAGGTGGACCCACGACGTGCACAAGTCGGTCGACGACGCTCCGTACGGCGGCGGACCCGGCATGGTGATGAAGGCACCGATCTGGGGTGACGCGCTGGACGAAGTCTGTTCGGACGAGACGCTTCTGGTGGTTCCCAGCCCGGCGGGCCGACTGTTCACCCAAGCTGACGCGCAACGCTGGAGCGACGAGAAGCACCTGGTGTTCGCGTGCGGTCGCTACGAGGGCATCGATCAACGCGTCGTGGACGACGCGGCCCGGCGCATGCGCGTCGAGGAAGTGTCGATCGGCGACTACGTGTTGGCCGGGGGCGAATCGGCGGTCCTGGTGATGATCGAAGCCGTCGTGCGGTTGCTTCCCAACGTGCTGGGCAATCCGGTTTCACACCAAGATGATTCGCACTCCGACGGCTTGCTCGAGGGGCCCAGCTACACGCGCCCGCCGAGTTGGCGTGGCCTCGACGTTCCGCCGGTGCTGCGCTCCGGTGACCACGCGAAGGTGGCGGCGTGGCGACGCGAACAGGCGGAGCGTCGCACGCAAGAGCGTCGGCCCGACCTGCTCGAGGGGGAGCGGGGAGCGCCGCAGGCCTAGATGTGGCCGCCGGGGAAGATGGTCTTCACGGCCTTGGTGATGGTGTTGCGCGCGACCGAGGAGTCGCCGGTGGGCTGCATGGAGCTGATCGCCATGACGTAGCGGCGGTCGGGTCCGATGACGCCGGTGGAGAGGTGCATCCAGTCGGCACCGATGCAACACATCCAACCCTGTTTGACGGCAACGGGTTCCGCGTACAGGCCCTCAGGGATGCCGAAGCGCTGCGGGTAGACGCCGCCCGGCATCATGCCGTCGATCGCCATCGGTGTCGACGCCGCGAGGTTGGACAGGATGATGCTGGCCTGCTCGGGCGGCAGCCCGCCAGTGCCCGCCAACAGCATGTCGTAGTAGCGCACCAGGTCCGTGACCGTGCTGATGGTGTTGAACCACCGCCCATTGCCTGGGGGACGCGTCGAACCGAGTCCGTACCGGGCGGTCACCCGGTTGATGATCGCGCTGCCGCCGCTGCGGTTCCAGAAGACTTCGGCGGCGCTGTCGTCGGAGGACCGCAGCATGTCGTCGAGCGTCTTGCGGTCGGCCGGTGACAGTGTGGTCTGGCCCTTGGCCACCTGCAGGAGCAGGTCGTCGGCGATGAACAGCTTGACCACCGAGGCGATGGCGACGGTGGAGCCGCTGCCGTTGGTGACGAGTTGGCCGGTGTTGCGGTCGAGGATCGCGACGGTGATGTCCGCGCCTGCCTTGGACGCCTCGGTGGTGGCCTGGCCCTCGCGATCGGCGAGCCCGGTGAAGGCGACCGCGGGCTCGTCGGGCGGCGCCTCGGGCAGCGGCGCCATGCTGCCCAGTGGCGCGACGACCGTCAGTTGTGGCGCGTCGGATGCCGCTGGCGGCGTGCCGTAGACCTTCGCCTCGCAGCCTGCGACGACCGTCGCTACCGCGATCGCCGCTGCGCTGACCATCAGCAGCTTTGACGGCCGGCGGTGCATGGCCCTCCTCGTAGGCGTGGTACCGAGTATTGACGTGCGTGAATCGGACCGTGCTCTCGCTGAAGCCGCGCGACTCCGTCGTTAGCCTAACTGCCGAGTGGCTGAGATGTGCCTTCGGATCGGCAGGTGTTGCCCGTGTTGGTCACGGGGATTTCGCCGGTCGGCCTCCGCCGCTGAAAGCGCGATTTCGTCGGGTGGGGGGCCATCTGGCACAATTGACCAGTTGTCTGCGCACGGCGCCCGCGTCTGCTGCGAGATACACCCAAGTTACCGAAGACAACGGCCCGGCGACGCGTCGCACGCGACGCAGGCGACCGAGCCGCAACCAACAAGGAAGTCACCGATGAACACGCTGGACTTCGTCGACCAGACGTCGCTGCGCGACGACATCCCGGCCTTCAGCCCCGGCGACACCGTCAATGTCCACGTCAAGGTCATCGAGGGTTCCAAGGAGCGCATCCAGGTCTTCAAGGGCGTCGTGCTGCGCCGCCAGGGTGGTGGCATCCGCGAGACCTTCACCGTCCGCAAGGAGAGCTACGGCGTCGGCGTCGAGCGGACCTTCCCGGTGCACTCGCCCAACATCGACCACATCGACGTCGTCACCCGTGGTGACGTCCGCCGCGCGAAGCTGTACTACCTGCGCGAGCTGCGTGGCAAGAAGGCCAAGATCAAGGAAAAGCGCTGACTCAGCGCCCCGTCCGGCGCGCGGAACGTCGCGGACGAGCGTTCGCGCGAGGACTATGGCCGCGGTGTGCCGCGTGCTGGCTAGTCTGAAGCCGTGACCGAATCTCGCGACGACGCCGACGGAGCGGTGTCAGCCGCCGACGCACCCGAAGAATCCGAGGTTTCGGACGAGTCCACCGCAGAGGCGCCTCGCAAGAGGGAATTCTCGCTGCGCACGCTCATGGTGGTGCTTACCAGCGAGACGGTGCTTCTCCTGGTCATCGCCCTGGTGCTCTATTACGTCATGTTGACGTTCGTGGCCAGGCCCTATCTGATTCCGTCCGAGTCGATGGAGCCCACGCTTCACGGCTGCGCGGGCTGCGTCGGCGACCGCATCATGGTCGACAAGGTCACCTACCGGTTCTCGAAGCCGGAGCCCGGCGATGTCGTCGTGTTCAAGGGACCGCCGTCCTGGAGCGTCGGCTACAAGTCGATCCGCTCGGACAACCCCGCGATCCGGTGGATGCAAAATGCGCTATCGTTGGTCGGTTTCGTGCCGCCCGACGAGAACGACCTCGTCAAGCGTGTCATCGCCGTCGGGGGTCAGACGGTGGAGTGTCGCGCCGCGACGGGTATTACGGTCGATGGCAAGAAACTCAACGAGCCGTACCTCGACCCGAAGACCATGAACGCCGACCCGTACTTGTACCCGTGCCTCGGGAACGAGTTCGGGCCCGTGAAGGTACCGGATGGCCGGTTGTGGGTGATGGGGGACAACCGCACGCATTCGGCCGACTCACGCATGCACTGCACCAACGAGCCCGCCGCGGTGCAGGACGGCGTGTGGTGCACCGGCGACCCGACGGCGGGGACCGTGCCGATCGACAACGTCGTCGGGAAGGCGCGGTTCATCGCCTGGCCCCCGGGCCGGTGGGGTGGCGTCATCACGATCAATCCGCAGCAGTGATTCCCGGGCAGTAGGAGTCTTCGTGCCAGCGACCTGGCCGCCGAGAACGGTCATCCGCAAGTCCGCGGGGCTGCGAACCATCGAATCTGCGCTCTACCGCGGCGGTTTGGGGCCGGTGGCGGGGGTCGACGAGGTGGGTCGCGGCGCCTGCGCCGGACCGCTGGTGGTCGCGGCGTGCGTGTTGGGTCCGAACCGGCTGGAGAGCCTGGCCGCGCTCGACGACTCGAAGAAGCTCAATGAACGCGAACGCGAGCGACTCTTTCCCGTGATTCGACGCTATGCCGTCGCCTACCACGTGGTCTTCATCCCATCGACCGAGGTCGACCGTCGCGGCGTGCATGTGGCCAACATCGAGGGTATGCGTCGCGCGGTGGCCGGGCTGCCGCTGAAACCGGGGTACGTGCTCTCCGACGGGTTCCGTGTTCCAGGGCTGCCGATGCCGTCATTGCCGGTGATCGGTGGCGACGGCGCGGCGGCGTGCATCGCGGCCGCGAGCGTGCTGGCCAAGGTGAGCCGCGACCGGTTGATGGTCGCGATGGAAGAGCACCATCCCGGCTACGGCTTCGCGTTGCACAAGGGCTACTGCACGCCGACGCACACCGCTGCACTGGCCGAACTGGGCCCGTGCAGCGAGCACCGGTACTCGTTCGTGAACGTGCGGCGGGCGGGTAACCGGACCGAGGTGGTGGTGCGCGATTTGGACCGGGAAGATGCAGAGCGCACCATCGATGGGCCGGATCCGGAGCCGGAGCAGCGCCGAGAGTTCGGGTGAGGAAAGATGAGACCAACCGACCAGAAGGACCGCTGAATAGATGAGTGCCGAAGATCTCGAGAAGTACGAGACCGAGATGGAACTCTCGCTGTACCGCGAATACAAGGACATCGTGGGCCAGTTCAGCTATGTCGTGGAGACCGAGCGGCGGTTCTACCTGGCCAACAGCGTCGAACTGGTGCCCCGCAACTCCGACGGCGAGGTCTACTTCGAGCTAAGGCTCGCCGACGCGTGGGTGTGGGACATGTACCGACCTGCGCGTTTCGTCAAGCAGGTTCGGGTGATCACGTTCAAGGACGTCAACATCGAAGAGGTCGAGAAGCCCGAGCTTCGGTTGCCCGACTGACGGCTTCCGCCAGACTGGACGTCGTGACCCACGGCTTCGACCACCTGCGCCTGCACGATCCCGAGCACCGCGGCTTCGCGAGTGACAACTACGCGGGGATTCACCCCGAGGTGCTCGCCGCCATCGCGGCCGCCAACGGAGGGCACCAGGTCGCGTATGGCGATGATGTCTACACGGCTCGGCTGAAGCAGGTCATGGCCGAGCACTTCGGAGCGGGCGTCGAGGTGTTCCCCGTCTTCAACGGCACCGGGGCGAACGTCACCGGCCTGCAGTCGATGCTGCCGCGCTGGGGTGCCGTGATCTGCACCCAGACCGCACACATCCACACCGACGAGAACGCCGCTCCCGAGCGCGTCGCGGGCCTCAAGCTGCTGACGATCCCGACGCCCGACGGCAAGCTCACTCCCGAGCTGATCGACCGCGAGGCATGGGGCTGGGGCGACGAGCACCGGGCACAGCCGCTGACGGTGTCGATCACCCAAACCACGGAACTCGGGACCGCCTACACCGCCCGCGAGGTGCGGGCGATCGCCGACCACGCCCATGAGCGCGGGATGACCCTCCACATGGACGGTGCGAGGATCTCGAACGCGGCCGCGCATCTTGGAGTGGGGTTGCGCGAGTTCACCACCGACGCCGGTGTCGACGTGCTGTCCTTCGGAGGGACGAAGAACGGCATGATGTTCGGCGAGGTCGTGGTGGTGCTGAACCCCTCCGCCTCCGACGGCCTGACCTACCTTCGCAAGCTCGACATGCAGCTCGCCAGCAAGATGCGCTTCGTCTCCGCCCAGCTGATCGCCATCTTGACCGATGACCTCTATCTGCGGTCTGCGCGCCACGCGAACGCGATGGCCACCCGGCTGCGCGACGCAGTGGACGGGCTGCCCGGACTGACGATCACGCAGCAGACGCAGTCGAACGCCGTCTTCGCGATTCTTCCGCCCGCCGTCGCGGACCGGCTTCGGGAGCGCTTCCGGTTCTACGACTGGGATCCGGCGAAGGGTGAGGTGCGGTGGATGTGCGCCTTCGACACGACCGAGGCCGACGTCGACGCGTTCGCGGCGGCGTTGCACGAGGAACTGGTGCCGTCCCGGATCGACTGAGCGCCGCCTCAGGCGATGGCGCTTCGCTGATGGAACGGCGGCGTAGGTCCACGCTCCCCAGCGCGGGCGGCACATAGGATTGGTCGAGTGTTCCGACATCCGTTCCGGGCGACACGATTTCGTCGATGCGGTCGAGGATCTCGTCGGAGAGCGGACATCTGCAACGAAACGCGTTCACAGCTGAGCATCAGCCACGTCTGACGCTATCAAACATGCTGTCGTTGAACGGCATCCAAACGCGAACGATCGATCCAGCACTGAACGAGCGGCAGCATCCTGACGCGCGGTCCGACCGTGGAATGACGGTCACCGACCACCTCGAACCGGTGCCTGCGGCGAGGTACCGTGACCTGGTGAGGTTCCACATCGCGATTCCTCAACTCGATGGCGACCGCTTCGACGACGGCGTTGTCCACCCGCGGGCGTACCCTGCGCAATGCTGCGTTGGACATCGTGACGGAGCTCGCCGTCAGCCGTGCGGTGTGCATGCGCTGGGTTACCCGACGGCCGCGTCGCACCCGCGCCGCGGTTCCACGAGTCCCGTCCGGAGCGACGATCATGGCTGACATCGTGCTTGTCAACCCTCGCTTCGAGGTGTCTTACTGGGGCCTCGAACACGCCCTGCCGCTGCTCGGGAAGAAGTGCAACCTCCCCACCGCCTGCCTGCCGCTGCTCGCCGCGCTGACACCTGACCACCATCGCCTGACGATCGTCGATGAAAACGTCGAGCCGATCGACTACGACCGGTTGGCGCGGGCCGACATCGTGGGGCTCACCGGCATGATCGTCCAGCGCCACCGGATGCGGGAGATTCTGCGTGAACTCAAAGCCCGTGGCGTCTTCACCGTCGTCGGCGGTCCGTGGGTCAGCGTGCAGGAGGACTACTTCGACGGCCTGACCGATGTCATCTTCGTCGGCGAAGCGGAAACGACCTGGCCGCAGTTTCTCGACGACTGGGCCCACGGGCGATATCAGCACCGCTACGAGCAACTCGAGCGAACCGACATGACCAGTGTGCCGGTGCCCCGTTACGACCTGCTCAAGACCAGGAACTACCTCTTCGGCAGCATTCAGTTCAGCCGCGGATGTCCGTTCCAGTGCGAATTCTGCGACATCATCGTCACATTCGGACGCAAGCCGCGGCTGAAGACGAGCGGACAGGTGATCGCCGAGTTGGAGGCGATGCGCAAGCAGCACCTGCCGATGGCCTTCATCGTCGACGACAACCTGATCGGCAACAAAGTCGCCGTGAAGCCACTGCTGCGCGACGTCGCCGCGTGGCAAGCCGCCGAGGGATACCCCTTCACGTTCTTCACCGAGGCGTCGCTCGAATCTGGCCGAAGACGATGAACTGATGGAGTTGATGATCGCGGCCAACATCATGGTCGTGTTCATCGGCATCGAGACCCCGAACGAAGCATCACTGCGTGAGACGAAGAAGTATCAGAACGTCCGCAAGGGCGGCACGCTCGTCGATCGCGTCCGCAAAGTACAAGACTCCGGGCTCGAAGTCTGGTGCGGCATGATCGTCGGTTTCGACAACGACGACACCGCGATCTTCACGGCCCAGCACGAGTTCATGCGTCAGACCGACATCATGCACGCGATGGTCGGCATGCTCTCCGCCATCCCGAAGACGCCGCTGCACGCACGGTTGAAGAGCGAAGGTCGCCTCGATCTCGACGATGAACAGGTATTCGGCACGAATGTCATTCCGCTGAACATGAGCCGAGAAGAGTTGCGCGACGGGTACATCGGCCTGATGCAGGACCTCTACGACACCGAGTTCTACTTCGATCGACTGGAGAATCTCTTTCTCACACGCCGATTCGATCCCGCCCGGGTTCGCAATGACTACTGGCGCCAGCATCCGTGGCAGAAATGGCGATCGCAGTCACTCGATGCGCTGCGAGCGCTCGGCCTATTCCTGCGGTTGATGAACAACGTTCCCGACCCGGAGCTACGGCGGATCTATCGCCGCCGCATGACGAGGATGATCCGCCGGCGACCGGATCCGAATTTGTTGCTCATCTGCGTGCTCAAATGCGCGCTGCACTACCACCACTACACAATGTCGCGCGCGATGGTCGAACAGCGAATGCTGGTCAACACCTTCTAGTGAGCGCGTCGACGCCCAATGCAACGTCGACGCGCTCCTGACCGCAGCGAAGTCCGCCTTCGCAACGTCGGGCGTGGACGTACCCGCAAAGCAGATCATCGAGCTGGCCGGGGTCGGCGTCGGAACGCTGTGCGCTACGGCGCCGAACGTTCGTCGTCCGCGCGATAGCGTCGTGTCGTGACCGAAGATCGAGCACCAGTCGCCGTCGTGACGGGAGCGAGCCGCGGCGCGGGTCGCGGTATCGCAGCCGCGCTGCGCGTGGCAGGTTGGCGGGTGTACCTCACGGGTAGGACGGTGACCGATCCCGGTGACGGAGGCATTCCCGTCACCGTCGACCACCGCGACGACGGCGAGGTCGCGGCATTGTTCGAGCGGGTGCGAGACGATTGCGGGCGGCTGGACCTGCTGGTCAACAACGCCGCGACCATCCACGACGACCTGGTGAACCCGAAGCCGTTCTGGGAGAAGCCACTTGCGCTCGCCGACGTGCTCGACGTCGGGTTGCGGTCGTCGTACGTGGCATCCTGGTACGCGGCCCCGCTGATGGTCGGCCGGGAGCGCGGGCTGATCGCGTTCACGTCGTCGCCGGGGTCGGTCTGCTACATGCACGGCCCGGCCTACGGCGCGCAGAAGGCCGGGGTCGACAAGCTGGCCGCCGACATGGCGGTCGACTTCGCCGGGACGGGCGTGGTCACCGTGTCCATCTGGATGGGCATCCTGTTGACCGAGAAGTTCCGCCGCGCCTTCGACGGACACCCGAAGGCATTGGAGGAGACGGCCAAGCACGCGGAAACCCCGGAGTTCACGGGACGCGTGATCGACGCGCTGTACCGTGATCCCGCGCTGGCCGAGTTGAGCGGACAGACGCTGATCGGTGCCGAGCTCGCGACGCGGTACGGCATCACGGACGCCGAAGGTCGTCAGCCGCCTTCGCACCGGGACATGCTCGGTGACCCGCGGACACCGTCGTCTGTGGTCGTTCGCTGATATCTGACCCGGCGGCTTGGGAGGATGGTTCCGTGCGAGAGAAGGCCATGTGCTGGCTCACCGACATGGATGGCGTCCTGGTGCGGGAGGAACACGCGCTGCCCGGCGCGGCCGAGTTTCTGCAGCGACTCGTCGACGAACAGCGCCCGTTCCTGGTGCTGACCAACAACTCGATCTTCACCCCGCGTGACCTCGCCGCGCGGTTGACTCGCTCGGGGCTGATCGTGCCGGAAGCTGCGATCTGGACTTCGGCCCTGGCCACCGCGACGTTCCTGCACGACCAATTGCCCGGTGGTTCGGCCTATGTCATCGGTGAGGCGGGGCTGACCACGGCGCTCCACGAGGTCGGCTACACGCTCACCGACACCGCGCCGGACTACGTGGTGCTCGGCGAGACGCGTACGTACTCGTTCGAGGCGATCACCAAGGCCATCCGGCTGATCCTCGACGGTGCCCGGTTCATCGCGACCAACCCCGACGTCAGCGGGCCGTCGGCCGAGGGTCCGCTACCGGCCACCGGATCAGTCGCCGCGCTGATCACCAAGGCCACCAACCGGGAGCCCTACTTCGTCGGCAAGCCCAACCCGATGATGTTCCGCAGCGCCATGAATCGCATCGAAGCGCACTCGGAGAGCACGGTGATGGTCGGTGACCGGATGGACACCGACGTGGTCGCCGGAATCGAGGCCGGGCTGGAGACCATTCTGGTGCTCACCGGCTCGACCACGCGCGCCGACATCGAGCGGTACCCGTTCCGGCCCAGCCGGGTCTTGGATTCGATCGCGGACGCCGTCGAGCTCGTCTGACGGATCGGCGAGGGCGTGCGCGGTACCCCTGAGCCGGCAGCCAATATCGTGAGCCCGTGACTTCAGACGCGACACGGCCGCTGGCCGGCGTGCGGATCATCGAGATCTCCAGCTTCGTTGCGGTGCCGCTCGCGGGGATGACGCTCGCCCAGCTCGGAGCGGAGGTCATTCGCGTCGACCCGGTCGGCGGAGCCGCCGACTATCACCGCTGGCCCGTCACCGACGCAGGCGACAGCATCTACTGGGCCGGGTTGAACAAGGGCAAGCGCTCGGTCGCCGTCGACGTACGCTCCGAGGAGGGCCAACGGCTGATCTCCCGGCTCATTTCCGACAGTGGCGTCCTGATCACCAACGTGGCAGGGCGCCAATGGCATTCGTACGACACGCTGGTCGCCCTGCGGCCCGATCTCATCCACGTCGAGGTGTCCGGACGCGCCGACGGCGGCACCGGAGTCGACTACACCGTCAACGCCGGTCTCGGGTTTCCGCTCGTCACCGGTCCCGCGGGCCTCGACGTTCCGGTCAACCACGTGCTGCCCGCCTGGGACGTCGCGTGCGGCATCTACGCCGCGCTCGCCGTCACCGCGGCGTTGCGGCACCGCGACGCCACCGGCGCCGGGCAGCGGATCAGCATCCCGCTGGAGAACGTGGCGCTCGCGACGGCGGGAAACCTGAGCTTCCTCACCGAGGTCATGGTGAACGGCACCCCGCGCGAACGGATCGGCAACTCGATCTTCGGGCAGTACGGCCAGCAGTTCGCCAGCGGCGACGGAGTGGCGTTCATGGTCGTCGCGCTCACCGGCAGGCACTTCAGGGATCTGACCGAGCTGACCGGAACTGCGAAAGCCGTTGCTGCACTGGGGGAGACGCTCGGGGCGGACTTCACCGACGAGGGGGACCGGTACCGCCACCGCGACGCGCTCACCGGACTTTTCACCGTGTGGTTCACCAGCCACACCGCCGACGAGGTGGCCGCCGCACTGTCGACGACGTCGATCCTCTGGGAGCGCTACCGCAGCTTCGCCGACGTCGTGACCGACGCCAAGGTGACCGAGAACCCGTTGTTCACGACCTTGGATCAGCCGCGCATCGGCGAGTACCTGGCGCCTGGGTTGCCGCTGTCGATCGACGGCGCCTACCCGAAGGCGGTCGCAGCGCCGGCGCTCGGCGACCACACCGCGGACGTGTTGCGCACCATCCTCGGACTCGGCGACGAAGAACTGGCTGGGCTCTTCGAGTCGGGGACGGTGGCGTGAGCGCCCTGCTCGACCTGCTCGAGCTTCGGCCCGGTGCCGACGAGCGCACCTGGGTGGGGCCCGCCAGCGGACCGGTGGGCAAGCGGTCCTTCGGCGGTCAGTTCATGGCACAGAGCCTGGCCGCCGCATGCCGATCGGTGGACGATCCAGCCAAGCTGCCCACCAACATGCATCTGCAGTTCCTGCGGGGCGGCGAGGCAGGTGATGACGTCGAGTACGCCGTGGCACACGTATACGACGGGCGCACCGCAGCCGCCCGCCGGGTCGACTCCCGGCAGGACGGACGACTGCTCACCACCTCCAGCGTGGCGTTCTCGGCCGCCCTGTCCGGCCCCGAACACGGACTCGGCCTGGTGCTGCCAGGAGCACCTGAAGCGCTCGCCCCCACGGGCCCCGCGGGGCCAGCGCCGTCGATGCCGTTGGAGGAGCTCGACATTCGACTCGACGACGACCGCTCGTCCGGTGAGTTCGTGCGACGGATGTGGTGGCGAGTGAAGGTCCCCGTACCACCGGAACCGTTGCTGCACACCATCGTCGCCGCCTACGTCTGCGACGTGTACATGATCGATCCTGCGCTTCAGGTGCACGGCCATTCCATGAAGGCGCGTACCCATCGCAGCGGTACCACCGACTCGTCGATCTGGTTCCACCGGCCGATCCGCGCGGATCAGTGGAATCTGCTGGAGTCGCGCTCACCCGCCGCTGCGCGTGGTCGCGGCGTCATCACCGCAAGCCTGGTTGGCGCCGACGGCGCGATCGCCGCCACCTTGGTGCAGGAGGGGCTCATCGCCGAGCGGGAGCAACCTGCGGGCTGACTGGCTGACCGGCTGGACGCGCCGGTCGCGTATCCACCTGCGCGCGAACGTCAGGAGCCGAGTCAGCAGTATCCCGACGACCACCGATGCCGTGACGCCGACCACCTTGTGGTCGCCGAACAGCGGATACACCTGGTAGTGCACGAGGTAGATGAACAGTGACGCCTCGGCGATGATGCCCGCGACGACGGTGAGCGGGCCGGGGCAACGCAGCGCGGGCAGCCAGATGAGCAAGGTCAGCCCGACGAAGACGAGCACTTCCCGGTGCGGGTTGCCGAAGTATCCGTGGACGGCCACGGCGAGCACGAGGGTGACGGCGATGCGCTGCCACGCGTTGGATGCCTTCGCAGCGGCCCAGCCGACGGCGAAGAACCAGAAGGCGAGGACGGTGAACCAGGCTTCCTGGCCCAGCCCGAACCCGAAGAGGTCGTAGCGGAACGCGAGCCCCAGCGCGAGGAACGCCACGGCGAAACCGAACGGCGACTGGCGTTCCAGATGGTCGCTGATGGGCAGCCAGCACACGACGGCAAGCGCGACGAGGATCCACACCACCACCTCGACGAACCACAGGCGTCCGGCGGTCATGCTGTCGCTCGGCCCTAGGAACTTGTTGGCCAACAACAGATTCGTGGGTGTGTAGTCGTCGGTGATCACCAGTGCGATCGCGACCCACAGCACCGACGGCACCGCGATCCAGGCGATGGTGTTGCGCAGATGGCGGGTGCGGTCGCGACGCGGCAGCGGAGTCAGGCAGAACCTGCCGAAGTTGTAGCCCGCGATGCCCAGCAGGACGTGCGCCCCACCCCACAGCTCGTACAGCTCGGCGTGCGAGATGACGACGAGCACGATCGCGGCGGCTCGCAGCGCCACGCTGGTCTCGAGCGTCGCGCCCCACCACCGCCTGGGCCGCGACGTGGTCTGCAGACTCACGCAAGGGCAACTTCTGCCAGTCCGCGGGCAGGTGGCCCAGCGCCCGCTCGAGGCGCACCGACATGGCGACGTAGGACAGCGAGTTGCCTCCGAGGTCGACGAAGCTGGACTCGGGGTCGATGGCGGCAGGATCGAGATGCAACACGTCGGCGAACAGCGTGTGCAGATCGAGCGCGTTGGACGCATCGGGTTCGGCCCGTCGCCCGCAGGCGCGCACGGCCTCATAGTCGGGCTTACCGGTCGGCAACAGCGGAAGCTCGTCCACGTCGAAGACGCGCACGGCGGCGGGCGGCAGTCCGGACGCCGCGGCCGCGGCCAGCCGGACGTCACAGCCCTCGGGCCGGTCCGCGGCGGCGACCAGCAGATGTCCGTCGCCGTCGGTGCAGATCGCCGACACGCCGCGGCCGCGCAGGGACTCCTCGACGTGCTGCAGGTCGATGCGCAGGCCGTACATCTTGACGTAGCGGCTGCTGCGGGTGAGTACTTCGTACAGCCCGTTCGGATGTCTGCGGGCGATGTCGCCGGTGCGAAGTTCGCCGACGCACCGGCCGAGGGTGAGATCGTCTGGTGCGGTGGCGTAGCCCATCATGAGGTTGGGCCCGCGGTATACCAATTCGCCGATGCCGTCGGCTCCGTCCTCCGTCCGCTCGATGTGGAATTCGCCACCGGGGATGGGGATTCCGATGCAACTTGGGTTGTCGAAAGCGAGTTCGGTTGGCAGATAGGCCATTCGGGCCGTCGCCTCGGTCGCCCCGTACATGACGAACAGGTCCCAGCCGTGCTGGCTGCCAAGGGCCGCGAAGCGCCGCACTTGCCCCGGCGACAGTCGGCCTCCGGCCTGGGTGACGTAGCGCAACTCGGGTACCGCCGAGCCGTCGAACCCAATGCGGTCGAGCAAGTCGAAGGTGTGGGGGACGCCGGCGAACGTGGTCCCACGATGACGCCGGAACGCCTCCCAGAACTCGTCGTCGACTACGGAGCGGTCCGTCAGAATGATTCCGGCGCCGCCGAGCAGGTGGCTGTGAATCACGGACAGGCCGTAGCAGTACGACATGGGCAATGTCGTTGCCGCCCTGTCATTTTGCCTTATGTCGAGATACTGGCCGATCGACTCCGCATTGGCGGCCAGGTTGGCCCGCGACAGTCGTACCAGCTTCGGCGAACCCGTGCTGCCGGACGTCGACATCAGCATCGCGAGCTCGGGATGCATGCGACGGGCGGGGGTGTGTCGATGTTCGACGATCCCGCCGCGCACGATGAGATCCGGCGCGTACGTGCGGATCACCGCCTCGTGGTCACCGCCCGCGGGCAGCGGAATCACGACGTGCCCTGCGGCGAGCGCCCCCAGGTAGGCGAGCAGCGTGGCCAGTTCATTGCGGGTTTCGACCAGTACCAGACGGCGCTCGGTGCCCAGTTCGGCGGCGACGGTGGTGACTTCCTCGGCGAGCTCGCGGTAGGTCAGCGTTTGGTCGTCGGTGAGCACCGCGACGTTCTCGCCGTGTGCCGCGAGGTGCTCGATGAGCCGTTCGAACATCAGCGGTGCGAGCGCTCATCGGCGACGACGACGGCGGCGCCGTTGACCTGTATCCGAACCTTGGCGTCGACGGCGGGAGGGGCCACGCTGTGCTGGCGGACGGTGATCGGTGCGACGTCGTCGCCGAGATCGACGGTCAACAGCACGTCATGGCCGCGGAATTCCGACGCCAACACGGTGGCCACCCCGCTGCCGTCGTCGTCGTCGGCGACCGTCGTCGCCAGCAGTTGCTCGGGGCGGAGCATCAGCGTCGAGGAACCACGAACGTCGGTGTCGTGCACCGGTAGCCGGCCGAGCGCACACTCTGCGGTACCCGCGGTGACCGTGCAGGGAAGCAGTACGCAGTCACCGAGGAACTCGGCGGTGAACCGGTCCTCGGGGTCTCGGTAGACGGCTTGCGGCGTACCGACTTTGGTGAACCTGCCTTCGCGCATCACGGCCACCTGGTCGGCGATCGACAGCGCCTCCTCCTGGTCGTGCGTAACCAGCAGCGTGGTCACCCCCGCCTCGGCCAGCAACGCGGCGACGGCCTTGCGGGTGGAGGCCCGCAACCCGGTGTCGAGAGCGCTGAAGGGCTCGTCGAGCAGCATCAGTACCGGCTGGCGGGCCAGTGCCCGGGCCAGTGCGACGCGCTGCTGCTGGCCGCCGGAGAGTTCGTGGGGTCGACGCTTGGCGTAGGACTCGTCGAGCGACACGGTCCGCAGCAGTTCCACCACCCGGTCGTGCGCATTGCGGCCGCCGACTGCCAGCCCGTATGCGACGTTCTGGCCGACGGTGAGGTGCGGGAAGAGCGCGCCGTCCTGAGCGACGTACCCGACGTCGCGGCGGTGGGCGGGTGTGCACCTACCGGACGTTGCGACCTGCCTGCCCGCGATGGAAATCGTTCCCGAGTCTGGCTTTTCGAAGCCTGCAACCAATCGCAACAGCGTGGTCTTACCGCAGCCGGAGGCGCCGACGACGGCGGTGATGGTGCCCGTGGCCACGTGCAGGTCCACCCCGTGCAGCACTTCGTGATCGCCGAACGACTTGGCCAGCCCGATGACCTCGAGCGCCGTCTGCGCGCCGGTGCCGCTCACAGTGCCGCCGCCTTCGTCGACTGCTTGAACAACACCACCGTGACGGGCACCGACAGTGCGACGAGCAGGAATGCGTACGGCGACGCGTCCGCGTAGTCCAGTTCGCTGGACAGCGACCAGAACCTCATCGCCAGGGTGTTCGTGCCAGTGGGGGCGAGCAGCAACGTGGCCGTGAGTTCGGTTGCTACGGCGACGAATACGAGCGATGCGCCCGCAGCGGCGGCGGGGGCAGTGAGCCGCAACGTGACGCGCAGGAACGTCCGCGTCGGCGATACCCCCAACGACCGGGAGGCTTCCTCCAGGCTTGGGGGCACCTGTGCCAGGCCCGATCTCAGGTTGACCATGGCGCGGGGCAGGAACATCAGCACGTAGGCGGCCAGCACCAGGGACACCGTCTGATACAGCGGCGGCAGGTACCGGATCGCCACGGTGACCAGCGCGAGCGCGGTGACGATGCCCGGCATGGAGCTCGTGACGAAGTTCGAGCCCTCGACGAAGCGTGCAAAGAATCCGCGGTAGCGCACCGCGACCCAGGCGAACGGAAATGCCAGCAGCGTGGTCAGTGCGGCGGCGGCCGCGGCCAACGCCACCGTTTGCACCGTCGAGGTGACGACTTCGCCGGAGGCCCAGGCCTGGGTGCCGCCGATCCAGAGCCACCGCGCGACGATCCACACGGGTACGCCGAGTGCGAGCGCGGCGAGTACGGCGAGTGCTCCACTCGCCGGAATCATCATGGCGCTCAAGTGTTGTGGCGTGGATGCGCGTTGCGCACCCGAGCCGATCCTGGCGTAGCGCGCGTTGCCCCGAGCAGCCGCCTCGCCGACGATGAGCACCAGGCAGAGCAGCACCAGGACGCCTGCGAGCGTGCTGCCCGCCGCCCCGTTGAAGGTGGCCTGGAACTGCTCGAAGATCGCCGTGGTGAACGTCGAGAAGCGAAGCATCGCGAATGCGCCGTACTCGGCGAGCAGGTGCACGCCGATCAGGAGTCCGCCGCCGAGGATGGCCAGCCGGAGTTGGGGGAGCACGACCCGCCGGAACACGGCCGCCGGGCTGGACCCGAGTGCCCGGGCCGACTCCTCGATCGCGGGGTCGAGTCTCCGCAGGGTCGCCGCCACCGGAACGTACGCGAAGGGGAAGTACGACATGGTGGCCACCAGCACGCCTGCCCAGAAGCCGTGCAGCGACGGGATGACGCTGACCCAGGCGTAGCTGTTGATGAACGCAGGCACAGCGAGCGGTGCGACGAACAGCGGACGCCAGGCCGAGCGGCCGGGCAGGTCGGTGCGTTCGACTAGCCAGGCAGCACCCACTCCGAGCAGGAGGCAAAGCGGTACCGTGACGATCACCAGGCCGACTGTGTTGACGAGTAGCTCACCGACCCGGGGCCGGGCGAGCAGTTCGTAGACCGGACCCGGGCCCAGCGACGCCACGGACCATGCGACGTATCCGAGCGGCACGAACGTCGCGGCGACCAGCAGCACGATGCCGGCGCTGAGTACCGGCCCCGGCCGCGCGTTCTGAGACGCGACGGTCGGGGTCGGGGCGAGTGCCGGCTGGGCCGTGACCACCTACGAAACCATCTAGAGCAGGCCGGCCTTCGTCATCAGGTCGGTGACCTTCTGCGAGTCGAGGTCCGACGGGTTGACGGCAGGCGCCTGGAGTTGCTCGAGCGGAATCAGGGCCTTGTTGGCTGGTACGCCGCTGGCTACGGGGTACTCGAACGAGGTGCCGTTCTCCAGCACTTCCTGTCCGGCCTTGCTGGTGATGAACGTCAGGAACTTCTGGGCCTGATCCTTCTTCTTGCTGGAGTTCAGGATGCCGCCTCCCGAGATGGACACGAAGGCGCCAGGATCCTCGTTCTTGAAGTAGTGCAGCGCCGTGTTGTTGCTGATCTCCTTGGTCTCGGCCTGATCGCGGAACCAGTAGTAGTGGTAGATCACCCCGCCGTCGACCTGACCGTCGTTCACGGCGCGCAGCGTGGCGATGTTGTCCTGGAAGATCTGCCCGCCAGCCTTCATGCCGGCGAGCCACTGCGCGGTCGCCGCCTCGCCGGTCAGCTGCAACATCGCTGCGACGATGGCCTGGAAGTCGGGTTTGACGGGCGGGGCGCCCCAGCGGCCCTTCCACTCGGGCTTCTCCAGATCCATGATCGACGTCGGCAGCTGCGCCTCGGTGAGCTTGGTCTTGTTGTAGGCGAACACGGTGGTCCGCGCCGCGACGCCCGTCCACTTGCCGGTCGCAGGCCGGAACTGCGGCGGGACCTGGCTGATGGTGCCCTGGTCGAGGTCGGCGAACAGCCCGGCCTTCTCGACGGCGGCCATCGCGGGCGAGTTCTCGGTGAGGAACACGTCGGCAGGGGAGGAGCCGCCCTCGGCGATGAGCTGGTTACCGAGCTCGGTGTCGCCGCCCTGGCGATACTCGACCTTGATTCCGGTCTCCTTGGTGAACGCGTCGATCCATTCCTTGGTCAGCGACTCGTGCTGAGCGTTGTAGATCAGCAGTGCATCGGACTCCTTGGAGCTCGACGAGCACGACGTCAGGCCCACGACGAGGGTCAGCACGGCCAGCAGAACTGACAGCCGACTCCAAGGGAATCGCATCGACGGTGTCCTTTTCCGCGTCCGCTCGCTGCGGCGCCGCTCAACTGAGGGTTGGATTGCCTAATCAACATACCCGGGCGGCGCGTTTCCCTGGGACCGTCCTGGCCGTTCATCCCTCCGTTCGAATCGAGAGCCACTCGGCGAGGCTGATCCCGAAGGCCTGTGCCTGGCACAGCTCGGCGTTGCGCTGTCTGCCGATGGCCGGGTCGACCCATTCGACGAACTCGCGTTCGGGGTGGCTGGCGTCGCGCATGTGGATGAAGTAGTCGTATCCGCCATACCCCGGGACGCGGTCGGCGCGGATGCGGAACGGTAGCGGCAGCCGGTACAACCGGGTGCCGCGGACGCCGACGTCGATCAACTCGGCGTCCGAGTCCAGTACCAGGCGCTCGAAGGACATGTACGTGAGCGCGATCGAGCGCTGGTCGGCGTTGACGAGCTGGGCGATCTCCTGGATGAGCAGCTCGCTGCGGATCACCTTGACGTAGAGCGACTTGGTGAACTCGATGCCGTTCAGGAAGTAGGTACCCGTGCCGTCGGGCCATTCGATCGCCGGCCTGCCGGAATCGTCGTGCAGCACGTCCGGCTTGCCCTCGGCGTTGCGGATGGCGGGCATCGGGACGAGCAGCAATTCCCCGCGCACCGGGAGCATCCAGCCGAGCCCGGCTTCGTGTGCGCGCCGCAGCGACCGGGAGAAGCGGGCCCAGCGGCTCACGGGCACGACCGCATTGGAGGCCAGCCACGTCTCGGTGCGGATGCGCCTGCGGCGGCTCTCCACCTCGAGGACGCGCTCGTAGATGGCCTGACCGACATCGGTGAGCACGGCCTTGAACTCATAGCCGAACAGCGACTTACCGGGATCGTCCTCGGGGGTCCACAGTGGGACCGTGCGCCATCGGACGTCGGGCCCGCGCATCTCGAGGATGTGCAGGGCCCGGTCGAGGTGCCCGACGGTGGTCAGCCGGACGTCGTCGACGTTGCGCGGTTGGCAGAACCGGGTGACCGCGTCGAGCACCGCGGGCTCGTCGAACGGCACCGTCAGTCGCGAACGTACCGGACCGGGTTGGGATCGACGGTGGTGGTGACGTCGAACTCCGTCTTGCGCACTACGCGCCACGCGCCCGCCGGGACCTGCAGTTCGCGGTGCTGGTCGTGGTCCTTCTGGTGGAACAGTCGGGTGGGGGTGTCGAGGTCGACGTAGACGTCACCGTTGGCGGCCACGATCCTGGCGAACTCCTGCTCGCCGTCGAGGACGTGGTGGTGACCGGACTCGCTGTGGCCGACGATGCAGCTGTTGACCCGTTCGGACGTGCCCGCGGGAGCGCAAGTGACCGGGACCAACATGACTTCGCCGTGGCGGATGGGCGTACGCATTGCAGTGGTCTCCTCGAGGGATGTGGGGGTGGGCGGCGAGGCTGAATGTAGCGCTGGGTTCCGACAAGTTCGTTCGCCAATCGGGTTGTGCCCGTTGCCCGGTCGACCTTCGAGCTCACGGCCCAGGACACGCCGAGAGTGCTATACACGCGGCGTGTCGCCGGTGCATGGGGTCACCCAGTCGGCGGCGGGCCGGCGAGGCTTCGGCCATCGTGGATTTGCCGAACGGGACGCGGCACGGATTCGGCCTTGGAATGATGCTGCCCATTGGTTGTGAGCTCGGGCGTCGGGCCACTGAACGGTTTGGGGTTGCGCAATGAAACTGATCGAAACGTCTATTCGCCACCGGTTGCTCGCTGCGGTCGCCGCCGCGGCGCTCGGCACCGTCGTCATCGTCACCGTGGCGATCCCCGCCGCGAACGCCGCACCCTGCACCGCGAGCGGACTGGCCACCACGGCCAGCGGCGTGCTCGGTGCGGCGGGCCCGTTCCTGGATGCGCATCCCGGTGCGAACGACGTGCTGACGGCCGCGGCGACGCAGTCCACCGACGAGGCGCGCACCAACGTGCGGTCCTACTTCACCGCGCATCCGGGCGAGTTCCTCGAACTCAACGGCATCGTGCAACCGCTGAAGGACCTCCGCAGCCAGTGCGGCATCTCGATCTCGCCGACCCAGATCGCCACGCTGCTCGAGACGATGGGGTAGCGCGACCAGCGCCGCCCCGAGCGCGCTGTGGATGAAGCGCGCTCTGTGGATACTCGACGCTCTCGCGGCCTGGTCCGTCCGCGCCCGTGGTCAGGGTGGGGCCATGACAGAGTCCTGGACCCGCGCCGAACTCGGCGCTCTTGGTGAGCAACTCGCGGTCGATCACCTGACTGCACTCGGACTGCGGGTGATCGACCGCAACTGGCGGTGCCGGTATGGCGAACTCGACGTGGTCGCCGCCGACCTCGCGTCCAGGGTGGTGGTGTTCGTCGAGGTGAAGACGCGCACCACCGACCAGTTCGGGGGCGTCGCACAGGCGGTCACCCCGCAGAAGGTGCGACGGCTGCGCAGGCTCGCGGCGCTGTGGCTGGCCAGTCAGGAACGCAGCTGGGCGCAAATACGGATCGACGTCGTCGGCGTCCGCATCGGACGGCGGCGGACCCCAGAGCTCACCCACGTTCAGGGGGTGGGGTGATGGCGCTCGGTCGGGCGTTCTCCGTGGCCGTGCGCGGATTGGACGCCGACATCGTCGAGATCGAGGCCGACATCACGTCCGGCCTTCCAGGGGTGCACCTTGTCGGGCTGCCCGACGCGGCGCTGCAGGAGTCGCGCGATCGCGTGCGGGCCGCCATCACCAACTGCGGCAACAGTTGGCCGATGGCACGGCTGACCCTGGCGTTGTCGCCGGCCACGTTGCCGAAGATGGGATCGGTGTACGACATTGCACTGGCCTCGGCGGTGCTCTCGGCACATCTCGAGGCGACGTGGCCACGGCTCGAGAAGACCGTGTTGCTGGGCGAACTTGCGCTCGACGGCAGGGTGCGACCGGTCAAGGGCGTGCTACCCGCGGTGCTGACCGCCAAGCAGGAGGGCTGGCCCGCGGTCGTCGTCCCCACTGAGAACCTGGCGGAGGCCAGCCTGATCGACGGCATCGAGGTGTTCGGCGTTCGGACACTGCGTCAGCTGCAGGCCTGGATGGAGGGCAAGGTGGCGCTGGAGTGCGAGGTGTCGACCGCGCCATCGGAACCGGACGAGGCGGGCGAGCTTGCCGACGTCGTCGGTCAGTCCCACGCGCGCTACGCGGTCGAGGTCGCGGCGGCCGGCGCACATCACCTGATGTTGACCGGGCCACCGGGAGTCGGTAAAACCATGCTGGCGCAGCGGCTTCCGGGTCTGTTGCCACCGCTGACGCCGGACGAGGCGTTGGAGGTCACTGCCATCCATTCGGTGGCAGGCCTCTTGTCATCCGACGCGCCGCTGATCACCCGGCCGCCGTTCGTGGCGCCGCACCACACGTCCAGCGTCGCGTCGCTCGTTGGCGGTGGTGTCGGGATGGCCCGGCCGGGCGCGGTCAGCCGCGCCCATCGTGGGGTGTTGTTCCTCGACGAATGTGCAGAGATCGGAGTGAGTGCCTTGGAAGCACTCCGAACTCCGTTGGAAGACGGCGAGATTCGGCTCGCCCGCCGCGACGGAGTCGCCCGCTATCCGGCCCGGTTTCAACTGATCCTTGCCGCGAACCCGTGTCCGTGTGCACCAGCCGATCCCCGGGACTGCAGCTGCGCGGCTGCGGAGAAGCGCAGGTATCTCGGCAAGCTGTCGGGTCCGCTGCTCGATCGCGTCGACTTACGCGTCGAGATGGACCGCGTCCGGTCGGGCGCCATCAACGCCGAGCAGGGCGAGTCGACCGCGAGCGTGCGCGGCCGGGTGGCGACGGCGCGGCACGCCGCCGCGGAGCGGTGGGCGCCCTACGGCGTGCGCACGAACGCCGAGGTCAGTGGTCCCCTGCTGCGCAGGCGATTCCGTCCACCGCACGCGGTGATGACGCCGCTGCGTACGGCGCTCGACCGTGGCGTGCTCAGCATTCGCGGCGTGGACCGTACCTTGCGAGTGGCGTGGAGTCTGGCCGACTTGGCCGGGCGCCAGTCGCCGAGTCTGGACGACGTCACAGTCGCGCTGAGCTTCCGGCAGGCAGGCGGTGCCCGATGACCGACGACGAGGCCCTCGCATGGGCGTACCTGTCGAGGGTCGTCGAGCCACCCTGCGCCGAGTTGGCGGCATTGGTGGAGGACGTCGGTCCCGTCGCGGCGGCCGACCAAGTCAAGCGGAGGGCCGTCGGCGACAAGCTCTTGAGCCGCACCGAGGCGCGCCGTGACCTCGATTGTGCGGCTGAGGATCTCGCCGCGTTGGCGCGCATGGGTGGCCGACTGCTGGTCCCGGGAACCGAGGACTGGCCGCAGCTGGCGTTCACACCGTTCGTCAACGTCGACGTGCGCAAGCGGCCCGAGGGCCACCCACCGCTGGTGTTGTGGGCGGTAGGTCCCGAGCGGCTGGCCGAGGTCGCCGACCGCAGCTGCGCGCTCGTCGGGACCAGGGCGTCGACGACCTATGGCGAACACGTCACGGCGGACCTGGCGACCGGCTTGGCCGAGCGGGACGTCGCGGTGATCTCCGGGGGCGCCTACGGCATCGACGGCGCGGCGCACCGGGCCACCCTGGCGGCAGACGGGATCACCGTGGCCGTGCTCGCCGGCGGGATCGACGTGCCGTATCCCTCGGGACACTCCGCGCTGCTGCACCGCATCGCCAAGCACGGAATGGTCGTCACCGAATATCCGCCCGGCGTGCGTCCGGCCCGGCACCGGTTCCTCACTCGCAACCGAATCGTCGCGGCCTTGGGCGGTGCCACCGTCGTCGTCGAGGCTGGATTGCGCAGCGGAGCCGCAAGCACCGCTGCGTGGGCCGAATCGCTGGGTCGACCGGTGTGCGCGGTGCCCGGGCCGGTGACCTCCTCGGCGTCGGCGGGGTGCCACGCGCTGGTGCGCAACGGAGCCGTCCTGGTGACGCGCGCCGAGGAGATCGTCGAGATGGTGGGCCGCATCGGTGAACTCGCGGTCGAGCCCAGCCGACCGCGGTCACCGCTGGACGGCCTCGGGCCCAACGAGTTACGGGTGTACGACGCGTTGCCAGCCCACGGCGCACGCACCGTCGACCAGGTCGCCGTCGCCGCGGGCTTGCCCCCGATACAGGTGCTGGGACCGTTGGCGAGCATGGAGTTGCAGGGATTGGTGATCCGCACCGAAGGGAGGTGGAAACTCGCGCGGCGCTAGGTGGGGCGGTGGTGTTCGGGCCCATCCATGCGCGGGCTGGCGCGAACCGTGTCTGCGGCCCGGCTCGTCGACGGGGTCGGGGGTCGGGTGCGCTCCGGTAGGTTTTGCGTCGTGAGCGAGCGCGCAGGCGGCCGAGCCGGCCTGTGTGCGTTGGCACTCTTGACGGTCGTGATGCTCGGGCTGACGGGCTGCCGCTCGGCGCCCATCCCTGTGGTCACGCCTACCGACGGGTACGGGTTCTCGGTCGGAGCGTCCCAGATCTGGATGAGTCCGGAGAATGCGGATCGCGAGCTGGACGCCGTCGCCAAGACTGGCGCCCGCTGGCTGCGCGTGCACATCGACTGGCATGCGGTCGAGAAGGAACGGGGCAAGTTCGACTGGGCCTACGTCGATCGTTGGGTCAACGGAGCGCGGCAGCGCGGACTGACGGTGCTCGGGCTGATCGTCAACTCACCCGAATGGGCCCGTGAGCCCGGCGCGCCGATGTACGCGCCTCCGGCGAAGACGGCCGACTACGCCGATTTCGTGACCGCCGTCGTCAAGCGGTATCAGGCCCGCATCCGTGATTGGGAGATCTGGAACGAGCCGAATCTTCCGCGGTTCTTCGGGTTCAGCGTCCTGCGACCCGCCGGCTATGTGGCGCTGCTCAAGGCCGCCTACCCGGCGATCAAATTGGTGCAGCCGAACAGCACTGTCATCGTCGCCGGGCTCAGCCCTGCGGTCGGCGTCGATGCACCGCCGAACTTCCTCAACGACATGTACATCGCCGGGGCAAAGGGCTCCTTCGACGCGATCGCCATGCACCCGTACGTGTACCCGGGCGGGATCGTCGCCGACTTGAGCCACGGCTGGTCGGACGTCGCCCGCGTGCACGACGTCATGACCGCGCACGGCGCCGGGAACATGAAGATCTGGATGACCGAACTGGGCGCCCCCACGGCCCGCAACACCGACGAGGGCGTGAGCCAGGAGGAGCAGGCCAAGCAGATCGTCGACGTGCTGGCCGGAATTGCCGCCACGGGCTACTGCGGACCTGCCTTCCTCTACTCCATCCGGGACCTCGACACCGCCAATGCCGACGAGGTCCAGGACAACTTCGGCGCGCTGCTGACCACCGACTGGCAGCCGAAGTTCGCGGCGGGCGTGCTGGCCCGTCCACCGGACGGCGGCTGGCGGTAGCAGACCGTGGTCGGTGACCCGCTCGTATAGTCGGTGAGGTTGGCCGAATACCAGGAGGTACGCGTGGCAGGCCGCCCGATTCACACCTTTCAGGTGATCCGCAGCGAACAGCTGACCCCGCACATGATCCGGGTCGTGCTGGGCGGCACCGGATTCGACACGTTCGTGCCCAACGACTACACCGACTCCTACGTCAAGATCGTCATCGTCCGCGACGACGTCGACGTCGACGCGCTGCCCCGACCGCTCACCCTCGACAGCTTCAACGAACTGCCAGAGGCGCAACGGCCCACCGTGCGCACCTACACCGTGCGCCACGCCGATCCCGCCCGCCGCGAGCTCGCGATCGACTTCGTGGTGCACGGTGAGCACGGTGTCGCCGGGCCGTGGGCCGCCTCGGTGCAGGCCGGTCAACCCGCGTATCTCATGGGGCCCAGCGGCGCATACGCGCCGGATCCGGCCGCCGACTGGCACCTGCTCGCCGGCGACGAAGCCGGCCTGCCTGCGCTGAGCGCAGCACTGGAAGCGTTGCCTCCCAACGCGATTGGCAAGGCCTTCATCGAAGTCGCCGGACCTGACGACGAGCTGCCGTTGAAGGCCCCGGAAGGCGTCGAGATCCGCTGGATCTACCGCGGCGGCCGCGCCGACCTGGTACCCGAAGACCAAGCCGGTGACCACGCCCCGATCATCGCCGAGATCAAGGAATCGCCCTGGCCGCCGGGGCAGGTCCAGGTGTTCATCCACGGCGAGGCCCAGGCCGTCATGCACAACCTCCGCGCGTACATCCGCAAGGAGCGCGGTGTCGAGGCCAAGTGGACGTCCATCTCGGGCTACTGGCGCCGCGGTCGCACCGAGGAGACGTTCCGCCAATGGAAAGCCGAATTGGCGAAAGCGGAATCCGGCACCGAAGGCTGACCCTGGGCTGGCACGCTTGGCCCATGGCGTTCGGTGACTATCAACTCGAGATCTACCTGCAGGGCCTGTCCGGCGTCGTGCCGTCGCTGCCGATGGCGTTCGCCGACCTCGAGGCCAGGGCTCAGGCGGCGATGTCGCCGTCGGTGTGGTCGTACGTCGCGGGCGGTGCGGGAGACGAACGCACCCAACGCGTCAACGTGTCCGCATTCGACCAGTGGGGACTGATGCCGCGGATGTTCGTCGGCGCCACGGAGCGCGACCTCTCCGTCGACCTGTTCGGGCTAGTGCTGCCGTCGCCCGTCTTCATGGCGCCGATCGGTGTGATGGGGATCTGCGAGCGGGACGGCCACGGGGACCTCGGGGCCGCCAGGGCGGCGGCGCGCACCGGGGTGCCGATGGTCGTGTCCACGCTGACTGCCGATCCCCTCGAGGACGTTGCGGCCGAATTCGGCGAGACGCCCGGCTTCTTCCAGCTGTACACGCCGAAGGACCGCGACCTGGCCGCCAGCTTCGTGCAGCGGGCAGAGGCCGCCGGGTACAAGGGCATCATCGTCACGCTCGACACGTGGGTGCCGGGCTGGCGACCGCGTGACCTGTCCACGTCGAACTTCCCGCAGCTCCGCGGCAAGTGCCTGGCGAACTACACCAGCGATCCGGTGTTCCGCGAGGGACTGCCGCAACCGCCGGAGGAGAACATGCAGCCGGCGATCCTGAAGTGGGTGTCGACGTTCGGCAACTCGCTGTCCTGGGCCGACCTTCCCTGGCTGCGCTCGCTGACCAAACTGCCGCTGTTGGTCAAGGGCATCTGCCACCCCGACGATGCGCGCCGCGCGATCGACGGCGGGGTCGACGGCCTCTACTGCTCCAACCACGGTGGCCGCCAGGCCAACGGCGGCATCCCCGCCATCGACTGTCTGCCCGGCGTCGTCGAGGCCGCAGGCGAAGTACCGGTGTTGTTCGACTCCGGCATCCGTAGCGGCGCGGACATCGTGAAGGCATTGGCGCTCGGCGCAACGGCCGTCGGCGTCGGACGCCCCTACGCGTACGGGATGGCGCTCGGCGGCACCGACGGTGTGGTGCACGTGCTGCGCTCGCTGCTCGCCGAGGCGGATCTCATCATGGGGATCGACGGGTACCCATCACTGAAAGACCTGACTCCCGAGGCGCTGCGCCGCGTCGGTTCTTGATTTCCCGTCGGCGGCCGACACACGTTCGGTAACTTCGGCGTCGTGCCCGACCGGTTGAACCGCCAGATCCTGTTGCGCCGCCGCCCCACTGGGCTGGTTCAGCCCGGAGACACCGAGCTCGTCAGCGCCCCGGCGCCCGTGCCCGGCGACGGCGAGGCGCTGCTCCGCACCACCTACGTCGGGATGGACGCCGCCGTGCGCACCTGGCTCGACGGGCAGCCGGGCTACCTGCCGCCGGTGGAGCTCGGCGAAGTCATCCGGGCCGCTGGAATCGGCGAGGTCGTCGAATCCCGTTGCGGGGCCTACGCCGTGGGTGACGTCATCACCACGCTTACGGGGTTTCAGGACTACTCGATCATCCGCGACGACCTGTTCAGCACGCCGGTCGTCGGAATGACCGACCAACTGGCGGTGATGTCGATCTACGGTCCCACCGGAGCCACGGCGTACTTCGGCATGACCGGCGTCGGAAAGCCTGCGCCTGGCGAGACGGTGGTGGTCTCGGCGGCGGCGGGCGCGACGGGGTCGGTGGCCGGTCAGATCGCCAGGATCGCGGGCGCCCGCGTGGTCGGCATCGCAGGCGGTCCGGAGAAGTGCCGTGCCGTGGTCGAGGACTTCGGATTCGACGCGTGCATCGACTACAAGGGCACCGACGTGGCGGCGGCGTTGAAGGAGCACTGTCCCAAGGGCGTCGACGTCTACTTCGACAACGTGGGCGGCCCCATCCTCGACGCGGTGCTGGGCCGGCTGGCGGCCAAGGCCCGGGTGGTGCTGTGTGGTGTCATCTCCAGCTATCTGACCGGCGAGCACCCCGGTCCGTCCAACTACGTGAACCTGCTGGCCAGAACCGCGCTCATGCAGGGGTTCAACGCCCTCGACGAGTGGGGGCGATTCGACGAGGCCTTCGCCGCGCTGCGCGGTTGGGAGCAGGACGGGCTGCTTGCGCACCGCGAGACCGTGTTCAAGGGCATCGAGTCCTGCGTCGACGCGCTCAACGGGCTCTTCACCGGCGCGAACATCGGCAAGATGCTGGTCGAGGTCAGCCCGCCAAGCCCAGTGCCAGCCTAACCCGACACGCGCCCGGCCTAGCCCACATCCGGCGCTCGCCCTGCGACGGTAGGAGCATGGCTGTCCAGCTCGAGTCCGTGCTCGAGGAGTTCGACGAGTACCTCGCGCTGCAACGCGGCCGCTCCGAACACACCCGCCGCGCCTACCTCGGTGACCTGCGCTCGCTGTTCGCCTTCATGTCCGAACGCACTCCCGACGCCTCGTTGGCGAATCTGACCGTGCCGCTGCTTCGCTCGTGGCTGGCGGCTCAGGCGACGGCCGGAGCGGCCAGGACGACGCTGGCGCGGCGCACCTCCGCGGTCAAGACGTTCACGGCGTGGGCCTCCCGGGTCGGCCTGATGGACGCTGATCCGGCGACGCGGTTGCAGGTGCCCAAGGCGCGTCGCACGCTGCCGTCGGTACTTCGCGAGGATCAGGCGCTCGACGCGATGAAAGCGGCCAATTCCGGTGCGGAACAAGGTGATCCGCTGGCACTGCGTGATCGACTGATCGTTGAGTTGCTCTACGCGACCGGGATCCGCGTCAGCGAGTTGTGCGGGCTCGACACCGACGACGTCGACGCCTCGCGCCGTCTGTTGCGGGTGCTTGGCAAGGGCAACAAACAGCGCACGGTGCCGTACGGCGAGCCCGCGCAACGGGCGCTGGCCGCGTGGACGGCCGACGGCCGACCGGCGTTGGTGACCGCGGGCTCGGGGCCCGCGCTGCTGTTGGGTGCGCGCGGTAAGCGGTTGGACCCGCGCCAGGCCCGCACGGTGGTGCACCAGACGATCGCCGCCGTCGACGGGGCGCCCGACATCGGTCCGCACGGGTTGCGGCACAGCGCGGCGACGCACCTGCTCGAAGGTGGGGCCGACCTGCGGGTCGTGCAGGAACTGCTCGGCCACGCGACGTTGGCGACCACGCAGCTCTACACGCACGTGACGGTCGCCCGGTTGCGTGCGGTGCACGACCAGGCGCACCCGCGCGCCTGACGCACTCGGGTGGGCGTCAGCCGTGCAGCGGCTTGAGTCGGATCGGCGTCGTCACCACCAATCCCAGCGGGTCGACGTAGTCGGCGTTCGCCGCGCGTCCCCATATCGCGCCCCAGTGCAGACAGGCAGCCGTCCCGCAGCCGGGATGGCCCGCGACGAGGGTGCCGATCGTGGTGCCGACGTCGACCAGTTGACCGGGGCGCACCAGCGCCTGGACGGGCTCGTAGCTGGTGCGGAGCCCGCCGGGATGGGCGAGCGAGACCACCGGCCGATTCGCGAGCGTCCCGGCGAACACCACGGTGCCCGCCGCGGCCGCGTGAACGGGCTGACCCGGCGAACCGGCGAGGTCGACACCGCGATGCCCCCGCTGCCAGTCCGGAGCCGGGGCATCGAACGTACGCAGCACTGCTGGCCGCGGGTGCAGCGGCCAGGCCAGCCTGCCGTCCTGGCCACGGGCCGGTGGTGCACACACCAGCAGCAGCGCGGCGACCGCTGCCAGGAACCTCATCGCCCCAGTTCAGCCGCCTTTGACCCGGTAGGGAAGGGGGCTGCCGCGAACTGTGGATGGACGAGGCACTGTGAATGGTCCCGAGTTGCTACGCTCCTGCCCGCTGTCGATGATCCCGGGTCGCGTCGCTCCTGCCCGCCGGGGATGGTCCCGAGTTGCTACGCTCCTGCCCGCCGTCGATGATCCCGGGTCGCTTCGCTCCTGCCCGCCGGTCTACCCGCGCTTGGTAAAAGCACGCATGTCAACGGTGTAAACTCAGTCCCGCAATCCGCATCAGCGGGTTGACTTCGCGCGCCTGCGCCGCAGCCCCGTAGTTCCAGGGTTTCGCACTCGCATGCCGGGCGGTCCTGATTCGGTTCACCGAGTTGGGTCCGGCACGCAGCAGACGCCAGGGTTCGGCATCACCCGACGCCGGACGACAACCGACAATGAAAGCTGGGCAAAACATGGCCGTCGTGACCATGAAGCAGCTGCTTGACAGCGGCACCCACTTCGGGCATCAGACCCGTCGCTGGAATCCCAAGATGAAGCGGTTCATCTTCACCGACCGCAACGGCATCTACATCATCGATCTGCAGCAGACGCTGACCTACATCGACCAGGCGTACGAGTTCGTCAAGGAAACCGTCGCCCACGGTGGCAGCATCATGTTCGTCGGCACCAAGAAGCAGGCGCAGGAGTCCATCGCCGACGAGGCGACCCGCGTCGGCATGCCGTACGTGAACCAGCGCTGGCTGGGCGGCATGCTCACCAACTTCTCGACGGTCCACAAGCGCCTTCAGCGCCTGAAGGAACTCGAGGGCATGGAGCAGACTGGTGGCTTCGAGGGACGCACCAAGAAGGAAATCTTGATGCTGACCCGCGAGAAGAACAAGCTCGAGCGCAGTCCCTCGGCGGTATCCGCGACATGGCCAAGGTTCCGTCGGCCATCTGGGTCGTCGACACCAACAAGGAGCACCTCGCCGTCAGCGAGGCCATCAAGCTCGGCATCCCGGTCATCGCGATCCTCGATACCAACTGCGACCCCGACCAGGTCAACTACCCGATCCCGGGTAACGACGACGCCATCCGCTCGGCCGCGCTGCTCACCAAGGTGATCGCGTCCGCCGTCGCGGAGGGGTTGCAGGCGCGTTCGGGTGCGGGCAGCGACAAGCCCGCGGCCGAGGGTGCAGAGCCGCTCGCCGAGTGGGAGCAGGAGCTGCTGGCCGGTGCCACCGCAACTGCCGGTGCCGCAACCGCCGGTGCTGCCGATGCCGAGGGACCTGCCGAGGTCCCCACCACCCCAGAGACTTCCTAGAGAGGCTGAAAATTGGCGAATTACACCGCTGCCGACGTCAAGCGGCTCCGGGAGCTCGACCGGCTCCGGAATGCTCGCCTGCAAGAACGCGCTGGTAGAGGCTGACGGCGACTTCGACAAAGCCGTCGAGTTGCTCCGCATCAAGGGCGCCAAGGACGTCGGCAAGCGCGCTGAGCGTGCGACGGCCGAGGGTCTGGTCGCGGCCAACGGTGGCGCGCTCATCGAGCTCAACTCCGAGACCGACTTCGTCGCGAAGAACGCCGAGTTCCAGGCACTGGCCGACCTGGTCGTCGCGGCGGCGGTCGCGGCCAAGGCCGGCGACGTCGACGCGCTGAAGGCGGCTGAGATTTCTGGAGGCCAGGCGGCCGCTACCGTCGAGCAGGCCATCGCGGACCTGTCGGCCAAGATCGGTGAAAAGCTGGAGCTTCGCCGGGTCGCCTACTTCGACGGCGAGGTCTCGACCTACCTGCACAAGCGGGCGTCTGACCTCCCGCCGGCCGTGGGCGTGCTGGTGGAGTACACCGGCGGCAACGCCGACCTCGCCCGCGTCATCGCACAGCAGGTCGCCGCGATGAAGGCGAAGTACCTGACGAAGGCCGATGTGCCGGAGGAGCTCGTCGCGAGTGAGCGCCGCGTCGCCGAGGAGACCGCCCGTGAGGAGGGCAAGCCCGAGCAGGCGCTGCCCAAGATCATCGAGGGCAGGCTCACCGGGTTCTTCAAGGACGTCGTGCTGCTCGAGCAGCCGGCGCTGACGGAGGACAAGAAGACCGTCCAGAGTGTGCTCGACGACGCCGGAATGACCGTGACCCGGTTCGTTCGGTTCGAGGTCGGACAGCCCTAGAGACGCACGTGCGAAGGCCCCGTGTCATCCGGTGATCCCGGAGGCGCGGGGCCTTCGTGCATCTTGCGTGCGTGCCGCGAGTTCGGAAGACTCGTGATGACGGGGCGGGGGAGTGATGCACGTGAGTAACGTGCTCGCAGATTCGATTGCCCAAGTGGCGGCACGCATTTCGGCGCTTCTGGGCCCACGCGCTATGCGGGCCGTCGCCCGACTCAACCGATGGGTGACCAATCCGATCCAACGGCTGTGGGCACCCCCGTCCACCGCGGCAAGCGCCACTGGCTGATCGGCCCGCGCATCGTGCCGCCTGGCTCCGCGGACCTGCCTGCCGCAGCACGGGTCGTGCGCGCATCCGCGAGCAGCGCCCTGTGCGGCACCTTGGCCTCCGGCTGAGGCTTGGAGGCTCGCTTTGCCCAACGCTGCGATGATCGCTGCGGAATGCGGCGGTCAATAGCCTTGGTCGTCAGGGTGATTCGGTTCGGCGGCATCGAGTCGCTACGAAATCCGTAGCCGCCGTGACACCGCGCGTTAATCGAAGAGCCATCGAGTTAACGTCCGCGACACCTCCGATCGCCACAGGTGAAACACGTCGATCCCACCATCCTTGGTGTGGAGACCCCCGCGCCCACAACCGTTCGATCACCGGCGATCGCCACTGCAACTTCTGGAAACACGTTCGCGTGCCTCGTCAGGTTTGCGCTGGCGAACATTCGCCGTCGTCCCGAACGGTTCGTGCTGTCCGTCCTCGGCATCGCCCTGGCGATCGCTTGTGTGATGATCGTGCGCACCATCTCTTCGAGCTTCGCGATCACCGGCGCCGACTCCGTGACCGACGTCCTCGGCGGAGCGCAACTCTGGGCGGTACCCGCGGCCGGCGTGCACTACGACCCCGACGCGCAGGCGCTCATCGCCAAGGGCCCCGCGCCAGACTTCGTCGTCCCCGATGGTTGGCGGGCGGTTCGCACGCTGTCCGGCGTCACGGAGGTCAACGGGACCACCGTCTCGCTACGCGGAAGCGACGAAATCCCCAGTGGCCAAGCAGTTTTAGGATCGGCACTTGCCGCGCGGCTAGGGGTCGCCGACGGGGAGTCGGTGGCCATTGGTGGACAGAGCCTGACCGTCGAAATCTCCGGCAGCGGCCAAAGCGCAGTCGTGTCGACGGCGCTCGCGTCGTCCCTCGTCGGTGAGAACGGCTGGTGGACGGTCTTCGCGCCACCCGGCCAGGAGAAGAGCCGCGCACTCGGGGCCACCTTCGGAGCGGCGGTCGGTCTGCCGGAGACGTCCGATCCGTCGGTGGCACCAGATCGAGATGGTGCGGGGCTGATCTACGACACCGTCGGTGGGTCGGGTCCGTTGACGTTCGACCAGAAGTTCTCCGCACTGTTCTCCGGCAAGGTGACCAGTTCCACGCTCGGGCTCATCTCGACGATCGGGCTCGTGCTCGGATTCGTGATCGCGGTGTCGTCGTTCCTGGCCGCCGTCCAGGAACGCAAGCGTGAATTCGGCATCATGTCGAGCATCGGCCTGGCCGACGAGGTGCTGTACTTCTTCCTCGTCGAGTCGGCGATCGTCTTCGTGGTCGCCTACCTCGTCGGCGTGCTCGGCGCGGGAGCGGCTGTGGCGCTGGTGATTCCGGGGATCGCGACACCGGTCGCGTGGCTGCAGGCCGCCGGCATGGTCGCCGCCTTCCTGCCCGCGATGGCGATCGTCGGGTGCGCTGGTGCCGGTGCACCGGCTGCTGCAACAACGTCCCGTCGAGCTGCTGGGGGACCGCTGATGCTGACGAAGGGGCTCGCCTACGGCTGGCTGGCTGCCCGCCGGCGGGTCAACGAGATGGTGCTGCCCGCCGTCACCACGGCCACCGGCGCCTTCCTCGTCGTCATCGTGTTCGGCATGTCCGATGGCATCCGCGCGCAGTCGGCGTCGCTCGGGCACGCCGACGAGATCGGTCGGGCGGTGGTGCTGATCGCCGTCACCGTGCTTCTGGTCGGCGTCGTCGAGGTGGCGGTCGCCACCACCCGCACCGTGGCCCACCGCACCCGTGAACTCGGGGTGCTCGGCGCCAACGGCATCCCGCGCGGTCCGGTCGTCGCCGCGCTACTCGTCGAACCCGTGATCGCAGCGGTGCTCGGCGCGGTCATCGGGGCCGCCTTGGCCGCCGTTACCGGAATCATCCTGGGCGCAGTCGGGTTTGGCACCGACGGGCGTCTCGCCGGCCGGCCTGCTCATCGGCTCGGCGATTGCGGCGGGAGTCAGCGTCGTGGCCGCACTCGCCACCAGCATCGTGCCCACGTGGAACGCAGCGTCGCGGCCACCCATCCGTTCGCTCTCGAGTGGAGGTTAGGCCATGACGGCAGTGCAGGACATCAACGATGAGACCGAAGTCAAGACCGCAGCGGCGACGGGCACGAAGACGCCGGTGATCGAGATCTCCGACGTGTGGAAGCTGCACAAGCTCGGCGACGAGGTGGTCAAGGCGCTCGTCGCCGCCGACCTGACGGTGATGCCGGGCGAGTTCGTCTGCCTGATGGGCCCCAGCGGCAGCGGAAAGTCTACGCTGCTCAACATCATCGGCGGCCTGGACCGTCCGACGAAGGGCACCGTCAAGGTCGCCGGCAAGGACACCGCGACAGCTCACCGAGAGCCAGTTCGCCGCGCTGCGCCACGACACCATCGGCTTCATCTTCCAGAGCTACAACCTGATCCCGTTCCTGTCGGCGGTCGAGAACGTCGAACTGCCGCTGATGTTCGAGCCCTACGACCGAAAGGCGTTGCGCAAGAGCGCCATCGAACTACTCGAGCTGGTCGGCCTGGGCCACCGGGTGCAACCACCAGCCCACCAAGATGTCCGGCGGTGAACAGCAGCGCACCGCCATCGCGCGCTCGCTGATCAGCAACCCGACGCTGGTGCTCGCCGACGAGCCGACGGCCAATCTGGACCACAAGACGGGGGAGACGGTCGTGCGGATGCTGCGCGACCTGTGCTCGACCCTCGGCGTCACCGTCGTCGCCAGCACCCATGACCCGACGGTCGCCGACGAGGCCAGCCGTGTCGTCCGCATGAAGGACGGACAGATCGTCAACTGAGCCTGGCCCGCGAGGGATTCGATCCGATTGGGAGAGAAGCAATGACACAAGAACTCGAAGCGACGCGGCCGGCCGACCGCGACGCCCTGATGACCACCGAGCTGGTCCCCGAGCAGATCCTGCCCAAGGTGCTGAGCACCTTCGGCCTGACGGCGACCTACGTGTTCATCATCTGCTGGATCACCGGTTCGTCGGTGATGGCGGCCGGCGGCTGGACGGCGATCCCGATGTGGGTGCTCGGCATCGTCACCTTCCTGGTGCCCGCCGGCCTGGCCGTCGCCGAGCTCGGCAACCTGTGGCCCGGCCAGGGCGGGGTGTACATCTGGGCGTTCCGCACCATGGGCGACAAGATGGCGATTCCTCGGCGGTTACCTGTCCTGGGTGCCGGTGGTCCTCAACGCCGCGTCCTCGCCTGCGATCGTCCTCCAGTTTCTGCTGCTGGCCTTCCACGCCGAACTCGGGCTGACGCTGAGCATCATCCTGCAGCTGGTGATCCTGTGGACGGTGGTCGGGCTGGCGCTGGCCAAGCTCGCCGCCAACCAGAAGATCATGAACGTCGTGTTCGTCGTCTACATCGTGCTGACGCTGACGATCTTCGTCTCGGCCGTCATCCACGTGATCGAGCACGGCTCGGCGACACCGTTCAACATGCACGACGCGATGGTGCCCAACTTCGTCGGTGCGGGCTTCCTCTACGGCACCGTGCTGCTGTACCTGGTGGGTGTCGAGACGCCGTTCAACATGGGTGCGGAGTTCCTGTCGGTGCAAGCGCAGCGCCACGAAGATGATCGCGTGCGGTTCGGCCGCGCTGGTCGCTGATCTACCTGCTGACGCACGCTCGGCACGATGATGGCGCTGCCGGCTGACCGAGATCGACCCGGTCACCGGCGTGATCGGCAACCTCGGCGTGTCGGGCTTCCCCGGCTTGATGGAGGTCGCGGCGGTCGTGCTGGCCGGTCATCGTGTTCGTCGCGCTGACGACCTATCAGGTGGCCTACTCGCGGCTGATCTTCGTCTCGGGTCTGGAGCGGCACCTGCCGCGCATCTTCACCCACCTCAACCCGCGCACCCGCAACCCGGTGACCGCCATCCTCGATTCAGGGCGTGCTGTCGTCGCTGATCCTGGTCGGGCTGTACTCGCAGAGCAGCATGGCCAACGTGACCGATCTACCTGCAGGGCGGCTTGAGCGTCGTGTGGCTGATCTCGGGCTTCTTCTTCTTCATCCCGGTGGTCATCGCGCGCAAGAAGTACGCCGATCGCTATGCGAGCGAAGACTTCTGGCGCATCCCCGGCGGCATGGCCGCGGTGTGGATGGTGGCGATCGTCGGCGTCGTGGCCACCTGCGGTGGCATCTACTACTCGTTCGCGACGCCGTGGATCGACGTCGCACCGAGCCTCTGGATGACCTGGGTGGGCGCGATCGCGGTCGGGCATGTTCGTGCTCGGTGCCGTCGTGTACTTCTTCGGCCGCCGCTCGGCGACGAAGTTGAGCAAGGAGGACTCGCTGGCGCATCTGGCCGTCCTCGACCTGACGAAGTCCGACACGAGCCCGGAAGCGGTGTAACGCAATGACAATGGACAGACACGATCGTGAGCGCCGGAGCCAAGGGGGTCGACGGGGTATCCCTTGGATCCGCTGACCGGAGCGGAGATCGAGGCCGCGGCCGCGATCATCACGGGCTCCGAGTACGCCACGCCGACACTGAAGTTCGTGATGATCCAGCTGGCGGAGCCGGCGAAGACCGCGACGCTGACGTTCGAAGGCGCGCTCGACGTGCCGCGGTGCGCGTTCGTCACGATGTACGACGGCGCGTGCCAAGATGGTCTACGAGGCGGTCGTCGACCTCGGCGCTCGGATGATCGTGTCGTGGAAGTCGATACCCGGCCGGTTCCCGTCCTACCTGGTCGAGCACATGACCGGAGTCGAGGAGAAGGTCCGGGAGGATCCCCGCTGGCAGGCAGGCGATGCGCAAGCGTGGCGTCACCGACTTCAGCCTCGCGATGATCGACCCCTGGCCCGCAGGCTACTACGGCGCACAGGACCACTACGACAACTCGCCGCTGATCTGTCGTCCGCTGACGTTCATGCGGGCGGCGCCGTCCGAGCACGGCTACGCGCGTCCGGTCGAGGGCCTGATCGTGACGTTCGACCTCGACACGATGGAGGTCATCGACGTCGAGGACCACGGCGTGGTGCCGATGCCGCCGACGGCGGGCAACTACGATCCGAGAGTTCATGTTCGACGAGACAACCGGCCGGCCTTCACCGAGTTCCGTTCCGACGTCAAGCCCATCGAGATCACCCAGCCGGACGGACCCAGCTTCACCGTCGACGGGTGGAACGTGCAGTGGCAGAAGTGGTCTCTGCGCATCGGCTTCAACCCGCGCGAAGGCATCACCCTGCACGAGGTGACCTATACCGACCGCGGTGAGACCCGTCCGATCATGTACCGGGCGTCGCTGTCGGAGATGGTGGTGCCCTACGGCGACACCTCGCCGACCCACTGGAACAAGAACGTGTTCGACATGGGCGAGGTCGGCATGGGCTTCTCGGCCAACCCGTTGACGCTGGGCTGCGACTGCCTCGGCGAGATCCACTACTTCGACGGCACGGTCAACGACTCCAACGGCAACGCGGTGACGATCCCGAACGCCATCTGCATGCACGAGGAGGACTACGGAATCTCCTGGAAGCACACGGACTTCCGCACCGAGGAGGTCGAGGTGCGCCGGTCGCGGCGGTTGGTCATCTCGATGATCTGCACCGTCGGCAACTACGAGTACGGCTTCTTCTGGTACTTCTACAACGACGCCTCCATCGAGGTCGAGGTGAAGCTGTCCGGCGTGCTGACCACGGGTGCGATCGGCCGACGGTGAGCAGCCGCGGTGGGGCAAGCTCGTCGCTCCCGGCATCTACGGTCCGAATCACCAGCACTTCTTCAACTTCCGGCTCGACATGAGCGTCGACGGGCCGGGAAACAGTGTGTACGAGGTGGATTCGATTCCCGAGCCGGACCCGGCGCTCAACCCGCATCACAACGCCTGGATCACCCAGGACACGCTGGTGGCATCGGAGGCCGACGGTGCGCGCGACTGGGACTGGAAGACGGGCCGGTACTGGAAGGTCACCAACCCGTCGAAGAAGAACGAGCTCGGCGCCCCGGTGGCGTACAAGCTGGTGCCCAAGGACATCGTGCCGGTGATGGTGCAGGAGGGCTCCCACATCTACGACCGGGCCCGCTTCGTCCAGCACAACCTGTGGGTGACCAAGTACGACGAGTCCGAGAAGTTCGCGGCGGGGGACTACATGTACCAGTCCGCCGACGCGCAGGGCCTGCCGGAGTACGTCGCCGACGACGCCCCGCTCGAGGACACCGACGTGGTGCTCTGGTACACCCTCGGCGCGCACCACGTGGTACGTCCCGAGGACTGGCCGGTGATGCCGTGTGCGTACACGGGATTCCACCTCAAGCCGATCGGCTTCTTCGACGGCAACCCGGCACTCGACATTCCGCCGTCGCCACCGAAGGCCTGCCACTCGGCGCACCACGCGGGCCTGCCGGTCGCGGAAAGGGCGCGAGAGTCCTAGCGCATCACCCTGAATGCGGCCCGCCGCCGGTGCGGAAGTCCAGCGGCGGTTAGCCGAGTGCAGCGAGCAGCTTCTTGAACTCGGCCCGCTGGGTCGGGCTGAGTGGCTCCAGCACGCGCTGTTCGGCGGCGCGGACGGCCGTGTCGATGCTGCCCATCAGTTGGTGGCCCTCGCGGGTCAGTTCGGCGGGCAGCGAGCGGCCAGACGACACCGCCGCCGGCCGCGCCACCAGGCCGCGGTCCTGCAGGCCGCGCACCACCATGTTCATCGCCTGCGGCGAGACCATGACGTCACGGGCCAGGTCGGCGTTGGACTGCCCGGGCCGCCTCGACAGGATCCGCATGCAGATGTATTGCGGGAACGTCAGCCCGAGCTGGTTCGAGGACCATGGTGGTGACCTCGGCGCGCAGTGCCGTCGCCACCCGGTGCAGCAGGTAGCCCAGGGGCTCGTCCACGAGATCACTCATGTCAAGCATCTTGACACATATCAACTAGGTTGATAAACAGGAGCCATGACGAATCCCACCGAAGAGATGAACGTGATGTTCGATTCCGCCTACCGCGGTGAGGCCGAGGACATCGGCAAGGGAAACCGGCCGCCGTGGAGCATCGGCGAACCACAGCCCGAGATCGCCGCCCTGATCGAGGCTGGCAAGTTCCACGGTGACGTGCTCGACGCCGGGTGTGGTGAGGCCGCGACGGCGCTGTACCTCGCGGAACAAGGGTTCACCACGGTCGGACTCGACCAGTCGCCGACTGCCATCGAGCTCGCCCGCGCGGAGGCCGCCAAGCGCGGCCTGACGAACGCCACCTTCGACGTCGGCCGACATCAGTGCGTTCACCGGTTACGACGGTCGGTTCGGCACCATCGTCGACTCAACGCTGTTCCACTCGATGCCCGTCGAGCTGCGCGAGGGCTACCAGCAGTCCATCGTCCGGGCCGCCGCGCCCGGGGCGTCCTACTTCGTGCTGGTCTTCGACCGGAACACCATGCCTGCGGGCGTGGCCAACCCGGTCACCGAGCAGGAGTTGCGCGACGTTGTGGGCAAGTACTGGGTGATCGATGACGTCCGGCCTGCGCGCATTCACGCCAACCTCCCCGAGAACTTCCTCCAGAACTTCGAGGGCTTCGCGGGCGCGGATATCCGCGACGAGGCCAAGGGTCGCAAGTCGGTGGCCGCCTGGCTGCTCTCGGCACACCTGGGCTGACGCCGTCGAACCACGCTCACCACCTGTCGCAGCTACCCGTGCGTCGAGGCGTTCGCGCTGTTTGGCAGGATTGGGGCTGTCGTCCACGCTCCGTGCGGACGGCACCCTCGAGCGTGGACCCGAAGGAGCCCGATGGCCGAGCCGGCAGCCAGCCAGACCGCCCCATTCCGGCCGATGTACTCCCGCGTCGTGCTGAAGCTCGGCGGAGAGATGTTCGGCGGCGGCCAGGTGGGTCTCGACCCCGACGTGGTGGCGCTCGTCGCCCGTCAGATCGCCGAAGTGGTGCGCAGCGGCGTGCAGGTAGCGGTGGTCATCGGAGGCGGAAACTTCTTCCGCGGCGCACAGCTACAGCAGCGCGGCATGGAACGCACCCGCTCGGACTACATGGGCATGCTTGGAACCGTCATGAACAGCCTTGCGCTGCAGGACTTCCTGCAGAAGGAAGGCATCGACACCCGGGTGCAGACCGCGATCACCATGGGTCAGGTCGCCGAGCCCTACATCCCGCTGCGCGCACGTCGCCACCTGGAGAAGGGGCGCGTCGTGATCTTCGGTGCGGGCATGGGGCTGCCGTACTTCTCCACCGACACCACCGCCGCGCAGCGGGCGCTCGAGATCGGTGCCGAAGTGGTGCTCATGGCCAAGGCGGTGGACGGCGTGTACACCGCCGACCCGCGCGAGGTCCCGGACGCCGAACTGCTCACCAACATCACGCATCGCGAGGTCATCGATCGCGGGCTCAAGGTCGCCGACGCCACCGCGTTCAGTCTCTGTATGGACAACGGCATGCCCATTCTGGTGTTCAACCTGCTCACCGATGGAAACATCGCACGCGCGGTCGCAGGTGAGAAGATCGGAACACTGGTCACCACCTGAAGGTGGACGCCCAGGGTGCGAGCGCTGGGGGACGGGAGCAAGCGTCATGGGTGAGCGACAGCGACGGGAGAAGGACCTGTGATCGACGAAACCCTCTTCGATGCCGAGGAGAAGATGGAGAAGGCGGTGTCCGTGGCGCGTGACGACCTGGCCGCCATCCGAACCGGCCGCGCCAACCCCGGCATGTTCAACCGCATCAACATCGAGTACTACGGCGCGATGACGCCCATCACGCAGCTGTCGAGCATCAACGTCCCCGAGGCGAGGCTCGTCGTGATCAAGCCGTACGAGGCGACCCAGCTGCGCCACATCGAGGACGCGATCCGCAACTCCGACCTCGGCGTCAACCCAAGCAACGACGGCAACGTCATTCGAATCTCGATTCCCCAGTTGACCGAGGAGCGCCGCCGCGACCTCGTCAAGCAGGCCAAGTCCAAGGGCGAGGACGCCAAGGTCGCGGTGCGCAACATCCGGCGCAAGGCGATGGAGGAGCTCACCCGCATCAAGAAGGACGGCGAGGCGGGCGAGGACGAGGTGGGTCGCGCCGAAAAGGAACTCGACAAGGCGACCGCGACGTACACCGGCCAGATCGACGACCTGGTCAAGAACAAAGAAGGCGAGCTGCTGGAGGTGTGATGAGCGCTCTGCGCGAAGAACCGACGATTCCAGCTGCTCTAACAATTGACTGTGGCCGCCCCCGATCCCGCCCCCGCCGACGGCGCAGGCGACACCGCCGAACCGGCCAAGAAGGCGTCCCGGGCGGGTCGCAATCTGCCCGCCGCCATCGCCGTCGGCGCCGCGCTGGGCTTCAGCGTCATCGCCATCCTGATCTTCGTCCCGTACGTGTGGATCGGCGTGGTGGCCGCAGCCATGGCGCTCGCCACCCACGAGGTGGTGCGGCGGCTGCGCACCGCGGGCTACGCGATTCCGGTGATCCCGCTGCTCATCGGTGGCCAGGCCATGGTCTGGCTGACGTGGCCGTTCGGCCCTGCCGGCGCACTGGGCAGTTTCGGCGGCACCGTCGTCGTCTGCATGATCTGGCGGCTGCTCTCGGGCGGCCTGAAGGACGCGCCGGTCAACTACCTGCGCGACATCTCGACGACGGTGCTGCTGGCCGCGTGGATACCGTTGTTCGGCGCGTTCGGCACGCTGTTGGTCTATCCCGACGACGGTGGCGCGCGGGTGCTGTGCCTGATGGTCGGCGTCGTGTTCTCCGACATCGGCGGCTACGCCGCGGGCGTGCTGTTCGGCAAGCATCCGATGGTGCCTGCGATCAGTCCCAAGAAGTCCTGGGAGGGCTTCGCGGGCTCGTTGGTCTGCGGCACCGCTGCCGCGGTGCTGGCCGTGACCTTCCTGCTGGACAAGCCGGCCTGGGTCGGTGTGCCGCTGGGCCTCATGCTGGTGATCACCGGGACGCTCGGCGATCTCATCGAGTCTCAGGTCAAGCGTGACCTGGGCATCAAGGACATGGGCACGCTGCTACCGGGCCACGGTGGCCTGATGGACCGGCTCGACTCGATCCTGCCGTCGGCCGTCGCGACTTGGATCGTGCTCACGCTGTTGGCCTGATGCCTTCGTCGTTGCCCGGGTCGCTGCGCTGTCCCCCGCAAGCGGGGACGCCACCAGCGCCGCCTTTGCGTTGATCCAGCACGCCAGCGCCCCCAGCACCAACCCAACCCCGGTGCCGATGTCGACCCGTTGGCCGAGCATCAGCCACGAAAGTACGCCGGCCACAGCGGGAATCACGCAGAACAGCATTGCGACGGCGGCAGCGCCGTGCAGGTTGATCGCCCGCACGTACAGCGACACGCCCAGCGTCGCGTTGAGCAGAACCACCCCGGCCACCGCGAGCCATGCCTTCGTCGCGTCGTGGACGACGAAGGGCGTGGTGAGCGTGAGGATCATCGCCGGCACGAACGCCACCGCGTTCTGGACGCCGGTGGAAGCGCGGAAGTCGACGTCGGCACAGAACCGTTGCTGATAGACGCCACCCGCGGCCAGGCCGAGCAGGGCCACCAGAAGCAGAAGCACGGCCGGGTCGACGCCCCCCTCGGCGATGAGCCGGCTGGCGCACGCGGCGAGTACGGCCGCGACGCCGAGCACCAAGGCGACGACACGACGCGCCGTCAGTCGGTCGCGCAGGAACGCGGCCGCGAGCAGCGCGGTGGCCACCGGGTTCATCGCGACGACCACCGCGCACAGCACCGCCGGTGCGCCCCGTTCGATGGCGAAGTACAGCGCGCAGAACTGCACGGCCTGCATCAGGAGTCCGGTGACGGCGACGTGGCCAAGCTTGCGGCCCGTCGGAAAGCTCACGCCCGCGATGCGCGCCCAGGCGCCGAGGATGATGGCGGCGAGCCCGAAGCGGAACGCCAGCACCGCCATCGGCGTCATGGCGCCGACGGCCATGTTGCCGATCGGATAGCCCAGGGCGTAGAAGAACGTCACTGCCGACGCGGTCCGGAGCGGCATGCGGGTGGGCGTCATGGTCCCCATGGTGGCGACCGCCCGGGGTGTCGGTCCAACGATTATTGGCGATCGCGAACGATCGCCAATCGTGATCGATCGCGGCACGATGACTGCAGTTCCTGGAGCATCGCTCAGGTTTTTGATCGTCATTGCTGATCGGAGTATGTTGGCTGCATGGCTCAGGTGCTGGACATCGCGCCGCTGCGCAGTGTCGTGGCGGTGGCCGACTGTGGCGGATTTCACCGCGCGGCGGCGGTGCTCCACCTGACGCAGTCGGCCATCAGCCAGCACGTGCGCCGCGTCGAGGCCGTCGTCGGCGGTCCCGTCGTCGAACGGTCGGGCCGCGGCATCGCATTCACCGAACTGGGCCACCGGGTCTTGGCGCACGCCCGCACCATTCTGGCCGTACACGACGCGGCCCTCGCCGAGCTGGGCGCCGCCGAGGAACGGGTGCTGTTGATCGGTGCCACCGAACACGGCGCCGACGTGATGCTGCCCGGGCTGACCGCCGCACTGGGCGAGCGGTTGCCCGACTGGCGGCTGCGCTTCCGGCTCGACCGCAACGTCATGCTGGCCGACGCCATCGAGCACGGCCTCGTCGATCTCGCGGTGATGCTCGACGGATCCGGCCTCGACCCCGCAAATGCGTCGGGAATGGTTGCGCTGAAATGGGTTTCGGGCAGAAGCTTCTCGGCGCCTGCCAACGAGCCGCTACCCGTGGTGATGTTCTCCGAGCCGTGCACGCTGCGCGAGCCCACCTTCGCGGCGCTCGACCGCATCGCCGTGCCCTACCTCATCGCCGCGGAGAGCTCCGATCTTTCGGGCCTGTACGCGGCGGTGCGTTCCGGGTTGGGGGTGGCCCTTTTGCCGATGATCGGCCGACTGCCCGACGGGCTCTGCCTGGCCGAGGGGCTTCCGCCGACCAGTCGCGCCTCGGTGTTCGTGCGGGGGCGGGCCGGGGTCGACCCCGACGTGCTGGCAGCCGTGGAACGGGCGGTTCGCGACGTTTTGACCGAGCAGACCTGATACTGGACGAATCGTGAAGCAGGAATTGGTATTCGAGGCGCCGCGCCGGGGCATGCCGCCGCGGCACTTCGCCGACCTCGACGACGATGCCGCAACGGCGGCGATCGCCGAGCTGGGGTTGCCTGCGTTTCGAGCCAAGCAGGTCGGCAACCAGTACTTCGGCAGGTTGATCGCCGATCCGGAACTGATGACCGATCTGCCTGCGGCCGTCCGCGGCCAGGTGGCCGAGGCGCTGTTCCCGCCGCTGTTGTCGGTGGTGCGCTCCATCCAGTGCGACGCGGGGGAGACGCGAAAGACGTTGTGGCGCGCGGTCGACGGGACGACGTTCGAGTCGGTGCTCATGCGCTACCCGCAGCGCAACACGGTCTGCATCTCGTCGCAGGCCGGCTGCGGCATGGCGTGCCCGTTCTGTGCGACCGGGCAGGGTGGGCTGACCCGCAACCTGTCTGCGGCAGAGATCCTCGAACAGGTCCGCGTCGCGGCGGCCACCATGCGGGACGAACACGACAGACGTCTGTCGAACATCGTCTTCATGGGCATGGGCGAGCCGCTGGCCAACTACAACCGCGTGCTCACCACGGTGCGCCGCATCATCGCTCCTGCACCGCGCGGCTTCGGCATCTCCGCGCGTTCGGTCACGGTGTCGACCGTCGGTCTGGCGCCTGCGATCCGGAAGCTGGCCGACGAACGGCTCGGCGTCACGCTCGCCCTGTCTCTGCATGCCCCCGACGACGAGCTGCGCGACACCCTGGTGCCGGTCAACAACCGGTGGAAGGTGGGTGAAGCCCTCGATGCGGCAAGGTATTACGCCGACGTGACCGGGCGCCGGGTGTCCATCGAGTACGCCTTGATCCGCGACGTCAACGACCAACCCTGGCGGGCCGATCTGCTCGGCAAGCGCCTGCACGGTGCGCTGGGTCCACTCGTGCACGTCAACCTGATTCCGCTCAACCCCACGCCGGGCAGCGAATGGGACGCCAGCCCCAAGCCCGTCGAGCGCGAGTTCGTCAAGCGGGTCCGTGAGCACGGGGTGTCATGTACCGTCCGCGACACCCGAGGTCGGGAAATCGCCGCGGCTTGTGGGCAACTCGCTGCCGAGGGGTAACCGACAACAGGTGCACCATGGGTAAGCGTCCGGGTTTCTTCGAGACGATTCGGATCACCCGTCGTGTGCTGCGCGCCCGCGAAGTACTGCAGAAGACGTTCACGTTCACGGCCACCGAGCCCGCGTATCGGGTGATCGACGCTATCGAACGCCGATGGCGACGTGAAGTGCCGAATGGCACACCGGATTTCTACGTGGCGAGCGTGATTCACGAGCAACAGGTCATCGTGGCGTACGGAAATGACGAGCGACCGCGAATCTTCGCCGTCCGCATCGACTTCCAGTCGCCCGATCCTGCGGCGGGCACACTGTGGTTCTACGATGGCGAGATCTATGCGCCTGGCACCGAGGCCGCCGAACTCTTCCGCGCGGACTTCGCCCGCCTCATTGCCGACGTCTCGCCCGGTGCGGAACTTCACGAACAAGACGGTCCCGTTGTCATCGCCACCACCGGACCCGACCCGGACTGGCGCGCACGCCGTGGCAGCCACCGGAGGAAGTAGGCGTCAGCCGCCTGGCGTCGGCTAGTCCCATGGCCACTCCGGTGGCGCGTGTCCGCCACGTTCGTCGGTCCGGTTGTCCTGCTCAGACTCCGGGGTGTCGCGCCATGGGTCGAACGGCTCGGGTTCATCGTGTTGGTCGGGTTGGGGCGGTGCGTGTTCACCGATCCTGTTGGCTCGCTCGGGCTTCGGGTCATCGGGTGGTCGGAGCAGCCGGTCGGGGCGGTGGTAGTAGTTCACTCGAGCTTGGCCGTTGTCTAGTTGTGGTGGGGGAATCCACTCGACCTCGCCTCGACTGTTGATGGTGGTGGTCCAGCCGCCGTCCTTGCCGACGAGCCGGTTGTCGGGCCCGCACGCGAGGCCGAGTTCGTCGATGTTGGTGTTGCCGCCATCGGACCAATCGCGTACCGCGTGGTGTACCTGGCTGCCGTAGGCGCCGACAGTGCAGGAGGGTTTCGTGCAGCCGCCGTCGCGGGCGATCAGCATGATCCGCTGGGCTGCGGAGGCGACGCGTTTGGCACGGAACAGATCCAGGGCATGCCCGGTGGCCCCGTCGAACACAGCCAGCCAGAGATGCGAAGGGGACGCCAGTCGGATCACATCGCGGATGGGCAATGCGGTGCCGCCGCCGGTGATACCGACACCGGCGCGAGATTCCAGGTCCTGCAGGGTGGTACGGATGATGATCGACGTGGGCAGCCCATTGTGTTGGCCGAGTTCGCCGCTCTCGAGTGCGTTGCGCCCAACGGCGATGAGCGCGTCGTGCTGGCGCTGGTCGAGGGTGCGGTGGTCCGTGTCGATCTGCTTCTGCGACGGCGTCCCGCTCACACAGGGTTCGGGGTCATCGGGGTTGCACATGCCCGGCGCAGCCCGCTTGGCGAAGATGGCTTCGTAGATCGCCCACGCTTCAGGGGTGAGGTTTCCTGTCACGGATCGCGTGCCGTCACGACCCTGCGGGCCAACTTTCAAACCGCGCTTCCTCGCGCGTTCGGTGTCGTCGGGTTCGGGACCGTCCTGATCGAGCAGGAACAGCACCTGGTCGGCGGCCTTCTTCAGCTCGGCGGGTCCGATGCCTACGGCCAGGCGGACTAGATCCGTCTCGATCTGCTCACGGGTGGATGCGTCGACGAACGACGGGATCCGGCCCATGGCGTCGCGGATCTTGTCCACATGCTCACCGTTGATCAGCCCGGCTCCCTGCGCCGCCGCGGTCGCCGTCAACAGAGGTGCCAGCGGTTGTCCGGTCAGCGCCTGGCGCGGCCCCAACGCGGTTGCTTCGGCGAGGCGGCGGCTGGCTTCGGCCGTGGAGATGCGCCACCGGATCCGCAGGACCTCGTTCCAGGACTTGGCGCCCATCGCCTTCGGTGTGGTCTCGGTCTGTAACCGGGCGAGCGCACGGTGCCATTGAGTCGGCAGTTGGCATGACAGCGTCTCGAGTTCATCGAGCAACCCGACCAGTTCAGCACCTGTCAGTAGCTCGACGTCGCAGGCGGCCAGCGCGTCATGCGCGGCGCGCAACGCTGCTACCGCCTCATGTACTGCCGTCCCTGACACAACTCGAACATACGTGCGAGCACCGACAACTTTAGTCGTCGATGTGACTACTGAAAACCAAGTGGCGCAATGTGTTTAGAGTGAATGACCAGCGTGCGTGAACTGCCATCCATTCCGGCGTGTCGCCGTGCCAACACGCACGCTCGCGGATGTTGAGGGCTGGTCAGCCGCCGGGCTTGTTGAGGAACCACAGGCAATCCTCACTCAGGCTGCGGCTGCGCCAGCCCTCGGGCGTGCGGACGAGCTCATGGTGGTAGACACCGCCGCAGTACGACATCTCGGCCATTCCGGGCAGCAGCATCGGGTTGTAGTACATCGCGCGGACGGTCGCCGTTTGGCCGTCGGATTCAAGGATTTCGACGTTGGTGATGTAGTGCATCGACATCGGAACGGTGCCGAAGTTCACGCTCATCCACTCGGCGACCTCGTCACGGGTCCCGACGGTCGCGCCCGCTGACGAGTAGTCGATGTGCGCGTCGTCGGTGAACACCGACCGGTAGAGCTCCCAGTCCTTGGTGTCGACCGCGCGGGCGTATCGGTACAGCAGCGCGGTGATGGCAGACTCGTCAGTCACTGGAGTCTGATTCACGGCTCCGCCGTATCCGGCATGCCGATGGTCTTCGCTTCGAGGTACTCCTTGTAGCCCTCTTCGCCGTTGCGGTAGCCGAGGCCGCTCTGCTTGGTGCCGCCGAACGGGCTGGTGATGCCGAAGTGGCTCTTGCCGTTGATGGTGACGTTGCCGGTGCGCATGCGGGTGGCCACCGCGAAGGCCCGGTCGACGTCACCACCGGACACCTCGCCGGACAACCCGTAGATGGAGTTGTTGGCGATCGCGACCGCCTCGTCGTCGGTGTCGTAGGCAGTGACCGACAGCACCGGGCCGAAGATCTCCTCCTGGGCGACCTGGGAGTCGGGGTCGACGTCGGCGAGCAGCGTCGGTTGCGTGTAGTAGCCGACGGGCAGGCTCTCGGGCACTCCACCGCCGGTGACCAGCCGCGCCCCCGAGTCGATTCCGGACTTGATGAGCCCGAGCACCTTCTGGCGCTGCTGCTCGCTGATCTGCGGCCCCTGCATGTTGCCCGGCGTCCACGGGTCTCCGACCGGGAAACCCTCCATCATCGTCTTGAGGATCTCCAGCCCTTCCTCATAGCGGCTGCGCGGCAACAGGATCCGGCTCGGCAATATGCACGACTGGCCCGACATGACGCACGCCATCATGGCGGCCATCGGGAGCGCGGAGTTGAAGTCGGCGTCATCGAGCACGATGTGCGCGGACTTGCCGCCCAACTCGAGCAGCGTCTTCTTCACCGTCGACGCACCGGCGGCCAGGATCGCGCGGCCCGTCGCCGTGGACCCGGTGAAGGTGATCATGTCCACCCTCGGATCGGCCGACAACGCCGCTCCGACCTCGTTGGCATTGGACACCACGACGTTGAACACCCCGGCCGGGATGTCGGTCTCCTCGGCGACGATGCGCCCGTATTCGCTGCCCGACCACGGGGTCAACTGCGCAGGCTTGAGCACGACGGTGTTGCCTGCCATCAGCGCGGGCACCGTCTCGGCGACGTTGAGGTAGAACGGCACGTTCCACGGGGTGATGGCGCCGACCACGCCGACGGCCTCGTAGTGGATCTTGCGCCGCGCCGGACCCAGCTGGGTCGGATGGACGCCGGTGTCCACCAGGTAGGAGAAGTCCTTGCCGTGCTCGGCCCAGTGCTTGACTTCCTCGATGGGGCTTTCGATCTGGGATCCCGACACGGTGACGGGGCACCCGACCTCGGTGATCAGCACCCGCCGCAACCGCTCCTTGTTGCGTTCGAGCGCCTCGTGCAACTGGATCAGGCAGTGGTACCGGAAGTCCAGATCGCGCGCCCAGTCGGTCTCGTCGAATGCTCGGCGCGCGGCGCCCACCGCGCGTTCCATGTCGGCGACCGTGCCGTCGGTCGCTTGCCCTGCCACCTGTTCGCTGGCCGGATGGATCACGTCGAATGTCGCGCCACTGCTGGTGGTTTGCAATTCACCGTCGATCAGCATCCGCTCGTCGCCGGCCAGCACACCCGTCTCGTCCTGCACGCTTGTCATGTGCTCAGCTTTACAAATCGGCGCGCCAGTGTCATCCCCTTGGGCCAAATTGGAGATGAACTAATTACTTGATGCCGACCGCGTGGCGCAGCTGAGCGAGGAATTGGTCGCCGTCGTCGCTGCGCACGATGTAATGCGAGACGGCCACCCGGATTGCGGTCGCGGCCTTGACTGCGGCATTGGGGCCCGACAGCAGCCGCAGCAGGCGGGCGCGCATGACGGGGATCACCCGCTCGAGCTGCACGATGACGACTTCGGGCTCGATGTCCACCAGCCGCACGCCGGAGTACGACTGCTGGTAGGCCACGATGAATTGCAGTGCGGCGTCCAGCTTCTCGGTGCCGCGGAGTCCGGCCGTCGCCTGGCTGATGCCGCTGTCGAACATGTCGCGTTCGTAGCGGCCGAAGCCGTCGAGCAGCTCTTGCTTCGAGGCGAACCAGCGGTACAGCGTCGGGCGGGACACTCCGGCCTGTAACGCGACCTCTGACAAGCTCAACTTGGTCTGACCGCTGCGTGCGAGCACCTCGGCGGTGGCGGCGAGAATCCGGTTCCGCGTCGACGAGTCCTCGCCGCCCTCAGCGGTCACCCGCGTGGCGGGTAGGGGTTCGTTCACGTCTCGAGCCTCACGAAATGCCGTCGGTGGTTGTGCTTTGAATGATGGTAAGCCGCGCAACCAGCGATGACGGTATCGGCGCGATATGTAACGGTCACAGGTAGCTCCGGAGCACGGCCACCGTGTCGAGGTCCTCGAGTGCGGCGACGCCCCGTCGCACGCCTTCCAGCGCGATGTCGTCGTCCTGCATGCCGCCCATTCCCGCCGTGATCACCGGCGCCGCGTAGGCGTACTGCGCGGCCTGCCGGTACCTGGTCCACAGCTCCTCGCGGTCGAGCTCGGGCCCACCTGCGGCGGCGAGCGCGCCACGGTACTGGTCGAGCAGGTCACGCTGATGGGCTCGGCGGTCCTCGGTCGTCATCCCGGTGATCAAGGTGTACGCGAGTTCACGGCTGGGATGCCCGCGCCGTACCGCTTGCCAGTCCAGCAGGCCCGCCGCGCCGTTGCGGAAGTAGACGTTGCCGGGGTGGGCGTCGCCGTGCATGACCGTGTGGGTCCCGGTGTCGGTCAGTTGCGCAATGGCCCGGTAGTTTTCGTCGATGAATCGGCCATTGCCGACGGGGATGGACGTGCGTTCCGCCAATCGTTTCGTGGACTGCTTCAGTAGTGACCCGGTCAGCAGCGACGTGTCGTCTCCGGATGCCGAGTACACCCACCCGAGTGGTCCGGTGTCGCCGTGCTCGGGCAACCTGCCCCAGAACGTCGCGTGCAGGCGCGCGAGTAGTTCGACGAGCAGGCCGGCCTTGTCGGGTTCGATCGGGTGCAGGGTGTCGAGGAACTCGCATTCGTCGGCGGGTAGGTCTTCGAGCACGATCACGTAGCGACCCGTCAGCCCGTCGAACGCCGCCCCGTACGACTTCGGCACGCCGCGCAGTTCCGCCGACAGGTTCGTGTAGAAGCGCACTTCCGTCTCGCCGAGTCGGCCGAGCTCGCCCATCAGCCGGGTGGCGGCCGTGCGGGCGGGCATCTTGACGAAGACCGAGTCGGGCACGCCTTGACCGGTCAGGGCCAGCCGCGTGCGGGAGGACGTTCCGGCGTCCCCGCCGATCACCGATACCGAGGTGATGGTCATTCCCATCAGCTGGGACAGGTATTCGGCGTCGAGGCCGGAGACCGAGCGGGGTATCGCCCTGGTGGAGCCCGCGACGGCGTCGGTCGCGACGCGTTGCGCGCCCTGCACGAGGTGCGCGGCCAATCCGATAGCCGGGGGCACCCGAATCGCCACGCACTGCCTCCCTAGGCTTGACATCCTTGACCGCAGACGCCCTAACTTTACAAAGATATCGAATATTGTAAAGCGTCCCGCAGAATTCGGAAGGTGGCCGACGTGCCCGGACCCGTTGAAGGAATCAAGGTCGTCGAGCTCGGGGTGTGGGTGGCTGCGCCCGCGGCGGGCGGAATCCTGGCGGACTGGGGCGCCGACGTCGTCAAGATCGAACCCCCTGCGGGTGACCCGGGCCGCTCGTTCGGCCGGATGCTCGGGCTCGGTCCGGACGTCAATCCGCCGTTCGACATGGACAACCGGGGCAAGCGCAGCGTCGTGCTCGACCTGGCGACCGATGAAGGCCGCGTCGCCGCAACCGAATTGCTCGGTGACGCAGACGTTTTCATCACGAACGTGCGGCCGGGGGCCTTGCGCAGGCTCGGGCTCGACTTCGACACCGTCTCGGTGCTCAACCCTGCGCTGGTCTACGGGTTGATCACCGGTTACGGACTCGCCGGACCGGATGCCGACCGGCCCGCGTACGACGTGGCGGCGTTCTGGGCGCGTGGCGGCATCGCCAGCCTGCTCACTCGGCCCGGCGACACCCCGCCATTTCAACGCGGCGGCATGGGCGACCACTCGTCGGCAATGACGCTGGTGGCCGCGGTGTGCGCGGCGCTGGTGTCGCGCGCCAGTACCGGTGTCGGCCAACTGGTGACGACGTCGCTGTACCGTCAGGGCGCATACATCACCAGCTTTGACTTGAACACGCTGCTGCAGACCGGGCACACGGTCGCCATCGGTCAACGCGAGCACATGGGCAATCCGTGCATGAACAACTACACCGCTGCCGACGGGCGCAGCTTCTGGATCGTCGGGCTGCAGGGTGACCGGCACTGGCCCCCGCTGTGCCGGGCGGTGGGTAGGCCGGAGTGGTTGACCGACAACAGGTTCGACACTGCCCGCGGCAGGGCCACCAACGCCGCGGAACTGATCGGCGCGCTGGACGCGATCTTCGCCACCAGGCCGCTCGACGAGTGGGCGGAAGTCTTTGCCGCAGAACCGGACTTCTTCTGGTCGCCCATCAACACGATGGACGACGTCCTGGCCGACGCCCAGTTCCACGAGTCCGGCGGCATCGTCTACGTCCCGGACGGCGCGTCGTCGACACCGATGGTCGCCACCCCGGCCGACTTCCACGGCACGCCGTGGGCGCCGCGCGCGGGGGCGCCTGCGCTGGGGGAGCACACCGACGAGATCCTCGCCGCGTTGGAGACGCGGCGCTGATCGACTCGAACATGCGCCGCGGCCGTCGCCCGGCTCGTCCTTCATCGTCACTCCGTAGTGGCGAGCGGGCTTCGTGCGTAGCGTCATGGCGATGCAGGAGAAGTCTGAGCTGAGGTTTCTTCCCCGCGGAGCCCGCCGCATGGCGTACGAGATACGTGGGGACGGCCCGCCGCTCGTCGCTCCGGCGTGGTGGGTGAGTCATCTCGAGCTCGACTGGCAGAGCCAGGGCTTTCGGCGATTCTGGGAGGAACTCGCAACTGGCTACACACTGATCCGCTACGACCGGCTCGGCGTCGGAATGTCGGATCGCAGCGTGCAAGAGTCGGAGCTGAGCCTCGATGAGGAGGTTGCGACGCTGCGCGCACTTCTCGACGAGCTCGAACTCGAGCGCGTGTCGCTCATTGGCGGCTCGTCAGGAAGTTGCACCGCGATCGCCTTCGCCGCAGCGTTTCCGGAGCGCGTCGAGCGGCTGGTGCTGTACGGGTCGTATCCGGACGGCGCGGCGCTGACGCCTCCTGGCGTCGGGGAGGCGATCTTGGCGGCGGTACGCGCGCATTGGGGACTGGGCTCGCGCCTGCTCAGTGACATCTTCCTCGGGCCTGCCGACGCCGCGGAGCGTGAACGCTTCGCACGGTTGCAGCGTGAGGCGGCCTCCGCCGAGACCGCGGCGGCGATTCTGAGTCTCGTCTATCGCCTCGACGTGCGCGCGCACCTTCCCCTCGTCCGGCGGCCGGCGTTGGTGGTGCATCGTCGCGACGACCGCGCCGTGCCTGCCTGGCTCGGGCGTGAGGTCGCGGCAGCGATTCCCGGGGCGACGTTCATCCCGCTGCAGGGCAGCGCGCACTTTCCCTGGCACGGTGACGCGGATTCCGTCGTCCGCGCGTGCCGCGAAGCGTTGGGGCCGGTGCAGCCGTCGCCGGGTGGTGCGGTTGGGCCGGGGGCGGTAGTGCTGTCCAGTCGTGAGCGCGAGATCCTCGCCTGCGTCGCACGCGGTCTGGGCGATCGTGAGATCGCGGAGCAGCTCGTGTTGAGCCCGCACACCGTTCACCGCCACGTCGCCAACATCCGCCGCAAGCTGGGCGGCGCCTCGCGCAGCGCTGCCGTAGCCGAGGCCGCGCGGCTCGGCCTCCTGTGAGGTGGCCGGCGACGTGGCCGGAAGGGGCCATCTTCACCAGATGGCCGTTTTGAGCGATGCCGGCACGGTGCGGCCGCTCGTACCTTTGCCGCATGACGGAAATCATCGGTACCGACCTCGACACCCGCCCACGGTCTGGGCTGTGGCTGCGGATCTTCGCCCTGCTGTACGACCCCTTTCTTTGGCTGGGTGAGCTCGCAGGCGTGCGTCGCCAGCGAAGCGCGCTGCTGGCCAACGCCCGCGGGCGGGTCGTCGAGCTCGGCGCAGGAACCGGGCTGAACATTGCGCACTATCCCGACGCGATCGCCGACCTGGTGCTCACCGAGCCCGATGCGGCGATGCGGCGCAGACTCGCCCGGCGCCTGCAGCGGCACGGGCGCGTGGCGGAACTCGTCGACGCGCCTGCGGAGCGCCTGCCGCTGGCCGATGCGTCCGTGGACACCGTCGTCTCGACGTTCGTGCTCTGCACCGTCGCCGACCCGGAGCGCACGCTGAGTGAGATCGCCCGCGTGCTGCGCCCAGGCGGGCAGTTGCTGTTCGTCGAACATGTGCGCGCGAACTCGCGGTTCCTTGCGGCGTGGCAGGACAAACTGTTCCAACCGTGGCGGCACTTCGCCGCGGGGTGCTGCTGCAACCGCCCGACCGCCGACCTGATGCGCGCCTGCGGGTTCACCGTTGCGGCCGACGACGCCGTGTGGCGCGGCATGCCTGCGATCGTCCATCCGCTCATCGTCGGGCGGGCGACTCGGTGATCGAGCGGCGCGGCTAGCGGCGCCGCAGCAGCACCGACTCCTGAATGCTGCCGACGGCGTCGACCTCGTCGAACAACGTGCCGACCGTGGTTCCGACGCCATCGGGACCGTACTGCGTCTCCGCGCGGATGCCGATCCACTCGCCAACCGGGATGCGGTGCACGTGCACGACGAGGTCGGTGTTCATGAACGTCCACTTGCGGATGTCGATCTTGGTGCCGATGCCGTTCGCGTCGTCGGCCACCGAGAACAGCCGCTCCAGGGGCGTCATCGCCTCACCCTTGACGAGATCGACGACCGGCTTGAGCCACGACTCGCCCGGACCGGGGCTGACCGGCTCGGTGAGCCAGCGCCAGTCGACGCTGTGCACGTAGTTGCGGTCCCAGTCCTTGGCCATGTCGCGGCTGACGGCTTCGGACAGCGGACGCAGGGGCGCCCCGGAGGCGTGCACGAGCGCGGAGGTGTCCTGCGTCTGCAGCCGCCATCCACTGGCCCGCGCGACCGGTCGCGGCGCTCCGTCGGGACCCTGCGCGATCAGCTCGGCCGACACCAATTCGATTCGCTTGCCGGGACGTTCGACCTTCGAACGCACCCACAGGTCGCCCTCGGCGGGCACCGGCCCGAGCAGGTCGATGAGCACCCGGCTCAACCGGGTGTCCTCGCGCTGCTCGCATCGCTCCAACGCCCGCACCAACAGCGCCGAGGGTGGCGCGCCGTGCTGGATGGCGGCCGTCCACGTGCTGCGCACCAGATCGCTGGCGACGAACTTCTCGCCGTGCTCGCCGTCGGTGTCGACGAGTTCGTAGTAGGAGTCCGGCGGGCAGGAGCGAAGCGACTCGGGGATTGGGTCCGACACGTCAGAAGGCTCCTGGCGCGGGCACGTCGACGGTGACCGCGTCGACGCGCGACGACTTGGTGCCGACCAACCGTTCCGGATAGGCATCGGTGCTGGTGAGCAGGAACAGCGTCTTGCCATCCGGCCCACCCAGCGCGCAGGCGATCGCCATCCGGTCGCCGACGTCGATGCGGTCCGTGACGGTGCCCCCGTCGACGATCCGCTCGAACTGGTTCGCCAACACCATGGACGCCCACACGCCGCCCGCCGCATCGACGGCGAGGCCGTCCGGCGGCCCGTCGAGGCCGTCCGCGAACACCCTTCGGTCCCGCAGGCTGCCGTCGGCGGCGATGGCGAACGCGGTCAATCGGCGCCCGGTGGACTCGGCGACGATCAGCGTGCGCCGGTCCGGGGTGATCACCATGCCGTTGGGGAAGTCCAGGGCGTCGGCGACGACGGTGGCGGTGTCGTCGAGGTCGATGCGCACGAGCACCCCGCCCTCGCGCGCTTGCGAACCGACGTACGCGCGGCCCGCGTGGTCGATCACCATGTCGCCGAGGTCGGCGGGCACCATCGTCGCAAGTTCGGCGATGGTGGTGACCGTTTCGCCGTCGTAGCGCAGTACTTCTCGGCGCTGGGTCGAGGCGATCAGCAACGAGCCGTCGGGTCGGAAGCCGAGGCCCGACGGCGCATGCCCCGGCAGTGGAAGCGTGGTGGTCGCGCCGGTCAACGTGACGGTGTGTACCGCCTCGCCGAGCATGTCGGAGAACCACAGCAGGCCTTCGAACCATCGGGGGCCCTCGCCGAAACAGAATCCGTTCGCCAACGGCGTCAAGGTCATCCGTTCAGATCCGAGCGTCATCGTGGCGCACCTTTACAAAACACGCCATAAGTGTCACGCTCCCTACGTGTCAGTGTCAACCACGTGCGGTGCATGCGCACCCGTCGACGTCGACGGTCGACTGTCATGAACATGAAGAAATACCACGGCCACACACTGCTCTACCTGCATGAGACCATCTCGCTGGGATCGGGCGGAAGCGACCGGTTCCTCGAGGCCTTCGGCGAGGTGTACCACCCAATGATGGAAGCGCTCGGCGCGCGGCTGTTCTCGCTATGGGAGTCCACGCCGTACAACGGGCACTGGCCCGCGGTCACCGTCATCTGGGAGCTCGACGCGTTCGCCGACTATGCGCGCATCGGGCGGGCGCAGGCCCGCGGCGGCAGCCACGAAGCGGAGGCCGCCAAATGGGCGCAGTTTCTTTCGGAGCTCGGCGCATCGGGGGAGGGCCGCATCATGTACGCCGGCAAGTACAACAAGACGCTCGCCCAGCTGAAGGAGTCCGGCTTCAAGGCGGGGCTGGTGATCCAGGAGATCATGCAGACCAAGCCGGGTCGTCAGGACGACTACATCCGGGAACTCGAGCGGCTCTACGTACCGTGGTCGGAGTCGACGGGCAAGTACTGGCTGGGCTCGTTCATCACGACGTTCCGCTTCAACGAGGTCATCCACTACTGGGCGCTCGAAGGGGACTGGGACTGCTTCGAGAACCACTACCCGTCGTGGAAGGACAGCCCGCCTGCGGAGATCGTCACCTGGATGAGCGTTGCGCCCGCGCTGCGCGATGGGTGGGAGGACTCAATCCTGCAAGCCATGCCGCCCTCTCCGCTACGGTGAAACGACGATGAAGCACGCTGTGGTTCAAGATTTTTCATACGATCCGTTCGATCCGGCGGTGATGGCCGATCCGCTGCCGTACTACCGGACGCTGCGCGACGAGCACCCCGTCTACTACGTCCCGAAGTGGGACACGTATGCCCTGTCCCGGTTCGCGGACATCTGGGAAGTGCTGGCGCTCAACGACGGAACCTTCGTCGCGTCCGAGGGGACGCTGCCCGCCGCGACGGTGCTGGCGCACCACAACGACGGACCGGTGCCCGATCCGCCGCTGCACCCGTTGCCGTTTCACGCGAACTTCGATTCGCCGATGTACGAGGACGTGCGGCGGTGCACGTCGGGTCCGTTGCGTCCGAAGCCGGTGACCAAACTCGCCGACCGGATCCGCGTACTGGCCAACGAACGGCTCGATGCGTTGTTGCCGCAAGGTCGGTTCGACCTGACCCAGGACTACGGGGGCATCGTCGCGGCCTCGATCGTCTGCGAATTGGTCGGATTGCCAGCCGAGTTCGCCCCCGACGTGCTTGCCACCGTCAATGCAGGCAGTCAAGCACAACCCGGTAGCGGCGTGGAGGTGGCCAACGCCCGGCCGGGCTACCTGGAGTACCTGACGCCCATCGTCGAACGTCGCAGAGCCGCGGCGGACGGTGACCCGCTGCCCATCGTCGACGGTCTCTTGGGGTATCGGCTGCCCGACGGCTCGGCGCTGTCCGACCTGGAGGCCGCCGTCCAGATGCTCGGGGTCTTCATCGGTGGCACCGAGACCGTGCCCAAGATCGTCGCGCACGGGCTGTGGGAGCTGACCCGACATCCCGATCAGCTCGCGGCGGTGCGCGCCGACCTGGAGGGAAACGTCCCCGTCGCCCGCGAGGAGATGATCCGCTATTGCGCTCCGGCGCAATGGTTTGCGCGCACGGTGCGCAAGCCGTTCACCATCCACGACACCACCATGGAGCCGGGGCAACGGATCATCACGCTGCTGGGCTCGGCGGCGCGCGACGAGCGGGAGTACGTCGACGCCGACGCGTTCGTCTGGAACCGGCCCATCGAGCGGCTGCTCGCGTTCGGGCGCGGCCAGCACTTCTGCCTCGGGGTACACCTGGCCCGCCTCGAGATCGGGATCATGGTGACCGAATGGCTCAAGCGGGTGCCCGACTTCCACGTCGACCGCGCCGCCGCCGAGCGGCCACCGTCGAGCTTCCAATGGGGCTGGAGCTCCGTCCCCGTGGAAGTTCAGGTGGAGGTGTGACGATGTGGTCCTATCGACTCGTCGCGCCGTATACCTTTGAGCGGCACGAACTTCCGGAGCCATCACCCGAAGCCCTGACCGACGGCCAGGTGCTGCTGCGCTTCCTGGCCGCCGGGGTATGCGGCAGCGACCTGCCTGGTTTCCGCGGCAGTCAGGGCAAGCTACCCGGTGACACCGGAATCAGTGCCGCCGAAATGGACGGCTTCCCCATCCACGAGATCGCGGGGGAGGTGATCGCAAGCAGTCACCCGGAGCACCTACGCGGCGACCGCGTCGTCGGATGGGCGTCCGGCTTCGACGGGCTCATGGAGAAGGTGCTGGCCGACGGAAACGGGTTGGTGGCGTACGACTCGACGTTGACCCCGCAGCATGCCGTCGCACTGCAGCCGCTGGCCTGCGTGCTGTACGCCGTCGAGCAGCTGCCGGACCTCACCGGTCGGCACGTCGCCGTGATCGGACAGGGATCCATCGGGCTGCTGTTCTCCTACGTGGCCAAGGCGGCGGGGGCAGCGCGCGTCACCGGCGTCGACCCGGTCGACCGGACCGCCGTGGCCGCCGCGTTCGGCGTGGACACCGTCGTGCGCGCCACCAGCGACCGCTGGGTGCGGCACCTGTCGGCCGCCGACAAGCCCGACGTCGTGATCGAAGCGGTGGGGCATCAGGTGGCGACATTGGGCCACGCGGTCGAGGCCGCCGCCTTCGGGGGCACGGTGTTCTACTTCGGGGTGCCCGACGACGACAGCTACCCGATCAGCATGCGCACGATGCTGCGCAACAACCTGACGCTGAAATCCGGTGTAACGCTTGACCGGCGTCGCGTGCTCGCCCGCGCCGACGAATTCGCCAAGGCCCATCCCGAGCTGCTGCCCGCCTATCTGACGCACACGGTCAGCGTCTCCGACGTACAGTCCGCCTTCGAACTCGCTTGTCGGCCAACGCCGCAGCGCATCAAGATCGCGCTCGTCGCATGACCAGCGCTCGCAGCGAGGAGTCGATGGCAATGAGGTGCGCGTGACTACCGGGGTGAGCAGACTGCAGGCGGCCTTCGCCAGTCCGGGACCGGTCTGGGGCGGCTGGGTCGTCGGACCGACCGACATCGGTCCCGAGGAGTTCGCCCGCGCCGGATACGGATACGTCGGATTGGACGTGCAGCACGGCTATCTCGGAGACGCCGACGCCGCCCGGCTGATCCGACGGTTGGAGCACGTCCCGATCGCCACCGCGGTGCGGTTGCCGACCGCCGAAGCGGCGCCCATCGGCAGGGTTCTCGACGCCGGAGCGGACGCCGTCATCATCGCGATGGTCGAGTCGGCCGCCCAGGCATCCGCTGCGGTGGCCGCGACGCGCTACGCGCCCGCCGGGGTGCGCAGCTTCGGCCCGCTGCGGGCCAGCCTCGGCCACGACCCGGCCGCGCTCGAAGCGCGCGCCGGCGTGTTCGCGATGATCGAGACCTCCCGAGGAATGGCAGCACTCGACGAGATCGCCGCCGTCCCGGGCCTGACCGGGCTCTACGTCGGCCCCGCCGACCTCGCGATCTCGCTGGGCTATGGGCTGGCGCAGGCGTGGAGCGAACCGGCAGTGGTAGACGCGATGGTGCGCGTCGCGACGGTGGCCACCGCGGCGGGACTGATCGCAGGCGTCCACGCGGGCGACGGCAAGATCGGAAACGTCATGGCGCAGCGGGGCTTTCGGATGATCACCTTGGCCTCGGAATCGCAGGCGCTACGTCGTGGTGCCGCCGAGCACCTCAAGGAAGCGGTCGGGTCGGCTGGCCCCGCCGACGCCCCCGGGGCACGAGGATACGGCTGATGGCCTCGACGGAACGCGTCGCACTGGTCACCGGTGCCGCGCGCGGGCAGGGCGCGGCGATCGTCAAGCGGCTCACGGAAGACGGCGTCAAAGTGGCCGCGTGCGATGTGCTGGCCGACGAATTGGCGTCCAGTGTCGAAGGATTCGGCGACGGCGTGGTTGCGATCCCGCTCGACGTGACGTCCGCCGAGCAGTGGCGGGACGCGGTCGCCACCGTCGTCGAGCGGTTCGGTGCGCTCACCGCGCTGGTGAACAACGCAGGCGTGCTGCACCGGGCGTCGCTGGCCGAAGAGACGGCAGCCGGGTTCGAGGGCAGCTGGCGCGTCAATTGCCTCGGTCCGTTCCTCGGCATCCAGGCCGCTCTGGAGCAGCTCCGGCGGGCCGATGGAGCGGCCGTCGTCAACACGTGCAGCACCGGGGCGATCCGGCCGTTCCCCAACCACGCCGCCTACGGTTCGTCGAAGTGGGCCCTGCGCGGCCTTACGCAGGTGGCGGCGGCCGAACTCGCGCCGCACGGAATCCGCGTCAACGCCGTGTTTCCCGGGCCCATCGAAACTCCCATGCTCGACCCGGTGACCCAGAGCCGGCTCGTCGAGCGGTCGTACAGCGGTCGACTTGGCAAGCCAGCCGAGATCGCCGACGCGGTCGCCTTCCTGGTTTCCGAGCATGCGTCGTTCATTACGGGGTCGGAGCTCGTGGTCGACGGCGGACAGAGCCTGCAGATCGGATGAATAGCGTGTCGAAGCACCTGTCCCGCTCCCGTCGCTTCGCCCGCCCGGGCATGTCGGTGGGGATCATCGGCGCCGGACCCGGCGGGTTGGCCCTCGGGATATTCCTGAAGAAGGCGGGCGTTCGCGACTTCACCATCTTCGACCGCGAAGACGGAGTCGGCGGAACCTGGCGGGTCAACACCTATCCCGGGCTGGCGTGCGACGTGAAGAGCCACCTCTACTCGTTCTCGTTCCACCTCAACGCGGGCTGGTCGCGACTGTGGTCCGGCCAACCGGAGATCCTGAGCTACTTCGAGCAGTGCGCCGAGCGCTACCGCCTGGCCCCGCACCTGACACTCAATACCGAGATCGTCTCGGTGACATGGGATTCCGATACCGAGACGTGGGAGCTCACCACCTCGACGGGCGAGCGACACGTCTTCGACGTCGTCGTGTCGGCCGTCGGGCTGTTCGCCCAACCAGTGCTGCCCACCCTGGTCGAGGAGGAACCGTTCACGGGCACGGTGATGCACACGTCGCGGTGGGACCACTCCGTGCCGCTCGCGGACGCCCGCGTGGCCGTCCTCGGCACCGGTTCGACGGCGTCACAGGTGCTTCCGGAACTCGCGAAGGTGGCCAAGAAGGTCTACTCGGTGCAGCGTTCGCCGACGTGGATACTGCCGAAGCCCGACCGCCCGTACACCGACCGCGAGCGGTGGATGTTCGCGCACGTCCCGTTCGCCAAGAAGTTCTACCGAACCCGGTTGTGGCTGCGCAGCGAGCGCAACATCTCCGTTATCGAGCACGGCAGTGACAAGACCCAGGAGTTCAAGGCGATCGCGCTGAAGATGCTCGAATCGACGGTGGCCGACCCGGAACTGCGCGACAAGCTCACCCCGGACCATCCGCTGGGGTGCAAGCGGCTGGTGTTCTCCTCGGACTTCGTTCCGGCGCTGACGCAGTCCAACGTGAAGGTGGTGGCTAGCCCCGCGAAGTCGTTGCGCAGCCGCACGTTGGTGACCGAGGACGGCAGCGAGCTCGACGTCGACCTGGTCGTGTGTGCCACCGGCTACGCCGCCGCCGACTATCTCGGACAGCTTGACGTGATCGGTGAGGGCGGCCGCTCGCTGCACGACACGTGGCGCGATGGCGCCTACGCCTACATGGGCATGGCGGTTCCTGGCTTCCCGAACTTCTTCATGCTGTACGGCCCCAACACGAACGTCGGCTCCAACAGCGTGATCTTCATGCTCGAGGCGCAGGCCAACTATGTCGTTCGGGTGCTGAAGCACATGCGACGTAGGGGCAGGCGGTACGTGGCGGTGCGACCGGCAGGCCATGGCCGACTTCCTCGCCAAGATCGACGGCTGGATGGAGGGCACCGTGTGGACCACGCGGTGCAGCAACTACTTTCGGGCCGCCAACGGCCGTGTCGTCACCCAGTGGCCCCGGAGCGCCCGCGTGTTCTGGACCATGACCAGGCGGTTCAAGCGCAGTGACTACGACTTCGACGGTCCGGCCGCGATGGCGGCCGACGAGGTGCCCGCCCGCACGGCCGTGAGCGGTTGACCCAGGTGGGCGCGGTGTCGCAGGGCGAGCTCGCCCGGCGCCTGCATCCCGCGTTGCGCCCGTTCGTCGACGCGCGAACCGACTTGTCGCCCAACGTCATCGGCCCAGTGCGGGAATCGTTGAACCAGCGCAGGGCGGAGGCCGCCACGACGCTGGACACCGGCGGCGTGGACGTCGTCGATGACTCGGTGTCCGTGGGTGCGGCGCGCGACATCGGGGTGCGGATCTACCGAGCCGGGCCAGCTCCCGCTCCCGCGGTGATCTACTGCCACTCGGGTGCATTCGTCTTGGGCAACCTGGACATCGACCATCGACAGTGCGTCGAACTCGCACGACGTGCGCAGTGCACCGTCGTCTCGGTCGACTACCGGCTGGCTCCGGAACATCGGTCTCCGGCCGGGTTCGACGACGTGCTCGTCGTGCTGCGATGGGTGGCGGACAACGCGGGCGCGCTCGGGGTCGACGCCACCAGGCTGGCCACGGCGGGCAACAGCGCGGGCGGCGCGTTGGCCGCGCTGCTGGCCCAGCGTTCCGCGCACGGCGATGCCCCGCCGCTGGTGTTCCAGCTGCTGCATCAGCCCGTGCTCGACGACCGGTCGACGCCGTCGAAGGAGGAATTCCTCACTACGCCCGGCTTCGACGGACTCGCGAGTAGTCAAATGTGGCAACACCATTCGGGCGGGGGCGCCGTGCCGATGGACGCCGTGCCCGCCCGCGCGACCGAGTTGCGCAATGGGCCCAGTGCATTCATCTCCTGCTCGGAGTTGGACCCGCTGCGCGATGAGGCCATCGACTACGCGACGAGCCTGATGCGGGCGGGGGTGGCGACCGAACTGCACGTGATTCCCGGGACATGCCACGGGTTCGACTCGCTGCTGCCGGACTGGGAGCTCAGCCAACAGTTGTTCGCGCTGCAGGGTGATGCGCTGCGCCGCGCCCTACACCCAGCCGCTACGTAGCGGCCGCCGCCAGTTCTCGCGCGACGGCGGCGTGGTAGGCGTCGATGTGCGACGGGTTCACCATGCGGAAGAAGCCGTCACTCAGCGGCGCATGCCGGAACGCCTCGATGGTCATGGTTCGCGTGAACAACGTGACGTCGGGGCCGGGGCGCGAGAAGTGGTACTCGATGGTCATCCGACCCTCGAGGCCGCCGTTACCGTCGCTGTCGACGCCGAGCCTGCCGACGGAACTGAACACCCAGAGCGCCGGGCGCACGGCCATCGCGAGTTGCCAGGTGAAGATCCTGTCCTGCGTGGGATGTGCTTCCTGCCAGGTGTCCCCGACCTCCAGTGGGAGCCGGTCGGGCAAGCCGCTGATGCGGGGACCGCCTGGATACGTCTTGGTCCAGTTCGCAGGTTTGGTGACGAAGTCGTAGACCTCCTCTGGCGACTGAGTGAACGCGGTCTCCGAACTGGTGGTCACGATGCCCATGGACCCAGCTTTACAGAAATATGGAAAAGTGTCACGTTCCGTGTCGAGCTGGGTATGGTCGGTGAAACGCTCGGCGGAGGAGGGGACGGCATGGACGACGCGTCGACGCTGATGGAGATCGAGTCGCTCAAGCAGTTGAAGGCACGTTACTGCCGACTCCTCGACGCCAAGGACTGGGTGGGGTGGCGCGAAATCTTCACCGACGACTTCGTCAGCGACACCTCCGAGGCCGGCGGCAAGGTCATCGAGGGCGCCGACGAGTTCGTCGCCTTCCTCCGCAAGACGCTCGGAAAGCCATCGCAAGCCACCGCCCATCAGGTCCACGCACCAGAACTCGAACTGACGTCTGACACGACGGCCAGGGGAATCTGGGCACTCGAGGACGTCGTGCGGATGGCTCCGGGGGTGAACCTGCGGGGGTACGGGCACTACGAGGAGACGTACGTCAAGCTCGACGGGCAATGGAAGATCAAGACTTCCAAGCTGACTCGACTCCGCGTCGACTTCTTCAACGGACTGGTCGCGGTGTACGTCTCGGATCGGGTCAGTCGCAGGATCGCCCGGCTCGGGCGCAAGTTCGGCGGGTGAGCGCGCCGCGCTAGGTGATGGCCGGGGTGATCCACCGGCGCAGAAACGTGCGTAGCTCGGTACCGGATCGCGGTGGTTCCCGCGGCGCGATGACCATCGACTGGATGATGCGCAGCAGGAACTCGACCAGCTCGTCGAGCGTATCGTCGGTGTAACCCATTGCGGCCCAGTCGATGTGGGTGTGTTGCAGGGTGGCGCGACAGCGTGCGATCTCGTCGGGCAGCAACATCCGGCGACTGAAGAGGTGGGTGTGGTCATTGGCGAGCAGCAGGGTCAACTGCGGTTCGTGGGGGAGTTGTTCGATGATGTAGGCCACCACTTCGATCAGCTGCTCGGTGACCTCCAAGTCGGCCGTGACGGCCTCGATCTGCGCGACGAATCCACCCAGCGCGACCTCGGCGACGGAGGCGAACAATTCGTCGGTGCCCGAGAAGTAGCGGTAGACGGTCCGCCGGGTAATGCCAAGCGATTCAGCGACATCGGACAGGGTGGCCTGTGCGGCGCCGCGTCGTTCGATGCAGCGCAACGTCGCGTCGACGATGCGCTTGCGTGCCTCGTCGTCGTCGGCGGGCGGAGCGCCCGCCCAACCCTTGCGGCCCATTCCTTGACTCTATGCGCAGAGTCGTTGATCATTCTGACGATACACAATGTCTAGTGGTGTGTAATGACTGTCTGGAGGGGAGCCCGTGACGGACCTCGAAGTGCGGCGGCCGCGATTCGACTTCACCGACGACGTGCCGTTCGTCTGGAACCCGGACCGGCCAGCGTTCTCGTTCGCCATGAATGCCACCTCGATCCTGGCCATCGGGTTCGAGCAGATGATCGTCGCGGCCGTCCAGGAGGGCAAGCCGCGGATCACCGATCCTGCCGTCGCGGCGGAGGCCACCGCATTCCTGCGGCAGGAGGCCCAGCACTCGGCCTCGCACCGCAAGCACGTCACGGCGCTGATCGAGCGATACCCGGGGCTGCAGCAGGTGTTCGACGACGCCATGGCGTGCTTCGACGAGCTCACTGAGACGACATCGTTGGAGTTCCGGTTGGCCTACGTCGCGGACCTCGAGGCGACGTTCACCCCGAGCTTCAAGCTGATGCTCGACAACGAGAAGATTCTCTTCCGGCCCGGCGACGACCGGGTGGCCTCACTGTTCCTGTGGCACTTCGTCGAGGAGGTCGAGCACCGGAGTTCAGCACTGGTGATCTACGACGCGGTGGTCGGCAGTCCGTGGTACCGCATCCGGGTGCTTCCACGCGTCGTCAAGCACATGCTGGGTGCGCTCGAACTCATCGCCGACGGCGTCAACGCCCACGTCCCGTTCGCCGACCGGCAGGTCGATGCGCGGAGCCTGTTGCCTTCCTACGGTTTTCAGCAGAACCTTAAGCGGTTGCGTCCGTCCGGGCGGCGAGAACCAAAGTCCGCTCCGCCCTTCGCAGGCGTTCCGCTGCGCGAGAAGCTGGTCGCCGGGGTGCGTGTGCTGATGAGCCAGACGCCGTTCCACGATCCCGCACGGGACGAGCTGCCTGCCTTCGCCGACGAATGGTTCAGGCGCTGGGACGAGGGTGGCGACGTGGTCCGCTGGTACGGGGAAGACGCGCCGGTGAGCCGAGTGCGCGAAGAGAAGGGCTGAGTCGACGTGTCCCAGTGCAACGAGACGTTCGACCGGATCGCCCACGAGTTGGGCGGATTCAGCTGCCGGGATGCGCCTGCGGTGATTCACGTCCGCAATCCGCTGGCGCTCACGAACTGGACCTTGCCGGTGCTCGAAGCGATGATGGTGTTCGGCGCGGTGCTGGCGCTGTGGTGGGCCGTTCGCCGCATCAGACGCGAGGGCGACCCGACCAATCTGGTGTTGTGGTTCGGGTCGGTCGTGTACCTGCTCGTCACCGAGATACCGCTGTACTTCCCGCAGGTGTTCGGCATCGAGGACCAGCTCGGGGTGGTGTTCGACCACAACGTCTTCACGGTCCAGTTCCTCTACGAACGGCTCCCGCTCTACATCGTTGCGCTGTATCCGGCGGTCACGACGCTGGCCTTCGAGATCGTGCGCGTACTCGGCGTGTTCCGGACGCGAGCCATCCTCATCGGTGCCGTTTGCGTCGGGTTCGTCCACCAGTGTTTCTACGAGGTCTTCGACCAGCTCGGTCCCCAACTGCGGTGGTGGGCGTGGAACGCCGACAATCCGGCCAACCATCCGCTGTTCAGTTCCGTGCCGATGACGAGCGTGGTCATCTTCGCGACGCTGGGGCCCGCGGTGCTCACCTTCTTGACGATGGTCCTCGTCGGACGTCACGTCGAGACCGGTCGCAGGTTCGGCATACTCAGCCTGACCTGGCGCACGCTGGTCGCGGGTGCGCTGGTGGTGGTCGGGGTCGGGGTCCTGTCGGTTCCCTCGTCGCTGTTCGGTGGCGCCGAGCCCAACGTCACCGCCCAGGCCGTGGTGTTCACCAGCTATCTCGCGCTGTTCGCGATCATCGCCATCCCGGTGCTGACCAGGCAGTGGCTGACCGGCCGCGGCGCGGGTGGTTCCGGGGGCGACGCACCAGCGCCGAACGCGTTCATCAGGATCTTCGGGCCCGGCTATCTGGGCGTGTTGGCCCTGCTCTGGATCAGCGCGCTGCCCGGCTACTTCGGAGCGGTCAATGGCGTGACCAGCGACGGCACGCCGATCGGCACGCTCTGGTACGCGATCGGCTGCTTCGTGTTCGCGGCCCTGGCCTGCGCTGCCGCGTGGCAGCCGCGGTTCGGTGACACGACTTTACAAAGTGAGGCAGAAATGTCACGCTCGCTGTAGATAGTGCGTTGATTGCAGCGGGAAGCGGAGTGGTCTGCCGATGGATCGATTCGAGTTGCGCAGGCTGGACTACAGCCTGTCGGAGGACCACACCGATCTGCAGTCGGCGTACCGCCAGTTCTTCAAGACCCATTGCTCGATCGAGACCGTCTGGGCCGCAGAGGGTTCCGGATTCGACAAGAGTCTATGGGAACGGTTGTGCGCCACGGGCGCCACGACGATGGCGCTGCCCGAAGCGATCGGCGGTGACGGTGCGACGCTCGTCGACCTGACGCTGGTCGCCGAGGAGTTGGGGCGGGCGATCGCCCCGGCGCCCTGGATCGATCACGTGTGCGCCACCCGGCTACTCGCCGCACTGGGCGCGTTGAACGACGGTGCGCAGTCAGAAGCCTTGGTCAAGGGCGAACAGCTCGCCTGCCTAGACCCCAGCATCGGGGGTCGCGGTGGCAAGCGGTTGATCCCGGCGGGGTCGGTCGCCGACCACGTCGTGATCCGAGACGGTGACGACGTCGTTCGGCTGTCCTTCGACACCCGGCCCACCAAGGTCGACAACATCGGTCGGCTCCCGATGGCCTGGGTCGATCCCGCGGCCGCCGATCAGCGCGTCGTGCTGGCCAGCGGCACCGAGGCCGTCACGAGTTACGAACGGGCACTGGACGAATGGCGAGTGCTGATGGCGACGTCCCTGGCGGGTCTGCTCGAGGCCACCATGCTCCAGGCCGTCGAATTCGCCAGGACCCGGTACACGCTCGGCGTACCCATCGCCACGCTGCAGGGCATCTCACACCCGCTGGCGAACATCGCGATCACCGTCCAAGGCGGTCGCAACCTCGCCCGTCGCGCCGCCTGGTTCCTCGACAACGAACCCGGCGAGCGGCCCGAACTGCCCGCGTCGGCCTTCGTGTTCATGGCGCATGAGGCGCCGCGCGCGGCGACCACGGCCGTGCACGTCCAAGGCGGCCTCGGGGTCTCCGCGGAGGCGGCTTCGTCCGCATATCTGCTGCGCGCCAGGGGCTGGGCGTTGGCCGGCGGCGACCCGGCAGCCAGCGCGAAACGGATCGCCGAGCTCGTTGGAGCCAGGGAAGCCGGGTCTACTTCCCGGGTCGCTTCGCTCCAGCCCTCCGAAGCAGGACGGAGCAACTGACGTGGACTTCTCCAGAGTGACTCTGTCGGAAGAGGATCGGACATTTCAGGACGAGCTGAGGTCGTTCCTCGCCGAACTGGTGACCGACGACGTGATCCGCCGCGATCGTGAGACGGGCGAGAACTTCGACGAGGACGTGCATCTGGCGTTGGGCGGTGCGGGCTACCTCGAATCGGACTACAAGAGCGAGAACGAAGGCGGGTTCGACGCAGTGCGGCGCCGGATCTGGGAGCTCGAGATCAGTCGGGCGCACACGCCGTGGTTCCACTGGGGGACGACGGCCATGGTGGCGAAGGCGGTGGCACAGTTCGCGTCGGCCGAGCTCGCCGACGAGGTGCTGCCCGGAGTCCTGGCGGGCCGGCAGCGACTCTGCCTCGGCTATACCGAGCCCGAGGGCGGCTCCGACATCGCGACGTGCAAGACCCGGGCGGTACGCGACGGCGATCACTGGATCATCAACGGCTCCAAGATGTTCACGTCCAACGCGCACAACGCCCACTACGTCTTCCTGATCACCAACACCGACCCAGATGGCCCGAAGCACAAGAGCCTGACGATGTTCCTGGTGCCGTTGGACACGCCGGGCGTAGAGATCCAGGGCATCCGCACCATCGACGGCGACCGCACGAACATCACCTACTACAGCGACGTCCGGATCCCGGACCGCTACCGCATCGGCGAGGTCAACGGCGGCTGGACGGTGCTGAGGGGAGCGCTCGACCAGGAGCATGGCACCTTCGAGCGCGACGGAAGCGGTCTGCAGAAGATCGCCGTGATGACCGAGCACATCAACGTGATGGCCGAGGCGGTCGACCACGTCGCCGCGGTCGTGGCGACGCCGGACGAGACCGGACATCGCCTACTCGACGACGACACGGTGAAGATGCGGCTGGGCGTCGGCATCGCGCGGATGGAAGCGGCGATGAGCACGCCCGAGATGTTCGGCCGCGTCGCCATCGCGCAGACCATGCGCGACGTCGCGCCCGACCTGATGGACCTGTTGGGCGCCGCAGCCAGCCTTCCGTTCGGCGCGGAAGGCGCCGCCGACGACGGCGGCATCGAGTACGTCTTCCGGCTTGCGGGGCCGACGGGCATCTACGGCGGCACGCTCGAGGTCTTCCGCAACATGATCGCCCAGCACGCGCTGGGGCTGGGCCGGCCGAACTACTCGCCGCTCAAGTCCTGAGTTTGCCTTTCCGAGAAGGACTTTCGACACTCCAACACCTCGGCTGATGCGGAGACATGAGTCGCAGCAATTTCCGAGACGGACTTTCGAGACTGCACCACCTCGGCTGATGCGGACACTGAGTCGCAGCAGGTGGTGTCTCAGATGAGCGCACGGTCTATTTCGAGACCCCGTCCAGTTCGGCTCGGCCTGGTCGATTTGGTCGAGGCGTAGGTGACCATCGCGGTGGTGGTCATCGTTCGCCCCTGCGAGCGAGGGATTCGTAGGTTTGGTCGCCGAGAACATCGCGCAGGTGGACTATGGCGGTGTCGATCTCAGGGACGAGAGTCCGAGAGTAGGGCATGGCGGTGAATCCGCTGACGATCGCGGCGTCCAGCGAAGGCACCCGCCACAACTGCTCGTCAGCGACACCGATTCCCTCACGACTGGTGGCCAGAACCTTCACGGTCGCCGACGCCGCGAGAATCGCGGCGACCAGATCCGCGACGCTGTCAACGACGTGCTCACAGTTGTCGAACACCAACAGCCGCGACCGGCCCGCCAAAGCCGAAGCCACCGATTCGCTGACGCTCTTGCCCGGTTGCTGAGTGATGCCCAACACCGCCGCCACCGCATCCGGTACCGCAGCAGGATCAGCGACAGCCGCCAACTCGAAAAACCAGACACCGTCAACAAATTCGTCGGCCAACTGCGTCGCGACTTCCAATGCAAGCCGGGTCTTGCCAACTCCACCGACGCCCGCCAATGTCACCAACCGATGCGAGCGAAAGGCCGCTTGAAGATTGGACACCTCGGCGTCGCGGCCTATCAACCTCGTGATCGCCGGACGCAAATTTCCGGGATTCGAGTCGACCCCACGCAACGGCGGAAAGTCCGTGCGCAGTCCTGGCGCACGGATCTGGAACAGACCAACCGGGATTGGCAGGTCCCGCAACCGTCGCCGCCCCAGATCGAGAAGGTCAACCCCGCTCAACAGCACCGCTGTCGAGTCGGCCACCAGAATCTGACCGCCGTGCCCGGCGGCCATCACCCGCGCAGCGCGGTTGAGCACCGTTCCGAAATAGTCCCCGTCGCGCAGCTCTGCCTCACCGGTCGCCACGCCCATCCGCACCGGCAACTCCAGCGCCCGCTGCGCCGCGACCGCCGCATTGACAGCGGAACTGGGTGAGGAGAATGCGGCGCACACGCCGTCGCCGGTGTGCTTGAACAACAAGCCGCCGTGGGCCTCGATCGCGGTGCGCAGCAACTCGTCATGGGCGGCGAGCGCCGCCCGCATGCCATCCGCGTCGGTCTCCCACCGACGGGTCGAACCCTCGACGTCGGTGAACAGAAACGTCACAACCCCCGACGGAGCAGCCGCCGTCATGGCATCGCCTCGGCCCACTGCATATGCCCTTCGAAGCCAAGTGATGTGGCCATCGCGCGGTAGCGATCCCGATAGTCGCGATATGCAGCGTCCTCGCCTTGTGTACGCGCCAGCAGCGCGCGCATCCGCAGCAGCCAGATCTCGTTAACGACGTACCGGGGGTCGGTTGGCACTGTGGCCAACCTCTCGATGGCCGCTCTGGCCTCAGCGATGGCATCTGCGCCACCCTGTTGCACCAGCGCGTCCACCAGGACGTAGGTGGTTGGAGCGGCCCCAAAAACGCACCCCGAGCCGAGCATGCGTTCGACCGCAGGGCGCGACAACTCGACTGCGGCCTCCAGGTCGCCCCTTCGTGTTCTCTCCAGTGCGATGCATGTGTCTATTTGTGGCACGGCGTTGAGGGCGTACCGCCGGTGCAGCGCCGTATCGCGGGCGCGCTCTAGCAGTTCCAATCCCTCACTGGTGGACCGGCCCCCGTCGTGCACGAGGACTATGCCCCGATAGTGCTGAGCCATTGCCAGCGCCAGACCCTGCCCGGATTGCTGGGCGATTGCCAAGGTTTCGGCCGTTTCGGGTAATAAGTCTGCGGTGGGCAGAACTACCCCATTCACGATCGCCACAACGTAGGTGAAGTAGATAGCGGCCGCACGTGTGACCGGGTCAACTGCGCGGGCCATCGCTACTGCGGGGTCGAAGTCGCTCCTCCAGCCCGGTAGTCCCAGGGACCAGCGCGCCAAACCTCGAAGCGCCGTGGCCAGCGCCAAGGGCGATCCGGTCATCATGCTGCCCTTTGTCGCATCCCCACCGGCGATGGCGATGGCAAGCTCGGCCAACCGCAGGACTTCCGCCATTTCCGCAGTTTCCTGCTTGGCCGACATTGCAGTGCCCAACAGTGCGACCGTCAAGTTCGGATCGTCGACGGCCTCAAGTAAGCCGACCAGCTCGTCCGCAAGTCGCGAGGCCTCGCGCCAGCGCATGTTGAGAAAGTGTTCCATCAGTTGCCCGGCCGTCCCGATCGCCAACGACCGCTGGTCGCCCGCTGCGGCGCACAGATCGCGCAGATCATCGAAGCCGCTATCAACGCCGCTGCCGCCCAAACGAGTTACGGTGGCGCACAATAGGGTACGTGGCGCGATGCGCATCGACAGTCGATCTGGATCGTCGTCTGGCAATCGATCCGCCACGCGCTGGGCTTGCCGCCAACTGGCCTCCGCAGCAAGATTGTCGCGGATGTTGGACCAGGCGGCTGCCCGCATGTGCCAGTCATAGGCGGCATGTAGATCTCCGGCAGCCTCGAGATGCTCGGCGATCAGTGCCGCATTCTCGTCTGTCGCAGCGCGGTCACGTGATTCGATCGCGGTCGCGACGCCGCCGGTGCAACTCGGCGCGATCCGATTTCAGCTGCGACTCGTAGGCCACCGTGCGAATCAGCGGATGGTGGAACACGTACTCCGGTTGCGGGTGAATCTGGACCTGGTCAATGAACTGCGCTGCCACCAGATCCTCAACGACAGCTTCAACCCCCAGGATTTCCAGCAGGGCCTGGCTAAACCGCGAGCCAATCACCGCCGCTGCGCTCAACGTGCGTTTCGCCGCGGGTCAAGCCGATCGATGCGCGCGGCGATGGTCGCCTGCAACGTCGCTGGCACACTCACCTCAGCGGCCTCGGCCGTCGATTCGTATGCGCCTGCGTCGCCCCGTCCAGCACACCGCGCTCGGCGAGGTCGCGCACGATCTCCTCGGCGAAGAACGGATTTCCGGCGGCCTCTCTCGGCGATCGTTTGGCCCAGCGCGCCAACTGATTGGTCCAGCCCGAGCAGCTCGGGATGAGTGCGCGAGTCTCCGAATCACTCAGTGGTGCAAGCGCTATCGGTCTGTGCACCAGCCACCCGGCGAACGCTCCCTCGTACTCCGGGTCGATAGGTGATCAGCACCAGCGAGGGCGTCTGCGGGATCACCGTTGAGGAAATCGGCCAGCATCGACTCACTGACCTCATCGATCCAGTGGGCGTCCTCAACGACGTAGACCGCCGGGGTTTTTCGGGCCAACGAGGTCGCATTGACCAACGCGGTCAACCGCCGTCGACGAGCATCGGGATCAATGGCCGGTAACGGCGTATCCGGGTCGGCGATGCCCAGCAGGTCATCAAACAGCAGCCACGTCCTCCGGGTCTGCGTCGGCAGCCCGAGCCCGCACTCGATCGCGGGCGGGCTGCGCGTCAAGACCCTCGACGCCGGTGGCTGCGCGCAGCAACCGCGCCACGGCATGGAAGGGGAGCTGGCTGGTATGCGACTCGCAGAAGGCGGTGAACACTTCCACGCTGCGGTCGCTCGCCATGGCGGCAACCTCGCGCACCAGACGGCTTTTGCCGATGCCCGGTGGTCCCACCACCCCGACCACCGCGCCGTGGCCCTCGATCGCACGGTCCAACAGACCCTCAACGGCGGACAGCTCCCACCGCCGACCCACCAGATTCAACTCCGCACGTCCAGCACTGCGCCGCTGTTCTGCCATGCCCAGCAGGCGGCGCGCGGCCACCGGTTCATCGGCACCCTTGATACGGACTGTCTCCGGTTCACCCAGAGCTGCGGTGTGACTGACCAGTCGTGCAGTCGACGCGCTGAGCATCACCCCACCCGGCGCCGCGACCGACTCCATCCGCTGCGCCATACCGACCTGCTCGCCGACGGCGGTGTAACCGAAAGAGCCTGAACCGATCTCACCGGCGATCACCTGACCAGAGTTCAGACCGATCCGCAGCCGCAGGTCCACACCGTCGCGGCGTTGGACCTCCTCGGCAAGTCGCTTCGACTCGTCTTGCACACCCAACGCTGCCAGGCAGGCGCGAACGGCGTGGTCCTCCAACGCCACCGGTGCGCCGAATACCGCCATGATGCCGTCGCCGGTGAACTTGTCCACCGTGCCGCCATAGCGCTTCACCACCGCAGCAGAACGCTCGACCAACTCGGCCATGATCTCGCGCAGCCGCTCCGCACCGACCGCTGCTGCGATGTCCATTGAGTGCACCACGTCGGCGAAGAGAACCGTGACCTGCTTGTACTCAGCCGACTCGATGGCCTGCGTGACGTCGCGCACCGCACTCGCCGCAGAACTTGGCAGTTGGGTGGCAGTTCGATGCCGCACGACCCACAGAACAGCCCCGTCGCGGTCAGTCCACCGCCGCCGTCCCCCCTTGGGTCCACATCACCATCGTTTCACCGCTGGTCAGCGATGTCCGTCATATCGCCGTGCCATCTCCGACACGAAGTTTTGAGACCCTCATATGTCGTCTCTTCGAGACAGCATTCAGCGCCGCTCGGGCCTGGTCGATCTGGTCGAATGCGTAGGTAGCGATGGCGGCATTGGTCATGTTTTCTCCAGCGCAGGCGAATGATTCGTAGGCCTCGTCACCGAGAACCTCGCGCAGGTGAGTGATTGCGGTGGTGATCTCGGGGTAGGACTTTCGCGCAAAGGGTGTCGCGGCGAACCTGCTGATCGTAGCGGCGGATTCATAGCGACCAAGTCGATCGAACAGGGCGGCGAGAACCGCCAGCGGCTGAGGCATGAACGAGAAGTCGCCGGAGTCACGGTAGTTGCGGATCGCCAGGGTCAGGTAGTCGAAGGCGTCGATGGTGTCGCCGTGGGCCGCCGCGACCCTCGACAAGGTGTCGGCAATGTGGGACTCGACGAATCGGTTACCGCTGTCTTGCGCTGATCGTTCAAAGCCATCTGCGGAGCACGTCATAGCGCGGCGGTGGGATCGGCCTCGTTATGGGCAAATCCGTAGGCGACTAACGCCGAGCAGGCCACCTGGGGATTGTGGGTGGCGTTGGCGGCGGCGAGTAGACCCTCGGAGGCCAGGAGTGCCTCGTCTTTAGCACCCGCGATCACCAATGCGAAGACCAGGTGTGACCGGGTGAAGGTAGGAGTGCCCGGCTCTCGTGGCGAACTTGCCGCGACACAACTCGACCCACCGCTCGGGTTGACCCTTCGTGATGTAGCCGCCGCCCAGCGCCGCGACTTCGAACTCATGCGGCACGTCGTCGTAGCGTCCAGTCGCCAAAGCCAGCAGCCCGGCCTCGCTATAGCCGAGGGCTTCGTCGATCCGGCGGGTGACATGGCAATTCGCGGCCACTACGTATAGCTGTGCCAGCCGCCGATGGTCGACAGCCTTGGCAGGTTCGATAAGTTCCTCGGCCCACGCGATTGGTTCGTACTGTTCGACGCAATAACCGAGGAACCCCGCGCACGTGGCGATGGTGGCTGCCACGTCGAGATCGCCGTGGTCGGCGGCCCACCGGAACGCGGTGCGCAGATTGGCCAGTTCGGCGGTGAACCAGTCGTAGGCCTCGCGCTGACGTGGGCTGTCCCACAGCGCCATGATGTCTGCTTCTCTTCCCGGCGAAGTAGCGAGCGTGGGCGGTCCGGACCTCATCGGCGGAACCAGTGGCCACAAGTTGTTCCTCGGCGAACTGGCGGATCGTCTCCAGCATCGAAAATCGGGTCCGCCCCGAGGATCGGTCGGCGACCAGCAGCGACTTGCGCACCAGCGCATCCAGCAGATCCAGCACGGCGTAGTCGTCGGGGTCGTCGAATCCGGCCACCGTGCAGGCGCTTTGGAGATCGAACCCACCCGCGAACACCGAACACCGCTCCAGCAGCGACTTCTCCGCGTCGTCGAGGTGGTCGTAGGACCATGCCACGGCGTGGCGCAGGGTTTGGTGGCGTTCCGGCCCGCGCCGGGAGCGGACCAGCAGCCGGAACCGCTGATCAAGACGATCACGCACCTCGCCCGCCGTCATCGACGCCATCCGCGAAACCGCCAACTCGATCGCCAACGGGATGCCGTCCAGGCGACGGCAAATTTCCACCACCGCGCCCGCCTCATCAGCTGTGGCCACCCAGAAGCGCGGGGCCACACTGCGGGCGCGTTCGACGAACAGATTGACTGCGGCAGAGTCGACTCCGCCGCTGAGATCCAGCGAGGGCACCGGCCACACTTGCTCGTCGGCGACCGCCAGCCCTTCGCGGCTGGTGGCCACGAATTCGCACCGTCGCCGAGTGCCGCCAGGATGGCTTCGATCAGATCGGCGGCGGCGTCGAGCACGTGCTCGCAGTTGTCGAACACTAACAACCGCACCCTGCCCTCCAACGCGGCGGCCACACTCTCAGCCACGCTCTTGCCCGGCTGCTGGGTGATGCCCAGCACCGCTGCCACCGCGTCGGGCACCGCCGCCGGATCAGCCACCGCAGCCAACTCGAAAACCCACACCCCGTCGGGGAAGTCATCGGTCAGCCGTGCCGCGACTTCGGTTGCCAGGCGGGTCTTGCCGACCCCGCCCACTCCGGTCAACGTCACCAGCCGATGAGCCTTCAGCGCCGCTTGCACCTCGTCGAGTTCGGACTCACGTCCGATGAAGCTGCTGGCGGCGGGCCGCAGATTCCCAGGATTGCGTATCCAGTGCCCGCAATGAGCGGAAATTCTGTCCGCAGGCCTGGCGCCCGCAGCTGAAACACCGTCATCGGGTTCGGCACATCACGCAACCGTCGCGGCCCCAGATCCACCAGATCAACACCGCTGAGCAGGACCGCCGTCGAGTCGGCCACCAGGATCTGACCGCCGTGTCCGGCGGCCATCACCCGCGCAGCGCGGTTGAGCACCGTCCCGAAGTAGTCCCCCGTCCCGCAGCTCGGCCTCGCCAGTCGCGATACCCATTCGCACCGGCAACTCCAGGTCGCGTTGCGCGGCTACTGCGGCATCCACCGCGCACCTTGGCGAGGCGAACGCTGCAGCCACACCGTCGCCCGTGTGGCTGAACAAGAAGCCCGTCGTGGGCCTCAATCGCGTTGCGCAAGACCTCGTCGTGCGCGGCCAGGGCTGCCCGCATCGCATCGGCGTCGGCCTCCCACCGACGGGTCGAACCCTCGACATCGGTGAACAGAAAGGTCACCACCCCCGAAGGAGCAGCCGCCGTCATGGCATCGCCTTGGCCCACGCCATATGTCCTTCGAAGCCCAGCGATGTCGCCATCGCGCGGTAGCGATCCCGATAGTCGCGGTAGCCATCCTCGTCGCCGCGTGCCCGCGCCAGCAGCGCGCGCAGCCGTAGCAGCGTGATGTCATGGAGAACGAAGCCGGGATCGGTCGGCACCGCTGCCAACCGGTTGATCGCGGCCTGAGCATCCGCGAAATCGCCTTGGCCGCCGCGTTGCAACAGCGCCTCCGCCAAGGCACTGGTGGCCAGCGCGATCCAAATGGATCCACCCGAGTCGAACATGCCGTCAACAACAGTCTGGGCCAATTCAATAGCGCCATTGATGTCGCCGAGCCGGGTCTTCTCCCGTGCGAGGTAAATGTCGACAAACGGCAAAGCCAACAACGCGTCACTCACGCCGCGCTCGCGGGCCTTTCCCAACAACTCGAAGCCAACTGCGCGGTCCGGGTCTCCCCGATGGACGAGCACAACACCCCGGGCAGTCGAGCGCCGAACAGGGCCCAGTCGTCACCGGACTGCTCGGCAATTTCCAATGTTTCTGCAGTGTCGCGGAGGGCGGTCCCATCCGGCAGCAGCGCCCCGTACGGAATCGTGAGCATGTAGTTGTACAACGTCACAGCCTCGAGGGTTAATGGGTCGAATGCACGGCCCAAAGCGATGGCGTCGTGTAGGTCGTCCTTCCAGCCCACAATTCCCAGACACAGTCGGGCGACGCCCCGCATCGCTAGTGCCAAAGCCAAAGGGGATCCGAGGAACAGGTCTCCCTTCCTGGCGTCACCATCGGCCACGTCGATCACCATCTGGGCCAGCCGCAAAACCTCTGCCATCTCGCCGATCTCGTGCTTGGCGAACATCGCCCCCAACGACAGCGCGGCGGTCATCGTCGGATCACCGATGGACTCGAGCAGCCGAACGAGCTCATTGGCCAGACGCGATGCCTCCCGACGGTCTGTATTCACGCACTTCGCCGTCACTTGTCCCACCATGCCGATCGCCAACGACCGCAGATCACCCGCCTCGACGCAAAGATCGCGCAGTTCGTCGAAGCCGGTCTCGGTGCCGCCACCGCCCACGCGAAACGCGGTTCCACACAACAGGGCTCGTGGCGAAATGCGCATCGACAACCGATCCGGATCATCGGCAGGTAGCTCGTCGGCCATCTGCCGCGCCCGCCGCCAGCTCGCCACCGCCGCTGCGATGTCGCGGTTGGTCGACCAGGTTCCGGCGCGCATGTGCCAGCCGAAAGCGGCCCGGAGATCGTTCGCGGCCTCCAGGTGCTCGGCGATCAAAGCCGCGTTCTCGTCTACCGATTCGGGGCTCTGCAGTTCGATGGCGGCGGCTACGCGCCGGTGGAGGTCAGCACGGTCGGACTTGAGTTGCGCCTCGTAGGCGACCGCGCGAATCAGCGGGTGGTGGAACACATACTCGGGTTGGCGGGTGAACTTGACCTGATCGATGAACTGGGCTGCCGCCAGGTCGGCGACGACGGGTTCGACGCCTAGCTGTGTGAGCAGGTCCAGGTTGAACCGCGACCCGATGACCGCCGCCGCGCTCAACGTGCGTTTTCCTTCTGGCGCAAGCCGATCGATACGCGCGGCGATGGTCGCCTGCAAAGTGGGGGGCACACTCACCTCAGCGACTTCTGCCGTCGAGATGTATGCGCCTGTCTTTCCAGCAGCACACCGCGCTCGGCCAGTTCGCGCACGATCTCCTCGGCGAAGAACGGATTACCCGCTGCCCGCTCGGCGATCCCGTCGGCCAACCCACCGATCGAGGGGTCCGGCCCGAGCAGCTCCGCGATCAGTGCTGTAGCCTCCGAATCACTCAGCGGCGCAAGGGCTATCGTTTGAGCGCCCGCCACCTGTGTCAATGCGCCGCGATATTCCGGACGGTACGTCAACAGCACCAGCGAGGGCGTTCGCGGGATCACGGGGAAGAAGTCGGCCAGCATCGACTCGCTGACCTCATCGATCCAATGGGCGTCCTCAACGACATAGACTGCCGGGGTTTCACGCGCCAACGAGGCAGCATTCACCAACGCGGTCAACCGCCGCCGACGGGCATCCGGATCTATCCGAGGAAGAGCAACATCAGGATCGGCGATCCCCGAGCAGGTCATCGAACAGCACCAAGTCCAGTTCATCAACGTCAGGAAGCCTTGCCCGTATCCGGTCACGGGCGGCCTGTGCGTCAAGACCGTCGACGCCGGTGCCCGCACGCAGCAACCGTGCCACGGCATAGAACGGGACCTGGCTGGTGTGCGACTCGCAGAAAGCGGTGAACGCATCGGGGTGTCGCCTGGAACTGCATCAGCAGGTCGTTCCGGATCATTCCCCCGTCGACCCGGAGCTCGGCCGGCAGCGACTCGCCGAGGTCGGCGACCATCGCCACGCCGAGGTCGTAGACCTGGTAGCGCCGTCGCCTCGAGGGCGGCCCGGGCGATGTTGCCGCGCGTCGCATAGGCGGTGAGGCCCGCGATGATGCCCCGCGCGTCGCTGCGCCAGTGGGGCGCGAAGAGGCCCGAGAATGCCGGCACGAACACGACGTCGCCGCTGTCGGGCACGGACCGGGCGAGCGCCTCGACCTCGGACGCGTCGCCGATGATGCCGAGGTTGTCGCGCAGCCAGCCGATCAGCGCGCCCGCGACGGCGACGGACCCTTCGAGGGCGTACGTGGCCGGGCCAGCCCCGAGGCGCGCCGCGACCGTCGTGATCAGGCCGTGGGCCGAGTGGACCGGCCGCCCCCCGGTGTGCATGAGCATGAAGCAGCCGGTGCCGTAGGTGCACTTGAGCTGGCCGGTCTCGAAGCAGGTCTGGCCGAAGAGGGCGGCCTGCTGGTCGCCGAGATCGCCCGCGATGGGGACGCCGCCGAGATCCCTGACCCCCGTCCCGTAGACCTCCGACGATGACCGGATCGCGGGCAGCATCGCCGCGGGCACGCCCACCGCGTCGAGGAGCTCGGGCTCCCAGGCCAGCGAGTCGAGACCCATCAGCATCGTCCGGGAGGCATTCGTCGCGTCGGTCACGTGGACGCCGCCGTCGACCCCGCCGGTCAGGTGCCAGATGAGCCACGTGTCGATCGTCCCGAACAGCAGGTCGCCGGCGGCTGCCGCGGCACGTCGCTCGCCTCCGCCGTCATCGAGGATCCAGGCCAGCTTGAGCGCCGAGGAATAGGTCGAGATGGGCAGGCCGGTCAGTGCCCGGAAGCGGTCGGCGCCGAGCGGATCGGCGGCGGCCAAACGCACGCACGCCCCGGCCGTCCGCGTGTCCTGCCAGACGATCGCGTTGTGGACCGGCCGCCCGGTCCGGCGCGACCAGACCACGGTCGTCTCGCGCTGGTCGCTGATGCCGACCGCGGCCAGCGCGCGCGCATCGGCGCCCACGTCACGCAACGCGACCCGGACGCAGGTCCGCACGCGCTCGAGGATCTCCTCGGCATCGTGCTCGACCCAGCCGGGTCGCGGGGTGATCTGGGCATGCTCCAGCTGGTGGCTGGCGACCGGCCGCCCGGACCGGTCGAAGAGGATGCAGCGGCTGCTCGTCGTCCCCTGGTCGATGGCGGCGACGAGCGACCGCGGGTCCATGGCGGTCTAGTAGCGGTAGGCGCTCCGGTCGATCGACTGGATCGAGCCGGCGACGTCCCGGATCTGCCAGTACAGGGCGGCCGCACCCAGGACGAGGAATGCCACGATCCCGACCACGCCGTTCGTCAGCAGCGATCCGAAGATCCCCGTGTCCAGCGTGTCGAGCTTGATCTGGCCGAGGAAGATGAGCACGCCGTTCACCACCGCGGCCGCGCCGCTGAACGCCGAGAAGACCATGACGAGCACGACCGGCACGCCGAGCACGAAGGTGCCGACGGCAAAGATCGCGCCGACGATCAGGGCGATGACGATCGCGATGAAGCCCGTGCCCAGGCCGAGCCACTCGAAGAACCCGATCCCGAGGGCATAGCCGACGGCGCCGCCGAGGATGACGATCGCGGCGTAGTACCAGAAGAACGCGATCGCCGCGAGGACGACCCCGAACACGAGACCGATGCCCCACGACAGGACGGTCGTGAAGATGCCGCTCTGCCCGAAAACGTCCTGGCCCCACTGCGCCCCGGCGATGAGACCGAAGAAGAACGCCCACAGCGGGAGCAGGATCGTGAACAGCTTCAACCCGTAGAACGCCCAGGCGAGACCGATCCCGATGGCCAGGAGGCCGATGATGATCGACTCTAGTGACATGCGTTTCCTCCAACCCTCACGACGTCCGCTGCCGGGCACGGGCACCAGTCGGACGTCCTCGGTGCGGACTATACGCTGAGAATCAAGCGTCGAGGCCGGTTTCCCGGCCGTCAGGCGCGCTTGATCGAGTGACCCGAGCCGTCGCGGCTGCGCAGAAGGTTGGCGCTCGCGTAGTGGAGCGACTTCCGGCTGGCCTCGGCCATCGGGGCAGCGAAGACCAGCTCCTCGCTCGCGAGCGTGCCCAACAGCGAGCGCAGGTCCGGGTCGTCGCCGGCGTACCCCTGGATCCGCCCACGTGTCCCGTCCAGGACCCGACGAGCGCCGACGAAGTCGCCCTCGCGGTTGCGCCGCACCGCTTCCTGGCGGGCCCGGGCGGCGAAGAGGTGAGCGACCGCCCGGTCCACGTCGCGATCGCGCGGCTGCGCGTCGTTGGCCGTGTCGTCCGCATAGACCCAGCTGAGCCTGACCGGCTCGGCCCCGCCCACGCCGGCGAACGTGCCGTCGCGATCGGTCAGCGCCACGATGGCCCCGGTCTCCTGGCCGGCGACGCCGTACGGGAACGACAGCCGCAGGACGACCTCGACGACTTGTTCGGAGCCGAGGTCGCCGATGGCCACGACCGTCCGCCCGCCGCCAGCCGTGGCCCGGTACGGGCTGACCGGCTCGAGCCGGATGTCATCGCGCGCGGTCACCTCGAGAGCCACGTCGCGGGCGACGATCTCGAGCGTCTCGCCGACCTCGGAGGTGATCGCGTCCCGGATCTGCGGCGCGTCCGCGATGTAGTAGAAATGGCCGCCGCCGGCGTCCGCGAGCTCCTGGAGCAGGTGCTCGTCGAAGTCGCTGCCGACCCCGAACGTCGACGTGGTCACGCCGCGGGCCCGGAGCTCGGCCGCGTGCCTCGCCAGCTCGCCGGCGTCCGTGATGCCGACGTTGGCCAGCCCGTCCGTGAGCAGGAGACAGCGGTTGACGCCGCGCTCGGCGAGGTGGCTCGCCACCTGCTCGCAGCCGCGCAGCCAGCCCTCACCGAGGTTCGTGCTCCCGCGTGCCGCGATCGTCGCGAGACGGGCGAGAGCGCCGTCGCGCGCCTCCCGGGTGGCGGTCGTGGAGTCGATCACCACCTCGACGACGTCGTCGTAGACCACGACGCTGAAGCGGTCCTGCGGCTGCAGCCGGCCGATGGCCTCGACGACGGCCGCGCGGGCGACGTCGAGCTTGACCCCGGACATGGAGCCCGAGCGATCGAGGACGATGGCGAGGTTCACACTCGGGCGGACGCGCCCCGTCGTCGCCCGGGGCGCGGCGATGCGGGCCATCAGGAAGCGCTTGCTGTGGGCGTGGGGACGGATGAGATGCCGGTCGGGCCGGACGCTGAAGGTGGTGTCGGTTCGGATGGTCATGGTCGTTCCTCCTCGAGGAGCTCGCGGGCGATCGCCACGAGGCGGTCGATCCCTTTCTGCTGGGCCCGCGCGAGCGGGCGTCGGATGTGGATCTCCACGTCGGGGCCGATGGCGATGCGGTCCCATTGGGAGCGTTCGATGACTGGCGGTGTCGGCGCGTCGTCGACCGGCGCCGTGAGGGCAAGCACCTCGCCGACCGCGTCGGACGGAGAGGCGGCGCCCGCTGGAGCGCGGGCCATCAGGACCCTGCCTGCGGGCTCCGGAGTGGCCGCCGAGGCCGGCGCGGGCGCCGCAGCCGACGCGGCGGGTGCCGCGGTCGACCGGGACCGCACTGACGGACCGAGCACGCCCCGCAGGTAGTCGAGCGCGGAGTCCTGCGGTCGTGACGGCCGCTCCTGGGCGGCCAGCTCCCGGATGGCGGCCTCGTCGAGGTCGTCCAGCCGGCGCCGGATCTCCGCCAGCGGGAGGTGCTCCGCCTGGAGGCGGCGGATGAGCCGGAGCCGCGCAAGGTGGGTCGTGCCGTACTTGCTGCCCGGCCCGGACGGCCCGACGGCCGGGAGCAGGCCCTGGCCCAGGTAGTACCGGACCGTCCGTGGGGTGACCCCACCGAGGTCGGCCAGCTCGGTCAGCGAATAGCGTGGTTCGTCGGACATGGCGCCATAGTGACAGTGGAACGTTTCACTGTCAATACCTCACCGAAGAGACCCATCCCGCCTCCACATCGCCTCCATACCGGCCGGAGAGGATGTGAGTCAGTCGGGATCCGAGGTGGATCCCCAGCATGGACAAGGAGCTTCTGCCCAGATGCCTCGCATCATCGCCGCCATCCTTCTCGTCGTCGTTCTCGCGATCGGCGGCGGGATCATCGCCACCACGGCCTACCAGGCCGGTCTCAGCACCGCCGTCACGACCACGACCGCCGCGGGCGGGACGGTCGTCGCCCCGGTCGTCGTCCCCGCCTACGGCTACGGCTGGCACCCGTTCGGCTTCGGCTTCGGGATCTTCGGCTTCTTCGCCACCCTGTTCTTCGTGTTCGTCGTCTTCGCGCTGATCCGGGCCATCGTCTGGCGCGGCGGCCCCGGCCGGCGCGGCGGATGGGGCGGACACGGCTACTACGGCTACGGGTACCCGGGACCGGGCGACGCCACGAACGCCGACCGCGGGGGCCGGTCCCCGTGGGAGTCACGTGCCCACGACACCTTCGAGACCTGGCATCGGCAGGCGCACGACGCGCCGGCCGCGGGCCAGGTGGACGCGCCCGCCCCGCCGACACCGCCGGCCGACCCGGTCTGACCGGTCGCCGCTCCCCCATCCCCTGCGCCCCCGAACGGCTCGTTCGGGGGCGCATCCGCCTCTACGATTGGCTCCGATGAAGACAATCCTCGTCGTCGACGACGAACCGAAGATCGCGACCCTCGCCCGGGACTACCTCGAGCACGCGGGCTTCGCCGTGCTCATCGCGGGCGACGGCCCGACCGCCCTGGCGACGATCCGCCAGCGCCGACCCGACCTCGTCGTCCTCGATCTCGGCCTGCCCGGCCTCGACGGGCTCGACGTCACGCGCGAGCTGCGGCGCGACTCGACCATCCCGATCGTCATGCTCACCGCTCGCGACGACGAGCTCGACAAGCTGCTCGGCCTCGAGCTCGGGGCCGACGACTACCTGACCAAGCCGTTCAGCCCGCGCGAGCTCGTCGCCCGGGTCCGGGCCGTGCTCCGCCGGGCCGACCGGCCGCCCGAGCCGGACGAGACGATCCACGCCGGTGATGTCGTCCTGGACCTGCCCCGGATGCGGGCCGAGGTGGCCGGCACGGCGGTCGACCTGACCCCGACGGAGTTCCAGCTGCTGGCCACGATGGCCGCCCGGCCCGGCCGGATCTTCACGCGGGCGCAGCTGCTCGACGCGCTCCACGGCGTCGCCTTCGAGACGTACGAGCGGGCGATCGACTCCCACGTGAAGAACCTCCGGCGCAAGCTCGAGCCCGATCCGCGCCGGCCGCGCTACGTCCTGACGGTCTACGGCGTCGGCTACCGCTTCGCCGACGACCGGTCCGGCGACGGATGACCGACGGTCAGGACGAGGGCCGCGGGCGGGGGCACCAGCGACCGCCGCGAGCCCCACGCCGCGGACGATCGCCGGGGCCGCCCCCGCCGGGCTGGTCGGAGAGCGACTGGCAGAGGGCCCACGAGGGCTGGCCGCGGTCCCGACCGGACCTGCGGGCCCTGCGTGACGAGTTCCGCCGCCGCCGGATGGAGGAGGCGGCCCGCGAGGATCTCATCGGCCGGCCCCGGTGGATGCGCCACCGCGGGTTCGGCTGCGTGTTCGGCCTGCTCTTCCTTTTCGTCATCGGCTCGCTGGTGGCGGGCATGGCCATCGTCGTGTCGCGCCTCGGACCGATCCCGGGCATCGTCGCGCTCCTGGTCGTCGTGGCCGTCCTCGTCGGGATGGGCCGGACGCTGTTCCTGACCGCCCGCACGCTGGATCGCCTCGTCGAGGCGACGCGCCGGGTCGAAGCCGGCGACTACACGGTGCGGGTCGACGTCCACCCCCGGTCGACCGGCGGGTTGCAGGTCGTCGGCGAGCTGACCGACGGGTTCGACACGATGATCCGGCGCCTCGAGGCGGACGAGGTCCAGCGCCGGACCCTGCTCGCGGACATCAGCCACGAGCTGCGCACGCCGTTGAGCGTCGTCCAGGGCAACCTGGAGGCGATCGTCGACGGCGTTTATCCGCCCGATCCGGAGCATCTCGCCGTCGTCCTCGACGAGACGCGCGTCCTGGGCCGCCTGATCGACGACCTCCGGACGCTCGCGCTGTCCGAGGCGGGCACGCTGGCCCTCCATCCCGAGCCGACCGATCCGGACGTCCTGGTCGCCGACGTCGTCCGCTCGTTCGAGCCGGCCGCGGCGGCCGCGGGCGTCGAGCTCACCGCCGAGGTCGACGGCGACCTCCCGATCCTCGAGATCGACCCGGTCCGGATCCGCGAGGTGCTGGCCAACCTCGTGGCCAACGCGCTGCGCCACACGCCGGCGGGCGGCCGGGTCACGGTGGCGGGCGCGGTCGAGGGGGATCGCTGGGTCCGGCTCGAGGTCCGCGACACCGGCAGCGGGATCGATCCGGCGCTGTTCCCACATGTCTTCGACCGGTTCGTCAAGGGCGACGCGTCGCGCGGCTCGGGCCTCGGGCTCGCCATCGCGCGCCAGCTGGTGGTCGCCCACGGCGGCGAGATCGAGGCCGACCCGGCACCTGTGACCGGGACGACGATCCGGTTCCGGCTGCCCCTTAGGGGCGGGTGATCCGGACGTCGTCGACCGCCGCCTCGACCGTGCTCGCCCGGCCGAGATCGGCGGCCGCGAAGACGATCCGGATCGTCTTCCCCGCCCAGCGCGACATCGGGATCGTGGCGGTCGCCCACGCCGGCAGGTCCGTGTTGGCGGCGCCGCGTTCCTGGCGCACCAGGGTCCGCGTCCCGTCGGTGGCTTCCACGTAGGCCCGGAAGTAGTCCGCGGTCGACGAGTTCGAGCTGTGGGCGAGGTAATAGCGGAACGTCAGCGAGCCGACCGCCGCCGGCAGGACGATCGGGGCGGAGCGCACGGTCGTGACGCCGGCGTCGACGTCGTAGGAGGACGCCGACGAGCCGGCCTTGGCGCCGGTGACCAGCGCCCGCGAGCCGGAGGTGACGGTGCCGGCCTGGCGGGCCGTCTTCGACGGGTTCGCGCGCTGCCATGCGCCGGCCTTGGCCGTGTCCTTGCGGAGTGGGTTGACGGTCCAGCCGCCGTAGGTCTCGAGGTCGTCGTACAGGGGTCCGCAGTGGGTCCGCGTCTTGCCGATGACCGCGTACGGACAGGCGGCCGCCTCGATCAGGGTCAGGATGGCCACCTTGTTGCGCTCCGTCTCCCGTCCGATGACCTCGTCCGGCGGGTAGAACCGCGCGGTCGAGCTGACCTGGCTGTGGCTCGGGTAGAGCTCGAACGTGTACATGAAGATGTGCTCGTGGCCGTAGGCCCAGTCGATCTCGTCGCCGTCGGTGATGTACAGGCTGCTCGACTGCATCGCCGTGTAGCCGTTGGTCCGGGCCATCTTCTTGCCCAGGGCGACGAGCGCGCCATGGTCGTCGGCGGTCATGTCCCACGGCACGTCGGTCTTCGTGTAGCCGTACGGCCACAGGATCTGGGCGCCCGCCGAGTGGAACGTGATCGCGGTCTTGATCTGCTGGCGGCCGCCGATCCGGCGGCTGGCCATGAAGTCGCGGATCGCCCGCGTCTCAGGCGTCGAGAAGGCACTCGACCCGTGATACGTCACCGCCGACTTCGAGGCTGACGAGCCGCCGCAGCAGGCCCAGTGGTAGCCGTAGTTCCGGTTGAGGTCGGTGCCGATGGCGCTCGTCCCGGCGTTGGGCTGGCGGTTCTTGCGCCAGGCCCGGTACGGCGAGCCGGTGAGGTCGTACTCCGCGCCGTCCGGGTTGACCGCGAACACGATCCAGATCTCGCGGTTGTTGACGATGCGGGTGATCCGGCCGTCCGTGCCGTAGCCCGTGGTCAGCCAGCGCAGCAGCGCGAGGTTCTGCTCGAGCGACAGGTGCTCGCGGGCGTGATGCAGCGAATCGAACATGACCTCCGGCTCGGCTTCGTCGGTGGCGACGTGGTCCGAGACCTTCGCGACCCACAGGTCGCGATGCTGGTAGCTCTTGCCGATCGAGCGGATGGACACGATGTCGGGGTAGGCGGCCTGAGCGGCCTGGATCTCCGCGACCATCTCGGCGTACGTGTGGTAGCGGGCGTCCTTCGCCGGGAAGTCAGCGGCTGCCACGGCCGGCGCAGCCGTCGCCGACAGGGCCGTGGCGAGGAGCAGGGCGAGGGCCAGGAGCGGCCCTCGGGCGGGTCGCGGGCGGCGTCCGTGCATCGGTCCATGATGGCCGGTCGAGCCGGCGCGTGCCACCCCGCGATGGGGCTACACGCGACCGGGACCGCTGGGCCGGGAACACCCGGCGGCTTTCCGGAGTCTTGAGCCCCAACAGGACCGGTCCGACCGGACCGGCCATCCAGGGGGAGATCGACGATGATCCGCTCGATCAGCCGACCCGCCGCCCGCCTGTCGGGCGCCGTCGGAGCCGCACTGCTCGTGGTCGCCGTGACGGCCGCGCCGGCCCTCGCCTGTGGCGGCCTGATCGGCCCGAACGGCGCGGTCAACCTGCTCCAGACGACCACGCTGGCCGCCTATCACGACGGTGAGGAGCACTACATCACGGCATTCCAGTTCGCCGGTGGCGGCGGAGCGTTCGGGTCGCTGACACCGCTCCCGGGCGTGCCATCCAAGGTCGAGAAGGGCGGCGACTGGACGCTGCAGCGCCTTGTCCGCGAGACCGACCCGATCCCCGCCGCGGCGGTGCGCGTCGCGGCCGACGCTGCCGGCGGCCCCGCCGAGGAGCTGCTCAAGGTCCGCATCGACGCCCTCGACATCACGGTCCTGCGTGGCGGGTCCGTCGCCGTCGGCCAGTGGGCGACGGGCCACGGCTTCCGGCTGCCGCCGGACGCACCCGAGGTCCTCGACTTCTACGCCGCACGCTCGCCGATCTTCCTCGCGGCCGTGTTCGACGCGGATGCCGCTGCGCAGCGCGGCCAGGCGGTCGGTGACGGGACGCCCGTCCACATCACGATCCCGACGGACAACCCGTGGGTCCCACTCCGCATCCTGGCGCTCGGCAAGACCGACGCCGAGCGGGTCGAGGCAGCCGTCTACCTCCTGACCGACCATCGGCCGGCGTTGCTGCCGGCGCCGATCGCCGCGAACGGCCTGGACCTCCAGCACAGCGCGCCCGCGACCGGGTCCCTGCTCGACGACCTGCGCTCGGATCGCGGGATGGAGTGGGTGCCGGCGACGGGCTGGCTGACCAAGGTCGGCATCGACGCGGCCGCCACGGACCTGTCGTTCGACCTGGCCATCGACGCATCCGGGGCCGCGGCGCCATCGCGGGTGATGGCCGGATTGGACCTGCCGGGGGCGACCGTCGTCGCCGAGGACCGCTCGGCCGACATCGTCCGCCTGCTGGTCGGGATCGCGCTGACCGTGGGCGGGATCGGCGGGATCGTGCTGCTGAGCCGGCGGCGCCCGCCGCTGTCGATGGCCTGAGCGGACCGGCCGTGACCTCGACCATGACCACGGACGGCGGCGCGGGGCGGGCGGGGCACCCGCCACGCCCGCCACGTCCGCCACGTCCGCCACGTCCGTCGCGGGCCACCGGCCGGGGCGTCGCGCCCTGGTCGGTGGCGTGGTGCTGTCGCTCGCGCTGGCCGGTGCGGCCGCGGCCTGGGTCGGCACGAGCGGCCTCGGCCCCGTCACGGCCGAGATCGACATCCACTACTCGCACTACGGACCGGCCCGGGTGACCGTCCCGGCCGGGGCCGCGGTCACGTTCGTGCTGCGCAACGACGATCCGATCGACCACGAGTGGATCGTCGGCGACGCCGCGGTCCACGAGCGTCACCGGACCGGCACCGAGCCCGTCCACGCGTCGCGCCCGACCGAGGTCAGCATCCCGGCCGGGTCGACCCGGACGACGACCGTCCGGTTCGAGACGCCGGGGACCTACCTGTACATCTGCCACCTGCCCGGCCACGAGGCGTACGGCATGGTCGGCACGCTCGTCGTCACCCGCGGCTGACCGCCCGGCTATCCTCGGCTGGTGCGACCGCTGCCCCAGCCCTTCGACGCGATCGCCGCCGGCCGTCCGGCCGCCATCGGGCTGGCCGGGGCGGCGCTGCTCGGCAGCCGGCTGCTGACCAAGGACCTCGCCTTCACGGCCGGCGAGCGCGACGCGTTCCACCTGCGCGGCCTGCTGCCGGACCGGATCCTGACCATCGAGCAGCAGGTCGACCTCGAGCTCGAGCGGGTGCGGCGCAAGGACGACAACCTCGAGAAGTACATCGGCCTGGCCGCGCTCCAGGACCGCAACGAGACGCTCTTCTACCGCGTGCTGATCGAGAACCTCGACGAGCTCCTGCCGATCGTCTACACGCCGACGGTCGGGCGAGGCGTGCCAGCTGTACAGCCACATCATCCGGCGACGCGCGGGACTCTGGATCACCCCCGACGACGTCGACCGAATCCCGGAGTGCTCCGGCAACGCCCCGTACGAGGACGTCCGCCTGATCGTCGTGACCGACAACGAGCGGATCCTCGGGCTGGGCGACCAGGGGGCCGGCGGCATGGGGATCCCGATCGGCAAGCTCGCCCTCTACACCGCCGCGGCGGGCATCCACCCCTCGCTCTGCCTGCCGATCTCGCTCGACGTCGGCACCGACAACGTCGAGCTGCTGGCCGATCCGCTCTACCTCGGCTACCGCGAGCCGCGGCTGCGCGGCGCAGATACGACGAGTTCATCGAGGCGTTCGTGCGCGGCGTGCGCCGGGTCTTCCCCGGCGCTGCAGTGGGAAGACTTCCAGAAGAACGAACGCGCTCAGCTCCTCGACCGCTATCGCAAGCGCTTCCCGTCGCTTCAACGACGACATCCAGGGGACCGCCGCGGTCGTCGCTCGCGGGCGTCCTCGCGGCGCTGCGGATCACCGGCGGCGCTCGCCGACCAGCGGATCGTCTCCCTGGGCGGGTGCGGCCGGGGTGGGGATCGCCCGGCTGGTGCAGCCGGCATGGTCAAGACGGCGCCGACGCCGACGCGACGGCGCGCAGGTCGCGGGCCATGCTCGATTCCCAGGGCCTGGTCTTCAACCGGCAAGACGACCGCGACCCCTACAAGAGCGAGTTCTCCTGGAGCCGCGACCCGACCTGGACCCGTATCGGCTTCGAGGGCCGACGGGCCGTTCTCGTGCTCGACGTCGTCCGCCGTCAAGCCGACCGTGCTGATCGGCACGACGGGCAACCCCGGCGCCTTCGGCGAGGGCGTCATCCGCGAGATGGCCCGCCACGTGGACCGGCCGGTGATCCTCCCCCTGTCGAACCCCACCTCGCGGAGCGAATGCAGCCCCTCGAGGTCCTGAGCTGGACCGATGGCCGGGCCATCGTGGCCACCGGCAGCCCGTTCGCCCCGCTCGAGTTCGACGGCAAGGTGCGGCACATCGGCCAGGCCAACAACGTCTACATCTTCCCGGGCATCGGGCTGGGCGCCATCGTCGCCGCGGATCCGGTGCCGCCGTCACGCTCCTGAGCGCGATCCTCGACGACGCGACGGGCTACGGCCGCGTCATCCGCGGCTCGGCTGGCGATCTCGCGCATCGTCGAGCAGAAGGACGCGACGGATGCCGAGGCCGCCGTCACCGAGATCAACGTGGGCGTGTACGTCTTCCAGGCCGTCCCCCTGCGCACGCAGCTCGCGCTGTCGGCACCGCGAATGCGCAGGGCGAGAAGTACCTGACCGATGTCGTGGGCCTCCGCGCGGCGACGACCTCCGATGGTCGTCTCATCCGTCGTCCGCGACGTCGCGGCCGCCCTCGGCGTCAACGACCGCGTGCAGCTCTCCGAGGCGGCGCGGCTCCTCAACGCCCGGACGGTGCGCCGCTGGCAGCTCGCGGGCGCGACGATCGTCGACCCCGCGACGACCTGGATCGACGTCGACGCGAAGCTTGCGCCCGACGTCACGGTCCTGCCGAACACCCACATCCTGCGGTGCGACCGTCGTCGAGCTCCGGCGCGACGATCGGTCCCGACACGAGCCTCGTCGACTGCGAAGTGGGCGAGGGCGCGACGGTGCGCCGCTCCGACGCGACGCTCGCCGTCATCGGCGCGCGACGCGACCGTCGGGCCCGTTCTCGTACCTGCGGCCCGGCACCGTCCTCGGCGCGAAGGGCAAGATCGGCACGTTCGTCGAGACGAAGAACTCGACGATCGGCGAGAGCAGCAAGGTGCCGCATCTGTCGTACATCGGCGACACGACGATCGGACGCGGGCGTCAACCTCGGCGCCGGCGCCATCACGGCGAACTACGACGACATCGCCAAGCACCGCACCGAGATCGGCGATGAGGTCCACACCGGCTCGCACAACGTCTTCGTCGCGCCCGTTAGGATCGGAGACGGCGCCAAGACCGGTGCCGGGGCGGTCATCCGCGAGGATGTTCCGGCCGGTGCGCTGGCACTCAGCGTCGCTCCTCAGCGCATTGTCGAGGGGTGGGTCGAGAAGAACCGACCGGGAACAGGAGCGGCTGATGTCGCTGCCCGCGCCCGGTCCGCACAGAAGGCGGACGATGGCGCGCAAGACGAAGACGGTCGACCTCGACCGCGAGAACGACATCGCACCGGGCCTGGTCGCCAAGACGAAGAAGCGGCTCGTCGTCGCCTCCGGTCGCTCGCACCCGACTCTCTCGGTCGACGTCGCGGACTCGCTCGGCACGCAGCTCGTGCCGACCGAGTACCGCACGTTCGCGTCGGGCGAGATCCTCACGCGCTTCGAGGTCTCGATCCGCGGCTGCGACTTCTTCCTCATCCAGAGCTTCGGCCCGCCCGTCAACGAGTGGCTCATGGAGACGCTCATCATGCTCGACGCCGCCAAGCGCGCGTCGGCCAAGCGCATCACCGTCGTCGCCCCGTACTACCCGTACTCGCGCCAGGACAAGAAGGGCCGCGGTCGCGAGCCCATCAGCGCGCGTCTGGTCGCCGACCTCCTCAAGACGGCGGGCGCCGACCGCGTCATGAGCGTCGATCTGCACGCCGCGCAGATCCAGGGCTTCTTCGACGGTCCCGTCGACCACCTGTTCGCCAAGCCGGTCCTGCTCGAGTACTTCGAGAGGACCCTGAGCGCCGATGACCGCGCACGGCTCACGGTCGTCTCGCCCGACACCGGTCGCGTCCGCGTCGCCGACACGTGGTCCGACAGCCTCGGCGCGCCGCTCGCGATCATCCACAAGCGCCGCGACCCCAACGTCGCCAACCAGGTCACCGTCAACGAGATCGTCGGTCAGGTCGAGGGCGCGTGTTGCCTGCTCGTCGACGACATGATCGACACCGGCGGCACGATCGTGAAGGCCGCCGAGGCGCTCAAGGCGAACGGCGCGACCAAGGTCATCGTCGCCGCGACGCACCCGATCTTCAGCGACCCGGCCGCGCAGAAGCTGCAGAGCCCCGCGATCGACGAGGTCGTCGTGACCGACACGATCCCGCTGCCCGACGAGAAGCGCTTCCCGAAGCTCACGATCCTCCCGATCGCGCCGCTCCTCGCGCGCGCGATCCACGAGGTGTTCGAGGACGGCTCGGTCACGAGCATGTTCGACGGGGCGGCCTGAGCGCGGCATCCGTTCTGCTCTCGATCCGGTGCGCGTGCGCGGCGCCGATCGGGAAGCGTGCGGTCAGCCTGACCCTGTCGAAGGGATCCGCATGGCACCGCAGATCACGAGGCACAGCTCGTCGTCGCTCGTCCGTTCGCCCTCGAGGTCGACGAGGTCGTGCGCGAGCTCGAGGTCGACCGGTCGGGCTCTCGCCTCCGACGACGCCGGCGGCACGCCTCGCTGTCGTCGGGCGCAACGAGCTGCCCGAGCCGCGCGCAAGCCCGCGATCCTGCGCTTCCTCGCGCACTTCAACGACACGCTGATCTACATCCTGCTCGCGCGCGGCCGTCATCAAGGCGCTCATGGGCGACTGGCTCGACTTCTGGGTCATCATGGCGGTCGCGATCATCAACGCGGTCATCGGCTACATCCAGGAGGGGCGCGCCGAGAAGGCGCTCGCGGGCATCCGCGGGATGCTGTCGGCCGAGCGCGCACGCGCGGCGCGACGGCGGCTGGGTCACCGTGCCGGCGGCCGAGCTCGTCCCCGGCGATGTCGTCCGGCTCATGCCGGGCGACAAGGTGCCGGCCGACGTGCGGCTCTTCCAGGCCTTCCAGCTGCGCGATCGACGAGTCCGCCCTCACGGGCGAGTCGGTGCCCTCGTCCAAGGTGATCGAGCCGGTCGACGCCGAGGCCGGCGTCGGCGACCGCACGTCGATGGCGTTCTCGGGGACGATCGTCTCGGCGGGCCAGGGGCGCGGCATCGTGACGTCGACGGGCACGACGACCGAGATCGGCAAGATCCAGAGCCTCGCCGACGAGGCGGGCCGCTTGCGACGCCGCTCACGCGGCAGCTCGACGACTTCGGCCGCGTCCTCACCGTCGTCATCCTCGGCATGGCGGCCGTCATGCTCCTCGATCGGCGCGGTTCCTGCACCAGATGCCGTTCGACGAGCTGATCTCGGCGGCGATCGGCTTCGCCGTCGCGGCGATCCCCGAGGGCCTTCCCGCCCTGGTGACGATCACGCTCGCGCTCGGCGTGCAGCAGATGGCGCGGCAGAACGCGATCACACGCAAGCTTCCCGCCGTCGAGGCGCTCGGGCTCGGTCACGACGGTGTGCTCCGACAAGACCGGCACGCTCACGCGGAACGAGATGACGGTGCGCCGCATCGTCACGCCGCTCGCGGCGTACGAGGTCACGGGTCTCGGCTACGACCCGCGGGCGCCATCGACGCCGTCGGCGAGCGCGACGGCCGGGCGGCGACCTGACGGCGATCCTCGCGGTCGCGACGCTGTGCAACGACGCGCACATCGTGCAGACGGACGAGCTGCAGGGCTGGTCGCTCGTCGGCGAGCCGACGGAGGGCGCGCTCAAGGTCGTCGCGCTCAAGGGCCGGCTCGACCCGGGCGGATCGACGCGCGTCGGGGTCATCCCGTTCGACTCGGCGAACAAGTTCATGGCGACCCTCAACGAAGGCGCCGACGGCTCGCGGGCGATCCTCGTCAAGGGCGCGCCCGACCGGCTGCTCGAGCGCTCGCTCACGCAGCGCGGCGCCGCACGGCGCCGAGCCGCTCGACGTCGCGCGGTGGGAGGCCGTGATCGACGAGCTCGAGCTCGCAGGGGCTCCGCGTCCTCGCGGCGGCGCGCAAGCCGGTGCGGTCCGGCACCGACGAGCTCGCGATCGACGATCTGCAGCGACCTCGAGTTCCTCGGGCTGTGGGGCATCGTCGACCCGCCCCGCCCCGAGGCGATCGAGGCGATCGCGGACTGCCACACCGCCGGCATCAAGGTGAAGATGATCACGGGCGACCACGCCGGCACGGCGCTCGCGATCGGCCGCGAGATGGGCCTCGTCGCGGGCGACCGACGTGCGCGTGCTGACCGGCGCCGAGCTCGAGGCGCTGAGCCAGGAGCAGCTCAAGGAGGTCGTGCGCGACGTCGACGTCTACGCGCGGACGAGCCCCGAGCACAAGATCCGCATCGTGCGGGCGCTGCAGTCGCACGGCGAGGTCGTCGCGATGACCGGCGACGGCGTCAACGACGCACCGGCCCTCACGCGCGCGAACGTCGGCATCGCGATGGGCATCAAGGGCACCGAGGCGACGAAGGAGGCCGCCGAGGTCGTGCTCGCCGACGACAACTTCGCGACGATCCGCAGCGCCATCGCCGAAGGGCGGCGCATCTACGACAACCTCCGCAAGTCGGTCGTCTTCCTGCTGCCGACCAACGGCGCGCAGTCGCTCGTGATCCTCATCGCGGTCGTCTTCGGCCTGACGCTGCCGCTCACGTCGGTGCAGGTGCTGTGGGTCAACATGGTGACGGCGGTCACGCTGTCGCTCGCGCTCGCGTACGAGCCCGCCGAGCGCGGCATCATGAGGCGCGCCGCCGCGCGCGAGCGGCGGCCCGATCATCAACGCGCAGGAGCTCGGCGTTCGTCCTCATCGTGTCGCTCATCATCGGCGGCGCCGCGATGGGCGTCTTCTACGGGGTCGCAGCGACCGGCGTCGACGTGAACTACGCCCGCACCGAGGCGGTGCTCATGCTCGCGCTCGGTCAGCTCGCCTACCTGCTCAACTGCCGGTTCATGTCGCGCTCGAGCGTCACGCTCGACGTGCTTCCGCGGCAACCGCATGATCTGGATCTCGGCCGGCGCGCTCATCGTGCTGCAGCTGCTCTTCACGTACGTCCCGGTCATGAACACGCTGTTCGAATCCGCAGCCGCTCGCGGCGACCTCGTGGATCCTCCCGATCCTGCTCTCGGTCGTCATCTTCTTCGCCGTCGAGATCCTCAAGGCGCTTCTTCCGCCGCCGTCGCTGATCCAGCCGCCTGCGATTCATAGGTCGTTCATAGGCTGAACCGGGCGAGCGGCCTGCGTCGTGTCCTCTAGCGTGGCAGGAGCACCCGCCGCGAGGCGCCGCGAGGACCCATGATCTCGACGCACCGCAGCGAGGACCGCTCATGATCCGCACGACCGCCGTACCCCGCCCGTCCGCGTCGGAGCCGCTGCTGGCCGGCGTCGCGGCGCATCTCGCGCTCGCGGGATGCTCCGCCGACCGCCGTCGAACGCCGACGCCGGAACCGACTCGGCTCCGACCGGCACGGGCACCTCGGGCGACTCGGGCCACATACGTCGACGGCACCTACACCGCCGAAGGCTCGTACCAGACGCCCGAGTCGGTCGAGACGATCAGCGTCACGGTCACGCTCGAGGACGACGTCATCACCGCCGTCGACGTGACGGGCGACCCGCAGGCGCGCGAGTCCGAGGAGTACCAGGGCAAGTTCATCGGCGGCATCTCGGACGCCGTCGTCGGCCAGGACATCGACGAGATCTCGGTGAGCCGCGTCGCCGGCTCGTCGCTCACGAGCGGCGGCTTCAACCAGGCGATCGACGACGATCAAGTCGCGAGGCGGCGGCCTGACCGCCGATGAGCGCCGACGCCCCGGTCGTCCTGGCGCTTCGACGCGATCGGCACGACGTGGGAGATCGAGACTCCGCGCGCCGCTGCCCGAGGCGCGCGAGGCCGTGACGGCCGTCATCGCCGCGTTCGACGCGCGATGTGGTCGCGCTTCCGTGACGACTCGCTCGTCGTCGCGGCTCGCGCGCGCGGGCGGCGTCGTCGCCTGCTCCCGCGGATGCCGTCGCCATGCTCGACGCCTACGCCGCAGCTCGTCGGACGCCACCGACGGCGCCGTCAACCCGCTCGTCGGCGAGATCGCTCGCGCGCCGCGGCTACGACGCCGACTACTCCCTCACCGACCGCGGAGCGTCGGCCGCGCCGCGCGTGGCGCGAGCCTCCTCACCTGGTCGACGACGCGAGCTCGACCTGCGCGTGCCCGCGCGTCCTCGACGTCGGCGCGCTCGGCAAGGGCCGCCTCGTCGACCTCGTGGTCGACGCACTCTCGCCGTGGGCGCACGAGGACCTCGTCGTCGACGCCGGCGGTGACCTCGCCGTGCGCGGAGGTCCGCAGCGCATCGGGCTCGAGCATCCGTACGACTCCCGTCGCGCGATCGGCGTCGTCGGAGGTGACGGATGCCGCGCTCTGCGCGTCCGCGACGAACCGGCGCGCGTGGGGCGACGGCCTCCACCACGTGCTCGACGCGCGGACGGGCGAGCCCGTGCGGTCGATCGTGGCGACCTGGGCGTCGCGCCGACCGCGATGCGCGCCGACGCGATCGCGACCGCGCTGTTCTTCGACGGCGGGCCCCGGCTCGCCCACGAGTGGGGCGTCGAGTGGGTGCGCATGACGACCGACGGCCGCGTCGAGTGGTCTCCGGGCAGTAAGGCAGAGTTGTTCACGTGATCGGATCCCTCACGGCCCTCTGGAACCGCGTCTTCGCGGTGCTCGGCCGCGTCTCGATGTACCGCCTCGTCTACCTGTGCCTCGCGGCGCTCGCGGTCATCGCGCTCGCTGCGTGCTCGTTCGCCCGGCGCTGATCGCGCCCGACGGCGCTCGAGCTGGTCGTGACGCTCGCGGTGCTCTCGGCGGTGTGCTCCGGCGACGGATGCCGCAGCCCAGCCGATCCTGGACTCCCGTGGCGCATCGAGTCGTCGCTCATCACGGCGCACATCCTGCTGTTCGTCCTGCGGCCGACGCTCGAGCTCGTGCCGCTCGCCGGGATCGCGATCGCCGGGATCGTGGCGTCCGCTGTCGAAGTACCTCCTCGCCTGGCGCGGTCGCCACATCTTCAACCCGGCGGCCGTCGGCGCGACGGTGCTCACCGTGCTCAGCATCTGGTGTGCCCGAGCCTCGGCGCATCCTCCTGGTGGGTCGGGCACGCCGGTGCTCGCGGCGCCCGTCGTGATCCTGCGGGCTCGCTCGTGCTCCTGCGCACCGAGAAGGTGCGCGATCGTCACGGTCTTCCTCGTGATCGCGGTCACCGTCGTCGGTGCTCCGGGTGTCGGTGCAGTACCAGTGCCGTCGGAAGCGAGTTCGACCCGTCTCGGAGGTCTTCTGGCAGATCCTGTGGTCCTCGCCGTTCCTGTTCCTCGGCGCCTTCATGCTGTCCGAGCCGCTCACGCTGCCGCCGCGGCGCTGGCAGCAGTTCACCGTCGCCGCTGTCGTCGGCGTGCTCGCGGGCTGGCCCATCCCGATCGGCGAGATCACCCTCGGCCAGGAGCGCGCGCTCCTCGTCGGCAACGCCGTCGCCTTCGTGTTCGCCTTCTCCATGCGCTCCGCCGTCAAGCTCTCGCTCGTCTCGCGCAGCCGATCTCACGCCGACCGTGCCGCCAGCTGACCTTCCGCACCCACAGCCAGCTCGCCTTCCTGCCGGGCCAGTACCTCGAGCTCGAGGTGCCGCACCGCCACCCGGACGCGCGCGGCACGCGCCGCGAGTTCAGCATCGCCTCGGCGCCCGAGGATCTGCCCGAGCTCAGCGTCGCGTTCCGCGAGGTCACGGGCCCGAGCGCGAAGCCGCAGTCGTCGTACAAGAAGGCGCTCGCCGAGGTGCACGCCCGGCGCCGACGCTCGCCGTGACGGGCGTGTGGGGCGACTTCGTCCTGCCGAAGCGCGACGTCGAGCCCCGTCCTGATGGTCGCCGCCGGCATCGGCATCACGCCGTTCGTCGTCGCAGCTGCGCCATCAGCGGCTCGCGGGCGAGGACCGCGACGTCGTGCTCGTCTACGTCGCGTCCGACTCCTCCGAGCTCGTCGTACCGCGACGAGCTCGAGGCACCGGTGTGCACGTCGTCGTCTTCACGCGCGACGAGCCGGCAGACCTCCCGTCGCACTGGACGTGGGCGCGCGGCGTGCGCCTCGACGCCGACGGGCCTGCTGCAGGTCGTGCCCGACATCGCCTCACGCCACGCCTACATCTCGGGCGCCCCCGGCCTCATCGCCGACCTCGCCCCGGCGCTCGAGAAGGCGCGATCCGCTCACGACGGACGCGTTCTCGGGCTACTGCGGTCGCGACCCGCTCCCGCAGGGGGCCGAGGTCAGGCGCCGGGTCGGCGGCCGCGCCGGGAGCCGCACCTCGAACGTCGTGTCGCCGGGGGCGCTGATCGCCGTGATCGTCCCGCCGTGCGCCGACACGATGGCCTTCGCGATCGAGAGTCCGAGGCCCGGTGCCGCCGGTCTTGCGGGCGCGCGAGCGGTCGCCGCGCGAGAAGCGCTCGAACAGCTCGTCGCGCGAGCGGCGGGATCGACGCCCGGCCCGTCGTCGTGCACGCGGAGCACGGCATCCCGTCCCTCGCGCGTGACGGAGACGGTCACGGTCGTGCCCGGCGGGAGTGTGCGTGCGCGCGTTCGCGAGCAGGTTCGCGGCGACCTGGTGCAGGCGCGCTCGCATCGCCCGCGATGACGACCGGCTCCTCGCCGACGTCGAGCTTCCAGACGTGGTCGGGACCGGCGGGCCGCGCATCGCCGACCGCCTCGATCGCGAGGCGGGTGAGGTCGACCGTGCCGTAGACGAGCTCCTGCCCCTCGTCGAGGCGCGCGAGCAGCAGCAGGTCCTCGACGAGCGTGGTCATGCGCAGCGACTGCGCCTGGATGCGCTCGAGCGACTCGCCGGTCGTCGTCGATCGTGCCTTCGAGCGGCATCCCGGATGCCTCGGCCTGACGCAGCGACTTGAGCGACAGCTCGGAATAGCCGCGGATCGACGCGAGCGGAGTGCGCAGCTCGTGGCTCGCGTCGGCGACGAAGCGCCGCATCCGCTCCTCGTTCCGCTGACGCGTCGTCGAGCGACGCGTCGACGTGGTCGAGGAGCGTGTTGAGGGCGTGGCCGACGCGGCCGATCTCGGTGCGCTCGTCGGCCTGGTCGTCGGGCACGCGCTCTTCGATCGAGACGGAGCCCTCCGACATCGGGCAGCGGCGGCGACGCGTGTCGCGGTGTCGGCGACGGCGCGCAGGGGCGCGAGGCCCGCGCGCACGACGAGCGCGATCGCGACGCCGACGCAGAAGCAGACCCGCCGTCGGTCACGAGGAGCACGGCCGTGATGATCTGCGTGATCGTCTTCTGCACCTCGCTCAGCGGGAGGCCGACCACGACGACGTAGTTCTGCAGCTGGTACGCGTACGACGCGGTACTCGCCGAGCCCCTCGACGGTCGACCGAGCGTGAGCCCGGCTGGGCTGATCGCGCCGAGCGACCTGCGTCGACCTGAGTCGGTCGTGAGGTCGGTCGACGCTCGCCGTCCGATTCGACGACGGCACCGGTCGGGTCGCGCCGTCGACGGGGCTGAGGACGAAGAGCAGTCCCCTGCTGGCGCACTCTCGGTCAGCACGTCCGTGGCCGTGACCTCCTGGCCGGCCGAGGGCGGGCCCTGCATCCGTGCGCGGAGCGCTGATGCCGTGACGGTCGCGGTCTCCTCGACCTTTCCGTCGAGGTTCTCCTGCAGGACCTGCCCGAGGAACGCGCTGATCGCGACGGCGATGCCGACGAGGATCAGCGCGACGATCGACGTGATCGTCACCATGAGCCGCGTCTGCAGGCTCCACGGCGCGCCGGCGCGGGCGCTGCGGGCGGCACCGGCGTCGGCGCGGTCGCCGCGGTCGTCGGTCCGCGCTCGGGGTCGGTCACGGCGTCCGTCCATCACTGCGGGCGCTTTGATCATGTAGCCGACGCCGCGCACCGTGTGGATGAGCGGCTCGCGGCCCTGATCGATCTTCTTGCGCAGGTACGAGATGTAGAGCTCGACGACGCTCGAGCGTCCGCCGAAGTCGTAGTTCCAGACGCGGTCGAGGATCTGCGCCTTCGACACGACGCGGCGCTGGTTGCGCATGAGGTAGCGCAGCAGCTCGAACTCCGTCGCGGTCAGCTCGATCTGCTCGCCGCGAGCGCTCGACCTCGTGGCTGTCTTCGTTGAGCGAGAGGTCGGCGACCCGCAGGATCGGCTCGGCGTCGCTCGCGAGGGCGGTGCCGGCGCGGCGCATGAGTCCGCGCAGGCGTGCGACGACCTCTTCGAGGCTGAACGGCTTCGTGACGTAGTCGTCGCCGCCGGCCGTGAGGCCCGCGACGCGATCGCTCACGGCATCCTTCGCCGTCAGGAACAGGACGGGCACGTCGTTGCCGGACTGCCGCAGCCGCTGCAGCACGGCCATGCCGTCGAGGTCGGGCATCATGATGTCGAGCACCATGGCGTCGGGCTCGAAGTCGCGCGCCGCCTGCAGCGCCTGGAAGCCCGAAGCCGCCGCGCGGACGTCCCACCCCTCCATGCGCAGCGCCATCGAGAGCAGGTCGGTGAGCATCTGCTCGTCGTCGACGACGAGGACGCGGAGCGGCGCGCCGTCGGGTCGGCGCAGAGCGGGAGAGGAGGCTGTCACGGTCATGCCGCCATCCTGAGCCGCTTTCCTATGCGACTCCTATGGGGCATCCTATGCGTCGCCTGTGAAATCGGCGAGGGCGCGGGATGCCGTCGCCCGCCGCTCATACGCCGTCCATAGGTTTCCCAGAACGGTCGCATCGATCGGGTTCCTAGCGTCGTCACGACGGCCGGCGCCCTTGCCCGGCCGAGAGGAGACCCATGTACTGGACCTATCTGCGGCGGGAGCTGTCCGGCCGCAAGAAGCAGACGATCATCGTCGCGACCGGCCTCGCGATCGCGATCGCACTCGTGATCATCGTGAACGCCCTGTCGGCGGGTGTGCGCGACGCGCAGGCGCAAGCCCTCGAGTCCGTCTACGGCGTCGGCACCGACCTCACCGTCACCGGCGCCATGGCTGAGCCGGGCGAGGGCGGCGGCGGACGCTTCGAATTCGACCAGGACGGCGGCGAGACCGCCGAGGACGGCACGACCGCCCTCAGCCAGTCGCGACTCATGACGGACTTCATGCGCGGCACCCTCGAGGCCGAGACGGTCGACACCGTCGCCGGCGGTCGACGGCGTGGCCGCGGCATCCGGCGCTCTCAGCCTGACCAACTCGACCTTCTCCGGTGAGCTGCCGCAGCCGCCCGAGCGGGGATCAGCCGCAGGACGGCGCTCAGGGCAGGGCCAGGCGCCCCAGGACGGCGGTGGCCGCAGCTTCGGCGGCGGGTCGTTCGACGTCGACTCGTTCACGGTGCTGGGCATCGATCCCGAGGAGTCAGCGGTCGGTCCGCTCGCCTCGGTGGAGGTCAGCGACGGGCGCGCGCTGGACAGTGGATGACGCAGGCCAGTACGTCGCCGTCGTCGACGCGACCTACGCCGCGACCTCCGACCTCGCCGTGGGCGGCACGATCGATGTCGGCGGCACCGACATGGAGATCGTCGGCATCGTCGCCTCGACACGGAAGCGCGGCCGACACCGCGGCGAACGTCTACATCCCGCTCGACGTCGCCCAGGACCTCTCGGGCGCCGGCGACGTCGTCTCGACGGTCTACGTGCAGGCCGAGTCGGCGGACGACATCGCAGCCGTGCAGTCCGCGATCGAGGAGGAGCTCCCCGACGCGACGGTGAGCTCGCAGTCCGATCTCGCCTCGACCGTCTCGGGCTCGCTCTCGAGTGCGACCGCCCTCATCACCAACCTCGGCACGTGGCTCTCGATCCTCGTGCTCGCCGTCGCCGTCGTGCTCGCGGTGCTCTTCACGATCTCGGGCGTCTCGCGTCGCACCCGCGAATTCGGCACGCTCAAGGCGATCGGCTGGTCCAACGGCCGCGTCGTCGGCCAGGTCGCGGGCGAGTCGGTGGTCCAGGGTCTCATCGGCGGTGCCATCGGCCTCGTCGGTCGGACTCGCCGCCGTCTCGGCGATCAACATCATCCAGCCCACCATCTCGGCCGCGCCCGCGGCGCAGCAGGGCCCGGGCGGCGGTCCCGGCGGAGGTGGCCCCGGGCTTCATGCGGGACGCTCTCGGCCCGACGACCGACATCGTCCTCACGGCCCCCGTCACCGCGTGGGTCGTCGTCGCCGCCGTCGGCCTCGCCATCGCGGGCGGACTCATCGCCGGCGCGTTCGGCGGCTGGCGCGCAGCGCGCCTGAGCCCCGCCGAAGCGCTCCGCTCGGTCGGGTGAGGCACCCATGGACCACAACGCCCGACACCCGCCACCGACACCGACAGGAGACGAAGCAATGACCATGATCGACAGTGCGGCGACCGGCACGGCGCAGCGCGGCATCCCGCCGCTCTATCGGCTCGCGGGCGTGACGCGCACCTATCGAGCAGAAGGGGCGCGTCGTGAAGGCGCTGGCGGGCGTCGACCTCGAGATCGCGGCGGGCGATTTCGTCACGATCCAGGGGCCGACGGGCGGCGGCAAGTCGACGCTCCTCCAGCTGCTCGGCGCGCTCGATCGTCCCTCGACGGGTTCGGTCGTCCTCGGAGAGACGGATGCCGCGACCGCGTCGAACGCGCAGCTCGGGCGTCTGCGGGCCGAAGAGATCGGCTTCGTCTTCCAGGGGTTCAACCTGATCCCGACGCTCACGGCGCACGAGAACGTCGACATGGCGCTCGAGCCGCTGGGCCTCTCGAAGGCGGAGCGCGCCGCGCGGGTGACCGAGGCGCTGGCGCACGTGGGGCTCGCCGACCGGGCCGACCACCGGCCCGGTGAGCTGTCGGGCGGCCAGCAGCAGCGCGTCGCGATCGCTCGCGCGATCGTCAAGCGGCCGCGCGTGCTGCTCGCCGACGAGCCGACCGGCAACCTCGACGAGAGCATGCGCGACGAGATCCTGACGCTGCTCGAGGGGCTGAACGCCGAGGGGCTGACCCTCATCGTCGTGACGCACGACTCCGCCGTCGCGCGGCGCGCGCGGCGCCGGCTGCGGCTCGACAAGGGCGCCGTCCGCGACATCACCCGCGGCTGACGTCGGATCCGCGCACGGGCGTGCCTCCGGCGCGCCCGTGCCGGATCATCCGTCCTGCGTCGGCCTAGGGTGGCTCCATGGCGGTGATCGACTCGGGTGTCTATGTCGGCGGGGCGCGGGTCGGCGGGCGACTCGATCCGGTCGACGCGGTGCGTCAGGCGCGGTCGCAGGGCGGCATCGCCTGGATCTCGCTCAGCAGGCCGCGTCCCGAAGAGCTGCAGGCGCCTCGCCGATCTGCTGGAGCTGCATCCGCTCGCCGTCCGCGACAGCCTCAAAGGGCACCAGCGCAGCAAGCTCGAGCGCTACGACGACCTGCTGTTCGTCGTCCTGCAGCCCGCGCGCTACTTCGACGACCGCGAGACGGTCGAGTGCTCCGAGGTCGATCTCTTCGTCGGTCCCGACTACGTCGTGACGGTCGACAGCGACGATCACGTCGACGACGAGGTCGTCCGCGCGAAGCTCGAGCAGCATCCCGAGATCCTCGCGCAGGGAACGCTCGCAGTGCTGTGGGCGATGCTCGAGCACGTCCTGCTCGAGTATCGGGCCCGTGCTCGTCGGCGTCGAGAACGACATCGACGAGATCGAGGACGAGATCTTCTCCCACGACGAGGGCGTCTCGCGGCGCATCTTCAAGCTCCAGCGCGAAGTCATCGATCTGCAGCACGCGACGTCGCCGCTGCCCGACATGCTCGTGCGCGTGCAGGCCGACATCGCCGCAGGCCGGGGGAAGGCGTCGGCGGCTCCCGCGTTCCACGAGGTCGAGGACTCCGCGCGGCAGGTGATCGACCGTGTCGAGGTCTTCCGGCGCACGCTCGACGTCGGCGCTCGGCGTGCACTCGACCCTCGTCGAGCAGGCCAACAACGAGGCGATGCGTCGCATGACCGAGTTCAGCATCACGCAGAACGACCAGGTCAAGAAGGTGTCGTCGTGGGCGGCGATCCTCTTCGCGCCGACGCTCGTCGGCACGATCTACGGCATGAACTTCGCCTACATGCCCGAACTCGACTGGACGTGGGGCTACCCGATGGCGCTCGGGCTCATGGCCGCGACGAGCGCCACCCTCTACTTCGTCTTCAAAGGTCGCGGCTGGCTCTGACCCGCTGCTCGTGCGCCGGGCCCGGATGAATGTCGGAGGTATGTTCTAATGTCGGGGTATGACATCCGAGGCGGCGCGCGACGAGGAAGCCGAAGGTGCGCCGCCACCGGATCGCGCGGGGCCCACCGAATTCGACGTGCTCGACCTGGGCGAGGTGCCCGACACTCCTGACGCGCTGGACCTCGTGCTCGAGGTCGCCGACATGATGGCGATCTGCGCGGCCCAGCAGTTCGTCCGCGTGGATGCAGCGCGGCGTGAGGCTCTGGCCGAAGCGGAGCGCGTCGGTGGCCGCGCGCTGACCGACGTCGCCGAGCGCTCCGTGCGCCTCGAACTCGCGGCGGTGCTGCGCATCACCGAGCACGCGGTCGACGAGATGCTCTGCGTGGCCGAAGCTCTCGTGCACCGCTATCCGACGGTGCTCGAGTCTCTCGGGCGTGCACGGATGACGGAGCGCCACGCGAGGTTCCTCGTCGAGGCGTTGGACCAGGTCGAGCCTGCCGTTCGGGATCCGCTGCTCACCCGCGCCGTCGAGCTCGCGGAGGCGGAGTCCGTCGGAACGTTCCGTCGCGCCCTGCGCAGGCTCATCGACGCGTCGCGCGCCGAGACACTCAGCGAACGCTACGAGCGGGCGCTCCAGAAACGGCGCGTCATCGTCGTCCCCGCGGACGACGGCATGGCCTGGATCTCGGCCCATGATGCCGGCGGTCGAAGCGCACGCGGTCCACAGCCGCATCACCGCTATCGCGAAGGTGCTGGGTACGCACGAGAGCGAGGCGCGCACGCTCGACCAGCTCCGCGCCGATGTGTTCGCCGACCTGCTCATCGACGGCGACACCGCGTCGCACCCGAAAGAGGCGAGGGGTATCCGAGCGACGGTCGCGGTGACCGTTCCGGTGCTCTCGCTGCTCGGCGAGCGGCGCGCGCCGCCGAGCCGGCCGTGGTCGAGGGTATCGGTCCCATCCCGATCGATCGGGCGCGCGAGCTGTGCGGTTCTGCCGACTCGTTCCTGCGGATCCTCACGCACCCCGAGACCGGCATGGTGCTCTCGGTGGGACGCGACCAGTACCGGCCACCGGCCGCGCTTCGAAAGCTGGCCCGGTGGCGTGCCGACCGGTGCATGGCGCCCGGATGCGGGATCCCCGCCTCCCGCTGCGACATCGATCATTCGATCGCCTGGGAACACGGCGGCCACACGTCGCTCGGCAACCTCTCGCCGCTGTGCCGGGGTCATCACATGGTGAAGCACCACGGTGGCTGGACGGTCAGCCAACACGACAGGGGAGCCCTCGAGTGGATCTCTCCCTCAGGCCGCCGCTACGTGGTGCAGCCGGAGCGTCGGGTGCCGGTGTTCCATCCGGTGGTCTCCTCGTCCACCGCCTCCGCCGGCGCTCCCTTCTGAACCACCGTCCCCTTTTCGCTGTCGGTGGTGGCCGGTAGCGTGCTCGCATGGACACCGCAGCCCTTCGCCACGCCGTATCCGGAGCAGTGCTCGCCGCCGAAGACGAGGGGTGGGATGCCGCTCGCGCGTCGCATGCGGGTTCCGGTCGCCCCGACGTCATCGTGCAGGTCTCCAGCGTCGACGACGTCAGCGACGCGGTGCGCTTCGCCGCCGCAGGGCGGCATCCCGTTGTCGTACGGGGTGGTGGCCACAGTGCATGGTGCACGCTCGACGACGGCGTCCTGCTCGATCTGTCGGCGCTGAACGGCGTGGAGATCGTGGCGGATCCCGAAGGCGGAGCGCTGGTGCGCGTCGGCGGGGGAGCGCGCTGGGGAGACGTTGCGCACGTGCTCGCCGAGCGCAACCTCGGAATCAGCTCGGGCGACACATCTTCGGTCGGCGTCGCCGGGCTGACGCTCGGCGGCGGCATCGGCTGGATGGTGCGGGCGTGGGGGCTCGCAGCCGATCAGCTCGTCGGCGCGCAGCTCGTGACGGCGGAGAGCGAGGTGATCGAGGTGTCGGCAGTCCGCGCATCCCGAGCTTTTCTGGGCGCTGCGCGGCGGCGGTGGCAACTTCGGGGTCGTGACGCGCTTCGACTTCCGCGCGCACGATCTGCCTGCCGTGGTCTTCGCGACGCTCGGGGTCGCCGGTGACGCGCGGCCCGTCCTGCAGAAGCTCCGCGACGTCCTGGCGACTGCTCCTGCGCTCGCTCACCGTGACCTACATGGACATCCCGGCGATGGATCCGAGCGCGCCCGCCGGGCGCGACGATCACGGCCTGCTGGATCGGCGACGACGAAGATGGGCTTCGCGCGGCGATCGCGCCCCTGCTCGCACTCGAGGCGGTGACCGAGATCGACCTCGGCATCCGCGAGTATCCCGACATCCTGCTTGATGCGCCCATGCCCGACCCCGAGCAGCCGATGCCCGGCTTCATCGGCGGCAACACACTGGTGGAGCACCTTGACGACACCCTCATCGACGGGCTCGCCGCGTTCCGCGAGAGCACCGAGCTGTCGGTGCTCTTCCTCCGGTCGCTCGGCGGCGCGTACGGAGACGTCCCGCAGGAGTCGACGGCCTTCCCGGCGCGGGCCGCGACCTGGTTCGTGATGGCGGGAGCCTTCGACATCCCGGGTCTCGTGGATGACGCGACGCGCGCCGGCTTCCAGGCGGCGTGGGACGGGCTGGAGGCGCAGGGGATCGGCGTCTACGGCAACTTCTCGACGACGACCGACTCGACGTACGCCGCACGCATGTATCCGCCCGAGACGATGGCGCGACTCGCGGCCGTCAAGGCGCAGTGGGACCCGAGGAACCTCTTCGCGCGCAACCACAACGTCGTTCCGGCCTGACGCCTCAACGCAGAAGCGGCCGCGCACAGGGCGCGGCCGCTTCGAGCGGAGAGTGCGGAAGCCTCAGTGCGTGTCTTCCGCCTCGATCTCGGTGCGGTCGCCCGACCACAGGGTGTGGAAGGTGCCCGGCTTGTCGATGCGCTTGTAGGTGTGCGCGCCGAAGAAGTCGCGCTGGCCCTGGATGAGGGCGGCGGGCAGCCGCTCGGCGCGGAGGCCGTCGTAGTACGCGAGCGACGACGAGAACGCGGGGGCCGGGATGCCGGCGGTCGCGGCCGACGACACGATGCGGCGCCACGCGCCCTGCGCGCGCTCGAGCGCCTCGACGAAGTACGGCGCGGTCAGCAGCACGGCGAGGTCGGGCTCGGCGCCGTAGGCGTCGGCGATGCGGTTCAGGAACTGCGCGCGGATGATGCAGCCGGCGCGCCAGATCTTCGAGACCGCACCGAGGTCGATCGTCCAGTCGTACTGCGCGGCACCCGCGCGGATCTCGTCGAAGCCCTGCGAGTACGCGACGATCTTCGAGGCGAACAGCGCGAGGCGCACGTCCTCGATGAACGCGTCGGCGTCGTCGACGGCGAGAGCGGAGTCGGTCCCTGAGCTCGTCGAAGGGCCGGGCAGGCCACCCGAGATCTCGCGCTGCTCGGGGTGGCTCGACAGCGACCGGGCGAACGTCGCCTCGGCGATGCCCGAGACGGGAACGCCGAGGTCGAGCGCGGTCTGCACCGTCCAGGCGCCGGTGCCCTTCGCGCCGGCCTGGTCGAGGATGACGTCGACGAGCGGCTTGCCGGTCTCGGCGTCGACCTGGCGGAGCACCTCGGCGGTGATCTCGATGAGGTACGACTCGAGCTCGCCCGCGGTTCCACTCGGCGAAGACGTCGGCGATCTCGGCGGGAGACTTGCCCGTGCCGCGGCGGATGAGGTCGTAGGCCTCGGCGATGAGCTGCATGTCGGCGTACTCGATGCCGTTGTGCACCATCTTGACGAAGTGGCCGGCGCCGTCGTGGCCGACGTGCGTGACGCACGGCTCGCCCTCGGCGACCGCCGCGATGGACTTGAGGATCGGTCCGAGGGTGACCCACGACTCGTCCGAGCCGCCCGGCATGATCGACGGCCCGTTGCAGCGCGCCTTCCTCGCCGCCGGAGACACCCATGCCGACGAAGTTGACGCCGGTCTCGCGGACCGCCTTCTCGCGGCGGATCGTGTCGGTGAACAGGGCGTTGCCGCCGTCGACGATGATGTCGCCCGGCTCGAACACGCTCAGGAGCGAGTCGATGACGGCATCCGTCGGGCCGCCCGCCTTGACCATGATGATCGCCGTGCGGGGCTTCGTCAGGTGAGCGGCGAACTCCTCGTACGAGAACGCGGGGACGAACTCGGCCTCGGGGTGCTCGGCGACGAGTTCGTCGGTCTTGGCGCGGCTGCGGTTGAACACCGCGACCGAGTTGCCCTCGCGGCTGGCGAGGTTGCGGGCGAGGTTCGACCCCATCACCGCGAGGCCGACGACGCCGATGTTCGCCGTCGCGGTGCTCGGCCTCGCGGGACCCGTCGGCGTCGGAGCCGGGCGCTCGACCTCCTCAGGAGCGGGAGCGCCCTCGTGGGCGACGGTTGCATCCGGCCGGCGCGTCGTCGCGATCCGTCGAAACCTTGGTCTGGGTGGCGGGGTCGGCGTTCGAAGGCGTCTGGGACACACGTGCTCCTTGATGGATCTCGCAGGGGTTGGATTCCAGCCTAGAGTCTGGCGCACCGGTGTTACACGCGAGCGGCGAGGAGTTCACGGGGCGTAGCCCGCAAGTGTGAGCACACCGCGAGGAGCGGCCGAGCGGATGCCGCGCTCAGTGCTTGCGGTACGCCAGCGCGGCCCATCGACCAGAGGGCGCCAGCACGGTGACGACCAGTCCGACCGCGGCCATGGCGCCGATGAGCCAGAGCAGGACGTGGGATGCGAAGCCGTAATCCATGGGGAACCTCCGGGCTGGCGGTGCGAGTGGGTGTCTTCATCGTAGCGGGGTAGCTCGCTCCGCTCGTCCTCGGCTGCGCCCGCCCCCTGGTAGACTTGAGGATTGAACTTCGGCGAGGGATGCCTCGCACCGGCTCCGGCCGGTTGCGGCATCCGTGATCGACGCGGTGATCAAGGCTCACGGCTTTCCTCACGCGCTCGCGTTCGAGTCGAATCCAGACCCCAAATTACGCCAGGCTCCGCGCCTGACCGACGAACGGGCCCGTGCGCCCGCAAGGAGAACAACATGTCGACTGAGACCGACACCAAGGTCCACGCCGAAGCTCGCGAGAACTTCGGCAAGGGCTTCGCCCGCCGCCTCCGCGCCGCCGGCAAGATCCCCGCCGTCATCTACGGCCACGGCACCACTCCCGTCCACGTCGCGCTCCCGGGCCACCAGGTCTCGCTGCTGATCCGCCGCGCCAACGTCGTGCTCGAGCTCGAGCTCGACGGCAAGGAGCAGCTCACGCTGGTCAAGGACGTCCAGAAGGACCCCGTGCACCAGATCATCGAGCACATCGACCTCCTCGTCGTGAAGAAGGGCGAGAAGATCCAGGTCGACGTCCCGATCGTCGTCGTCGGCGAGTCGGCCCCCGGCACCATCGCGAACCTCGACGCGACCACGCATCGCCGCTCGAGGTCGAGGCGACCCACATCCCGCAGAACATCGAGCTCGACGTCGAGGGCCTCGAGGACGGCACGCACATCACCGCGGCCGACCTGAAGCTCCCCGAAGGGCGCGACGCTCGTCGCCGAGGCCGACATGCTCATCGTCGCCATCTCGGTTCCGTCCGGCTGCGGCCGCCGACGAGATCGAGGCCGCCGACGAGGCCGCCGCCGCCGAGCAGGCCGGCGAGGCCGAGTCCGCCGAGGCCTCCGAGTAACACCGACTCAGACGACGAGGGGGTGCGGATGCCGCGCCCCCTCGTTCGTCTTATCGGCGCGCGGTGGTCGCGCGTCGGGAGGATGGACGCATGGCGGACACATGGCTGGTCGTGGGACTCGGCAATCCGGGACCGCGGTATGAGCTGACGCGTCACAACGTCGGTCAGCTCGTCGTCGACGAGCTCGCGGCGCGGCGCGGCGAGGCGTTCAAGCAGCACAAGGCGAACGCGCGCGCGGCCGAGACGTGGCTGCGCCCGGGCGGCGCGAAGCTCATCCTCGCGAAGCCCAACTCGTTCATGAACGTCTCGGGCGGACCCGTCGCGGGACTCGCGAAGTTCTACGGCGTCGAACCCGACCGCGTCGTCGTCGTCCACGACGAGCTCGACATCCCGTTCGACACCATCAAGCTCAAGGTCGGCGGCGGCCACGGCGGCCACAACGGCGTCCGCGACGTCGCGAAGGCCCTCGGCACCGCCGGAGTTCCCGCGCGTGCGCGTCGGCATCGGGCGCCCGGTCGGGCCGCCAGGACCCCGCGGACTGGGTGCTCGACCCGTTCGGCGCGGCGGAGCGCAAGAACCTCGGCATCCTCGTCGGCGACGCCGCGGACGCCGTCGAGCAGCTCATCGACGAGGGTCTCGTCGCCGCGCAGCAGAAGCACCACGCGCCCGCGCTGAGCCGCCGGCTGCGGCGCGCCGGGCTCCAGTCCGGTCAGCCGCCGATGCTCGCGCCCGTCGCGAGGCCCATCGTGAGGAAGACGTTGAACGGCGATCACGAACGCGATCGGCGCCACGATCGCGAGCACCACGGCCGCGATGCCCGCGCCACGGCCGCGGTTCGTCACGATCGCGACGATGCCCTGGACGAGCGCCCACAGGCCGAGGACCGTGCCGACCCAGAACGCCGCTCTCGCCGAGCAGCACCCAGTCGCGGACGGGCGTCAGCACGCCCCAGTCGAAGTCGGACTGTCATGGGCGCGGTCGCGATCTGCTCGCCCGCGCCGAGCCCGATCTGGTAGGTCGCGACCGACACGGCGATCGTCGGGACCGACCAGCGCGAGGAGGCCGGCGACAGCGCGACGAGGCCGAGCGCTTTGCCCTTCGCCGGCGCCGCGAGCGGTCCGCCGTAGGCGGGCTGAACGTGCGGCGGCCGAGCCCTGGGGTGGGCATAACCCGGTGGAGGCGCGTAGCCCTGCAGCGCTGCGTAGCCGTGCGGCGGTGCGATAGCCCTGCGCCCCGGGTACGCGGGTACCCCTGCGGCGGCGGGTACGCCGACGGCTCAGTAGCGCGGCGGCTTGCGCGGCCGGGTAGCGCCGCACGGGCGGCGGAGGGATGCCGAACCTGCCCCTCGCGGGTCGGCAGCGGCTGGCTGCGGCGGGACGGGGTCGCTCACGGACTCATCCTAGGAGCGCCCGACGGTCGCGGCGCCCGTGTCGGCGCTCGACCGTAGACTCTTCCGGTGACAGTTCCCGGGATCGTGCGCGCCCTCGAGCAGGCTGAATCGTTCCGGGATGCCGTGGATGCGGCATCCGTCGACGCCGACTTCTCGCTCGTCGACGGGCTCGATGCGCCCCTGCTCGCGGCGCTCCTCGAAGCGCCGGCGCGCCGCGACAGCGGCCGCCGGCGCTCCTCGCGATCGCGCCGACCGGTCGTCGCGCCGAATCGCTCGGCACCGCGCTCGAGGCGCTCCTGCCCGACGCCGAGGTCATGCACTTCCCCGCGTGGGAGACGCTGCCGCACGAGCGACTGAGCCCGAGCCCCGAGACCGTCGGGCGCCGGCTCGAGGTCCTGCGGCGCATCGCCCGCGTGGACGGGGCAGACGCCCGCTCATCGTCACGGCGTCGGTGCGCGGCGCGCTGCAGCCGCTCGCGGCGCGGCCTCGCCGACGTCGCGCCCATCGACCTCGCGGTCGGCGGCCGCGGCCACGACCTCGTCCGAGGTCGCGGCGCGACTCGTCGAGCTCGCCTACCACCGCGTCGACATGGTGTCGCGGCGCGGCGAGTTCGCGCTGCGCGGCGGCATCCTCGACGTCTTCCCGCCGATCGCGGATCATCCGTTCCGCGTCGAGTTCTTCGGCGACGAGGTCGATCAGATCCGCGCGTTCTCGGTCGCCGACCAGCGGTCGCTGCCCGGCGAGGTGCGCGCATGTCGCGCTCGCTCCCGAGCCGCGAGCTCCTCCTGACCGACTCGGTGCGCGGGCGCGCGCGGCAGCTGAAGGACGAGTTCCCGGGCCTTCGCGGCATGCTCGAGAAGATGGCCGAGGGCATCCCCGTCGAGGGCATGGAGTCGCTCCTGCCCGCGCTCGTCGACGAGCTCGTGACGCTCGTCGACTACCTGCCCGAGGGTGCGGCGGTCGCGCTCGTCGATCCCGAGCGCTCCGTCACCCGCGCCATCACGCTCGGCGACACGAACCGCGAGTTCCTCGAGGCGGCGTGGAGCGCGGCGACCTCCGGCGCGAGCGCGCCCATCGATCTCGGCGCCGGCGACTTCCTCACGCTGCCGCGCCTGCGCGAGGTGGCGCGCGCAGCGCGGAGCCGTGTGGTGGACGCTCTCGGGCTTCGATTCGGGAGCAGCGGATGCCGCGGCCGAGGGGCTGCTCGACGACATCGACGTCGCGCTCCAGGCGTCGGCGGCGATCCGCGTCCCGGGGACGCCGTGCCGGCCTTCCAGGGCAACGTCGACGGGGCGACGGCGCATGTCGCGCAGCTGCTCGCCGACGGCTGGCGCGTCGTGGTCGCGGCATCCGGAGCCGGACTCGTCGAGCGCTGCGCGCGACGTGCTCGCCGAGCGCGGGATCGCCGCGCGCAGGGTCGACGACGTGTCGGAGGCGCCCGAAGCCGGGCGTCGCACACGTCGTCGCCGCGCTGCTCGAGCGCGGCTTCGAGGTCGCCCGACGCGAAGCTCGCCGTCCTGACCGAGTCCGAGTTCTACGGTCGCACGATCGGCGGCGACCAGCGGGTCGTCAAGAAGCTCGCGTCGCGCCGCAGGAACGTCGTCGACCCGCTGCAGCTCAAGACCGGCGACCACGTCGTGCACGCGACGCACGGCATCGGCAGGTTCGTCGAGCTGACCCAGCGCGAGGTGTCCAGCGGCGGGCGCAACGCCGTCAAGAGCATCCGCGAGTACCTCGTGCTCGAGTACGCGCCGTCCAAGCGCGGCTACCCCGGCGACAAGCTCTTCGTCCCGACCGATCAGCTCGACCTCCTGTCGAAGTACGTCGGCGGCGAGGCGCCGACCCTCTCGAAGATGGGCGGCAGCGACTGGGCGCAGGCGAAGGGCAAGGCGCGCAGGGCCGTCCGCGACATCGCGGTCGAGCTCGTCAAGCTCTACTCGGCGCGCATGGCGGCGAAGGGCTACGCGTTCGGCCCTGACACGCCGTGGCAGCGCGAGCTCGAAGAGGCGTTCCCGTTCGCCGAGACGCCCGACCAGCTGCAGACGATCGACGAGATCAAGGCCGACATGGAGAAGCCGATCCCGATGGACCGGCTGCTGTCGGGCGACGTCGGCTTCGGCAAGACCGAGGTCGCCGTGCGGGCCGCGTTCAAGGCGATCCAGGACGGCAAGCAGGTCGCGATGCTCGTGCCCACGACGCTGCTCGTCAAGCAGCACCTCGAGACGTTCACCGAGCGCTTCGCCGGGTTCCCGGTCAAGGTCAAGGCGCTGTCGCGCTTCCAGACCGACAAGCAGGCGCGCGAGGTGCTCGCCGGGCTCACCGACGGCACCGTCGACATGGTGATCGGCACGCACCGCATCCTCACCGAGAAGGTCCTGTTCAAGGACCTCGGCCTCATGATCATCGACGAGGAGCAGCGGTTCGGCGTCGAGCACAAGGACCAGCTGAAGAAGCTCAAGACCAACGTCGACATCCTCGCGATGAGCGCGACGCCGATTCCGCGCACGCTCGAGATGGCGGTGACCGGCATCCGCGAGATGTCGACGCTGCAGACGCCGCCCGAGGACCGGCATCCGATCCTGTCGTATGTCGGGCCGCGCAACGACAAGCAGATCGCCGCGGCGATCCGCCGCGAGCTGCTGCGCGAGGGCCAGGTCTTCTTCGTCCACAACCGCGTGCAGTCGATCCAGCGGGTCGCCGCCGCAGCTCGCCGAGCTCGTGCCCGAGGCGCGCATCGCGGTCGCGCACGGGCAGATGGGCGAGCACGCGCTCGAGCAGGTCGTCGACGACTTCTGGGAGCGTCGCGTCCGACGTGCTCGTCTGCACGACGATCGTCGAGACGGGCCTCGACATCTCGAACGCCAACACGATCATCATCGACCGCGCCGACAAGTACGGCCTGTCGCAGCTGCACCAGCTGCGCGGACGCGTCGGGCGTGCGCGCGAGCGCGCCTACGCGTACTTCCTCTACGACGAGCAGAAGCCGCTCTCCGAGACGGCCGCCGACCGGCTCGAGACGATCGCCGTCAACAACGACCTCGGCAGCGGCATGCAGGTCGCGCTGAAGGACCTCGAGCTGCGCGGCGCCGGCAACCTGCTCGGCGCCGAGCAGGCCGGTCACATCGCCGGCGTCGGCTTCGACCTCTACCTGCGCATGATCGGCGAGGCGGTGGCGACCTTCCGCGGCGACGAGGTCGAGGGTCCCGCCGAGCTGCGGCTCGAGCTTCCCGTGCAGGCCCGCATCCCCGAGTCGTACATCGACAGCGAGCGGCTGCGCCTCGAGGCGTACCAGAAGCTCTCGGCCGCGGCATCCGTCACGGCGAAGGACGACGCGATCGACCTCGTGCATCGACGAGCTGCGCGACCGCTACGGCGATGCCGCCCGCCGACGTCGAGGGCCTCATCGCCGTCGCGCGGCTGCGCCGGCGCGCGGCGCGGGCGGGTCTCGTCCGACGTCGTCGCGATGGGACCGAACCTGCGCATCGCGCCCGCGCACCTGCCCGACTCGATGCGCGTGCGGCTGCAGCGGCTCTATCCGAAGGCGAAGCTGCTGTCGCGGTGGCGAGGCGCTCGTCGTGCCGCTGCCGACGGCCGGGCGGCGAACGCGCTCGGCGACGCCGACCTCATCGCGTGGGTCGGGCAGCTGCTCGACCAGCTGTGGCCGGTCAAAGCAGGTCGAGGCGCCGGCCCCGGCTGACTGCGTAGTGCGCGTCAGATGACGCCCTGCGCGAGCATCGCGTGCGCGACGCGCTCGAAGCCGGCCGAGTTCGCACCCACGACGTAGTCGCCGGGACGGCCGTAGCGCTCGGCGGCCTCGAAAGCGGAGGCGTGGACGTCCTGCATGATCGAGCGCAGCTTGGCCTCGCTGTCGGCGAAGGTCCAGCGCTGGCGCGCCGCGTTCTGGCTCATCTCGAGGGCCGAGGTCGCGACGCCGCCCGCGTTGGCCGCCTTGCCGGGACCGAAGAGCACGCCGGCCGTCCTGGAACGCGGCGACCGCGTCCGGCGTCGAGGGCATGTTGGCGCCCTCGGCGACCGCGCGCACGCCGTTGGCGATGAGCGCGCGCGCGTCGTGCCTCGTCGAGCTCGTTCTGCGTCGCCGACGGGATCGCGATGTCGACCGCGACCTCCCACGGGCGGGCGCCCTCGACGAACGGGCGCTCGGAGCGCTGTGCGGCGTAGCGCCGAGATCCGGGCACGGTCGACCTCCTTGACCTGACGGAGCAGTTCGACGTCGATGCCGGCGTCGTCCACGACGTAGCCGGACGAGTCGGACGCCGTGACCGGCGTGGCGCCGAGCTGATACGCCTTGTCGATCGCGTAGATGGCGACGTTGCCCGAGCCCGAGACGCCGACGCGCTTGCCCTCGAGCGACTCGCCGTGCACGGCGAGCATCTCCTGGGCGAAGTACACCGCGCCGTAGCCGGTCGCCTCGGTGCGCACCTCGGCGCCGCCCCACTGGACGCCCTTGCCGGTGAACATGCCCGACTCGTGCCGGTTGGTGATCTTGCGGTACTGGCCGAAGAGGTAGCCGATCTCGCGCGCGCCGACGCCGATGTCGCCCGCCGGCACGTCCGTGTGCTCGCCGAGGTGACGGTAGAGCTCGTTCATGAACGACTGGCAGAAGCGCATGATCTCGGCATCCGAACGGCCGTGCGGGTCGAAGTCGCTGCCGCCCTTCGCGCCGCCGATGCCCTGGCCGGTCAGGGCGTTCTTGAAGATCTGCTCGAAGCCGAGGAACTTGATGATCGACAGGTTGACCGACGGGTGGAAGCGCAGGCCGCCCTTGTACGGGCCGAGCACCGACGAGAACTGGACGCGGAAGCCGCGGTTGACCTGCAGCCGGCCGGCGTCGTCGACCCACGGCACGCGGAAGATGATCTGGCGCTCGGGCTCGACGAGCCGCTCCAGGATGCCGTTCTCGACGAACTGCGGGTGCGCCTCGAGCACCGGCGCGATCGATTCGAGCACCTCGTGGACGGCCTGGAGGAACTCGGGCTCGTCGGGATTGCGCGCGAGGACCGCGTCGAACACGTCGCTGACGACGGGGGGAGTGGCGAGGAGGGTGGAAGACATGCGAGAGCCTTTGTTGCGGATGGGAGCGCCCCTCGGGCGGGGGCACCTTTCAGCCTAAGCGGGCGCTACGCTGGCGCTGACCAGGAGGCATTCGTGCGGTTCGAGCACCTCGGGGCGAGTCCCCGCATCCACCCGAGGCCGTCGTCGCGCCGACCGCCGTCATCAGCGGCGACGTCGTGATCGGCCCGGGGATGCCAGATCCTGCACGGCGCCGTCATCACGGCCGAGGGCGGCGGCATCACGCTCGGCGAGAACGTCATCGTGATGGAGAACGCCCTCATCCGCGCGACGAGCGTCAATCCGGTCCACATCGGCGACCATGTGCTCGTCGGGCCCGATGGCGAGCATCAGCGGCGCGACGATCGCCGACGAGGTCTTCCTCGCGACCGGCACGCGCGTCTTCAACGGCGCGCGGATCGGCACGCGCAGCGAAGTGCGCATCAACGCGGTCGTGCACCTGCGCACCGTCCTTGCCGCCCGAGACCGTCGTGCCCGATCGGCTGGGTCGCCGTCGGCGATCCCGTGCAGCTGCTCTCACCGGAGCGCCACGAGGAGATCTGGGCGGCGCAGCGCGAACTCGACTTCCCGGGCTACGTGTTCGGCCTCGATCGCGAGACGCCCGACCTCATGGTGCAGCTCACCGAGCGCTACGGCCGCGGACTCGCGCGTCACGCGCACGACCGCCGCCTGGAATGAGCGGATGCCGCGGCCCGCGGCATCCCGTCAGCTCCAGCGCGATCCGCAGTCCGCACAGCGGAACTCGACCTCGAAGGCGACGTCCGCTCCGCGCAGTTCGTCGCTGCGCTCGAGCTCGACGACGAACCAGTCCGGTTCGACCGTCCGCACCTGCAGTGAGGCGCACACGGGACACGTCTCGACGGCGACCGCACCGGCGGCGCCATCATCCCACGTCCTGACCATGGCCATGCGCCCACGGTACGCCGGGGTCGGGGCAGGACGCGTGAGCGACGCGCGTGTCAGCCGGTGTTCTGCAGACCCGCGGCGACGCCGCTGACCGACAGCAGCAGCAGTCGCTGCAGATCGGGGTCCGCGGGCGTGCCCGCCGCCGCGGCATCCCGGAGCCCTCGCAGGGCGCGCAGCTGCAGGAACGACAGCGCGTCGACGTAGGGGCTGCGCAGCTTGACGGCGCGCTGGAGCACGGGGCGGTTCTCGAGCAGCTCGTCGCCGCCCGCCACGCGGATGACCCACGAGCGCGTGAGGTCGAGCTCGTCCATCACGATGCCGCGCCAGGTCGTCGCGGTCGCCCGAGGTCGAGGTAGCGGTGCGCGATGCGCGCGTCGGCCTTGGCGAGACTCATCGCGACGTTGTCGATCATCGTGCGGAACAGCGGCCACTCGTCGTACGCGCGGCGGACGAGCTCTTCGTCGCCGACCGGCCGCGAGCGCCGAGCCGAGCCCGAACCAGCCCGCGAGGTTGATGCGGGCCTGGCGTCCACGCGAACACCCACGGGATCGCGCGGAGGTCCTCGAGGGACTCGACCGACAGCCCGCGACGCGCGGGGCGCGAGCCGAGAGCCAGCAGGCCGATCTCCTCCATCGGGGTGACCTGTGCGAACCACGGCGCGAAGCCCGGTGCCTTCACGAGTGAGAAGAAGCGCTCGCGGGATGCCGCGTCCATCGTCGCGGCGGCCTCGGCGTACCGCTCGGCGGCGTCGTGGTTGCGGCGCTCGATCGAGGGCGCCGAGGCGAGCAGCACCGCGGCGGCGACCTGGTCGATGTGGCGCATCGCGATGGCGGGGTCGCCGTAGCGGGCGAAGATGACCTCGCCCTGCTCCGTCGAGCTTGAAGCGCCCGTCGACCGACTGCGGGGCCTGGGCGAGGATCGCGCGTGTTGGCGGGGCCGCCGCCGCGGCCGAGCGCGCCGCCGCGGCCGTGGAAGAGCGTGAGCTCGATCTCGTTCTCGCTGCGCCCAGGCGGCGATCGCGGCCTGCGCCTCGTACAGCGCGAGGGTCGCGGCGACCGGGCCGACGTCCTTCGACGAGTCCGAGTAGCCCAGCATGACCTCGAGCCGGCGACCCGTCTGGGCGAGCCGGTCGCGGAACTCGGGATGCTCGATGACCTCGGCGAGGATGTTCGGCGCGGCCTGGAGGTCGGCGAAGGTCTCGAAGAGCGGGACGACATCGAGGACCGGCACCGGGGCGCCGCCCTCCGCCGCGTACGCCGCGAGCCGGTGGACGGCGACGAGGTCGTCGGCGGACCGCGTGAACGACACGATGTACCGACCCGGCGGCGCGCGGCCCGAGCTTGTGCTGGATCGCGACGATGCTGCGGAACACCTCGAGCACCTCGATGCGTCTGCTCGCTCCGGGGGCCGCCGGCCTCGAGGTCGGCGAGCGCCTTCGCGTGCACGGCCGAGTGCTGGCGCACCTCGAGCTCGGTCAGGTGGAAGCCGAACGTCTCGACCTGCCAGATGAGCTGCTGCAGGTGTCCGTACGCCTGGCGGGGGGCGGGTGCCTGCGCGAGCGAGTCCTGCACGATGCGGAGGTCCGCCAGGAGCTGATCGGCGCGCGCGTAGGCGATCGAGGCGTCGCCGGCGCGCGTCGCGGCGATCTTGCGCGTGATGAGCAGGAGGACGCGCCGGTGCGGCTCGTTGGGCGAGCGCTTCGCGATCTCGGCGGCGGCGGCCGCGTCATCGCGCACCGAGCTCGTCCAGCAGCGCGAGCAGTGCGGTGCTCGGGGGAGTGGTCGCGGCATCCAGCGTCAGCGTCCGGCCGATGCGGCTCGCGGAGCGCTCGAGGCCGATCAGGATGTGCTCGCTCGCGATCGCCGCGGCCTTGCGGGTGATCGACGCCGTGACGAACGGGTTGCCGTCACGGTCGCCGCCGACCCACGAGCCGACTGCGCACGAACGGCCGGACGATCGGTGCGCGCGAGCCCGCGCCCGGTCCGTGCAGCGCGTCGTCGAGGCGTCGGTAGACGTGCGGGATCGCCGTATAGAGCGTCTCGTCGAAGACCTCCATGATCGAGCGCACTTCGTCTGTCGGCGACGGCTTCTCGGCGCGCAGCGGCGCGGTGCGCCACAGGGTGTCGATCTCCTCGATCATGCGGCGCTCGGTGCGGCGCTCGTCGGCGCCGTTGCGGAGCGTCGATGTCGTGCTCGTCGAGCAGGTTCGTCAGGCGACGGATGCTGCGCGAGACGGCACTGCGCCGAGCCTCGGTGGGGTGTGCCGTGAAGACGGGGTGGAACCGGAGTGCCTGCAGGCGCTGCAGCGCCGTGTCGTCGCCGACCTCGGTCGCGAGCTTCACGAACGCGGCGGCGACCGAGTCCGCGACGCTCTCCTTCTCGGGACGGCCGTCGCGTTCGCGGAGGACGCGCACGCGCTGGTGCTCCTCGATGAGGTTCATCAGGTGGAAGTACACGGTGAACGCGCGGGCGACCTCGTCGGCACGCTCCACCGTGAAGGAGTCGGCGATCGCGGCCGCGCGCGCGAAGGCCTCGGGCGTCTCGTCGGTGTACGCCTGGATCGTCGCGGCGCGCAGGTGCTCCACGTCGTCGAAGAGGCCGGGGGACCCGCTCTCGCGGAGCACCTGCCCGAGGAGTCCGCCCAAGCGGCGCACGTCGCCGCGCATCCTCTCGGGGATCTCCTGGCCGGCTTCGATAGCGTCCGACGAGGTCGATGGCCTCGGTCCTGGTGAGTTCGGGCATGGGTTCAACACGGTAACGCCGTGGTGTTTCGCCTTCGTGACGTGTGACACGGCAGGATGGGGGTCGATGCCCTCGGAGGTCCTGTGAAGCTGCTGCGCTCTGCCCGTTTCCCGGCACTCCTGCTCCTCATCGCGGCGGCGGCGGGCCTGTTCATCGCCAACTCGCCCATCGGGCACGCAGGTGATCGAGTTCTCGCACACGCCACCTCGCCATCCCCGGCACCGGCATCGATCTCTCGCTGTCGCACTGGGTCTCGGACGGGCTCCTGGTGCTGTTCTTCTTCATCGTCTCGGTCGAGCTGCAGTACGAGCTCACCCGCGGTCGAGCTGCGCAGTGCCCGGACGGCGGCCGTGCCCGCGCTCGCGGCCGCGGGCGGGGTCCTCGTGCCGATCGCGCGTCTACCTGCGTGATGACCGCGGGGAGCGGCTTCCAAGAGGGCTGGCCCATCCCGACCGCGACCGACATCGCGTTCGCGCTGGGCGTGCTCGCGCGTCTTCGGGCGGGGACTGCCCCCGGCATCCGGATCTTCCTGCTGGCGCTCGCGATCATCGACGACGTGGTCGGGCATCGTCTTCATCGCGGTGCTGTTCGCGACGGATCTGAACCTCGGGATGCTGGCCGCCGGCCTCGTGACGACGGCGCTGTTCGGCATCCTGAGCCGACTGCTGCACCTCCGCGGTCGCGGGTGGATCATCGCCGCCCTGATCGTCCTCGCCTGCGCGACGTGGGCGTTCATCCTGCTCTCGGGCGTGCACGCGACGATCGCCGGCGTCCTGCTCGGCCTCGCGATGGCCCAGACGCCGGCGCTCGTCGCCCGGCACGCGATGGAGCCCTGGGTCAACGCCGTCATCCTTCCGCTCTTCGCCTTCACGGCGGCGCTCGTGGTCGATTCCCGCTCCGCTGGCGACGGCCTCTCGCCGGTCTTCTGGGGCATCCTCCTCGCGCTGCCCGTCGGCAAGCTCATCGGCATCACCGGCGCGGGCCTGGCTCGGCCAGCGGATCTTCACCCGGGGCACGGGGCCAGCCCGACGCTGCGCGCTCGGCGACCTCATCGGCGATCGGCGCGCTCGGCGGCATCGGATTCACGGTGTCGCTGCTGCTGGCGAACCTCGCCTTCGCGGACGCAGCCGGTCGATCCGCGACGAGGCGGTTCTCGGCGTCCTCGCCGGGTCGATCATCTCGGCGGTCATCGCGGTCGTCCTGCTGTCGATGCGGGTCGCGCCATCACCGGCGCGCGGGAGCCTGGTGCAGGAGGAGCCGCATGACCGATCCGCTGCGGGATGCCGCCGACACCATGCGAGCCGTGCGCGACCGCTGCGTCTGGACGCAGCAGATCGACCACCGGGCGCTCGTCCCGTACCTCGTGGAGGAGAGCGCCGAGCTGATCGATGCCGTCGAGGACGGCACCGCGCGAGGATCTGCGCGAAGAGCTCGGCGACCTGCTCTGGCAGGTGCTGTTCCACGCCGAGATCGCCTCGCGCGACCCGGACGACCCGTTCGACATCGACGATGTCGCCCGCGGGCTCACCGACAAGATGGTGCGCCGGCATCCGCACGTCTTCGCGCGATGCCGTCGCGACCACCCCCGAAGAGGTGCTCGTGCACTGGAACGCCGCGAAGGCCGCCGAGAAGCAGGCGCGCACGAGCGTGCTCGACGGCGTCTCCGCACCGGATGCCGTCCCTCGCGCTTGCCCAGAAGCTCCTCGGCAAGGCGGCGGCGCGTGGTGCACCCGACGCGCGCCTCGCCCAGGTGGCGAGCGCGGTGCCCGCGACCGAGGCCGAGCTCGGCGACGCGCTCCTGGCGCTCGTCGCCCTGGCCCGCACCGAGGGCTGGGACGCCGAGCGTGCGCTCCGCGAGCGGCTCCGCGTGCTCGAGCGACGACATCCGCGCGGCGGAAGGCTCGACGCCGTCGACCTGAAAGAATGCTGTCGTGGCATCCGTCAATCCGCCGCGCGGCATGCGCGACTTCCTCCCCGCCGACAAGGCCCGCCGCGAGCGGGTGCTCGCCGTCATCCGCGAGCGCTATCGTGCGCACGGCTTCGACGAGATCGAGACTCCGGTCGTCGAGGAGTATGAGCGCCTGCACGCCGGCATCGGCGGCGACAACGAGAAGCTCGCCTTCAACATCCTCAAGCGGGGCCTCGACGCCGACGCGGTGCGGGCGGCGGCCGACGACCAGGCGGCGCTGACCGACCTCGGCCTGCGCTACGACCTGACCGTGCCGCTCGCGCGCTTCTACGCGAGTCACCGCGCCGAGCTGCCGAGCGTCTTCCGGTCGATCCAGATCGCCCCGGTCTGGCGTGCCGAGCGCCCGCAGAAGGGTCGCTACCGCCAGTTCGTGCAGTGCGACATCGACATCATCGGGGATGCCTCGGCCCGCGCCGAGGCCGAGCTGGTCGTCGCGACGCTCGACACGCTCGACGCGCTGGGACTGGAAGGCGGCAGCATCCGGATCAACGATCGGCGCGCGCTGGATTGGATGCTCGACAGCTTCGGGTTCACGCCCGAGGAGCGACCCGGCGTGCTCATCACGATCGACAAGCTCGACAAGATCGGCCCCGACGGCGTGGCCGCCGAACTGCGCGAGCGCGCCCTTCGACAGACTCAGGAACCGGACTTCGCGGCCGTCGACGCCTTCGCGGCGTTCCTCGTGCGCCCCGTGACGCTGGAGTACAACCCGTTCGGGGAGCGCCAGATCCGCAAGGCGCTGCCCGACGGCGCCCCCGACGACATCGTCGCCCACCTCGTCGGGATCGGCGAGGCCGTCGCAGCGGCCCGCGGCTCGGCGACCGAGCTCGCCGGCGACATCCCGCTCGTGTTCGACCCGTTCCTCGTGCGCGGCATGGGCTACTACACGGGCACGATCTTCGAGCTCGCGCACCCGTCGGTGTCGTACTCGCTCGGCGGGGGAGGGCGCTACGACGGCATGATCGGCCGTTTCCTCGGCCAGGATGTGCCCGCGGTGGGCTTCTCGATCGGATTCGAGCGGATCGTCGACCTCATCGAGGCGGACGAGCGCGAGGGCGCGGCATCCGTCGTCCTCGTCCACGACCGAGATGTGCCGGTCAGCGAGCTGCTCGCGCTGAAGGCGGTGCTCCTCGCGGAGGGCTCGCGGGTCCGCCTCGAGCAGCGCACGAAGAACCTGAAGGCGCTGCTCGAGCGCGCGGCATCCGACGGGTACACGTCGTTCGCGACCGTTTCGGCGGGCGCGACGCGCGAGGACCTCGAGCTCAAGCAGCTCGCGTGATCCGCAGCCGCACGACTCGGTAGAGCACACCGAGTGCGACGACGGCGGCTCCCGCGACGGCGCTCTGCCATGGCAGGGTGGCGCAGAGGACGAGGCATCCGATCGCTCCCACGATCTGCAGCGCGCGCGGATACCGGCGTGCGCCTCCTCGCTGCCGGAACGCCGCGACATTCGCGACGAGGTAGTAGACCAGCACCCCGAACGACGAGAAGCCGATGGCGCTGCGCAGATCGACGAGCGCCACGAGCACGATGACGGCGGCCGCCCAGGGCGAGTTCGGCGCGATGCGGCACGTGCCACCGGGGATGCACCGCAGCGAGGAACCGCGGGAGGTCGCCCTCACGCGCCATCGCGAACGTCGTGCGACCGACGCCCGCGATGAGCGCCAGGAGCGCGCCGAGCGACGCGGCCGCCGCGCCGATGCGCACGACGGCTGCGCCCACGCCCATCCCGACGCGGCGACGCGTCGGCGACCGGTTCCGTCGATCCCGCCGTCGCCTCGGGTCCGAGCGTCGACAGCACCGTGAGAGCGATGGCCGCATAGACGATGAGCGCGAGGGTGAACGCCAGCACGATCGCCCGCGGGATCGTCCGGGCGGGATCGCGCACCTCTTCGCCCATGGTCGCGATGCGCGCGTACCCCGCGAACGCGAAGAACAGCAGTCCGGCAGACTGCAGGATGCCGTACCACCCGTCCGATCGCACGGTTGCGGGCGTGAGCCAGCCCACGGCGTCCGGTGCCGACCAGCCGGCTGCCACGGCGATCGCCAGCGTCACCAAGACCAGCACGACGATGATGCGCGTAAGCTGCGCCGTCCGCGTCACGCCGAACCAGTTGACCGTCACGAGCGCGGCGACCGCCAGAATCGCGACGGGCCGCTCCCAGCCCGGCGGCGCCGCGTAGGCGGCGAATGTCAGCGCCATCGCGGCGCAGCTCGCGGTCTTCCCGATCACGAATCCCCACCCGGCGACGAAACCCCACCACGGTCCGATCTCCGCGCGGCCGTACGCGTAGGTGCCCCCGGACGTGGGATGCGCCGCCGCGAGCTGAGCGGACGACGTTGCGTTGCCGAACGCGACGACGGCGGCGATCGCGAGCCCGACCAGCAGCCCCGCGCCGGCCGCTGAGGCCGCGGGCGCCCACACCGAGAACACGCCGGCGCCGATCATCGAGCCGAGCCCGATGAAGACCGCGTCCCCGAGACCCAGCCGGCGCACGAGTGTCACGCTCCGAACCTAAGCCCATCGTCGTTCGCAGACCGCGTCTGGCGGCGCTCCTACGAGGGCGAGCCTCTCGAGTTGCTTCTGCTCGGTGACTCCATCGCTGCCGGACTGGGTGCGGTCCGTCGCAAGGACACGCTGGGCGGCCGGCTCGCCAAAGCCCTCGCCCGGCGGGATGTTCAGCCTCGACCGTTTCCATCCGAGCGCGCTGGGATACCGCCGGACTGCGGATGCGCTCCTCCCGGCGGTCAGCGCGGCTCTGGCGGCGTCGTCTGGGTGACGAACCCCTTCTCGCGAACTGTTCTACTTGTTGTAGAATAGAGGTGTGCTCATCCGCATCGACCCCCAGTCGGATGAGGCGATCTTCGCGCAGATCGCCTCATCGATCCGGGTCGACCTCGCGGCCAAGCGCCTTGTGCCCGGCGATCGCCTGCCCGGCGCCCGCGAGGTCGCGCCGCGCTCGGCATCAATCTGCACACCGTTCTGCGCGCCTATCAGGAGTTGCGTGACGAAGGACTCGTCGACATGCGGCGGGGCAGGGGAGCGATCGTGACGGATGCCGCAGCCCCGCTCGCCGAGCTCCACGACGATATCGCCGCTCTCGTCCGGCGCGGACGCGCGCTGGACCTTTCCCCCGACACCCTTGCCGACCTCGTGAAGGAGATCGCCCGCCATGACCGCCGAACCCCGTGACCTCCGGTCCCGCAGAGCCCGGCGCGTCCCGCCGAGCGCGTCGCCTGGGGCGCTGTCGTCGTCTTCGTGGTGCTCGCCTTCGGTCTCGCGTGGCTCGTCGCACTGCCGCTCTGGCTCGGAGACGGGCTGGCCTCGCCCCTCGCCGAGCTCGCTGCTGCTCGTGATGATGCTCACGCCCGCGATCGCGGCGGTCATCGTCACCTTTGCGTTCCGCATCCCCGGGGACGGACGGGCGAGGTATCTGGGACTGTGGCCGCTTCGCCCCGCCGGACGCTTCGTGCTCTTCCTCGCACTGGGCCTCGTCATCCCCATCGTCGTGGTGGTGGTGACGGCCCTGGTGGCGTGGGCGCTGGGACTCGTCCGGCTGGATCCCGTCGGATTCTCCGGGTACTGCCGCGCAGGTGACGTCCGCTGTCCCCGACGGCACGCCGCTTCCGCCGATCGGCCTGCTGGTCGCACTGCAGCTCCTCGCCATTCCGCTCGGTGCGCTCGTGAACAGCGTGTTCGCATTCGGTGAAGAGCTCGGCTGGCGCGGATGGCTGCAGACGACGCTCCTCCCGCTCGGGACCTGGCCCTCGCTCCTGATCACCGGCGCGATATGGGGGCTCTGGCATGCGCCGATCATCCTGCTGGGTTACAACTTCGCGCGGCCGGACCTCGTGGGTCTCGCCCTCATGACGGGCGGCTGCGTCGCGTGGGGAGTCCTTCTGGGCTGGCTGCGCCTGCGCAGCGCGTCCTTGTGGCCCGCCGTGCTCGCCCACGGCTCACTCAACGCGGTCGGCTCGATCGTGCTGGTCTTCATCGTCGCCGGCGAGGTACCCGACATGGCGTGGGTGGGGCCGCTCGGTGTCGTGTCGTGGGCTGTGCTCGCGGTCGTCATCGGAGTGATCGTGCTGCTGCGCCAATTCCGTCCTGGCCTGGTGGCCGCTGCGGCCCCCGCCCGCTCGGCGGCGACAGGGAGCGCGCGATGACAGATACATCACCCATCCGCCGGGCTCGGGCCCGTTTCGTGCTCGTCGGGGTCGTCGTCCCCCTGCTCGCGACGATCGTGGGCATCGTGCTCATGCTCGCCTGGCTGCCGCAGCTGCCCGATCCCGTCGCCGTGCACTGGGGCGCGAATGGCGAACCGAATGGCTTCGCGTCGCCGTGGGTGACGATCGCGATGACCGCGGCGATCGGGGTGGGTCTCACGGCCCTGTTCGCACTGCCGGTCCTCCTCGCATCCCGCCGAGGCGAGTGGGGACCTTCGATGCGGTTCCTCGGCGCCCTGAGCGCGGGAGGGACGGTCTACCTCATCGGGTTGATGACGTGGTCGCTCGGCATGCAGCGCGGACTCGCAGATGCGCACGACGCCGAGGGCGTCCTGCCCGCGCTGGCCGTGGGTCTCGGAGTAGGTGCTGCTGGTCGGCGTCGCGGCGTGGTTCGCGCAGCCGAACGTCGCGGTCAGCGGGGGCGCGCACGCCACAGGCGCGGCGCCGGCCGCGATGACGCTCGCACCGGGTGAGCGCGCCGCGTGGCTGCGGACGGTGACGATGTCGCGCGGCGGAATGATCGCGATCGTCGCCGTGACCGTGGTCTTCGCTGTCACGGCGGTGTGGCTCGCCTTCACGAGCGGTGAGCTCGCGGGAGTGTTCGCGCTCCTCGCCCTGCTGTTCGTCGTGCTCCTTCTGGCGACGTCGGTCTTCCGGGCTCGGGTCGACGACACGGGGCTGACAGTGCGCTCGGCGCTCGGCATCCCGAGCTGGCGCATTCCGCTCGAGGACGTCGAGACAGTGACCGTGGCGGCGATCGACCCCATGACGCAGTTCGGCGGCTGGGGCGTCCGCGCGGGGCTGGACGGACGATTCGGTGTCGTCCTGCGCCGGGGCGACGCCATCCAGGTCGCCCGCGCGGGCAAGCGCACCTTCGTCGTGACGGTCGATGACGCGGTCACGGGCGCGGCCCTCCTCGGCGGCTCTCGCAGACCGAGCCCGGAAGTGCACGGGCACCGACCGGGCTTGACGCACGAGCATGGCCGCGGGTTGGCTGAGGCCATGGCCGACCCCACCCCCGACGCATGGCAGCGCCTCGACGCCTACTTCGCCGCGACCCTCGTCGGGAGCGACCCCGACCTCGAATCCGCCGTCGCGGAGCAGAACGCCGCGGGACTCCCGCACATCGAAGTGGCACCGGTCAACGGAAAGCTCCTCCACCTCCTGGCGCGGATCGCCGGTGCGAAGCGGGTGCTCGAGATCGGCACGCTCGGCGGCTACTCCACGATCTGGCTCGCGCGTGGCATCCCGGAGGACGGCATCGTCATCTCCATCGAGGCGGAGCCGCGCAATGCCGAGATCGCCCGGGCGAATCTCGAGCGCGCGGGCGTCGGCGCCAAAGTCGAGGTCCGCGTGGGCCGGGCCGCCGACGTCCTGCCGACCCTCGTCGACGATCCGCCGTTCGATCTCGTCTTCATCGACGCCGACAAGGAGTCCAACACGATCTACCTCGATTGGGCGGCCACCCTCGGCAGGCCCGGCACCGTCGTCGTGGTCGACAATGTCGGCCGCGGCGGACGCGTCGCCGACCCCGCGACCGTCGATCCGCAGGTGATCGGCACGCAGCGCGGCCTCGAACTCCTCGGGCGCGACCCCCGGTTCGACGCCACGGCGCTGCAGACGCTCGACGCGAAGGGCTGGGACGGAGTGGCCATCGCACTGGTCGTCTGACCCGAAACCGGATGACGGATGCCTTCAGCCGAGGCATCCGGCTCTCACTAGACTCGACACGGACCGACGACGCTCCGCGATCCGCCCCTCCACGAAACAAGGAGTCCTCAGTGGCACTTATCGAGGCAGTCAACGCCCGCGAAATCCTCGACTCGCGCGGCAACCCGACGGTCGAAGTGGAGGTGCTCCTCGACGACGGAACCGTGCAGCGTGCCGCCGTCCCTTCGGGCGCATCCACCGGCGCCTTCGAAGCGTACGAGCTTCGCGACGGTGACAAGTCCCGCTACAGCGGCAAGGGCGTGCTCAAGGCCGTCACCGCCGTCATCGACGAGCTCGGCCCCGCGATCGAAGGTGTCGAGGCGAGCGAGCAGCGCATCGTCGACGAGATCCTCATCGAGACCGACGGCACCGAGAACAAGTCGCGCGTGGGTGCGAACGCCATCCTCGGCGTCTCGCTCGCCGTGGCGAAGGCCGCGGCCGACTCGGCCGACCTGCCGCTCTTCCGCTACCTCGGCGGCCCCAACGCGCACATCCTCCCGATCCCGCTCTTCAACGTCATCAACGGCGGATCGCACGCCGACAACGGCATCGACTGCCAGGAGTTCTTCCTCGCGCCGATCGGCGCGTCGAGCTTCGCCGAGGCCCTTCGCTGGGGTGCGCAGACGTACCACGTGCTCCACAGCGAGCTGAAGGCCGCGGGCTACGCGACCGGCCTCGGCGACGAGGGCGGCTTCGCCCCCGACCTCAAGAGCAACCGTGAGGGCCTGGACTTCCTCGTGAAGGCGATCGAGAAGGCCGGTTTCAAGGTCGGCACCGATATCGCCCTCGGCATGGATGTCGCGGCCACCGAGTTCTTCAAGGACGGCGTCTACACGTTCGAGGGCAAGCCCTGGACGGCCGAAGCGCTCACCGACTACTACGTCGAGCTCGCCGACGCCTACCCGATCGTGACGATCGAGGACGCACTCGCCGAGGACGACTGGGACAGCTGGAAGCACCTCACCGAGAAGCTCGGCAGCAAGATCCAGCTCGTCGGCGACGACCTCTTCGTCACCAACCCCGCGCGTCTCGCGGACGGCATCGAGCGGGGCGTCGCGAACTCGCTGCTGGTGAAGGTCAACCAGATCGGCACGCTCTCCGAGACGCTGGATGCCGTCGACGTGGCGCACCGCGCCGGCTACACGACGATGTTCTCGCACCGTTCGGGTGAGACCGAGGACACGACGATCGCCGACCTCGTCGTCGCGGTCAACTCGGGTCAGATCAAGAGCGGCGCGCCCGCTCGAAGCGAGCGCGTCGCGAAATACAATCAGCTTCTGCGCATCGAGGAAGAGCTGGGCGACGCCGCGGAGTTCATCGGCCGCCGAGCCTTCCCGCGCTTCAAGGGCTGATCAGGCATTCGACGTAGAGGGGGAGCCGTGACCGATGGGACGGCTCCCCCTTCTCGTGCCCGCCGGCCGATGCGCACGGCGCGCCCACAGCGCCCGCAGCGCCCCGAGCGAGGTCAGGTCGACGTCCGCGCCTGGCTCGGCGGCATCCGCCTCTCGGGGTTCATGGTCATCATGCTCGGCCTCGTCGTGCTGGCGACCTTCGTGCTCGTGCCGACGATCGGCACGTACGTCGACCAGCGGCAGCAGATCGCGGCGCTCGTCGCGGCGGTCGAGGTGACGCGAGGACCAGGTCGACGACCTCGAGGCCCAGCGCGACCGCTGGAACGACCCGGCGTACATCACGACGCAGGCGCGCGAGCGCCTCTACTACGTCAAGCCCGGCGAGGTCCCGTATCTCGTCGATGGACGACCTCCCCGCGGCGCAGGTGCCGCAGGACGAGGCCCCGGTGAGCGACGACGTCCAGCAGACGCGCACCGACTGGATGTCGCAGCTCGTCCGCTCGGTCACCGAGGCGGGTCTCGCCCAGACCGTCCGCGCGCCGTCGATCGGGGTGCCGGACGACGCGCCGAGACCGTCTCCCAGCGAGTCGCCCGGCGAGACCCCGGCGGACGGCTGATCCAGCGCCGTCCCAGCGACCGACGGTAGCCTTTCGGGGTGACCACGCCGCCCTTCCCGCCTGTCAGCGACGCCGATCTCGCCGTTCTGCGCGAGCAGCTCGGCCGGCCCGCGCGAGGCGTCGTCGGCATCGCCGCGCGCTGCGTGTGCGGCAACCCGACCGTCGCCGCGACGCTGCCCCGGCTCCCGGACGGCACGCCGTTCCCGACGTTCTACTACCTGTCGCATCCCGGTGCGACGGCCGCGATGTCGGTGCTCGAGGCCGACCACGTGATGCGCGAGCTCAGCGACGAGCTGGCCGACGACGAAGACGTCGCCGCGGCGTACACGGCCGCGCACGAGGCGTATCTCCGCGACCGCGCGCAGTTCGGCGACGTTCCCGAGATCGAGGGGATCTCGGCCGGCGGCATGCCGACGCGCGTCAAGTGCCTGCACGCGCTCGCGGCCCACGCTCTCGCGGCGGGGCCGGGCGTCAACCCGATCGGCGACCGGGCGCTCGCCCTGTCGACGTGGTCGCCCGAGCGCTGCGTGTGCGCCGAGCCGGGGTCCGCGGGGTGAATCGCCTCGTCGGCGCGTCGCTCGGCGTCGCTCTTGTGGGCATCCTCGTGGGCGCCCTCGGCAGTCGCGCCCGCGGCGATCGCCGATACCCGGGCCGTCGAACGCGCGGCCGACCGCCGGCGGCCGCAGCATCCGTCCCCGGCGAATCGGCCGAGGACCCGCGTGCGCGCGGCCGAGTACTGGCTCGACGAGTACGGCATCCGCACGGCGTGGCAGACGACGCGCGGCGCAGGGCGTGCGCATCGCGATCATCGACACGGGGATCGGACGCGACCCGGTCGAGTTCGAGGGCGCGGTCGTCGGCGGGCACGGATGTCTCGGGCCAGGGCTCGCCCGACGGCCGCACGCCCGTCGGCGCGGTCGACGCGAACCACGGCAGCTGGGTGGCGTCCCTCGCCGCCGCGCGCGGGACCGGTCCGGACGCCGGCATGATCGGCGTCGCACCCGAGGCCGAGCTGCTCGCGATCTCGGTCGGCTTCGGCACCGGCGTCCGCCAAGCCGTTCACCGAGCAGATCGCCGAGGCCATCCGGTGGGCGGTCGACAACGGCGCCGACGTCATCAACCTGTCGCTCACGACCAACACCCCCGACTGGGACGAGAGCTGGGACGACGCGTTCCTCTACGCCTACGACCACGACGTCGTCGTCGTCGTCGCCGCCGGCAACCGGGGGAGCGGCACGACGCGCGTCGGCGCCCCCGCCACGATCCCCGGGCGTCCTGACGGTCGCCGGCGTCGACCCGCAGGGTCGGGCGAGCCTCGAGGCCTCGACGCAGGGCATCACGATCGGCGTCTCGGCGCCGAGCGAGGACCTCGTCGGCGTCTCGGCCGACGGCGGCCTCGTGCTCTGGAACGGCACGAGCGGCGCCGCGCCGATCGTCGCGGGCATCGCGGCGCTCGTGCGGGCGGCGCATCCCGATCTCGACGCCGCCAACGTCATCAACCGCATCATCCGCACGGCGCACCCGTCGGCGTCCGCGACGGCGGTTCCCGATCCGCTCTACGGCTATGGACTGGTGGATGCCGCGGCCGCCGTGTCGGCGTCCGTTCCGACCGTCGCCGAGAACCCGATGGGCAGCCTCGAGGAGTGGATCCGCCTCTACCGCAGGGCCGACGCGGGTCCCGCGCCCGCGCCGACTGTCGCGCCCGTCGCCGATCGAGCCGCTTCCGCCGAGCGGATGCCGCGACCCAGCCCGCCTCGCCGCTCCTGCCGTCGATCGGACACCCTCCTCTACGGCACCCTGCCGCTCGGCGCGGTCACGGTCTTGGCTATACTGGTGGCGCTCGGCGTCACTGCTGCTGTCCGACGCATCCGATCGGCCCGCTCGTCCGGCTTGCCGAGCCGTTGAACTTTGAGGAGTTCCTCCCACCGTGTCCAGCACCGCTACCAGCACCGTGCCCAAGATCCTGATCGTCGGCGGCGGCTACGCCGGCTTCTACACCGCGTGGAAGCTCGAGAAGCACCTCCGCAAGGGCGAGGCCGAGGTCACGATCGTCGACCCGCTGCCGTACATGACCTACCAGCCGTTCCTTCCCGAGGTCGCCGCCGGCTCGATCGAGGCGCGCCACTCCGTGGTCGCGCTGCGTCGTCACCTCAAGCGGACCACGGTCGTCACCGCGAAGGTCACCGGCATCAACCACGCGAACAAGGTCGCGACGATCACGCCCGAGCTCGGCGAGCCGTACGAGCTCGAGTACGACCAGATCGTCGTCACCGCCGGCGCCGTCTCGCGCACGTTCCCGATCCCGGGCATCGCCGACAACGCGATCGGCCTCAAGACGATCGAAGAGGCCGTCGCGATCCGCGACCGCCTCATGTCGAACTTCGACCGCGCGTCGACGCTCCCTCCCGGCCCCGAGCGCGACCGTCTGCTGACCGTCGTCGTCGTCGGCGGCGGCTTCGCGGGCATCGAGGTGTTCGCCGAGCTGCGCTCGCTCGCCTCGTCGCTCGTCAAGAGCTACCCCGAGATCACGTTCGAAGACACGCACTTCCACCTCATCGAGGCGATGGGCCGCATCATGCCCGAGGTGTCGCTCAAGACGAGCGAGTGGGTGCTGAAGAACCTCGCCAAGCGCGGCGCGTTCGTGCACCTCGAGACGCAGGTCACCGGCGCGATCGACGGCAACATCGAGCTGTCGACCGGCGAGGTCATCCCGAGCGACCTCATCATCTGGACCGCCGGTGTCATGGCGAACCCGACCGTCGTCCGCGGCGGCGACCTTCCCGTCGAAGAGCGCGGTCGCATCCGCACGCGCGCCGACCTCCGCGTCGGCACCGAGGACGAGATCGTCGAGGGCGCCTGGGCGGCCGGCGACGTCTCGGCCGTGCCCGACCTGTCGGGCGGCGGCGTCGGCGGCTACTGCGTCCCCAACGCACAGCACGCCGTGCGTCAGGCGAAGCTCCTCGCGAAGAACCTCGTCGCGGTCCTCCGCGGCGAGCTGCCGCGCGAGTACAACCACAAGAACCTCGGCGCGGTCGCCGGCCTCGGCCTCTACAACGGAGTGTTCCAGTCGGGCAACATCGCGCTCAAGGGCTTCATCGCCTGGTTCGCGCACCGCGGCTACCACGGCCTGGCGATGCCGTCGTGGGAGCGCAAGTGGCGCGTGCTGTGGGGCTGGTGGAACAACTTCTGGCTCGGCCGCGACATGGTCAACCTCGCAGACGGTGCAGAGCCCCCGCTACGTGTTCGAGGAGTTCGCCGCGCGTCCGCGTCCGCCGCAGCCGGCAGCTCCCGTCGCCGAGGCGAAGCCGGCACCGGCGAAGCCCGAACCCGAGGCTGTGGCCGCCGCGCGCTGACGCCCAGGGGTCGACGGCCTGTCCGGCAGACCGCCGCCCCCGTAGCCCAATGGCAGAGGCAGGCGACTTAAAATCGCTTCAGTCCGGGTTCGAGTCCCAGCGGGGGTACCGGATGTCCGGGCACATTCGGGTGCGACACGCAGTGTCACGGATCATGCGACCCCGTTCCTCGCGCGATCGGGGTGAGCGGCCTCAGCGCCCTCTGAGCACGGCGAATTCACGGGATGGGGCTTTAGGCTGTACGGCGTGCGTGCCGATGGCGCGCGCGAGAGGAACCCGACATGACCCTCGACCTGCTGACGGCACCCGAACCGTCCCAGGCCCTCGCCATGGACGCGCCCCGCGGAGTACTGGCCCGCGATGACGGCCGCTGTCGCCGACGTCTCCGGACCGGTCGCCGCCGTGAATCTGGCTGCTCTGCGCTACAACGCCCTCGACATGGCCGTCCGCGCCGGCGGCGTGCCGATCCGCGTCGCGAGCAAGTCGATCCGCGTCCGCGAGATCATCGACGCGACGCTCGCGCTTCCCGGATACCGCGGCATCCTCGCCTTCACGCTCCCCGAGGCGCTCTGGCTCGCCGAGACGCATGACGACGTGGTCCTGGGCTACCCGAGTGTCGACCGCGCCGCGCTTCGGCGTCTCGCCGCCGACGAGCTCGCCGCCGCGCGGGTGACGCTCATGGTCGACGACATCGCACAGCTCGATCTCGTCGACGCGCTCGTTCCGCCGACCCGGCGTGCCGAGATCCGCGTCGCGATCGACGCCGACGCGTCGTGGCGCGCGCCCGGCCTCGGGCACATCGGTGTCCTCCGCTCGCCCGTCCACGAGCCCGCCGAGGTCGCGAACCTCGCACGACTCATCGCCGACCGCCCGGGCTTCCGCCTCGTCGGGCTTGATGATGTACGAGGCCCAGATCGCGGGACAGGGAGACGCGACCGGATCGGGGGATGCCGTCATCCGCTGGATGCAGCGCCGGTCCGGGGACGAGCTGCTCCAGCGCCGCGGCGCCATCGTCGACGCCGTGACGCGTATCGCGCCGCTCGAGTTCGTCAACGGCGGCGGAACGGGATCGCTCGAGCTACACGGCATCCGATCGCTCCGTCACCGAGCTGACGGCCGGAAGCGGACTGCTCGCGGGGCACCTGTTCGACGGCTACCGTGCGTTCGACCTCGCGCCGGCTGCGGCGTTCGCGCTCGAGGTCGTGCGCAAGCCCGCACCCGACATCGCGACGGTGCTGGGTGGCGGCTGGATCGCCTCGGGCCCGCCGCTCGCATCGCGCCAGCCCGCTGCCCGTGTGGCCGCAGGGCCTGTCCACGATGCCGCGCGAAGGCGCGGGCGAGGTGCAGACGCCGCTGCGCGGCGAGGCGGCCCGGTCGCTGCGCGTGGGTGATCGCGTGTGGTTCCGTCACGCGAAGAGCGGCGAGCTCTCGGAGCGCGTCGACAGGTTCCTGCTGGTCGAGGGCGACCAGCTGGTCGGCGAGACGCCGACCTACCGAGGCGAAGGAAAGACGTTCCTGTGACGCGCGTGGGCGGCACCTGGCAGAACTGGGGCCGCTCGGAGGCGGTGCGTCCGCGTCTGGTGGAGCGGCCCGCGATCGATCGAGGCGGTGCAGCGCGCCGTCGAGGCCGCGGCACGCTCGGGCATGCGCGTGAAGCCGGTCGGCGCGGGTCACAGCTTCAGCGGCATCGCGGTCGCGCCCGACGTCCTGCTCGAGCTCGACGACCTCAGCGGCGTCGTCGAGGTCGACCGCGAGCGCAAGCGTGTGCGGCTCCTCGCCGGCACGCGGCTGCACCAGATCCCGAGACTCCTCGCGCCGCTACGGCCTCGCGATGCAGAACCTCGGCGACATCGACCGCCAGTCGATCTCGGGCGCCATCTCGACCGGCACGCACGGCACGGGCGCGCGGTTCGGCGGCATCGCGACCCAGGTCGTCGGCGCGACGCTCGTCACGGCATCCGGCGATCTCCTCACGGTCGACGAGACGCAGAACACCGAGCTCCTGCCCGCGGTCGCGCCCGGCCTCGGCGCCCTCGGCGTCCTCGTCGACGTCACGCTGCAGTGCGTGCCGGCGTTCGTCCTGCACGCCGTCGAGCATCCCGAGCCGCTCGCCGACGTGCTCGACGGCGCTCGACGAGCGCGCCGCGAGCCGTCGACCACTTCGAGTTCTACTGGTTCCCGCACACCGACATCGCGCTCACGAAGACCAACACGCGCCTCCCGGGAGACGCGCCGAGGCATCCGCTGCCTCCGCGTCGGCCAGTGGATCGACGACGTGCTCGTCGGCAACGGCCTCCATCGGCTGGCCTGCGCGTCGGGCGTCGTCGTGCCCGCGGCATCGTGCCGCCTGTCAGCCGCTCTCGCCGTCGAGCTGTGCGGGCGATCGCGAGTTCACGGATGCCTCGACCGGCGTCTTCACGCAGAACCGCGACGGTGCGCTTCCGCGAGATGGAGTACGCGCTGCCCGCCGAGAACGTCCGGCCCGCCTTCGAGGCGATGCGCGCCCTGATCGACGAGCGCGGCTGGAGGATCTCGTTCCCCGTCGAGGTGCGCTTCGCCGCGGCCGACGACCTCTGGATGTCGACGGCGTACGGTCGGGCGTCCGGCTACATCGCCGTGCACCGCTACTGGCGCGAGGATCCGACCGAGTACTTCGAGGCCGTCGAGCAGATCATGCTGTCGTTCGGCGGACGTCCGCACTGGGGCAAGATGCACACGCTGGACGCGTCGATCCTGCGCGACCGCTACCCGAAGTTCGACGACTTCGTCGCCCTGCGCGACCGCCTCGACCCCGACCGTCGTGTTCCAGAACGACTACCTCGCGCGCGTTCTCGGCGACTAGCCCCTGAGAGTCGCCTCCGCGGCCCCGGTGAGACCGCCCTCAGGATGGTTAGGATTGTCGCCTATGTGGGAGTGGCTGATCCCTGTCATCATCGTCGTCGCGCTTGTCCTCGTCGTCGGCATCTACCTGTGGGCGACGTACAACTCGCTCGTGCAGCTGAATGTGCGCGTCGACGAGGCGTGGAGCGACATCACGGTGCAGCTCAAGCGCCGAGCCGACCTGCTGCCGAACCTCATAGAGACGGTCAAGGGCTACGCCGCGCATGAGAAGGCCGTGTTCGAGAACGTCACACGCGCTCGCGCCGAGACGCTCTCGGCCGGCGGTCCCGCCGACGCGGGCGTCGCCGAAGGGCACATGCAGCAGGCGCTGCAAGTCGCTCTTCGCGGTCGCCGAGGCGTATCCCGCAGCTGCAGGCGAGCCAGAACTTCCTGCAGCTGCAGCAGTCGATCGTCGACACCGAAGACAAGGTCCAGGCGTCGCGCCGCTTCTACAACGGCGGCGTGCGCGAGCTCAACACCAAGATCAAGGTCTTCCCGAACAACCTCTTCGCCCGCAACCTCGGATTCCACGAGCGCGAGTTCTTCGAGGTCGTCGACGGCGCCGCCATCTCGGAGCCGCCTCGCGTGCAGTTCTGAACCCGCCGAGCATCACCCGACCGCGAGTTCCATCCCCTCTGTCGTCAGCGCCACCGTCCCACGCAGCGCCCACTCGTCCGACCGGTAGGTGAACGATGCCGGCGCCCCGTCGCGGGTCGTGCCGGTGGCGGTCGCGACGATCGCGCCATCCGTCGCGGCGAAGGTCGTGCAGGTCGGGGGAGAGCGTCACGCGGGGAAGATTCTCGATGCGGAATGCGATCGACTCGAGCGCAGCGAGGTCGGCTCCCCACGGCACGGTGAGTCCGCAGTTCGGGGCAACCCGATCGGACGGCTGCGGCGCACTGCTCTGCCTACGTGTCGAGGTGCTCCTGCGCGAGCGCGATCGCCTCGGGAGTCAGCGGATGCCTCGACGGCGACGGCGCTCGTCTCGCCGGGCAGCACGGCCACCGACGTGGTTCCCGTAACGATGCCCTGCGGGATCGCCGAGACCGGATACGCGGCCGGAAGCAGCGCGACGCTCTCGCCGGTCGGCACGGGCGCACCACCCACGGTGACCGAGTCGCCGATCGTCGTGGTCGCCGCGACCGCGCCGAACGCGTCGGCGGCGACCCGCCAGCCGCCGTCCCGTTCGACCAGTCCGAAGGATGCCGATCGCGGCCGCACCATCGAGCGTGAACGGCAACGTCGCCCGCATCCCCGCACCGCTCTCGGACGTCTCGACGTCTTCGACCGACGCGTCGGCGATCAGGTCGTCGGCTCCCTCCAGCGCAGCGGCCCGATCCACGTCCGGTCCCGGCGGCGGTTCCGCGAGCGCGAGCGCCCCAGCTGGCCGTCGCCGGATTCCACCGCCTCGAGGAAGGCGCGGGCGGTCGCCTCCGGCCCGCAGCGGCCGCGAGAGCGCCCACCACGCGACGAGGAGCGCCGCGACCAGCACCGCGGCCGAGAGGACGAGGCCGATGACGAGCTTGCGGCTCACCCTGTGGCCGATAGATCGTCGCGGCTCTTCGGGGGCGAGCTCGACCGGCTCGCCGGGCCCGGCGATATGGCGTCGCGCGTCCGGCATCACATCGGCGAGGTCATCGGTCGCGTCGCCCCAGCGGGAGATCGAGATGTCTTCGAGTCCCTGCCAGCGCGGCGGCGAGCCGCAGCTCGTCGGCCAGGCGGGCCGCGGCATCCGCCGGTCTTCCGTGCTCCCACCACGCCGACTGCACGAGCAGCGTCGGACGCCGCGCGATCGGCCTTGAGGTCGATGCGGCCGACGACGATCGTCGCCGACCAGGACGGGCAGCGAGTAGTAGCCGAAGCGCCGCTTGGGCGCGGGCGTGTAGATCTCGATGCGGTACTCGAAGTCGAAGAGCCGCTCGGCGCGATCGCGGAACCACACGACGGGGTCGAACGGCGTGAGGATGGCGGCCGCGTCGACGCGGCGGGGGAGTGCCGCATCCGCGGTGCACCCACGCCTTCGCCGGCCGGCCGGCGCTGGTCCAGCCCGACGACCTCGACGGGCTGCAGCTCGCCGACGCTCTCCAGGTCTGCGATCGCGGCCATGATCCGGCGCCGATCGCGAATCCGCCAGTAGTCGGCGAGGTCGGATGCCGTCGCGACGCCGTACGGCGGCGGCCGCGCGCGCACGAGCTCGCGGACGGCGTCGTCTCGATCGACCGGGCGCGGCGAGCACCTCGGCCGGGATGACCTGCTCAGCGAGGCCGTAGCGCCGTTCGAATCCGCGGCGACCGGCGATCGCCACCTCGCCGAAGAGCCACAGGTACTCGAGCGCGTTCTTGACGACGTCCCAGTCCCACCACGGACCGCGACGCGCCTCTTTCGCGTCGTGCTCGATCTCTGCGGGGCGGAGCGGTCCGCGCGCGGCGAGTTCGGCGCGCACCCACTCGACGATCTCGCGGTTCGACGGCGAACCACCCGTCCGCACGTCCGCCGTAGCGCGCCCGCATGTCGTCCATGCGGAAGCGGAACAGCGCCCAATCCGCCGCGGGGATGAAGGACGGCGACGTGCGCCCAGTACTCGACGTAGGGCGCACGGCGTGCGAACAGCAGCCGATCGAGCGCAGCGGTGTCGTATGCGCCCACGCGGGAGAACAGCGGCATGTAGTGCGACCGTGCGAAGACGTTGACCGAGTCGATCTGCAGCGTCGCCCATGCGCGCCGATCGCGAGATTGAGCTGCCGTGTGCCGGATGAGGCGGGGCGGGGCTTGCCGAAACCCTGCGCCGCGAGGGCGATCCGCCGGGCCTCGACCGCACTCAGGGTCTGCTTCACGCGGCCAGCCTAACGACCGGGTCCGACACCGACGCCGGGCGGGCCGCCGCGCGAGCCGAGGCCTAGACTGGCCGGATGAGCGGCTCCGACGAAAAGTCCCGCGGTTCCGTGTTCGACGCCCTTCGGGACCGCAGGCGCACCGTCTCGAACGAGCTGACCGACGGACTGCCCCGGGGACTCCGCGTCGCCACCGCCTACTCATGGCGCCTGCTCGTCATCGCCGCCGCCATCGGCGTCGGCGTCTGGCTCGTCATCCAGCTGAAGCTCCTCGTCATCCCGCTGCTCGTCGCCATCCTCATCACGGCGCTGCTGTTCCCGGCGTTTCAGTGGATGCTGCGCCACAGGGTGCCGAAATGGCTCTCGATCGTGGTCTGCGCCCGTCGGCGCGATCGCGGTCGTCGTCGGCCTGGTGTGGCTCGTCGTGTGGCAGATCACCCGCGAGTGGTCCATGGTGCAGGATCGCACCGTCGCAGCGGTCGGAGCAGTTCCGCCAGTACCTCATCGACGGGCCGCTCGGCCTCAGCGCGGCCGAGATCGACGACTTCCTCTCGCAGGCATGGGTCGTTCGTGCAGGAGCAGGCCGAGACTCCTGTTGTCCGGTGCCCTCGCGATCGGCACCACCGTCGGTCACGTGGCGACGGGTGCCGTGCTCGCGTTCTTCATCCTGCTCTGCCTCCTCGCCGACGGTGCGGGCATCTGGCGCTGGACGACGCGGCTGTTCCCGAAGCGGGCCCGACCCGCCGTCGACGGCGCGGGGCGCGCGGGCTGGGTCACCGTCGTCAACTACGCGCGCACGCAGCTGCTCGTCGCGACGATCGACGCGATCGGCATCGGCCTCGGCGCCTTCCTCCTCGGGGTCCCGCTCGCGATCCCGGTCGCGGTGCTGGTCTTCCTCGGCGCGTTCATCCCCATCGTCGGCGCCGTGCTCTCGGGAACCGTCGCGGTGTTCCTCGCCCTCGTCTACAACGGTCCGTGGACGGCACTGTGGATGCTCGTCGTCGTCCTGGGCGTGCAGCAGCTCGAAGGACACGTCCTCCAGCCACTGCTCATGGGCTCCGCCGTCAAGGTCCACCCGCTCGCGGTCGTCCTCGTCGTCGCGGGCGGCGCCATGATCGCCGGCATCCCCGGCGCCCTCTTCGCGGTGCCGCTCGCCGCGTTCATCAACGTCGTCGCGGTGTATCTCAGCTCGCGGTCGTGGGAGACGGGCGAAAGCCCGCACGGTGACCTGATCTGGAGCACCGTCCCGCGCCCCAGAAGGAGTCGTGCATGACGCTGTCCGCCACTGTCCCGGGACTGGCCGAGTTCGAGGATGCCGCGGCGTTCCTCGAGGGCGTCATCTCGCACACGCCGCTCGACGAGTCGCTCTCGCTGTCCGAGCTGCTCGGCGTGCCGGTGTACCTCAAGCTCGAGAACCTGCAGCGGACCGGCTCGTTCAAGATCCGCGGCGCGGCCTACCGGCTCTCCCGGCTCACCGCCGAGGAGCGCGCGCGCGGAGTGGTCGCGGCATCCGCCGGAAACCACGCGCAGGGCGTCGCGCTCGCCGCGCAGTCCCTCGGCATCTCGGCCACGATCTTCATGCCGCTCGGGGTGCCGGTCCCGAAGCTCCTCGCGACCCGCGGGTACGGAGCCGACGTCGTGCTCGAGGGCGCGACCGTCGAGACGCCGCTGCGCCTCGCGGCCGAATTCGCCGAGCGCACCGGCGCCGTCCTCATCCACCCGTTCGACCATCGCGACGTGATCGTCGGCCAGGGCACGCTCGGTCTCGAGCTGCTACCGCGATCTGCCCGAGGTCGACACTGTCGTCCTCGGCATCGGCGGAGGCGGCCTCATCGCCGGGGTGGCCGCCGCGATCAAGGCGCGCGCCGCGCTCGACGGGCGGACGGTCCGCATCATCGGGGTCCAGGCCGAGAACTCCGCCGCCTACCCGACGTCGCTCGAGATCGGGCATCCCGTCGACGTCGCCACGCGTCCGACGATCGCCGACGGCATCGCTGTCGCCCGGCCCGGTGCGATCCCGTTCGAGATCATCCGCGACCTCGTCGACGAGGTCGTGACGGTGACCGAGGACGACATCGCCCGCGCGCTCCTCGTGCTCCTCGAGCGCGCCAAGCAGGTCGTCGAGCCGGCGGGCGCCGTCGGGGTGGCGGCGATCCTGGCGGGCAAGGTGCACGCCACGGGGCCGGTCATCTCAGTCCTGTCGGGCGGGAACATCGATCCGCTGCTGCTGCAGCGCGTCGTCGCGCACGGGCTCGCGGCATCCGGCCGGTACATGACCCTGCGGATCCCGCTGCCGGATCGCCCCGGTCAGCTCGCGCGCGTGTCGGATCTGCTCGCGCAGGCGGGCGCCAACGTCACCGAGGTGCTGCACACGCGCCACGGCCAGGGCCTCCAGATCAGCGAGGTGATCCTTCAGCTGAGCGTCGAGACGCGCGGCGAGGAGCACCGTGCGCACGTGATCGCGACGCTCGAAGAGGCGGGATTCGTCCCGACGGTGGTGGCGGACTAGAGGACGCTCGACGCGGGGTCACTGACCCGCGTACGTCTCGACCTTCACGATCTCGACCGTGATCGAGCGGCCGTTGGGCGCCGTGTACGAGGTCGTCTCGCCCTCGCGGAGCCCGATGATCGAGCTGCCGAGAGGCGAGGCCTCGCTGTACACGTCGAGCTCGGAGTTGGCCGCGATCTCGCGACTGCCGAGAAGGAAGACCTCTTCGCCTCCGGCGACCAGCGCGGTGACGACCATGCCCGGCTCGACGACGCCCGTGCTCTCGGGGGCGACGCCGACCTTGGCGTCTTTGAGCAGCCCCTTGAGCGTGCGGATGCGCGCCTCCTGCTTGCCCTGCTCGTCCTTCGCGGCGTGGTAGCCGCCGTTCTCCTTGAGGTCGCCCTCCTCGCGGGCGGATTCGATGCGCTTCGCGATCTCCTCGCGACCCGTGGTCGAAAGGTGCTCGAGCTCGGCCGTGAGACGGTCGAAGGCATCCTGCGTCAAGAACGTGACGGGAGCGTCGCTGGACACGTCGGTCTCCTTTGTGAGTGGGGGGCGATAAGCCGAGACGCCCCGGCTCCGGCCAGGGCGTCAGCGAATCAGCGCATTTCAGTGCGTGCCAGACTACGTGACCCAGCAGGAGTTCACAAAACCTGTGGTGGCCTCGCCGACCGTCGGAATCGTCTCTCGGAAGGCCCGCGCGTGGGTCTCGCCGGGCGCGATCTCGACGACCTTCCACCCGACGACGCCGTGCTGCACGTCCTGCGCCTCCAGCGCGCATGCGACCGCCGCTCCGGCGGGCGCGCTGACCTGGAACTCGACCACCACGGTGTGGGAGTCGACGACCTGGAAGCCCGTGGCATCCGCATCGACGGCGTTGAGCGAGTTCGCCACCGTCATCCACGCGAACGCACCGACCGCGAGCAGGGCGATGCCCGACAGGATCGCGATCACCCAGCGACCGCGGCGGCTCCGCGTGCGGCCGTACCGCTCGTCGAGCATCTCCTGCGTCGTCATGCGTGTCCCGTCGGGCGAATTAGGCTGAGACTCCAGGCTAGACGCTCCCGGAACGAGGAACCCGATGCACGCTGCGTTCGCCGCACTCTCCCGTGTGGCCTCGACCGCGACTCCGACGCCGACCCCCGCGGTCGACCCGAACCTCGTGACGCCGGGTCCGTGGGGTTTCGTCGCGATCGCGTTCGTCGCGGTCGCGGTCGTGCTGCTGGTGTGGGACATGATGCGCCGCATCCGCCGGGCACGCATCCGCTCAGAGGTCGACGAGATGCTCGACGCAGAAGAGGCCGCGGCGCGTTCAGATGACGCAGCAGGCGACCCGACGGACGCCTCAGGCGACACGGACGACCGCAACCGCTGAGTTGATCAGGGGTAGATCGGGTCCACCGCGATCAGCAGGCACGCCGTCCAGTGGCACAGGAACGCGAGCACCGTGCAGACGTGGAAGATCTCGTGGAAGCCGAAATGTCCGGGCCACGGATTCGGTCGCTTCATCGCGTAGATGACGGCGCCGATCGTGTACAGGATGCCGCCGATCGCGACGAAGATCACCATGACCCAGTTGGCGGCGATGAGGTCGGGCATGTACATCACGGCGGCCCAGCCGAGCGCGAGGTAGAGAGCGACGTAGAGCCAGCGCGGCGCATCGATCCAGAAGACGCGGAACAGGATGCCGAGGATCGCGCCGCCCCACACCACCGACAGGATCGTGATCGCCTTCTGCGGCGGCAGGCCGAGCACCGAGATCGGCGTGTACGTGCCGGCGATCAGCAGCAGGATGTTCGCGTGGTCGATCCGCTTGAAGACGGCCTTGGTCTTCGGCTTCCAATTGAAGCGGTGGTACAGAGCGGAGTTGCCGAAGAGCAGAAGCGACGTCGCGACGAACACGGCGCACGACCACTTGGCGGCAGGTCCCTGCGCGACGGCGATGAGGATGATGCCGGCCACCAGTGCGACGGGGAACGTGCCGGCGTGGATCCAGCCGCGCCACGTCGGCTTGAGCTCCATCGCGGCGCTGGCATCTCCGGCCTCGAGTAGCGGAAGCTGCGGCATCTCGGCGCCGTCGTCGTCCACGGCGGCATCCTCGGGTTTGCGGTCCACGCGAGAAGCCTACGACTCGGCGCATTCCCCGCGAGGCACGCGACGTGGCGGAACGGGGCCCACACCACACAGACGAGAGGGGGACAGCGTTGTACGGTAGGCGTGTGACGGCGTCGAACGAGGGCAGAGGTCCCCTCTATCGGCTCTACATCAATCGGCTCCGGAGGCGGATAGACCGCGATGCGGCGCCCCACCACATCGCCATGATGATCGACGGCAACCGGCGTTGGGCCCGTCAGCTCGGCTACGACACGGCGGCGCACGGGCATCGCGCGGGTGCAGCCAAGATGCGCGAGTTCCTCCGCTGGTGCGACGACATCGGAGTCGGGGTCGTCTCGCTCTACCTCCTCTCGAACGACAACCTCCTCAAGCGCGATTCGCAGGAGCTCGCCGACCTCATCGAGATCATCGGGGAGCTCGCCGACGAGCTCTCGCACGAGAAGGATTGGCGAGTGCAGCACGTGGGGCGCGCCGACATCCTTCCCGCGGATCTGGCGCGCGTGCTCGCGGATGCTGAAGCGCGCACCCGGGACAAGACAGGGCTGCACGTCAACCTCGCGGTCGGCTACGGCGGACGCGGCGAGATCGTCGATGCCGTGCGGAGCATCATCACGAAGCACGACGAGGAGGGCGGGTCGCTCGAAGAGCTCGCGGCGAGCCTCACCCCGGAGCAGATCGGCGAGCACCTCTACACGGGCGGTCTGCCCGATCCCGACCTCGTGATCCGCACCTCCGGCGAGCAGCGACTGAGCGATTTCCTCCTGTGGCAGAGCGCCCACAGCGAGTTCTACTTCGTCGAGGCACTCGGTCCCGACCTGCGCGAAGTCGACTTCCTGCGCGCGATCCGTGACTTCACGACCCGCGATCGGCGTTACGGCGGCTGACATCACCGCCCCCATCCGCTGCATGCCAGAATGGCGATGTGACCGATTGGGAGTCCTTCCTCGCCTCGTTCGACGGCGAACCCGGCTATCTCGACTGGGCGGCCTTCGGCCCTCTGTCACCGAGCGTCCGGGAAGAGGTCCATGCCGATGCCGAGCTGCTCGGCTCGGGTCGACCCTCGAGCATCGACCTGGTGGCCGACCACGCACGAGAAGCGCGCGATCTCCTGGCCCAGCTGCTCCGGACGGATGCCGAGCAGGTCGTCCTGCAGCCTTCGACGACCTACGGACTCATGCAAGCTCTCTACGGCCTCTCCGGCGGGGTCATGGTGTCGCGTGCGGAGTTCCCGAGCCTCACGGTTGCGGCATCCCGTGCCGAGACCGCGTCCGACAGGATCCAGGTCCAGTGGCTCGAGGCGCCAGGCGGATTCGTCACCCCCGATGCGGTCCGTGAGGCGCTGACGGATGACACTCAGGCGGTCGCGGTCAGCTTCGTGGACTTCCGCACCGGGTATCGCGCAGATCTGAGCGCGCTCCGCGACGTCATCGGCGACCGGCTCCTGATCGTCGATGCCATCCAGGGCTTCGGCGCCGTGGATGCCGACTGGTCCGCAGCCGACGTCGTCTGCGGCAACGGCTTCAAGTGGCTCCGCGCCGGCCGTGGCACGGGCTTCGCGTGGTTCAGCGAGCGGGCGCTCGAGCGCATCGCCCCGGTGCTGTCGGGCTTCACGGGCGTCGAAGGGGATCTGCCTGTCGATTCCGTACCCCCGCCGGCCGCGTCGGCACAGGCGTTCAGCGTCTCGGGACCGGATCACCTCGCCTTCGCGCGCCTCGCGACAGGGGTCCGCGACATCGTCGAGGTGGGCATCGAGGCGATCGAGAGCGAGCTCGTCGCCCGCTCGGGCGACGTGATGTTCTTCGCCGACCGCTACGACATCCCCGTCGTGACCCCGCGCGAGCCCGAACGGCGCGCCGGAATCGTCGCGCTCGCGCCCGCGCCTCCGGATGCCGCGCCCCTGGCCGCATCGCTGGCGAACCACGGCCTCACCGTCACGGTTCGCTCCGACCTCGTTCGCGTCGCGCCGCACGTCGGCACGGGCGCGGACACCCTGCGCCTCTTCGGCGATGCCCTCGCGGCGTTCTCGTCGACGCGCGTGTGGTGACCGGCGCCAGGCGCCGCAGCATCCGTCCTGTTCGCTGATGTTCACCAGGCCGTAACAGCAATCCAGCGTGTCTGCCGCGCGTCTGTAACACCGCGGACGTAGCGTCGTGCCAACGGGCAAGGAGCCTGTTCGAGTCGGCCGTTCGGATCGCGACTCGTGACGGCAGCCGCCATTCTGATCATGGTCGGCGTCACGTGGCAGACGACGCACAGGTCCGGATCGTGGGAAGTCGCGAGCGTCACGGGGCGGCCGCGAATCGGATCGTCGATGCTCGATGGAACGGGACGGATTGCCGTCGGTCAGACACTGACCACCGACGCCGGTTCGCAGGCGCGGCTCACCGTGAGCACCATCGGCGAAGTGACCGTCGGCCCCGGCACCCGCGTGCGCCTCGTCGACACGCGCGACGGTCATCATCGGCTTGCGCTCGCGAGCGGCACGTTGCGCGCCGTCATCAGCGCGCCGCCCGGGCAGTTCATCGTCAATACGCCGTCCTCGACCGCGATCGATCTCGGCTGCGCCTACACGCTGCGCGTGGATGAGGATGGCTCGGGGCTGCTCAGCGTCACCAGCGGCTGGGTCGCGCTCGAACTGAACGGCCGCGAGTCATTCGTGCCGGCCGGCGCGTCATCGCGCACGGATGCGAGGCTCGGACCGGGGACTCCGCGGTACGACGATGCCGGAGAGGAACGTAAAAGGCGCTGGACGAATTCGACTTTGGCTCCGACCCGAACCAGCGGTCCGCCGCGCTCCGGTTCGTTATCGATCATCCTGATGTGAGCGCGGTCACGCTCTGGCATCTCATCTCGCGAGTCAGCGCGGAGGAGCGCGGTGCTGTCGTCGACGCCCTCGCGGATCAGATGGCCATGCCCGCGGGCGTGACACGAGAGGCCATGCTGCGCCTTGATCGCGGGCACTCGATCTATGGTGGGACCAGCTCGGGCTCGGCAGCGCGGGATGGTGGAGAACGTGGAAAGCGCCAGATCCTGACAATCGTTGAGAATTGGTGAATTGGTGAATTCGTGAGTTGGTGAATTCACCAAATCACCAAGTCACCAACTCACCAATTATCAGAACTCTGCTAATCGGTGGCTCCGGGTTCATCGGTCCCTTCGTTTGCTCGGAGCTTCAGCGTATCGGTCACGACGTCGTCGTGTTCCATCGCGGGCAGACTCGAGTTCCCGCGGGCGCCGGCGAAATAATCGGCGATCGTCGTCGCCTCAACGACTCCGCCTCCAGGCTTCGCGCGCTGGCGCCCGACGTCGTCATCGATCTCGTCCTCAGCTCGGGCGTCCAGGCGCGTGAGATGCTTGGCGTGTTCCGCGGCATTGCCAGCCGTGCCGTCGCTTTGAGCAGCTGCGACGTCTATCGCGCGTGCGGTGTCCTTCACGGATCCGAGCCGGGACCTCTCGAGGATCTGCCGCTCACTGAGTCGTCCGCGCTGAGAACGACACGGCACACCTATCCACCGGAACAGATCAGCGTGCTGCAGCAGGTGTTTGGATGGCTGGACGACGAGTACGACAAGATCCCCGTCGAAGAAGCCGTCCTCGGCGATCGTGAGCTCCCAGGCACCGTGCTGCGCCTGCCGATGGTCTATGGGCCTGATGATCCCCTTCACCGATTCTTCCCACTGCTGAAGAGGATGGACGATCGCCGGCCCACGATTCTCCTCGAGCAGAAGCACGCGGCCTGGCGGTCGCCGCGGGGATTCGTTGAGAACATTGCTGCCGCCATCGCGCTGGCGGCGACATCTGATCGGGCCGAGGGACGGATCTACAACGTCGGCGAAGTTGAGAGCCTGTCCGAACTGGAATGGGCACAGCTGATCGCGCAGGCTGCCGAATGGAGCGGCGAGTTCGTCGGGCAGCCGGCGGATCGGATGCCGGCACACCTGCGGCGGCCCGGCAATCTCGATCAGCACTGGGTCGTCGACACCACGCGGATTCGAGAAGAGCTCGGTTATCGCAGCCAGCTGCGCGCGCCGACGCCATCCGCCGGACGATCGACTGGGAGCGAGTGAACCCGGCGCCGGCCGATCCGCGCGCGCTCGACTATGCCGCCGAAGACGCCGCTACTTCAGCGCGAACTTGATACTGACTTCGACGCGCACCGCAACGGGCTTGTTGTCCTTCGTGCCCGGCTTGAACGGCCACTGCTTCATCGCCTGCACCGCTTGTTGATCCAACCGTACGTCGGGTCCAACGAACGTGCGATCTTCACGTCGCCGACGGTGCCATCCGCCAGCACCACGACGTTCAGCCCCACTGACCCTTCGATGTGCGCGTCCTTCGCTTCCTGCGTGTACTGCGCCAATACCTGCTTCGTCACTGTGGGCAGGGTCACGCCGTCGCCCGGCGTGTAAATCGTCGGCGACTCCTGCGCCCGCGTGACCAATGACATTGCCGCGAGCAGACATCCGAAGGCCAACGAGCGACTCGACGTTCGCATCGCGTTCACCTCTCTTCGCCCGTTCCGTTTCGACGTCGGCGCGCGCTTTTAAGTCGGAGCCGCCCGACCAGCCCCACCCTGGATACTTGCCCCACCTGCCCCACCTGCCCGACCCGCGCACCTGTCCCTGATTTCACCGCAGCGCGGCTTCCGCGTCTGCCTTGAGCGCGGTCCACTCTTTCATCAGATCGTTGAGCCGCTCGTACGCGCTCGCGCCGACCTTCTGATCCGCCTGGTTGACCTCGCGGCCGATGTTCGACACCTGGTCGATGAACATCTGATCTTCGTACGGCCCGCTCTTCGTCGTCAGGCGCTCCCAGAGGCTCTGCAGCTTCGCCTGGTCGCCGCGCTTCGCGTCGAGTGCCTGCCGCACGCGCTGCGCCAGCTGGCGCGCCTCGGCGACTGAGTCGCGCACCTTCAGCGCGAATTTCGTCTGCTCGGCGAGATCCGCCACCGTCACGCCGTCTTTCGCGACGCGGGGATCGATCTTCACGACAAGCGGTTCGGTCCTCGTGACCGCGCCGGCGGTGAGCCGCGCCTTGAAGGTGCCCGGCGTGACCAGCGGTCCACTGCCGCCCGACCCGCCACCTTCCATGTCGCCGCCGCTGCTCGGCGGTCCACCCGGGTAGCGCAGATCCCACACGAAGCGATTCATGCCGATCTTCGTCGGCAGCATCGACGGGACGTGCCGCCTCGCCGGCCGCCGCCGCGCCCGCCTCCGCTGCGCCGACCGTTGCGCTCGAACGTACCGCACGACCTTGCCCGCGCCATCGAGAATGTCCAGCGTCAGATCACCCGGCGGCGCCTGGCAGGTAGTAGTCGATGCGCGCGCCCACCGGACGGATACTCGGGCATGTCGGGACGGCCGGACACCGCCACATAGCGCATGCGGTAGGTCGGCGACGGCGTGAAGAGGAAGACGTTGCGACCGTCGAACGGCTTGATCGCCGGCGCACGCGGTGGCGCACGCGGAAGGTCCTTTGCGATCGGCGTTGTTGCGGGCGCGGGGGGTTGCGTCGAGGCGATGCACGCGCGTCAGTTCGCCGCCCTCACCCACCCGACCTGCGCCTACGGCCTGCGCCCATTCGGATTGTCGGTCGTGCGCGGCCGCGTCGGCTTCATCACGCTCGCCGCGATCTGGCGGAGCGGCGCGACGTTATCCATGATCCAGAACGACCGCCCCATCGTCGACGCGAGCAGATCGCCGTGGTGGACCTTGAAGTCGGTGACCGGCGTCGCCGGCAGGTTCTGCTGCAGCGTCTGCCAGTGCCGGCCCTGATCGAACGACACGAACGCGCCCTCCAGCGTGCCGGCGTACAGCAGCCCTTCCTGCTCCGGATCCTCGCGCACGACGTGCATCGGCTGATCGGCCGGGATCCCGTTGGTGCCGTCGGTCAGCAGCGTCCAGTGCTGCGCCGTAGTCGTTCGTCATGTAGAGGTACGGCTTGAAGTCGTTCAGGTACATCCGATACACCGAGACGTACGCCGATCCCTTGCCGATGCGGCGAATCCTCGATCGTGTGCACGCGGCCGCCAGGCGGCAGATCCTGCGGCGTGACGTTCTTCCACGTCTTGCCGTTGTCCCGCGTCACCCACACCGGACCGTCGTTCGATCCGGTCCAGAAGACGCCCGGCTCGAGGCGTGACGAGCGCATCGAGTAGAGCGCGGCGTACACCTCTTCGCCGGTCATGTCGCGCGTGATCGGCTCGCCCGACGTGACCTGACCTTCCGGGCCGTTCGCCGTCACGTCCGGGCTGAAGCGCGTCCAGTGCAGGCCGCCGTCGATCGTCTTATGCACGTACTGCGAGCCGTGGTAGACGATCTTCGGGTTGTGCGGCGTCGACCTCGATCGGCGCCTGCCGCACGAAGCGGTAGCGCATGTCCTTCGGGTTCTTGCCGTAGCGCTGCTGCGGATAAATCCAGTAGTGCTGCTCCTGCCCGGTCTCGACGTTGTAGCGCCCGAACTCGCCTTTGCAGTCGCCGTAGATGATCTTGCCGTCTGGCGTCGGCCGAATCTGGCCGCTCTCGCAGCCTGACGCCTGGAACCAGGTCTGCGTCGGCTGATCGATCGGCCACGAAAACGGCGGCACGTTGGCGACGAAGTACGTGCTGTTGTCCTGTTGCGGCGCGTAGAGCCGATACGGAAACTGCTCGTCGGCGTCCACCATGTAGAGCTCGGCGGTCGGCTGGTTCATCTGCGTCGACCAGCTCCTGCCGCCGTCCTGGGTGATGTTCGCGCCGCCGTCGTTGGTCTCGATGAAGATGTTCGGGTTGTCGGGATTGAACCAGACGACGTGATCGTCGCCGTGCGGCGTCTCGCACGGTCGTGAACGTCTTGCCGCCGTCAGTTGATCGGTGGAACCCCAACTCGGTGACCTAGACCTCGTTCTCGTCCTTCGGGTTGGCGAAGACCTTGTTGAAGTAGAACGGCCGCGCGCGGATTCGCGGAGCTGCTGTTGACCAGCGTCCACGTCGCGCCGCTGTCGTCGAGCGATACAGACCGCCCTTCGCGCCCTTCGCCTCCACCTGCGCGTACACGACCTTCGGGTTCGACTGCGCGACGTCCACCCACACCTTGCCGATCAGATCGTCGGGGAAGCCGTTGCTCATGCGCGTCCAGTGATCGCCGCCGTCGATCGTCTTGTAGACGCCGCCTTCGGCTCGCCGGTCCGCCGCTGATGATCGTCCACGGCTTGCGCTGCGCGCGCCACGCGCCGGCGTAGATCTCGTTCGGGTTCGACCAGTTGATCGCCACCGAGACGGCACCGGTCTGCTCGTTGATGAACAACACCTTCTGCCACGTCTTGCCGCCGTCCTTCGTGCGGTACACGCCGCGCTCCGGTCCCCAGCCGAACGGGTTGCCGATGGCGGCGACGTACGCGATGTCGGGATTTCTCGGATGAATCTTCAGCTGGCCGATCTGGCCGACGTCCTTCAGCCCGGCGAACTGCCAGGTCTTGCCCGCGTCGGTCGACCTGTACACGCCGCGTCCGACGATCACGTTCGAGCGGATCGCTTCGCTGCCGGTTCCGACGTAGATCACGTTCGGGTTGGAGTCGGACACGTCGATGGCGCCGATCGATCCGGTCGCGATCTGCCCGTCGGTCACGGGTAGCCACGTGATGCCGTAGTTGTCGGTCTTCCACACGCCGCCGCCGGTCGTGCCCATGTAGAACACGTTGGGCTGCGTGCGCACACCGGCCGCCGCCGTCGAGCGTCCGCCGCGATGCGGACCGATCGAACGCCAGCGCAGGTCCTGGTACGTGTTCGGGTTGACCACGACGTTCGGATTCGCTTGCGCGCCGGCGCGTGACGGATCGCATCGGTCGCAGACGACGAGAGACGCCGTCGTCGCGCACGACGAAGTCGCAATGCAGAGCCTTTGCATACGATCCCCTTCTGATGGCCGATCTCTACTACCGCGATCGCGTTGACGGTTCGCTCTATGACAGCCGGATCGTCGAGGCTGATGCGCGCTTGCCGACTATACGGCGCGAGCGTCGGTCCGGTGCTGACCACCTCGAGCGACAGGCGATCGCCATCCACCTGAACCACCACGAAATGGTGCGGGTTGTCCGCGGGCGTCGGTCCCGGCTTCATGAGATGCTCGACGCGCAGCGCGCTTGCGGCGCCGGCCGCGAGATACTCGCTGCAGATCCGGCTCCCCGCTGTAGCTGTAAATCGGCGCGCCGCCTCCGCCCGTCACGATGTCGTCCATGCGGTAGGTGGTCCCGTTCGTCCCGTATCGCTGCACCCAGTGGTCGAGCAAGTGATCGTGCCCGGTGATCGTCATGCGCACATGGTGGCGGCGAAACAGCGGCTGGTACAGATTCCTCATCGCGAGCGTCGGCGGCTCGATGACCGCGCCTCCGTGCGGTCCGGACGAGAACACGGGGTGATGAAACACAGCGATCACGTGCTTGAACCGTGCACGGTTCAGATGCTCGAGCTGATCGCCGACCCAGGTCAGTTGTTCGGGGTCGGACGCGATGTTCGAGTCGAGCACGATGACGAACACGTTTGCCGTAGCCGAACGTATACGTCGGATATCCGTTCAACCGCCGCGGCGACACTTTGGGAGGAATCAGCCTCGACGTCGCCACGAGCGCGTTGCGCAGGCCGGGCGTCCGGCCAGGATCGCCGAGCGGCATCCCGGTCACATCGTGATTGCCGACGGCGAAAGAAGAACGGCAGGCCGGCTGTCCGCGTGATCCGCTCGACGATCGGCGTGAAGCTGACGTTCCACGCCGCAGCGTCGCGACCGGCGGTCACCGCGTCGCCCGATTGGACGACGAAGCGAACGGGAAACGGCGTGGACGCCAGCGACCTGATCTTCTCGAGCATCGCATCCACCACGAGGCCATGCCCCGCTTGGAGCTCAACGCCATCCGCCTGGCCCCGAGAGTCGCCATACGCCAGGAACGAGAATCGCGTGACGCCGGCGGACTCGGCCTCGGCCGGCAGCGGACGATCCGGCGGCTCGATCGGGCGGACGCGCGACGACGGGCGGGACGGTCGGCGCCGCCTGCTGCGCCGACGCGGCCACTCCGACATGCGAGGAGGGCTGCGAGGACACCGCTCAGTGGGTTTCCCATTCGCGGATGTTAGCATCTCAGACTTGAAGAACGTCGAGAAGTTAGACAGTTGCAGTTTTGAAGTTGACAGTTTTGAAGTTGCAGTTCTAACTTCTACACTTCTAACTTCCAATGGAACCCATCCTCCAAGACCTGCGCTACGCGGTTCGCACGCTCGCGCGGATGCGCGGCGTCGCGATTGTCGCGATCATCACGCTCGCGCTCGGGATCGGAGCGACGACGACGATGTTCAGCGTCGTCGTATGCGGCGCTGCTCCGGCCGCCGCCCTTCGCCGAACCCGATCGGTTGGTGATGCTGTATGTCACGCGAACAACGCCGCGCGACGGCCTCGTGCGCCTGCGCTGGTCGCGTCCGGTCATCGCCCGACTCGAAGACCTCGTTCAACCCAGCGCAAGACCTGCCGGCGTGTCGTCGTTCGAAGCGATCGCGTCGGTCACCGGCGCGAGCGTCGCCCTCAGCGGTGGGACGAGTGTTCCGGAGCAGATCGACGGCGAACTGGTGTCGCCGGGCTACTTCACCACGCTCCGCGTCGCGCCGAGCGCCGGCCGCACGTTTCTCGCGGAAGACGATGGCGTCCCGGGCGCGCCTCCGCTCGCGATCGTCAGCGACCGGCTGTGGCGGCGCCGCTTCGCGGCGGACCCGTCGCTGGTCGGCCGCACCGTCCGGATCAGCGACGTGCCGCTGACGGTCATCGGCATCGCTGCCGCCGGGATTTCCGGGATCACCGGCAAAGCCGATCTCTGGATGCCGAGAACCATGGCGCCGACGCTGACCTATTCCGACTATCTCATCACGCCTCAGCACTTCATCAGCGTCGTCGCGCGCTTGCGTCCGGGCGTGACGGTGGACCAGGCCAACGCCGAGCTCGCGGCCATCGGCTCCCGCTTCGCCGACGCGACGCACACCGCCGGATGCGCAGCCGGTGACGTGGAGCGCGATCGCGCGCGTGGTGCAGGACGCACGTGTCGATCCGACGCTGCGCCGTTCGGTGCTTGTTGCTGCTCGCGGCCGCCGGCTGCGTGCTGCTCATCTCGTGCGTCAACGTCGCCGGGCTGATGCTGGCGCGCGCGCGAACACGGCGGCGCGAGCTCGCGATCCGCCTGGCGATCGGATCGACCCGGCGCCGGCTGGTCCAGCAGCTGCTGACCGAAGGATCTCGTCATCGCCGCGATCGCCGGTGTGTCGGCACGCTGCTCGCCGTCATGGGGCGTTGCGCTCTGTCGAGCGCACGTCGCCCGGAGTCATGGCGTCGTTAAGCAACGACTACGGGGCGGTCGCGTCGTTCGCCGCGCCGTCGCTCGACCTCGCGCGTGCTCCTCTTCGCGACTCGTCGTGTCGTTGGGTACGACGATGGTGTTCGCGCTCGCGCCGGCGATAGGCGCGTCACGACCGGAATCTGCGTCTCCGCGCTGAAGGAAGACGACCGAGGCGGCAGCCGCGGGCGCGCCCTTGCCGATGTTGCGGTCAGCGAAGTGGCGCTCGCCGTGCTGCTGCTCGCCGCGGCGGGGCTGCTGATCGAAAGCTTCGCGCGCATGCAGAGACTGCGCGCGGCTTCGCGACCGATCGCGTGCTCACGTTCTGGGTGAGGCCGCCGAACTCGCGCTATGCGCCGGCGGACGGCCCGGCGATCGTCGAACGCTTTCTCACGCGAATCGAGCAGACGCCGGGCGTCGAATCGG
>CAWBRR010000002.1:0-215112 GCA_963791215.1 uncultured Actinomycetota bacterium | reverse complement strand
CGGTTGTCCCGTCTAGCGAGCCCAACCGGCTTTGCCGAAACCGAATGGCTCCGCCCATGCCCATTTTGCAGTCATTGCGTTGTGCTCACGCCCTGGCAGGCCGCGGACGTGGTCGGAGCAAATGTCGGTTTGGCTTCCTTGCTGGACCGATTGGCCGATACTGCGAGCGGATTCGTATTGCGCGATCGGGGGACGCCAATGTCAGGGACTGTGCTCGTTACCGGTGCGTCGGGCCTCGTGGGAGCGCCGACGGTCACTCAATTCGCAACTGAGGGTTGGCAAGTGGTGGCCACGGCGCACCGCACGACCGTCGACAGCCGTTCGGGCGTGACCATCCGCCGAGTCGACTTGACCGACCAGGCCGACGTCCAGCGCTTGGTGTCCGAGGTGTCACCCGACGTGATCGTTCACCTGGCCGCCGTGATTCCGCCGCAGATATACCGTGACCCCGCGATGGGCCGCAGAGTCAACGTCGACGCGACGCGGGCGCTGGTGCGTGCGGCCGAGGCCCAACCGCGGCCCCCTCGCTTCGTCCATGCCTCCAGCGGCGGCCTCTACGGCCCGCGCAACCCATATCGCATTACAGACCGGCTCACGAAGGACACTCCGTTGCGGCCGTCGGAGATCTACGGCATCCAGAAGCTCGAGGCCGAGGAGCTCGTTCGGTCCTCCGACCTCGAGTGGGTATCCCTGCGCATCGGCGGCGTCATGTCCGTCGACCCGGCCGCCATGCCCTTCAGCCCCGATACCTTGTACTTCGGCGGCTCGCTGCCGATCGACCAACGCTGCCACACGGTTGACAATCGGGACGTCGCTTCGGCTTTCGTGGCAGCCGCGACCGCCGACGTAGTCGGCGAGATCCTGTTGATCGCCGGCGACGACACTCACCTGCTGTTGCAGAGCGAGCTTCTGCAGTCGATGGCGGCCGCCCGAGGCTTGGTCGGTTACCCCCTCGGCCGCCCCGGCGACCCGGAAAGCGATGGCGACTGGTATCCCTACGGCGACTGGATGGACGTGACGCGTGCGCAGCAGGCGTTGTCGTTCCACCACCACGCGTGGCCGGAGATGCTCGACGAGATGCGCGCCAATACCGGGTGGAAGTACTACCCGACCCGGCTCGTCGCTCCGTTGGCCCGAATGGCCCTCAAGCGCCAAGCGGTGTACCGCAACGCCCCCGGCCGCTACGCCGATGTGTGGGGGGCGCTCCGAGCCCGATTCGGTGAGCCGACATTCGAACCGGACCCGTGATTTCGACCCATTCGCAAGCTCTGACTGGGGTTGACCCCTGATGGTGGACATCTGATCGCGGGACTGCTGGTCCTGCGGGGAGGATGTTCCCGTGTCGGGAAACCGCAAGAAGTACACCCCGGAGTATCGCGAGCAGGCTGTGCGCCTGGTCGTCGATACCGGCCGTCCCGTTGCGCACGTCGCCGCAGAGATCGGTGTCGGAGAACAATTGCTCGGGCGGTGGGTCGCAGCGGCCAAAGCACGCTCGGCCACCGATAATCCCGAGGTGCTCGATGACGACGAACGCAAAGAGTTAGAACGATTGCGCAAGGAAAACGCCGAATTACGTTTAGACAGGGCATTTTTGAAAAAAGCAGCGGCCTTCTTCGCCTCGGAACAGAACCGGTAGCAATGTACCGGGTGATCGAGGCGGAGAAGGCCAACTTCACGGTCATACGGATGACCGGCCTGCTGGGGGTGTTGGGGTTGACTCCGGTGTCCGCGGGCTGACAAATCTGAGGTTGGGTTACTTCGACGCAGCGCGATGAGACCGCTCAGAGGTCTTCTCGACAACGCTTCGCACGGTGTGCCGAACGTTCGAAGCGATGCCGCGCAAGGGGTGTGAGGTGCCGGGCTCGGCATTGGCGTGTTTGGTCGTCGCCGTGACCAAAGGGTGGGAGGTCGCGAGCTCGGCGTTGGCGTGTTTGGTCGTCGCCGCGACCAACGGATGTGAGGTCGCGAGCTCGGCGTTGGCGTGTTTGGTCGTCGCCGCGACCAACGGATGTGAGGTCGCGAGCTCGGCGTTGGCGTGTTTGGTCGTCGCCGCGACCAATGGGTGAGGTGGTCCCGCCTCGGCGCCGGCCGGCGTTGTTGTCGTGGCGGAATTCTGCATCTGCATCAGCTGGTTCGCAGAGGCAGATTGCCCGGCGGCTGTGCGGATGTCGCTGAGCGCGGTGACGACCGACGTCCGCGATGACCGTGACGGCCGCGGTCGCGGCCCCGGCCGCGGTGTTGACACCCGCGGCGACCGCCCGTACGGGATCGCCGGTCGCTGCCAGTTCCTGGGCTACCGCATCGGGGGTTTGGAACGCGCCGGAAAGAATGTCGTTGAAGGCCGGGAAGATGACCGCTCCGCCCACGTTGAGCAACCCCACCACGGCCACCTGCACGACACCGTGCGGCATGACGGTTGGCGTGGGGTTGGCAACGACAGGCAAGTTGAGCGCGGTGAAGGTGTCTTGGCGGGCGGTCTCGATCGCTAATGCGATTCCCGGTAGCCCGCCCGCGGCGGCAGGGACGACGTTCAGCAGGCCGACCACACCGACCTCAAATGCGTTCAGTGCCCTCTTCGCAGGTATCGAGCCATCGACGAGGATGGCCTGCTCTGCGGCAGCGTTCGTGGGCCCGGTCACCGATGCGGCGGTGATGCCGATCGCCTTCAACAGGTTGCCCGATTGCAATGCGGTGAGGAACGTACCCGGTGTCTGCAGCGTCGTGACGACGGGCGTCACGACAGTCTGGGCGAGGAGCGGGCAGATAAGCGAACAGTAGATGACCTGATTGCCCAAGAAGCTGGTGATCAGCCCGCCGGGCGGAACCGTCGCGGCCGCCAGCCGGACATCCTGCGCCACGGTCGGCGGTGACTGGGACTGAGTTACCGGAGCCAGAGGTGCGGCGGCCATGGCGGCGATGCCCACGACGGCAATCCCCGTGGCTGCGACGCCGGCGTGCAGGCAGGTTGGTATCCGCATGGTGCCCCCTTGTATCGGCGGTGATATAGATCGCACGAATTGCGGGCGCGCTGGGTTCAATCCGGGGTGACCCGTTGCCACGTCTCGCGACCCGACGGGCGAGCCCAACAGCACCCCCTCCGAGGACTACGAAGCATACTCACTCAACACGAGTGAAACGGCGCAGCGCAGCGGGCAGCACGATGCTCGTCCAGTGCCAGAACCGCTAGATGTACATCGCGGGATCGACGTAGGTGGTCGGATCCACCCCCTGCTCACGTTGCTTGTCAGTGCGGGCACGAACCACCGCGGGGATGCCGGTCGCGATGGAATTGGGCGGAACATCCCGGGTGACAACGGCATTCGCGCCGATCGCGGAATCATCGCCGATGCGCAGCGGCCCGAGCACCTTCGCACCGGCGCCGATCGTCACCCGGTCGCCGATCGTGGGATGGCGCTTGCCCTGCTTGAGGCTTCGTCCACCGAGCGTCACTCCGTGATAAACCATCACGTCATCGCCGATCTCGGCGGTTTCTCCGATCACCACCCCCATGCCGTGGTCGATGAAGAACCGTCGGCCGATGGTCGCACCCGGGTGGATCTCGATACCGGTGAAGAAGCGGGTGACCTGCGTGAGGATGCGGGCGGCCCCCCGCAGTGCGGGCCTGGCCCACATGCGGTGGGCAAGCCGATAGGTCCAGATCGCATGCAGGCCGGAGTACACCAACGCGTTCTCGGCGTCACTGCGCGCGGCGGGATCATGCTGGCGTGCGTTGTTCAGATCCTCGCGCACGATGGACAGCAACTTCACTGCGTCAATCCCGGATGTGCTCGTAAAGGCCTGTGGACACGTAACGTTCGCCGAAGTCGGGGATGATCACGACGATGAGCTTGCCCGCATATTCCGGACGTGCGGCGAGTTGCAACGCCGCCCACACGTTGGCGCCGGCGGAGATACCGCCCAGGATGCCCTCGTCGGTGGCCAGCGAGCGGGCGACGGTGATCGCGTCATCGTAAGCGACGTCGATGATTTCGTCGTAGACCGCCCGGTCGAGCACCTCGGGGACGAAGTTGGGACCGATCCCCTGGATCTTGTGTGGACCCGGGTCGCCGCCGGTGAGGATCGGTGAGTCCACTGGTTCGACGCCGACGATGCTGACCCCCGGTTTGCGGGCCTTGAGGACGTGGCCGACCCCCGTCAGCGTGCCGCCGGTGCCGATGCCCGCAACGAAGACGTCGACTTCGCCGTCGGTATCGGCCCAGACCTCCTCGGCGGTCGTACGCTCGTGGATCGCCGGGTTGGCTGGATTGGCGAATTGATCGGCGGCGACGGCGTTCTCGGTGTCGGCGATGATCTTCTTGGCCTTGGCCACCGCACCTGCCATGCCTTCGGAACCCGGCGTGAGCACGATCTCGGCGCCGAACGCACGCAAGATCACCCGACGTTCGGTCGACATGGTGTCCGGCATCGTCAGAATCACCTTGTAACCGCGGGCGGCACCCACCAGCGCCAACGAGATGCCGGTGTTACCACTGGTGGCCTCCACGATGGTTCCGCCCGGCTTGAGCTGACCCGACTGCTCGGCGGCATCGATGATCGCCACCCCGATGCGGTCCTTCACGCTGTTGGCGGGGTTGTAGAACTCCAGCTTGGCCACGACCTGCGCGCCGAGATTCGCGGTCAACCGGTTGAGCCGAACGAGCGGAGTTCGCCCGACCAGTTCGGTGACGTCGCCATATATCTTGCCCATCGCTGACCTCTCGTCGTAGCGGCGTCTCGCCCATTCGTCGTTCGCCGTTCGCATGACACCCTACGGATCGTCATTGCGGATTGTCCGCCACCCACGGACCTCGCGACGCCTGCAAGTGCGCATGCGGCAAGGTCGGATAGCAGCGGGCGTCCAACCATCCGGCAGCGCCGTCCGACGGGTCAAACGCAGATCCCGTCGGTGCTCAGGGGCGCGCGGCGGACGCGCACTCACCCGGTTGCCTTGTAAAGACCTATTTACTGTCGGGCAGCGCGGGCCGAACCGTCTGCGCAACGCGGCCGCGACGATGCACGTCAGGTCAACGCGTCCACCGCGGCCAGGATGTCGGACACCTCGCTGCGGGCGGTGTAGTTGGGGTGCACGTCGATCCAGCGGATCACGCCAGTGTCATCGACCACCACTGTCGTGGGCATCGGCAACCTCCGACCGCCGTCAGCGTTATGTTCGGCCAGTTCCAATCCCAGCTTCTTCTGTGCTGCGACGGCCTGTGCAGACGGCTCGGTCACAATGCCCAGCGCGGAGGCAATTTGATTGCCGGGGTCAGACACCACCGAGTAGGACAACTCGTTGGTCTCAGCGGCAGTCAGCGACCCGTCAGGCTTCTGCGGGCTGACCGCGACCATGGCGACCCCCCGGTCGGCAAGGGCGGGCGCCAATTCGGCTTGATAGGTGCGCAACGCGATGTTGCAGAACGGGCACCACGCTCCCCGGTAGAACACCACCACCGCGGGTCGACCGGCCCGCACCAGTGCCAACGATGTGGCGCCACCATGGACATCGAGCAACTCGCCGTCGGGCATCACCGCACCCGGTGCACTCACCCCCGCAGGCACACCCGCGGCGTCCAGGTCGACCTGTTCAGTGGTGAATGCACCCATGATCTCGGTGGGCAGTGCGGCAGCTTGACCTGTCATGAACGTATGCACCTGCTCGCCGATGCTGGGCGAATGTGTGGTCATCGGACCGCCTTCTCGCAGGATTGGAATGATCACTCCACAAACGCAGCACGCTTTTGGATTGTCAACTCCAGAATCGGTAGACTTCCACAGATGGTCACCCCCAAAGGGCGTGCCACCCGGGACCGGATCGTGGCCGCCGCCGCCACCCTGATGCACACCCGTGGGGTCGCTGGCACCAGTACCGAAGATGTCCAACTCGCCGCAGGCGTCAGCGCATCCCAGATTTACCACTACTTCGCCGACAAACGCTCGCTCACCCGCGCCGTCATCGGCTACCAGACAGACGCCATTCTCGGAGTCCAAGAACCCGCGCTGGCCCGCCTCGACGACCTCGACGCATTGCGCGCCTGGGCAGACGCCATCGTCGCCTTCCAGCGCGACAACGACTTCCGCGGTGGCTGCCCACTGGGCACACTGTCCAACGAACTCGCCGAAACCGACACCGACGCACGCGAAGACCTCGCAACGAGCTACCGGCGCTGGCAACAGTCCATCCACGCCGGCCTGGCAACCATGCAGGATCGCGGCGAGCTCCTGCCCGACACCGACACCGACAGACTGGCGACAACACTGCTGACCACCCTGCAGGGCGGCCTGCTGCTCACCAAGACCCTCCGCGACAGCGAACCCCTCGAAACCGCACTGCACACCATGATCGACCACATCGAATCGTTCACCACCGCAACGACGTCACGAAGCAGCTAACCGGAATCACCGTGTCCACGTCAGCATGGAAGGTGCGTCGCTAAAACACGTTCAGGCCAGCGGGCCCCACCTCACGTCGCGCGCAGTTGAACGCGGGCGTAGGCGTTGTTCCCGTACCCGCGCGGATTCCACAGGGAGGCCGGGGATTCAGGCTGGGTCATACCAGTGTCGTCCCAGGCGCGCGCGGTGATGCTCAATGTCCCGGGCGCTACGTTGACGGTGAGCGACCACGGAGACCATGCCCACTTGCTGCGGGTCGCGTGCACCTCAGCCTGGCGCCACGTGTGGCTGTCGTCGAGGGAAACGTCGACGCGTCCGATGCCGCGTCCGTCACCGGCCATAGCCCAGCCGCGGACAGTCAGGGCACCGGCCGCAACGTGGTCGCCGTCGGTAGGCGTGAGAATGTCGCAGTTGAGCGGCAGGGTGGACAGCGATATACCTTCGCCCGCGGCGATAGTGTCGGCGTCGGCGTCGGGGGGCAGGATGCGGTAATCAAGTGCCTGGAAGTAGTTCTGCGACGGGGCGCGCTGCACCGTGACAGCGGTGACCCATTTGACGCTGCGCGCTCCGATATAACCGGGAACCACCACCCGCACCGGGCCGCCGTGTGCCCGGGGCAGGGGCTGGCCATTCATCTGCCAGGCCAGCAGCACCTCCTCAGACATCGCCTTTTCCAGCGGGATCGAACTGCCGTAGGACTGCACTGGGCGGGCCTCCTGGGCCAAGTCGGGAGCGAGGAACTCCACATGCTGCCCGTCGTGGCGACCAACGCCGGCCGCGGCCAGCACGTCGGCCAGCCGCACTCCGGACCACTTGGCGGTCGAGATCGCCCCGTGTTCCCAGGGGTCTTTGCCCGGAATCGGACGCACCCGCAACAGCTCCGCGCGCCGGTTGCCTGCACACGCCAAGGTCGCCACCACGCTGTGCTGATCGAATGAGGTGGTCAATTGGCCGAATGTCAGTGTCAACGGCGTATCGACCAATCCCCCCACCGTCAGTCGGTAGTGCGCGGCGGAGATGTCCGGGAAAGGGCCGTGATTGCGGGCATAGAACGCGTCCACCGGCGTGACCTCGTGGCTGGCCAACACCGACGGGAGAGGCTCGGCATTAAACGGCGCCTCCGAACGGACGACTACGTCGTTACGCTTGCCCCACCGTGACTCTTCGGGTCTTGCGGTATCTGTTGTGATCGTCTACTCCCTCTCCCGCGTCGGCCAAGCCGCTCACGAGGTGATGCGCCCACCCTTCGACGTGCGTCGTCGACATGAGCCGAGCGCGGCCGTCAGTGAACTGCCAAGCGCGACGTCACGTCTCATCGGACGATGTTGCGGCAGGAACTCAGTTTTCGGCGCGGTGGGCCGAATGTCTTCACTGCTGGCAGCAGTTGCAAGCGGCTGCCAGTGGGTATCTGTCCTACCTGCTAGCTGCAAAAGCCGATGCACGTTTGCCTCCAAGAGGGTATGCCGCAGCACTCGCCCCTGAGTTTCCAGTTAACGGGGGGTTCATCTGGGTGTCAGCGGTGGCGAGCGACATCCGTTTGCCAAAGCGCCACCATTGAATCAGTCCAAAACGGGCGAGCGCGCAAACAGGAGAGCACGATGAAAACGTCGACCAAGTATGCCGCACCCTGTTGGCGGTTGCGCGATCGTTTTCGCGCACATCCCCACCGCCGACGCCGATCCCCTCAAGCCATGCGGCACCGATCCCCACGCGCCCTACATCCTCGGTTTCCACAAGTGGAACCGCGACGAGGCGAACACCACGAACGGCCAAGTGGACGTTCCGTTCTGAAGCAACGAGGCCGACAGTCGGCCGCGTCGCGACCCGCCCATCCTCGGATGCCTTGGCGGATCGCACCTAACCAGAGGAGAAGAAAATGAAACTGCGTTATGTCCCAACGCTGGCCGTCGCCGCCACTGCGCTGACAATTGGACTTGCTCCGCTTGCCTCGGCTGATGTCAGCGTTCAGCAGACCCCAGGCAACGCGCAGATCAGCGCTAGCCCCGGAGCTGCGTCGCACGAGGCCGCCCAGGCACAGGTGCCCTTCGGCGGGGATTCGACCGCTCTGCTCTTCCACCACCGCTGACGGCAACGGTTCGCGCAGGGCGGGACCGCGAGAGTCCCGCCCTACGCGCGACTGGCGCCTGTGGCACAAAGCAAACGAATCATCCGGGATGGTGACGGCGAGGCCCTTCGGGCGTTCGTCAGATCAGAACACCGCAATATAGCAAGTGGCGCAAGCTATTTGAGCGCCGACCAGAATTTCCAGCTAGCCACTCGCCCAGTTAGGTGCCATCAGCGACGACACCGCAACAACAGCTAGCCCGAGTGAAATGCTCTCCGCAAGAAGATATTTGAGATCAAAGAAGCGGAGGCTTCCCGCGGGTGAAAACCCGCATCGGCGGCCGCACGGCGCACCGAGTGTCCGAATCTGCGGACTACGTGTCCTTCGCTGGGCTACGGCGTTGCCTCACCCCCCACGATATTGGAATCAGTCCAATCAGACCTGACGTTAAGCCTCACCCACCACCTAGGAGAAGAAATGCCATTCGAGGAGAACACCAAGCCGTTGACCACCGCGGCGGGAGCGCCCGTTGTGGACAATCAGAACAGCATGAGCGCCGGTCCGCGCGGCCCGCTGCTCTTGCAGGACTTGTGGCTGATTGAGAAGCTCGCCCACTTCGCCCGCGAAGTGATCCCCGAACGGCGCATGCACGCGAAGGGTTCGGGTGCCTTCGGCACGTTTCGGGTGACCCACGACATCAGCCAGTACACGAAGGCGGCGATCTTCAACAAGGTCGGCAACACCTGCGAGATGTTCGCCCGGTTCTCCACGGTGGCCGGCGAGCGCGGCGCCGCCGACGCCGAGCGCGACATCCGCGGCTACGCACTGCGCTTCTACACCACAGAAGGCAACTGGGACGTGGTCGGCAACAACACGCCAGTGTTCTTTCACCGCGACCCGCTGAAGTTCCCCGACCTCAACCGCGCCGTCAAGCGCGACCCGCGCACCAACATGCGTGACCCCGAGAACAACTGGGGCTTTTGGACCAACCTGCCCGAATCGCTGCACCAGGTCACCATCACCATGAGCGACCGCGGCATCCCCAAGTCCTTCCGGCACATGCACGGCTACGGCTCACACGCCTACAGCCTGATCAACGCCGAAGGCCGACGGCACTGGGTCAAGTTCCACTTCCGCACCCAGCAGGGCATCGAAAATCTCACCGACGCCGAAGCAGGAGAACTGATCGGCCGCGACCGCGAGTCCCACGGCCGCGACCTCTTCGAGGCCATCGAACGCGGCGACTACCCGAAGTGGACCGTGTACATCCAGCTAATGCCCGAAGCAGACGCCGCCACCTACCGCTTCCACCCCTTCGACCTGACCAAGGTGTGGAGCCAGAAGGACTACCCGTTGATCGAGCTCGGCGAATACGAGCTCAACCGCAACCCGGACAACTACTTCGCCGACGTCGAGCAGGCAGCGTTCACTCCGTCCAACCTCGTCCCCGGGATCTCGTTCAGCCCGGACAAGATGCTCCAGGGACGGTTGTTCTCCTATGGAGACGCAGCTCGCTACCGGGTAGGTGTCAACCACCACCAGATCCCGGTCAATTACCCGCGTGCTGCGAAGGTGGTCAACACCTACCACCGCGACGGGGCCATGCGCGTCGACGGCAATCAGGGTGGCGTCGCAGGGGTCGAGCCGAACAACTTCGGCCGCTGGGCCGAGCAGTCCGCCTACGCCGATCCCGCTGAGTCGATCGGGTCCACCGCGGACCACTTCGACTTCCGCGAGGACGACGACAACTACTTCCAGCAGCCCGGTGACCTGTTCCGGCTCATGACCGGGGACGAGCAGCAGAGGCTCTTCGACAACACCGCTCGCGCCATCAAGGGCGCTCGACATGAGACCGTCGAGACACACATCGCGAACTGCACCCAGGCCGACCCCGCCTACGGCGAAGGCGTGCGCAAGGCGTGTGAGGCCTTCGGTGCGCTGTGACAGCCGACAGCGACCGAGTCAGCCACGCCTTCCCCGCTGGAGGCCCTAGGGCGGGAAGGCCCGGCGCTCCCCCGACGCTAATCAGAGTGGAGTTGATGTGACAGACAACGTGTTTGATGACGCACGACCTACCCTCGAACCCGAAGTCTTGGACCTCGCGTCACGCTTATTCGATGGGGCTCGCCGCGGCGACGCCGCAATGTTGGCCGTATACATCGACGCCGGCGTACCGGTGAACCTCACCAACACCAACGGGGACACCTTGGTGATGCTGGCGGCCTACCACGGACACGAGGCGGCGGTCGCGGCGCTGATCGCGCGCGGCGCTGACGTTGATCGACACAACAAACGAGGACAAACTCCGTTGGCAGGCGCCGTCTTCAAGAACGACACCACGATCATCGACCTGCTCCTGCGAGCCGATGCCGATTCGCGCGCGGGATCGCCGTCAGCACTGGAGACTGCGCGGTTCTTCAAAAGAGAGGAACTTGAACGGCAGCTGCAATAACACCCGCTCGATGTTGTCGGAATCGATTCCGTGCTGAGGATCTTCACCGCGACGACGCGCTCCAATGAACGCTGATGGCAACGGTAGACCGCTCCGAACCCGCCAGCACCGACCTCAGCGGCGCCGTCGAGCCCCGCCGCGGCCAGCTCCGCGGCGATAGTCGGCGTTAGATCACACCGGCCGGCGGGCGGTTTGCATTCGGCCATCAGCCACCTCGGCCCCGATACTCGATACGCTGCGATTGCACACCCATGCAATGACACCTCGAAGCGATCAGTCGAGCATAATGCCTGCCGACCGGCCCAGATGGCACCTCGGGAGCTTCGAACGGGATCCTGATATGTATGCCTACTGGTCCAAACGGATCACGAGTGGTGGGGTCCGACACCTCGCCAAGTCGCCGTTGCACAAGCGGATCACCTTCCACGACTTGCGGCACTCCTACGCGACTGGCGCCCTGAAATGCCGGCGTCAGTCCTCGGGTGGACAGTGATCGCATTGGGCACGTCGGCTTCTTCTTCCCGGCGTACGCCCCACGTCCTGGTCGACGACGACCGCGCGGCGGCGCAGCAGGCGGCGTCGTTCCGAACCGCGATCGCTGGACACAACAGCCGCCCGAACAAGATGATGAGCTTGCCTAATGTTCCCAATCTTGTTCCCAATGGTGAATCGCACTGGAAATGTTGGAGGCCTGGGCATCGCGTTCGTCGAGCGTTTGTTGCCCGCGGGCCATTGCCTGACAAGTGGTGGACACTAATGGCCGCGGTCAGTCAAGCTATCCGCATGGAAACCGCTGGCCTGGCTGATGCCATCCCATTCGCCGCCACTCTGGACATCGAGGTCGAGGAGGTGGCGCCGCAGAGCGTGACGGCCACTATGAAGTGGGCCAGGGAAAGATGCACGATCGGCGGCATCCTGCATGGAGGGGCGTTGATGGCTCTTGCAGATACGGTCGGCGGGTTGTGTGCCGCGGTCAACCTGCCACCCGGTGCCGGTACCGCGACGATTGAATCGAAGACGAACTTCTTTCGTGCGGTGCGCGGCGGTGTCGTGACTGCGACTGGCAAGCCGCTGCACGTCGGTCGAACCACAATCGTCGCCCAGACCGACATCACTGATGATGGCGGCAAGTTAGTCGCCCAAATCACCCAGACCCAGGCCATTCTGTCGGCGTAGACGCCTCGAGGGCGCCACATTGAAGCATCTGGAATTCCCGGAGGAGCTTGGTTGTCGTCGTGACCGACGACTGCCTCCCTTCGCCGGTGCAACCCCGAGCACGCGGACGGGTCGTCGCCGCGGACGGTCTGGAGGGTCGCAGCGGATGGATTTGTTTCCGCGCGTCGAGCAGTGTCGAAGCCGCGCTTCGTTTTTGAATAACGTCTCGAGCACCGCAATGAGCGGTCGGTGGTTGCCACCAAGGGCACCCTGACGGGCGTCCCACTGATGCGTGCTTGGCTTTCCCCGCGGCACCCGATCAGAGCCACTGCGTTGAACCGCAATACCACCACTAGGAGTTGGCCCGGCCGGAGGTTCTGTACATGGGAGCGTGCCGCTGTGCCCGACCTACCTAGGTTGGTGGCTGCGGATCACCGCCGCAAGCTGATCCCGGTCGGTGCAGTCGAGTTTGGTGCATGCGCGGTAGAGGTGACACTCCACCGTGCGCACCGACACCGTCAGCCGGTCGGCGATGTCGCGGTTGCTTAGGCCGGCGGCGACAAGGTTGGCGATTTCGCGTTCGCGTGCGGTCAAAGGCAGCGAACTGCTCGAGAGTTCCAGCGCGGGGGTGCGAAGCCCTCCGCAGGCGGAGGCAAGACGGCTCGCGGTGCCGCTGGCTTCGCGGGCGTGTCGGCGGTCGCCCGCGGCTTCATAGGCGACGGCGGACTGCGCGGCGGCGTCCGCGGCCGACAGCAGGGCACCAATTTGTTCGAATTGTTGTGCTGCCACATATATCTCGTCGGCATCGCGGTCGATCACCGCAGCGGCGTGCGCTGCCAGCGCTGTCGCGAGCCGTCCACCGGTCGCGTTGGCGACCTCAACCAAGCGTGACAGACATGATCGGTCTCCGTAGCGGACGGCGTCGTGTAGCGCGAGCATTTCGATCGCCTGCTGCCCGGATTCCCTGGCCACTCGGGCGGCGTCCAGCGCCAATTCGATTGCGCGGCTGACATTTCCCTCGGCGGCTGCCAGCCATGATTCGGCGATGCGCAGCTGCGGCCCGAAAAGCGCGACGTGCTGCCCGAAACGGGTCCGTAGTTCGGCGACCATTTTGGCGCCGGGCTCGACGCGTCCGAGCGCGCAGTAGGACTGAGCCAGCAGCAGCCGGGCCGGGAAGCTCCAAGAAGCAGCCGACTCGGCGGTCAGCGCCGCGACGGTCTGCTCCATCCGGGACATGGTGTCGAGGAATCTGCCTCGGGCCAGCTCGATGGTGCCGATGAGCACATTGGCCATGCCCCAGGCCAGGTATTGGTCTGCCGAAGAGATCCGCACGATGTCGGCGGATCGTTTCTCAGCGCAGCCGAATTCGCCGGCCAGCGCCAGCGCCCGTACCTCGCCGAACGCGGTGAGATAGCGCAGCATCCCGTCGACCTTGTTCTCGACGCGGTGACCGCGATCTGCGACCGCCGCTACCGCATTACCGCGTCCCATCAACGCAAGTGCCAGTGTGCCACCAAAGACGGCCCATTCGATGGCGGCCGCGGATGCGTCGGGATCTGCAAGAACCCGTTCGGCGTGTGCTACTGCCTCGTCCAGCTGGTTGCCGAAGAGTAAGGATGCCGATGCTTCGCCATCGACGAGGAGCTGCAGCCCATGGTGGGTGACCTTGCTGCGAAGCAATTCAAGCACCTTGTTGGCGCCTTCGGCGTCGCCCATGGACCACTGCAGATTGGCGATCCGTGCGGTTCCCCAGCGCACCAGCTCGAGCTCGTTCATGGTCTCGGGGTCGAACGCGCTGAGCGTTTCCTCGGACTCGGCGGCTCTACCCTGCCACAGCAGGGATCGGGCCAGCGGTTCGCTGGCCTTGAGACCGCCGCCGAGGCTCACCGCCGCTCGGGCCAGCCGCTCACCGAGGGTGATGTTGGTCAATGCGATCGCATCCCGGGCGGCAGTGATCAGGAGGTCGACGTCGGGTTCCTCGTCGCTGTCGAGGGTCAACTCCGCCAACCGGATCCGTCGGCCCGGCGCGTGCAGGGGTTGGTCCCGTAACGCGCGAACGAGTTCGCCGCGCAGCCGCCGAGCGGCCGCCGTACCCAGGCGTCGTCTGATCAATTCGCCGAATAGAGGATGGTTGAACCGGACGTCGACGCCTCGGTCTTCTTCGACTACGCGGATCAAGCCGCGGGTCTCGGCGTCCTCGCAGGCGTCGCTGCCGACCATCGCGGTGAGCATGTCTAGATCCAGGGGTTCACAGAAGGTGAGTAGCCGCAGCAGGTGCACCACATTGTCGGGTAGTTGATCGATGCGGCTGTCGAGCAGCGAGGCCAATTCGGAGGTGACGGCGGTCCGTCCGCGCAACTGCCAGACCCCTCGCACCTGTCGCAGCGTCCCGGCTTCCCGGGCTCCTTCCACGAGGTGACGCACAAAGAGGGCGTTGCCGCCGGAGGCCTCCCACATCAGATCGGAACTAAGCCCCTCGACACGGCCGCCGAGCGCCTGTTCGATGAGGCCGACACACTCGTGCTTGGTGAACGGCGTCAGGTGCAGCCGTTGCACGTAACCATCTTTCCAAAGCGAGGTGATCGCGTCCGGCACGTCTTCGCCGGAGCGCACCGTCGCCACGATGCGCACCGAGCCGTCCAAAGCCAGTTGGTGTAACAGTGTGGCCGACAACTGATCCAAGAGGTGGGCGTCGTCAACACCGATCACCGCGTGGCCCTCGGTGAGAATGGTTTCGCGCGCAGCAGCCATTACTCCGACTGGGTCGCGGGAGCCCGCCGACCCGGCCAGGTGGGCGAACGCGCCCATGGGGATGCTGCGCGCCGATTCCGTGCCTGCCACCCACCGAACCGAGAATGGCAGCGACTGCGTGACCAACCGGGCAAGCGTCGTCTTCCCGACGCCCGCGTCGCCGATGAGGACGACGCCGTGGATCCCCGTTCCGTCGACAAGCGCTGAGCGGATCGTTGCATACTCAATCTTGCGCGAGAGGATAGGCCAGTTCTGGGCCATGACTACCGATCTTAATCCTTCAGACGGCTGAGATAGCGCTGCGGTCATATTATTTTCCGATACTGGCTAGTTGCTGTGTGCGGTTGCTCTGCCGAGGTGATTATTGAGGCGGGAGTGAACCCATTGTGGTCGCTGCGAGCCGGTCCCGAATGAGTAGTTGACTACTCGAACGTGGCGGGCTCTCGCACACGTATTGTCGGCGGGCTACGCTCCGGAGCGAGCCGGCCCAGTAACGTCTCACAGTGCTTCGCTGGTGGTTTGATTTGGCGGCCCGGTCAGTGAGCCTTCGGCGATCTGCCGAACGGTTTCGTCGCGCCTACCGCGACCACGACAGACGACATGCATATGCGGTGGTTTGTCCGGCGGAAGGGGCAGGACTCGAACCTGCGGGGGCATGTGCCCGACCGGATGGAATCCGGACCCCGTTGGCCACTTCGGGTACCCTTCCTCGATACATCTCAGATCGACCATCCGTCCACATCGTCTCCAATTGGTCGACTCCCGTTGAGCTGCAACGCGGCGATTCGTCGTCGCGAGCTCGATGTGTATCTTCGCGCGTGCCGTTGACGCGGCACTGAAATCCGGTCGGACAAGTTTCAGCGCCACATCATCGCGATCTCAGCACGAAGCGGCAGCCTCAACGAACGAAACGTCGAGTGGTGTCAGGAAGGCGTTTCGATCTTCGATGAAGGGATGACGATGTCGAGTTTCAACTCCGTCGCGGAAGCCGATTGGGACAGCGCACCTTCGCTTTTGGAGGGAGCGACGTCGCTGGAACTGACGGCCGCTCAGTGCAACCTCAAGTACTGGCTCGGCACGGTGCCGAACGGTACGTTGCGGGGACACGTGCTCGGCCATGCCCCGAGCGTTCGAGCACCGAGTTTCATGCGCGAGGCAGGCCCGCTGCGGGAAGCGCTCAGCAATGAGTTCGCATTCCGGAGCTTGGCAGAAGAGAAGGCGACACGAGCGATCGCCCAACTGGTTGCCTTGGCGCCGACCACCGACGTGATGGAATTCTATGCAACACAACTGATCGACGAGGCGCGCCATGCCATGGTGTTCCGGAGTCATCTAGTCGAACTCGGCGTCGCCACCGAAGACACGCTGGCCGAAGTCGTGGAGTCAATGGCCGGCGACGACCGCGACAGTATCTTGAACCCACTCGAGGAATTCGGCCTGGCCTTGGCGGTCGATCCGCCCGATTTCATCGGCGGGGTGGTGGCGCTGACCGTCCTCGTCGAGGGCGTGCTCGCGCCGAGCGCGGAGCTCAGTGAGCGAAAATGGCGACCGCTTGATCCCGCAGCCGCCGACATCGAACGCGGTGCCGGCATCGACGAAATCCGTCATCTCAGCGTGGGTAGCTGGGTCGCCAGGGATCACTTGCAGCGACATCCGGACGAGAAACCCCGACTATTGGAACTGATCACCACCGGGATGAAACTCTGGGACGAGCTACCGGTCAAGGAACTCGTCTACGCGCGCGAACTGCTTTTCCAGGAAGGGATTCAGGCACACTCAGACATCATCGGCGACTACGAGATCTGGCCGGGACGCCGACTGATTGATACCACCGCCGAAGAGCGCCTGCTGACTGCACTCGACTGGTCGCAGACGATGCAGAAGACCCGCCTGGAATACATGGGGCTACAGGCGGTGCTGGCATGACCACCACCGAGGTGGCCGCGGGTAGTCTCGGCAATCCAGATATCGACTACAACAAGGCATTTGAGGCGCTCGCACGCCACGTCAAATCGCTCGGCCTGACGGCACCGCGGCCGCGGTACTACACGGTATGGATGCTGGTCAACGCCGGACTGCTTGCGGCGGGATGGGTCGCCTTCGGCTGGATCGGTAACTCGTGGTGGGTACTGCTGGTAGCGGTCTATCTGGCGTTCTTCTTCGGCCAGAGCGGGCTCATCGCGCACGACATCGGTCATCGACAGGTCTTCCGGAATCGCAAGACCATCGATATCACCGGATATCTGTATGGCAATTTGCTCCTCGGCGTCAGCAAGGGATGGTGGGTCAACCACCACAACCGCCATCACAGCAATCCGAATCATCTGGAATTGGATCCAGACATTCTGCGGCGTCAGGTTATCTTCTCCACCAGTCAGCTCCCAACGCGCAGAGGCGCCATCAACCGGTTCATCATCAGACACCAGTCGTGGCTGTTCTTCGTGATCATCCTGATGGAGGGTGTGCGCCTGCACCTCGCGGGCTACTTCGCGGTTGCTCTTGGTGCGGTCAAGCGCAATCGGGTTGTCGACGTCGGTCTCGTCACCGTCCACCTGGTGACCTACTTCGGCGTGGTGTTCTATCTGTTGTCGCCATTGAAGGCAATCGCATTCGTCCTTGTTCACCAACTGCTGTTCGGTCTCTACATGGGGCTGCTCTTTGCGCCGAACCACAAGGGACTTCCCGTGCGCGGAGGCGAATCGGAATCGCTGGATTGGGCGCGACGACAGATCATCACGTCACGCAACCTCGTCTCGAATCGTGTCGATCGACTTCGTCTACGACGGGTTGAACTATCAGATCGAGCACCACCTCTTTCCCACCGTGCCGTCGATCAACCTACGTCGGCATCAGGCCGATCGTGATCGATTTCTGCCGCCGGTACGAATTGCCGTACGTCGAGATGTCACGTGATTGCTTCGTACCGCGAGGTGTCGCGATTCCTCGGCGATATCAGCGAACAGTCTCGACCGCTGATGGCGGCGAGATCAGATCGAGAACAGGAAGGATCAGCATGAACAGTTCGGTATCTGCAGAACGAATCAAGCAGTCACCACCCGGCGCCCTCGACGTACTCGCGAAGGGATCGCCCCTGTATGCCATGTTGGGCGACGCGGTTTCACTGATTTATGCGTACCCGACTACGCTCGTCCCGGCGACGCATCGAGTAGGCGGATTCGGTGTGAGCCAACATGATCGGGTCTTCAATGGGCGAATCGATCCGGTTGGTTTCGAACACGAGATAGGCCGGTTTCGCGACACCATGGAACTCGTGATGGGAGTTGTCTTCGGCGGCCCCAAGAGCGCCGACATCGCCTATGCCGTCCGAGAACTTCACCGGGGCGTACACGGTACGATGCCCGACGGCAGTCGGTATCACGCGTGGAATCCGCGGATGTGGCGGTGGTTTTGGTCAGGCAGCGTATCGGCGTGGATGAATCTCTACGAAGAGTTCCGGGGGTATCCTTCCGAGGCGTTTCGTGACGACGTGTACGTCGGTTTCGTCGAACTCGGACGCCAGTTCGGGGTCAGGGACATGCCTCCGTCATATCGAGAATTCGTAGCCTTTTGGCCCGGTGAGCGTGACCTGTTCGGCACCTGCACCCCCGAGGCCCGATTCCTGGTCGGTCAGCTGACCGGAGAAATTCTGAAACCCACCAAAGCACAATGGATTCCGACGTGGGCATGGATACTCGTCACGCTTCCGCTGCGTCGAACCTTCCGCATGGCGTTGATCGCCGGTTTCAGCCCGGAACAGAATGAACAGATCGGGATCCGCAAGAACCGGTTCGACGAACTGGAGTTGCGTCTGCATAAGGTCTTCTGGCGCATGGTACCAATTCCGCTTAGCCGAAGATTCGTCCCAGCCTACTTCCATCTGCGGGAAAGGTTCGGCAGCCCTTCCTGGCACCGACACTACTCAAGGGCAGCCTTGGACGCGCGACGCCACGGGCTGAGGAACGCGGCGCCGGAACGCACGGGTTCCGCCGACGACTTGGTCGAGCTGGGTACACGACGGGCCGTCTGCGGCGCCCCGATGGGCGCGGGGATATCGTGCTGTCGTCGGGAGATTGATCATGAGCCTGAGCCGTGAGCGCGCTGTCGAGTGACGGAATCGGCGCCGACAGCCTGATAGTTCAACTCGCACGGTGGGCGAGCCACGTACGCTACGAAGACATTCCACCCAGCACACTCGCATTCGCTCGTAGCCAGCTGATCTCGAACCTTGGGACTGTCCGCGCGTCGTTGCGTCATCCGCTCGGCGAGGCGCTCGTGAAGGCGTTCGGTGCACCGAGACACGCGGATCCGAAGCAGTCCGCCTATGTTCTGTCGGCCTTGGCGATGTCCCTGGACTTCGACGAGGTCGCTTACTCGGGCCACTTGTCGGCATCGTGTGTCAATGTTGCAATCTCCTACGCCGTCCATCTCGCAGTGGACGGTGAGCGATTGCTCACCGCGATCGTGGTTGCCAACGAATGCGCGGCGCGGTTCCAGGCGGCGACAATCCTCGGTCGCTTCTTCGGTGGACAGAGTGCGACGTACCTTCATCTCATCGGCGCAGCGGCGGCCCGGCTGCATCTGCAGGGAGCCGGCGAGGAAGAATGGGTCGCGGCTCTCAGCTTGGCGGTCGGCATTCTCCCGACACCGAGCCATCGGGCCCTACTATGCAGCGACACAAAGACATTCATCGCAGCCACACCGGTTCGCCTCGCACTGGACGCGTGTGACGCGGCGGCAGCGGGTATGTCGTCGATGGGCCGGATCCTTGACGGGTCCGACGGTGTTCTCGCGCAGATCTCCCCGATTCCAATACCGGAAGCCGTTGTGGCGCAGTTGGGGCGGCGATGGCACACGGATACGCTCTCCTTCAAACGGTTTCCCGGCAGCATGTATCTACAGGCTGCGTTCGAGTGCGCCGAACGTCTGCACAGTCGCCTTGGTGCCGACGCGTCGACGATTCGGAATGTCGTCGTGCACGGGTCGGTTCTGACCGCGATGCTCGACAAGAAGGTGGCTCCGTTCGCGCACAACGGTCGTACGGCGGTATCTGCAGCCACGTTCTCGCTCGGTTATGGCGTGGCCGCCCTGCTTCTGCACGGAGCGTTGGGACCCGAAGATTACGCGGCTCCCGCGCTCGACGACGCCGACCGATGGACGCTCGCGCGCAAAGTGCGAGTTGTCGAAGATCCAGGTCTGACCAAGCGGATGGTCGCTGCGACCGCCCCGCTCGGCGAGGCGCTGCGACAGGCCGGCGGCCGGGCGGCGGAGTCGATCGAGATTCTCTCCTGGGCTAGCGGCCGATTCGCGTTTCTGCTTCGCGTTCCGTTGGCCCGCAGCGTGTTAAAGGCCCTGATGGCGGGTCGGGTGCGTGCACGTCTCGCGGCCCTGGGTCCGGCGGCAGACACCTTCGAGAACGCCACCATGGCGATCGGCGCGCGGGTCGAAGTCGAATTGGCCGACGGCACCGTCGTAACCGAAGAATGCGAGGTGGCGATCGGCATGGCCGGGCCCGCGACCAAGCGCGACCATGCGGCGATTGCTCGCGACAAGTTCTTGGCAGTCGGCGGCTCTGTCGCGTTGTTGAGCGATCTCGAGCGGATCGCTCAGTTGGACTACGTACACACTGCCCAGGCCTTGAGCGTCGCGATCGACATCGAGGGCTGTTAAGCCCCGTCAACCGGTGCCCACCTGTCGAGTATCGCTCTTGGCTGTCGAAGCTCGAATAGACCGTGACGTTGGTTGATTCCGTCTGCCGCGCAGCATGATTCGAATCGCGAGATCAGTCGTGCCGGACCCAGTGGCGATTGGGGCCAGCCCGTGCCCATCGATTGCCTCTGCGGGTTACGGTCGTCGCAGAGCGACCAAATTCTGCTCGCCCGTGCGTTGTGCATCAAACTCCCGACCCGTCCACCGGCGCAGCAGTTTGGGAGACCATCGGAATGCGTTCGATGTCGGCGCCTTCGGTGAGCCCCCATCTGGCGTGCAAACGTGCCAGCGGCGCGGGCGCCCACCAGTTGGCCCGACCCATGAGCCGCATCGCTGCGGGAACAAGGATGATGCGGATGACGAACGCGTCGACGAGTACCGTGATGGTCAGGCCCACCCCGAGCATCCGCATCGATGAGACACCGGAGGCGCTGATGGCGAGAAAGACGATCGCCATGAGAGTAGCGGCTGCGGTGACGATACGTCCGGTCCTGGCCAGCCCGACCGCGACGGCCCGTTCGTTTTCTGCCAGCGTGCGACCAGACTTCGTCCACTCCTCCCTTATGCGAGAGAGCACGAATACCTCGTAGTCCATCGACAATCCAAACGCGATGCAGAAGATTAGGGGTGGAAACGCGGCATTGACATGACCGCTAGTCGTCGTCCCAAAGCCGGCGAGATGGCCGTCCTGAAAGATCCACACCATGGCCCCAAACGCGGCGGTCAGAGACAGTGCGTTCATGACGAGTGCCTTGATCGGTAACAGGACGCTGCCGGTGAGCAGGAACAGCAGGATCAACGTCGTCACCACGATCAATGTGATCACCACAGGGAGCTTGGAGGATATTCCGTTTACGCTGTCGAGGTTCTGCTGCGCTATCCCACCGAACAGCACGGCTGCCGGCGCGGGAACCTGTTTGAGCGCCGCGAGCTGTCCCTGGCCGGATTCCGAAACCGGGTCCAGTGTGCTGAATACGCTCAGGTAGGCGGCATCTCCATCGGCGGCCGCGCCATACGTATCCGTTCCGATCCGTCGCCCGCCGGCATAGGTGCCTGTGGGGGCGCTGACAGCAGCGACGTCGGCGACGCGGGAAAGGCCCGCGGCGTAATGTTCGACGGCGGAGGATGTTCCGGCCCCGGCCGGAAGTACCACCCGAACTGAACCCGTAATGTTCTGCGGGAACTCATCACGTAGCAGGTCGCCCGCCTGGCGGGTCGGTGCGGACTCCGGCAGGATCCGATCGTCGGGGAAGGCTACCTTCAACGACAGGAACGGCAGTGCGAGCATGACGAACAGCGCTCCCACGATGAGTACGACGGGAACCGCATGCTTCATTGAGGACGTCGCGGCGCGGTAGAACAACGATTCCGTCACAGTGCGGGATCGGGGAGCAGGCCGACCGAACAAGCGTCGCAATGGCTTTCGGATGTCGAAGACATCGACCCGATCGCCGAGAAGGACCAGCAAGGCAGGCGCCACCAACAATGCTCCGAACAGACACAAAGCGATGCTCGTCAGGCCGGCATAGGCCAGTGACCGCAAGAAATACATGGGAAACACCGCCATCGCAGCAAGCGACAGTGCAACGGTCAACGCGGAGTAGGCGACCGTTCGCCCGGCGGTGCTCATGGTGCGGATCAATGCCTGCTCACGGGGGAGCCCTGCGCTCAACTCCTCGCGATACCGGTTGATGATCAACAGTGTGTAGTCGATCGCAAGTGCCAGAGACAGCGCGGTGGCGAGATTTACTGCGAACACGGACACGTCGGTGATCAGGAACAGCCCACGCAATGCTGCGGTGGTTCCTGCGATTGCAAACACCGAGATGACGATCGGTAGGAGGGCCGCGACTGCGCTGCCGAAGACCCAAATGAGCACCACGAAGGTTGTCGGGATGGCGATGAGCTCCGTCTTGACGAGGTCGTCCCTGGACTGACGATTGATGTCGTAATACGTGATCGCCTGGCCGCCAGCGCTGACCGCGATGTCGTCGCGTGTCCCCGTCAAGGATTCGGCGATCGCGTGGGCACGGGGCGGTGCTTCGCCGTCAGATCCGGCAATTTGTGCGACCACCAGGGCGGTGCGGCGATCGGCGGAAAGTAACGACGCCGCAACCACCGGCGGCGCAGTCCAATACGAGCTGACTTGCCGTGCATAGCCCGAGCCACGCAGCGCGTCGACAATGGCCTCGCCGCGAGCGCGGACCGCAGGAGAGTCGACACCAGCCGGCCCGGTGATCGCGAAAACAATTGACATTCCGCCTGCATCGAACTTCTCGTTGAGAAGGCGTTCGGCGCGAGCCGACTCCGAAGTGGGGACCTCGTATCCGCCAGCGGGTAGCGACGCGCTCACCGGTAATCCGAACACACCTGCCGCGACGGCGAAGAACAACGCTCCCAGGACGATTCGACGCGGGGAGCGCACCGCGAACCAAGCAAGCCGTGTGAAGATCATCTACGTTTCCCTCTTCGCGTCCGCCGGAGCGCACCGTCGACACGATCCGGGCCGACCCTTCCAACGCGAGCGGGGGGAGCAGGCTCGCCCAGAGCTAGTCCGGTTCTGTGCCTGCCACCCATCGCACCATGAAGGGCAGTGAATGCTCATTCTTGTCATCCCTGGCTCGTGTGTTCGGCGGCTCTGGTGGTCATGTTGAAACTGGAGTGAACCGACTGTGGTCGCTGCGAGCCGGTGCGGAGTGAGTAGTCGACTACTCGAATCGTTGCGGGCGCTCGCATGGCTTTGTCGGTGGCCGGGTCTAAGAGCTTGGACGGCCGCCGACTTTTTGCGCTGCACCATTGGCGGCAGATCCGGTCAAGTGGGAAGCGCGTGCGACGTCGGCAGCTGGGGGCGCCGACTGGTTGACGTGGGCGCGGGTGCTCGACGAGTTGGGCTCGAACGGGACGCTAAACGGTTTCAGCAAATTTCCGAAAATTGCTCGGTCTGCGCAAAGATGCATCGGGACGACAAGCAGCGCCCATTCGAATCCGTGTATCCAGATCCACAGACCGATTACCACCGATTGGGTGACGAAGCTGTGCATGGTGTTGTACAGCACGTAATATGTCCGGCTGATTTCGTGATTCGTCGCCCGCCGATACATGACGGCTCCGGGCAGATAGCCGATGACGTCGATGTAAGCGAACAGTATGGCCGCCGGAATCCACCGAACCTCATCGATGTGTCCGAGGAACGCGACGACGCAAACGCCCAGTGCGAGCCCATATTCGGCGCGAATAAGCATAAACGTAGTCTTGGTCTGGAGTCGGTTGATGCCATCCATTCGTCCACCCTTCAAGTTTGCTAAATGCACCCAGAGTCACGCAGACAAGCTCGGGGCTGCTCGTCGAGGATCAGCCAATTTCGCCTCGACGGCCGCTTGCACCGACGGATCGCCCACAATCACCGCATCTTTGAGGATTCGATGGAGGACGAGGGCTATGCCCTCCTTGAGCACCTTCACTGCGATGGGCTCGAGTATTCCCGCAAGGCTCGGAATGCCGAAGTCGAACGTCGTGTTGAAGGTTACTTCGCAGCCAGCTTCGAAAGGTTCGACTGACCATGAACCGCGAAACACCTCGAAATCACCTGTTGTTTGCTCGAAGATGATCCTTCGTTGCTGATCTTGGAAGTAGTCCACCTCCGACCAACGCAGCGGCCCATTCCGGAAATAGACTTCCCAGTCGCTGGTAATTGGTCCGCCACGGTCGTCCGTGTGTATGACCACGGATCGAACCTCGTCTACAAGATCGGGATAGGTTTCAAAATGACGAATGTTGTCGTACGCCGTATCCGCGGTAATCCGCGCCGACCTGACTGTGAGTGTCAAACTACGCATTTTGGTTCACACCTCGAATTCTGGGTTCCGCGAGGCGATCGATTTGACCGCCCGTTCGAACCGATCCAATAGGAAATCCGTTTCCGCCGGAGTCAAAATCGCCGGCGGCGTAAGACGGAGAACACGATCTGAATTGAGCGACAGATTCGCCACGACATTGTTGCCGATCAAGTCAACCAGCAACTCTCCGGCCAGGCCGGGAGTAGCTATATCGACGCCGATCAATAGTCCGACACCGCGGACTTCGCATTCGTGATGGCCCAGATGGCGACCAACGATGTCCTCGATTTCCACCCGTAATCGTTCGCCAAGCGTTGCGGCTTTCTCTACGAGATTGTCCTGCTGGATTGCGAGGATGGATCCGTAGACGGCGGCCATGGCGATCGGCACCGCGGAAAACGTCGCAGTATGGAGGAGCGGATCACGGTCCAGAGTCGCGAACAGTTCGTCGGAGGTGATAGCCGCCGATGCCGGCATCACTCCCCCGCCCAATCCCTTACCGGACAGGAGTATGTCGGGTCGGACGCCTTCGCGATCCACACCCCACCAGGCACCTAGCCGGCCCAGACCCGTTTGGATTTCATCGACGACGAGCAGAGCGTCGTACTCGGTGCACAGCGTCCGCACGTTGCCCAGGTATCCGGCTGGCGGAATGACGACCCCCGCTTCGCCTTGAATCGGTTCGACGATGACGCAGGCCCGGTCGGGGCATGTATCGAGTGCTGCCGCGAGCGCGGTGGCGTCGCCGAAGGGGACGTGGGTCACGTCCGGTAGCAGTGGGCGAAATGGGCGTTGGAATACGTCCTTGGCCGTAACCGACAGTGCGCCAAGGGTCTTGCCGTGATACCCGCCGTGCATTGATATCAGGTGCCTGCGTCCGTTGAGTCGCGCGATCTTGATCGCCGCCTCGGTGGCCTCGGCGCCCGAGTTCGCGAAGAACACCCGGTCCATGCCGTCGGGCGTCACCGATGTGAGCAGTTCGGCCGCCCGCGCGGCGGCGGGTTCGAGGAATACCCGCGTTGCGACGGGGTGAGTCCGCAGTTGGCGCTCCACCTCGGCCACTACTGTCGGGTGGCGGCTGCCGTGCAGGAACACCCCATACCCGCCGGCGTTGAGGTACTTCTCGCCGTCGCTGGTCGTGACCCAGGCTCCGTTGGATTCGACTTCGACTTGGCCACCCAGCATCTCGGCCAGGCGGGCGCGGCCCGTGCTGAGATTTCGTCGGTAGAGCCGCGCTACTTCGTGTGGTTCCGCGGCGTGGTTAATATGCATTGTGAGGCCTCCTCTATCAGTGGATTCGGAATATGTCGCCCGCGAGGCTCTCGGCGAGAGCTGCGTGGGTGGATGACCGTGAGGGTGGGTGGAAGCTCACGCAGCGGCATGCCGAGGCAAGGTATGCGACTTCGGGGGACCCGATGAAGGCCGTGCCGCCCAACGCCTCGACTGAGGTGGTCACCGCGTCGGCGATCGCGTCCTGGGCGCCGTATCGCGCGATCATCGTCTTGGTCAGGGCGGAGTTGTCGACGGGGTGCTCCGACAGCAGCCGGGCGATCCCGTCGATGAGCAAGGTGGCTGTCTCGAGCCGCACGCCGAGCGCGGCGAGGGCCTCCGAACCTAGCTTGCCCTTTCTGAACACGCGCTCGGTGAGTGCACTGGCCATGCCCAGGTAGCAGGAAGTGATCAGCAGCTCGAACCAGACGAATCCGACGGTCTGAAGCTCGTCGAGTTCGCCCTGGTCACCCGTCCCGGTCGCGACCGCGAGTCGGTCATCGACGAACACATCGGTCAGACGCACTTCGTCGCTCTCCGCCCCGGTGAGCACGTTCGCGGACCAGAACGGATGGATCGATATACCCGGCGTTCCCGCGGGCACGAGCACCAACACCACTTCCGTATCGCCGTCGGCGGTCGGTATCGCGACGCTTGCCGAGAGCAGATCCATTGATTTGGACATGCTGCAGGGCTTCTTCGAGCCGTTGATCACGATGCCGCCGTCGGTACGGACCCCTGTGACGGTCGGTGAGAGAATGCCCTGGCCCGGGTTGCCCTCTGCGAAGCCGGACGAAACCAGCAGCTGCTGGCTGGCGATTGCTTCAAGCAGTGCCCATTCCACACCGCTGGAGCGCAAGCTGTCCGCCAACGTGAAGATGCTGGCCACCGAGAAGTGATGCATGGCCGTCGCGACGGACAGCGACGGCGCGCACGAACCGATCGCCCTAACGACTTGAACCGCCTCCAACGGTGAAACACCCAGGCCCGCATATTTCTCCGGTATCAGGAGGGCCGGACCGCCGTACTTGCGGAACATCTCCAGGCCGGGGTTTCCAGGTGCTTCCAGCTCCAGCAGCGGCGTGTTGGCAAGGTCGGCGTACAGGCCGGGAAGATAGGCCTCACATACCGCGCGCGCCTCGTCGAGTGTGCGCATCAGAACACCTCCGATCGAAAGCTGGGCGCCTTGGCGCCATCAAGGACGCAAACCCCTTGCAGACGCGTCGTCCGAACGACGGGATAGTTGGCTTCGCCGAAGACCCCGCCCGTGAGTCCGTTGCCACCGTGGGTCGGCAGCGGCGAACAGAACGCGATGTGCGAGTCGTTGATCTTCAGCAGTCCACCGTTGGTGACGTCGGAGACGAATCTGTCCACCACGGCAGCGCTACGCGACCACAGTGAGTTGCGCAGTCCATACAGGTTGGAATTGACGAAGTCGATGCATTCGTCGAGCAACCGCTCGTGGCTAATGTCGTCGGCAACGATTATCGGCAGCAACGGGAAGAATGTCTCGTGCTTGACCGCGGCAAGGTCACGCGCCCGTCTCAGTCCGTCGATGCGGATGACGGTCGGTTCCAGGAAGAAGCCGGTGGAGTCGCGGGTTCCGTCGAGCAACATGCCGCTGCCGCCGGTCATGACCCGTGCCCCCTTCTCGACGGCATCAGCGAGGCAGCTGTAGAAACCCTCGTGACGCAGGACAGGGGATAGCAGAACGCCTTCCTCGTCGGGATAGCCTGGTCGCAGCGCTCGCGCCTTCTCGACGACGCGCATGATGAGCTCGTCCGCAACTGCGGGGTGAACCACCGCTTGATTGGGGATCATGCACAGCTGGCCGGAGCCGTAGAAGCTCTCAACCAGGGCCTGCGCCGCGTAGTCGAGATTGGCGTCCGACCAGATGATGACGATGTCGTTGCCGGCAAGTTCGAGGATGGGCTTCTTCCCGGCGGCGACGCATCGGCGCTCGAACTCCAGTCCGCTCTCGGAGGAACCGAAATACATGATGTCGTCGACGTCGGGACTGTCGATCCAGGCGTCCAGGATCGGTTTCGGACTTCCGCAGACGGCGTTCAGCGTTCCTGGCGGTGCGCCGACCTGCTCGAGTGCCGGGGCCACCAGGTCATGCATCGCATACATCACGCTGAGCGGAGCACTGCGTGGCGCCCGGACGATCACTGCGTTTCCGGCAGCGATGCTCAACGCACCCAGCATCGCACTCACCATCGGCGCGTTGGCCGGTGGATTGACACACACCACCCCGTCGGGTTGTCGGCGCACGATGCGGCGCCGGCCCTCTGCCGGGTATTCGGCCCAAAGTTGTTGCTGAATGAAATCGCGGGCCGACTTCTGGGTCACTTCGAGCATTCCGGAGATCTCCCAGCGAGCCAGCTCGAGGGGATGGCCTTCCAATGTCAGCATTCGCTCGATGGTGTCTGCGTTTGACCGGAATGCGTCGTGTACCAGTGACAGCCAGTCCTCGACTCGAATCGAGCTCGGAGTCGATCTCCATTCGGCTGCCGCCGCGGCGGCGGCCGTCATTGCGGCGGAGATCATCGCGTCGTCGGCCACCGCGACCCGACCGACGACGACGCCGGGCGGTGCCTCGGCGAGGGTGATGTCGCCCTGCTCCAGCTTTCGCTTCAGGGCCAGACTTGCGAACGCATCGTCCAATACCGCGCGCGGCGACAATGCGTATATCCACTCGTCGCCCACCACACTGCGACCGCCGATGTAGTTGCCGTACGACACGATGTCGTTGTCCGCGATGCGTGAATCACTCTTCACGATGCTTAGCGTCATGTGACCTCCCATAAGTCTTGTTCTCCGTAGGATCCGGGAACCAGATCGAAATCTGGACGACGTTGACTATCGACCGGCGCCCTGACTTCCGGCTGAAATCGCCGGGGCGGGGATGTCGGAGGCGTCTCAGGTGCTCGGGCCTACGTTCGTTCGGCACCACGTCATGGGTCGGTGCCGCGGGCGCCAATCGCTCTCGGTCGTCTCGTCACCATGAGTCGTCGAGTGCAGTAAAAGGCTTGGCGCGCATGGCGATCACGGTTCGCGGATGCGGTGGAGAACGTCAAGTCGAAGTGGATCACCAGCTTGGCCCACGGGGCCGTGCCCGAACGGTTCGATCCGCCGCGCGATGACGACCCACCCAGACTGTGGCGCGATATGTGTCGACATCCACAACGAGGCGTTGACCCTCGTAGACCATCAGTGGGGCCGACTACGTATCCGCCGGCTGTGCGCAGAAAGTACGTAGTGGATTACTGATTCGCACCGCAGCGGTTCGACGGAATCATCGAACACCAAGAGCGGCCCATCCGAGGCCGCGACCCCGATGGAGCAGTTCATGTCCGCGACTACCGCATCAACAGCACCCACGGAGCCACCGAGAGGGACGTACATGAATACCACCGAGATCGGAATCCTGGGCACGCTGCGATCGAGGATCGAAGGCAACGAAGTGGTGCTGCCTGGAACGAAATTGCGCACCATAATGGCGATCCTCGCGTATCGGGCCGGCGACACCGTCGCTAGTGACGTCTTAGTCGAGGAATTGGGGTTGGATCGGACGTCGACCAACGCCGCCAACGCCCTACAGGCGCATGTGTCCAGGTTGCGGCGATGGCTATGCGCGCACAACTCTGCGCCGAACCTCCTCGAGACCACGAACTCCGGTTATCGACTCAACCTGGACCGATCGCAGGTCGACGCGCATCTGTTCGCGGATCAGGCTGAACAGGCAATTGCTCTTGCGCCAGCTGCACCTTCTGTCGTCGCTACGATGCTCGAGGATGCATTGAAGCTCTGGCGCGGGGACGCAATGCTCGACGTGATCGACGGCCCGCTTGCTGCGACGATTGCGGACGAGCTGAAATTCTTGAGGGCTACTGCCCGAGAAGTACTTCTGGAGGCTTGGCTCACGCTGGGCAACGACCACAAGGTGATCGTCAATGCGCGCGCGTACGCTGCCGAGGACCCCCTCAATGAGCGCCTGTGGGAATCACAGATCATTGCTCTCCGACGACTCGGCCGGCACGCCCAAGCGGTTGACTGCTACAACAGGGCCCGAAAGACGCTCAGAGACGAACTGGGAATCCAGCCGGGAGGTCGGTTGCGTGCCGCCGTGGGCGACGAAGTCCGACCGGCCAAGCGGGAGTCCGGATTTGGAGAGGCAAGCGCTAGGACAACCGACCGGATCGGCGCGAGGATCGCCGTCTGACCCGGCTCACACACCCTCAGCTCGGCACCCTCGCAGTCAACGCATTTTAGTTCGTGCCGAAGCAGTTTGACAGCGGACTCGGTACGGCGACGCGAAGCGCTGCGGCCAAGACGGAGATCGTGTAGGAACTCCGCTGCTCTGGCACGGCCTCACCGTCGTGTTCGAAAATCAGTGCCTCCCCGTCGATTCGCTCGACGGTGATCAAACGTCAGGAGAGGACTAACCCTCGTGAAATATCCATACGAGTTCCACATAGCCCTAGATGGGAATGGGCTCAACGGGTTGGAAGGCCGGGCCGGGGTTTGCGTCTTCCGATATGACCCCCAGAGCGGGCGCTACTCCTACAACATCGAGTACTACGACGGGATAGCGGGTGGTCATGCCGTAAGCATCAGTCCGGATAGAGAGGTTGGTTTTCTTGGCAGCACCGGCCAGCACCTGATGTTCTACGACACCGCGACGCTCGACGAAATCGATCGGATCTCTACCCTTCGATTCGAGTCGACCGACTCGTCCATCAAGGGAAGCACACATGTGGTCTGGATCAATGACACACAGGCTGTGGCCGCAATGGGTGACGGCCTTTGGCTGACCGACCTCCTACGGCTGGACAAGGCTGAGCGCTTGGGTGACCACAACGTCAAGTTGCCGCACGCCATAAAGAAAACAGCTTCGGGGCGATACCTCGTCTATGGCGGCATGGACCATCCCGGCCGCGGAGAGGCATGTGAGGTCGGCATATTCGACATGCATACTTGCACCGCCCGCCGAGTACAAATCCCGGCAACCTGCTGGCACGTCGTATGCCATCCTTACGACGATCGCTTCTACGCCTTGTCCTTTAGAGTAAGACCACAGGATGGCCGGGACTGGCATGAGTGGAGCATCGCCCAGTTCAAAGAGTATGCGTTCGAGCTTGACGCCGAGACCGGGGAGGTGCTCCGGCACTGGTCAACAGGGCAAGACACGCCTGCACACATCAATTCCGACGTATGCATCTCCGACCGCGAGCTCATCTACTGCAACGGCGCCAGCGGAACCATCGTGATGATCGATCTGGCGAGCTTCTCTTCGTATCGGCTCCTCGACGAGCGGCCGAGTCTGACAACGCAGGTACGTTGCGGGCGGCAGGCAGCGCGTACCGTCCTCGACACCTTGACCCGAGGATCGATCCTCACGAGCGGCCAACATTTCCTTCGTGCGCAGCGGGTGTCTCGAGGTGTGTTTTTCGATTCGGTTTACGCTTGCCAGCTCTCAGCGGACCAGTCCCTGTTGTTCACCGCCAACCGGGGACTGAACACCATCACGGTGTACAACTACCCGGAGAACACCGTTCGCCTCCGCGTGAGGATGCCTGAGCTTCAGGAGTTCGACGGGCGACTGCGCTGGTGGAGCGACCCCCGGCTGGGCTTCCACCACAGCACCCTTCTCAGCCCCGCGCCGCCGAGTAAGGGTCAAGCGTAAGGAGGCTCAGATGATGTTGTGCTGCTGGCCGATTCGCACTGTGTCGCACCGCCCCCGCACACGGCGTTTATCGATGCCGCCTTGACTCCATGCCGCTCGTGGGCCGTTGGAACCGGTGGTTCGATCTTTCGCGAGCCGTCCCTTGGTGACTGCGGGCATAGATGGACAAGGTGCAAACACAAATGGTCAGGGAACATGCAACACGCGACTAGATACGACGATCGGGCCATGAAAGAAACTCAACGAAAGGTCTTGGGATAGTGCGTCAGCCATTCGAAACACTGTTGTGGGCAACGCAAATCATGCTCGCCAAACATACCGTATTCCGCCGAGAACTACCTTTTGAGATTGATCTGGACGTATACGAGCCAGCCGACTACGAAAAGATCATCCCGTCGCTTAAGGAGGCGGAACGAAGACTCAACATGGTATCGGCCGATGCTCGAGGGATGCGCTGGGTACACATGCGGGATACCGAACTATTCTACGGTGAGTGCATCGTCAATGTGCCCTATGAGGATTTCATCTCCCGGGTCGATATCGGTCACGCCGGCCAGTTCTACCGAGATTCTCTGAGCGCCACGATAGTAGTCGCGGAGCGTGATGAGCTTGGACGGCCAGTTCGGCAGGGCGTGCGAGTCGTCGCCCTTCCCCAGCCGAATTACACAGCGTTTTTCGGGAAGGACGAGTTAGACGTGTACAAGTTGGAAAAGATCGACTACGACGACAATGAGCAACGTGTGTGGATGGTCACCGTGCACAGTCCGAACGGCTCGGCCGTGTGTGACGACGGCTATCTGTCATTCTCGCGAACTGCCGACGGAATCGGCACAGTCGTCGCTTTTCTTGCGTGTCAGAACTTCCCGATACCCCGTCTGATGGCTCTGGCTCGTCTGGACCGATGGACGTGGCTCAAGACCCTTCTAGTCGAAAGTGCATATCGCCGCTTCTTCAACGTGATGATTAGAAACATCTGCGACTGCTACGACGGCTACGAGTTCCGCGTCGGTCGACGAAACGAGCCACAACTTAGGAAAACCGACTGTATGTAGACCTTGACGGAAAGAGAGCAACCGCAACGATCTTCGTGTCGGCGAAGCGGTAGACCGGGACAGCGTTTGAGGTGGTTGATTCATCCTTCGGGTACGGCCCGCCATTTGATCTTGTCGCGGAAGGCGGGACGGAGTTCGACTCCCGACGACTAGCGCTGGTTTGCTCACGGTCAGCATCGGAGCCGTTGCCGATCACCTCCTCGCGCTCGGCGCAGCTGTAGGACGCGTGGTGCCGCGCCTACGACGTGCTCGGGTTCGATGCGGCCGCCAACAGCGACGAGGTCTTCCACCAGATGGTGTTGGCGCGGATCATCGAACCCACCAGCAAGGCCGACTCGTTGCGGGTGCTCGATGAGACCGGCATGGCCGGTTCATCAAGCTCACCGGTGCGACCAAGAGCGTCAACCGCGAGATGGAGGCCAAGACAGACGCACTGACCGGCTGGAAGGGCTACACCACCAACCACACCGGCCAGTCCGCTGACTTCGTCATCGGTGTGTATCACCAGCTGTGGCGCATTGAGAAGGCGTTCCGGATGTCCAAGCACGACTTAGCCGCCCGGCCGATCTACCACCGCACCCGCGCTACTCGATCGACGCTGACCTGACCGTCGTGTTCGCCGGCCGGGCCGTCTCGCACTAGATTGAGACCGAAACCGGCTGGAGCATCAAGGAATCCGTGCGAACCGCACGCCGTTATCGCACCGTCACGATCCAAGCGGAAAGCAAACGCTCACCGCTACCGAACCTCCACCCGAATGATCTTGCCGAAGCCCTCGCCAAAATCCACGGCCAAGGTGCGCACTAGTTTGATAAAAGTCAGGTCAGAGACGACGAACTGGGAATCCAGCCGGGAGGTCGGTTGCGTGCCGCCGTGGGCGACGAAGTCCGACCGGCCAAGCGGGAGTCCGGATTTGGAGAGGCAAGCGCTAGGACAACCGACCGGATCGGCGCGAGGATCGCCGTCTGACCCGGCTCACACACCCTCAGCTCGGCACCCTCGCAGCCAACGCATTTTAGTTCGTGCCGAAGCAGTTCGACAGCGGACTCGGTACGGCGACGCGAAGCGCTGCGGCCAAGACGGAGATCGTGTAGGAACTACGCTGCTCTGGCACGACGTCACCGTCGTGTTCGAAAATCAGTGCCTCCCCGTCGATTCGCTCGACGGTGATCCGTCGCCCACGACCGTAAACGACTGCGGGATGATCGGCGATGTCACCGGTCATCGACAGCATGGCGGGTTCGAGGGGGTCTGGACAGTTGCGGAGAATGCTCACGTCGAGGAGTCCGTCGTCCACGACAGAGCGCGGCAGCAACTGAAAGCTTCCCGCTCTGTAGCGATTTCCGCCGACATTGACGTTGATCATCTCGCTCACGTCCAGGATCCGTCCGTCGACCACGACGCGACCGCGATGCGGCGGGTAACTATTCAGAGTGTCGAATGCGGCTTGCAGCAGGCGAGATCGTCCCACACCATCCAGTGATTGCGCGTTGACCAAGGCTTGCGCGATCACTCCCGCGCCTGCCCCCAAGAGCATGATGCGGTCCAGCTCCTCGATCGTAGCGAGGTCGATCGATCTGAGGTGTAGGGCGCTGTCGTACAGGGCGTGTACAACCATGGACCATGGCTGGTCGTTCCAGAGGCACAAGTAGCTGGAATTGCCCGTGCCGGCGGGTGCCACGACAAGCGCAGGTTTGCCACCCGCACGATGGATCCCGGCGGCGACCTCCCGAACCGTTCCGTCGCCACCCACTGCGACGACGACGGTTGACGGTGAGTAGCTGTATTCGGCGGCGATTCGCTCGGCGTCACCGCCGCCCTGGGTCCACTCGACATCCACTTGGACTGTTCTCGGTGCCGCGCTGAGCAGCTCGTCGAGCAGACCGTGAGGATCGCCGCCGGCAGCGGGATTGGCGATGACCACCACCTGCTGAACATCGTCGAGACGATGTGTACTCGCAGTGGTTTGGTCGGCGGAAGGGGCAGGACTCGAACCTGCGGGGGCATGTGCCCGACCGGATGGAATCCGGACCCCGTTGGCCACTTCGGGTACCCTTCCTCGATACATCTCAGATCGACCTCGTGATGCGTAGCAGCTTCCAGACGGCTACTGGGGACACCTTGTTGTGGAATCCCAGGTACTCAGGCTCCACCACATCCGGACACCACTTGTTCTTGTAGTCCACCTGGGAGTCGGCTGGATAGATGATTCGTCCGTGTTCGGCGAGCAGTCGCACGATCCGGGCGAACACTCCACTGGCGGATGACACCTCTGCCTCCGCGCTCAGCCCCACGAACGGTGTGAAACCGAAGTGAAGCCAGTCCGCTCCCTCATCTCGAAACGTCGCGATGGCGTGCATGTTGATCGCTTCCATCACCCCGGGGGGTGCGTCGGGTATCCGTCGGCTCAGATCGTGCAGCCAGCCGGATCGTGTTCCGAACGCGGGTGCATACGACACGTACGCCACCGGTTTACCGGCGATGACACCGGTGAACATTCTGCGGGAACGTTGTGCTTCGCCGCCTATTTCGCCGACGAGGAACTCTAACTGCTTCACGTGGCGACCCTTGCCGTGCAGCCAGGCAGCGTCGATAGTCTGGATGTTCGCAGACCAGTCCGCCGCATCGACCTCAGCGATCTGGAGCCCCGCCCGCTGCGCTCGCGATATCTTGTTTCGCAGCCGGACGAATCGCTTGCCGCGCAAGCTGAACCGTGCGAGATCGACAGCATAGGTAGAGCCGATCTGATTGACGACGAATCCGTTCGTCGCGTACAACTCCGCGTCGGCGCGCTGCAGCGCAACCGCGACCACTGTGCGACGCTGTCGAGCAGCGCGATCGAGAAATGCCCGCAACAGCGCCCCACGGTTCTCGGGAGCGGCAAACGGGCCACCGAACTGGATCCAGTAGCGGCCGGTTTCACGGTAGACGACGACCCCGGGAATGTCGGGCACGCAGAAGAAGGCGTTGCCTTCGTTGAGGGCGAGATATGCGCTCGGATTATCGGCGTAATCCCGCAGCGCGAGGGCAATGTCGGTGAATCGCACCGAATCTGTATGCGTTGGCATCGTCTCCACCTCGTCGATTTCCGCTGAGCCGGTGCCGAATTGATTCGACTGCGGATGAGCTCGACGAGCATCTTCACGCGTGCCGTTGACGGGGCACTGAAATCCGGAGCGGACAAGTTTCAGCGCCGGATCATCGCGATCTCAGCATCGAACGGCAGCCTGAACGAACGAAACCTTGGGTGATGTCAGGAAAGCGTCTCGTTCGACCGATGAAGGATCCCAATGACCGGCCTTTTTTGGAGGGAGCAACGTCGATGGTGCTGATGGTCGCTCAACGCAACTTCAAGTGCGGGCCCGGTACGGTGCCGAACGGTTCCCTGCGGGACGCGCTCGGCGAGGAGTTCGCCTTCCGGAGCCCGCACCCGACGGTCAAGGGTGAGCCATGTCGCATGCGCTGATGAACACAGGCGATGAGCGGGCACCGGTCTCCGGCACCCCCCGCCGCAACGTCAGGTCGCAGGACGGTCCGATCGGTGGCGCCCGCGGGCTGGCCCGGAGGGTCGGACACGTGGCGATGGCGCAGGCGTCCGAGGTGCGATTGATGGCGTCGGTAGCCGCGAGGGCGCCGTTGCACCTGGTCGGCGGCGGCTTCGACGAGGCACTTTCTGGGGCTGCGCCCGTCCAGGCGCAGCGCGAGCCCCCGGCGCGTCCGGTGCTGCTCGTGCACGGCTTTGGGGGCACGAAATCCAGCTGGTCCTACCTAGCGCGAACCCTACGTGCGCGGGGTTTGATCTTTGATGCCATGAGCTACGCGCCGTTCGGCACCTCGGTGGAGCAGGTAGCTGATCAGCTCGCCGCCGAGGTTGCCCGGATGTTGTCTCAAACCGGCGCGGACAAGGTGCATCTGGTAGGCCACAGCCTCGGCGGTGTTGTGATCGCGGAGGCCATCGCAAGTGGTCGCCTCGCCGGACAGGTCGACACGGTCGTCACACTCGGGGCACCGTTCGGGGGCTCACCGTGGGCGCACCTGTTTCCGTTCGCGGCGATAACGCGGGCACTGCGTGGAGATTCACCACTATTGCGGCGAATCGCTTGCGCGCCACTGCCGGCGGGCGTCCGTTGGCTGGCATTCACGGCGACGCTCGACATGATCGTACCGGGCCTGCGGTCGGTGCCGCCCCACTCCGAAGTGGAGACCGTAACGGTCGGCGGTGTCGGCCATCTCGGGTTGCTCCTGAGCCAACAGGTTGTCGGTCGCATAGTCGCCGCGTTGGCAGCTTGAGGGTGGGCCGCCGAGGGCGAGTTGCCCGGTCTTGCGGTGGCTACAAGTGGCGGTCGTCGGACTGGGCCCTTCAAACTCGCCCGCCGCGTATATCCGCGGCAGGCCCGCCGACAACGTCGCGGCAACGATGCCTACGGCCAAACGGTCCTCTGGTCGACGTTGGTACGTCGCACGTATGCCACAGCATCGACGACAAAGAAAAGTACGTAGCGCACTACCGATTTCCGCGACCGAAGTTCACGAAAAGATCAGCAGTAAGCGGGGCCGACCGGCGGCCAAACGACTCGACGGAGCACATCATGAGCGACAACCGGAAGAAGTCAGTCACCTACCCACTGCGCGAAGCCGTTGCCGCCGCAGTACCGGCACTACTGACATTCGGTGCGGGACCATCCCGAACGCGAGACGACCGCTCCAGGTGGCATTTGGGAAACCGGAGAGCAGCGCGGTCATTGCGAATGGCGCCGATTTATCAGGTCACTGATCGCCGGCATGAAGGACGCAGTGTCTACGTTCCGTGTCACGAGATCGGGACCACCGTGTCGGCTTGGTTGGCGGAGTTGGGGGCGCAAAGCCATTTGGTTGAGGATCTTGAACGTGCGGTAGACGACGACGACTGGCCGACCGCGTATGACATTGGCGATCGCTTATCCGTTGAGGTGACCCATTGGGCCAGAACAAAATAACGGCCGAGAGGACTTCGCTGGTAATTTCAATGAGGGGTTCTCCTCTGGCCAGCTCGGTGTCCTGAGATTCACCGTCGTCAACGGCGGCAGACGCTACCCGAGTTGAGGGTTGGATCCCTTGAGGGCGGCCTCGGCTCGGGTGAGTTCCGGCCACTCGCTATCGGTGGGAAACCGGCTGACCACATCGGCGAGTGTGGCGCGCGCCGACTGGCCGCGTAGCTCGAAATCATCAAGGGCGGCACGCAGTTCGAACAAGGTGGCGCCCTGGCGGCGGGCGAGTCGAAGGGCCGTGTCGAGATCCGCGCGGCGGGCTGCGGGCTCGGTTTGGGCGTGGGCCCGCAAGCGAAGCAGTTCGGCGTCGTAGAAGTGCATCCCGGTGTCGTCGGCCAGCTGCAGACCGATGTTGAGGCGGTCTCGGGCCTGCTCGGGCTGGCCGGCGGCGAGCAACAGCCGCGCGCAAAAGGGCATCGAAGAAGGTGGTATAGGCGTTCTGCCCGAACAAGCGCGAGGCATCCACAAAGATAGCTATGGGCTGGATCGCGGCCGCGAGCGCGCTCGGGTCGAGGTTGTCGGCACCCAGTGCGGCCAGCGCCTTTGCGCCGGCGTACATCCCGACCCCCAACTCGCGAAAGCTGTCGAAGCCGTGCCGCTCGGCGACATCGGTCATAGCCGTAGCCGCGACTGCGGCGCGGTCAAGCTGACCGGCTTCCATCCACAGCCAGCACTCCGCCCAGAGCGTGTACGCGAGGCTGTAGGGACCTTGCGGGAAGCCGAGCTGTTCGACCCAGCGTGTCGTGTGCGCCAGCTCGGCCGTCGCGCCGGAGAGATCGCCGCGCACGAGGCCGACCAAGGCCAGATGGATTCGCGCCGTTGCGACCGGGTCAATGGGTATGAACCACACTGCATCGGTGTCGTGACGGTGTGCCGCGGTCTGACCGGCCCTGGCTCGCTCAAGATGCGAACTCGCAGTGGCGAACTCGCCGCACAGCCAGGTCATCACCCCATAACCAGTCTCGATCATCGCACCGGACCACCGCCCGTCCTCGCCAAAACCTGCGCTCAACGACTCGACCACGCGGGCCATCCGGGACAAGTCGGCTCGTGTGGCGTAGTAGCCCCCCAAGGCCAGCAGTGACGCGAACACCTCGTCACCACGCAGGTCGGTAGTCCCCAGCTCCAGGCATCGCTCAAAGTCAGCGGCGGCGGCGCGGCTGGAGGTGCCTTCCACGGCACCAGCAAGGAATCCCCGCTCCAACCGAAGGGCCAACTCGCGTCGGTCGCGGTCCAGCCCGGGCGCGGCGCGCTCGAGCCCGGTGAGGGCGACGCCCAAGTAGGTGCGCGCCTCCTGTAAGGCGCCGCGCTGGCGGGCCGCGGTTGATGCCTTTTGGTAGGCAGAGGCCGCGTCCTGGAACCGCTGGGCCTGCTCGTAGTGGCCGGCGACGAGCCGCCAGTCCGGGTCACCGCCGCCCTCGACGAGAACATCGGCCACCTGGCCGTGGAGCCCTCGGCGCACGCTCGGGGGCGCTAACTCGGCCGCGACTTCGCGCAATAGCTCGTGGCGAAATCGCCAACCGTCGGTCCCCCACGGCTCGAGGACCAGCGCATTCTCGAGTTCGCCGATCGCGTCCTCGAAGTCGTCTCCGGCCAGATCGACCACTGACCGCAAGAGGCCACGGTCGACGTGGCGGCCGATAATCGCTGCCGCCTCCACGACTGGGACCACGTTGGCGCTGGCGCGCAGCCGGGCGAACAGCGGCTCATACAGCGCCTCGGGGACCCCGGTCTCACCGAGACCATTGACTACCTGCTCGATATAGAACGGCATCCCGTCGCAACGCCGAGCCGCAGCGGCCCGATCACCCTCGGCCAGTCCCGGTTTGAGGGCCACGATCAGCTGATCGGTTTGCTCGTCGGTCAACGGATGCAAGTCGACCACCTCGACCGGCCACGCGTCCGGCAACCAGCCACCGGGGCGCCCAGTCAGCACCGCGAGCAGCCGACCAGAGCTTGCCTTCAGCAGCGAGCCGAGTACCTCCAGGCTCGACGTGTCGAACCAGTGCAAGTCTTCGGCCACGAGCAGCCCCGCACCGCCGCCCAGACACGCCAGCAGATAATCGTGCACCGCCGCCGCGATTAGCTCATAGAGCTTGCGGCCCTCAGCAGGCACCGGCTCATAGCCATGCTCGGCGCCAATCCCCAAGACCGGCGCCAATAACGGCACCACACTCACTGGATCCAGCCCGCGGGCCCGCACCTCGGCGTCCAGCAGCCGCAGCCGTTCGGGCTGCTCGGTGAGGCGACCGATGCCACACCGGCGCTCCAGCAGCGCGCGCACCGGGTGCAGGCCGGCGTCGGTGTGAAACGGCGACCCCATCAATTCCAACACCACACCGCCAGAGGTTTCGACCAAATCGATGGCCGCAGCTGCGAGACGGGACTTTCCGATCCCGGGCTCACCGCGAAACACCATCCCCGGGGTGGTCAACGTGCCCGTCTGCGCACGCGCCCAACACTTCTGCAAGCGTGCCAGCTCGCGGTCACGCCCGACCAGCGGACCGCGGGTGAGTTTCGCCAGCTCGACCCGCTCACCGGTCACTTGGTGGTGGCCGATCAACCCTTCAACACCCTTAACCGCAGCAGCAGGCCTCGCCTCCAGGTCAAAGTCGTTGCGCACCAACCGCGCGACAGCGTCGGAGACCACGACCGCATTCGACGGCGCCAGGTCGCACACGCGCGCCGCCAGATTGGCCGCCAACCCGTACACGTCGTCCTGGGCGGTGTCCAGATACACCAGCCCGCGGTGCACTCCGACCCGGACATTGAGCGACACCCCGAGCCGACGCCGCGCCTGGTCACTGAGCCGGGCCACCTCGCGGGTGATCTCCAAACCCGCCTGCACCGCGCGGCGTACATCGTTCTCGTGCGCGCGGGGGTGACCAAAGACGGCCAGCACACCATCGCCCTTCGTCGAGCCCACATGGCCTTCAAATCGAGCCACGATCTCCATCACGAGGTCGCGATACCGGCCCACCAGCACGCGGTATGTTTCGGGTTCCACCCGGGTCGACAACACCGTCGAATCCACCAGATCAACGAATAAAATCGTCAACCGCCGAATCTCACCGCCGTCTGGAGGCGCGGCTAACAGGTCCTCAGCATCGGCGTTCTCGCCCTCGACAGCCAGCACCTGCCCGGCGAGTGCCGTCGCAGTCACGCGATCGCCACGGTTACTCGCCGCCACCGCCCGATCGAGCAACTCATCGATCACCGACGCATCACGCTCCGGATATTCCTCACCGTTTCCCGAGAAGCGCACGCTAACGTCGCTCACCTCGATATCGTGTCACGGCGGCTGAGCGAACACGTGCCATATCGCGTCCCGCGACCAGGTCGGCTACTCGACTCGGATCGTCGCGAAACCCTGGAAGTGTCCTCACGCAAGCACCCTCAACTGGCGGTGTCGCAGACCCCGGATGGCCGCCGCAAACGGAATCAGCGTCTATGTCCCGATGTGGGCGGAGGCCGACACTGTCCACACACGCCTAAAAGATCTGCATCCTGCTCGTCAGGGCTAAGCCGATGACCGTTTCGTCGACCACTACCTTTCACGTAGAGCACGGTGCGCGTGCGGCCAGAACCGGACCCCGGCGAAGAACGTCGTGCCTACCGCGATGACGCCGACCGCCGCATCCACGCCTTTGCTTTTTCGGTCGTTGGATCAGCCACTGAGCGCCCTCACGCGACGACCGGCCCTAAGCAGGGCAAGCGGCCATTCATGGTGAGCCGAGACTTGTACGATTTGCACATGCCGTTGGCTAATGGGCAGATTTACGCGGGTTACACCATCTTGCGTGAGCTCGGCGCAGGCGGGATGGGCATCGTCTACCTGGCCCAGCACCCGAGGTTGCCGCGCCGTGACGCGCTGAAGGTGCTACCGGCTGCTCTGACCGCCGACGACGAGTATCGGCAGCGGTTCAACCGTGAGGCGGATATCGCCGCGACGCTGTGGCACCCGCACATCGTCGAAGTCCACGACCGCGGAGAGCTGGAGGGCCGACTGTGGATCTCGATGGACTACATAGAGGGCACCGACGCCGGCTCCCTGCTGCGAGAGCGTTACCCCAACGGCATGCCACCCGACGAGGTGGTGACGATCATCCGAGCGGTCGCCGAGGCGTTGGACTACGCGCACCAGCGGCAGTTGCTGCATCGCGACGTCAAGCCCTCAAACATCTTGGTGTCGCATCCTGAAGAACCCGATGAGCGAATCTTCTTGGCCGACTTCGGGATTGCCCGCTGGGTCGATGACGCCAGCGGGATAACAGCCACGAACATGGCGGTCGGCACGGTCGCGTACGCCGCGCCTGAACAATTGATGGGCGTGCAGGTGGACGGGCGCGTGGACCAATACGCATTAGCCGCAACGGCTTTCCATCTGCTCACCGGCACGCCGCTGTTTCAGCATTCCAACCCGGCCGTCGTGATCAGCCAACACCTCAACACTCCACCCCCGGCGATTGGTACCCGGCGGCCCGCCCTGACCGATCTGGGCCCGGTGTTTTCGAAGGCCCTGGCAAAGGCGCCCGATGATCGCTATGACTCCTGCGCGGAGTTCGCCGACGCGCTTGCGAAGCAGTTGGGAATCGTGGCTGCTGAGACCGGCGCGACAGAGGCCACCGCGGTGGCACTTCCCGCGTCAGGACCAAGGCATCGTGCACAGCAACAGCGAGCAGTCAACCAACCGCCGAAGATAGATTTGAAAATCGTTGTCGCGATCCTTGCGACGCTACTGGTGGTCGTCACGGTCGCCGCGCTTGTCTTGTTCGTCCTGCACGTAATGTGACCGCGTCTTCAGGTGTCAAAGTGGTTGGGGCATAGTACGTTTACGCTCACTCTCGATACCAATGACCCACGTGGCAGAACCGGAAGGACGACCCGCAGCACTACGTAGTGCGCCACATCGGTGAAGAACGGATCCAAAAGCTCAGCGAGCCTCAACTTCTCAAGCTGTACGGAAAGCTCCTCGCCGAGGGCAGGGTGAAACGGGATCGTGCTGCGGTACGCCGGTACCGGGCCGGCATCGTGCCCAAGCAGACATCACTGGGCTTGGCGCCCACGACGGTTCGCAATGTTCATACGCTGATTCATCGCGCGCTGCCGGACGCCGTCGCCTGGAAGTACATTTAAGACCAACCCGGCAAGCAAGCGTCAAGCCACCAAAGCTTCCCCGATCCCGCCGCCAGGTGTGTCACCGATCGTGGCCGCCGGCTATGTCCATCGTGTAGCACACCGCGGTTCCGTCGAGCACCACCGTGCCGTCGTCCCGGGTAACCGTCGTCTTGAGCGTGGTGACCGGCTTGTCGGCGCGGACGGAGATGACCTCCACGCGGCCGGTGATCGTGTCACCGGGGCGCACCGGCGCCTTGAAATGCCAGTTGGTATTGAGGAACACGGTTCCAGGGCCCGGCAATCTCTCCGCCACAACGGCATTGAGGATCGCGCTGGTGACACCGCCCTGGACCACGATTTCGCCGAATCGGGATGCTTTGGCGGCAGCTTCGTCGTAATGCAGGGGGTTGTGGTCGCCACTGATCAGCGTGAACAGCGCAATGTCGTCGTCACCGACGGTGCGGGACAGCTCAGCGACCTGACCCACAAGCGGAGTGGTGCGTATCGCGTTGGTCCGGCGGGTTGGGGGCACCTCCCGCTTGCGGGGCCGAGCGGAGCGATTCGGGGAAGTGGTAGTCATGGGTTTTCTCCTTAGTTGCGGTGATGGATGTCGGGAGCCCAGGAAGCGCTGCCATCGCGACGGCACCGATCACCGGACCAGGTGCGAGCAGCAGGAAGGCGTACCGCCAACCGACCAGGCCGGCGGCTACGGGGACGAGGTGGATCGTCACCACGGTGAGCAGGAAGCCGATTGCCGTCTGCGCGGTGAGCGCGGTGCCGACGAGACGTTTGTCCGCGATCTCGCTCAGGGAGGCGGAGAAGACACCGGAGTCTGCGATGACGGAGCCACCCCACACCAGCAAGAACAGGACCAAAACCACAGTCGGCGCGGCGAAGAACAACGGGGAGGCGATGCAGCAGGCTCCGCTGATCACCAGCGCGGTCACCGCTGCAGGGCGACGACCGAAGCGGTCCGATGCCCATCCGCCAAGCAGAGATCCGCCGAGGCCGGCGATCCCGATCGCGCTGAACGCGATGATGCCGGTCGACGCAGCGGCCGCATGGCCTCGTTCATGCTGACCCGCCAGCACGAACACCGAGAGCCAGGTCCATAGGGCGTACAGCTCCCACATGTGGCCGAAGTAGCCCAAATTGGTAAGCCGGAGGCCGCGTTCGGCGAACATGGTGACCGCATAGCGGGGGTTCGGGGTGATCGCCCGCCCGTCCAGGTGTGGCCCGGGCACGATGGCCCCGAAGGCGATGACCGCCCCGACGGCAGACAATGCCGCGGCGGTGATCATCACAGTCCTCCACGGCAGCGGCCCGAGGCCACTGATCAGGTGGGGGAACGCGGAGCCGAGGGCCAGCGCCCCGATCAGGACTCCGAACGAGCGCCCCCGGTCGGCGGATTGGGCCCATGAGGCCATCAGCTTCAGCCCCACCGGGTAGACACCTGCCAGCACGACCCCGGTGAGGAATCTCAACGCGATGGCCGCGGAGAGACCGTGCCCGAAGAGGGCGAGCGCAGCGGTGCACGCGGCGGCGCACGCGGCGCTTGCGGCGAGCAGGTACTGCGGCTTGACGCGGTCGGCGAGATTGAGCAGGGCCGAGGTGACCGCACCGGTGGCGAAACCGATCTGAACCGATGCGGTCAACCATCCCGCGGCAGTCGGGCCGAAGCCCCACTCCGAGCGCAGGCTCGGTACAGCAGCGGTGGCCGAGAACCAGACCGACAATCCCAGAATCTGCACCAGTGCAGTGAGGGATCGTTGCCGATTGGCCCGTGACGAGATCATGTCGGCTATCCGGCTAGGAGCGATCGGATCGATCGGGGCGGTCGAATCCGAGCAGTGTGGCGACCTCGGGCCGCATCGCCTGGCTCAGTGCCTTCGAAGGTGCGCGCAACTCGGCGAGGTCCCACTGGTAGCTCGCGATGCGCTCGGTGATGTCGAACAGTGGTACCGAGAGCCGGTCACGGGTGTGTTGGTAGTCGTGGATGGCGTCGAGCTGCGCCCGCCCGCCATTGGGTGCGTCGAGCACCGCGCGGGCCAGAAGCTCCGCGTCGCGCAGCGCGTCGGTGATGCCGTGCGCGGTGATGGGGTCCTTGTAGTACGCCGCGTCGCCGACCAATGCCCAGCCCGGACCGCCGCACGATCGGACATAAGCCTGGGGCACCGGGGAAGCCGCGGAGCCGACCGGCCGGCAATGCCGCCGCGATCGACTGCGCGACCTCGGGCGCCGCCTCGGCCAGCAGCAGCCGGAAGGCGGTCTCGAGACGTTCGGTCCGCACGGCGTCGAACCGCGCACTCGCGGTCCCGGCCCAGACACAGGCCAACCCGTCACCGGTGGGCACTACGCCCGCGGTGACTCCCGGTCGATACGCCCAGTGGTAGTGGTCACGCGCCAGTCCGGGGAAGTATCCGTAGATGATGGCGCCCGACGCCGTACCGCGGCGGTGGAATCCCGCGCCGACCGCACTGCGCGACCATCGAGCCGCGTCCGTCGGCGCCGACGGTGAGCGTCGCCGTGGCGCGGAAGGACGCGCCGCTCCCGCGAGTGATGCCTTCGATGCCGCACACAGTGCCGCCGCTCTTCAGCAGGCGGGTTACCCGAGCCGGGCTGAGGATCTCGGCGCCGGCCGCACGGGCCGCATCCAGCAGCAGCGCGTCGAGCACCGTTCGGCGTGGGGCGCGCAGCGCCGATATTCCGTCGCCCGTGCGGATGTCGACGGTTTCGATGTCGTCGCCGTAACTGAACTGGGTCGCACAAATGGCCGGCGTACCCGAGGCGACGACCGCATCGAGCAGACCCCAGCGGTGCAGTTGCAGCACGCCGCCACGCATGAGCGCATGCGTGGACAAGGTGTCGGTGCCCCGTTTGGCGGCCTCGACGACGAGCACCCGCAGGCCCCCGCGAGCGAGCAGCATCGCGGTTGCGGCGCCCGCGCACCGTCCGCCGACGACGATCACGTCGTAGTGGTTGTCCATCGGATGCTCCTCAATCGGATGCGAGGTAACAAGCAAGGTGGTCGGTGACGTCCGCGGCATCATCGGCGGCGCCGTCGATGAGGCTCGACTTTCGGCGACGCAAGAACGGCATACCGATGAGATAGAGGCCGGGGCTGGCGGTCACACCGCCGTCGTGGCGGACGCGGCTCTTCCGATCGAATACCGGGACCTGGAGCCACGAAAGATCCGGCCGGAATCCGGTGGCCCACAGGATCGTCCGGATCTCGCCGGAACGAAGGTCGAGGGCGAGCTGCGCCGGTGCGGGAACCTCGGTGGCGGCGAATCTTTCTGCGGGCGCCAAGGCCGTCCACATTCGCTTCGGCCGCCCATGTGTCGAAGGTGTCGAGCAGCCGGCCAAGCTTCAGGTCAGCCAGCGCGCCCATGTTGGCCAGCGAGCCGGAGAATTGCGCCACCCCGTCCCGGATGCCGGCCAGCCGGCCGACCAGTCGCACGCCGAGTCGCCGCAACGCGTTGAGGTCGACCGTTCTGCGCTCCGGTGAGCCGACCAGCTGCATGGACGGCAGGCTGCGCGCCCGGGACAGGTCTCCGATCTCGTCGTACCGCTCGTCGAGCAGCCCCGACGCGTCCATCCACCACAGGATGTCCTTGCCCCGGTAGGTGCGCGGCATGCGGACGTGCTCGCCGACCGCGAGCGTGACCGGCCGACCGGAGCGGTGCAGCTCCTCGGCGATCTGGACGCCGCTCGCCGAAGCGCCGACGACGAGGACACCGCCGTCGGGCAGCTCGCCCGGATTGCGGTACTCCGTCGGGGTGAGCGTGGTGATCCCGGCCGGCACGGCGCAGTGCAGCGCGCGGCACGTGGGGTACGGCGGAGCCGCCCGAGGCGGACACCACCGTGCGTGCATGCCAGGTGTCCTGGTCGGTCTGCACCACGTACCCGCGCTCGACCGGCCGGACCGACACCACGGTGGTGTTGGCCCGCACCGGTGCGGCGCTGTCCTTCGCGTAGTTCTCGATCAATTGCGCTGTCTCGGAAGCCGTTAGGTAGCCGTCGGGGTCTTCTCCGCGGTAGGCGAAGCCCGGTAACCGAGTCATCCAGTTGGGCGTCAGCAGCCGCAGCGAGTCCCACCGCTGGGTACGCCAGGAGTGGGCCACCTCGCCGCGTTCGAATACGACGTGATCGATGGACCGGTCGGCGAGGCAGCGACTGATCGCGAGCCCGGTGTGGCCGGCGCCCACCACGACGGTGGTTGTCTTCAGCACGGTGAGGCTCCCTAGACGGTTTCAGGCGACGTCGACGGTGACGTCGGTCGGGTTGGTGAGGATGTCGAATACCGCTGAGCGCTTTTGCGATTGGGCCACCAGCGCCCTGATCTCGTCGGCCGTTGCGTCCGCGTCGATCGTGTAGGTCACCTTGACGCCGCTGAATCCGTTGCGGACATCGGGGTCCGCACCGAGGATTCCGTGTAGGTCGTGTTGTGCCTCGATGGTCGCCTGCACGGAATGCAGCTGAATGTTGCGCTGTTGAGCGATCGACGCGACGCCGGCGGTCAGGCAGCTGCCGAGGGCGACCAGCACATATTCGACCGGGGTTGCGCCGTTGTCTTGCGCGGCGAACGCCAAAGGATGGTCGGCATCGTAGGTGAACTTCGACTTGTGCTGTTGTGGCTCGCCGAAGCCGTGAGAAGGTGTCGACGGTGGACTGACTGTGGGTACCGTTGATCCAGGAAACCGTTGTCCGCCATTGGAACTGGGCGATTTCCGGTGCATCCGGCAGTGCGGCTCGGACACCGAGCAGGGCATCGACGTTGACGCCGTTGTCAACCGCAGTGTTCATCGTGGTCATGAGTGATTCCTTTCTAGTGACCGGATCGATTGGCGATCCGAGGCCTGGTGGGTGTTGTGCGACTACTTATGTTGTTGTGCAATGGATTTCACATTGGATACCCGACGGCGACGCATGCCTGGAGTGGTGGCGCCGGTTGCTTTCCGTGGGCTGCGAGGAGGACCATGCGGATAATCGTTGACCCTGTGGGCATTGCGGCGCCTGAGGCATCCGCCTCAAGAATTTGTCCACTCTGGATTCGGTCATCGCCGATCCACGCGCATGTCGCGAGCGATCGTCGGGCGCACCATCTCCATGCGCGGAACGATACGAATTCGACGCCTCCGACTGCATCGGTGCTACTACCCAAATTGCGGCGCCGAGCGTGTCGGCTCGCACGTAGCATGTTCACGTGCGCCAGGAACTGCGGTTCTGCACCGCGCCGGATGGCGTGCGGCTCGCCTACGCTACGAGCGGGCACGGCCCGGCGGTGGTCAAGGCCGGACATTGGATGACCCACCTCGAACGGGACTGGACGTCGCCGGTCTGGCGCCACTGGGTGGAATTCCTGAGCCAGGAGCACACCCTCGTCCGGTACGACGAGCGCGGCTGCGGCCTGTCCGACCGGGAGTATCCGAGCCTGGGGCTGGAGAACTGGGTCGACGACCTCGAGGCTGTCGTCGATGCCGCCGGCGTGGACCGATTCAGCTTGTTCGGGGCCAGCGGGGGCGGTCCGGTGGCGCTCGCCTATGCGGTTCGTCATCCGGATCGAGTGACTGCACTGGTGCTCTACGGCACCTACACACAGGGCCGGGTCGCACGCGATCCGACACCGCAGGCCCGGGAGGAAGCCGAGATGCTCGTCTCGCTGACCCGGCTGGGCTGGGGCAAGTCGAACCCGGCGTTTCGGCGAGTGTTCAGCACGCTGTTCATTCCGGGTGGCTCGGATGCGCAAACGGCGTGGTTCGACGAACTGCAGCGAGCATCGTGTTCTGGTGAGCACGCGGCCCGCTCCCGTGCGGTCCGATACGCCGTGGACGTCAGGGATCTGGCGCGAGCGACTACTGTTCCGACGCTGGTGCTGCACTGCCGGGACGACGCGGTAGTGCCGTTCGCCGAGGGGCGCAACCTCGCGTCGTTGATTCCGGGTGCCAAGTTCGTCCCTCTCGGCAGCGCCAACCACATCCTGCTCGAGAACGAACCGGCCTGGGCCGAGTTTCGCGCGCAGCTGCGCAGCTTCCTGCCGGCGGGCCGCTCCGCGCCGCCGCTCGATAGCGGCCTGCTCACCGACCGCGAAATCGAGGTCCTCCGCTTCATCGCTCAGGGCAAGGACAACGACTCAATCGCGGCCGCAATGCATCTGAGCGTGCGGACCGTGGAACGGCACCTATCGAACTGCTACGCCAAGCTGGGTGTCGGCGGGAAGTCGGCGCGGGCAGCCGCCGCGGCCCGGCTCGCGACCCTAGACGGTATGGGGGGCTGATTTACCAATCGTGGCTAGCGCGCCGACCAGCGATTCGATGTCACCGGAGTCGTTGTAGACGTGCAGTGAGACTCGGATCGCATTCAGCCTTGCGCTAGTCACGATTCCGTACTCCCGGTGAAGTGCTGCCCGAACAACGGTTGCGTCAAGGTCGGCATGCTGCAACGCGATGATGTGCGGGCTGGCGGCCGGGTCATCGAGGTCGCGGAACGGATGCCAGCCAAGTGGCTCAACGGCTTCGACCAGCTCGGCCGCCAGGAGGCGCGCGTGGGCCTCGATAGTCCCCGAGCCGAGACCGTTCAGCCGGGTGATCGATTCAGTGAGCCCCAGCGCCGACGCATACGCAATAGTTGACTGCTCGAATCGGCGAGCTCCTGGTGCCTGTTCGCGGCGAGTAGCGTCAAAGGCGAACGGGTTCGGAGTCCCCATCCAACCGGGATGCGGCGGGATCGAGTCCAGCAGATCGTCACCTACCGCGAACAACGCCACTCCCCCGTGTCCGCATAACCATTTGTATCCGCTGGTGACCACGAAGTCGGCGTCCCAATCGGCCATTGCGACCTCGCCGGCGCCGGCAAGCTGAGTAGCGTCGACAATCAGTCGAGCACCGACCTCGTGAGCGCTGTCGGCGAGTACCGCGCAGTCGACCCGGGAGCCCGTGCCGTACATCACCGCGCTCACGCACACAGCGGCGACGCCCGGCCGTATGGCGTCAACGACGGACTCAGTAAGGCTGACACTGGCTCTGTCCTCGACCCACGTCACCGATCGTCCACTTGCCGAACCGGCAAGCCACGGATGCGTGACGCTGGGAAAATCCGTCGCGACCAGGACGACGTCCCCGGCCGGCACCAGAGCCGCCGCTGTTGCTAGCCCCGCGCTGGCCCCTCCAAGTACGGCCACCGCGCCAGGCTCCGCGCCGAGCAGTCTTGCACCGGCGGCACGGAGTTCGTCGAGAATCCGCAGCTCCTCCTCATCGCTGAGTCGGACATTGCCGTGCTGGGCTGTCTGGGTGAGGTGCTCCAGCATCACCTCCAATGATTGGGCGGGGATCAGGCCCAGGGCGGCCTGGTTGAGGTAAACAGACTGCGCAAGGGCGGCGAAATCAAGCCGCGGAACCAGAGCATCCACGCCGTGCTCCTCACGTTGGCGATCCGCCGCTCGGCGCCGGTGGAACGCGAAGTCAGCCATCCGTAGAACTGCGGTCAAGTCACGGGTACAGCTGTGGGCCGTCGGCTCGCTCGCCTTACGCCTCGCAACGCAGCGATGCCGTGCGGGCATCCTAGCCCGGCATCGTGACGCACCTGAGGATCGAGTGGTTTTGCAGGCCAGGACGAGCAACCGCCGAAAAGGGGCGCGTCGAATGCGGACGTCGGTTCGTCCCTCGACGAGGCGGCGCGACAGGAATGCGACACCCGCCCGGGCGAAACGACATCCTCGCCGGGTATAACGGCATGAAACGGCCCCCGGAGGAACGGCGTTTTCTAGGGGCCGTTCTACCTGGTAGCCCTGGGACGGTTTAGTCCGAACACATTGTTGACCGATGCGAAGAGTGATGCGGATGCGACTGACGGGTCGTCACGATTCGTCTCTCCGCTCAGTCAGCGGCGACGGATCACCGCCCGGTTGCGGGCTGCGGTAGTTGAGGCATATGAGTCAGGACAGTCCAGCCGGCAGGTAGCGGAGGAGTTGATGATGGGCCGCACGACAGTCTTGAAGATCCTCAAGGCTGTAGGGGTGACTGTCCGCCCGCAGGGCCGCAGATGACATCTCATTCGCCTATAGGCCTGGCTTCGAGCAATCTCGCGAGACTCGTCACGTCCCGGTCTGCGTCGTACCGACGAAACAGGTTGATATAGCTGACCTTGTCGACATTCCAGTCATACTGGAACACCGGATCGGAATCTTGGGCAGCAACGAACAGTAAGTCTGCGAGGAGCCTTGTGGTACGACCGTTTCCGTCGACAAACGGGTGGATCCTTGCCGTCTCGGCATGGGCCACAACACCCAGTTCATGAGGCGTCCAGTCGTCGGTGTTCTCCCATCGATACAACATCGTGCCCAATGAATTGCGCAGGTCGACAGCAATCTGCTCGTATGCAACCCCGATGTTGACATCATGCGTCCGCCATTTGCCCGCCCATGTCCAAATCTCTCCGTACAGGCGGCCGTGCAGGTCTTTGAGGAAGTAATCGGTCAGCAGTTCACTGGGCTGCAGCGAGCCCTCTAGAGCCGCGGTGAGAAGCTCCTCGGCCACCTGCTCCTGGACGCCCTGTTCCAAATCGTAGACCGCAGCCCTATGTACCGGTTGACCCAAAATCCGCACGACCTCCGGCAGCAAAGAAGCCAATTCGTCGTCCGGAAGCGGTGTTTCGCCATACTCCGGAGTCAGCGGCATCAGGGACGTGGTTGACGCGCTGCCAAGAAACACTTCACAGCTGGTGACCGTACGAAGCCGGCGGGAACTACGCGATTCTCGAGTCTTGCCGATGCCTTCGTGGATCGAGCGGCGGCCCGCTTCACGCTATCCTTCGTAACGACACGACGACGTTTCACGGCCAGCACCTCCTTGTCAATCCTCGGGCGACCACAGATTTTACCGCCGTGTGCGCTGTCACTATCACCCACACGGTGGACTACTGGTAACCGTTGCTCGACCCAATCCCAGTCGATTCGTTCCTGTTCGAGGCGCACTTGTTCACCCAATCCGTCCCCGACCAGTTCCGAATAGAGGTCCTGCTCGCCAGGCATCAGTCGTGTGAGGTCCGACCGGGCCGGACGGTCTTCGGTGACCCAACGGTCGCGATGGGCGAGCAGCGTCTCACGGTCCATCAGAACCGAACGTGCTCGTGGGAGCCACGCCCGTAGACGGTCGAGGATGGCGAATCCGTGGGTGTCGATGTCTCCCCAGTAATAAACGTCGGCGTCGGCAAGCCATCGAAGCCGACCGACGCTGTCGACGTCGAAGCCCTTCCCCCAGATCACGACGCCGTCTTCGGGGACGTCGACGCTCAGATAGCTGATCTCGTTCTCGATGATCAATGCCACTCGTGGTTCGACCGTGAGCTGTGTCAACTCCTCGGAACGCACCGCCAGCTCGGTGAGCGGAGCCGGGAAGCCCAGCGAGGGCGCGGGCCGCAGCCGAACCAATCCGGGCTTCGACCGAAGGCCAAGGTCGGCCAGGAATCCCGACGCGGTCGACGAAACGCCAAGCATGGCGGCCAAGACTGGTCGGTGGCGCTCAGCGAACTTCGTGTCGACGCCGGGCGCACTGATTTCGCGCAGATACCGATTCGAATGACGGTGACCGTCGAGCCACACGTAGGCAGCAATCAGCTGTGGCAGCTCGGTCCCCAGCTCGAGTGCGCGATGCGGATGCTGGATGACCCACTGCCGAACCAGAGGGTGTTGGCGTGCGAGGGCCAGGAGTTCGTCGAAACGACGAACCGGGGCGGCCACGCTCAGGAGTGCCGAGACCTGCTCGATCGAGGACACCACTGCCCGGACGGGCAACCGGTTGCGGCCGATCTGTCGGCCGCCGATCGATTGCCACTGCAAGGTGTATCGGCGGTCGTTACGACGGCCGGCATCGAGGGCGACCACCCACTCGCGGGCGGCGGCGATGTCGTCACCGACCTGCGACGGTGTGGGGCCACGAAGGCGCACCTCGATCGGATCGAAGGCATCACCGTTGGCATAGGCACGCAACAGCGATCCGTCGTCCCACCGGCGTCTGACCCTGGCGGCAATGTCCTCTGGTGCGGTCCACCCGGCGCTCACGTCCGCCGTCCGTCGCGTCGCGTCCGGTACTCCTCGATCGTCATCGTCTGCAGCCGGGAGAACGTGGCGGTCGGATTGTCGACGAAACCGATCGCCTTCACGTACGGCTCGATGACGTGAACCTTCTGCAATGGTGTGACGATGAGAAGTTGCAGTCCGAGCGTCGCGAAGAGGTTCAGCGCGTAGCGCGTCGAGACATCCGAGCCGCGCCCGAATGCCTCGTCGATGACCGCGAACCGGAAGTCTCGTGACTGCTCGACACCCCACTCGAGCCCGAACTGGTAAGCGAGGGACGCCGCCAGGATCGTGTAGGCGAGCTTCTCTTTCTGACCGCCGGACTTGCCGTCGGAGTCGCTGTAATGCTCCCATTCATCACCGGTTTCGACGTCGCGCTCGGAGGCAGAGAAGACGAACCAGTTGCGCACGTCGGTGACCCGCCGTGTCCAGGTCTTGTCCGATTCGGCGTAGGCGTCGCGACCGCGGAAGCGCTCGATGATTCGCTTCACGTCGAGGAAGCGCTGCTCGGAATATTGGTCGCCGTCGACCGCGAGACTGTCGTTGGTGAGGTTGCGCAAGTCTGAACGGAACTGCGCGACATCCTGATTGGTGGTGGGCTCCTTCTCCAGCCGGATGTAGCGACCGGGGTTGTAGGGCACCGCACCGAGCGCCTCGTTGATGCGATCGACGCGCTCGTCGATGGCGGACGCCTGCCGGTTGAGCCAGTTGTTGAAACCTGCCAGCTCCTGGATGGCGTTCTTGTTGAGCTGCTCCTTGAACTCGCTCTCGAAACGCGGGAGGTCGTCGGTCGCGACGCGATCGCGGAACGCCAGGAAGTCCCGGCGCGCCTCGACGTTGGCGTCCATGTCCGCGCGAAGCTCGGGCCAGCGTCGCAGGACGTCGCCCATGTACTGGCCGAGGTTCAGTCCATAGCCGTTGAGTTGACCGGAGAGTCGCTCGATGCGCCGATGGAGATCGGCGGAGAGGGCCGTCTCGGTCTCGGCGCAGTCCGTAGCTCGCACCGGACGGTTCTTCGCCAGGTGTCCGTCGAGGGCCTCGTACGACGCGCGGGCGGCTGCCAGCTGCTCGCCTGGGTGCGCTGCGACGAACTCGTCGTCGCGCTTCTTCCCTTGTTCCGCTTGCCTTTTCGCCACCTCCGTGGTGGCGAGCTGGCCTGTGAGTTTCTCGATGAACTCCCCCACGGCGGCGGCTTGTTCGTCGTTGTCGGCGAGCGCCCGCGCGATCTCCTCCAGTCGCGACGAGCCGGCCAGCAGCCGGACGCGTTCGTCGTCGTGGTCGTTCGCGCGCGACTCGGCCTCGTCAACATCGAGGTCGGCCCAGGATTGGAATCCCTCCAGGCGAGCGAGAGCATCGAGGTTGGCCTGCAGCGTATCCCGCTGCCCGTTCAGTCTCGCCAGCTCGCTGATAGCCGTGGCGCGCTGTTGCTCCAGATCGGCGAGCTCGGTGCGCAGCGCGGCGATCTTCCGTTCGTTGGCCCAGCCGAGGACCCAACGACGGGGGTCGTCGACGCGGTGCCGATCGTCCTTTTCGTGACGCTCGCCGGAGCGCACCTGCCCCTCGCGGGTCACGGCGCGCCGCTGGCTGCGGAACTCCTCGAGGCTTGACGCACATCGGTAGTCGGCCCGCTTCACGAGCTCGTCGACGAGATACTCACGAAAGGGCCCGTCTTTGACCTCGATGCAGTCGGCGAGCAAGAGGCCCTCGTGCCCGGGTGATTGGAGGCGAACCCGTTGTCTGGAAACCCGTTCGTAGACGAGCTTGGCTCCCCTCACCTGGCCACCGCGGCCGCGAAACGTGAGCCTACGGCTGTTCACCCAGCCCGCAACGGCGTCGTAGTGCTGCTGTGGCACCAGCAGTGAGAGCGCGAAGCCACGCAGCACTCGTTCGGCGGCGCCCCGCCACTCGGAGTGCTCATCGCTGACGTCGAGGAGCTCGCCGGCATAGGGAAGCTCCTCAGGCGTCAGCCCAAGTTCCGCGCACAGCTCTGCGCGCACCTCGACCTGCGCGAGGTCCAGGTTGCTGGTGCGTTGCTCCAAGCTCGTGAGTTCTTCAGCGACCTGGTCGCACTTGCGTTGGAACTCTTTCTCGCGCCCGATCGCGTCGGCGGTGGCTGCGTCGAGGGTCCGCTTCTCGGCGGTAAGCCGCAGGCGTTCGGTGGCGACCAGAGCGGACAGGGCTGCGAACTCCTCACTACCGGCGACCGCTTCCAGTCCGGCATCGGCGACGGCTGCATCGAACCGCGTCCTGGCCTGACGACGGCTTTCGGCCTGGGCTCGTGCCTCACTGGCAAGCCGCTCCAGTTCGCCGATGCGGTCCCCGCCCGCCATCGCACGCTCCTCGATGAGAGCGTCACGTTCGTGGTTTAGCTTCTGCTGCTTGGCTTTTGCAGTATCCTGCTCCTTCCACAAGACCAAGCCCTCGGTCTCGAGCTGGACGATCTCGCCGGCAAGCAGATTGGAGCGAAGCTCGGCGATGAAGAGCCGTACGGCTGATCGCTCGCGGTCCAGCGTCTCCCGCTCGGCAAGCGCGGCGTCGTACTTGGCCGCGGTCTGCACGACGGGCTCGAGCGCTTCGAGTTGCTCCCGCGCTCGCTTGACGGCGTCGTGAGCCTTGGTCAGGTCCTCGAAGTGGACGATGATGTCGCGCACGCGCTCAGTCGAGTCGCTCGGTTCCAGCATGTGGTCGCGCACGAAGTCGTTGAGGTTGCCGACCGACTTCATCGAGACGGTCTGGTGGAACAGCTCCAGTGCCTGCTCCGATCGGATTCCGAGCAGTCGCCGCAACGAGGTTGCGTACTTGGGAAACTCGTCGAAGATCTCCGACCCTGCGGCGCGCAGCCTCTTGCGGAGATCACGCAGGTCCGAGCCGAAGTCGGCGAAGTCCGTCGCGATCGAGAGCGCTTTGGTTGCGGTGACGAAGAAGCGGTAGGGCTGTCCGGTGCTCTCGCGCTGCTGGAAGACCTGGGCCAAGGTGACCGTCTCGTTGTAGCCGTGGTTGACGAAGACCCCGAGGACGACGGAGTACGTCCGTTTGTTCTCCCTCAGCCCCTTGGCGCGGGACCGTCCCGTGGCCTCGTTTCGCTCGGACTTGTAGTGGCCTTCGACGTACGAGCGCAGGGTGCGTTCCTTGGCCTCGGCGCCGGCGGCCTTGTTGTAGGCGGCCTTGTGGGATGGCATCAGCAATGTGGTGAGCGCGTCGACGATCGTCGACTTGCCGGAGCCGATGTCACCGGTCAGGAGGGCGGTCTCGGTGTCGGGAGTGAACCGCCAGACCTGGGTGTCGAACGTCCCCCAGTTCAGGACCTCCGCGTACTGAAGCCGGTACCCGGCCCTTCGACCAAGACCGAGTTCGACCGCGGAGAAAAGTCCGTCACTCATCACTGACCGCCGCTCCGGCGTACTCCCGCAGCTTCGCCGCGAAGTCCGACAGGGTGTGGGCGTCGACGTAGGCCTTGAGGATTCGCCGCACCTCCCAGTGGTCGCCCTGACCGCGCAGCTGCCTCAGAAAGCCGAGTTCCTTCGCCTTGCTGATCGTCGCCTCCGCCTGATCCACGACTCGTGCGTCGTTCGTGGACTCTGCCTGGAAGAGCCGCAGCATCTCGACGATCTGGTCGGTGGTGAGGACCAGCCGGCCGTCACCGCCGGTCGTCTCGAACTCGACGAGCCGCTTGCGCAGTAGCACCAGGAGCAGGCTGACGTTGTACGTCAATGCCCGCCTGCGCACCAGGCGCGGGAGCGCCTCATCGCCATCTTCGTCTTGGCGGGACCGCAGATAGGCGTAGCCCTCGGCGTCGTCGACGACCACGTCGACGCCGATGGTGGCGAAGTGGTCTCGAACACCGGCACCCAGGCGTTCCAGCGTTAGCCAGGTGTCCTCGTCCGACTCGCGGTATACGACACCTTGCATCAGCCGGATGATCGCGCTGGCGACTGCGTGCTCGTTGCTCATCGTCGCCTCACCGTCACCTTCGGCAGTCGCGCACGCTTGGTGACGTCCGGGGCGGCGGGGTCGGAGTACTCCAGGAGAGTCTCATCGGTGTCGTCCATGTCGACCGTCACATCTTCGTCGTTGAGGGCGAGGTAGCCGACGATCTCTGCCGCACCCTGCTCGATGGGGTACATCGCGATGACGTCGGACAAGAGCGCCATGGAGCTCTCGGGCAGCACGGTGCGGATGATCTCGACCAGGCGCGCTTGGTCGACGAAGGTCTGAGTGAAGAGGAGGTCGGTATCGACCTCCTCGGTCGCCGGAGCGAGGCCGGCTCTCAACGGCTACCGCCGCGGGCGGTTGGTAGAGCGGGCGCTCGAACGGGAGCGCGATCTCGATGCCCGGCTGGTCGACGTCGAGTCCGAAGGCCGGCGGGTGGTCGCGGAGCTCGAGAGCGGTACTCTCCACCGCCCGGACCAGGTCGAGGACGCGTCGGTTCTCCAGCCAGACCTGGTCGTCGAGGAAGCGGCGCAATTGTTCGGATATCTGCCGGACGGTGCGCTGCGCTCGATCGGCGGCTTCCGACCAGTCGTGGTGGATGCCGCGAATCCGATGATCGGCTTCGATCGTGTCGAGCGCTGACACCTTGGCGAGCAGTACGGCGAGCTCGTCCTGGCGCGTCTCGGAGAGGAGGAAGTCGTAGAACGACTGGAAGCTCCGGCCCTGGTCCGAGCCGGTGATCTCGGAGCGGCTTCCGACCAGCTCGGCGAGCAGGTCGCCCTTGGAGCCATCCCAGGCCGCAATCTTCTCTCGCGCGGCACGGTCGAGGAGCCGGAAGTTCTCTTCGACCTCGCGGAAGTCCGAGAGCAGTTCCCGCGCGGTCGCGGAGAGCTGCTGGTAGCGGTCGCGGACCCCGGTCGCGTCCAGCACGGCAATGACGCCAGCCTCGACGGCAGCGATCTCGGCGTCGATTTCGTCGCGGCGCCGGCGTAGTTCGGCCAGCCGGAGGTCGGGTTCGACTTCGGTTCCGTGCACGATCTGCCGCAGCAACTCGACCACGGTGTGCAGCCTGGATTCGGTCCCGACGAAGGACCTGCCCTTGAGGGTCATGACCCACGCGTAGGCCTTCTCGAACGCTGGCGTGACCTCGTAGTGGACCTCGTCATCGCCAGGCGGATAGAACCGCCGCAGATAGGCGGCGTCGGTGGCCGCCCAGTCCTCGAGATAGGCCCGCGGCTCCTTCGGATACCGCGGCTCGCCGCTCTCGGTGGGGAGCTCGGCGTTCAGAGCGTGAAGGTGGTCGTCCAACGCGGCCGCGGCCACGCTTGCTGGGCACGCGCCCCGATTGCCCTCGACGAAGAACACCCCGAGGAAGGACAGGATCAGCGTGGAGTTGCCGGCACGCAGCAGTCGCCACGCGGGATGCCGCTCCCGCAGTGCGTCGACCGTTGCGTACTCCATCCGAGCAGAATAAAGAATACTGCCGACAGAATCTTGCGTGCCGGGCGGCAGAGCCGCTCAACCCAACTACGGGCGGGGTTTTCGCGTGGTGCCCGCGTCGGGTTCGAATCGGTTCAGGCCGGGATTCCCGAAGGAATCCCGGCCTGAATCTCTCAGCAGCGGGGACAGGATTCGAACCTGCGACCTCTGGGTAATGAGCTAGCCGGTGACAGCACCACGTCGACGCCGGTGTCTCAAACGGGCAGGCCACCGATAGTCCCACGTCCATGCCATCACGCCGCGTTCCGCGCTATACGGGCAGTTACGCCGCGTTTGGTTCACAGATCCGTTCACAAATTGGTGCGTTCGCTTGGCTCAGACATAGGGGCCCTGCGTTGTCCGACCCTGGGGTTGTCGATCAGGACCAGCGGAGTGCAGTCGCTACACGGGCTTACCCGCGACCCGATGCTCCGCGTTTGTATGGATGTCGGTGTCCCTGGTTTCCCCAAAACGGAGGGCCACCACTTGACCCCCAGTCGGATATGAGGCGAATTCAGTTGTCTCGCAATGACTATCAGGTGGAGTTGGTGGCAGCGTCGAACTTCAAACTTCGTCCCCCACCTATGCTTTGCGCAAACCACTAACCGGAACTCATCACCCGAGGACTTACGTACTTTCTGAGGGTGGAGGTCGTCGCGGCGAGTGTGCACGGCCCACTATGCGCTGCCGTGGTCAGCCACCGACGCAGAGTCAGGGTAACTCGACGCAGCGGTGGTTCGCCGATAAACCACCGCTCGTGCGCCCCGTGCTGGCACGGTCGCCACACCGCGCCAGCGGCGTCGTTCGCCCGGCGCATCGGTTGGGGCGAACCGGAATTCGCGCAGCAGGGTGCGCAGGGCGACGTCCATCTCCATGTTGGCGAACGCCGCGCCGACACAGCGGTTGACGCCGCCGCCGAACGGAATCCACGCGAGGGGCTTCGCGACAGCACCGACGAATCGGTCCGGGTTGAACGACGCCGCGTTCGGGAAGCTCTCTTCTGAGTCGTGGGCCAGTCGGATACTCAATATCAGGTTGGTGTCCTCTGGAATGACCCAGTCCCCCATGCGGATTCGCGCCCTCGTGCGCCGCATCGCGCCGTCGAGAACCGGGCGGGTGCGCTGCACTTCCCAGATCGTGGCCTGCCGCAATTCAGATCCACCGGCGTCGACTTCCTCGGTCAGCCGTGACAACAGCTGTGGATGGCGACGCAACCGCTCCACTGCCCAGGCCAACTGTGATGCGGTTGTCTCGTGACCGGACGCCACCAAGGTCAGCAACTCGTCGGCGATGTGCCGATCCGGGAGCCGCTCGCCGTTTTCATAGCGGGCCTGCAACAGAAGCGCAAGCACGTCGCTGCGCTCTTCGAGGCGTGGGTCGGCGCGCGCATCGGCGATGAGCGAGTCGACGACAGCGTCGAACCGGCGCCGGTACCGCAGAAACCGCCCCCACGGGCTCCACGGACCCAGGTCACGCCGCATCCTCGGCGGCACCAGCAAGACTAGGCCACCAAGCGGGACCATGGGCGGCACCAACTCCCGAAGCTCGTTTAGCGCGGGTCCCTCGGCGCCGAACACTGCCCGCAAGATGGCGCCGAGGGTGAAGCTCGTCATCGACTGCATCGTTTCGAACTCGCGGCCCTCCGGCCAGGTCGCGGTCTCGCGCGATAACTCCTCTTCGATGATGTGCTCGTAGCTTCGCATCCGTTTGCCGTTGAAAAGCGGGAACAACAGTTTGCGGCGCGCGAGGTGTCTGTCAGGAACAAGGCTGGACAGCGACCCTGGGCCGAATACCTCGCCCAGGGCCCCCGGCCCCGATGTCGGGCGTTCGATCAAATCCGTGCTTGTGCTGAACACGTCTTTAGCCAGGGTTGGGTCGCTGATCAACACCGCATAGCCGACGCCCGGCAAATTCACGCTGATTGCGCTGCCGTACCGTCGGCACAGGGCGGCATACATTTCTTTTGAAGCCAAGAACGCGACGCCCTGGACGGGCTTCGGTATCCGCGGACCCGGCGGTAGCCGCACCGGTTCGGTTGTCGCCGTTGCCATGTCAGCCTCTCCCGTGTTGGTACTGCAAAAGCCTGCTCGCCGGCACTCCATAGTGTTGTCGGTATTGAACGAGGATTTTTGGGCGCGGGAATCCAAGGCGGTCGCGGTCACAGCTGACGTCGATCATCACGCAGCCCTTTTGGTCCGTTCGACGAGCAGGCGATACATCGTCGGCGTGCCGGCGCGCAACGTCTGGGCGATTCCGCGCACCGGCTCGCAGGAGGCTCGCATCCGCTCGGCCAGCGAGAGCTTGAGGGCCGTCCTTGCACGGCCTGCCCGCCGACGCGGGTCGGCGTCACACCGGCCCATGAGATCACCGAGGGACGCCACGTCAAAGAGGCTAAAGGATTACGACTTGCCTGAGTGTTGATTTGCGGAAAGCGAGCGACCGTCACTCCATCTGCAGCCCCGCAGCGCAATGTGTGGTCCGCTCCCCACAGACCAGTAAAACACCCCACCACAGATGTTGACGGGGCCCGGGGCGGCCGCCGCGAACTTCAAGTATTGCTCGTTGATTGTTGCCGTGAACATCACGCCCCAGCAATGTCGTAACGGCAACGCTGGGCACTACCGCCTCCCGAAGGTGGTCAGCGATCGCATCGGGCATGCCAACGTCGGGTTCTTCTTGCAGACCTACGCGCACGTGCTCAAGAACGACGACCGCGAAGCAGCCGAACAGGCGGCGTCGTTCCTCTTGGGTTCCGCCTGGGACGATCGTTCACAAGATCGTTAGCAAGCCTCACGTTCACAAATCAGTTCACAAACCGCATGAAAACGGCCCTCGGAGAGATCTCCGAGGGCCGTTTTACCTGGTAGCGGGGACAGGATTCGAACGTGCGACCTCTGGGTTATGAGCTAACCAGTCGCCGGCTCCAGTCACCTCTCGGGTCTCATAGCCGCAGGTCATCGACGTTCAGCCGTCCAAGCTATCTCGCCCCGTCCCGCTAGTTCGCGTCGGTTCCACCGTGTTCGGTGTCCAATTCCGTGGCCACCACGCCAGGCAGGGACGTTTCTCCATCTCGGTCGCGGGTTGGGCGTTGCGCAGCGGGATGGTTGTGTCGTTGCTCTCCGTGTAGCGCGTTTTCGCCCAACCGATCGTGGGCATCCCGATGCGCATGGACAAGCTGACCCGACTTCGGCGCGCGCAGCAACGGATCGTCAGAGTTCAGCGGCGCGTGTGGCTGGCTCAGGTACTGATGTGGCCGACGGTGATCGCCGCCGGGGTGTCGTCGGTCGGCGGTCTTGTGTGGATCTTGCGGCGCCGGTACGCCGGTGGTCGGCATGAAATGCCGGATACGCCGGGAGCGCACGAGGTGGGCACCGTGCAAATAAAGCCCGACGGCCGGCTCTCCCACGTCTGAGAGCGGCCTCATGGCGCTTGCATCGTCGACGGGCTCAGTTGCCGACAAACGTCGGTGAAATGAACGGAGCTAAGGGGATTCGAACCCCTTGCGCGTCCTGCGGAAATGCGCGCTGAAGTGCGGCGATCGTCGCTTCGTGTTGTTAGGCAGCATCTCCTTGTCCTGGAATATGCGCCGGTGTGTTACGCGACGTAACAGTGCTGGAATCACGGCTAACCGCCGAACGAGGCCGCGCCGCAGCAACCTCGGACCGCGACCGTCTTCCTCGGTGTGCTCTCCCTCGATGGCGTCGAGTTCGGTCATGCGGGCCGATGAGCGCGGCGAGAACGGTTTTTTGAGCCCCCCTAAGCCAACCCGACATCCTGCGCTCGACGTTCCCGCGCTGCCTTGCCAGTTGAAGCCGCGCCAGTGCGGTGGTAGGAAAGTCGCCAGATCCGCTCGCCCCTACTATCCCGAGCCCTTCACGTCCGACGGATGGTTCGCCAAGGGCGTCACGCGAATGTTCATGTACGGAAAGAGCGGAAGCCCCGAAAGTATTTGGTGCAGCTCGTCGTTGGTCTGGACGTCGAGAATCGAGTATGTGGACGTGGAAGAGCACATCAGCTCCGATCGGGGTCGAGCGCGAAGTCGTAGCTCACAGACTGGGTGCCGTCCGCCTCGATCTTGGGAGCGAGGATCAGTTCCGGCTTCACCGCGCTGGCGATGTCGTCGTCGTTGTGTTCGTCTCCGGGGAAGTACAATTGTGCGGTCAACAGTTCGTGACCCGGCGCTGACACCTTCACGTGAAGATGCGGTCGCTGCTCTTGCCACTCGACTCCACGGCACCAGCCACATCCGCGGCTCCCTCGTCCAGCCTCGAGGAGCGAATTAAAGGTGAGCGCGCCAGAGATTCGGCTCCGGACACCCTCTACGGGTCCGCTCGCACTGCCGTACCCTTGTCGCTTGGTCGAAATTGGTTGACGCCCAGTCACATCAAGAGGGCACGCTAGTTGCGTGGGCTGCAGCCCATGATGTGAAGCGAACTGCTGCATTGGGCCCGACGTAACTCTCAAAACCATCTCTGAACTGCTCAAATTCTGTGGAGTTAAGGGGAATCTAACCCCTGACCCCCACACTGCCAGGAGCGGGCGACTGTACTGAACAGGCTGTTTATCGGTCGGAACGCCGTGTCGTAGGCGTAGTTCGGCCCGCTACTGTCGTCAGCGTTGTCGTCAGAACTGTGGTCAACGAGCGGCCCGGTCTGGCCCGTATCGACGCTGACGCGGCGAGAACATCTCCAGTTTCGACGTGTAGTGAGAAGAGCTTGCCTACCCGGCAGTCTCCGAAGCTGCCGGTGTCGCGCGCCCCGGAGAGTACGGCGACGACGAGGTCAAGGTGTTCGTCGTCGCAACCGACGCCACATTCGACTTCGCCGCTTGGCTGAAGTTCCGCGCGGATCGGATGACGTACTTCATGGTCCCCGCTTGTTCGAGCTGATCGACGCGCTTCCGAAGTCCCCGACGCAACGGTTGCAGAATCTTCTCCGCGCCTGCCGTAACGGCCCGGCAACCTGGGATCGAGAGGTGAAGGGTTACAAGGTAACTCGGAACGGACTCGTCACCGAATCTCCCTAGCTGTTGAGATGCTGAATCAAGACGTCCGTTAGTCTCGCAACTCCGTCCGAAACACGCGCATCGCCTCGATCAACGCCAACAGCACGTGGTGCGCGGTGGTCAGGTCAGACGCGCTGAACTCACTCAGCGCCCGTTCGGTGTGATTGGCCAGCGGCGTGAAGAACGATCGGGCCACCTCACTGCCGTGGTCTGCGTACCGCAGCAGCACCTTGCGTCGATCGGAGGCGTGGGCCTCGCGTTCCATGTGTCCCGATGCCACCATGCGATCGACGAGGTAGGTAACGGCCGCGCCGGAAACACCGATTCGCCGGCCCAGCTCACTTTGGGTCAACGGTTCTCCGTCGGCTTCGGCCACCATCACGTGGAGAAGCGCACGAAAGTCATTGATTCCCAGATCGTGTCGCGAACTGAATTCGCGGCCCAGGTCGTCGGATTCGGCCGAGAGCGCCTGCACGTCAGACACGATCAGCGCCTCAGCGGCGGCGCGCTCAGTGCGCATCGTGCGCTTCACCACATCTCCTTAAGTTGATTAATCATCAATTATCTTAATATGCTTGGAGGCATGCCGTCGTGGAGCCGATTCGCCGCCGTCGTCACCGCACGTTGGTCGTGGCTGATCACGGTCCTCCTGCTGGCGGCCGCCGGCGCGCTGATGGCTGCAGCGGGACAGAATGCCGATGCCACGTCCTCGCCGATCCCCATCCCGGCGTCGGCCGAGTCGGCCCGCGCCTCATTGTTGGCCAAGGAGTTCCCGGGCGGTGACAAGGCACCGGCGATTCTGGTGGCTTCGCGCACCGACGGCACAACGTTGTCGCCGGCGGACGTGACCGCGTTCGACGCGGCCCGCCAACGAGTGCTCACCGCCGCGGGTACACCTGCCGGGCCGCCGCCGATCACCTCTGGAGGACGGCAAGGCGGCAGTAGCGCCCGTGCCGATCGACGGCGGGCTGACAGGATTTGAGTTGGGCGACACCGTCAAGGCACTTCGCAAGGCCGCCAACGACGGGGCTCCCGGGGACCTCCGGTTGCAGATCACCGGCGGACCAGCGTTCGGCGCAGACATCGCGGACTCATTCTCGGGCGCCAACATCACGCTGCTCGCCGTCACCGCCGCCGTCGTCGCCTTGCTGCTCATCGTCACCTATCGGTCCCCGATCCTGTGGCTGGTGCCCCTGATCATCATCGCGCTCGCCGACCGCACGTCGATGGTGCTCGGCGGCGTCGTCGCCCACCTGACGGGGCTGACCGCCGATGGCTCGACGACGGGCATAACGAGCGTGCTGGTGTTCGGCGCGGGCACCAACTATGCACTGCTGCTGATCTCCCGCTACCGCGAGGAGCTGCTCGGAACTTCTGACCACCGCGACGCGTTGCGCACCGCCGTCCGGCATGCGGGCCCGGCGATCGTCGCCAGCAATGCCACCGTGGTATTGGCCCTCCTCACGCTGCTACTGGCAGTGGTGCCCTCGACCCGCAGCCTGGGCGTGCAAGCGGCATCGGGGCTGCTCGTCGCGGCAGTGTTCGTGTTGTGCGCCCTACCGCCGCTACTCGCCGCGTTCGGAACTCGGCTGTTCTGGCCGTTCATCCCGCGCCGCGCCGAGCATGCCGCTCACGAGGTCGGTCGTTGGTACCGGCTTGCAAACTGGGTCAGTAACCACGCCGCGCGCGTCGCGGTCGGGTCGCTGACGCTGCTGGCGGTGCTGTGTACCGGCCTGCTTGGCACCCCGATCGGCCTCTCGCAAACCGAGCAATTCCGGGTGGAAGCCGAATCGGTATCGGCCTACGCCACCGTCGCTGCTCACTTCCCCAGCGGGACAAGCGATCCCACCCGCGTGATCGGCTCGAACGACCACGCCTCCGAACTGCGCTCCGCGATCGAGTCGACCCCAGGCGTCGTATCGGTTGCCGAGACGGGCCGGTCGACGAACGGCGCAACCCAGTTCTCGGTCGTCCTCGCCGCTGCCCCGGCCTCGCCCGAGGCGTTCGGAACCGTCGACTCGTTGCGCACGGCGGTCCGCGATGTCGATTCCGGTGTACTCGTCGGCGGCTCCGACGCCCAAGCCCTCGACGCACGCGACGCCGCCCGGCGCGATCAGCGCGTCGTCATCCCCGCGATCCTGCTCGTCGTCCTCGTCGTGCTCTACGTGCTGCTGCGGGCGGCGTTGGCGCCGCTGATCCTCGTCGCCGTCACCGTGCTCAGTGCGTTGGCCGCGCTGGGCTTGGGCGGCTGGGCCAGCGTGCACGTAGTCGACTTCCCCGCGCTGGACAACACCACCCCGCTGTTCGCGATCCTCTTCCTCGTCGCGCTCGGCGTGGACTACACGATCTTCCTGGTCACCCGCGCCAGGGAGGAGACGCACGAGCACGGCACGCGGCTCGGCATCGTCCGTGCGGTCTCGTCCACCGGAGGCGTGATCACCAGCGCCGGCATCGTTCTGGCCGCAGTGTTCGCGGTGCTTGGCGTGCTGCCGCTCATCGTGATGACGCAGATCGGCATCATCGTCGGCCTCGGGATACTCCTCGACACCTTCCTGGTGCGCACGGTGATCATCCCGGCGCTGTTCACCCTCATCGGGCCGCGCATCTGGTGGCCAGCCAGCGTCGATTCGCACATTCAGGAGGTCGAACATGAGCAAAGTCGTTACGCCACAAACTAGATCGTCCACGACAGGCTTGCGGTGGGCCACCCTGGTACTGGCGTTGAGCCAGCTGGTGACACCGCCGATCATCGTGCGGGTGTACGGCGAGTTCCTGTCCACGGGGGCCACCAACGACGCGGTGATCACCCCTGCCCGCTACGCCTTCTCCATCTGGGGGCTCATCACTCTGCTCTGCGCCGTCACGTGCGTCGCCGTGGTGCGCCTCGGGCTGAGCGCTCCGTGGGAGAGTCGACTGCTCGTGGACGTGTCGGTGGTCTTCGTAGGATTCACCGGCTGGCTGCTCGTCGCCGCCCAGAACTGGACGTGGCTCAGCGTCGCGGTGCTCGCGGTGATGGTCGCTGCACTCGTCGATGCGATGCGGCTGCTGATCCGGCGTGCCGATGACCTCACCGCGCCGACATGGCTGCGGACATTGACCACCGCCACGTTCGGGTTGTATCTCGGGTGGAGCAGTGTGGCGATCTTCATCAATGTGGCGGCCGCGCTCGTCGACGGCGGATTCTCACCGTCCGAAACGATCTGGCAGGCAATCGTTCTCGTCGCCGCCGCAGTCGCGGCGATCGCACTGACCGGCTTCCTGCGCGCCACGCCCGGTTACGTCGCTGGCACGCTGTGGGGCCTCGTGGCGGCGGCGATCGGCGCGTCCCAACGCGATGCCGCGACGCTGTCCGGCATCTCCGCGGTCGCCGCAGCAGCCGTGCTCGCGACAGCGGTATTGGTGATGTGGAGAGACCGAAAGTTCTCGTGAGGGCTTGGCGTGTGCGCGGACGGTTTCGATGTCGGCCTTACTCCTCGCGGTGGCGGACCCACGGCCAAGCCCGGACGGCGCATCGCCGCCGTAGTGACACCACCGCGACCGTATCGCCCGCAGGAGCGGCTCGCCGCGGGTGAACCAGCCGCGTCCATCCGCCAGTCAGAAACGTGGTGATGCCGCGCTAGTCAACGGGACGTCGATGTTACTGTTGTCAACATCGATGGGGAAGGGGATCAGTTGGCTACTCGACGGTCTCGCGCTGCCGCCGACACCTACCACCACGGCAATTTGAGGCAGGCGCTACTCGAGCACGCGGTGGAGCTCGCGCGCAAGGGCGGACCGGACGCGGTGGTGCTACGCGACGTGCAACGGATGGCCGCGGTGAGCAACTCCGCGGCCTACCGGCATTACGCCGATCGTGACGCATTGCTCGCCGCAGTGAGCGAGTACGCCCAGACACGGCTCGCCGACGCGATGGTGGCGCGACTGAACGCGCTTCCCCGTCGCGGGCCCAAGACCGCGCGCGCACTGGGACGGCTGCGTGCTACCGGCCAGGGCTATATCGACTTTGCGCTGGCCGAACCTGGCTTGTTCCGCACCGCCTTCTCACATCAGGACTCCGCCCCCAACGTTCATTCGCGCCAGGCCGACGCCGCCGATGCAGATGCCGATTCCCCCGTGGCAGCGCACCACCCGTTCCAGATTCTTATCCGGTGCATCGATGACCTCGTGGCCACGGGAATGTTGTCGCCTGACCGGCGCGACGGCCTCGACGAAGCGGCTTGGGCCGCGGTGCACGGTCTGTCCACCCTCTTCCTCGATGGCCCGCTGAGCGAGGCCGACGGTGATCGCAAGCAGCTGATCACCGACCGGCTACTCGGCGTCATCGCCGACGGATTGTCCTAGCCACTCCACAAATGTTGACAGCGATAACACTTCTTGGCATGCTCCACATGTTATCTCTGTCAACATTGAGGCGGTAGATCCGTGACCATCGACACTCCTAAGCGTCCCGTCCAAGGTGCGCATACGATTCCCCCACGAAGGCGATCCGCGCTCGTCCTCTCAGTGCTACTGGTCGCCGCCCTGGCGATCAATGTGGAGACCACGATCGTGAATGTGGCTCTGCCGACACTGAATTCGGCGCTCGGCGCGTCGACGCGCGGACTGCAGTGGATCGTGGACGCCTACAATCTGGCATTCGCCGCCCTGGTATTGGCCGGTGGCACCGTCGGCGACAAGTTCGGCCGCCGCGGCACGCTGATTGCTGGGCTGACACTATTCGCTGCCAGTAGCATCGGCGCAGCTGTGTGCACGTCCACCGGGCCGCTAATTGCGATGCGGCTGTTGATGGGCATCGCGGCAGCACTGATCTACCCGACCACACTGGCGATCATCACCGACACCTTCCGCGACCCCAAGCAGCGAGCCGCAGCGATCGGCGTGTGGGGCGCGGTGACGGGTCTTGGGGTGGCGATCGGGCCGATCCTCGGTGGCGCACTATTGGAGACCTTCTGGTGGGGCAGCCTGTTTCTGGCTCTTGCACCGATCGCAGTCGTCGCCGCGGTCGGCACACAGCTGTTCGTGCCGGCGTCGACCACCCAGCCAAGCGCCCGGCTGGACCGTGGCGGTCTGCTGTTGTCGGTCCTGATGCTCGGGACTTTGGTGTACACGATCATCGAGGCACCCGACCGCGGCTGGGGTGCGACGGGCTCGCTGCTCGGGTTCGGCGTCGCACTGGCAGCGGCAGCGGCCTTCGTCTGGTGGGAGCGCCATCTACGTGATCCCCTGATCGATGTCAGCCTCTTCGCCAACCTGCGGTTCAGCGCGGCCAGCGGTGCGGTGACCGTCGCCTTCTTCGCGCTGTTCGGCTTCATCTTCCTGATCACGCAGTTCTTTCAGCTGTTGCAGGGCTACGGCCCGCTGGAAACCGGCGTCCGCATCCTGCCAGTCGCATTGTCGATCGCGGTCGGCTCCGTGCTTGGCACCCAGCTGGCAGTGACCCGACTCGGCACCAAGGCCGTCGTGTTCACCGGTCTGCTGATGCTCGCCGCGGCATTCGCGTGGGTGGCGACCGCCGGAGTGGACGTCCCCTATCTGCAGGTCGCGGGGCAGATGGTTCTGCTCGGCGGCGGCCTCGGGCTGACGACGGCCCCAGCCACCGACTCGATCATGGGAGTGGTCCGACCCGAACAGGCCGGCGCGGGTTCGGCAGTCAACGACGCGACCCGCCAGATCGGCGGCACGCTCGGGGTGGCGGTGGTCGGCAGCATCTTCTCCACGCTCTACATCCGGCACCTGTCAGACAGCGAATTGCTGAGGACCGCACCGGAATCCGCCCAAGTCACGGCACGCGAGGGACTCGCCCAGGGGCTGCAGGTAGCCGCCCAGTCCCCACCGTCGGTCACCGCAGCACTGCGAGACACCGTCAGTGACGCGTTCATGTCCGGCCTGCACGCCGGCTGCCTGACGGCCGCCGCCGTGTGCCTAGTCGGGGCATTCTTCGTTCTCGCCGCGTTGCCCGCCCACCCCACCAAGGCGATCCCCGCATGAAGCACCCAGAGAGGTACGGCCCATGGGCCCTGATCACCGGCGCCAGTGACGGAATCGGCAGGGCCTTGACCACCCAGATCGCCGCAGAGGGCATCAACGTCGTGCTCGTCGCTCGCGGCGAGGACAGGCTGCACGCCCTGGCTGCGGAATTGCACACCCAATACGGCGTCGAGACGATGGTGCTCGCGGTCGACCTGGCTGACCCCGCCGCCGGCGACACCATCGAGGCCCTGACGAAACCACTCGACGTAGGGCTGGTGGTGCTCGCGGCCGGATTCGGCACTACACGGCACCGTCCTCGAGACACGTTGGCCGACGAGCTCGAGTTGATCGCCGTGAACATCACTGCCGTCATGAGGCTTTCGCACACCTTCGCCGGTCGGCTCGCCGCCCGCGGCAACGGCGGAATCTTGCTGTTCGGCTCCATCGTCGGATGGCAAGGCGTTCCCGGCCAGGCCAACTACGCCGCATCCAAGGCCTACGTACAGAGCCTCGCCGAGGGCCTCCACGACGAACTGGGTCCACACGGAATCCACGTGCTCGCCGTCGCACCGGGCCCGGTCAAGTCCGGATTCGGCGCCAGGGCAGGCCTGTCGATGACGTCCGCGACCGCCACCGACGTCGTCGCCACCGTCACCCTCAAAGCCCTCGGCCGACGACGCACGGTGATCCCGGGTGGACGAGGCAAATTCCTCACCGCGGCCCTCACACCGCTGCCCCGACGGATGCGGAGCCTCATCCTCGGCAAGGTCATCGCCAGCATGCGCACCCGAGCAGACGTCGCGAATACGTAACCTTTCGATCGGGCCGAACTAATTGGGGTTTAACAGCTTTCAGCCCATTGCCTGCCGGCGATGATTGACTCACGCTCCGGTTCGGGGGCCGCCTTCACGACTTCACCGGCCTTCACGACGGATGCGAAATCGAAGCGTCACCCCTGCCGAGTTGCGAAAGCCGTTCGACTGCAGCGCTGAGCGTGGCCAGCCGGCCAACACGTCTACCGACCGGCGCTCCGTCCCAGCCTGGGCCAGCGACCATCACCACCACCTCCGCGGCCGCCGCCGCGAGCGTCCGCGCCCCGGTGACGTCGGCGGTCGACGGGCGTTGCGACCACAGCACGACGGCCCGTACTGCAGGGAGCCGAGCCATTGCGGTGGTAATGGCAGCGGCCGGTACCGATGCCCCCAACATCACGGCCGCGCAACCGGACTGACCGAGCGCCGCAGCCAACGCTTCCAGCGGAAGCGTGTGTGCTTCGCCGTCGCAGCACGCCAAGACAGTCGCATCGGCCGAGCCACTCCACGTCGAACGGGTCGGAATACGTTGCAACGCACGCGTGGTGACCCGAGACAGCAGGTGCTCGACGTCCAAGCAATCCGCTCCTTCGATTTGAAGCGTGCTCAACGCACCGAACGCGGGCCGCAACAGCGAATCCCAGGTGTCGATTACCCCGCGCTCGCGCAGGCTCTGTTCGACTGCCAGCCCTGCCCGCTCGCCGTCGAGCGCGAACACGGCAGCCAGCAGGGCGGACGAATCGGTCTGTTGGAACGCCCTAGCTGCCCGCGCCGCGCTTCGCGCACTCGCCCCCTGTTCGATCATCTGCTGCATGCGGCGCACCGCTGCGATGTCCGCTTCCGTGTAGAGGCGGTGGCTCCCAGGATCACGATCAGCCGGACCAATACCGTAACGCTGGTTCCAGCTGCGCAACGTTGCGGTGGGAACGCCGATGCGTTCAGCCACTACACCCACGGGGTAGAGCGGGAGGTCTTCGCCCAATCGGTCTGCGGTCATTGGTGTTCCGGTCCTTGGTCCACCGCACTATACGCGCGCTCGCGATGCGGCTGGCGAGTTTCCCGTCCCGCGGCCACGCTTCGCCAACCAGGTAGGCGTGCTGCACGTAAGCGGTGAGTCGTCGACGACGCGGTGTATCAACATGTGTGTCCGCTACTTCCGGATCGCGTGGCCACCTTGGAGTTCCACGGTTCGTTCCCCTCAAGCACACGGTCGCGGCTGTGTACTCAATGCAGTCGCGGCTTGAGACACTTCGCCGCGGAGCTCCTCACCGGCGGGGCCGAACTTCAATCCCGCTCTCTGCAGGCGGCGTTCGAACAGCCGCTGCAGCGGTGTAGCGACGAACGTGGTGATGATCGTCATGAGCGCCAGGATGGTGTATAGCCGTCCGGAGATGAGTCCCGCCTCGAATCCGATGTTGAGCAAGATGAGTTCCATGAGGCCGCGGGCGTTGGCCAGTGCTCCCATCGAACCGGCCTCGTACCAACTCATGCCCTGCCAACGCGCGGCCAGTGCGATGGCCCCGAACTTTGCGGCGAAGGACACGACGAGCACGAGGGCCGCCATGAGCAGCGTCGACGCGTCCAGTATCAGGCTGAGTTGAGTGTTCAGGCCCGAATAGATGAAGAACGCAGGCAGCAGTAGGTACGCAACCAGCGGTTCGAACCGCGCCCGAATCGAGTCGAGCAGCGCGCCGCGTGGCATGACGGCGCCAGCGACGAAGGCGCCGAACACCGAATAGATTCCGACCGCATCGGTGAAGCAGCTCGCAGCAAGCACGACGAGGAGCACGACGCTCATGTGTGCGACGGGCAGTCCGCCGGTGCGTTCGACGTCGGCGCGAGGCGGTGTCCATGTCTCGAGTCGGCCGAGCAGCGGGCGGCCGACGTAGACCATGAACAACAGGTAGGCCAGCCCGCCTCCGATTGCCAGGACCGCCCCGAACAGGCTGCCCTTGGCCGTCGCCACCACGGTCGCCAGCAGCACCCAGGAGCATGCGTCGTCAACGGCGGCGCAGGACAGCGCCATCGTCCCTAGCCGGGTATTGAGCAATCCGGAGTCGTAGACGATCCACGCCAACATGGGAAACGCCGTAATGGCCACGGCGGCCGCGATGAACAGCGCGCCTTGCCAGTGCACGACCTTGTCCGTGAAGTATCCGCCGAGGCCAGTCATCCACCATCCGACGAGGCCGCCGAGGATCAGTGGGACGCCGATGCCGGCGGTGGAGGTCACGCTAGCCTGCCGCGAATGCGCGCTGAGGATGTCGAGCTTGATGGAGGATCCCACCAGAAACATGTAGAGCACGAGTCCGAGTTGGCCGATCACGTAGATGGCGACCAGGTTCGGATGCGTGATCGTCTCGGCACCGATCGTCAGTTTCGTGGGGAACAGCCACCGCTGCGCAGCGGGCCATATCCATCCCAATACCGAAGGGCCGAGCAAGAATCCAGCCACCATCATCGCTACCACCTGGACCTGAGCGAGGCGACGGAACAGTGGCCAGAGCAGGCGGTAGGTCAGGAGTACGACGGCGATCTGAAGGAAGAGGTGGTAGGTGATCGTGAGCAGTGGCGGCATCGGGGCTCCTAGGTCAATCCTGATCCGACCAGCGGAATACGGAGAGGCAGGCCAACAGCCCCACGGCGCCCCATGCGGCCAGAACCAGGAATATGCGGCCGTGCTCCCAACTGCCCGCCGGTTCGAAGGCCGCCAGCTCCGGAGGCAACAGCACCGACCGAAATCCCTGCGCCATCCACTTGATCGGAAAGATCGATCCGACGATCAGCATCCACGTCGGCAGCACCATCAGCGGCACGTAGGTGCCCGACAGGAACTGCAGACCGACTGCTGGACCGTTGGTGATGACGGCAGCCGACAGGGCGTTGCTCACCAGATTGCTGACGAAGATGCCCAGGAGTGAACAGCTGACGATGCCCAGGAGGAACACCCACGTCAGCGTGAGCCATCCGAATACGTTCGTGGGCAGATGAAGTCGGAAGAACAGCACGCCCACCGACAGAAGGATGATGGCCTCGGCGAGACTCGCGATGGCCACCAGCATGATCTTGCCGATGAAGTACGAGGACGCGGTCGCCGGCGTGCCGCGCAGTCGTCTCAACGCACCGGTTTCGCGGTCGGCCGCGATGCCGATGCCGAGGTTGACGAACGACGTGGAGAGGATTCCGTAGGCGAGCATGCTTGCTGCGATCACGGCACCGGTGCTGGTGTCTGTGCCGGGCAGTTTCGCCGTGAAGATGGAGCCGAGCAGAAGGCAGATCACCGCTGGCATCGAAAAAGTCAGGACCACTTGCTCCGGCCGCCGGTAGAACATCTTCAGCTCGGGGACGACTCGGGACAACCCGATGCGCACTGCAGAAGGAAGTGCTTGCCCCGGGACCTCTGCGCGGTGTCTGGGCTCGACGGCACTGTCCACGGGTTCGATCGCCATCACGCCAGCCCGATCAAGTGCAGATAGGCGTCTTCGAGCGAGGGCCGGCTGACGGTGAGCTGAGCCAGTTCCGAACCGTCGGTCGACCGCTGACGGATCAGTTCGGTCGGATGGTCGGTCTGCTCCACGTGTAGGACCGTTCCCTCCATCCACCGGACAGTTGCGACCGAATTCGCGTGTGCGGTCAATCGCGCAGGCGAATCCACCGCGGTCAATCGGCCGCCGGCCATGACCGCGACGCGGTCCGCAAGAGCTGCGGCCTCCTCCAAGTAGTGGGTAGTAAGCAGAATGGTGGTTCCGTCGTCGGCCAATAGTCTGATGATCTGCCAGAATTGGCGTCGCGCTTCGGGATCGAACCCGGTGGTCGGTTCATCTAGGAAGAGCAGCTCGGGCTCGGAGATGATGCCGAGCGCGACGTCCAGTCGGCGCCGCTGTCCTCCGGAGAGCGTCCTGACCCGCGACGCCGAACTCGAGGCCAACCCGACGAGTTCGAGCAATTCCTCGGGGATTCGGGCCTTGCCGTAACACTTGGCGAACATGCGCACGGTTTCCAGCACCGTCAGCATTCCGAAGTCGCTGACCTCTTGCAGCACGATGCCGATCCTCGCGCGCCAACTGCGCCCCGCAGTCCCGGGATCTTCGCCCAAGACGTGCACCTGCCCGGCATCGCGTCTCCGGTGGCCTTCCAGGATCTCTATGGTCGTCGTCTTGCCCGCCCCGTTGGGACCGAGGATCGCGAAGATCTCGCCGTAGCCGACGTCGAGATCGAGTTCCCGCACCGCGGACAATCGCCCATAGGTCTTCGACAAACCGCGCACGCTTATGGCGGCAGTCACGACTGCACTCCGCCCGCTGTCCGACCCCGGCTGTGTCTCCAACTCAGCCAACAGCTGTCGCAGCTCGGCGTCTGAGAGTTCGTCGATCAGTTGATCCACGTCAACGGCAGGGGCCTGCGGTGGCGGTGAATCTCCGCTGCTCACCGGGACATCGCCGTGGATCGAGTGAAGCTCGGCGAGTATTCGATCGGACAATGAATTCACGCTGACGCCTCTGAGTATCTCGAGCACCGGGAGATCGATCGAGAACATCATGTTGATCCTCAGCCGGAACTCCATTGCCATCATGGAATCCAATCCGATGTCGTCTAGCATGTCGTCGGACTCGAAGTCGGTTGGGGCGCAGTCGAAGACGGCGGCAACGACATGGCGGATCGAATCCGCGATGACGGTCGGCCTGTCGTCCTCCGGGGTGACCGCGAGCAGATCGAGTATCGAGCCATCGGAATCGGCTTCGCCAGAGTGCGTTTCGGCCAATCCGAGTTCCGAGAACATCATCGGCAGCCGTCCACCGAGTCCAGCCTGGCGGGCTCGACTCCAGTCGGCACTGATCGCGACGACGTTGGGTGCGTTCTGGTTGATCAGTCGGTCGAGGATTCGTGCGCCCACTGCGGGCGTGATCAACTCGATGCCGCGCTGGGCGTAGATCTTCTCCAACTTGAGCTCTTCGACCATTCCCACCGACCACGGTCCCCACCCGATGGTGAGTGCCGGGAGGCCCTGTGCCTGGCGGTAGTGCGCGAAGGCGTCGAGAAACGCGTTGGCGGCGGCGTAGTTGCCCTGTCCCGGCGAGGCGATGGTCGAGCCCGCGGACCCGAACATCACGAAGAACTCCAAGTCGTGGTGCTCGAATGCGTTGTGTAGCACACGCGTACCAGTGATCTTGGCGGCGACCACCTTGGCGAAGTCGTCTTCGCTCATGTTCACGAGAAGTTGGTCATGCACCGATCCTGCGGCGTGGATGACGCCGCGGACCGGCGGGCCGCCAGCCCGGATGTGATCGCTCAGCCAGGCCGTCACCTGGTCGTCGTCGGTGACATCGACACTGGCGGTGGCGATGCGAGCACCGATCTGTTCGACCGTGCGGATCGTGTCGACGGTTGCGAAGTGGTGGTCGTCTTCACGCAGCGCGGACCAACGGTCCCTGGGAGGCAGGTCGCTCCGGCTCAGCAGGGTGATGTGGCGGGCGCCGTGTTCGGCGAGGTAGGTGGCCACGATGCGGCCGAGCGCTCCCGCTCCACCCGTGACGACGTAGGTCGCATCGGGGGTGAGTTTGGTGGGGAAGGGTTTGGTGAGGCTCAGACATGGGCGCAGCCGCGGAACGTACGTCGTGTCGCCACGGATTGCCAGCTGATCTTCGGACTCGTCACCGAGAATGTGTCCGCAGATGCGGGCCGCGGTGTCGGTGCGGTCGTCTGCATCGTCGATGTCGATCAGACCGCCCCAATGCTCGGCGAATTCCTGATGGCCAACGACGCGGCCGAGCCCCCAGATGGCGGCCTGGTCGACGGAGCGCAGTGGGGTTCCGGGAACGGGTTGCGCGTTGGCGGTGATGAGGTAGATGCGGGGCTTGACGGTGTCCTGCTCTGCGAGCGCTTTGACGAGCCGAAGAACGGTGAAGGCCCCGATCTGATGGTTCTCGTCGTCCGACGTCGTCGGAGGACATGTCGAGTGGCCAACAATTCACGATGCCCGCGAGTTCGCCTTCACTGCCGACGTGTGTGAGCAGCCGGCCCATCTGGTCCGGTTCGTCGACCGGCCGGTGTCCGACCGCGTGGACGCGATGGCCGCGGGCTCGCAGTTCCTCCGCGATGGCGGCGCCGACGCCGGCGGCATCGGTGAGGACGAGCCAGGACTGCTCGTCCACGACACACTCTGGCTGCGGGTGCGCGCCGGTAGTCACCTCATCGGACTTAGCACACCACTGGATCTCGAGGAGGCCCTTGTCGATTCGATCGGGTGACATGCGAGAGGAAGCCGCCAGCGATTGCACGCGTGAAGCCGTCGATCACCGCGAGCGTGTTCCCGAGCCGGTCGGTGATCGTGATGTCGCATTCGACCTGTTCGGCCGTCGCCGATCCGACGCGGACGCGGACCGTCATGTGTTCCTCGGGTGAACCGTAGAACGCGCAATGGCGAATTCGCGTGGGGAGGTAGGGGTCTTCGTGCTCCCCCTGCCCCAGAAATGGTGCACCGAAAAGAGTTTGGAAGGCGCTGTCGAGGAGCGCCGGATGAAAGCGGTACTCGTCGAGTCCATCGGCGAGCACTGGCGGAACGGCGATCTCGGCGACTGTCCAGTCCTCACCGGCGGTTACGCCTTGGACGGAACGGAACGCATCACCGTAATCGAATCCGATGGCCTGGGTGCGAACGTAGAAGTCGTCACCGCTGATCGAGGTGATCGGCTCGGCACCATCTTGCGCGTCGTGACAGCATGGCGCGACAGGAAGAATGTTGAGCTCCGCGGTCGCGGTAATCGTCCACTTGGATTCTCCGTCAGCCGTGGCCGTGAACGCTGCGAACTCCAGCGTGCCATCATGCTCGTTGAGCGTGGTCCGGAGGATCGGGTCACAGGTCTCGTCGAGTATGACGGCGCGACGAAGCACCAGGTTGTCCACACTGTGGTTCGACCCGTAGGTGGCATTGGCCGCCGCCAGAGCCATTTCGACGTACACCGCGCCGGGTAGCACGACACTCCCCTGGATCACGTGATCGGCGAGGAACGGGTTGAGCACGGTGCTCAATTCGGCTTCCCAGGTGGGATGCACGCCGCTCACCGATTGCCCGAGCAGCGGATGTACCGGTTGGTAGAACAGGGCCTCCGTGGTTTCTCGCGTTTCGTTCCAGAAGCGCTTCGTCTGCCACGGGTAGGAGGGGAGCTTGAGCAGTCGGCCCCCGTTCCTTGGGTGCAGGACGTTCCACGCGATGTCGTGGCCGTGACAGTGCAGTGCGCCAACGCAGTTGAGCAACACACGGCCGTCGTCGTGATCTCGGCGCTGGGTCGCCATGACCGACACCTTGTGCTGCCCAGCGGTTTCGAAGATCGATGCCGCCAGCACCGGATGCGGACCCAGCTCGACGAAGTGCGTGTATCCGTCCTCCAGCATCCGGCGGATCGCCGGCTCGAAGAGCACGGTCGCGCGCGTGTTCTGCCACCAGTAGGCGTCGCCAGCTTGATATCCGTCCAATTGTTCACCGGTGACCGTCGAATACAGCGGAAGCGCTGCAGCTTTCGACGACAGACCCGCCAAGGCGTCGAAGAGGTCGTGCTTCACGGCGTCCATGTAGTGGGTATGGTAGGGCACCTTCACGGCGAGCTGCCGATTGAAGATGCCGGCCTCGTCCAACTGCCGGGCGATGTCGTCGAGGAGGTCAGCGTCCCCGGCGACCGTCACCGCTGACGGGCTGTTGATGGCGGCCACCGATACCCGCCCTCCGAACTCGTCGAGCGGCTTCCCGGTGATCGTCCGTATCAGCGCTTCGGTGTCGAGGCCGACGGCGAGCATGCGGCCCTGTCCGCTGGTGCGTTGCTGAAGCCGGCTTCGGTGATAGATGACCTCGATGGCCTGCTCGAAGGTGAGCAGACCGGCGATGTGGTGAGCGGCCACCTCACCTGCGCTGTGGCCGATGACGGCGTCCGGGGTTATCCCGAACTGCTGGAGCTGCTCGGCCAGTGCGACTTGAATGGCGAAGTTGGCCGGTTGCGCAAACTCCGTCTCGGCCATGCGGGAACTGGTCTCATCGCGCCGGAGCTCGTCGATCAACGACCAGGCGGTGTAGCGCGATAGTTCTCGGTCGCTGCGCTGGATGCTTTCGGTGAACGCGGAGTAGACGCCCAGCAGCCCTCTGCACATCTTCCACCACTGGGGGCCCATGCCGGTACACACGAACGCGAGTCTTGGCACGGTGGGAATGACGCGGCCGGTGGCGATTTGCCCGCCGTCGGCTAGAGCCCGAAGTTGTTCTCGCGCTTCGGCGATGGTGTCGGCGATCACGGTGTGGCGATGGTTCAGATGCGTGCGTCGCTGGCCGAGTGTGTAACCCAGCTGCGACAGCGTGACATCGGGGTGAGTGGCGAGATGGTCGGCCAGCTGACCGGCCGTGGCGACCAGCGCTTCCTCGCTACGCGCCGAGAACGGCAGCACGCTCGGCCGCTGCGGAGCGCGGTTGTCCGCAGCGGAGCCGCGAGCCGGGGCAGTCGACTCGGCGAGCACCACATGGGCGTTGGTGCCTCCGAATCCGAACGAGTTCACTCCGACTATCCGTCGCTCGTAGTGGGGAAATGGCCGACCCGTTCCGGGTACGTCGATCTTCAGCTCCGCGAGGGAGACGTGCCGCGTCGGTGTTTGGAGATGCAGATTGGCTGGGATGTATCCGTGTTTGACCACCAACGCCGCCTTGATCAGTCCGGCCACCCCGGCACCGGCCTCGAGATGGCCGATGTTGGTCTTGACCGATCCGATCAGGAGCGGATTCGTGGGCTGCCGATCCGACGTCAGCGCGTTGGCGAGCGCCCGCATCTCGATGGGGTCACCGACGGGCGTTCCGGTTCCGTGCGCTTCGACGTAGCCGACCTCGGTCGGATCGACTCCCGCCCGTCGAAGTGCCGTCCGGATGGCAGCTTCTTGAGCCTCCTCCCTAGGCACGGTGATGCCGTCGGTATGCCCATCCTGGGACACCGCAGTGCCGAGGAGTCTGCGCGTAGATGTCGTCGCCGTCGCCGAGCGCCCGCAGAAGCGGCTTGATGACGACGATGGCGCCGCCTTCTCCCCGCGCGTAACCGTCCGCTGAGTCGTCAAATGCCCTGGAACGCCCTTGCGGACTGAGGAATCCGCTCTTCGATTCCGCGATGGCGGTGTTGGGGCCGATCATGATGTTCACGCCGCCGGCCAGCGCGACCTCGCTCTCGCCGTTCCAGATGCTCTGCGCTGCAAGGTGAACCGCGACGAGTGAGCCGGAGCACGCCGTGTCGATCGTCATGCTCGGGCCGCGGAAGTCGAAGGCATGCGAGATCCGGTTGGCCAACATCGTCATCATCATCCCGGTCGCTGAATGAGACTTGAATCGGTAGCGACTGGTGCGGCCTTGATTCTGCAGCAGCTGGTAGTCGAGCGTGAATCCACCGACGAACACTCCAACGTTCGTGCCGGCCAAGCTGTCTGCCGGGATTCCCGCATCTTCGAGCGCCTCCCACGTGGCGTGCAGCAAGAGGCGCTGCTGCGGATCGAGCGAGTGCGCCTCGCGCGGGGAGATGCCGAAGAATTGCGGGTCGAATTGATCGATCTCACTGAGGAATCCGCCTCGTCGAGTGACGATCTTGCCGACCTTCGATGGATTCGGATCGTGATATCGCGCAGCGTGCCAACGTGTTTCGGGGACGTCACGGGTGGCGTCGGTCTCGCTGCACAACAGGTTCCAGAGGCTCTTCGCGGAATCGGCACCGCCTGGAAGACGACATCCGATGCCAACGATCGCCAACGGCTCGCGGCCGGCGTGCTCAGAGGTCATGATCAACTGGTTTGAAGGATCGGTGAGGTGGCCACGATCCAGTCGCCGCTGACCGGGTTGCTGGCCTGTTCGTGACGGTAGGTCGAGCGCAGCTCTTGCAGAAGCGAATCCCGTTGCCACGCCTGCACCTGTCGCACGACGTCGTCGGCACCGAACATCGACGACTTCTCCGCAAGAATGGTTTCGAAGAGCTGACCTGCCAGCTGACGCAGCAGCTGAGCGTTCGCATCGAACTGCTCGGCGAAGTTCGTGCTGGTCCCCATCATCGCGGTGTGCAGCGCCACCATGAAGTTGAGCGGCGTATACAAGTCGACGAATGGCACCGAGGACGTGCCGCTCTCCACTGCGGCCCACTCTCGGAAGAATCGTTGGACACGATTGCTCAGTGCGATGAGGCCTTCGAGGTAGGGCACGAAGGCAGGGTCGTCCGCGACGCTCGTGAACCGGCCATTCATGTAGAGCAGCCCGACGAAGCCCCAGTAGAACGCGACGTCCCAGATGATCTTCGCCGACATCACGGTCGGAGTCCCCATGAGTGTGTACTGGTTCTCATAGACGGCCAGCCACATCTCGGTGAGCGAGCGAAACATCGAGTCGCTGATCTGACTTCGTGCGACGACGTCCTCACCGCCCAGTTCCCGGGCGATCATGTCGGTGATCAGTCCGTTGCCGATTGCGACCAGATCCAGTCCCGATGAGTACAACGGATCAAGGAAAATCCCCGAGTCACCCGTCAGGCACCAGCGGTCGCGCCCGTCGAAGACCTTCGTCGCGCCGTGACTGTAGTGCTTCATGACCCGGAAGTCCTTGATCAGGTGGGCATGCTCCGCCACGACCGCGGCGCATTGCGGTTCGTGGTCGCGAAGCCACGCCTTGGCCCTGTCCAACGTGTTGAACTCGTCGAACCCATGGAACGCCGGGTCGGCCACGATACCGACGCTGGTGGCACCGGATGCAAGTCGAATGAGCCAGACCCAATACCCCTCGCCCATGAGATGGTTGGTCGACATCGCGCGATCGCCTTCGACCAGCCGCCCCTGCCAGGCCGGGTCGTCACTCCACTGGCCGACGTCGAGCTCCGTTGCGACGCGAAACCACGCTGCGTTGCAGTCGTGCCCATTGGCCTGCTTGAGCTCGAGTTGCCGGGGCAGCATCCGGTTGCGGCCCGACGCGTCGACCACCCACCGGGCCGTCGTGTGCTTGACTTCGTCGCCGTTCTGGACGGTCATCGTATGCGGACGATTCTCAGACCCTAGTTCGACTGAACGCACACGGCCGCAGGAGATTTCGACGCCTTCGTCCAGGCAGCGTCGGTTGAGCTCGTTCTCCAACCTGCCCCGGTCGATTTGGTAGGTCACCTGTGGCACGAACGAGGAGCTTCCGAGCTCCATCCGCTGCGCGATATCGGTGTTGCCTTCATGCGAGAAGAACATCCGCAAGCCCATCTTGCGAATATGTGAAGTGCTCAGGTGCTCGCCCAAACCCAGACGGTCCCGCAGGTAGTGCGCCGACACCTCGACGGTCGACTCGCCGACCGTGTGGGTTACCTCGGGCACCGGGTGGGTGTTGGGCTCGATGACCAGAATCCGCGTGGCCGGACGTGCTCGCCGAAGCTCCAGCGCCAGTGTGAGAGCCGCCACGCCCCCACCGACGATGCTCACGTCGTGATCCGCAGCGGGGTAACCGGTGTGGGCGAGACGAGCCTTGATGCGGACCGCGAATGCCGCTCGCTGCGCTTCACTCATGTGCGAGACCTGCGATCGAACGTCCACCATTTACCTTCCGTCAAGTCGCGTTGGCCCCGTGCAACAGTGCGATTGGAGCGAAGGAACCCCGTCAGCGTTTCGATGCATTATCGATGCAAATGGCCTACGACGAGCAGACCACACTTGGGGCCTGACCGCACTGCGTGATCGATTACCAATTCCTGACGTTTGCCTCGGCATCTCCGGACTGCGCCATCACGATCGCGGTAACCGCCCCGAAGAAGCTCACCGTCTTTCGCTCAACGCAACGCCGAACTCTGCAGCCGTGGCATGGCTCCGATCCAGGCGCGGGTGGCGTTGGCACGCAACGTCTGCCGCCTTGCATACCGACTCCTACGAACCCAACAACCCTTCGATGAAGAGCGCTATCGTCGAGGAAGGCTCAGTCGCGGACGGTGAGGGCCGCGGTAGCTATGCCGACGACGGCGCAAACTAGCTTGCCGCCCGTCCGCCCTGGGCCGCCTGCACGGCGCACACGAAAGCCTGCCGTTCGACGGCGCCTGATCAGCCTGCCTAACTCGGCGGCCCAACCCGACCGAACCGATCCGCCTTCATCGCGTCCAAAGCCGAGTCCACCACCCGGCCAGCCCACCATGCTCGACATCAGACTTGACCGCCAGCGCGAAAGCTAGCGCGCAGACGAGCTCAGCGATCCCGCCGCTCACCGGGGCGATTGGTTGTGGGTGGAGCGGAAGCCCGCGCACCTACTTCGGACCGACGTCGGCCCAAGGCGCCAGGATCAGGCTCACGCCCATCGCTATGTCGGCTCCGGCGCACGCCGCGGCATACGTCGTGGGCAGGCGCGTGATCGCCGCATCGTGGGTGAAGACCGCGTCGTACATGGCATGTGCCACCCACCCGGCGCCTAATATGCGGCGGCCGGTTCGGGCGGGCAGCCAGGCTGCGGTGGCTGCGACCGCGCACGCCGCGGAAAGGGTGACGGTCTCACCGGTGTCCATGTTCAAGCGGCGGCGCGACAGCGGATAAACCGCGGCAGCCGCGACGAGGCCGAGGGTGCGACTGCGATACGCCTTCGGGGTGTCAGTCGAGCCATCGCGATGTCGGCTACAAGTGCGAAGCCCGCACCTTGGGCGAGTGCAACTCTGTTGTCGTAACCGTTGGTGAGACTTATGTTCGACCTGTCTGCTTGATGGACCGACCACGTCGTGCTGCCGCGGTGGAAGCTCACCGGTCGGTTGAAGTAGCACCAGGCCTCGGCGCTGCGCTGATGCTGAGCGACTGCTCAGCATTTGGAAAGGGTTCTCTGTACTGTCGGAACGAATCGTGCGTCGGCGAATATCGACGTGCTGTTTAGGCTGCGGCGGCAGGGGCATCTCGATAGCACGTCGACCAGCGTGGTGCGCCGCGACCTGGCCAGGGACCAAGGCCAGGGTGGTACGCAATGAACATCGAGCGGAGTACGCAAGACCCCTCAATCGGGGAGCTGGTGAGCCAACTGTCGTGGCAGACGTCGCGGTTGGTTCGACATGAAATGAAGTTGGCGCAGAAGGAGTTTCGCGAAACCGCGAAGCACGCAGGCCTTGGCGCCGGGCTGTTCAGCGGGACGGGTCTGCTGGCCGTCCTCGGGCTGGCAACGTTGGTCACCCTCGGCGATCGCTGCCCTCGCGCTGGTGTTGCCGCTCTGGGCGGCGGCCCTGGTCATCGGTGTCGTGCTGTTCGCCGCTGCGGGCATCGCAGGTCTGCTCAGCAAGAAGCAGTTGCAACAGACCCCGTTCCGCAGCAGACGGTGGCCAGCGTCAAGCAGGACATCAACGAGGTGAAGGACGCCCGCCATGAGCAACACTGATCCGGGCCGGCCCGAACCCGGCCCCGACGCCAGCGTCGAGGACATTCAGGCGGACATCGAGGCCACCCGCACTGAGCTTGGTCAGACCGTGGAGGCCCTGACGGCGAAACTGGATGTCAAGCAGCAAGCCAAGCAGAAGGTCGACGACACCAAGGAACTCATCGCCAACACGGCGGACTCCCTGCGGGCCAAGGGTTCTGAGATCGGCGCTCAGGTCGTCCACGTCACCACCGATGACGAAGGTTCCCTGCGTCCCGTGGTACCCGCGGCGGCGTTCGCTCTCATCGCCCTCGTCGTGGGCGTCGTCATATGGCGGCGGCGTCGCAGATGAATCATCAGCCCGCAGCACGTGGAGAGAGGCGTCATGGCCGTGAATGAACCCAGCACGACGGCGAAGATCTTGTATCGCCCGGTTGGGCTGCTGAGCTCGGTTCTCGGCGGTCTCGTTGCCGGAGCTGTCTTCAAGCAGGTCTGGCGCCGGGCTGCGCCTGGCGAGAAGTCAGATCCCCCAACTGCCTTGGAGACGAGCTACCCGTTCAAGGAGATTCTGGTGGCCGCCGCCATCCAGGGTGCGATCTTCTCGGTGGTCAAGACGATCATCGATCGGCAGGGTGCACGACTGTTCGAGAAACGGTCCGGCGAATGGCCAGGGAAGCTGAGCGGCGACGAAGGCTTGGCCGACGAGACCGCGAGCAAGGAACACGCCCCCGCCCCCGACGATCCCCGTAAGCCCGACTCCCCGACCGATCTCACCAAACCGTCGGTCATGTTCGTGCTACGAAAGACGGCACGTGAACTCGGTGGCGATCAGTGCACCGATCTCGCTGCCGCGCTGACGTATTACGCCGTTCTCTCGATATTTCCGGCGCTGGTGGTGGTCGTCTCGTTGCTTGGCGTCTTCGGCGAAGGTCAACGCACCACCGAAGCGCTGCTGCAACTCGTCGGCGACCTCGGACCGAGCTCCGCGGTGGAGACTCTGCGCGCACCCATCGAACAACTCGTCGAATCCCCGTCGGCCGGGGTCGCTCTGCTCGTCGGCATCATGGGCGCGGTGTGGTCTGCGTCGGGCTACGTCGGTGCGTTCGGCCGGGCCATGAATCGCATCTACGAGATCGAGGAGGGCCGCCCGGTGTGGAAGCTGCGCCCCCTGCAGCTGCTGATCACGTTGGGCGGGCTCGTCTTGGCGGCGGCCGCCACGTTCCTGCTTGCCGTGAGCGGGCCGGTGGCGTCCGCCATCGGTTCGGCGATCGGCGTCGGCGACGCCGCGCTCACCGCGTGGAGCATCGCCCGCTGGCCGATCATCGTGATCTTGATGACGCTGGCCGTGGCAACGCTGTACTTTGCGACGCCCAACGTGCAGCAACCGAAGTTCCGCTGGATGAGCATCGGTGCGTGCGTGGCGATCATCACCTGGGTGCTCGCCTCGGTGCTATTCGGCTTGTACGTCACGAATTTCAGCAGTTACAACAAGACCTACGGCGCGTTGGCGGGAGTGATCGTGTTTCTCCTGTGGCTGTGGATCACCAACCTGGCGTTGCTGTTCGGCGCCGAGCTCGACGCGGAGCTAGAACGTGGGCGCCAGCTGCAGGCCGGAATCGCCGCCGAACGGGACTTGCAACTGCCCCCACGTGATACCCGCGTCGTCGACAAGAACGAGGCGAAGGACGAGCAGGACGTCCAGCGCGGACGCGAATTGCGCCGCACTCGGGGCCGGCAGGACTAGCCGTCGTCGCCTGAAGGTGGCTACGCGGCTCACGAGGATTCAGCGTCAGTCTGCCGGAGGTACAACACCCGGCCATGGATGCCACGCTGACCAGGGAGATCTGAACATGCCCAGCCAGGCACTGTTCAACGGCACCGCGATCATTGCTGGAATGCAATCTTGAAGTCGTCGGTCACCGCAGACCGCCGCGCGGCGCCCCGGCGGCACCGGGACCATCGTCGTCCCCGTCCTCGCAACCGGACGTTCTCGACTCGTGGTGATGTGCTCCATCGCCGAACTCGGCGCCCATCACGAGACCGGCGCCGAAGAGCAGCACGGCAGCGAAGATCGCTGCGACACCCCCCAGCACCGCAACACCGACGCCGTTGTCGTGACAGGCCCGTGCAATCCGCAACACCGACTCCGCGTTAGCCGCCGGGTCGGCGAGCACGGTGTCCAGCGTGCAGGCCGCCACCCGCACGAAACCCGGTCGATAGGCGGAGTAGAAGTCCATCAGCCAAGTGGTTCCCGGCCGCGTGTCGAATAAACGTAACGGGGTAGTACAGCTGGCATGAGTGACACGGCTCTACTTGTGGTCGACATGCTTAACCCGTATGAACACGAAGACGCCGACGCGCTGGCCAGCAGCGTCGCCCAGATCGTCGAACCGCTGGCGGGTCTGATCGACCGGGTACGCAGTAGCGACGACGTCGACTTGATCTATGTCAACGACAACTACGGCGACTTCGCCGCCACCCGCGAAGATATCGTGCGCCAGGCTCTCGACGGGAAGCACCCCGAACTGGTCAAACCTATTCTGCCGGAACAAGACCGGGCATTCCTAGAGAAGGTCCGCCACAGCGCCTTCTATGCCACCCCACTGAGCTACCTACTTACGCAGTTGGAGACCAAGCGGATCATCCTCACGGGTCAAGTGACAGAGCAGTGCATCCTCTACAGTGCACTCGATGCCTACGTCCGTCACTTCGAGGTGACGGTGCCCTCCGACGCTGTCGCCCATATCGATGCCGACCTCGGCACCGCGGCGCTTCGCATGATGAAGAGCAACATGCGTGCCACCGTGGCCCGCACCGCCGACTGCCTCAGCTGAGCTCGGCGGATCCCCGCACTCAGCCGGTTAAGTTCCCGGGTCCAGACCGTAGGCGCCTAACGCCGCGAAGGCGCTCCAGGCGGTCTACGCCTCGAGGCTCCCAAAGCCGGTGCAAAGACCACCGACCCGTTGCTCTGCCGGTGGCGGGCCGACTGAGCGTATGAATTAAGCCGCCTGGTCGGGAACCCGAACCCGTTTCGACCGCCCTGGCACGGGTATGCGCTGCGAATCCTCACTCCGGTGACCCGCGTTACCCAGGCCCGCACCGAAGCGGGCAGCCGCCGCGGTGAAGGCGCTGACCGAGCAAGCCCAGCAATCCGGGGAGGCACTGCTCGCGCAGTGGAAACCGTGCGTTCGGCCCCGCCAGCGCTCGGCGAGCTGTTAAGCCGCGGCGCTCATGCAGGTGATGTCGCGACTAAGGCGCTGAGTGCGTCACGGGACGCCGCACTGGCTACTGCCGAAACGCGCGTCGCGGCCATCGCGCAAGACGTCGTCGTCATCAGCTGATCGGGCGGGCGCCGAGCCCGGTCCCCAACGTGAATATCCCCGCGGTCGATCAAGTCCGCGGGGATATCGCTGTGTGCCGGTAAACTGTCGGCCGGCCTTCGCCGTCGCGCATGATGAGACCGCGTTGCTCGAACGCGGTCAGCCAGCCAGCCATCGGCCACCAGCCCCACCGTCGATGAAAGATCGCGGCGTTGCGCACGATGTCGTTCATGTGTTCCACCGGAGGATCCGACACAGGATGGAACTGGTGGTAGGCATGCGCACCTCCGACCCACCGCATCGGAACGCCGGCGGCGCGCGCCGTCTGCGCGAAGTCGGTGTCTTCGGCGCCGTATCCGCGGTACTGCTCGTAAAAGCCGCCGATCTTGCGCCATGTCGACGAAGTCAATGCGAAGGACAGCGACCAGAACAACTCGTAGTCGGTGCTGGCGATGATGTCGCCGTCACGGGGTGCCGGACGTGCCGGGTGCGGGTTGGTCATCGTTTCGATTGCCGGTGGATAGCCGACATCGGCATCTTGCGGTGGCGCCAGGTAGGTGACCGGTCCGCAGAGCAGCGCGTCCCGGTGCTCGGGGTCCCTGACCGCCTGGTAGTAGCGGCAGAGCATGTTTCGGCCGGGGATGCAGTCGACGTCGAGAAATACCAGGAGGTCAGCACCGTCGTTCAGGGCAGCTTGCGCGCCGACATTGCGGGCCGATGCGACGGGGAGCGGTCCTGAATCCTTGTCACAGTGCACGACATGGGCCGTATGGCCGCTGGCGGCGACCACATCCGTCATCGCCGCGTCGTCGATCGCGACGACGACGTGAATATCGGGAAGCCTTGCGCTGCCAGCAATTCCATCGAGCCTGTCGCTGCAGGTGTTGCGCCCGGCCGTGAACCGTGGTGATGACGGCGCTCCTCATGGCGTGGCGGACTCCGCGTACCGGTTCGCGGTGGTCTCGATGGCCTCTGCAGCGCGCCTCGCCGCGCCAGCGGTGTGCCACCGTTGCCATCTACTGGGGTCGGAGGACTGTGCCTGCCCGATCAAGGACCGCCAAACTCGAGCATCGGGCCAGCCAGATGTTGCGAGGGCAAGACCGTGTGTGCGGAGCGTATTGGCGGTTGTGTACTGCTCGTTGAACGGGCGCGATTGAGGTATCACGATCGCTGGACGGCGGGCGGCGGCGACGTCGGCGACGCAGTTTTGTCCGGCGTGGGTTATCACGACGTCGGCGGCGCAAATGTCCGGCCACGGATCGAGCCTCCTGGGGCCGCCGCGTAGACCCAGTGCCTTCCAATCGATCTCGGGTATCTGGGTCGCAGTTGCATCGACCGTTGCTTGGTCGAAGGCGCAGCCGCCCTTCCCGCCGAGAACAAGCACTGAGGTGCGGTTCTGCGAAGACGACCCAACGTCGTGGTTCTCGAAGCGGCTGATGCCGCCGACGTAACTGGTCTTGGCGGCGTAGTGACGCAGCCATTCCGGCTCGTAGAGTTCTCGGGGCCATGCCGCGATGATGTGGTCGGCGAGCTGGTGGACCAATGTATGTGGGTCGTCGATACGGTCGCCGGGCATCGTCATCACGATCACCGGCACACCCAGCAGTCGGACGAAAAGTGCGACTTCGACCGACACGTCGACGAGCACGGCTGCTGGTCGCGTCTCCTCGACCCAGCGGGCGATGAGCGCCATCCGGCTCTTGAGGCCGTCGTCGTGATGCGGAACCCAATGAAGCGCACCGTGTGCCGACGGGTGTGAGGGTCGCGTCCCGCCATCGTCACGCGGGAGGCGAAGGACAGTCGCAAACGGGTGAGGTCTCGGCATGTCCAACGAAGTCAACGCAACTACCGGTTGGCGGAGATGCGCACAAATACTGATAGCCCGATGGAGATGACCGGAGCCGTGATGGTGGATGTAGTAGCCGATCATGGGTCTTCTCGTTTCGATCGTTGAGCGTCGTGCGGTAGAGGTGGAGGTAAGCGGTCACCATCGCCTCGGCCGAACAGTGGGCGACCGCGTGCCGGTGAACATCGATTCGCGGGAGCGACAGCGCCGCCGGTATCTCGTCGGCCATTGCTTCGACGTCGTTCGGTGGAACGAGGCGACCGCTGCGCGGTGACACGATTTCGGGTATGCCGCCACAGGCGAAGGCCACGACGGGTGTGCCACACGACATCGCTTCGGCAACCACCAATCCGTACGGCTCGTGCCAGGCAGGCGTCGCCAGTGCGGCGGCTGACCGACCCACCAGGCGGGCCAGCGCTTCGTGGTTGAGATGCCCGACATAACGGACGTTGACGCCCAGCGACGGGACGATAGAACGTTGGAAATACTCAGCATCGCTGATGGGTCCGGCAAGAACCAGTGGCAGGTTGACGCGGCGGGCGGCCGCGATCGCCAGGTGCGGCGCCTTCTCGGGGACGATGCGTCCGAACCAGACCAGGTTGTCGCCTCCAGGCCCCAGCGGCCACCGCCGAAAGTCCACGCCGTTGGGCACCACGGTCACATCGGGTGCGACGTGACGCCAGGCGTCGGCGGTATGCCTGCTGACCGCGGCGAATCGTGTGCCGGCGCTGCCGGTGATATCCAGCGCGGACTCCAACCACGGTGTCGGCGGGGTGTGCAGGGTGGTGATCATGGGCGTGGCCAGGATGGGTGCCATGACCACGGGCAGATGGTGCAGGCTGTGATTGTGGACGATGTCGTAGCCGCTGTCGGGATTGGCTAACTGCACCATCAGGTTCAGATAGGCGTGGTGATCGGCCATGAAGGCCTTTGGTGACGCTGAGGGATCTGCTTGTGCCGCAGCGGAAAGAGTCAACTCCCGCACGGTGAGCTGACCGTGGTCAGGGCTGAGGTCTGAGCCCGAACCCGCGAACAACGAGACTTCGTGGCCTCGTTCAGTCAGTGCTCGCGCCAGATGCCAGACGTGGGCTTCCAGCCCGCCGGCGAACGGCTGACGCACCGGAAAACGGTTCGACGCGATGAGTGCAACGGACAGTGGAGCGGTCATTGGAGGACGGCCTGGTAGATCTCGTGATGCGCTTGGGCAATCCCAACCCGTTCGGCGCGGCGTTCCGACCAGAGTGCTCGAGGTGCCTCGATGCCGGCCGCCCACCGGTCGTAGTTCATCCGTACAGCGCGGCGCAGGGAGTGAGGATCGAAAGACTCGTCAGTGAAGTCGAAGACTTCGCATGGTCGTTGTTCGTTGTAGAAGCCGCAACTCGGTACGACCGCCGCTGTTCCAAGGTCGAAACATGCCTCCAGCCAGCCGGAGTGGGTGCCGAAACGGTAGGGCAGCACGGAGACCGAGATCGACGAGAGATAATCCCATAGTTCGTCGTCGGTGAAGTACGGGTGCACGCGGACCTCGACGCGGTGATGCCTGTCGTACTCGCGCAAGTTTGCACCAAGTGCTGGTGCATACCAATGGCTGTCAGGTTCAAAGATCTCGTCGTGGACGTCGAGCTGCAAGACGGCGTCGGGCAGTGATTCGGCCAGGGGGACAAGGGCATCCATCACCGGCAGCAGATCCATGTTTGCGCGCACGCTTTTGGCGTGCACAGCGACGATGAAAGGACTTTGCTTGGGACGAGGCACCTGTATTCGTGCATGGTCCAGCACGTGGGGATGGGGCAGCACTACCGCGGTTCGCCCCCAGCGTTCTAAAACAGCTCGGGCCGCGCCGTGAGTCAGGGTAATCAGGGCATCGGCCGCCCCGACGAGGACGTCCTGCTGCTTGCCGTGCGCGTCGGTTTTGCCGTGGTGCGGGTTGCGCAAGTCATGCACGGTATAGACCAGTGGCTTGTGGTGCCGTTCCAATTCATCCACGACTCTTCGCAAATCATCCGGAGTGATGGCGTCGAAACCGAAATGCACATGGAACACATCGAACTGATCGCGGTGATCGGTCACCCAGCCCGGCTCGAGCATCACCGGCGGCCACCACCCACCGGGAACCTTCCGACCGTCGGCGGGCACCGGATCCGTCAGTCGGCAGACCCCGTCGGCATTTTCCGGGTCGGCGAGATGGCGGACATAGATGTGAGATGCCGGCACCGAAGCCACTCGCAACACGTCAACTCCTCGTGGGTCGATGATCGAGGAGCACTCGCCGCGCGGCTTGGCCACAGCCCTCCGGGCGACTACGGCAAGTGCCCGCGATCGCTGGAGGTACTGCGCTGTGGTTAGTACCCCGGGCCACGCGACGGAAACGCAAATTCGGCAATTTTCGCGCGAGGCTAAGACCGTTTCCGCGCACGCCGCCGGGGTACTCGATCCGTTGATCCATGGGCGGGCAAGCGATGCCCGGCCGCACTCTCTGAGAGGGCGCCGCGAATGAAGGCAGTCACCTGCACAGCAACGGCACGTTCCGAACTTTATGGCCAGGTGTCCGTCGGCCAGGCCGGGTACTACGCTACCGCAAGCCCAGTTCACCCACATCAAGGTTCCAGGACGGGCCACCGGACTCACGGTTTGTCTATCTCTCCGACGTCTCGCCGACGGCGTGGCAGGCAGTTGCCTACGCCGATATTCCCGACGGGGGCTGGCTCGGTGACGGTGCTGGGACTCGGACCGATCGGCGACATGGCGGCTCGCATCGCAGCCCACCTCGGCTATCAGGTCATTGCCGTCGACAGGGTGCCGGAGCGGATCCCAGGCTCGCGGCGTGCACACGATCGATCTCAACCAACACGGCGACGATCTCGGGAACGTCATCCGCGACATGACCGCAGGCTGTGGCACCGACTCGGTAATCGACGCTGTCGGGATGGAGGCGCACGGTTCGCCCGTTGCGAAAATCGCTCACCGGGCTTCTACCGGACGCGGTCGCCAAACCGATGATGCAAAAGCCGGCGTCGACCGCCTCGACGCCCTGTACTCCGCCATCGACATCGTCCGCCGCGGCGGCACCATCTCGCTCATTGGCGTGTACGGCGGCATGGCCGGCGCCGATGCTGACCCTGTTCGACAAGCAGATTCAGCTGCGGATGGGTCAGGCCAACGTGAAGAAGTGGGTCGACGACATCATGCCGCTGCTGACAGACGACGACCCGTTAGGCGTCGACTCCTTCGCGACGCCCACGATGCCGCTCGACGAGGCGCCGCACGCTTACGACATCTTTCAGACGAAACAGCACGGCGCCGTCAAGATCGTCCTCAAGCCGTAGCGCCGTCGGACGAAAGGTAGACGAATGGGGTTTCCCAAACAGCAGCAAGAGGTTCCGGGCGTGCAGTCGGAGATGCATCCGGTCCCGGACTGTGGTGAGAACAGCTACCGCGGGTCGGGTCGGTTGACCGGTAAGCGCGCGGTCATCACGGGAGGCGACAGCGGTATCGGTCGCGCCGTGGCCATCGCGTTCGCGCGTGAAGGCGCCGACGTCTTGATCTCCTACCTCAACGAAGACGACGACGCCGCCGAAGTGGCCCGACACGTTCAGGACGCCGGTCGCAAATGCGTTCTGATGGCGGGCGACTTATCTGATCCTGCCCACTGCCGAGCGGTAATCGACCGTGCCGCCGCGGAATTCGGCGGTATCGATGTGCTGGTGAGTAACGCGGCATTTCAGATGACCCACAGTGACCTCGAGGAGATTAGCGATGAGGAGTGGGACTACACCTTCCGGCTCAACATCGGAGCCTATTTCTATCTGGTCAAAGCCGCCTTGCCGCATATGGGTCCGGGATCGTCGGTGATCGGCAGCTCGTCGGTGAACTCCGACATGCCGTCCCCGACGCTGGCGCCCTACGCGGCGACGAAGGCCGCGATCGCCAACTTTTCCGCCAGCCTGGCCCAATTGTTGGGGGAGAAAGGCATTCGGGTGAACAGTGTCGCGCCTGGACCGATCTGGACTCCACTGATTCCGGCCACAATGCCCGAAGAGAAGGTCGCCAATTTCGGCGACGACACACCGCTCGGTAGAGCGGGCCAACCCGCCGAGCTGGCGCCCGTCTACGTAATGCTGGCCTCCGACGAAGGCAGTTACATCTCCGGTGCGCGGGTGGCGGTCACCGGCGGTCGGCCGGTCCTTTAAGGCGGCCGGTTAGTAGTAGTCGCGGCGGCCATGGCGGCGGTCATCGGGTAAGTCCCATGCGTTGCCCCAGCCAGGGCAGCTCCATCGTCAGCGCGCCGGTGAAACACCGCCAGTCATGTGATCCGGGCACCTCGGCGAAACCGGTGTTCATGCCGGCAGCCGTGGCCGCCGCGTCCACGGTCCAGGCGTCGGCCCGCGAGGTGGGGTCGTCGGCACCGACGACGAAGCGCGCTGCGCTGCCGGGGTATCGGCGAGTTCGGAGCAGATCGAGCGGATTGACCCTAGTGAACGCTGCCTGATCTCCGTCGAACCCGTCGGCCACGGTGCGGGGCCGACTGCCCAGTGTCGGCTCGAGGGACCCGGAGATGTCGAGGAAGGTCGGATACACCTCGGGATGGTTGGTTCCCAGCTGCAGCGCACAGGTGCCGCCGTAGGAGACCCCGGCGATCGCCCAGCCGCGGGGGTCGGGATCGACCGTGAAGTGCGCCTGCACCCAACGTGGGACGTCCTCCGCGAGATAGGTGTCGGCGTGGCCGCGGCGGGAGTCGACACACAGCGGATCGGCGAACCGGCTCCCGGTGTCGTCGGCCATGACCACTACCGGCGCCAGACCGTGGTGTAGGGCCGCGAAACCGTTCATGATCGCGGCCAGCCGGCCTGCACTGACCCAGTTGTCCGGGTCACCAGGTTGCCCGGCGAGCAACACCAGCACCGGCAGCTGCGGGCGGGGATCGCTGAAGTAAGCCGGCGGCAGATAGATCGCCGCCGGGCGCGCGCCGAACCCCGACCGCCGTCCGGGAATGATCGCCGAGGTCAGTTTGCCCCGCAACCCCAAGCCTGGTGGTGGTGACCAGCCGGGCTCCAACGGCACCACCTGAGGCAGCACCGTGACATCGGAGGCCACATCGGACAGCGCGATGTCCTGATGAGGCGGCAACCCCAGCAGGTCTCGCGGCGTCAGATACGTTCCGTAGATGCCATTGACCTGATTTGCGCACGCCATGAGAACCACGAACCCGGCTGCGATCGACGCCGCGCCGTGCCGCTCGTCGACCCGGGACGTGCACCGCGCCACGGCCAGTGTCACCGCGAAGATCCCCGCGCCGACCCATCCGTAGATCGCCGGATCCAGTCGATCCGGGAACAGCATCCACACCGTGCGCGCCAAGTGATCGAGTAGCGCCGTCAGACCAGCCGCGAAACCCAGGCACAGTGTCAGCTCAGCGACCTTCGCCCACAGGGAACGATGGGATCTCAGGGTGCGCGCAATGAGCCACACCGCGCCGATGACAGCGGTGATCTGCACCGCCAGCGGTGCGGCGCCGGTGAGAAGCGGCCAATCCAGCATCGCTCCCGAACCTCCTGTGCGCCCTCGTTGGCGCTAATCGCGACACTACTGCTGCGACAGTTCCCTCGATCGAACCCAGGGAAACGAGACGCCGTTCATGCCAGGGGTCATGGTCACCGGTGTCGCCGCGGTTTTGCCGATGATGGGCGACGGAATGGTCCGCGCATCCGTCGTCGAGACGCCCGTTTCACCAGCGTGGCCGAAGTGGTATTACGCGGCTGAGCCCTTCATCATTGGAGGCTGGGCGTACCTAGCTCGTCAACTCCCGTGCCTGCCGACGGCAATCCTCGGCGATCCGCTGTTCGCGGGCCAGCAGCAGCCCGAAGGTGAATCCGTTCTCGCCCGGCGTGGTGCCGGCTGCAGCACCCATCCGGAGCAGGGCCGACGACGCCACCACTGTGTCCTGGTGGTCACCCAACGCGGACTGAATGTGCTTGTAGTGCTTGACCGTTCGCTTGGTCTGCTTCGACTTGCCGACATCCTGGCACAGCTCCGCCGCATAGCGAGCGCGCTTGGCCGCCTTGCGGGCTCGGTGGAGCATTGCGTCGTCGTTCCCGGCGAGGCCAGCCGCGAGTCTCCGGTCAGCCTTGCGCCCGGCCTTGCGCGCCCGCTTGAGCACCTGCGCGGCGCTGACGTCGGAAGCCACCGGTGGCTCGACGCGCCACTTCCGCAGCGTCGCCATGATCGCCAGGTAGCGCGGCGAGTCCATGGCCTCACGCACAACGGCACGCGCCGGCAGCTCGACGGCCTGCAAGTCGCCACGCACGCGTGACCGCACCTGACCCAACACCAACTCCTCGGGAAGTTCGTCGAGCGCCTCGTTGAACCTCTGAGCCTGCACGTGGCAGTCCCGCACCACCCCAAGCAAGCCTGCGAACCACTTCAGTTCCCCGTCGAGGTCACCGACCGCCGCGGAATCCAACACCTTGCCGAACACCCGCAACGTGCTGCGCAACCGACGCATCGCCACCCGCGTGTCGTGGATCGGGTCCTGACCGCGACGCAGCCCGATGTCGCCGGCGACGATTTCGTCGAGCTGCGCATCGAGGTACGTCGCCAGTGCGCGCGCCCCCGCTGCCTGGGGCTCGGCAATGGGCGGCGGAGGCATTACGTGCGAGAGCTTGGACCGGTGCTGCGACGGACGGGCACCCGCCTTGCGCAAGCGCTTGACGAAGCCCTTCGGCATGGACGGCATGGTCGGGCCAAGCTCCACTTCGACCTCCCGCCACGCCAGCAGACGCTCGTCCGTCCACGCCCGCACCAAGTCGTCGGCGAGTTCGGCGTACAGCTCGTCGGCCTTGCGATTGCGGATGCGGTAGCGCTCACGCACCGTGTGCACGGTCGCGACCGGGCCGACCTTTTTGCCGAGGCTGATTCCCGTCAGTAGTTCCACGAGCGAATTAGGCGGTGCGTCCGTCAACGGCCACTGAAGCTCGGTGCGACCGTCTTCGGCCGGAATCTTCAGCTGCCAGCCGGTGTCATCGTCGCCGCTACGCCGCCGCACCAGCACGCCGTGAGCCTGAAGATCACGGTCCGGGGTGTCGTAATACTCGCTGATCAGATCGACGGTGTCGCGGGCGAGCCGGCCGCCGGCCACGATGTCGTCGAGCTTCGGCATGGCGAACCGGTCGTCGACGTCCCACTTGTCCTCGCGTTCCAGAACCTCTCGCATGGCGACAGCATTTCCCGCCAATCGCGCGGTCAAACAAGCCGAGCGCCGTGCGTCGGCAAGTTCGCTCACTGTTTGGTTAGCCCTGCACCTTCGCCTGGCGCCGTTCCGCCTTCTCGGCGTCGGCGAGCCCTTCAACGCCGTCGGCGTGCAGTTGCTTGGCCACCGCGTCGTTGCGCTTCGCGGCGGCGTCCTCAAGTCCGGCGTCGGCGACGGCCTTCGCCGACTCCTCCCGAGCGGCGATCACACGTTCCTGGTCGCGCTTCGCCGCGTCGGCGGCCTCGGTTCGCCGTGCCGCCTCCTCGTCGACCTTCTGCTTGGCCGCAGTCGTGCACTTCGCCGCGTTACGGGCCGCCTGCTGCTTGTCCTTGGCGGCATCGGCCTGCACCTGCTCGGTGCGCTCCACGCTGGCGGCGTGCGCCTTCTGCGCTGCAGCAGCAGCGCTTTCGCGCTTCTTGCGCAACTCGTCGACGGCCACCTTCTTCGTCTGGGCGGCATCCGCGTCGAGTCGGGCGGCCTTTGCGCGCACCTCACTGCGCTCGACGAGCGCATCACCTCGTTGCGCGAGTTCCTCGTCGCCCAGCGCCTTGCCGACGGCGGTGTCGATTGCACCGAATGAGCGCTCGTACAGCAATCGCGCCGGCGCCTCCGGATCCATCGTCGCGATGCGCCGCTCGATCAGCTGTAGCGGCAGGCGCGCGATTCGATACTGCAGTCGCAGTACTCCGCGCGGGATGTCGGTGAAGTTCATGGTCAGGCTCCTTCGTCGCTCTGCCGTCAGGGCAGGTTGTGTTGCTCGGTGGCTTCGTTTGCCCGCGCCCTGAGCCGGTCGGCTGCGGCCTCCGTGTGTTCGGCCTCGCCGACTGAGCGCCGATGGTCGTCCACCTCTTGGACGTAGTCCTTCGCGACGGCCTCGACCTCGTCGCGTTCGTCGGCCTTGATGCGCACGACCTGCTGCTGCGCGTCCGCTTCGATCCGCTTCTGTGCTCGGGCCGCGTCGTTGGCTCCAGCCCGTTCGGCGGCGCGTTCCTGGGCCAACTGCTCGTCGCGAATGGCCTGCTTCTCCGCCGACGTTCGCACGTCGGCTGCGATGCGCTCGTCGACGCCTTCGATCTTCGCGTCGTTGGCGAGCCGCTCGGCTTCGGCGGCCTCGGCATCTGCCTCGGTTTGCACCGCGCTGGCCGCGCGTCGGTCCTTGGCCGCGGTCTGTTCGAGCTGTCCCTCCGCCGTCAGCGAATCGTTGCCGATGACGGCGCCCGCGATCTCCTTGGCGTTGCCCTTGACGGAGTCGATCAAGCTCTTGCGCGCCTGGTCGGCCTTGTCGTCCGTGGTCATCTGCATTCCTTTCTGACAACGCACTGGTTTCCTCGTGCGCGTGCGTTGAAACACGTTGTGGCGATCGAATTTGGTGTTCGGGTTGGACGCCATCAGCGCTGCCATTCAGCGGTCGGGGACTACGAACAGGTCACTGTCGCGAGCACAGTCATCGACAGCCTGCGGTAGCCGTAGTCGTGGAACTGCACGGTGATGCGGTCGGGTGCCCCGCTGACGACGACGCCTTCACCCCAGTCGCGATGCCGGACAGGCGTGTCGGGTCGACGTGGTGCCCGGTGTCACGAGGACCGGCGCGCGTTCAACCGTTCTCGCTGCGGAACCACCACGTACTTGGGCTCGCGGGTCGACGCGATGCCCGCCTCGAACACGCCGAACCGCTGCAGCGCGCTGCCCGCCAGCAGCGCCACACCCGACGCGGCGAGTGCCGTGCGGTTCCTCCCGACCAGCGCGCCCGCCGCTCCCCCGAGCGTCGCAGCTCCGCCCACCGCCGAAGCCGGTGCGCCTTGCCCGTCGTGTAGGCCTCCGCCGACAGCCCCAGCCGGTGTTCGAGCACCCGTGACGCCGCCACTTCCATCGCGGCACCCGTGACCGACATTCGGCGCGCCGGGCCCGATTCGTCGACCGGCGTCAGCAGCAAGCCAAGGCCGCCGCCGCTGGCCGCCGCCGAGCCGGTGAATACGAACGGCAGGTACCGATGCGCCTCCCGCCACGCGGGAACTGCCGTCTGCGACAACAGAACTGCGGTGTAGGAAGCGACGCCCGGGGCCGTCGCCGCCGCCCACCATCCAGCCGGCCTCGCCGACCAGCCGACCAGCCTGCCCGGCCGAGTCCGCCGCAGCCGGGCAGGCATCAGCTCCGCCGCCCCGGCCAGCACCGCGCCCGGTCCGTACGCCGACAGGATCCATGTGCCGACGCTCATCGGCGAGCTCGGTTTGGCCACCCGAAGCATGTGATGAAACCGCTCGGGCCGACCGAGATCGGACACCAGGAAGTACAGGCTCGCGAGAATGCTCACCAACGACCCCACCCGGGAGGCTCGCCGCAGCGCGTGGTGGCCCGTTAGGTCCGCCCCGGCACCCAGCATCGCCGACCCGGCCGACAATCCACCGGCGAACAGATAGGCGGCGATCTTCCATTCCCATACCGGCGCCTTGAGCACCGGTTTGCCGTAGTACGACCGGAACTCCGCGGGGGGCACCGCCAGCTGCTCCTTGTCGCCTCGGCCGCTGATCTTCGCGTGCTGGTCGGAAGCACCTGCGTCGCTGCGCAATTCGCGCAACAGCGGATCCTTGTCCGTCATGAGCGCCGCCCCAGGAACGACGACACGGCGACCCCCACGAACGCCGAGGCCGCCATCGCCGCATAACGCCACATCGCGGCGGCGTCGCGCGTCGGCACCACCGGGTCCGGCGGCAGCCCGTACACCTCCGGCTCGTCGAGCAGCAGGAAGAACGCTCCGTCGCCGCCCACTCCGTCGTTCGGGTCGTGGCCGTACAGCCGGGCCTCGGCGACGCCGCGTTCGTGCAACTCGTCGACGCGCTGAGCCGCGCGCTCCCGCAGTTCGTCCAACGGCCCGAACTGGATCGAGTCGGTCGGGCACGCCTTCGCACACGCCGGTTCGAGTCCGTCGTGGAGCCGGTCGTAGCACATCGTGCACTTCCACGCGCGACCATCGTCCTCGCGGCGGTCGATCACGCCGTACGGGCAGGCCGAAACGCAGTACCCGCAGCCGTTGCAGATGTCCTGCTGCACAACGACTGTGCCGAACTCGGTGCGGAACAGCGCACCCGTCGGGCACACGTCCAAACAGCCGGCGTGGGTGCAGTGCTTGCACACGTCCGAGCTCATCAGCCACCGGAAGTCCGGGCGTTCGCCGACCATGCCGTCGTCCGTCTTGAACTCGGGCATGCCGAGTTCCACGGGCGGCCTCGCGGGCTGCTCGATGAAGGCCACGTGCCGCCACGAGTTCGCGCCCAACTCACCGGTGTTGTCGAACGACGTGCCGAGCAGGTTGAACCCGTCGTCGGGTACCTCGTTCCACTCCTTGCACGCCACCTCGCACGCCTTGCAACCGATGCACACCGAGGTGTCGGTGAAGAATCCGACACGCGGCGGGTGCTCGTCGTCGTACCCCGCCTCACCCGCTGGGTCCTCGAGCGGGCCATAGAGGCTGTTGTGGGCCAGCCGCCCGGTTCGCTTCTCGCTCATGGCGTTTCCTCCGTGTGCGCGGTCGACGGTTTGGTGGTGTCGAGGCTGGGTGCCCGTCTCGATCGTGATGCCCGCCCGCTTCCGATATTCGGCGACGTACGCGAGCAGCGCCGGGCCGCGCGGACGCCGGCCCGGCCGGATGTCGCACGTCGCGACCTTGCTCTCCTGGATGAACACGTTGGGGTCGGCCACCACGCCGAGCAGATCGTTGACCACGTCGCCGTCGACCAAACCGTTGCCGCCCCAGTGATACGGCATCCAGATCTGATGCACCACGTGGTCGTCGATGCGCAGTGGTCGCATCCGGTCGGTGACGAACACCCGGGCATCCACCGCCGTGCGGCTGGTGACGACGTGTGCCCAGTCCATGTGGCTCAGCTCACGCATCGCAGCCAGCCCGCGGGACACCTCGACGAACAGCCCGGGTTGTAGTTCGCTCAGATACGCGAGTTGTCTGCTCATCCCACCGGCCGTGTGATGCTCCGTCAACCGGGCCGTGCTGAACACGAAGGGGAAGACGTCGCCGTGCAGTTCGGGCGGTGACGGGTTCGAAGGATTGTCGTTGCGTCCGTAGACTTTTCGCGCAGGATTACCCTGCTGGGCATACAGCGCGTTGCGCACCGGCGACTCGTGGGGCTCGTAGTGCGTCGGCAGCGGCCCGTCCTGCACGCCGTTCGGCGCGAACAGCCAGCCCTTGCCGTCGGACTGCATGATGAACGGATCGTCACCCCGCAGCGCCTCCACGCCAACCGCGCCCTCGGGCGGAAGGTAGTCCGGCGGCTTCGTCTTCTCGAAGTCCGGTACGTCGTGGCCCGTCCACTCGCCCTTGTCGGCATCCCACCAGACGAGCTTCTTGTGCTCGCTCCACGGTCTGCCCTGCGGATCGGCGGACGCCCGGTTGTAGAGGATCCGGCGGTTCATCGGCCACGTCCAGCCCCACTCGTTGTCGTAGGGCCCCTGCTCGGTGTGGGGCTTGCGGCGCGCCGCCTGGTTGACCTCGTCGGCGTAGACGCCGCTGTAGATCCAGCAGCCGCACATCGTGGACCCATCCGCCTTCAACTCCGGGTAGCCGCCGACCGCCTTGCCGTTGGTCAGGTCGACGCCGCTCATCCGCCGTAGCACGTCGGCGCCCGACGGCTCGTCGCCCTCGGTCTGGTAGTCCCACGACAAGTCCAGCATCGGACGGTCCCGCTCGTCGGTCGAGCCGGCCAGCTTCTCCTTCAGCCGCAGGCCCAGCTGGTAGAAGAACCAAGCTCCGAACGTGCGTCGCCCGGCGGCTCGACCGCCTTCTCGCGCCACTGCAGCATCCGTTGCGTCTGCGTGAACGAGCCCGCCTTCTCGACGTGCGACGCCGCAGGGAAGAGGAATACCTCGGTGCGACACGTCTCGGGGGCGATTTCTCCCGTCTCGACCTCCGGGCCGTCCTTCCAGAACGACGCACTCTCGATCTCGACGAGATCGCGCACCACCAGCCAGTCGAGGTTGGCCATGCCGAGGCGTTGCAGCCTTCCGTGCGCCGACCCGACCGCCGGGTTCTGACCCAGCAGGAAGTAGCCGAACACCTTTCCGTCCACCATGTCCATCACGGTGCGGTAGGTACCGTGATCGCCGTTGATGCGCGGCATGTAGTCGAAGCAGTAGTCGTTGTCCGCAGTGGCCGCCGCTCCCCAGTACTCCTTCAGCAACGACACGATGTATGTTTCGGCGTTGCGCCAGAAGCCCTTCTGGTTCTCGCTCATGATGCGGTCGAGGTAGTCCGAGAGCGTCGCGTCACCCGCCTTCGGCATCGCGAGATAGCCGGGTAGCAGGTTGAACAGCGTCGGCACGTCGGTCGAGCCCTGGATGCTCGCGTGCCCGCGCAGCGCAATGATCCCGCCGCCGGGCCTGCCGATGTTGCCCAGCAACAGTTGGATGATCGCCCCGGCTCGGATGTACTGCGCCCCAACCGAATGCTGCGTCCACCCGACGCTGTACACCAACGCCGCGGTGCGCTCGCGGCCCGAATTCTCCGCCCACGCCTTGGCGATCGCGAGGAACTGCTCGGCAGGCACGCCGCAGATGCGCTCCACCATCTCCGGCGTGTAGCGGGCGTAGTGCCGCTTGAGGATCTGGTAGACGCAGCGCGGGTGCTGCAGCGTGAGATCGGAGGGGATGTCGCCGGCTCCGCCCTCGATCGGCGCGCCACCCGAGCCGTGGGTGTCCGACGTTGCGCGCTCGCCCGCCCCGCCGTCGCCCGACACACCCGTCGACTCGTAGTGCCAGCTCGACGGGTCGTAGGTTGCGGTGTCGTCGTCGTAGCCGCTGAACAAGCCGTTGAGCTCCTCGGTGTCCCGGAACTTCTCGTCGACGATGAACGATGCGTTGGTGTACGCGGTGACGTACTCCCGGAAGTCCAGTTCGTTGGACAGAATGTAGTTGATCACCCCGCCCAAGAACGCGATGTCACTGCCCGCGCGCAGCGGCACATGCTTGTCGGCCACTGCGCTGGTTCGCGTGAAGCGCGGGTCGATGTGCACCACCTGGGTGCCGCGCGCCTTGGCCTCCATCACCCACTGGAACCCGACCGGGTGCGCCTCGGCCATGTTCGAACCCATGATGACGATGAAGTCGGAGTTGACGAGATCCTGCTGATAGTCCGTCGCCCCGCCGCGACCGAAGGAGGCTCCCAGACCGGGAACCGTGGCGCTGTGTCAAATACGCGCCTGGTTCTCGATCTGTAGTGCGCCCAACGCGGTGAACAGCTTCTTGATCAGATAGTTCTCCTCATTGTCGAGGGTCGCGCCGCCGAGGCTTGCGATGCCCATGGTGCGGCGCAGCGTGTTGCGGTCGGCGTCGAACTGTTGCCAGCCCTTGCTGCGCGCGTCGAGCACTCGTTCGACGACCATGTCCATTGCCTCGTCGAGGTCGATTTCCTGCCACTCCGTTGCATACGGCGGGCGGTAGCGCACCTTGGTCAGCCGCTGCGGGCCGGTGACGAGTTGCTTGCTGGCAGAGCCCTTGGGGCACAGCCGGCCCCTGGAGATGGGGCTATCTGGGTCGCCTTCGATCTGGATGACCCGCTCGTCCTTGACGTACACCTTCTGTGCGCATCCGACCGCGCAGAACGGACACACCGAGTGCGCGACGCGGTCCGCCTCGGCAGTACGTGGGGTCAGCGTCAGCGAGCGCTCCGACTGGGCGGCCTTGCCGCGGCCCAGCGGATCGTCACCCGTGAGCTGCCGGTAGACCGGCCACGAGCCAAGCAGCTTCCTGATGTCCATCGCGCTCCTCCTACCCGGCTGTGATCCGATCAAACCACCGTTCGCGTGTTGGCGTCAGCGCGGCGCGTAATACGACGCGCATCAAGGGCTTCCAGCAATGGCACAGCGACTCGCCGGGTGGTTTCCAGGGCGCGTCGGGCGTCGCTCACGGTGAACGGCTGGGGCAGCGTCTTCAGGACGGCGACCGCCCGGTCGAGTACGTCCGGGCCGAGCACCACGCCGTCGGCGATCTTGGTGAGCCGCCTCGCGCGGACCGCGGCGGCCAGCTCCTGGACGCCGAGGCCCAGCTGCTTGAGCTCGTCGGCCTCTGGTGCGCGAAACGGCTCGACGGCCAACCGCCGCTCCACACTGCGCACCGCGTCGTCGACACGAGCCGGCAGCGACGTGCCGGGTTGGCGCACCCGGCCGTCGGCCACCTCGAGATCCATCCCGTCCAGCAGCGCATGCACCAATCCGGCGGCAGGCAGCCCGACGTGCTGGCGCAGCGTTTCCAGCGGCATACCCGCCGCGACGTCGTGCTGGGTGGACCACCGGCTCAGGGCCGTCAGCACGTGTTGACGGCGCTCGGTCCACCACTCGGGGTCGACGATCCACTCGCCGACGCGTCGGCCCGTCACCGGAAAACCCATGGCGCGCAACTCTTTTGCCAGAGCACAGACCGGCGGGCGGGCGTGACCCGCCCCCAGCTCAGCGGCCCGCTGACGGGCCGCACCACGCCGACGCAGCGGTGGCGGCCGCACGTCGAGCACCTCGAACCCAGCGGCGATGCGATGCTCGCCGGGGTCGCGCAGCAGCCCGCGGTCACCGACCCGCAGCGGTAGCGGCCGCGTCAACCGCAGTCGAGCCGCCGTCGTCCCCAGCGGCCGCACGTGCACCGGTACCGCCGCGGAGCCGACGTGCAGCACCAGATGTGGGTGCAGCTTTCCGGCCAGCCGCAGCGCGACGTCCACCTCGGCGGTGTCGTGCCACGCCTCGGGCGTGCGCACGGTGTCGCCGCGGTCGATGTCGTGGGCGTCGACCCCCCGCAGGTTGATGGCGATTCGAGCGACGGCGCCCACCTCCGCCCGCTCGCGCTCCAGCGACTGCAGGCCGCGGACGACGACGCGCCGGCCCGCGTGCTCGAGCTCGTCACCGACGCGGATGGTCCCTGCGGCGAGCGTCCCGGTGACGACCGTCCCCGCACCGCGGACGGTGAACGAACGATCCACCCACAGCCGCACGTCGGCGGCGCGGTCGGGCGCGGGTAGCCGGTCCGCCAACGCCGCCAGTTCAGCGCGCACGCGGTCGAGGTCGGTGCCCAGCACGATCGGCGCCGTCGGCAACCGCACGCGCGTCTGGGCGATGGCGTCGGCGGGCTCGGCGAGGTCGGCCTTGCTGACGACCACGACGACGTGCTCGACGTTCAGCGCCCGCAACGCGGCGAGATGCTCGTCGGACTGCGGCATCCAGCCCTCGGTCGCGGCGACGACGAACATCACCGCGGGTACCGGCCCCACGCCCGCGAGCATGTTGGCGACGAACTTCTCGTGGCCGGGCACGTCGACGAACGCGAACTGTCGGCCGTCGACTTCGGTCCATGCGAAGCCGAGGTCGATGGTCAGGCCGCGACGCCGTTCTTCGACCAGCCGGTCGGGCCACCTGCCGGTGAGCCGCTGCACGAGTGTCGACTTGCCGTGATCGACGTGGCCCGCGGTGGCTACGACGAACATGCCAGCACCGCACGAAGCAGCGACTCGTCGTCGCTGGGCGCGACGGTGCGCAGGTCGAGGAGACAGCGGCCGCCCTCGAGCCGGCCGACGACGGCGGGTGCACCGGTGCGCAGCGGCGCAGCGTACGACTCGGGCAGGCTGACGGCGACGCTCGGCAGTTCGACGTCCGGAGCCCCGCCACCGCCGACGGCTGCCACGCAGTTCACAGTCTGCGCGCCGGGCAGTTGCGCGGTGAGCCGCTCGGCACGGGCATGCAGCTCGGTCACGTCGGCGTCGAGCGCCTGAGCGACCGGCGGCGGTGGACCCACCAGCGTCGCCTCCAGCGCCGCCAACGTCAGCTTGTCGACGCGCAGCGCCCGGGCCGCCGGGTGCCTGCGCAGCCGCTCGATCAGACCTGCCTCGCCGAAGAGCAGACCGGCCTGCGGGCCGCCAAGCAGCTTGTCGCCGCTGGCGGTGACGACCGCCGCGCCTGCGCTCAAGGCACTGTCCGCGTCGGGCTCGTCGGGTAACAGCGGGTGCGGACTCAGCAGTCCGGACCCGATGTCGACGACCAGCGTCGGATGTGCGCTCCCGTCGCTTCGCCCGCGCCGAACGAGAGTCGCCAGCTCGGCGATGGGGACGGCCGAGGTGAACCCGCTGACGTGGTAGTTCGATGGATGCACCTTGAGCACGAGGCCGGTGTCGGGACCGATGGCGTCGGCGTAGTCATGCAGATGGGTGCGGTTGGTGGTGCCGACTTCGCGAATGCGCGAGCCGGCCGACTCCATGAGCTCGGGCAGCCGGAAGCCGTCGCCGATCTCGATCAGCTCGCCGCGACTGACCACGATCTCCTTGCCCGGCGCCAGCGTCATGGCCGTCAGCAGCAACGCGGCGGCGTTGTTGTTGACCACGTGCACGCCACCTGCGGCGGGCACCGCGGCGGCCAGCGCCGCGAGCGCGCCACGACCGCGGCGGCCCCGGCGACCCGTTTCCAGGTCGAACTCGACGTCGGTGGCACCGCTGGCGGTGACCACCGCGTCGACGGCGGCCTGCGACAGCGCTGCGCGACCGAGGTTGGTGTGGACGACGACGCCGGTGGCGTTGATGACCGGGCGCAGGCTCGACGCGCTGGCGGGCAACGCGGCGACGGCGTGGTCGGCAACCTCGTCGGGTTCGAACTCGCCGACGCGGGCACGCTGCTGAGCTTGAGCGACAACGTCTTTCACCAGCGTGCGGCCGAGCAGTCGCTGCGCCTCGACGAGCCGCGGGTCGGCGAGTAGGGCATCGGTGCGCGGGACGCGTCGGCGGGGATCGTCCACATCAGGTCCGGACGGCGTGACGGAGTGGACGGGGGCAGCGCCCATGGCGGAGGCGGACGGGAATCGAACCCGCCAGCGACAGGAGCTGCCGCTCAGCGATTTTGAAGATCGCGCCGGTCACCAGACCAGATACGCCTCCCTGACCCATCGATCCATCATGGCAGGCAGCATGGAGGTCATGACCCATCGGCTGACCCAGTACGCCCACGGCGGCGGGTGTGCGTGCAAGATCCCGCCCGGTGAGCTCGAGGACGTCGTCCGTGGGTTGACGAAGTCCACTCCGCACGACCCGGTGGGTGAACTGCTCGTCGGCCTCGACGACGGCGACGACGGCGCCGCGGTGCGCATCGCACACGACGTGGCGTTGATCGCGACGACGGACTTCTTCACTCCCGTCGTCGACGACGCCTACGACTGGGGCCGCATCGCGGCGGCGAATGCGCTATCGGACGTCTACGCGATGGGCGGACGGCCGGTGGTCGCGGTGAACCTGCTGGGCTGGCCGCGCGACGTGCTTCCGTTCGAGTTGGCGGCCGAGACGTTGCGCGGCGGCTTGGACGTATGCAACGAAGCGGGCTGCCACCTGGCGGGCGGCCACAGCGTCGATGATCCCGAACCGAAGTACGGGCTGGCGGTCACCGGCATCGCCGATCCGAAGCGGCTGCTGCGCATCGATTCCGGCCGCCCGGGCACCCCCTTGTCGCTGACCAAGCCGCTGGGCATCGGCGTGCTGAACAGTAGACACAAGTCCACGGGTGAGCCTTTCCCGCAGGCGATCTCAGCGATGACGACGCTCAACCGCGCCGCGTCGGCGGCCGCGCTGCGGGCCGGCGTCCGATGTGCCACGGACATCACGGGTTTCGGCCTGCTCGGCCATCTCCACAAGCTCGCCAGGGCCAGCGGCGTCACGGCCGTCATCGACTCCGGCGCGGTCCCGTACCTGGACGGCGCACGCGAAGCGCTGGCCGCCGGCTACGTCAGCGGCGGAACACGGCGCAACCTCGAGTGGGTCAGTCCGCACGTCGATCTCACCGGCATCGACGACGCGGAGGCGTTGCTGCTGGCCGACGCGCAGACCTCCGGCGGGTTGTTGATCGCCGGGGAAGTTCCCGGCGCGCCCGTGATCGGCGAACTGGTTGCGCGCGGGCCCTACACGATCGTCGTGCGCTAGAGCCGGGGTCGGTGACTTGCCTCGCGGCGGATTCCTCGTCGCCGAGCAGGCATTCGATGTCGCAACTTCGGGTTCAACTACCACTGGGGCGTGTCGGTCATCCGCTATATGAGGCGACCACGATGGGATCGCGTCCATCGTGGAAGTAGGTGCGCTGGAACCCTCGCGGCTGGCCCAGTCGGACGAGGTGGCGCTCAGGACTGAGGCGTTGACTCGCGAGCCGTTGCCGACGTCGGCCGGTCCGCTCGGTCCAACAAGTTGCTGCTCTGAGCCGTCGATGACGGTGACTACGATGGAGTTCTGGCGGAAGGACAGACCCCCCGTCCCGGGGCGCGCAGCGTGGCGCAGTCGAGAGGTCGGCCGATAGGACGGCTTTCGCCGCCATCGATCGGTGCCGCGGCGTGGACCGGACACCGGCCATGGTCATTGACCCCGTACAGGGCTGCGTCGGCGTGATCGTCGTGGCAACTCGCGGACGCGTTCGGTGTCCACGATGTATCGGCTGCTGCGGGACCGAAGCCGTTTCCCGTCCAGGTCGGTCGCGGTGTGCTCGAGCCCCTTGGTGATCCGGCTGGGTGTCAGCGGCTCGTCGCGGCCCGTTCGATGTCAAGGAGCTGCTCTGCGCGGCGTTCTTCGTCATAGGCCTTGCGTCGACCGCGCAGGCCGAAGAGACGTTAGGACACCAAGAGGTAGATCACTGCGGCGACGTTGATCGCAAAGGTCACCGCGCGGGTGGGGGTGATCCCTTTCGTCAGCTCGTGGACCTCTAGCGGGAGGAAGATCGCGGTGGCCACGACCGCGAAGTACTCGCCCCATCGCTGCAACAGCCACAGCCCGATGCCCTCGACGAGTTCGAGCAGGGCGTAGGCGGCCAAGATGACCACCAGCAAGATCACCTCGGTGATGGCGGCGTCCCACAAGGACCGCGAGGCCCACGCGTGGAACGTGCGCGGGGCGATCTGCACGCCGTGCTCGCAGAGCACGCGGCAGATCCGAGCGACCCCGAAGCGATCCTTGTGCTCGGCGATGAACGCGCAGACCGAACTGGTCAGCGGCGGTTGCGCGGGTCGCTCTCCCGCACGAAGAAAGACGTGGCCGCCTTGAGGATTTCGATGGTCTGCTCCAACTCGGCGTTACGCCGCTTCAACGCGCGGATCTCCGCGGCAGCCTCGCTACTGAGGCCATCACGCTTGCCGTCGTCGAGCTGCTGCTGACGGATCCAGTTACGCGACGTCTCGGCATTCATCCCCAGCCGCTTGGACACGGCCATGATCGCGGCCCACTCACTCGGATAGTCGTCGCGATGCTCCAACACCAAACGGACAGCCTTCGCCCGCGTCTCCGGGTCGTCCTTGCTCGGCATGAGATGCACCTTCCCAAGAAAGGAGGTGTGCATCAAACGCGGGACGGTTCAAAATATGTCTTCATTGCCATAAGTTATATGTGTGTAATGGGGGTAGAGATGAGTTCAGGGAGGTGAGTGCGAGGTGGACAAGGTTGGCCGGTCGCCGGATCCTCGTCGGGCGGGGGCGCGGATCCTCGACGCCGCCGAAGGTGTGCTCATCACGCTGCGGGGCTGCACGCTCCACGAAGCGTTTGTGGAAATCGTGCAGACCGCCAAGGCGCGTAACGTGAGCACGCTGAGTTTGGCTGATGCGCTGGTGGCGCTTGCTCAAGACCAGGCGTCGCAGGATGGGCACGACGCGGCGTTCGACGCCGCGCGGGCGACGTGGGGGCACCTGTTCGCGGTTGCCAACCCTAGCCGCGGCACGCGATTAGGCCGCGACGACGACGTATGCGGCGCCTAGAACAGTGAGGTGTCGACGTCGCGGTCGTCGTCGGGCAACGGCACGATGATGGCTTGGTCGATCACATCCGATGGGTTGGCGTCACGCTGCAAAAGGTCAGCCACACAACGCGGGTCGAGTCCGGCGTCCTCGGCGCTGTCGGCGGCGGGGTGGTGTTGTTCTGCCGCGTCGGCGACGGGAACGTCATCGGCCAGCGCAGTGTCGTCGAGGTAGATCGTCATCGGTTTCCCGTCCTCCTTCCCGTGGTCGGCTCCTCGGATCGCAGTCGGGCGTTTTCCGACTGGAGGTGGCTGTTGTCGGATTCCAGTGCACTGTTGCGGTGCTGCAGGTGCAGGATCTGGGCGATCCCGACGATGTTGATGCCCTGGGCCACGAGGTCGCTGATCTGCGCCAGGCGATCCAGATCGTCGTCGCTGTAGCGGCGCGTGCCGCCGTCGGTGCGCGCCGGGGTGAGCAGTCCGCGCCGCTCATAAAGCCGCAGCGTCTGCGGATCAATCCCGCTCAGTTCCGCGGCCACCGAGATGCCGTACACGCCGCGCCTCGATCGCGCCAGGGGATCCTCAGGCACTGACCTGCTCCATTTCGCCGTCAATCATGTCCAAAATCATCCTTGCACAAAACTCGGTGTGGTGCTATAAGAAACCTATGACAGTTCCCATAGATCTGTCAGACAGCCAAATGAGGTTAGGAGGGAGAGATCATGTTGATGCGCACCGATCCGTTCCGCGACTTCGATCGCTTCGCCCAGCAGGTGCTGGGCACCGCCGCACGGCCGGCGGTGATGCCGATGGATGCCTGGCGGGAGGGCGACCGGTTCATCGTCGAGTTCGACCTGCCTGGCGTGGACGAGGAGTCCCTGGATCTGGACGTCGAGCGCAATGTGCTGACCGTGCACGCCAAGCGCCCCGAGCTCGATTCCGATCGGGAGATGGTGTCCGCCGAGCGGCCGCGTGGGGTGTTCAGCCGGCAGCTGTTCTTGGGCGAGACCCTGGACACCGAGAAGATCGAGGCCAGCTACAGCGGCGGGGTGCTGCGGTTGACCATCCCCGTCGCCGAGAAAGCCAAACCGCGCCGTATCCAGATCACCAGCGACGACGAGAAGCAAGCCATCAACGCCTAACAAGGTCCACCGCACTGGGTGGGCCGGGGGCGCAGCATTCGGGGAAGGGGGTCAATGACGTGGCGACCGACACCGCATGGGCAACCAGCCTGCTCGAGGAGGCGACGGCGATCGTGGAGGCCGAGTGGATACGCCTGCAGCAGGACGAGGCCCGGTGGGAGCGTGAGCTCGCCGACCGGCCCGCCGAGTTGCCTGCGCCCCGGCCCGCCCCGCCCCGCGTCGGCGTCACCACCACCACGCGGCGGTGGCCAGGCCCACCGATGCCAGAGGATCGTCGCCGGTGGCCGACGCGGCGACGGCCCGCGACGCCGGTATGGGCGACCCAGCGGTCTCCTCCGCCGCCTCGGGAGGTCATCTGCTGAAAGGCATTGTCGGACAGGGGAGGTGATGCCCCACCGATGATCACCACCAGGCAACGACTCCTATGTGTCGCCCACAATGATTCAGATGTCGCGTCACCGCGGCCGACTTCAGCGTCCAGAATCGGTCTGCGCACGCACCGCCACTCGTGGTGGCATATTCGAAGTGGAGCGTGCACCACGTCGCTGCCACGCCCGGGCGGGCCGCAGGACGGCTCCTGGACCGCCCCGCCGGCCGCCCGGGCGTCCCCTTAACGAGGATCAGTGATCGCCCCGGGCGGGGCGCGGCCTCCACGAGCACAATCCAGCGGCCCATCACGGCCCAAAGGTCTGATGGACCGCCTCACCGCGGTGGCTCCCGGTCGACCTCCTAGCCTGGGAGTCACCGCACCATGTCGTCGGAGATAGCAGCCATGGCGCGCCAAAATCCCGATCCCTACCTGGTCTTGGGCGTGTCACCGAACGCCACCCAGGCCGAGATCACCCACGCCTACCGCACCCGGCTACGCGCCCATCACCCCGACACCCGCCATCGAACAACCTCGCAAACCGCCGACGACGACCTGCGGCACGTCCTGGCCGCCTACGCCCTGCTGCGTGACCCCGCCCGCCGCGCCGACTACGACCGCGTAGCCGCCCACGCCGCCCCACCACCACCGCAGAGCCCACAAAGGCCGACACCTGTTGACCGTCCCCCTGCCGGCCGCATCCAGATCCCCATCACCTACCGAACCACCAACACCGCTTCAGCCGATGTCGCACCACCACCATTGCGGGCCGGCCCGGTGCGCCGGCACCGATAGCCTGCGCGATTCGCCCATGAACAACTGGCGCACAACCCCAATCGCCATTCCACCCCACCGAGGACCGAGTGAGCACCAACACCAGCAGCGCGCTCGACCAACGCCAAGAACTGCAACGGCTCGCGCTGCCGCTAGCCCGCCACACCGAACTGTCCGACGCTGAACTGCGCCTCGCCCACGCCCAACTAGTCGGCTGGCTTCAAGGGCTCCTCAAGACAGCCCAAACCGCCTTATCCCATCCACACGCCGTCCTGGCGACCGACTGGATCACCGGCCAAGCCGCCGAAGTCACCTCCACGCCCAGCGACATCCCCGCCTCACCGAACCACCTCGATCAACCGCACGTCGACCCGCGCATCTCAACGAGCTGCCGACCCGATGACACTGCGCCCGACGAGGACAAGCCAGCAATCCGGTCAGCACGCCACACGCTGATCACCGCCATCATTCGGCGCATCACGCAACAACGCCTCACCGCGGCTCAAGCAGCCGCCATCCTGCACCTCACTCGTATTATGTTGTGTACCACTATATTTCGCGCCAGAGCCGTTTGCCGATAATTCAGCGGTACGTACCGCGGTTTCTCGTAGGCGTTTTCGAGTCACCGGGCATGCAGTGACGACACGAGAATCAACTCATCACTGGTAAGTAACGTGCAGCAGACCCCCAACGTCGTCGGGGGCGCGGCCGGCAAGCGCCGCTCCCCCACCGGGGGACAGACGCCGGAGATGGGGGCGACCGTGGTCAAGCTGGGGTCACGGGCGTAGGCCTCAGAACGTCAGGCGCTGCGGAGACGGCTGGAGGCTGATTATGCGTGTATACGTTTGCGTAAGAGGTAGTTCCAGTAGAGAACTTTTCTGCCCGCATCTTCGAAGCCGAGCGTCTTCTTCGACGTCACGACGTCGAAGCCGGACTTAACGAAGACCGGCACGATCTCCTTCGCGTAATAGGATTTGAGTTTGACATCCGCGTAGAGTTTGCTTTTGTCAGGCACGGTGAGCCCGAAGACACCACCCGGCACGAGCTTGTCATTCACCTGCCGCATCAGCCCGCCGGGATAGATGATGTATTCCATCACTCCGAGCATCACGGCGGCGTCGAACGAACAATCTTTGACACGCCACGGCGATTCGAGGTCTTGCTGGATGACCCTCTTGTACGGCAGCTTTCGTGCCCGACGGACCATGGCGCCGGTGCCGTCGATGCCTGTCACGTGATAACCCTGTTCGAAAAACAGCAACGAGGAAAGCCCCGTGCCGCAGCCGAGATCGAGAATATTCGCTCGTCTAGATCCCAGCGCGTCGATGATCAGCCGCGGCACTTCAAGATGCGCTGTGTACTTCATGTCGTCGCGCAGATCGCGATCATAGGTTTTCGCGAGATGTGAATATATTGCTTGTACCGATGTGAGCCGCACCGACGCGAACTCTAGCGCGGCCTAGATCCCGACACCGGGCGCCACGCCGTGACCGCCGCTGAAGTCGCACGATGATGCGCTGTCCCGACACCCGCAGCTTCGCCGGCGGGCCGGTTCGGCGGTTTTGGGTACTCAGTGAGGCATGACGAAAAACACGGTGCGGCACGTCTTGCTCGAGCTCGAAAGGGCGGGCTGGGATTCGCTGTGCAATCAGACCGGCTCGGAGTACTACGGCGAACTCATGCTGCCAAACGCGCTGATGGTCCTCGCGAACGGGATCGCTATGGACCGAGACATGGTGGTTTCCGCGCTCTCCGAATCTAGCGCCGGCCCCAGGACCGCATCCCGACGGGCGCGGGCCGACGGCACCCTCGTCTTGTTCGCGTAGTAGGTGCTCGGGGCCACCTGCACGCCTGCTGATCGCAGGGTGGTGCAGATGGGCTCGACCCCGAACTCGCCGCGGTGGGCGTCGATGAAGGCGACTACTTGCGGTGTTGGCGGTCGGTGAAAGTCGGCCCGCGACGCGGTGACAGTCGTTGTGGCTGTGTTGACGGCGTCAACAAGGTTGATCGCCGCCTAGCCGGTGGCGGGCAGGTGGCGCCGTAACTCCAGGGCCAGCTCGACGGCGAGCCGTCGCTCGCCGGGCGAGTAGCCGAGCAGCTCGGTCGCTCGCGCAATCCGCTTGAGGACCGTGTTGCGGTGGGTGTACAGGCGTGCGGCAGCGCGCGGTGCGTTGTCGGCCTCCTCGAGGTAGACACGCAGCGTTTCTCGCAGTCGGGCCGCGGCAGGGCTGTCCTCGGCGAGCGGGCCGAGAGTCGCCGCAATGAACTCGCTCGCTGCGTGCGGATCGTGTGCCGCAAGTGCCGTGACCTCGAGTTCTCGATAGGAGCCGAAACGACCACTGGCGGGGTTGCCGAGCAGCAGCCGATGCACGGTGAGGGCGGCTTCGTGGCTGGCGCGAAATCCTTCGATGCCCCGGCGGGTCGGGCCAACGGCGGCGCGCACGTCGTCGGGTGATCGCCCCGCCGCCGAGCGAAGTTCCTCGGTGGCCGGTTCACCGGGAGTGCCGATCCACGCCCACAGCGTCGTCGTTCCCGCCGGAAGGGTCAGCGGCCGTTGTGATCCCGCGGCCTGGGCGAGCAGCACCGCAGCCGACTCGAGCGCGCCGTGAGGCGCGACGGCCGATTCCGACCACACCACGACCGCGGTGTGGCGGCGGTCCAGCTCGTAGCCGAGACGGCGGCTCGCCGCGGTAGCGTCGATCGGGGCGCCGTCGAGGATCAAACGGATGGTTTCGGTGCGGCGCGCGAGCGCACCGCCGATGACCTCTTCGCGTTCGCGCTGGGCCTCCGCCAGTACGCGACCGAGCGTCTGGTCGATGTAGCGGAAGGTCAGCGACAGCGACAGCTCCGTAACACCGATCAGCTCGGGCCCTGGCTCGACGATCTCATATGCACACGCCATCCAGCGCTCGAGTCCAACCTGCTGGCCGCGTCGATAACCCTCATAGATTCTGTCCAGGTCGATGCCCCGGCGCACGACGGTGCGGGCGGAATCAAGTGCCTCCGGTGGCACCGCGTCCGACAGCGGGGATTGCGCCTGGCTCGCCACAGCCAGGAATCGCTGCCAGTTGCTGCGATTGGTCGCGGTGAGCTCGGCTGCGATCGCGGCGTCGGCGCCGAACTCTGGGACGACCTCGATCACCGCGGCGTCCATCGCCGCGACGGTCTCGTCGGCCTCGAGGGTCAGTGCGTCCGCGATGGCCGCGAGCAGTTCATACGTACGCGCGGTCGGCGCAGCCGCCATCATGGCCCAAGTGTGCCATCGCACACTATTTCCAGCCACATATGTGCACTCGGCGATACCGCTCGCCACTTCGGCGCCGTAGTTTCGGGTCAGCGACACCCCCAAAGGGGTTACAAGCCGGATGAATTAGGGGACCGAGGCTATGGACGAGATCATCTTTTACAGTGGCGATGATCGCTGCGCCGCTTGGTATTTCGCGTCTAGCGGCGAAGCGTTTGCCGGTTCGAAGGGGCGGCCGTGTGTGGTGATGGCACCGGGTTTCGCGAGCACTCGGGATACCGGCGGCCTGGTGGCCTATGCCGAGGGCTTCGCCGCTGCGGGACTACACGTGGTGTTGTTCGACTACCGCGGATTTGCCGCCTCGGGTGGATCTCCTCGTCAGCTCGTGTCGGCTTCGCGCCAGCGCCAGGACTATCACGCGGCCATCGCCGCCGCCCGGCGGCTGCCCGGCGTCGATGCCGAACGCATCGTCCTATGGGGGATTTCCAATTCCGGCGGTCATGTCATTCGGGTCGCCGCCGCGGATGCGGGCGTCGCGGCAGTGATGTCGGTGACCCCGGCGGTGGACGGTGTGGCGGTGGTTGCGCAGCTCGCTCGCAACGCCGGCGTGCTCCATCTCCTCCGCATAACTGCGCATGGCCTGAGGGATGCGCTGCGGGGCCTGACGCGGCGCGCGCCGCACCTTGTTCCGGTGATGGGTGAACCTGGCTCGCGCGCGCTCATCGCCAAACCCGGCGCGGAGCGGGACTACACCCCGCTCACGGGTCCGAGCTGGCGCAACCAAGTGTGTGCGCGCACCGCGCTCGGAGTGGCGTTCAACCGCCCGATCAGGTTCGCATCGCGCGTTTCCTGCCCACTGTTGGTGCAGGCCGGCACCGCCGACACCATCACCCCACCCGCCCGCACGCGCCGAGCCGCCGCCCGCGCCCGCCGCGGGGAGCTGCTGGAATACCCCATCGACCACTTGGACGCCGAAACGCTTCCCGCGCAACAAGATCTGCTGGCCGATCAACTCGAATTCCTGCGCCGCCACCTGGCGCCTGCCGTGTCCCACCAGGCCGCGTTCACCACCACCGATGGGAATCAGCAATGAAGCTCAAGAACCTGAACAACCGTGTCGTGCTGGTCACCGGCGCCGGCAGCGGCATCGGCCGGGCCACCGCCATGCTGTCCGCGCGCCGCGGTGCACGCCTGGCGATCTGCGATCTGAACGAAGCCGGGCTGAAGGAGACCGCCGAAGCCGCCCGGGGACTGGGAGCCGAGGTACTCGCGCAAACCGTCGATGTCACCGACGCCGCGTCGATGGACGAATTCGCCGACGCGGTGCACGCCCGACTCGACACGGTCGACCTGCTGATCAACAACGCCGGTATCGGCGTCCAGGCCGGATTCTTCGACACCACGCGCGAGGACTGGGACCGCCTGATCGCGGTCAACATCATGGGGCTGGTGCACGGCTGCGAGCGTTTCGTCCCACGCATGATCGAACGCGGCACCGGCGGTCAAGTCGCCAACGTGTCATCTGGTTGTGGCTACTCGGCGCTGACGTACATGTTCGGCTACTCGGTCACCAAGTTCGCCGCATTCGGATTCTCCGAAGCGCTGCGCATGGAGTTGCGACAGCACGAGATCGGGGTGACCACCATCTGCCCCGGCCTGATCAACACCCCAATCCTGCGGACCAGTGTCACGCGCGGAGCCCGCGCGCAGGAACGGGCCGAGCGGCTCGCGCGCGTGCATGAGCGACGCGGCTACTCACCAGAGAAAGTTGCCATCAACATCCTGCGCGCCGTCGGCCGCAATCGCGCGGTCGCCCCGATCACCCCCGAAGCCCACCTCACCTACGCACTGACCCGCATCGCTCCGCCCATCGCGCGCTGGTTTTCCGCCCGCACCTCCGCCGCCCTCGCCAAGTAGATAGCCCAAGGAGTCGCAGAAAACCGGTCGGAATCGTCGACGACCTCGCCCTCGAGTGCTTTGACACCGGTGTCGACATCGCCCGGGGCACGGCCAACCCGCGTATCAGCGGCATCCTCACCGGGCAGGTGCTCGCCACCCGGATCTTCGGCGGCCCACCGCCCCGGGAGAAACTGCAGCCGTTGCCGTGGCGGCTCGTCGCCAAGGTGGGCACCGTGGTCCAGCTGAACCCCACCGACCAACCGATGACCGGGCTGTGGTTGGAGCACTGGCTGCGCGATCACGTGATCGGCCGAATCCCCGGAGGTCGTCGTGCAGCTAAGTGAATTACTCGGGCTCGACGTCCTCGACGCCACGGGTCAACGCCTCGGCACCATCGTCGACGTGCGGCTCGCGGTCACCGGCGACATCGACGACGGCCCGGACCCCCCGACGCTGTTCGGCCTGGTGGTCAGCCCGCGCACCCGGTCGTCCTACCTGGGCTACGAACGCTCTGACGCGCGTCGGCCGCCGGTGCTGGCGGCACTGCTCCGCGGGCGTCATCGCGGCACGTTCCTGACCCTGTGGGACGACGTCGCGCGGATCGACTCCGATGCGGTGCGGGTGCGCGCCGGGTTCCACGCCTACACGCCGACGCTGCGCGACGACGACTGACCGCACCGGCGCCAGACGTCCGGTTACGGCTCGATCGACGAGCCCCCGCGTTCCACGTCGTCGGTGATCCGGTCGCAGGACGTGCACTCGGCACTGCCAAAGCTGGTGTGACCACACGTCGGGCAAATGAAGTCGAGCATGGGTGTTCTCCCCGATCGCGAGGGCCCGCCGAAGTGGCTTCGGCGGTGACGGGTCGTTTCCCCGTCGTCGCGGTCTTGAAACGTCCTGCGCGGGCGTGCGGGTCTCCGTCGACACGCCGGCGGATCCCTGCGAGCATCGAACAGAGTCGGCACGAATGTGGTCGTGCCGAACCTTCCCCGCCCGGAGTCGAGATGCCCGACATCACCAACTTGATCCTCGCCGACCATGAGTGGTTTCGCGAGCAGTTCGCGCGTCTGGACTATCTGCAGGCCCGGGTGCGGGTGAAAGCCGAACAGCTGCAGAGCGTCTGGCGTCCACTGGCCGACAAGCTGGACGTGCACGCGTACATCGAGGAGAAGATCTTCTATCCGCAGCTCCTCAAGCGCGGTGTCGATGATCCCGAGGGCGAGACGCTGGACGCGATTGGCGATCACAACGACATCCGCGACGGAGTCCGCGATGCCGATGCGGCGACGCTCGGCAGCGCCGAGTGGTGGGCGGCGGTCGGCCGGACCCGGCAGGCCAACGACGACCACATGGGCGAAGAAGAGCGCGAAGGTCTTTCGGACTTTCGTCGCCATGCCCCCGCCGGCCTGCGCGAGGCGCTCGGCCGACAGTACGGCGAATTCATGGCCCAGCACCCCACGACGCAGGGGCTGCGGATCGTCGACCGCGATCCCCAGGCGTACGTCGACGCCGCGGGTAACAGGACCGCGCCCGCTCGCAAGGACACCTCTCTCGGCATCGGCAGCCTCAAGGGCAGGTGACCACCATCCAAGGCTCGGCAACCGGCGCGGCACCCATGAGTCAGTGGTTGCGCAGCTTGGCGATCAAACTGTCCTTGGTGAGCCCCGAGTAGCCGGACACGCCGAGCTCCTTGGCCCGCCTCTTCAGGTCGGCGACCGTCCAATCGTCGTAGGAGCCGGCGTGCCGCCCTTGCGGCCCACCGACTTCTTGCCGCGAGCGGCCGCGGCATTGGAGATCCGCGCCCTCGAACCAATGGCGGCAGCCTTGACGCTCAAGGACACCCAGGGCCAGAAGGACTGGGACTTCGCTCGCATTAGATCGACGGCCACATCTCCGAAGGGGTGGGTGTCCACCATCAGCCGGTTGATGCCAGCGGGGTTCACGATGCACACGTTGCGGCACCGGTTCGCAACACGGGCGTATCGCGGTAGTCGGAACCTGCGGGCGGTGCAGGGCTGCTTGGTCATGCGAGCGTCGCGGCGACGGAGGAATACACCGCCGTCGATGACGACGAGAGCCGCGCGGCGATGATGTCCGCGATGGGCTGACGGGTAGGTTCGCTGCGATGAGGGATGACTATGTACGCGCCCTCGCCGAGGGACGCACCGCGAAGATCGGCACCCAAAACCCCTACGCCGACGGGAAACAGTTGGCGATGGCAGCCCTGTGGACGTGCGGATACAACCGGATGCTTGTCGAGCGGTTCTATAGCCGGCCGTCGATGCAGCCCTACCTCGAGGCAAGGCGCAGCGCGACAGAATCATCCATGAAGAGCAGTGGCGACGGCGAGGTCCGGCCATGATGCCGCAATGGGAACCAGATGGCCCGTGCCCGCGTCCGGCGCACCGAGCAGGTTTACATGTGTGCGGTCGGGCAATAACACACCCCAGCTACCCCGGCCGGGTGATTCACTACCAAGTCCACACACAAACACGTGGGCCCCGATGACACGTCTATTGGAGACGTCGCAGGGGGTCACCGCGGCGACACCCGGCCGGGGTAGCCCCCGTCCCCAGACGTGCGGTTCGAATTGACCTTCGCCGGATGTCAGTCGGGCAGGCCCGCCTGGCCCAGATCCCCCCATCCGCGCCCGGCTGGGCCATCCGGCTGGTTCGCCGTTGGCGGGGCCGAATTCGTGCAGCATAGGCACGTGACCCGGAGTAGCGTCAGTGACAGGGACGTGGCGGTATGCCGGCCTACGATCTGCTCACGCCCTCGGTGGTGCTCAAACCGCGGGCCCCGACGACGTACGTCAGAAGATGAGCACTTCCAGACGCCCGGGTGCCAACTTCACATCACGCCACGGGCGACCCGCATCAAGGACTACGACCGTGGTCGATCAATCTGAACACCACCTGTTGGACGTGCGATCCCTATCCATCGACGAAGTGACCGTGCTGACGGTGCATGGCGAGATCGACGCGCTCACCGCCCCATTGCTGGCCGAAGCCATCACCCGCGCCCTGTCCGGGCCGTCGACCGCGCTCATCGTCGACCTGTCCGAACTCGACTTCCTCGCCTCCGCGGGAATGACGGTGCTGCTGCACGGAAACCGGGGCGCCGCCGGCGCATCGAAGCGTTTCGGGGTCGTCGCCGAGGGGCCTGTTACGGGTCGACTGATGAAGTTGCTTGGCCTCGACACCGAATTGAGCATCTTCGAGTCACTCGACGCCGCGATTGACGTACTGCGATAGGTCGGCCCCCGCCGCTACGTTAGGCGTGCCGCTCACTAGGACGCTGCTGATGTAGTGGTCCTTGGTGGGGCTGGTGTCGGGGGTGTCGATCCTTGACGGCGGGTGAGCGTGCGCTGGCGGCGCTGGTGTCCAGGTCAGGCGATGGCCCAGCCGGTGGGTCCGTGGTGCAGGCCCAGGGTGGCCAGTCGGGCGAGGTTGATGGCGAGGCACCAACGACGCGACGGGTGTTGTGCAGGCCACCACAGCGACCATCCCGGCCTCTGTCAACTGCCACTGCCCGCCGCGCCGGTGAACCGCGGTGCCAGCTTTACGGCCACCGCCCATGGCGGTGGGCGGGTCGTACGGACGCATCGCTGGCCTCGACCCCAAATCCCGTTCGGCGAACGGGTATTCGCTGCCAGCGGCACTCCATTGTGGGGCACTCGTGCGCCCGGCCGGTTTCAATCCCGACGGGCAGGGCACACTGAGGTTGGTCGTCCATGTGAGATAACTCACGTGCCTCGGTCTCCTCCCTTTAGCCCCCGGGGTCCTGAAAATCGTTCCGATCGACAGGGAGCGTCCTATGAGTGTTAAGTCCCTGATCCATGACCTGTACGGGTTCGCCATCGAGTTGCGCAGGTTGGCCTACACCATGCCTGGCGGGGTGGAGGACCCGCTGATCCGGCTCAGTGAACGGATGATTCGCCGCGCGCAGCAGCAGACTGCAGAGAACGAGCTGCCTGCCGGCGACGACCGCGGCGGGTCCGTCCGACCCTGGTGACGATCACGAATTGCAGTTCCTCTCGCGTGTCCAGCGGCGGCGACCCAGGACGTACTTCTGCAGCAACCACAGTTTGTGCATGTCAGAGTTAGGTATCTAGATCAGCTACAAAAATTTCATGCAACATACATGCAATAGCGTTTCGCCTGGAACCCCACCCAAACATGACAATGCACGACGTGTAAGGGGCGGCGGCATGGCCAACGCCACCATCATCGAGTGGGTGTAGTCCCCCAACCAAGGAAGCGCCCTCGCCGACATGGCAGGGACGCTTGGTTGGTGCTGGCGAGGACGGCGGTCCGTATGAGGACCTGGTGACACGGATGGTCTGTGCGCGGAGAGGAAGGAGACAGGGCGATGAACACCTTGCAAGCCATCGCCCTGAGCCGTTGGTGAGCGCCAATACCGTGCTGAGCGCGGATGTGGGGGCCATCGGCCAGCCGGTCGGTGCCCGTCTGCTGTACTCAGCGCCTTACGACAAGTGAACAGCGAGCTTCGTCGTCATGACACAACGGACGGGGCACAACATGGGGTTCGAAGAGCGGGAGGGCAACCAGCCGGTGTGCAGGCCGGGGCACGATCCCGCACCGAAGGGCTGGCGGAAGTGCTACTACACCAACGAGTCGCTCTCGTACCGCGTGGACGGAGGGGTGGTGTACCTGGTGGTGCTCATCGAGGAGAACGTGGCCGGGTACACCCCGGCTGAGGAGTTCGACACGCTGGTAGGCGCACAGGCCCGCGCCGACGGGCTCAACACGTCGATAGGGCTCACGCCCGACGACGTGGCCGAGGTGGTGGCCAGCGGTAGGCGTCAACACTGAAACGACGAAACCCCCTCCGACGCGAAGGAAGCCGGAAGGGGTTTCGGAGTGCGGGGACGGCGCACTCACCGAGACGCCACCAGTGCGTCTCGGGCGTTTGGGTGCCCCTGCGCCCACCATTCACGGAGCGGACCAGGGGCGTGCGGCGCGGGATTGAATCGCGTCTAGCTGACGGTTCATCAGGCCGTCAGCATGCTTGTTGCTTCCCGAAGAGGTTGGACTCGGCGGGAAGCAAGTCTCAGTTGAAGAGGGCGGTGACCGTCCACCAGCGGTAGCGCGGCGGCGTGGAGACCAGGCCACGGGACGTCCATTGCGGTGGACCTGCAACCCGGTATCGGATGCCGTCGACCACCAGGAGGTCACCGTGGACCGGTTGAGCCGACTCGCTGACAGGCACGGCCACCAAACCAGTGGTGTGGACCGTGCCACCGTCGGCGGGATGCCAGGACGGCCCCGCTGTTGTCAACGGGATCGCCGTTGCGGTCCCGGCCCCCGACGGGGCGGTACAGAGTGCCAGTTGCCATCAGATCGCCTTGACCCTCCAGCGATCTAGACACGCCCGCTCCACTAGCGTCCATCCGTTAAACGCCGACCGGTACGAAATTGACTCTGGCCCCACGGTTTCGTCGTACAGAAGTCCCGACCTGTTCGACCACAAACGCGCACTGGCGGTCAGGATCACAGATCGGATCTCGTCCACCGGATTCCCGTCGGCATTGAATCCTCGGCCCCTAGCCCGGATTTTTCGCGAAATGTTGCGTGCGGCGGTGTGTAGATAAGCCAAAGTGCCTGTCCTGCAACGAATAACCGGACTTCTCTACGGTTCAATTACCCGGGCTGGAAGGCACTTCGCAGGCGAAGAGTATCGCGGCGTGAACCGACACGACACCGGCTTCGGTCCATCGCCGCGCCGAGATCGAAACACGTTGGCCCGCAAGAGTGTCCCGTCACGCGTCGGAACGGCGACGTCGCGGCCGACGGCGACGTCGTCGGGTGCGGGGTCACGCTCACCGGGGGGCTTGAGCAGATTACGGAGCCGTTCAACCGCGTAGCGGGATGCTCCCGGCCGGTGCCAGGGCTTGTCGAGGACCGGTGAGCGAGATGACCCGGCGGAAGATGCGTTCACCTTATTCATCAGTGGATGTCGTTGCGGCCGTTGCCGTTGCCTTTGCCGATCTTGGGAGCCACCAAGGGGTGCGGGTTGCGAGCTTCGGTGCCCCCGCACCGTACGAGCGGGTGATGATCTCCAGCCGACGCCCGTTGGGATCGTCGAAGTACACGCCGCGGCCATCGTCCCAGTTGTTGACCAGAAACACGCGACCGGTCATCCAGTCGAGGGCGATGATCTGCGCCAACGACCGGGAATCGCCGAGCTCGCGGGCGAGTTCGGTGGCCTCTGCGAAGAACGGTCCGGCCACCTCACGGTCGTACGCGTTGACGAGGGCACCGCAGGATGTCAGGGCCCGCATCGCGAGCGCGGGGTCGCCTAGTTCCCGTGCAGTTGCCAGGGCCTGCTCGGCCTCTTCGCGACCCTCGGTCGGGAACCGGTCGCCGACCCTCCGAACACACCGAGACCGGCTTGTGCCACCTGGCTGGACGCGGGTGACCAGCACCTCGATGACGGATGACCCAAACCCGGATCCACGCCGGGCTCACCCACCATATCCGTCACCCGGAGCAAAAATTGACGCACCGGATACTTTACAGTTGACGGGTTGGTATGTAACTGTCGATGGATGTCAATGTCGACGTTGCTGCGCCACTTCTACAGGCTGTGCGCTCCTCTCGCCACCGGGCGGGTCACGCCGTTCGATTATGCGCTGACGTGCACCGACGTGGCGTCCGCCTTGCCGGTCATCGGTCGTCATCTCGAACCACTGGGCACCCTGGTGGCCGCTGCAGGGTGGATACAGCGCAACGCGCCGAGCTCGGCGGCCTGGATTAACGGAGCCGCTCAGCAAATCAGCGGCCACACACGCATCCCACCCAAGGCCGGTGAGCTGCAGGCCCTCGCCGATATCGCGCTGGCAGGTCTGATCGCACCCGACCCGCCCGCGACCTCATGGCCCGCGCCCGATCGCCACGCCCCTTTCCGTCGCGCCCGTGGCTTACGCAGCCGATACCTCCATCGCGAATCAGTGCCCTACGGCGCCGCGCCCCAGCAAGTTCTGGACGTGTGGCGACGTCCCGATCTCGACGCTCCCGCGCCGGTGCTGGTGTTTGTCCCGGGCGGGGGGTGGTTGCACGGTGGCCGCCAGCTCCAGGGTCACAGCCTGATGGCCCACCTGGCCGAGCAAGGATGGGTCTGCGTCTCGGTCCAATATCGGGTCGCCCCACGGCACCAGTGGCCACGTCACATCCAAGACGTGCGCGCTGCGGTGGCGTGGACGCGCACCCACATCCACGAAGTCGGCGGCGACCCCAAGTTCATCGCTACCGCCGGCTGCTCAGCGGGTGGGCACCTGGCAGCATTGACCGGCCTAGCCCCCCACGACGCTGATTTCAATGCCGAACTCACCCCAGATGCCGACTCCTCAGTGGACGCCGTGGTGAGCCTTTATGGTCGCTATGACTGGACCGACCGCACGACCCGTGACAGCGACGAATTTGTCGGATTTCTCGAAAGAGTCGTGGTCCGTAAAACCATGGAGCGCCACAGCGAGGTGTTCGAAAACGCGTCGCCCATCACCCGCACCCACCCCGACGCGCCACCATTTTTGGTCATTCACGGCGACTCCGACCACGTAATCCCCGTCCAGGAAGCCCGAGCGTTCGTCACCCAACTACGGGCGGTGTCCACCTCGGCGGTCCGCTACCTGGAGATACCGGCGGTCGGCCACGGATTCGACCTGACCGACCGATGGGGTGCACAAGCCGCCATCGAAGCGGCCAGCCAGTTCCTTGAGGCGGCCCGTCGCGACCACCAAACTCGTCTCGATGTGCAAGTCGTCTAAATACACATCGCACTGTCGAACCCGTCCAGCCGCAGCGGCCGACACCAAAAATGAATCGTAAGGAGCTGCCTCTGACGGGCAGCAAGTGACCCAGCGGTGGCGAACCGGAACACTGTTGTCCGGCAACCAGTTCCGACGCTGACCCGCGAAACGCGACACCCAGCCGTTTCCGCGAACGCCGCACAAACGAGTCGGGGTCTGACGAGGCGGTGCGCGTAGACATACACGATGGCCGCTGCGCGGTCGTGGAGCCCGTGGCGAAGATGTGCCCGACGTGCCCGACGCATAACGCCTAGCCATGCGCGTGGAGTCGTACGCGGAGTTGAGGGGTGAGCCAGCGTGGCTGGGCGCTGTTTCTGGGCTCGTAGGATGTCATTCGTAGCCGCTAAATCATCGCAGGGCCCTAAATTTTCGTGCGCAGCGAGGGGAACACGATGGCGGCCAGTCCGCGCACCACCGCCTTGACCATGTCGAACATGTCGAAGCAATCGCGCCCCAACGTGATTCGGCCCGCGTGCACCTCGAATGTTCCGCACACCCAGATTTCGTTGCAGGGCAGGGTTTTCATGTTTCTCCCGGTGGCTGCTGTTCGTAGGACGGCTACTCACCTGGCTCCGTAAGCCGGAATCGCTCCTTGCCGGCGTTGGGCCGCTGGCTGCGTCACTGCCGACACCGTCGAAATCGTTCTTGCAGATCGCGATGGCGTCGGCGACATCTCGCTCGGTCATCCTCCAGGATCGTCCGAACTTTCTACCTGGGAAACGTCCGTCGTTCAGTTGGTTGTCGAGCCAGCGTTTCGAAGGAGCGCCAATCGACCCGAAAACCTCCCCAGTCGAATAAGTCTTCTCCACAACGCCTAACACTACACGAGAAAACACCTAACGTCGTGCCGAAACATGTTGTGGGGCAATGCTTTAATAAGCCCGCTTATCGCTCGTAACCCAGTTGTCCAGTGCCAATGCGGATTTCAAATGCAGCATCTTCCCGATCGCATCAGCGGTCGCCTTCGTGCTGCTGCGGTCGAGGTGACAGCAGGCCTTGATCGGCGTGTTGATGTTCTCGTGGCCCGCCGCCGCTCGGCTGCATGCGCTGATTAGCTCACAAAAGCTATAGCCGACTTACAACTGAGCCTCAGATGAGATCCATCTTCCAGTCGGCGCTGCAACAGTTGGCTCGGAGGATCTAGTTTGTCGGTGCCGCACGGCGGCGGCCCCGACGAGTAGGTGCGCCTGTAGGGGCTCGCCGAGCAGATCACCTCTGTACCAGCCAGCAGGGGCGGGCTGTCTCGGGAATGTAGGTGGCGGTGGCGGTTCGCCCGCGAGGTGGCACGGTGGTATCGGGACAGCCTTACTTCAGAGGCCTCGACGCGCTGTTATGGGTGGATCGCCTCGAGGAGGCGGGGTTGTCCTTCAGGTCGTGCCGCGAACGTGAAGGAGAACATGATGACGGTTCTGAAATTGGCGGTAGTGCTGTGGATGGGGGGACTGGTCCTGATGGCCGGTGCTTCGACGCTGGCCTCAGCGGCCCCCGATACCCAAGGCGACGTGACGTATCTGCAGTTGCTCGACCAGAACGGGGTGTCCTACCCCAATCCCGAGGCGACGGTCTCTTTCGCTCATGACCTGGTGGACGAACTGAGCGCCTCCCCGCAGAACGACGCCAGTGTGGGATCGATAGTCGCCACCGGCGAGGAGCGGATTTCTCAGCACGACATCGGCGTGATCATCGCCGCCGCAGTCGTGGCCTACAGACCGTCCCTGATCCCCGTGGTTCGGCACTGGGCGGACAGCGCCGCTGGCTTCCCCTGTGGTTCCGCAGTCAGGGGGTGCTGCGATGAAAGAAACTGATCACAGGACATGGGATGACCACATAACCGAAAGGCTTGAGGCACTCATGCCGCCTTCCAGCGTGCCGAGAAGGCCCGAGCGCTTCTGGCTGCGTCCAGCAGAGTGGTGTACGAGTCGGACCTGATCAGCGGTACCGGCGTGTCGTAGCCGAGTGATTGAAGGTCATCGCGTGATTCTTCGAGGGACCGTCCAAAGTCACTCGAGCAAAGGAATCGACGCGATGACCACTGCCCACGATATCGACCTGCCTGCCGTGCTGGCCGATCGACTCACCACCTGCCACCCCGACGTGTTGCGCGAGCTGCTGGCCACGTTCATCCACACGTTGATGGGAGCCGAGGCCGATGCGCTGTGCGGGGCCGGTTACGGCGAGCGCAGCGCCGAACGTATGAACTCCCGCAATGGGTATCGGCACCGCCAATTCGACACCCGTGCAGGATCATTGGATCTCGCGATCCCCAAGCTGCGGCAAGGCTCCTATTTCCCGGATTGGCTGCTGGAACGCCGCAAGCGTGCTGAGCGGGCCTTGACCACGGTGGTGGCGACCTGTTATCTGCTGGGGGTGTCCACGCGGCGGATGGACCGCCTCGTGGAGACCCTGGGCATCACCAGCCTGTCGAAGTCGCAGGTGTCGGTGATGGCCAAGGAACTCGACACCGCCGTCGAGGCGTTTCGGACCCGGCCGCTGGACGCCGGCCCGTACACGTTCGTCGCTGCCGACGCGCTGGTGCTCAAGGTCCGCGAAGCCGGGCGGGTGGTCAACGTGCACGCGCTGATCGCCGTCGGGGTCAACGCGGAGGGCTATCGGGAGATCCTGGGCATCGACGTCAGCACCGCCGAGGACGGCGCCGGGTGGTTGGCGTTCTGGCGGTCGTTGACCGCCCGCGGCCTCTCGGGGGTCAAACTGGTCACCAGCGACGCCCATGCCGGGTTGGTGGCCGCGATCGGCGCGACGCTGCCCGGGGCGGCCTGGCAGCGGTGCAGAACGCACTACACGACCAACCTGATGGCGATCACCCCGAAGTCGTCCTGGCCGTGGGTACGCACCTTGTTGCATTCGGTGTTCGATCAACCCGATGCCGAATCGGTTGCCAGTCAATATGATCGGATCATCGACGCACTCGCCGACAAGCTCCCCACAGGTCGCCGACCACCTGGAGGCTGCCCGGCCGGATCTGCTGGCGTTCACCACGTTTCCCAAGCAGATCTGGCGCCAGATCTGGTCGAACAATCCCCAGGAGCGACTCAACAAGGAGATCCGGCGGCGCACCGACGTCGTCGGCATCTTCCCCGACCGCACCGCGCTGATCCGCCTCGTCGGAGCGGTGCTGGCCGAACAACACGACGAATGGGCCGAGTCCCGCCGCTACCTCGGCCTGGACGTCCTGAGCAAATCCCGCACCGACCACAACCCCGCAACGGAACAGGAGGACACCCCAGCGGCACTGACCGCCTGAACCATCAACTCGAAGAATCACACGACGACGTCGTACACCACGTCCCTGGACTTGACCTGCGAATACGCGCCTACGTGTGTTCAGTTCCGGTATGAAGGACACATGCCAGGCCGGTCCTTCGATGATGCGAACGGGTTGCAAAGGACCATGCGTACCCTCGCGGCCACGAAGGTGGGGGTGGCGGTTCTCCGCCCGACGGCAAACCACCTCGACCAATTCGTCAGCAGGCTCACCGGGGGCAAGCGCAGCTTCGCTGGGATCGTCACCGGCGTTCCTGCGGTCATCCTCACGACCACGGGCGCTAAGTCGGGCCAACCCCGCACCGTCACGGTGTACGGAATCCCGCACCCCGATGGCCTGGCCCTCATCGCGTCCAACTGGGGCGGCGCGAAGCACCCGGCCTGGTACCACAATCTCAAGGCCAACCCGGAGGCCACGGTATCGATGGAGGGCGATACCTGGCATGCCACCGCCCGACCCGCCACACCCAGCGAGCGCGACGAGATCTGGGCGAACGGCCTCAAGTTCTACCCCGCCTGGAAGAAGTACGAAGCACGGGCGGGCGAACGCCAGATAGAGGCGTTCGTCCTGAGCCGGAATTGAGCGCAAATCAGGACTGCGTCAGGTTACCGAGGCCATCGAGCACAGACACGCTTTCTCCCGGCCCAGTCGCTCGGTCTCGCTTCCGCTGGGTTCGTCCTCGAATGTGTAGCGAATGTTGAACGGCTTGTTCGTGATGAACAGCATGAGGCAGTCGCTGTCCTCGGTTGCACCGTGGTACATCGTCATGCCCTCGGGGAACCAGACAAAGCTCCCCGGACCGTAATCTCCCTCGTTGGTACGCAGGGTGCCGCTCAACACGAACATGCCGTGTGCGCACTGGTGGGTATGCCACGGATTGATGAACCCGGCGTCGTAACGCATGAGCGCGCAGGACATTCCGGTGTCGGGGTCCGCCGTGAACAGCTTGAGCGGCAGACTCCGGCCGATCTGTTCGATCGGGATCTCTAGCCAGTCCATCGAGTTGGAATCGAAGACCTCAAGCTCGTAGCGATCGGGCTGAGTCGTCATGCTGCCTCTCCCTCTCTCATAGGAATTACGACAGTATGAGTTGCAAATTCGTTGGTCACCAGCACGCGGTGCCCCGTTAAGAGCGTTGAGCCATCACGGCCTGGCGGCGGCTGCGCCGGGAGTTCACACGGTGTTCAGTCGATCACATAACTGGTATCGAATGCTGCGACTAATCTCGACTCACCAACGTCGGTCGGGGGCCACCATGCAGAAAGCATCGATAACCTGCTACTCGGTGCTCGCAATCGTCGGGATGACCGCACTGGCTGCCGTCGGTTGCGGTTCGTCCAACAACAGTTCGCCAAGCGAATCTTCGACCGCAACGAGGACCACTTCCGCGGTGGCGTCGCCCCCAACTTCGTCGACGACTCCGTTGAAGGTTAATGGTGAAGACGAGGTGGTCGGCTCGATCGATTCGGTGTCGGGCACGACGATCGAAGTGAGCGGACCCCAGGGGTCGGCGTCGGTGGCATTCTCCTCGTCGACGAAGATCATGGAACTGACACCCGCCAAGCCGACCGACATCACCCCTGGCCAGTGTGTCACCGTCCGGCCCGCAAGCGGAGCAGAAGGCGGCACCGTCACAGCAGATGCGGTGCTGATCGGCGCGTCGAGTGGCGGTCAGTGCCAGAAGACCGGCGGCAGTGACAACGCAGGGCTTCCGCGCAGTCCATTGGGGGGCTTCCGCGGCACCGTCGATTCCGTCAGTGAGAAAACGATCGTCCTAACGACACTCGCCGCCGACGGCAGTACGACGAAAACCACGGTCGAGGTCAACGACACGACCCTGTTCGCCGACCGCCACCGAGTCAATGGCGACGCCATTGTCGCGGGCAAGTGCATCTTCGCGGGCGGGACCAACGACACCGGCGGCACGTTGCAGGCGTTGACGATCAACTTGCCGTTGGTCGTCGACGGCAAGTGCCCGGTGCCCAAGTAGGTGCGGTTTATAAGTAGTCAAAAGGGGGCGAGTCGGGTCGTCTTGTCGCGGAGTCGTCGCGGCGCGTAGCGGGGTTGGTCGCGACGACCGGCGCTCCAGTTCAGCAGCACCTGACCACGGCGGTCATCCCCGAACTCAGTGCGTGCTCACCCCGTCTTCGTCAGCGCCTCGGGGAGCAGACCTACGAATCGCTCGCCCGCACGGGCGAAGCCAATTCCACCGTCGCCATGATGACCTACGCCTACGACCAAATCGACAAGGCCCGAGCAGAACTGAACGCTGTCTCGGAATAGAGCACATCTGCGACACTCGTCGATCCCCTTGCGGGGCGGGTGATTCCGCACGTCGCGATGTCTCAAAAGTTCGTCTCCCGGCGATGTGTCTCATCTTCCGCCCTTGAGTAGTAGTGAGACGCCAGCCGAGATCAAAACGAGGGTGGCAGAAGGGCCGCCGTCATGGCATCGCCTCGGCCCACTTCATGTGTCCCTCGAAGCCCAGCCCTGTGGCCATTGCGTGGGTAGCGATCCCGGTAGTCATGGTAGGCGGTCACGTCACCGTGGGTGCGGGCCAGCAGCCCGCTCCAGACCGCCCGGCGCGACGTAGACAGCGGCGCGATGGTGCGAGAGGCTTGAGGCATGGGGGACAGGGCTACCAGCACCGTCCGCTATGAGTCGCGCATGACTATCGACCGACCCATCGAGGCGGTGTTCGACCGGGTTGCCGACCTGGCGGGCTACGGGACCTGGATGCACCACACCGGTTTGTTCCGACGGTGCGGCCAAACTTCCGACGGTCCTCTTGGTCAGGGGCACGTCGTACTTCGATGCGACAAGGATGGGCACCTTCCACGGTGAAGTGACCGACTTCGAGCCGCCGTCTCGGATTGGGTTCCAGGAGACGCTGCGATGGTTCGGCTCCGAGGTGATGGAGGCCCGCCCCGAATACGTCCTCGAGGCGGACCAGGGGAAGACGATCCTCATTCACGTTGCGGAGGGTGAGCTCTTCGGGTGGATGCGGTTGATGAAGCCGATGGCGGCACTCATGGCGAAAAGCGAACGGGCGCGAACCGTCGGGTCCCTGAAGCGTTCGCTCGAGTCGGCCTAGCCGCCCGTCACGACGACTCGGGCCGTGAGGTTAAACCAGCGGAATAGAATTCTCGCCCGGAGCGTCGAAACCCTTGTAGGACTGGGGTTTTGGACATGGAATCAGCTTCGAACAGCGGGACGAGGGTGGGCTACACGCGACTCAGCACCGTTGCCCAGACCCTGGATCAGCAGAACACCGCGCTTGCCGCAGTAGGCGTCACCAAGGCGGTCCGTTCGCTTACCCGACCATCAACATATGTTTGCACCGTGTTCATCTAAGCGTCAACAACAAGGCGCACTTGCACTGACGGGCCACTTGTTCGCGGTGTCAACCGATTCACGGTAAAACGCGTCATACGCGTCGGTAATGAGATTGCACGTCGCTTCGGGGTGATGCTGCGCGATGGCGTGGATGACTGATCGCGTCTCGGGTCCAAGTTCGCCAACGCGCGGAAGGATCTGGCCTTCGGTGATGGCGCTCAGCAGGGCGTGCTCGAACGATGTCCGGAGGCCGCACAGACAGGGTGAAGATGGCATGGACCGAGGGTAGGCGCGACACCGGGTCGCTCACGTGACCGTCCGGTGATGAATTCGTAAACGCGTAACGATGGGAACCGGATAACGCCACGCACGTTAGTGTTCGCCCCCGCCATCCCTCTTCGTTGGCGGGGCCGAATTCGTGCAGCATAGGCACGTGACCCGGAGTAGCGTCAGTGACAGGGACGTGGCGGTATGTCGGCCTACGATCCGCTCACGCCACTCGGTGGTGCTCAAACCACGGGCCCCGACGACGCACGTCAGAAGATGAGCACCTCCAGACGCCCGGGTGCCAACTTCACATCACGCCACGGGCGACCCGCATCAAGGACTACGACCGTGGTCGATCAATCTGAACACCACCTGTTGGACATGCGATCCCTATCGAACTGACCACCGGGATCCGCCGGGGCCAGATTTGCGGTCTCAAGTGGTCCGCCGTTGACCTCGATGCCGGCAAGATCACCGTGCACGACAACCGCGTAGTCGTCGGCGGCTACGCGCGGGACAAAGAAGGTGGCAAAACAAAGAACGCCGACCAGACGATCTCGATCGATCGGGCCACAGTTGCAGCGTTACGCCGCTGGCGCAGGGTCCAGAACCGCGAGGGCGAGTTCTTCGGTAGCGACTACTCACCCCGGCGACTATGTGTTCACCTTCGAGGACGGCCGGCCACCGCATCCGGACACGATTAGACAGCGTTTCGATCGTCTCGCGGCAGCTGCGGGGCTCTCGCGGATCACCTTCCACGATCTGCGGCACTCCTACGCCACCGGCGCGCTCAAAGCCGGCATCAGCCCGAAGGTGATCAGCGAGCGGATCGGCCACGCCAATGTTGGATTCTTCCTGCAGACCTATGCGCACGTTCTGCGAAACGACGACCGCGAAGCCGCGGAGCAGGCGGCCGCCTTCCTGATCGGCAACGGGTGGGATCCAGCCGACGAAGGCGACAGTTAGATGATTAGCCATCCTAATGTGTCCAAACACGTGTCCATCGGGCATGAAAACGGCCCCCGGAGGATTCTCCGGGGGCCGTTCTACCTGGTAGCGGGGACAGGATTCGAACCTGCGACCTCTGGGTTATGAGCCCAGCGAGCTACCGAGCTGCTCCACCCCGCGATGGTGAACACAAGGTTACTCAGTGCCTCGGCAGGACTCCAAATCGCGTGCTCAGCGCCCTATATGCCGGGTCATCGCGCCCCGCGAAGCCCCAATTGGTGCAGCGCGTCCTCGGAGTGGACCCGGGTCGATCCCGGCCGATGCCCCGTGTTGCCTGGCAGGAGCGCGGGGACCCCCGAGGGTAGGCTCAGTGCCGCGTCGTCGCGACCTGCGACGGCCTGCCTGCCGGCTCGCCCCCCGAACAGCGGAGACGTCCTGAACGCTCGTACCTCGGCGCCAAGCCCGAGCCCGACCTTTGAACGGGCCGATCCCAGGGTGCTCGCGACGCCGGACGAGATCGTCACCCCCGTCGTCGACGACCTGCCCCAGGGCCTCGCCGACACCGTCGCCGACCTCATCGGCAGGCCGAGTGCACGCGGCTGGATCCACCTCTGTTCGGCGGTCATCGCAGTGTTCGGCGGAGCGGCGCTGGTGTCGGCGGCCTGGATCGCCTCGTCACCGAAGGCCGTCGTCGCGACGCTCATCTACACCGTCAGCATCGTCGCCATGTTCAGCGTGAGTGCCATCTATCACCGCAAGCACTGGCACTCCCCGACCGCCCTGAAGTGGATGAAGCGGCTCGACCACTCGGCGATCTTCGTGTTCATCGCGGGCAGCTACACGCCGTTCGCGCTGTTGGCGATGCCGCCACAGACCGGTGCACAAGTGATGATCATCGTGTGGTCGGGCGCGGCGGCAGGCATCGCGCTGAAGATGTGGTGGCCGTCGGCACCCAGATGGGTGGGCGTGCCCCTGTACCTGCTGCTCGGCTACGCGGCGATCTGGTTCGCCGGAGTCCTACTGGACGGTGGCGGCCCAGTGGTGGTCAGCCTGTTGGTGCTCGGCGGCGTGCTCTACAACGTGGGCGCCCTGCTGTACGGCTTCCGCTGGCCGAACCCGTGGCCGCACCACTTCGGCTACCACGAGTTCTTTCACGCCTTCACCGCAGCCGCAGCGATCAGCCACTACATCGCGGTGTGGTTCGTCGTCCTGTAAAGCGCGAGCCTCAGCCCGGCGGCGGACCTACTTGGCGTCGGTGTACTTGGCCATCGCGTCGTTGAGCCGCTGCAGCGCCTGTCCGTACTCGGCGAAGTCTCCGCTCTGCTGAGCCTTGCGAGCGTCGCCCAGCGCCGTGTTGACGTCTTGGAGCGCCGCCGCCTTCGCGGCCGACAGCTGCACCGGACCGTCCCCAGGGACCGCCGCGATCGGCGTCGGCACCTCGGGCGCACGACCCGGCGGCGTCGCCTGCGGCGCCTGCTGCCCCTGGGGCGTGGCACGTGGCGGCGCCTGACCAGGAGGCGAATTGGTGGGCTCGGGTCCGGTAGCCGTCGCCCCCGCACCCGGCCCGAACAACTCGGTCAACGCGTCGCTGACCGTGGGGCCGTACCCGACCTTGTCGTTGTACATCATCGCCACGCGGATGAGCCGTGGGTACGACGACGCCGCGTCACTGGCCCCCGGCGAGGCATACACCGGTTCGACGTACAGCAGGCCGCCGTCGGCAACCGGCAGCGTCAGCAGGTTGCCCCACCGGATGCGGTTCTGGTTGTCCCGACCGATGACGCCGAGGTCCTGGCTGACCGCGGTGTCGGTGGTGATCGCGTTGTTGGCCAGCTTGGGCCCGTTGACCTGGCCCGGAATGGTCAGCACGGTGATCTTGCCGTACGTCGCCGGGTCGGAGCTGGCGCTGATGTACGCCGCGAGGAAGTCGCGTCGGAATCTGTTCATCGCGCTGGTGAGCTGGAACGACGACGAATTGTCGTTCTGCGCAATGTCCTTGGCGACGATGTAGTACGGCGGCTGGAAGCTGCTGGCCGTCGGGTTCGGGTCCAACGGCACGTCCCAGAAGTCCGACGTCGAGAAGAACGTCACCGGGTCGTTGACGTGGTACTTGGCCAGCAGTGCCCGCTGCACCTTGAACAGGTCCTCGGGATAGCGCAGGTGCGCCTGCAGTTCTGGGGTGATGTCGCTCTTGGGCTTCACGGTGCCCGGGAACACCTTCATCCACGCCTGCAGCACGGGGTCCTGCTCGTCCTGTGCGTAGAGCGTGACGGTGCCGTCGTAGGCATCGACGGTGGCCTTCACCGAGTTTCGGATGTACGACACCTGCTTGTCGAGCAGCGGCCGGTTGAACGCGACCTCGGTCGAGTCGGCCGTGGCCGACGACAACGACGTCAGCTCCGAGTACGGGTAGTTGTCCAACGTGGTGTAGCCGTCGACGATCCAGACCATGCGCTTGTTGACGATGGCCGGGTACACGCTGGTGTCGCTGTCCAGCCAAGGGGCCACGGCCTTGACGCGTGCCACCGGATCGCGGTTGAACAGGATCTTGCTGTTCGACCCGATCACGTCCGAGAACAGGAAGTTGCGTTCCTTGAACTTGAAGGCGAACACGGTGCGCGCCAACCAGTTTCCGACCGACACCCCGCCGCTGCCACCGTAGGTGTAGTTCTTGGTCTCGGTGTTGGTCTCGTAGTCGTACTCGCGGTCGGTGCCGTTCTTGCCGACGATCGCGTAGTCGGCTGCCGTGTTCGAGATCACCGGACCGAAGTAGACCCGCGGCTGGTCGAGCGGGGCCGGACCGGGTGATACCACGCTGCCGTTGGCTCCCACCACACTGGCGAGGAACTCCGGGTAGCCGCCGTTCTGGTTGGGGTCGTTGGCGATTCCGCGCACGGTGTTGGCCGGCGAGGCGATGAACCCATTGCCGTGGGTGTAGACGGTGTGCCGGTTGATCCAGTCGCGCTGGTTGTCGATCAGCCGATCGGGATTGAGCTCACGGGCCGCGACCACGTAGTCGCGCAGGTTGCCGTCGGGCCCGTTGTAGCGGTCGATGGCCAACTGATCCGGGAAGAAGTAGAAGTTCTTGCCCTGCTGGAACTGCGTGAACGCCGGAGCGACGATGGTGGGGTCGAGCAGCCGGATGTTCGACGTCGTCGCACGGTCGGCGGCCACCTCCTGAGCGGAGGCCTGCGCGTTCCCGCTGTAGTCGCGGTACGTCACGACCTGGTCGGTCAGGCCGTACGCCTGCCTGGTGGCCGTGATGCTGCGGCTGATGTACTCGCTCTCCTTTTGCGCGGCATTGGGTTTCACGCTGATCTGCTCGACGATCAGCGGCCAACCCGCGCCCACGATGAGCGAGGACAGCAACAACAGCACGATGCCGATGGCCGGAATCCGCAAGTCGCGCAACACGATCGCCGAGAACACCGCAATCGCACAGATGACGGCGATCGCCAACAGGATCAGCTTGGCGGGCAGCACTGCATTGATGTCGGTGTAACCGGCGCCGGTGAAGGGCTTGCCGCTGCGGGTGTGGCTGAGCAGCTCGAACCGGTCCAACCAGTAGGCGAACGCCTTGAGCAACACCAGCGTGCCCACCAGCGAGACCAGCTGAATGCGGGCCGACTTGCTCAGCGCGCCAGTGCGTCCCGCCAGTCGGATGCCGCCGAACAGGTAGTGCCCCAGCAGGTTCGCGATGAACGCGAGAAAGGTCGCGATGAACAGGAAGTTGAGCACGAAGCGGTAGAACGGCAGATCGAAGGCGTAGAAGCCGAGATCCATGCCGAACTGAGGGTCAGCCACGCCGAAGTCGCCCCCGTGCAGGAACATCTGCACCGTCACCCACTCGCCTTGGACGAAGAGGAAGGCGAAGAATCCGATGGCCGCCGGGATGCCAATGCCGAACAGCTTCAGCCGCGACATCACGGTCGTGCGGTAGCGCGCGACGGGATCGTTGGGCCCCGCGGTGGGCACGAACACCGGCCGGGTGCGGTACGCCAGGGCCAGCGCCGAGAAGACGACGGCACCCATCAGCAGGCCCGCCACCAGGCCGATGGTTAGCCTGGTCACCAGCACGGTCGTGAACACCGACCGGTAGCCCATCTCACCGAACCACAACCAGTCGACGTACTTGTCGATGAGTTGGCCACCGAACAGCAGAATCACGACGGCGGCCAGTGCGATGGCGATCAGGATTCGGCTACGTCGCGTCAGCTTCGGCATTCTCGCCGCGGGGCGCATACCCACTCGTCAACTCCAGTTCGGTGGCTCTACTACTCGGGACGTCGCGCTCGGGGTAGAACACCATGTCGACGTGCCACAACTCTACGCATTGACCCCGTAGGCACTTCTCAGCATCGGGGAGGTTCGCCACCGGCGGAATACGCCTTCAGTGCGTCCACGGCCCCCTCGAGGGTGTCCACCTTCATGAGCGTCAAGTCGTCGTCGTGGGCGGTCAGGGCCTCGGCACAGTTGTCCGCAGGCACCAGAAAGGCCGTGGCACCGGCCTCCTTGGCGGCGAACATCTTGTGGGTGATGCCCCCGATGGAGCCCACCTTGCCCTCGCCCGTGATGGTGCCCGTCCCGGCGATGAACTTCCCACCGTTGAGGTCACCGGTGGTGAGCTTGTCGACGACGGCGAGGCTGAACATCAACCCGGCCGACGGACCACCGATGTTCGCCAGGTTGAAGTCGATGGTGAACGGCGCCCACGGCGCGTCACGGACGCCGACGCCGAGGAAGCCGCTGTCGCGGTCTGGGTTGGCACCCAGGGTGATGGTCGTCGTCCCGATCGGGCCGTTCTTGCGCCGGTAGTCGACGATCAGCTGGTCGCCCGGTTTGGTGTTCTTCACCACCGAGGTGAACTGGTCCAGGTTTGCCACCGGCGTGTTGTTCACCATGTCGATGGCGTCGCCCGGTTGCAGCTTTCCTGCCGACGGGCCCGGATCGGTGACGGTCTCGACGGTGACCGCCATGGGGTACTTCAGGAAGGACAGCGCGGCGTACTCGGCGTTGTCCTCCGAGTGTTTGAAGTCGGTGCTGTTCTCCTCGTCGACCTGGTCCCTGGTCTTGTCGGGCGGATAGACCAGATCGCGCGGGAGCAGCTGCTCGTTGCCCGACATCCACAACGCCAACGCCTGACCCAGCGTCAGCCCGTCGCTCTGCGAGACCGTGGTCATGTTGAGGTGCCCGGTCGTCGGGTGCACGTCGGTGCCCTCGATGTCGACGACCTCCTTGCCCTCGACCTCGCCGAGGGTGTCGAACGTCGGGCCGGGGCCCAGCGACACGAACGGCACGGTCACCGCCGACAGCAGCACACCGAACGCCACGATCGGCACCAGCGCCACGAAAACGGTCGAAATCCGCCTGTTCACGACGCCCACAGTAAGGTGCGGCGCAACCGAACCCCCGTTCGCTGTACTTCGCTCGCCAACGCGCCACGGTGTGGGTTCACTCTCAGCGTGACCCGCGCGTCCACCTCGCGCCCATCCTGTGAGTACCGTTGAAGCATGGCTGACCTGCCCTTCGGCTTCTCCGCGGGAGACGACCCCGACCGCGACAAGCCCAAGAAGGACCCTGACTCCGGTTCGGGGTCGGATCCGTTCGGCTTCGGCGGGTCCGACTTCGACATGAATGACCTGGGGCAGATCTTCTCCAAGCTCGGTGAGATGTTCAGCGGCGCGGGCAACGTGATGGGCAGCGGCAAGCAGTCCGGGCCGGTCAACTACGACCTGGCCCGGCAGCTGGCGTCCAGTTCGATCGGCTTCGTCACGCCCGTGCCCGAGCAGACCAGCACCGCCGTCGCCGACGCCGTGCACCTGGCCGAGACGTGGCTCGACGGTGTCACCTCGCTGCCCGCGGGCACCACGAAGTCGGCGGCGTGGACTCCCAGCGACTGGGTGGACAACACGTTGGACACCTGGAAGCGACTGTGCGACCCGTTGGCCGAGCAGATCTCGACGGTGTGGGTCTCGACGCTGCCCGAGGAGGCCAAGAGCATGGCCGGCCCGCTGCTGGCGATGATGTCGCAGATGGGTGGCATGGCGTTCGGCTCGCAACTGGGCCAGGCGCTGGGCAAGTTGTCCCGAGAAGTGTTGACCTCCACCGACATTGGGCTCCCGCTCGGCCCCAAGGGCGTGGCTGCGCTGATGCCCGAGGCGGTCGAGGCACTGGCGGAGGGACTCGAGCAACCTCGCAGCGAGATCCTGACGTTCCTGGCGGCCCGCGAGGCCGCGCATCACCGGCTTTTCAGCCACGTGCCGTGGCTGTCGAGTCAACTGCTCAATGCCCTCGAGGCGTTCGCCAAGGGCATGAAGGTCGACACCAGCGGCATCGAGGACCTCGCCAAGGGGTTCAACCCGGCGTCGCTCGGCGATCCCGCCGCCATGGAGCAGCTGCTCAACCAGGGCATCTTCGAGCCGAAGGCCACCCCTGAACAGGTGGCGGCGCTCGAACGCCTCGAGACGATGCTCGCCCTGATCGACGGCTGGGTGCAGACCGTGGTCAACGAGGCGCTCGGCGACCGCATCCCCGGCACCTCCGCGCTGTCCGAGGTGCTGCGCCGTCGCCGCGCGACGGGCGGCCCCGCCGAGCAGACCTTCGCCACGCTCGTCGGGCTGGAACTGCGCCCCCGAAAGCTGCGCGAGGCAGCGGCGCTGTGGGAACGGCTGACCGCCGCCGTCGGCGCCGACGCGCGTGACGCGGTCTGGCAGCACCCCGACCTGCTGCCCGGTTCCGAAGACCTCGACGAACCCGCCGGCTTCATCGACCGCATCGTCGGTGGGGACACCAGCGGCATGGACGAGGCGATCGCCGACCTCGAGCGTGAACAGGACGACGACAAGGGCTGAACCAGCCCCTGTGGATAACTTCGGCGGGTTGTCGCGCGCCCGTGGCACAGTCATCTCGTGTCGTACCACACCCTCAACCCCGCGTTGCCGGTGCTGGTCCGGCCCGACGGCGCCGTGCAGGTCGGGTGGGATCCGCGGCGGGCGATGTTGGTCCGCCCACCCGACGGGTTGACGGCCGGGGCGCTGGCCGACCTGCTTCGGACCATGCAGTCGGGCATCGCCATGACCGAGTTGTGCACCCTCGCGCGTAACCGGGGCGCCGACGACGCCGAAGCCATGACCGCGATCGTCGCGTCGCTGGCGCGGGCCGGGCTGGTGACCAGCAGCCGGCCCCGCACCCGCTCGGCGTCCATCCGCATCCACGGTCGTGGACCCCTTTCGGATCTGCTGGCCAGCGCCTTGCGCTGCTCGGGTGCGCGGGTCCGGCACACCAACCTCAGCCACGCCACCGTGACGCCTTCCACCACCGATCTGGTGGTGCTTTCCGACTTCCTGGTCGCCGACCCGCGCGTGGTCCGCGAGCTGCACGACGCGAAGGTGGCGCATCTGCCGGTGCGCGTGCGCGACGGCACCGGCTTGATCGGCCCGCTGGTGATCCCCGGCGTCACCAGCTGCCTGAGTTGCGCGGACCTGCATCGCAGCGACCTCGACGCCGACTGGCCTGCAGTGGCCGCCCAGCTACGCGGGACCGTGGGCAGCGCCGACCGGGCCACGGTGCTGGCCACGGCAGCCTTGGCGCTCAACCAGGTGCACCGCGTGATCAAGACCATCGGCGATACGGCCGGCGAGCCTCCGCCCACGCTCGACACCACGCTGGAGTTCGACGTGAGCACCGGCACCACCACGACGCGCCGATGGTCGCGGCACCCTCGTTGCGACTGCTGACCAACCGCGATCGGCTCACGACGTCCGCGTTGCCGGACGCGACGACCAGCCACCGTCCCCGCCACGTCGTCGACGGTTCGGCACGTCACATAAGTTCACTCAGGTCGGTAATGGACAATGGTCGGGTGACTGACATCAAGCGCGGCGGCGCCGCCCGTAACGCGAAGCTGGCGAGCCTGCCCGTCGGCATCGCAGGGCGGGCGGCGCTCGGCTTCGGCAAACGGTTGACCGGGAAGTCCAGGGACGAGGTCAACGCGGAGATGATGGAGAAGGCGGCCAACCAGCTCTTCACCGTCCTCGGCGAGCTCAAGGGCGGCGCGATGAAGGTCGGCCAGGCACTCTCGGTCATGGAGGCCGCGGTGCCCGAGCAGTTCGGCGAGCCCTACCGCGAGGCCCTCACGAAGCTCCAGAAGGACGCCCCACCACTGCCCGCCGCCAAGGTGCACCGGGTGCTTGACAGCCAACTCGGAACCAAGTGGCGCGATCGGTTCGTCTCGTTCGACGACACGCCCATCGCGTCGGCCAGCATCGGCCAGGTCCACAAGGGCGTGTGGTCCGACGGCCGCGAGGTCGCCATCAAGATCCAGTACCCCGGCGCCGACGAGGCCCTGCGGGCGGACCTGAAGACCATGAAGCGCATGGTCTCGGTGTTCAAGCAGCTCTCCCCCGGCGCCGACGTCCAGGGCGTGGTCGACGAACTGATCGAACGCACCGAGATGGAATTGGACTACCGGCTGGAGGCCGAGAACCAGCGCGCCTTCGCCAAGGCCTACAAGGACCATCCCCACTTCGTGGTGCCCGCGATCGTCGCCAGCGCACCGAAGGTGGTCATCGCGGAGTGGATGGAAGGCATTCCACTGTCGAAGATCATCCGCGAGGGCACCGTCGAGCAGCGCGACCTCATGGGCACCAGGCTGTTCGAGCTCACCTACGACGCTCCCCGTCGGCTGGAGATGATGCACGGCGACGCGCATCCGGGGAACTTCATGCTGCTCCCCGACGACAAGATGGGCGTCATCGACTTCGGCGCCGTCGCCCCAATGCCGGGCGGCCTGCCGATCGAACTCGGCGAGGCGGTGCGGTACGCGATAGCCAAGGACTACGACAGACTGCTGCCCACCATGGAGAAGGTCGGCTTCATCCAGAAGGGTGAACAGGTGTCGCACCGCGAGCTCGACGACATGCTGCGCCAGTACGTCGACCCCTTCGAGGTCGAGGTGTTCCACTACACGCGCAAGTGGCTTCAGCGGATGACCGTCATGAACATGACACCGGATCGGGCCGCAGGCCAACTCAAGGCGGCCCGTCAGATGGACATCCCCGCGAAGCTGGCCATCCCGATGCGCGTCATCGCCTCCAACGTGGCGATCTCCTGTCAGCTGGACGCGCACATCCCGGCGAAAGCGCTTGCGCTCGAACTGATTCCAGGGTTCGCCAACGAAGCCGCCTAGCGTCGTCACGCTAGGCGGCTCCGTGGTCAGGCTGCCGCTGGGTTCTCCTGCGGGTTCTTGCGAGGACGCCCACGGGGCCGCTTGCGCGCCACGATGGCACCACGCTCGAAGATCTCGCCACCCCAAACACCCCACGGCTCTTCACGTTCCAACGCGGCGTTCAGGCACTCCCGGCGAATGGGGCAGTCCGCGCATAGCGCCTTGGCCTGCTCAAGCTCCGCCGGGTGCTCGGCGAACCACAAGTCCGCATCATTGACGTGACACGGCAGCGCGGGCAGCTGGGCCTTCCCGTAAGCCTCGCCGCACGTCTCGATCGACATGTCGTCTTCCCTGCTTCCTGGTCGGTGTCGGTTGTCGGCCATCTGTCTGTCTTTGATGGATCTGCGACCAGGTTGTTTCGGGTTTCCGAAAAACAATGGCCACGGATCCGGTATGTCGGGTCCGTGGCCTTGTGGGCTCTTTCGAGGGCTACCTAGGTGGTGCCCCGATTCACGGACGCGACGGTGGCGGCGGCAGCGGCGCGGTGCTTGGGCTGCGGAATGGCATGGCGCCCAACGGCCGCGGATTGCGCCGACGGCATATCGGTGCCAGCGACATGGAGGGTCCACAGTGCGCCTTCAACGCCTACGCCGCTCAACCTGGTCGTATTCGTGTTCACGTTGGCCCCTCCTCTCTGGTTCGATGCCGTGCGCCCGCGTGGGCGCTTCTGAGGCTAAACGTTAACACGCAAAATCGACAAGCGATTTTCTGACCAGCACTTTTGGCACGATCTTTGCGAATCTTGGCGGTTTCAGGACCGCTGCCGCACCAGGTCGAGTACGTCGGGCCCGAACTGTTCGAGCTTGCGGGCGCCGATGCCGGGGATCGCGACGAGCGCGGCGTCGTCGGTGGGCAGCGTCTCGGCGATCGCGATCAACGTGTTGTCGGTGAACACCACGTACGCAGGCACACTCATCTCCTTGGACGTGGCCAGCCGCCATTCCTTGAGCTGCGCAAGCAGCTCCTCGTCGATGTCCGACGGGCACGTCTCGCAGCGCCGCAACATGATGGCGGCCGGGGTGGCGAGGGTGCCGTTGCAGATCCGGCACCGCGGGGTGGCCCCACGCTGGCGCTTCGGCTTGCTGGGGGTGGACTCGCCGGCGGCCTGCGGAGCGATGCCGTTGAGGAACCGCGACGGCCGCCGGCTCTGCCGTCCACCCGGCGCGCGCGCCAACGCCCAACTCAACGCCAGATGAATTCGCGCTCTGGTGATTCCGACGTAGAGCAGTCGGCGCTCCTCCTCGACCGCCTCGCTCTCGGGGCCGTGCGCCAGCGCGTGCGAGATGGGCAGCGTGCCGTCGGCCAGGCCCACCAGGAACACCGCATCCCACTCGAGCCCCTTCGCCGCGTGCAACGACGCCAACGTGACGCCCTGCACGACGGGTGGGTGCCGAGCATCCGCGCGCTGGCGCAGCTCGGTCACCAGTGCGCGCAGATCGAGCGTCGGCCGCTGGGCGACCTCCTCGTCGACGAGTTCGGCGAGCGCGGCGAGCGCCTCCCAACGCTCGCGGGCCTTGGTGCCCGCGGGCGGCTCGGCCGTCAACCCCAGTGGCTCCAAGACCGCCCGTACCAGCTCGGGCAATGCCTGGGCCTCCGCGTCGACGCCGCGTTCGGCGGCACGTTGCAGCGCGAGCAGCGACTGCCGGATCTCCTGGCGGCTGAAGAACCCCTCGCCACCGCGAACCTGGAAGGCGATGCCCGCCTCGGTGAGCGCCTCCTCGTAGACCTCGGACTGTGCGTTGATGCGGTACAGCACGGCGATCTCCGAAGCCGGCGTACCCGCTTCGATCAGCTTGCGGATGCTCTTGGCGACGGCAGTCGCCTCGGCCACCTCGTCGGGATGTTCGTTGAACGTCGGTGCGGGCCCGGGGTCACGCTGGCCGACGAGGTGCAATCTGCTGCCCGCCATCCGCCCCCGCGCGGCGCCGATGACGCGGTTGGCCAGCGACACGACCTGCGGGGTCGACCGGTAGTCGCGCTCGAGCCGGACCACCGCGGCGTCGGGGAAGCGGCGCGAGAAGTCCAGCAGATAGCTCGGGGTGGCGCCGGTGAACGAGTAGATGGTCTGGTTGGCGTCGCCGACGACGGTGAGATCGTCGCGCTCGCCGAGCCAGGCGTTGAGCACCCGCTGCTGCAGCGGCGTGACGTCCTGGTACTCGTCCACGACGAAGCAGCGGTAGCGGTCCCGGAACTCCTGCGCGACGGCGGCATCGCTCTCGATGGCCGCCGCGGTGTGCAGCAGCAGGTCGTCGAAGTCCAGCAGCGTGGTGCCGTCGCGGCGGGCCTTGGCGGCCTCGTATCCGGCGTACACGGTGGCGATCTTCGCGGCGTCGAACGGGATGTCGCGACCCACCTTCGCGACGGCCGCCGGGTAGCCTTCCGGGCTGATCAACGACGCCTTGGCCCATTCGATCTCACCGGCGAGGTCGCGGACGTCGTCGGTGCTGGCCTGCATGGCCGCCCGGTTGGCGGCCTGCGCGACGACGCCGAACTTGCTGTCGAGCAGCTCCCAGCCGGTGTCACCGACGACGCGCGGCCAGAAGTACTGCAACTGCCTGCGCGCCGCGGCGTGGAACGTCATGGCCTGCACCGCGCCCGTCGCGACGCCGAGGTCCGCCTCGTGTTCCAGTGCCCGCAGCCTGGCGCGCATCTCGCCCGCCGCGCGCGACGTGAACGTGACCGCCAGCACCTGGCCCGGCGCGACGTGACCGGCCGCCACCAGATACGCGATGCGCCGCGTGATGGTGCGGGTCTTGCCCGTGCCCGCACCCGCCAGCACGCACACCGGACCACGGGGCGCGACGACCGCCTCGCGCTGCTCGTCGTCGAGATCGCCGACGAGGGCGCGCAGGGCAGCCGAACCCGCCGCGGGAGCCTCCAGGGACATGGCGTCCATCTTGGCAGTGCCGGGCGACAAACACCGGCTCCGGAGGGGGCGCGTCCGACCGGGACGGATGAACTCCGCCGTCCGCTATGTTGGACCGGCTATGAGTGACGCATTGACCATGTATACGACGTCGTGGTGCGGGTTCTGCCACCGGTTGAAGTCCGCCCTGCGCTCCGAGGGCATCGCCTGGACCGAGGTCGACATCGAGGCCGACCCGACGGCAGCGGAGTTCGTCGGCTCGGTCAACGGCGGCAACCACGTCGTCCCCACGCTGAAGTTCGCCGACGGGTCGACGCTGACGAACCCGAGCGCCAAGCAGGTCAAGGCCAAGCTCGCGCGGTAACCGGGCTTCGCCCCCGCAAGCGGGCGGAGTCCCCGCCGCTGGGACTCAGTGCTGCGCAGCCCAGGATTCGATGATCTCCCGGGCGATCGAAATCGATCCGGGCAGCAGCAGTCGCGACGGCGAGTCGCTGCTCCAATCCCCGTCCGCGAGCGCGGCCCGCACCTCGTCGCGCGTGAACCACGCGGCCTCGGCGATCTCTCCGTCACTGAACACGAACTCCTGCTCCGGATCGCCGAGCGCGTGGAAGCCGACCATCAGCGACCGCGGGAACGGCCACGGTTGGCTGCCCAGATAGCGGACGTCGGTGACCGACAGCCCGATCTCCTCGGCCACCTCGCGCACCACGCACGACTCGAACGACTCGCCCGCCTCCACGAATCCCGCGATCAGCGAGAACAGCCGTTCGGGCCACACCGTCTGGCGGGCCAGCACGGCCCGGTCGTGCCCGTCGTGGATCAGGCAGATCACCGCGGGATCGATTCGCGGGAACTCCTCGTGGCCGTTGACCGGGTCGACCCGCGACCAACCGCTCTTGACCGACTTGGTCGGCGCACCGTCGACGGCGCTGAAACGCGCGTTGTCATGCCAATTCAGCAGCGCCGTCGCCGTCGCCACCAACTGCGCGCTCTCGTCGTCGAAGATCGGCCCGGCACGGCGCAGGTCGAGCACCTCCGACTCAACGCGGGGATCCTCGGGGCCCTCGAGCGCGGCGCGAATCGCCCACACGTGCCTGCCGTCCGCGATCCGGCCGAGGAACACGGCGTGCTCCGACGGCTTGTCGGACAGCTTGGCCGCCTGACCGAGCACGACGCGGCCGCCGGAGATCAGCACCTGGTTGCGCCGGTCCACCCGCAGCACCAGCGCGTCGCGCCAGCCTGCGACGGCGGCCTCCACGTCGGTGCGCAGCACGTCGGCGCGGTCGGCGCCCACCCTCGACAAGAGCGGCACGTTGCGCAACGCGAAGTCCGTCACGTCAGTCCTCTGAGGCCGCGGTCTTGATGACCAGAAGCTTGTCGCCCAGCTCGACGGCGTCCGCCTCCGGCGCGTCCAAGCGCAGCAGCTCGCCGTTGCGCACCACGCCCAGCACGATGTCCTTCATGTGACGCGGTGACGCGCCGACGTCCTTGACGCCGACGGAGCGCTCGGCGATCGCGAAGCCCGCATCGGGGGTGAGTAGGTCCTCCATGACTTCGACAACGCTCGGCGTCTTCTTGGCGATACCCAGCAGCCGGCCCGCGGTCTCCGACGTGACGACCGTGGTGTCGGCGCCGGACTGCTGCAGCAGGTGCTGGTTCTCCCCTTCGCGGACCGCGGCGATGATCTTGGCGTGCGGGGCGAGTTCGCGTGCGGTCAGCGTGACGAGCACGGCGGTGTCGTCCCGGTTGGCGGCGACGATGATCGTCTCGGCGTGCTGGGCGCTGGCCAACCGCAACACCTCGGAGTCGGTGGCGCTGCCGCGGACCGTCACCAGCCCGGCGCTCTTGGCCCGCTCGAGCGCGGCGGGGTTCTCGTCGACGACGACGATGTCGGCCGGCTTCACGTCGTCGCTGATCATCGCGGCGACGGCCGTCCTGCCCTTGGTGCCGTAGCCGACGACGACGGTGTGGTTGCGCACGTTTTTCCTCCATCGCTGGATCTTCAGCGCCTGGCGCGACTGAGCGGTCAGCGTCTCGACCGTGGTACCGATGAGCACGATCAGGAACGCCACCCGCAGCGGTGTGATCACCAGGACGTTGATCAGCCGGGCCGACGGGGTGACCGGGGTGATGTCGCCGTAACCGGTCGTCGACAGCGACACCGTGGCGTAGTACAGACAGTCCAGGAACGACAACGGGTCGTTCGGGTTCGGAGCGCTCTCGATGTCGCGGTAGCCGTTGCGATCCAGGTAGACGATCAGCACCGCGGCGAACAGCGCGACCAACGCGTACACGACGCGCATCGCGATCCTGCGTGCCGGACTGACGAAGCGCCTCGGGAATCGCGAGGATGTCGACGAGGTCGGAGTCCGGGCGATCCGTCAGATTCTGATCGATCCGGTCCAGCCGGCGACGCAACCTACCCCTGGCCACGAGGGCCCATCATTCGCCTGTGGCGCAGCACAGCACAATGTAACCATGACCACCCTCACACCAGCAGTCGACAGCGCACCCAGCCAAGCCACCGCCCGGCGCATGGGTGCGATGCTGGTCGGCATGGGCGTGCTGCACTTCGTGGCGCCGAAGCCGTTCGACACGATCGTCCCCGCCGAACTACCGGGTAGCGCACGGTTCTACACGCTGGCCTCCGGCGTCGGGGAACTGGCGACCGGCGCGCTGCTGCTGGCCCCGCGGACCCGACGACCGGGGGCGCTGGCTGCCGTCGCGCTGTTCGTCGCCGTGTTCCCGGCCAACGTCAACAGCGTGCGCATCTTCTGGAACAAGGGCTGGCCCGCGCGCATCGCCATGCTCGCCCGTTTGCCCCTGCAGGTGCCGATGATCACCCAGGCGCTGAAGGCGTACCGCAACGCCCCGCGTTAGGCGGCCCGCCGAAGAAGCAGCACCAGTTCGTCAAGGCCCGGCAGCGACGGCGGAGTGACCGTGCGGCCGTTCGCCACGTAGTGGAAGACGGCGCGCACCGACGACGCCGGGACCCCGTGGGTGGCCGCCCAGGCCAGTCGGTAGATGGCGAGCTGTATCGCGTTGTGCTGCAACGTTTCCTGGTCGACGGGCGGATCACCCGTCTTCCAGTCCACCACCGTGAACCCGCCATCGGGGTCGGCGAACACGGCGTCGATGCGGCCGCGCACCACGGTGTCGCCGATCATCATGTCGAAGGGCACCTCGACGTCGAGCGGCGTGCGCGCCGACCACGACGACACGGCGAACGCGGCCTGCAATTCGGCCAGCCGCTCCGCGTCGGCGCGGCCGAGCTCACCGTCGACCGCACCGGGCAGGTCTTCGAGGTCGAACAACCGCTCCGCCCGGAAGAACCGCTGTACCCAGTCGTGAAACGCGGTGCCCAGCAACGCATGCGGATCGGGCCGTACCGGCAGGCGACGTTGGAGCCTGGCAGCCGCGCCATCGGGGTTTCGCCCGATGTCCACCAGCGCGCTCACCGACAGCTGCGGCGGCAGCACCGCCGGCGGCCGGCTGCGGGCGCGCTCCCGCTCGGCGAGCAGCGCGTCGACGTCGGCGCCGAGCCCGTCCACGTCCGGCACGTCGGCGGGCGCGCCGCCTGCCATGGCCGCGACGACGAGCGCGGCGCCCCTGGCGACGCCGGTGCCCCCTGCATTCGCAGGCGCGGGCCAGGTGCGCTCGATCACGCCGTCGCGCATGGGATTCAACTCGCCGTCCGCGGGTGCAGGCGCCCAGTGCTCCACGACCCCGCACGGCGTGCCCGCCTCCGCGGAGGTGTCGATCACGGCCTTGATCTCGAGCAGGAAGTCCGACGGGCCGCGCGGCTTGGCCTCGGTGGCACCCCAGTGGTGACCCGACAACAGCAATGTGTCCTCGGCGCGGGTGACCGCGACGTAGAGCAACCGGCGTTCCTCGTCGAGCTGCCGCTGATCGAGGTTGCGCTTGTGCTCGTCGAGCTTGTCGGACAAGGCCTTTCGATCGTTCACGTCGGACGTGTCCAGCACCGGCACGCCGTGCTCGGACACCGTCGCCCGGTCGCCGCGCAGCAGCGGCGGAAGGTCAGCGGCGTCGGTCAGCCAGGTGCGGCGCTGCGCCGTCGACGGGAACACCCGCCCGCTCAGGTGCGGCACGGCGACGACCTGCCACTCCAACCCCTTGGCGGCGTGCACGGTGAGGATCTGGACGCGGTCCTTGGCAACGGCGACCTCGGCGGGGGCGAGGCCGTGCTCGACGTCGATGGCCGCGTCGAGGAATGCAAGCAGCCCGACTGACCGTCGCCGCGGGCCTCGTCGAGTAGTCGGCCACCACGTCGGCGAAAGCGTCGAGGTGTTCCGTTCCGGCCCATCCGGAAGAAACCGGTTGAGCAGCACGCACTTCCGCGTCGACGCCCAGGGTGCGACGCACCTCCGCGACGAGCTCAGGCAGGGGGTGGTGCAGCTGCGCCCGCAGCGCCGTCAACTCGCGGCCGAGCGCGACGATCCGCTGATGGCCAGACGGCGAGTAGCGATCCGGGTGGCCCGGATCGCAGACCGCGTCGGCCAGGCAGGCCGCGTCGGCGTCGGGGTCGGCGGAGGCGACGACGTGGTCGACCGACGACCGGTCGGTGCCCGGCCCGTCCAACTCCACCGCACGGCGCCACAACGCCGCGACGTCGGCGGCGCCCAGCCGCCAGCGCGGCCCCGTCAGCACCCGCATCGCGGCCGCCCCCGCAGTGGGGTCGGCGGCCAGCCGCAGCATCGCGACGACGTCGGCGACCTCGGGGATGCCCAACAGACCCCCGAGCCCGACGACCTCGACGGGCACCCCGCGTGCGGTCAGGGCATCAGCCATCGGCGCGGCATCCGCGTTGCGCCGCACCAGGACCGCCGTCGTCGGAGCGGGCGCACCCGATTCCCTGGCCTCGTCCCACCGCTGCGCGACGTGGTCCGCGACCCAGCCCCGCTCGCCTGCGACGTCCGTCCAGAGGGCACACCGGACGTCGCCGGGCCGCGCGTCCGGCCGGGGCATCAGCTCGCGTACGGCCACCGACCGGCGCCGTGCCTCCGCGGAGATCGCGTTGGCCAGCTTCAGGGCCCGTGGCGGGTTGCGCCAGCTGGTGCGGAGTTCCAGTGTGGGCGCCGGGGTGCCATCCGAGCGGCAGAAGTCGGTGGTGAACCGCGGCAGGTTGGTGGCCGAGGCCCCGCGCCAGCCGTAGATCGACTGAATGGGGTCTCCGACGGCCGTCAGGGCCAGGCCGTCGTCGACTCCGCCGCCGAACAACGACGACAGCGCGATGCGCTGGGCGTGACCGGTGTCCTGGTACTCGTCGAGCAGCACCACGCGGTACCGCTCCCGCAGTTGCGCCCCGACGGTGGGGAACGTCGACGCCAGCCGCGCCGCCGCCGACATCTGCGTGCCGAAGTCCATCACGTTGTCGGCGCGCATCCGTTGGTGCAGCGCGTCGATGAGCGGGACGAGTTCGGTGCGCTCGGTCTGCGTGGCGAGCAGGCCGAGCAGCCGCCGGTTGGGCCCGGCGTCGCGTTGCCGCGGGCCGGCGGGCAGCGCGTGCACCAGCCGCTCGAGTTCGAGGTGAGTGTCGCGCAGCTGGTCGGTGTCCACGAGGTGTTCGGCGAGCTGGCCGGCCAGCCGCAGCACCATCCCGGTGATGGTGCCCGGCGTCTTCTCCGTGCGCAGCACGTCCGGGTGGTCGCACACCACGCGAAAGGCCAACTGCCACAACTCGGTTTCGCTGATCAGCCGGGCCGAGGGCTCGACGGGCAGGAGCAGGCCGTGCTCGCGGAGCAGCGTGCCCGCGAACGCGTGATAGGTGCCGATGCTGGGGTATTCGTCGACGCCGCCCTCACCGCCCGGAAGCAGCCCGGCCCCGGCGAGCCGGGCCAGCCGGGTCCGCACGCGCCGGGACAGCTGACCGGCTGCCTTGCGGGTGAAGGTCAGCCCCAGCACCTGACCGGGGTGGGCGTATCCGTTGGCCACCAGCCAGACCACCCGGGCGGCCATCGTCTCGGTCTTGCCCGCACCCGCTCCGGCGATGACCACCAGCGGTCCCGGCGGCGCGGAGATGACGGCGGCCTGCTCGTCGGTGGGCGGGAACAACCCGAGGGCGTCGGCCAATTCGGCCGGACCGTAGCGTGTCGGTCACGCCTCACCTCCGAGCGCGGCCTGCGCGGGGCACATGGCCCGCACCGGGCAGTGCGCGCACCCGTCGTTGACACGCGCGGTGAACTGCGGGCCCTGACTGGCCGCGGCGGCCTGGCGCACGCTGGTGCGCCAGTCGTCGCAGGCCTCCGGCGTCAACGCGTCCTGGGCCCGTTCGGTGGCGCCCGCGGCACCGGTCTTGCCGAGGTAGACCAGCCGGCCGCCACCGGGTTCGTCGCCGGCGGGCACCAACCCCTCGGCGATGGCCAACTGGTACATGGCCAGCTGCGCGTGGCGCTGCGCGTCGTCCTTGCTGACGGGACTCTTGCCCGTCTTGAGGTCGACCACCACCAACCTGCCCTCGGCGTCGCGCTCCAGCCGGTCCACCCGCCCGCGCACCCGCACGCCCGGCCCGTCGTCACCGCGCGACAGCACGCCCTCGACGTCGACCTCCGAACCCGCCTCGGTGAATTCGTGACGGGTCTGGGCGTGCCACTGGGCGAACGTCGACAACATGGTGCGATGCCGTTCGAGCTCGTTGGCCGAGAACCACCGTGACTCGAACGGTAGTTCTTCCCAGAGCCTTTCGAGCTCGGCGTGCATTTGCGCCTCGGTGGCACCCGGGTTGGACACCAGGGCGTGGACGAGCGTGCCGAGCACCGAACGCACGTCGCGGCCGTCGGTGCCGCCGTGGCGTTCCAGCAGCCAACGCAACGGGCAGTCGGTCAACGTCTGAAGGGTGGACGGCGACATCGTCACGACGTGATCCTCGCCCGACCACAACGGCGCGTCGGTGGACGTGGCCGTCGTGACGTGCCACTGCGTCGGCGCGGCGCCCGGCACGCCCGCCTCGGCCAGGCGGGCGAGTTGTGCTGCGGCGCAGGCCCGCACGTGGTCGCCCACGGTGCCCTCGGGTGCGCACACCAGGGCCCTCAGCCTGCCGACCACCGGCGCCGGTGCGAGCACGCGCGGCGCAGCGATGGGCTCGACCTCGGTGCCGACGGCGGTGGGCGGGTCGGTGGCCAGCGCGGAGAGCTCGTCGCAGAACGCCGACGGGATGGCCCCGTCGTCACCGTCGCCGTCGACGGCCGTCACCAGGACGTGCGAGCGCGCCCGACCCAAGGCCGACGACCAGCAGTCGTCGCTCGTCGGCCAACACCGGCGCCCTGGTCGAGACGCCCGCCTCGGCCACCCCGTCGATGACGTCGATCAGTTGGTGCGTGGCCAGCACGCCACCCCGCGGAACGGTGTTGGGCCACAACCCTTCCTGGAGTCCGGCGATCACCACGAAGTCCCACTCGCGGCCAAGTGCGGCATGGGCCGACAACAGCGCCACCGCATCGTCGGCGGAGCGGTCGTCGCGCCCCGGTCCGGCGAACACCAGTGCCCGAAGGTGGTCGACCACGCCGTGCAGCGTCGCACCGGTGGTGCGTGCGACGTACTGCTCGGCGACGTCGAACAACGCGGTGACGGCGTCGAGGTCGCGGCCGGCCTGAACGCCCGCCGAGCCGCCGCGCTCGACGGCCGCCAACCAGCGGCGCTGCAGCCCCGAGTGGTGCCAGGCCTGCCACAACGTGAAGCGCGGATCCTCGCCGGCGGCGAAGCTGCGGTGGGCGGCGTGGACAACCGCCCGGACCCGGCGTAGCGGGCGGGCCAACTGATCGGGCAGGTCGGGCGCGCCTGCGTCGAGCGCATCGATCACCAGGTCACCGAATTCCCTTGTCCCAGCGGCACCGCGGCGCAACGAGCGCCGCAGCTGGCGCAGGGACACGGGATCCACCCGGCCGATGGGACCGGTGAGCAGAGTGACCGCCTGATCGCCGGTCGAGGCCGTCGGCGGTGGCGTCGAGCACCGTCAGCAGGGCGGTCACGGCCGGATGCTCGGCCAGCGCCGCCGTGGGCGCCTGCTGCTCGACCGGCACTCCCGCGGCCAGCAGCGCCCGGCCCAGCGCCGCACCGGTCCGCGGCACCGAGCGCACGATGACGGCCATCTCCGACCACGGCACCCCGTCGACGAGATGCGCGCGGCGCAGGGCGTCTGCGACGAGTGCGGACTCCGCGTGCTGGGTGGCCGCGATGCGCACCGCCACCGAGCCGGGCCGATCACCCGCACCCGTGATCCCGCGCGTCACGTCGGCGGCGGGAAGCCTGGACGCGATGCCGGTGACGGCCCGCGCCACCGCGGCAGCGCAGCGGTGCGACTCGGAAAGCACGACCACCGGCTCGTCGTCACCGCGTAGCAGGGCCGGGTCGGCGCCGCGGTAGCCGAACACCGATTGGCTTGGGTCCCCGGCGATCACGGTGAGGTCAGTGCCTGCAGCGAGCACCCGCACCAGCCGGGCGGCCTGAGGGTCGAGGTGCTGGGCGTCGTCGACGAGCAGCAGCCTGATCCTGGCCCGCTCGGCAGCGAGCAACTCGGGGTCGGTGGCGAACGCCTCCAGCGCGGCACCGACGAGTTCCGCGGCGCCCAACGCAGGCACCGTGGCCTGCGGCGCGGCCATGCCGACCGCGGAACGCAACAACATGACCTGCTCGTAGACCTGCGCGAACTGCCCTGCGGCAACCCATTCGGCCCGACCGGCGCGGCGGCCGATGCGGTGCAGCTCGACCGGGTCGACCCCACGTTCGGCGCAGCGGGCCAAGAGGTCGCGCAGCTCGGTGGCGAACCCGACGGTGCTCAGCGCGGGCCGCAGCTGCGCAGGCCAAGCGACCGATGCGGCGTCGCCGTCCTCGAGGTCACCCGCCAGCAGTTCGCGGATGATGCCGTCCTGCTCAGCGCTGGTGATCAGCCGCGGCGGAGGATCACCGTTGCGCTGCGCGGCCAGGCGGAGCACCGCGAACGCGTACGAGTGCACGGTGCGGACCAGCGGTTCCCGCACCGCCGGGCGGCCGTCGCTGAGTACCGCAGCCGTGATGGCAGCCCGGGTGCTGGTGCCCAGCCGGGCCGAACCCGTCAGCAGCAGAACGGATTCGGGGTCGACACCCGCGCCGACGTGAGCCGCGGCCGCCCGGATCAGCAGCGCCGTCTTGCCCGTGCCCGGACCCCCCAACACGCGCACGGTGCCGCGCAGGCCGGGCTGCGCCAGTGCGTCGGGCGACAGGGCGGTGCGTGGTGCGGGCATGGGTGAAATGACACCACGGGGGTCCGACAAGTCACGCCAACGAGCGGGCTGGCAGCATCGAGGCCATGAGCGATGGGTTGCACGTCTACCGCTACGGTCCGGCGCGACCCGCACAGGCTCCTCGCGATCCACGGGTTGACGGGGTACGGAAGACGCTGGGAGACGCTTGCCACACGCCAGCTCTCGGAGTTCGCCATGCATGGCACCAGATCTGTTGGGCCACGGCCGGTCGTCGTGGGACGCGCCCTGGACCATCGACGCCAACGCCTCCGCCCTGGCCGCGCTGCTCGAGGCCGACGCCGACGAACCCGTGACCGTGGTGGGGCACTCGTTCGGCGGCGCGGTCGCGCTGAGCCTTGCGCAGGCGCGGCCCGACCTCGTCGCCCGGTTGGTGTTGCTCGATCCCGCCGTCGGCCTCGACGGCGGCTGGATGCGCGAGATCGCCGACGAAATGCTCTGCTCCCCCGACTATCCCGACCGCGCGGAGGCCCGCGCCGAGAAGGTGAACGGGTCGTGGGGCGAGGTGGAGGTCGACGAGCTCGAACGCGAACTCGACGACCACCTGATACCGCTGGCCAACGGTCGAATGGGTTGGCGCATCAGCGTTCCCGCGATGATGTCGTACTGGAGCGAACTCGCCCGGCCGAGTGCGCTCCCCCCGGCAGGCACCCCGACCACGCTCGATCCGGGCCACCAGGACCCAGCCGCGGTACGTCTCCGACGAGCTGGTCAACGCGCTGCGGGGACGGCTCGGATCCGACCTGACGCTGCTGGACTTCGACTGCGATCACATGGTGGCACTGGCCAAACCGGCGGAGACGGCGGCCGTCATCCGTGGCGCCGTGACGGGTTGAACGTGGCCGAGATCACGGAGGAACAGGTGGAGGCGGTGCGCGCGCTCGTCGCGTCCATACCGTCGGGCAAGTTGGCCACCTACGGTGACATTGCCGACGCGGCAGGGCTTTCCAGCCCGCGCATCGTCGCCTGGATCATGCGCACCGACTCGTCGGACCTGCCCTGGCACCGGGTGATTCGCGCGTCGGGCAAGCCGGCCCCGCACCTGGCCACCAGGCAGCTGGCCCGGCTGCGTGCCGAAGGAGTGCTCGCGAACGACGGCCGGGTGCCGCTGCGTGAAGTCCGGCACGAGTTCTCGCCGAGACCGTAACCAGGGTCGTTGAGCGCGCGGCTCAACGACAGGGAAGGCGGTTTCGGCGAACTCGGGGCCGGCTAGAGCACCAGCCGGACCAGCGCGGCAGTGCGCGCCAGGCCCGGGAACGCCGCCGCCGTCGACCGTGGGTGCAGCGCGTGTACCGCCAAGCGGAACATCAACGCACGCAACAACATCTGCGGCCATTCCGGCAGCGTCGCCCATCGTTCGACGAGCCCGTCGTCGGCCTCACCCCATGCGAGTGCGTCGACGACGACCACCCCGGCCGCCCAGGACGCCGGGCGCCAGTACGGGGTGATGTCAGTGATGCCTGGCGCCGCCGTCCCTGCGAACAACACCGTGCCGTAGAGGTCGCCATGGACCAACTGACTGGGGCCGCGGGTGGGCTTGCGCAGACCGGCGAGCTGCGTGAGGAGTTCGACGGACCGCGCGCCGTCGGCCGAACCGGGAGCCACCCGGGCGCCTGGCGGCAGCGAGTGCAGCGGGCGGTCCTCCCATGCGGCGCGGTCGGCGGCGACGAACACGTCGACGTCCGACCACGGCACGCTGGGCGGCTGGGTCAGGAATCGGGGTCGTTCGAGTTTGGCGGTGGCCTCGTGCAGCCGCACCGCGGCCGAGACGACCTCGTCGTGCCGGGGCTCGGGGGTACCGGTGACGAACGTGTCCGCTCGCCACGCGGCGACGACGTACCGCCCGTCGGTGGACCGGACCGGGCGGGCCAGCCGCACGCCGTCGACGAACAACGTCTCGCGGACCTTCGCCGACCACGCGGCGCGCGCGTGATCGGCGACCATCGACACGACGACTTCGCCGCAGCGCCAGCCACCTTCCCAACTCGAACCGAGTGGCACCGGCCGAAGACCGGTCAGGCCAAACGCCGCCAGCACATGATCAGGTGGCCGGTCGACAGTCACAGAGCTCAGCCTAAGCCGTACTCCGGCTAACAAGCCGTCAGTACATCACCATGTCGGGCTCGAGTTGTTTCGCCCATGCGACGATGCCGCCCTGAAGGTGCAGCGCGTCGGCGAACCCGGCCTTCTTCACCGCGGCGAGGGCCTCGGCCGAGCGCACCCCGGTCTTGCAGTACAGAACCGGGGTGCGGTCATGGGGCAGCCGGGCCAGTCCGTCGCCGGCCTCGAGCGTCGACTTGGGGATCAGCTCGGCGCCGGCGATGTGGTTGATGTCCCACTCGACCTGCTCGCGGACGTCGATCAGCGCGAGCTTGCGGCCGGAGTCCATCATGTCGCGCAGTTCGCGCGGGGTGACCGTCGAGTCGACGGCGGCCTCGGCCGCCTCGTCGGACACCACGCCGCAGAACAGCTCGTAGTCGATGAGTTCGGTGATCTTCGGCGTCTCGGGGTCCTTGCGGATCTTGATGGTCCGGTACGTCATGTCGAGCGCGTCGTACACCATCAGCCGGCCGAGCAGCGGATCGCCGATGCCGGTGATCAACTTGATGGCCTCGGTGCCCATGACCGACGCGATCGAGGCGCACAGGATGCCCAGCACGCCGCCCTCGGCGCACGACGGCACCATGCCGGGAGGTGGCGGTTCCGGGTACAGGTCGCGATAGTTCAGGCCCCGTTTTTCTCCGGCTGCGCCGTCTGGTGCCGCCTCCCAGAACACCGACACCTGGCCCTCGAAGCGGTAGATCGAGCCCCACACGTACGGCTTGCCAGCCAGCACCGCGGCGTCGTTCACCAGGTAGCGGGTCGCGAAGTTGTCGGTGCCGTCGAGGATGAGGTCGTACTGCTCGAAGAGCTCTATGGCGTTGTCCGGCTCGAGCCGGACCTCGTGCAGTCGCACGTCGACGAGCGGGTTGATCTCCTTGATGGAGTCACGGGCGCTCTCCGCCTTGGACCGGCCGATGTCGGACTGGCCGTGGATGATCTGGCGCTGAAGGTTGGACTCATCGACCACGTCGAACTCGACGATGCCGATGGTGCCCACCCCCGCGGCGGCCAGGTACAGCAGCGTGGGCGAGCCCAGCCCGCCCGCTCCGATGACCAGCACGCGGGCGTTCTTGAGTCGCTTCTGTCCGTCGAGGCCGAGGTCGGGGATGATCAGATGCCGGCTGTAGCGCGCGACCTCTTCGCGCGTGAGCTCGGGGGCTGGGTCGACCAGCGGCGGTAACGGCGACACCGTGCGCTCCTCGATTGCGAAGTATGGGCCTGTCAATAACACCAGGCACAGCCATTCAACGGCAATGCCAGTCGTTACCTTCCCGCCGGGTCGGCCGCTCCGCCGTGCCCAGAGTGAAACTGGCGACGCTCCACCGCGTCAGGACGTGGCATTCACATTCGAGCTGGTCCAGCTGACCCAGGCGGGACCACCCCGGCGCGGGTACGAGCCGTCAGGCGATCGGATACGGCCAGGGGTTGAACCGGCACGTCTTGCCGTCGGGCTGAACGGACTCCGGGTCGAACCGGGCGTCGTCGTTGTTGCTGGTCGAGAACGTCTGCTGCATCATCACCGGCGCGAGCGCACCGTTCTCGGCGCACGGCTCGTGCTCCTGGTAGCCGATGGCGTGCCCGACCTCGTGGTTCACCACGTACTGGCGGTAGGACCCGATGTCACCCTGGAATGGCACCGCGCCACGCACCCACCGCGACTCGTTGACGAACACCCTGGGCTGGTCGTTCTGGTAGACGGGGTTGAAGCACGAGGCCTCGATCGGGATGTCGTAACCGCAGCCTTCGCGCACGGTCATCGGCGAGGTCAGCGAGACGCGGAAGTCGGGTTGGGCCTGCGCCGTGTCGTCGATGCGGGTGAACGCGATCTGCGGGTTGTGCGTCCAACTCTTTGGATTGCTGAGGGTTTCGCTGACCATGCGCGCGAAGGCTTCGTCTCCGCCGAACGTATTGGTGTCGAGTCCGTCCTCCACCTCGATCGTGTAGGTGAACGACTTCACGGTGCCCTCGCCGACCTTGTTCGACGCACCGGGCACGACGTGCCAGGTCTTGGCGCCCGCCTCGGTGAAGGGCCCACCGTCCGGCAGGATCCCGGTGGGCAGGTTCGCGTCGAACTGCGTCATGCCCTTCGGCGGGGCTCCGATGATCGCGGTGCCCCGCGGGTCCATGGTCGGAGGGCCCTGCACGGGTCCCAGACCCTCGGCCGCGACGGGCGCAGGCGCGCTCGTGCCGGTCACGGTCTGATAGAGGACGATCCCCGTGATGACGACGAGGATCGGCAGCGCGTAGGCACGCCAGCCGTACGTCGACACGAAACGGCCGAGCCGGCTCTGCTTCCGCCACTGTTGATGCTCGTCGCGGTTGGCCCGCATCCGACCCGCATCCTCCGCCAACGGGTCGCGCTGTGCGCGTAGCGGCTCACGCCACTCGTTGCGCAGCACGGGCATACGACCGCCCCCGCGACGTCCGGGGTCGTAGGTCACCGAACCAGAATGGCACAGCAGCGCGCCACGAGCGGCTCTGACGCGCCTGGCCGGGTCGATGCGCCATCCCCCGCCGAAAGCGCCACCCGGCCTGTCGATAAGGGACAGCCTCAGCTGCGAGTAGTAGTGTCGTGCCGATGAGTGAGCCGACCAACACCGCTGAGAGGAGAGGCGCGAAGCAGTCCCATGGTGACGCGTCTCCCAGGGGTAATCGGCGTGGCAATCGCCTGCCGCGCGACGAGCGTCGCGGACAGTTGCTCATCGCGGCCAGTGAGGTATTCGTCGACCGCGGCTATCACGCCGCGGGCATGGACGAGATCGCCGATCGCGCTGGCGTCAGCAAACCGGTGCTGTACCAACACTTCTCGTCGAAGCTCGAGCTCTACCTGGCCGTGCTGCAGCGCCACGTCGACAACCTGGTCTCCGGAGTGCGCCAGGCCCTGCGCACCACCACCGACAACCGACAGCGCCTGCGCGCGGCGGTCGCCGCGTTCTTCGACTTCATCGAGCACGACGGCCAGGGCTACCGGCTGATCTTCGAGAACGACTACGTCACCGAACCGCAGGTGTCCGCGCAGGTCAAGGTGGCCACCGAGTCGTGCACGGACGCGGTGTTCGAACTCATCAGCAGCGATTCCGGGCTGGAAGCCCATCGCGCCAGGATGATCGCGGTCGGCTTGGTCTCCACCAGCGTCGACTGTGCCCGGTACTGGCTGAACGCCGATCGACCGATCTCCAAGGACGATGCGGTCGAAGGCACGGTGCAGTTCGCCTGGGGCGGACTGTCACACGTGCCGCTCACCCGGTCTTGACCGACTCCGCTCCCACGGCTCCGACGCCGAAGCCGACCCGCCTGCCGTCGGCCGCCCCGATCTCGACGTAGGCGACGCGCGCCGTCTGCACGAGGAAGCGCCGTCCCTTCTCGTCGGTCAGCGCCAGTACGCCCGACTCCTTGTCCAACGCGTCGGTGAACAGCTTCTCCACTTCGCTGGGAGTCTGCGCGCTGTTGAAGACCAGCTCGCGCGGACTGTCGGTGATGCCGATCTTGACCTCCACGCTGAACCCTTTCTCTGACGTTCACGTCGTATGCGTAACTCCCCCAGAAGGCTAGTGGACGCACGGCCCGCCGCGCCGACGCGGTCGCTACGCGGATGGCGAACATCCCACGGGCGGCCGCGGAACCGAGTCCCGACCGTGACCAAACGCCCAGCGCGTCAACCTCATCCGTCACTTCTGCCCCGATAACATCGGGCCATTCAAACGACCACCGACCCTGGGATAGCGGCATGAACAGGCCATACTCGACGTACTCCACCACCTCGCCCACCCGACGCACCGGCGGTGTCGACGACTACGCCGAGACGGACATCGTCGAGGACTACGACGATTACGCCGGCTACGACGCCGATGACGACGTCTACGAATACGTCGAACCGATGGATCGACGCTGGATCTGGATCGCCGGGGCGGCGGGCGCGGTGCTGCTGGTCGCGGTGATCTGCACCGTGGTCATCCTCGGCGGCGGCGACAGCGGCTCGGTGTCGGCCACCGTCAGCCCACCGGTGACCGCACCCACCCAGGACGCGTCCACGCCCGCTCGGCCTTCGCGGACGCCCTCGATGCCTGCCCCCGCGCCACTGCCCACGGGTCCGTTGACGCCGGAGACGGTCACCACCGTCGCACCTACCCCCACGGCCGTGGCCACGCCCACCCCCGAGGTCGCGGCTCCTCCCGCGCCGAGCACCATCACCTATCGCGTGACGGGCACTAGGCAGCTGATCGACCTCGTCACCATCATCTACACCGACGGGCAGGGCGCCTTGCAGACCGACCTCAACGTCGCGCTGCCGTGGACGAAGTCAGTGGTGCTGGATCCGGGCGTGACGCTCGGTTCGGTGACGGCCACCAGCCTGACGGGTCAGCTGAACTGCACGATCTCCGACGCCGCGGGCGCCGTCGTGGCCGCTCAGACGAACAACACGCTGATCGCCAACTGCACCAAGTAGGCGGGCGGCGCTACGCCAACCCGAGTTCGCGCATCCGTCTGCTGTGGGTGTCCTGCAGGCGTTCGAAGAAATCGGTGAGTCTGGCCAGGCCTTCGCCGCTGGACACGACGAGATCCACCAGTTCGTCACGGTCGGCGAGCACGAACTGGGCCTGCGTGATGGCCTCGCCGAGCAACCGGCGCGACCACAACGCCAGCCGATGGCGCTGCTTGTCGCTGGCGATGACCGCGGCCTGACCTCGCCGACGACGAACTGCGAGTGCCCCGTCTCGGACAGCACCGCCCGCACCACGTCGGCCACCTCGCTGGGCAGCGTGTCGGCGATCTCCAGGTAGAAGTCGGCGGCGAGCGCATCGCCGACGTAGGTCTTCACCAGCGCCTCGAGCCACGTGCTCGGCGTGGTGAGCCGGTGGTAGTTCTCAAGCGCCGACGCGTATTTGGTCATCGCAGGCACCACGTCCACGCCGCGCTTGTCGAGCGCGTCGCGTAGCAACTCGTAGTGGTTCATCTCGGCGGCGGCCATGCTGGCCATGTTGATCCGGCCCGCCAGGTTCGGCGCCATGCGCGCCTCCTCGGTCAGCCGGTAGAACGCCGCAACCTCGCCGTAGGCCAACAACGCGAAGAGCTCGTTGACGCCGGGATGGTCGGCATCGATTCCCTGGTCGCTCCGCTCCTGCCCACCGCCGGCCACACCCGCGGTCACGGGCTCCACCGTCTGTTCACCAGTGGGCGCAGGCTGCGTCGGAGTCATGGCCCAACTCTAGACGGCGAGCGGTGCGACAACCGTGCCGCGAGGCCGACCAGCTATGATGATCGTGGTAGTGGCTCGTAACTACCGAAGAAATGTGCGTGCACGATGTTGGTCCGCCTCCTCGAAGGCCTGGGCCCCGGTGCTTTTTCGACGAAACTCGTGCGCGCGTGACGCCACGAGGAATGACATCGAAAGGCCCTTTGGCAACGCATGACTGAATTGACCACAACACCCGAAACCACCTTTGCCAGTCTCGGCGTCCGCGACGAAATCGTGAGCGCACTCCGCGAAGACGGCATCGAGACAGCCCTTTGCCATCCAGGAATTGACCCTGCCGCTCGCGCTCGCGGGCGACGACCTCATCGGTCAGGCCAGGACCGGCATGGGCAAGACCTTCGCGTTCGGCGTACCGCTGCTGCACCGGATCACCACCGACGAGAGCCGCCCACTGAGCGGCATTCCGCGGGCGCTCATCGTGGTGCCGACCCGCGAACTGTGCCTGCAGGTCTACGGCGACCTCGCGGCCGCGGCCAAGTACCTGCGGGCCGACGTCGAGGGACACGCCGACCGCAAGTTCACCGTGACGTCCATCTACGGCGGACGCCCGTACGAGCCGCAGATCGAGGCCTTGCAGAAGGGCGTCGACGTCGTCGTCGGCACGCCCGGCCGGCTGCTCGACCTGGCCCAGCAGGGCCACCTCCAGTTGGGTGGACTGTCGGTACTGGTACTCGACGAGGCCGACGAGATGCTCGACCTGGGCTTCCTGCCCGACATCGAGCGGATCCTCAAGCAGATCCCCACCGAGCGTCAGGCCATGCTGTTCTCGGCGACGATGCCCGGCCCGATCATCACGCTGGCCCGCACGTTCATGAACCAGCCGACGCACATCCGGGCCGAGGCCCCGCAGTCCTCGGCGACACACGACACCACCGAGCAGTTCGCCTACCGCGCACACGCGCTCGACAAGGTCGAGATGGTCACCCGGATCCTGCAGGCCGACGGCCGTGGCGCGACCATGATCTTCACCCGCACCAAGCGCACCGCCCAGAAGGTCGCCGACGAGCTCGCCGAACGCGGATTCAAGGTCGGCGCCGTCCACGGCGACCTCGGCCAGGCCGCCCGGGAGAAGGCGCTGAAGGCCTTCCGCACCGGTGAGGTCGACGTGCTCGTCGCCACCGACGTCGCCGCCCGCGGCATCGACATCGACGACATCACCCACGTCATCAACTACCAGATCCCCGAGGACGAGCAGGCCTACGTGCACCGCATCGGCCGAACCGGCCGCGCGGGCAAGACCGGCATCGCCGTCACGCTGGTCGACTGGGACGAACTGCCCCGCTGGACGATGATCGACAAGGCACTTGGGCTCGACAACCCCGACCCCGTCGAGACGTACTCGAGCTCGCCGCACCTGTACGCCGAGCTCAACATCCCGACCGATGCCACCGGCTCGGTCGGCAAGGCGACGCGCACGACGGAGAAGCCGAAGCGGGATCGGGAGCGGGAGCGGGAACCCCGAAGCGACGGCGACAAGCCGACCCGCAACCGCACGCGCCAGCGCACCCGTGGCGGCCAGTCGGCCACCGGTCACGTCGAGAACACCGACGCCCAGGCACCCGAGGCCGGCGAGTCGGACAGCCCGGCCCGCAAGCGCAGGCGTCGCCGTCGTCCCAACAGCGCTGCGACCACCGCCGGCTAAAGAGTCGATGGTCAAACGCTGGCAGCTTCCCGAGACACTTCGGTTCGTTCCTCCAGAACGCCGCACCAGGGGTGACCTCCTCGCGGCCCTGGCGATCGTCGTCGTGGTCGTCGTCGCAGCCACCGCGGTCTGGTTGACCAGCGATGCGCGGGCGACGATCAGCCGCCCCGCCGCCGAGCCGGTGCCTGCGCTCAAGGCCGCCCGGGACGTTCCGAGCACGCTCAGGGAAGCTGTGGAACGCCCCGAGCCCGAAGACCTCCAGACCCGTCGTCGCCGCAGGAAGCGTCGTCACGGGCGACGGGCGCCAGGTCGACGGCCACGACCCGGTCACCGGGGCGGTGCTGTGGACCTACGCCCGCGACACCGAGCTCTGCGGGGTCACCTACGTCTACCAGGACGCGGTGGCCGTCTATCCCGATGACCGCGGCTGCGGTCAGGTCAGCACCATCGACGGCAGAACCGGACGCCGGAACGCTACCCGCACGGCCTACGCGGACCCCGAGGTCCGGCTCTCCTCCGATGGCACCACCGTGCTGTCGTACGGCGACAGCCGACTCGAGCAGTGGCGCTCCGACATGGTCCGCATGCTCAGCTACGGTGCGCTGGACGCCCGCATCAAGCCGAAGGTGCCCGTTCAGCCGATCTGCCGGCTGACGTCGGCGGCGGCCAGCGCGTCCGCGGTGTCGGTGATCGAATCGTGCCCCGGGCAGCCCGAACCGCGGCTCACGCTGTTGCGCGCCGACAAGGAGGAAGACGAGCCGCTGGTGAAGTACGTCCCCCTCAAGGGCGTGGCGGACGACGCCGCACAGGTCATCGCCGTCTACGGCACCACCACGGCCATCTACCGACCGACTCCCCAGCCGACCGTCGACGTCATCGACGAAACCGGAACGATCATCGCCAGCACGCTGATGCCCAAGCCCGCGTCGCCGCAGGCCGTGGCGTCCACGGCGGGCGACTACGTGACCTGGTGGACGGGTGACGGCGTGATGGTGTTCGACGCCAACGGGTTGCGCTACAAGTACACGGTCAGTCCGGTCGGCGCACAGGCCCCGGTGGGCCCGGCGACCGTCATGGCGGGCAAGCTGCTGGTCCCGGTCACCACCGGATACGACGTCTTCAACCCCGAAACCGGGGCCGGTGAGCGCCACGTCGCGGTGACCCGCCCTGCCCAATCCACCGCGGTGATACCCGCGACTGCGGGCGCCACCCTGCTCGAGCAGCGCGGCGACGCGTTGGTGGCGCTCGGTCAGTGACTCCCGCCCGACTACACGTCCGGGGTGTACGTCGGCAGCGCCTTGCCCGTCTTCCAATGCTTGAGCAGCGCGGTGGCCAGCTCACGATAAGCGATGGCGCCCTTGTTCTTTCGGCCCGCAAGCACCGACGCCCCCGAGGCGCTGGCCTCGGCGAACCGGACCGTGCGCGGGATCGGCGGCCCCAGCACCATCAGCCCGTAGCGGTCGGCGACGTCGAGCACCACGTCCCTGCTGTGGGTGGTGCGCGAGTCGTAGAGCGTGGGCAACGCGCCCAGCATCGCGAGGTCGGGGTTGGTGATCTGCTGGACGTCGGTGACGGTGCGCAGGAACTGCCCGACGCCACGGTGCGCCAATGTCTCGCACTGCAGCGGCACGATCACGTCATCCGCCGCGGTCAGCCCGTTCAGCGTCAGCACCCCGAGAGACGGCGGACAGTCGATGATCACCACGTCGAAGCGCTCGTCCGATGTCGCCGCCGAGGCGGCTCCCGCGCCAAGCTTTGCCAGGGCGCGCTTGAGCGCGTACTCGCGACCCGCGCGCATCAACAGCATGGCCTCGGCACCCGCGAGGTCGATGTTGGCCGGCAGCAGCGTCATGCCCTCCGCCGTGTCCACCAGGGCGGCGCCCGGCTCTACGTCGCCGAGCAACACCTCGTGGATCGACACCGCGAGCTTGTCGGGGTCCTGGCCGAGCGAAAACGTAAGACAGCCCTGGGGATCCAGGTCGACGAGCAATACGCGTTTGCCCGTCTCCGCCATCGCGGCACCCAAAGATGCCACCGTCGTCGTCTTGGCGACCCCACCCTTTTGATTGGCGACTGCAAGTACCCGCGTCACGTGTTCATCCAAGCACGCCCGCAAGGCATCGGCTCCGACGTGGGGCAGAATCGCCGGGGTGAGTATCGGTCGGAGCGGCGGAGCGACAGCGACCCGGGTAGCGGTATCGGACAACACCGCCTCCTGCTGCTTCGACACGGCGAGACGGAGTGGTCGAAGTCCGGCAGGCACACCAGCCGGACCGATCTCGACCTCACCGACGAGGGCCGCGAACAGGCCATGCTGGCCGCCGAAGCCCTCGCGGACCTTCAGCTACACAATCCAGTGGTGGTCAGCAGCCCACGGCACCGCGCGCTGGTGACGGCGGAACTGGCCGGCCTGAAGGTCGACGAGGTGTCCGAGCTCCTTGCCGAGTGGGACTACGGCGACTACGAGGGCACGACCACCAACGAGATCCGCAAGGCCGTGCCCGACTGGCTCGTCTGGACGCACGGATGCCCCGGCGGCGAGACCGTCGCACAGGTCAGCCAGCGGGCCGACCAAGCCATTGCAATGGCCCTGGACCACATGCAGTCGCGCGACGTGATCTTCGTCGGACACGGCCACTTCTCGCGGTCGGTGTTCACCCGGTGGATAGAACTGCCGTTGTACGAGGGCATTCGGTTCTCCATGGCAGCAGCGTCGATCGGCATTTGCGGTTTCGAGCACGGTGTCCGCCAACTCACCGCGCTCGGGCTGACCGGCCACGTCAACCCCTGCCTGCCCTGGTGATGGACGAATCCACGTCCCGGGTCGCTCCGCGCTCCCCCGCAAGCGGGGGTACCCCCAGCACCGAGCGCTCCTTCCTACTCGCCGGACGCGACGGCGTCGTCGTCGGCGAGGGCGTGCACACCGCCTATCCGAACCTGACCGACGCGCGCGCGGCACTGGCCAGTGGGGAGACGCCGATCATCTTGGGCGCCTTGCCCTTCGACGTGTCCAGCCCGGCCGCCCTGATCCGGCCCAAAACCGTGCGCTTCGCCGAGACGCTGCCCGAGTGGTCGCCACGGGCGCTACCCGCAGTGCGGGTCGTCGCGATGTCGCCCACCCCCGAGCAGCACCGCGCCCGCATCGCGAGCGCACTCGAAGCCCTCAACGATCCCCGCAGTCAGCTGCACAAGGTGGTGTTGGCCCGGGCGCTGCACCTGGTCGCCGACGATCCGCTCGACGTCGGCACGCTCATCGGCCGACTGGCCACCGACGCCGCCGCCAACACGTTCTTCGCCGACCTGACCGCAGCGGGCGGTGACCACGTCGGCGCGGCACTGGTGGGCGCCAGCCCGGAACTGCTGGTCGCGCGGCGCGGCGAGGTGGTCACGTGCCGACCCTTCGCGGGCTCGGCACCGCGCTCGTCCGATCCGGTGGAGGACCGCGCCAACGGCGCCGCGTTGGCCGAGTCCGCGAAGAACCTGCACGAGCACCAACTCGTCGTCGACGAGATTCGCAAAGCGCTCGACCCGCTGTGCGTCGACCTCCAGATCGCGCCGGAGCCAGAGCTCAGCAGCACCTCGACGGTGTGGCACCTGTCCACCCCGATCTCTGGACGGATCCGCGAATCATCCACCACTGCACTGGATCTCGCGGTAACGCTGCACCCTACGCCGGCCGTCGGCGGCGTACCCAGGGACGCCGCCGCCGCGCTAATCACCGAACTGGAGGGCGACCGCGGGTTCTACGCGGGTGCCGTGGGATGGTGTGACGCCGCAGGCGACGGCAAGTGGGTGGTGTCGATCCGCTGTGCGGTGTTGTCCGCAGACCGGCGCGCCGCGGTCGCCCATTCGGGCGGGGGTATCGTCGCCGAATCCGATCCCGACGACGAAGTCGCCGAGACCACAACCAAATTCAGAACAATCCTGTCAGCGCTGGGAGTGAACCAATGACGGTGAACATCCGCCTTGCCCAACCGGGCGACGAGGCCGAGTTGACCGCGATGGTGCGCGAACTCGCCGAGTTCGAGCACGCCGCCGATCAGTGCACGCTCACCCCTGAGCTACTGAACGCCGCGTTGTTCGGGGACTCCCCCACGGTGTGGGCGCACGTAGCGGAGGTGGACGGCAAGCCTGCGGGCTGCGCCCTGTGGTACCGCACCTTCTCCACGTGGGACGGGGTCGCGGGCCTGTATCTGGAGGACCTGTTCGTGCGCCCCGAGTTTCGGCGTCACGGGTTGGCCCGCCGCCTGCTGGCCACGCTCGCACGCGAGTGCTCGACCTCCGGCTATACGCGTCTCGAGTGGGCGGTACTGGACTGGAACGTCAACGCGATCGCCCTGTACGACGCCGTCGGCGGTCGACCCCAGAGCGAATGGATCACCTATCGGGTGTCGGGCCCGGAGTTGTCGGTGCTCGCCGAGTCCGCAGGGCCCGATGGGACCGACGGGCCGACTCCTCAACGATCGTCGTCGGCCGGGCCCGATGGGCCGACTCCTCAACGATCGTCGTCGGCCGGGCCCGATGGGCCGACTCCTCAACGATCGTCGTCGGCCGGCGAGTACTGAGCCGCCCACTGCAACGCCGAAGGGCTGAACAGCAAGGCGAGCACGGCCACCGCGACCAGCGCGACGGGCACCCCGTACGCCCACTGCCGTGAGTCGACGGCCATGTACCAGGCCACCGGCAACAGCAGCAGCTGCGCGAACACCGCGACCCCCCGGCCCCAGCGCCGACCGGTCCACAGCGCGAATCCGGCAGCCAGCACGGCGCTTCCCATGACAGCGAACCAGAGCGCCGTCCCGTATCCGCTCAACCACGGCGGGTCCTCGGTTCCCACGAGGTGGCGCACCACCAGGACCACCGCTACGACCACGAGAACGGCCCCCTGCAGCGCCACGACGACAGCTGCCTGCCGCACTGTCGCCGGGGACGGAACGATCACCAGTCGAGAGTAGAGCGGGCGGCTCGGCACCACACACATGGTTAGGCTCGCAGGCGTGCGCGCCGTGCTGATCGTCAATCCCAATGCGACGTCGACGACTCCGGCGGGACGTGACCTGCTCGCCCATGCGCTCGAGAGCCGCGTGGAGCTCGACGTGGTGCACACCGACCACCGCGGCCACGCCATCGAGATCGGCCGCGACGCCACGCGCGACGGCATCGACGTGGTGATCGTGCACGGCGGCGACGGCACGGTCAACGAGGTGGTCAACGGAATCCTCGGCGAGTGCGGTTCGGGCCTGCCCGATGGACCGACACCGGCCGTCGGCATGGTGCCCGGTGGTTCGGCGAACGTCTTCGCCCGCGCGCTCGGGATCAGCCCCGATCCGACCGAGGCCACCAACCAGCTCGTCGACCTGCTCAGCGCCTACCGCAACGGCACCCCGTGGCGGCGCATCGGCCTGATGGACTGCGGCGAGCGCTGGTGTGTCTTCACCGCAGGCATGGGCGTCGACGGCGAGGTGGTCGAGGCCGTGGAGGCGCAGCGCGCCAAGGGCCACAAGGTCACCGCGTCGCGGTACATCCGCGTGGCGACCCGCCATCTCCTCGGGGCCGCCCGCAAGGAACCCACGCTGACGTTGCACATGCCCGACCGAGAGCCGGTGCCCGGCGTGCACTTCGCGTTCATCTCCAACTCCAGCCCGTGGACGTACGCCAACGCAAGGCCGGTCTGGACGAATCCCACCACCACCTTCGAGACGGGGCTGGGCGTGTTCGCCACGACGAGCATGAACGTGTGGGCGAACCTGGGGCTGGTGCGACGGATGTTGTCGGCCAAACCGCGGCTCAAGGCGCGTCACCTCATCCGCGAGGACGACTTGGCATGGCTGCGAGTGACCAGTGCGACCCCGGTGGCGTGCCAAATCGACGGAGATTTCGCCGGACTGCGCGACACCATGACGTTCAGTTCGGTACCGGATGCACTGGGCGTGGTGGCACCACCGCCGGAATTTCTGGAAAGTCGCGCCGACCTGTGATTTCGCTTTCACTATGGTCGATTTAGGGCGCAAGTGGATTCAGTGTAGTACAACGGGTTGAGGGGTACAGGCACCTGGTCCCCTCAAAAGACGCAGTGACATTGCACACGTGTTAACGCGCCGCTATTGACATCTGTTCAGCCTGTGAAACCATCAGATGCAACAGTGCAGAAACATTCGTGTGCACGCGTTAACAGCCGAAGAAAAGCTCGTGCGCAGTGCTGCGCACAAACTAAGGAGTTGTGACTTATGGATTGGCGCCACAAGGCGGTCTGTCGTGACGAGGATCCGGAACTGTTCTTCCCGGTGGGAAACAGCGGCCCGGCGCTCGCTCAGATCGCTGACGCGAAGCTGGTCTGCAACCGTTGCCCGGTCACCACTGAGTGCCTGACCTGGGCACTGGACTCCGGCCAGGATGCCGGTGTCTGGGGCGGAATGAGCGAAGACGAGCGTCGCGCGCTCAAGCGACGCAATGCGCGCACGAAGGCCCGCACCAGCGTCTAACTCGCAGACGAAACACGATTGACGGCCCCGGTGAATCCGGGGCCGTTCTTCTGTCTGCACTCGCCCGGCCCGGCCGCGGCGAAATCAGCGTTCGTGTCGTTTGTTGCGGCGATCTCGCGATTTGATGCAACGAACGACACATCAGGGCAACCGTTCGCGGCGACGCGGCCCACTTCCCGACCCGCGTCACTGCGGCAGCCGGGTCTTGCGGCCCAGCGGAACCCGCAATACGACGTCTGTTCCCCCACCCGGTAGGTCGTGCATGCCCAGCGAGCCGTCCAGTTCGGCGGCAACGAGGGTGCGCACGATCTGCAGCCCGAGTCGGTCCGACTTCTCCAGGCTGAATCCCTCCGGTAGCCCACGGCCGTCGTCGTGCACGACCACGTCGAGCCAGCGCGCCGAACGCTCAGCCCGGATGCTCACGCAACCCTGGGCGGCCTTCGCGTCGTACGCGTGCTCGAGCGCGTTCTGAACCAGCTCCGTGATCACCATGATCAGCGCGGTGGCCCGGTCGGCGTCGAGTACGCCCAACTCGCCCTCGCGCACGAGCCGGATCGGCGTGTCGACGGACGCCACGTCGTTCATGATCGGCAGGATTCGGTCGACGACCTGGTCGAGGTTGACTTCCTCGTCGACCGACATCGACAACGCATCGTGGACCAGCGCGATCGACGTCACCCGGCGCACCGACTCGATGAGCGCCTCGCGACCCTCGGCGTTGTTGGTGCGACGGGCCTGCAGTCGCAGCAGCGCTGCGACCGTCTGCAGGTTGTTCTTCACCCGGTGATGGATCTCACGGATGGTGGCGTCCTTGGACAACAGCGCCCGGTCACGGCGCTTGACCTCGGTGACGTCGCGGATCAGCACCGCCGCACCCGCTGCGGCGCCGTGGACCACCAGCGGCAGGGTGCGCAGTAACACGGCGGCGCCGCCGGCGTCGACCTCCATTCGCATGCTCGAGCCACCCGCCAGCGAGTCGCGCACGTGGTTGGCGAGTTCCTGCGCCTCGAACGGATCGGAGATCAGCGGGCGGGTGACCGCGACGAGGTTGTGCCCCTCGAGTTCGGCGGCGAGCCCCATCCGGTGGTACGCCGAGATCGCGTTGGGGCTGGCGAACACGACGGCGCCCTCGACGTCGAGCCGGATGAAACCGTCGCCGACGCGGGGGCTGGAGCGCGACATCGCGAGGTCGCCGACGTTCGGGAACGTGCCCTCGGACAGCATGTGCAGCAGGTTGCGGGCGCAGTCCAGGTAGGCGCGTTCGAGCGGGCTGGCCTTGCGTCGGTCCGCCAATGCAGTCTGGTGCGTCAGCACCGCGACCACCTGGTTGCCGTGGCGCACCGGGACGGCCTCGACGTTCAGCCAGCTGCCTCCGGGTGAATCACCTTGTCCCGCATCGCTTTCCCGCCCGATATGCCCGGACTCGAACGCGGAGGTGACGACGGGCATCTCGGCGAGCGAGTTGAGCGTGCCGACGGCGTCGGCCAGCAGCACCGTGGGCGCGGTGTTGGGGCGCACCTGGGCGACGCAGACGAGTTCGCCGTCCTCGCGGAGCACCCACATGAGGTAGTCGGCGAAGGACAGGTCGGCGAGCAGCTGCCACTCCCCCACCACCGCGTGCAGGTGGTCGACGGCATTGCCGGGCAGCATCGTGTGCTCGGCGAGCAGATCACCGAGGGTCGACATGGTCGGTCAGGCTGACGTTCGGATACCGGCCGTCAGCGCCTAGCTGATCACTGCGATGAGGTCGCCGGCCTGAATGACGTCGCCGACGGCGACCTTGACCTCGGTGACGGTGCCCGCGACCTCGGCGAGCACGGGGATCTCCATCTTCATCGACTCGAGGAGGACGAGCGTGTCGCCCTCGCCGATCTGATCGCCCTCGCTCACCACGACCTCAAGCACACTGGCCACGATCTCGGCGCGAACGTCCTCGGCCATATTCACTCCACTCGTCTCGGTCGCCGTTTGCGGATACATCGAACCACACGGGACGATTTGTAATGCAGTGCCGCGACCATGAGACACTGGCAGGCAAGCTACTGACCCAAACGGAGGACCATCATGGCCAAGCGTGGCCGCAAGAAGCGTGACCGTAAGCACTCGAAGGCCAACCACGGCAAGCGACCCAACGCCGGCTCGAAGTCGGTGCGCTAACCGCCCCGAATGATGGTGGTGCGGCTGATCTCGACGCGCAGCCGCGCACGCAGCCCCTCGGGCGCCTTCTCACCGCTGCACCTGGTGGCGATCAACCGTTTCACCCGCTCCTCGACGCCGTAATAGCGAAGGCAGGCGGGGCATTCCTCGAGGTGATGCTTGAGCTTGTCCCGCGATTCGGCGGAGGATTCGCCGTCGAGCAGGGTCCATACCTCGGCGATCACCGCAGCGCACTCGGGGTGCGCCGGGTCGACGGGTCCGACCGGCGGACGCCAGCTGTGCTCGTCGTTGAACTGGTCGTCACTCATGACGACACCTCCTCTGGCGCATCGGCCTGCTCGCCCCGGAGGAAGCCGCGTTCGCGGGCGACGCCGCCCAACAACTCACGAAGTTGCTTGCGGCCACGGTGCAACCGGGACATCACCGTCCCAATCGGGGTATCCATGATCTCGGCGATCTCCTTGTACGGGAAGCCTTCGACGTCGGCGTAGTAAACCGCCATCCGGAATTCCTCCGGCAGCGCCTGCAGCGCCGCCTTGATCTCGGTGTCAGGCAGCGCTTCCAGTGCCTCCACCTCGGCCGACCGCAGTCCGGTCGACGTGTGCTCGGCGTTGGACGCCAACTGCCAGTCGGTGATCTCGTCGGTCGGATACTCGGCGGGCTGACGTTGCTTCTTGCGGTAGCTGTTGATGTACGTGTTGGTCAGGATCCGGTACAGCCAGGCCTTGAGGTTGGTGCCCTCGCGGAACGACCGGAAGCCGGCGTATGCCTTGACCATGGTCTCCTGGACGAGGTCCTCGGCGTCGGCCGGATTGCGGGTCATCCGCAGGGCACCGCCGTAGAGCTGGTCGATCAGCGGGATCGCGTCCCGCTCGAACCGCGCCGTCAGCTCGGCGTCGCTTTCCCTGCCCGCGGCCGTGGTCTCGGCGGGCGCTGACCCGTCGACGTCGGTCATCTGGCTCGACACCGTCCCTTCGGTTGCGGTACCGGCGAACACGTCCAAGACGATCACCGGACGTTCCAAGCTCACCGTGGGCACCAAGGTCCCCTTCCTGATCCTAGAGGTTGCGACCGACGAGTTCGCTCGACCGCGCTGACTGCATGCAACAACAGCGTCTCCTCGGGCCCTTGTTCCCGGCGTGGCCATATGGTGACCCCATGGCACGCGCAGCAACGCCCGCGATCGCGGCCCTGGTGGCCGCGGGTGTTCCACACGAGGTGCTTCAGTACCACCACGACCCGCGCGCCGAGTCATTCGGCGACGAAGCGGTCACCGAACTCGCCGCGACCGTCGGGGTGACCCCCGCGCAGATCTTCAAGACGCTGGTCATCGCGCTGCCCAAGGGCTTGGCGGTGGCGGTGCTGCCCGTGCCGTCGAAACTGTCGCTGAAGGCGGCCGCCGCGGCCCTGGGCGTGCCCAAGGCGGCCATGGCCGAGCGCGCGGCGGCCGAGCGGTCGACCGGCTACGTCATCGGCGGCATCTCCCCGCTCGGCCAGCGCAAGCCGTTGCCGACCGTGGTCGACGTGTCGGCGCTGGCCTGGGATCGGGTGCTGTGCAGCGCGGGCAAGCGTGGCTTGGAGATCGCTCTGGCGCCGGCCGAGCTGGTGCGGCTCACCAACGCCGCCACCGCCCCAATTCTCGCGTCTCAATGACAATCGAGCCGTGGGCGGGAAAGTTAGGGTGAGCCCATGTCGCTCTCCGGGAAGACCATGTTCATCTCCGGCGCCAGCCGGGGAATCGGCCTGGCGATCGCCAAGCGTGTCGCCGCCGACGGCGCCAACATCGCGCTGGTCGCCAAGACCGCCGAGCCGCACCCCAAGCTGCCAGGCACGATCTACACCGCGGCCAAGGAGATCGAGGAAGTAGGCGGTCAGGCGCTGCCGATCGTCGGTGACGTCCGGGACGGTGACTCGGTGGCATCTGCCGTCGCCACGGCCGTCGAACAGTTCGGCGGCATCGACATCTGCGTGAACAACGCCTCGGCGATCAACCTGGGCTCCATCGAGGAAGTGCCGCTCAAGCGCTTCGACCTGATGAACGGCATCCAGGTGCGCGGCACGTACGCGGTCTCGCAGGCCTGCATTCCGCACATGAAGGGCAGGGACAACCCCCACATCCTGACCCTGTCGCCACCGATCCTGCTCGAGTCGAAGTGGCTGAGGCCAACCCCGTACATGATGGCGAAGTTCGGTATGACGTTGTGCGCCTTGGGCATTGCCGAGGAAATGCGGGAGGCGGGCATCGCCTCCAACACGTTGTGGCCGCGCACCATGGTCGCCACCGCCGCGGTGCAGAACCTGCTCGGCGGCGACGAGTCGATGGCCCGTTCACGCAAGCCCGAGGTCTACTCCGACGCCGCATACGCCGTACTGACCAAACCCTCGAGCTACACCGGCAACACGCTGCTATGCGAGGACGTGCTGCTGGAATCGGGCGTCACCGATCTGTCGGTCTACGACTGCATTCCGGGATCGGACCTCGGTGTCGACTTCTGGGTGGAGAGCGCCAACCCGCCGGGATACAGCCAGCACTGAGCCCGGCGCTCGGCCAAGATGCTCCTCGCGCAAGCGCTCGTCAGCTCACGCGCTCCTCGCGCAAGCGCTCGTCAGTTCACATGTTCCTCGCGCAAGCGCTCGTCAGTTCACATGTTCCTCGCGCAAGCGCTCGTCAGGCGAATTCGATGACGCCGCGGATGATCCGGCCTTCGCGCATGTCGTCGATCGCCTCGTTGAGCTGGTCGAGGCCGTAGCGCCGCGTCACGAGTTCGTCGAGCTTGAGCCTGCCCTGCTGATACATCGACAACAGCATGGGCGTGCTGGCCTGGGGATTCATACCGCCGTACAACGCGCCCTGCAACCGCTTGTGCGACAAGATCATGTCGCTGAGCATCACCGGCACCACGGACTCGTCGTAGGGCACGATGCCGGTGAGCACCGCCGTCCCACCCTTGCGCGTCAGCATCAGCGCCGGCGCGATCAGATCGGGGTGCACGACGCCCGCGGTGATCACCACCCGGTCGGCCATCACCCCCGCGGTGAGCTCGCGCACCAGCGGGATGGCCTCGAACACGGAGCTGGCGGTGTGGGTCGCGCCGAAGCACATCGCCGAATCCCGCTTGAAGGCCACGGGATCGACGCCGACGACGAACTTGGCACCGGCCGACCGCGCGCCTTGAAGCGCGTTCATGCCGACCCCTCCGGTGCCGATCACCACCACCGTGTCGCCCGGTTCGGTGCCCGCCGCGACGGTCGCCGAGCCCCAGCCGGTGGTCACCCCGCACGACACCAGGGCGGCCGCATGAAACGGCACGTCGTCGGCGATTCGTATCAACGACTGTTCGGCGACCACGGCGTACTCGGCGAACGTGCCGAGCTGAGCCATCGCCATCAACGCCTCGTCGCCGGCGTGGCGGCGCGCGGTGCCGTCGGTCACCATTTCCTTGGCGTAGAGGCCCGCGCCGAGATCGCACAGATACGTCATGCCCGAAACGCAGAACCGGCACCGACCGCAGGCCGGGATGAAGGACATCGCGACGTGGTCGCCAGGCGCAACGGACCGCACGCCGGGCCCCACCTCGGCCACCACACCCGCACCCTCGTGACCGCCGAGGAACGGAAACGCCTCGGGCACCGCCATTCCGGACGCGCGCATCAGATCCTCGAGCTCGGGCGTCAACGTCGTGTCACCCGTGGCGAAGTGGTCGTCGGAGTGACAGATGCCCGCCACCGCCATCTTCACCAGGACCTCCCCTTCCTTGGGCCGACCGAGTCGAATCTCGCAGAACTCCCATTGCTTGCCGACGCCTCGCAGCACCGCGGCTTGACATTTCATGGAGTTGAGCGTCCGCGGCGATGCGATGCGGCACTAGAGTAATTCGCTACTCGACCTGGGCGGGACGGCTACAACAGCGTCGGCTGCTCGGGTTCGGCGGGCTCGATCGAGCTCCGGGCCGTTGTTGCGGACGCTGTTCACCAGCCTCGAGACCTCCCGAATCTCGATGCGGTCCAGATCGCCGTGACCGCGCAACAGCCCCTCATCGATCGGGGCGTCCGGGTCGAGCCAACGGTCCCAGTCGGCTTCACTGATGGTCAGCGGCATCCGGTCGTGGATCTCGGCGAGCGGGCCCGCGGAGTCGGTGGTGATGATGGTGCAACTGAGCAGCGGTGCCGCGTCCTTCGGTCCGTCCTTGGGCCGCCACGTCGACCACAACCCCGCCATGTACAGCAGCTCGCCGTCGGCGCCGTGCATGTAGAACGGGGTCTTCGGCGCCTTCTTCCCCGATGCGGTCTCCCCGTTCGGACGCCACTCGTACCAGCCGTCCATGGGCACCAGGCACCGCTTGCCCTTCGCGGAGTTGCGGAACGCCCCCGACGTGGTGACCGTCTCGGCGCGTGCGTTGATCAGCAGCGGACCCCTCTTGGTGTCCGGCCCGCCGTGCTCGCCCGTCTTGGCCCACGGCGGGACGAGTCCCCAACGCATCAGCCGCACCCGCCGCGTCGACTCGTCGTCGGGCTCGCTGTGCCGCTTCACGACGGTGCTCACCGTGGTGGTGGGCGCGACGTTGTAGTTCGGTTGGGGCGGCTCCTTCTCGACAGGCGTGGCCTCGTCGATGGCCTTGATCTTCTCGGCGAGTAGCGCCGGGTCGGTCGTCACCGCGAATCGCCCACACATGAAGTCCATGGTTCCAGATCCGGCCGACAAGGCAGGATGGTCATCGTGAACACCTGGCCTGCACCGTCGAGCGCCGGGCCCGTGCGCGCGACCGTCACCGTGCCCGGCTCGAAGTCCCAGACCAACCGGGCGCTCGTGCTCGCCGCCCTGGCCGCGCCGCAGGGTGCCTCCACGGTGAGCGGCGCCCTGCGCAGCCGCGACACCGACCTGATGATCGGCGCGCTGCACAGCCTCGGCCTCGCCGTCGAGGGGGCCGACACCGAGTTGAAGATCAGCGGCGCCGTCGCGCCGGCGCGTGGTGTCGTGATCGACTGCGGACTGGCGGGGACGGTGCTGCGGTTCGTGCCGCCGATCGCCGCCCTCGGCACCGAACCCGTCACGTTCGACGGCGACGAACAGGCCCGCGCCCGGCCCATCGCCCCCCTGCTCGACGCGCTGCGCGGACTCGGCGTCGCCCTCGACGGTGACGCGCTGCCGTTCCGCGTCGGCGGCACGGGCGCCGTCTCCGGCGGCCGCGTCGAGATCGACGCGTCGGCGTCGTCGCAGTTCGTCTCGGGCCTGCTGCTGTCGGGGGCCACGTTCACCGACGGGCTGACCGTCGTCCACACCGGCGCGGCGGTCCCATCGGCCCCGCACGTCGCAATGACGGTCGCGATGCTGCGCGACGCGGGCGTGGCGGTCGACGACGCCACGACCAACCGGTGGCGGGTCGAACCGGGCCCGATCGCGGCGCGGCACTGGATCATCGAACCCGATCTGTCCAACGCGGTGCCGTTCCTCGCCGCCGCGATCGTGACCAGCGGACAGGTGCGGGTGACGGGCTGGCCGCACGCCAGCGTGCAGCCCTCCGACACCATCATCGACCTGCTCGGTCAGGTGGGTGCCGTTGTCCGCCATACGGATTCGCATCTCGAGGTGACTGGGCCCGACGAGTATGCGGGCTTCGACGCCGAGCTGAACGCCGTCGGCGAACTCGCGCCGTCGGTGGCTGCACTGGCCGCGCTCGCGGCGCCGGGGTCGGTGTCGCGGCTGCGTGGCATCGCACATCTGCGCGGCCACGAGACCGACCGGCTCGCGGCCCTGACTGCGGAACTGAGCGGGCTCGGCGGCCAGTGCGAGGAGACCCCCGACGGGCTCGTCATCACCGCGCGTCCCCTTCACGGCGGGGTGTGGCGGTCCTACGCCGACCACCGGATGGCGACGGCGGGCGCGATCGTCGGACTGCGCGTGCCGGACGTCGAAGTCGAGGACATCGGCACCACCGCCAAGACGCTGCCCGACTTCCCGCGGATGTGGGCGGACATGCTGGCCGGGCCCGCGGGCAGCGAAGCGGAGCGCGCATGAGAGTGGCCGCTTGAGCCCCGCTGACTACGACGAGTCCGACGTCCGGGTGCGCTCGGGCCGGGGCTCTCGGCCGCGGACGAAGACCCGACCCGAACACGCGGACGCGCAGTCGGCGATGGTCGTCACCGTGGATCGCGGCCGGTGGGGCTGCGCGCTCGGCGGCGACCCCGACCGGGTCGTGGTCGCGATGCGCGCCCGCGAACTCGGCCGCACTCCGATCGTCGTCGGCGACGAGGTGGACATCGTCGGCGATCTCTCGGGGCGCCCCGACACCCTCGCCCGCATCGTGCGCCGCGGCGATCGGCGAACGGTGTTGCGCCGCACCGCCGATGACACCGACCCGACCGAGCGCGTCGTGGTCGCCAACGCCGACCAGCTGATGATCGTGGTGGCCCTCGCCGATCCTCCGCCGCGGACGGGCTTCGTCGAACGGTCGCTCATCGCCGCCTACGCGGGCAAGCTGACGCCCATCCTGTGCCTGACCAAGTCGGACCTGACGCCTGCCGCGCCCTTCGCCGCGCAGTTCGCCGGCCTCGACCTGACGGTGGTGACCGCAGGCCGCGCCGAAGCCCTGGGCGTGGTCGAGGACCTGCTCACGGGGAAGTCCACGGTGCTGGTCGGCCATTCCGGGGTGGGCAAGTCGACGCTGGTGAACCGCCTGGTTCCGGATGCGCAGCGCGCGGTCGGGGTGGTGTCCGGCGTCGGCAAGGGCAAGCACACCTCGACCCAATCGGTGGCGCTTCCGCTGCACGGTTCGGGTTGGGTGATCGACACCCCCGGCATCCGCTCGTTCGGATTGGCCCACGTCACGGCCGACGACGTCATGCAGGCGTTCTCGGATCTCGCCGCGGCCATCGAGGACTGCCCGCGTGGATGCGGTCACCTGGGCCCACCCGCGGACCCCGAGTGCGCGCTGGACGCCTTGACGGGCCATGCGGCGGACCGCGTGGCGGCGGCGCGACGACTGCTTGAGTCGTTGGCGGAGGGCGCGGCGTACTGACCTGGACGTTGCTCGTTACCCAAGCTAAGCGTTAAATCGACTAACAAATGGGTAAAGGGAGGGTCATGACATCGGAGCGAAGCGACGGCGACGCCTGGGATCTCACAACGAGCGTGGGCGCCACCGCGACGATGACCGCGGCGGGCCGAGCCCGCGCCTCCATCGCCGACTCACCACTGATCTCGGATCCGTTCGCCGCACCGCTGGTGCGCGCGGTCGGGATCGACTTCTTCACCCGCTGGGCCGACGGTGAGCTCCAGTCCACCGACGTCGACCTCCCCGGCGCGCTGTGGGGCATGCAGCCGATGACGGATCTGCTCACCGCGCGCACCCGCTACTTCGACGACTTCCTCGCGTCTGCGGCCGCCTCCGGCATTCGCCAGGTCGTGATCCTGGCCTCGGGACTCGACGCGCGCGGGTACCGCATGGCGTGGCCGCCGGGACCGTGCGTCTACGAAATCGACCTGCCCGACGTGCTGGCCTTCAAGGCGAGGACGCTGCTCGACATCGACGCCACCCCCACTGCCGCGGTACGCCACGTGCCCGTCGACCTGCGCGACGACTGGCGCACGGCACTGCGGGTCGCCGGTTTCGAGCCGGCCGAGGCGTCGGCCTGGATCGCCGAGGGTCTGTTCCCCTTCCTGCCCGGTGACGCCCAGGACCGGCTGCTCGACGACATCACCGCGCTTTCCGTGCGCGGCAGCCGACTCGCCTCGGAGGTCGCGGTCATGGGTGCGGACGGTGCCGACCGACCCGAGCCCGACGGCGCCCGACCCATCGACCCCGTCACTTCGCGCTGGCGCGAGCACGGTTTCGACGTCGAGTTCGGCGACCTCGCCTTCCCTGGCGAACGTCGCGACGTCGCCGAGTATCTCGACGCACGCGGGTGGCGCTCGGACCGAACCCCGTTGCGCGCGTTGCTCGCCGTGAACACGGCCTGCCCACCCCCGACGGCGACGGCCGGTTGTCGATCGCCGACAACTACTACTGCACCTCGGCGTCTGACGGTCGACTGACCGTTTGTCCGCGGCGACGATGGGGCAGGCTGTAGGGGTGAGCAACGTACCGAGCATTGAACTCAACGACGGCAACCACATCCCCCAGCTGGGTTTCGGCGTCTTCCAGGTTCCACCCGACGACACCGCGGACGCCGTGAAGACCGCCCTGGACATCGGTTACCGGCACATCGACACCGCCGAGATGTACCAGAACGAGAAGGGTGTCGGCCAGGGCATCCGCGACGCGGGCGTCGACCGCGCCGACGTATACGTCACGAGCAAGCTGAACAACGGCTTCCACGAACCCGACGCCGCGCGGCGCGCGTTCGATCACTCGCTGGAGTTGCTGGGCTTCGACTACGTCGACCTGTTCCTCATCCACTGGCCGCTGCCGACGCTGTACGACGGCGACTACGTCTCGACGTGGCGCGTGCTCGAGGAGTTCAAGGCCGACGGCCGCGCCCGCAGCATCGGGGTGTCGAACTTCCAGGTCGCCCACCTCGAGCGGTTGGCGGAGGAGACCGACACGGTGCCCGCGGTCAACCAGATCGAGGTGCACCCGTACTTCGGCAACGAGGACGTGCGCGCCTTCGACGGCAGGCACGGCATCGCCACCGAGGCATGGTCGCCGATCGCCCAGGGCGCGGTGCTCGACGACCCCGTGATCACCCGCATCGCCGGGGCGGTCGGGCGTACGCCTGCGCAGGTGGTGCTGCGGTGGCACATCCAGCGGGGCGACATCGTCTTCCCGAAATCGGTGACGCCACAACGGGTCAAGGAGAACTACGAGCTCTTCGACTTCGAGTTGAGCTCCGTCGACGTCAACGCCATCAACGAACTCGACAAGGGTGAAGAGGGCCGCACCGGCCCGAACCCCGACAAGTTCGACTACGTGCCGAAGTAGGAGCGCCGGGTCGAGGGCGAGCAGTCGCAAACTCCCCTCAATCGTGGAGATTGAGGGAGTTTGCGACTGCTCGCGCGAGGACTGCTCGCGCGAGGTGGTGGGTGTCAGACGGCGATGGCACGCTTCTCGCGGCGACGGGCACGCACCGCAGCGATGGCCGACTTCAGCCCTCGCCGCTCACTTGGTGCGAGCTCGTCGAACATGCGCTCACTGCGGGTCTCCGGCGCGTCGTCGCGCGTGTCGCTGAGGTACTTGTCCGGCAGCGACAGCTTGGCGATGGTGCGCCACGTCTTCCCGTACTGAATCAGGAAAGAGCCCGTGGTGTAAGGCAAGTCGTACTTGTCGCAGATTTCGCGGACCCGCTTGCCGATCTCGTGCAACCGGTTGCTCGGCAGATCCGGGTACAGGTGATGCTCGATCTGGTGGCACAGATTGCCGCTCATGAAGCGCAGCCCCGGCCCCGCTTCGAAGTTGGCACTGCCGAGCATCTGGCGCAGATACCACTGCCCCTTGCTCTCGCCGACCATGTCGGTCTTCGTGAACTTCTCTGCGCCATCGGGGAAGTGGCCGCAGAAGATCACGGCGTTCGCCCACACGTTGCGGATCACGTTGGCGACCGCGTTGGCCGTCAACGTCGAGCGGTACGTCGCACCTGGCGACAGCGACGTCAGCGTCGGGATAGACCACGTAGTCCTTGGCCACCTGGTGACCGGCCTTGATGCCGAACTCGCGCACCCGGACCAACGTCCCCTTGCGGTCGTCGCGGCCCTTGAAGATCTTCCCGAGTTCCAAGTGCTGCAACCCGACTCCCCATTCGAAGCCGATCGCGAGCAGCGTGTTGAACAGCAGGTTGCCGTAGAGATTGAACGGCTTCCACTTCGCATCGCGCGTGACGCGGATGACGCCGTAGCCCACGTCGTCGTCCATGCCGAGGATGTTGGTGTACTTGTGATGCATGAAGTTGTGCGTGAACCGCCAGTGCTTGGAGGCGCCGCTCATGTCCCACTCCCACGTCGAGGAGTGAATCTCGGGATCGTTCATCCAATCCCACTGGCCGTGCATGACGTTGTGGCCGATCTCCATGTTCTCGACGATCTTGGCCACGCCCAGCGTCACGGTGCCTGCCCACCACGCCGAACGGCGCGAACCGGCGGCCAGCATCAGCCGGGCCGCCACCTCGAGTGCGCGTTGGGCGGCGATGGTGCGCCGGATGTAGCGAGCGTCGTGCTCGCCGCGGGAGTCTTCGATGTCTAGCCGGATGGCATCGAGCTCGATTGCGAGTCCTTCGATGTCGGCGTCCGTCAGATGTGCGAACTCCGGTACGTCTGTGATTGCCATTGGTCAACCTCCTTTCCACTACCTACGCTACCGTAACCTACGATCCCGTAGGTTACCAGCCAGTAAACCCTATACGTCGAGTACGCAATCGCCGGAAGCTGCGGAAATACACGTCTGGACGCGAGTTCCCGGTTCGTGTTCGGCACCAGTGCGCAGGTCGCGCACGTGCCCGTCCACCAACCCGACGACGCAGGACTGGCAGATGCCCATCCGGCAGCCGAACGGCATCTGCACACCGACCCGCTCCCCAGCGTCCATCAGCGACGTTGCGGCGTCGGCCTCCACCGTCTTGCCGCTGCGCTCGAACGTCACGGTGCCGCCGGTACCCCGCACCTTCCCGCGCGAGGCGGCAAAACGTTCGAGGTGGAGGCGCTCGCCCACGCCGGCGGCCGACCACAGTCGGTGCGCGTCGTCGAGCATGGCCCCGGGCCCGCACGCCCATGTCTGGCGCGCCTGCCAGTCCGGCACCTCGTCCGCCAGGCGGGACAAGTCGAGGCGACCCTGCGTGCTGGTGGACCGCACCCGCAACTGGTAGCCCGGGTGCGCCTTCGCCATGTCCGCCAGCTCCTTCGCGAAGATGACGTCGGATTCCGTTGGCGCCGAATGCAAGTGGACGATATCGCCGACCTGATCACGCTTGGCGAGCGTGCGCAGCATCGACATCACCGGAGTGATTCCCGATCCCGCCGTCAGGAACAGCACCGACGCGGGCGCCGGATCGGGCATGACGAAGTTGCCCGCAGGAGCGGCCAACCGCACGATCGTGCCCGGTGCGACGCCGCCGACCAGGTGGGTCGACAGGAAGCCCTCCGGCATCGCCTTGACCGTGATGGTGATGGTGCGCGACCCCCGGCCGGATGTCGCCGCCGGGGCGGCTCCGCCGCCGGATGTCGCCGCCGGGGCGGCTCCGCCGCCGGATGTCGCCGCCGGGGCGGCTCCGCGGACCGGGCTGGAGGTCAGCGAGTACGACCGCCACCGCCAGCGCCCGTCGACGAGCACGCCGATGCCGACGTACTGACCGGGCTCGTAGTCGAAGGTGAAGCCCCAACCCGGCTTGATGACGAGTGTCGCGGAGTCCACGGTCTCCCGGCGCACGTCCAGAACCCGGCCCCGCAGTTCACGGGCGGACCACAGCGGATTGGCCAGCTTGAGGTAGTCGTCGGGCAGCAGGGGCGTGGTCACCCGCTGGGCGACCGAGCGCAACGCCTGCCACGCGGGATGCTGCTTGGTGCCGGCCGCGACGGACGGACGGACGGTGTCGGCGACCTTTGCCGAAACCTTGATTTCGTTCTTTGCCATGACGACTCCCTGCTCGCAATGGCGATGTAATGGAGCTCCGGGGCCGAAGTCTGGGGCCCACGAGCTAACCTACGGTACCGTAACTTACGGTTAAGTACCCACTGCTCAGAGAAGTTCCAGCAGGAACGGAAGTTCCTGAGCGGCGTACCAGGCCAGGTCGTGGTCCAGGGCGTCGCCGACGGTGAGCTCGGCATCCTCGTCTCCCAGATCGGCCTCGTCGACGACCTCGAGCGCGGCCACGACGGCCTGCTCGGCCGCCGCGTTGTCGACGTACGCGGCGATGACGTCGGTCAGTGCGAGCGGCCCCGCGAGCCGGACCACCGCGTCGTCGAGATCGGGACGCATCGTCACTCCGTCGGCCTCGACCTCCAGCACGACCCTCCGCGGCGGCAGGCCGGTGCCGCCCCGCTCCTGTCCGGCGCCCGGCTCACCCGCGATCAGCCGGATCGACGCCAGTGCGGCCTCGCGGAGCGCGACTTCGGCGAGCTCGTCCTCGTCACCCTCGGCGTAGGACTCGCGCAGCTTCGGCGTCACCGCGAACGCGGTCCCGCTCAACGCGTGCATCGACCCGTCGGCGACGAGCCGCTGCAGCATGGCCAGGGTGGCCGGGACGTAGACGCGCACCAGGCGACTGTAGCGGGACTACTCGCGATCGCCGATCAACGTGGCGACGTGGTCGTCGACGTAGGTGGAGAGTTCACGCGGCGGCTACCGTGCGGCGTCGAGCAGTTCCTCCAGCGATTCGCCGAGCAGCGTGGGAAACACGTCGACGTCACTCATGGCGTCGCGGTCGGCGTTGATGCCGAAGTACAGCATGCCGTTGTAGGACGTCACGCCGATCGCCAGCACCTGGTTGTGCAGCAGCGGTGGCACCGAGTAGGTCTCGAGCAGCTTCGTGCCCGCCACGTACATCTGCTTCTGCGCCCCGGGCACGTTGGTGATCAACACGTTGAACTGCCGCGCCGAGAACGTCGTTGCGACACGAGTTCCCATGGCGTGCAACGTCGGTGGCGCGAAGCCCGACAGCGTGACGATGGTGCGTGCGTCGACCAGGCTGGCCGCGGTGGACGCCGACTCGGTGGCGTGCGCGATCTGCGACAGCCGCACCACCGCGTTGCCCTCGCCGACGGGAAGGTCGACGAGGAACGGCGAAACCTCGCTGATGGCCTGCCCCGGTCCGGTCGCGTCGAGCTCGGCGTCGGGGTAGACCGACATCGGCGCCATCGCCCGCACCGTGGCACTGGTCGTGACCGGCTCGCCACGCGACATCAGCCAATTGCGCAGCGCCCCAGCCACCACCGCGAGCACGACGTCGTTGACGTCGCAGTCGTAGCGAGCACGCAGCGAGCGGTAGTCCTCGAGCCGATGGGACGCCACCGCGAACCGGCGGTTGCGCGAGACGGTGGTGTTTAGCGGGCTGCTCGGGGCGGTGCCACGCGCGACGGTCTTGACGACGTCGGTCAACCGCCTGCCCACCTCGACGAGCTGCCCGGAGTTGGTCACCACCTCGATCATGGCGGATCGAACGGCGGCGAGCTGGACGCCGGGCCGCGCGATCCACTCGCCGACCGCACCGACGAAAAGTCTGGTGTCGCTGGGCTCGCGCGCCGGAATCCAGATGTCCTCACCGAACTCCGGGGACTTCTGCGTGCGGTCGGCGACGACGTGCCCGATCTCCAACGCGGTCATGCCGTTGACCAACGCCTGGTGCGACTTGGTGTAGATGGCGATCCGGTTCTTGGCGAGACCCTCGACGAGGTACATCTCCCACAGCGGCCGGGTCTTGTCCAACTGGCGTGAGCCGAGCCGCGCCACCAGGTCGTGCAGCTGCGCGTCGCTGCCCGGCGACGGGAGCGCCGACCGGCGGATGTGGTAGGTGATGTCGAAGTCGCGGTCGTCCACCCAGACCGGCCGGGCCAGGCCGAATGTGACCTCCCGCACCTTCTGGCGGTAGCGCGGAATCTGCGGCAACCGGCGCTCCACGGTGGCGAGCAGCGTCTCGTAGCTCAGCCCGTTGCGCGGCTTGCGAAGGATCGAAAGCGATCCCACGTACATCGGAGTCGACGTGTTCTCCAGGTGAAAGAACGCCGCATCCGACGCCGACAACCTGGTCACCATGACGACGCCGCCCTCCCCTGTCCGCAATGCCGATTCGACGACCCCGTCACGGTAGCGGTCGAATCCTGCTCTCCGCATCACGGGTGCGTCGGAGTGTCCTTCAGGCGTGCGATCATGAATGAAGTCTGTCCCTCTCCAGCAGATCCGTCCCGTTCGTCATGACCCGCTGGAGCAGCCGTGACCGCGTCCCGCATTCCCACCGAGACTTCCGTTGCATCCGAGTCGTTCGTCTCGCCCGTCGTCGACTACGAACCACCGCCGCTGGGCGACCATCCGCCGCCCTGCCCGCCGCCCACGCGGGCGGCCCTGCACCGAAGCACGTCTCGCCCGCTTCGGCCGGTCCCCAGCGGTCACTCCGTTCGCGAACTGCCGCCGCCTCGGGCCGCGGCCGTCTTCGCCGATACCGCGCTGCGCCGCGTGCTCGAAGTGTCGGACCGCCGCAGGCCGATCGCAGCGCTGCGGCCCCTGTTGACGGCGGCGCTGATCGACACGGTGGTGGTACTCAGCCGTACGCCGTCGAAGGAGGGCGCCGCGGTACTGCGCCGCGTGCGCGCGCGCACCGCCGAGGTGGTCGACGGAGAGGTGACGGCCGCCGAGTTGTTCGGCACCTACACCCGCGGCGATCGGGTGCGCGCCCTCGCCGGCCGCATCGAGGTCATCGGCGGACGCTGGCGCGTGGTGGCGTTGCAGATCGGATGACGGCGACGCCGCCCGCGACGTGACTAGCCCCGGCGCGCCCGCGGACCGCCGCGGCTCTGCTTGCGGGCCGCCTCACGACGCTCTCGCCTGCTGGTCGGGGGCACGGCGTGCTTTCCCGCCCCTTGCCGCTGCACCTGCGCAGACCCATCCTCCGACGGTCCGCTGTAGGTCAGCGCCGGCCCCGCATCGTCGTCGATGCCCTTGACCCGCAAGCGCCGCGGGGCCTCCTGGGGGTCCGGTCCTCGGGGGTCCGGTCCTCGGTGGCGACCGCGGCTGGGCGGTTGGCCTCCTGCGCCTTGGCCGCGGCCTCCGCGGCGAACTGCGCGAGATTGGGCGGTGCGGCCATGGGCGTGACGGCCGGAGCGGCCGCCTGAACCTGCGCGTTGAACAGCAGCCCGACCGACTCCTCCTTCAGCGCGTCCAGCATGCCCATGAACATGTCGTAGCCCTCGCGCTGATACTCGACCAGCGGGTCGCGCTGCGCCATCGCACGCAGCCCGATGCCCTCCTTGAGGTAGTCCATCTCGTAGAGGTGTTCGCGCCACTTGCGGTCGATGGTGGTGAGCAGCACGCTGCGCTCGAGCTGACGCATGGCGGTCTCACCACCGATCTCGGTGAGTTGGTCCTCCCGCACCTTGTAGGCGCGTTCGGCGTCCTCGATCAACGCGGCGAGCAACTCGTCGCGCGTCAGCTCACCGGGTTCGCCGACTGCGTCGTTGTCGATGAGGTCGTGGTGGTCGATGCCGACCGGATACAGCAGCTTCAGCGCGGACCACAGCGCCTCCAGGTCCCAGTCCTCGGAGTAGCCCTCCGCGGTGGCGCCGTCGACGTAGGCCGTCACGACGTCGACGAGCATCTTGTGCGCCTGGTCGGCCACGTCCTCGCCCTCGAGGATCAGCCGGCGCTCGTTGTAGATGACCTTGCGCTGCTGGTTCATCACCTCGTCGTACTTCAGCACGTTCTTGCGGACCTCGAAGTTCTGCTGCTCGACCTGCGTCTGCGCGCTCTTGATGGCCCGGGTGACCATCTTGGCCTCGATGGGCACGTCGTCGGGCACGTTGAGCCGGGTGAACAGCGACTCCAGCGTGGCCCCGTTGAACCGGCGCATGAGCTCGTCGCCGAGCGACAGGTAGAACCGGGACTCGCCCGGGTCGCCCTGGCGGCCGGAGCGACCGCGCAGCTGGTTGTCGATGCGTCGCGACTCGTGGCGTTCGGTGCCGAGCACGTAGAGCCCGCCCACGGCGCGGACGTCCTCGGCCTCGGTCTCCACCTCGGCCTTGACCTGCGGGAGCACCTCGTCCCACGCGGCCTCGTAGTCCTCGGGCGTCTCCACCGGGTCGAGGCCGCGATCGCGCAGCCGCTTGTCGGCCAGGAAGTCCACGTTGCCGCCGAGCACGATGTCGGTACCGCGGCCGGCCATGTTGGTGGCGACGGTGATCGCGCTCCGCCTGCCGGCCTCGGCGATGATGTTCGCTTCCTGCTCGTGGTACTTGGCGTTGAGCACGTTGTGCGGGATGCGGCGCTTGACGAACTGCTTCGACAGGTACTCGGAGCGCTCGACGCTGGTGGTGCCGATCAGGACCGGCTGACCCTTCTCGTACCGCTCGCTCACGTCGTCGACGACGGCCATGTACTTGGCTTCTTCGGTCTTGTAGATCAGGTCCGACTGGTCGGTCCGGACCATCTCCCGGTTGGTCGGGATGGAGACCACGCCGAGCTTGTAGATTTCGTGCAGCTCGGCGGCCTCGGTCTGTGCGGTACCCGTCATGCCGGCCAGCTTCTTGTACAACCGGAAGTAGTTCTGCAGCGTGATCGTGGCGAGCGTCTGGTTCTCGGCCTTGATCTCGACGTGCTCCTTGGCCTCGATGGCCTGGTGCATGCCCTCGTTGTAGCGGCGACCCAACAGCACGCGACCGGTGAACTCGTCGACGATCAGCACTTCGCCGTCGCGCACGATGTAGTCCTTGTCGCGCGCGAACAGCTCCTTGGCCTTGATCGCGTTGTTGAGGTAGCTGACCAGCGGCGAGTTCGCAGCCTCGTACAGGTTGTCGATGCCCAGCTGGTCCTCGACGAGTTCGACGCCCACCTCGTGCACGCCGATGGTCCGCTTGCGGATGTCGACCTCGTAGTGGACGTCCTTCTCCATCAGCGGAGCGAGGCGCGCGAACTCGAGGTACCAGTTGGACGCGCCGTCGGCGGGCCCGGAGATGATGAGCGGGGTACGGGCCTCGTCGATGAGGATCGAGTCGACCTCGTCGACGATCCCGTAGTTGTGGCCGCGCTGCACCATGTCCTCGACGGTGTGCGCCATGTTGTCGCGCAGGTAGTCGAAGCCGAACTCGTTGTTGGTGCCGTAGGTGATGTCGGCGGCGTAGGCGACGCGGCGCTCGTCCGGCGTCATCTGCGCGAGGATGACCCCCACGTCGAGGCCGAGGAAGCGGTGCACCCGGCCCATCCACTCGCTGTCGCGCTTGGCCAGGTAGTCGTTGACGGTGACGACGTGCACGCCCTTGCCTGCCAACGCGTTCAGGTAGGCGGGCAGGACGCAGGTCAGGGTCTTGCCCTCACCGGTCTTCATCTCGGCGACGTTGCCGAAGTGCAGCGCGGCGCCGCCCATCACCTGAACGTCGAACGGCCGCTGGTCGAGCACCCGCCACGCCGCCTCGCGGGCCACGGCGAACGCCTCGGGCAGCAGGTCGTCGAGGTCGGCCCCGTCGGCGCAGCGCTTCTTGAACTCGTCGGTCTTGGCGCGGAGCTCGGCGTCGGAAAGCTTCGCGACGTCATCGGACAAGGTGTTCACATAGTCCGCGACCTTCTTGAGGCGTTTGACCATGCGGCCTTCACCAAGACGGAGCAACTTCGACAGCACGCTAATTTCCCCTGTGGGCTCGATGGATCACGGGTTTCGTCGACCGTGATCGTGGTTCGTCAAACTCAGTCCATCGTAGGTGACCCGCGAACAGGGGCGGCTGGACCGCGCGAACCGTCCTTCGCCAGTCGGAGGTACCCCAAGCAAAAGCCCCGCGACACGGTGCGTACACGGGGCTCTTGCGCGCTTGACCAGCGGGTCAGGAAAGCCGGATCAGCCCGTAGTCATATGCGTGTCTGCGGTAGACGACGCACGCCTTGTCGGACTCCTTGTCGTGGAACAGGAAGAAGTCGTGGCCGACGAGTTCCATCTCGTAGAGCGCGTCGTCGACCGTCATCGGCCTGGCCTCGTGTTCCTTGGTGCGGACGATGTGGCCGGGTTCGTGCTCGGCGGCCAGCCCGTCGCGATCTGCGGCCTGCTCGTCGGCCGGAGCAGGGGGAAGGAATGCCTCCGGCGCGATGACCTTGGTGGCCTCTGCTACCGAAACCGGCGTCTTGTCGCCGTAGTGGATCTTGCGTCGGTCCTTGCTGCGACGCAGTCGGTTCTCGAGTTTGCAGACCGCTGCTTCCAACGCCGCGTAGAAACTGTCCGCACAGGCCTCCCCGCGTACCACGGGGCCGCGGCCGCGCGCCGTGATCTCCACGTGCTGGCAGTTCTTCCGCTGACGTCGGTTGCGTTCGTGGTCGAGTTCGACGTCGAACAGGTAGATGGTGCGGTCGAAGCGTTCCAGGCGGGACAGCTTCTCGGAGACGTAGATGCGGAAGTGGTCGGGTATCTCGACGTTGCGGCCCTTGACGACGACCTCGGCGCGCGGCGCGGCTACCGGCTCTTCGTCATCGACGACCATGGTCGACTGGCTTGCTTGCACGGAATGACTTGACATACTTGGCAACTCGTTTCTCTTCGCGTCTCACGCACTAGGGCGCGCCGGCTAGCTGGGAAACGCGCCGACGGGGCTGAAGATTTTCGCCGCCCATCGGCGCAAGGTGTCGAGAACTCACCTCCTATCGCTGTCAGGCGATGTGGCGCTGAGGAGACTCGGGCGCCGCCGTGAGGCCCTCACGGGTGTTGGCACCGACGGTAGTCCGTGTTCACCCACCGGTGCCACCAATTTCGCAGACCTGTCGCGAGTTATTCATTTCGGTTTGATCTCGCGGTGACATGTCCGTGGCGTCGACACCGGGTCAAGCGTGTGCAATCGCAAGGACCGCGAGCACCCGCGCCCCAGATGTTTGCAGGACATGGACGGATTCGCTGGCGGTGGCACCCGTCGTGACGATGTCGTCGACGACCACCACGTCGCCCGCCACGCATCGACGAAGCCGGATCCGCCCGGCGACGTTGCGTTGCCGAGCATCGGCCGACAGGCCGACCGAATCCTTCGTGAAGGCCCGCATGCGCAGGGCGGCCACGACGTCCGTACCGGGTACCGCAGCCAGCCTCGCCATCCGGGTCACCGGGTCGCCACCACGCCGACGGGCCGACGTCGCCCTGGTTGGCGCGGGCACCAACGCCAGCGGCGTGGGCACGACACCCCAGGTGATCAACCTGGTGAGGCCGGTTCGTAGCGCGCCGCCGAGTGGGGCTGCGAGGTCGGCGCGGCCGCGCTCCTTGAGCGCCACGATGGCTTGGCGACGTGGGCCGGCGTAGCGGCCGAGGGAGAGCACCGGCACGCCGGGATCGAGGCGCGGGGTCACCAGAAGAGGTTCGTCGGCCCTGGCCGCAATGACCCGCTGGCAGGCCTCGCACCACCTGGTCCCCGGCGCGCCGCACCCTCCACACTCCAGCGGGAGAACCAGGTCGGCCAGCACGGATTCAGTGTGTCGGGGCACTCCGACAGGCCGTCTCGGCGATCGGATTCGCGACCGTTGCCGAATCGCTTACAGTTGCCTCGTCAGTTAGACGGGAAACTCATCGTGGAGGCTTCAGTGGTGGACAACGGAGGCGAGCGCACCGCACTCGTCATCGGCGGCGCGTCGGGTATCGGCTGGGCGACGGCGAAGGCGCTGGCGGCCGACGGCTGCCGCGTCACGGTGGCGGACCTCAACGGTGACGGCGCTGCGGCACGCGCGGCCGGAGCTCGGGGCGCCCCACACCAGCGCCGAGGTGAACGTCACCGACGAGGACTCGGTGGCGGCACTCTTCGAGCGGACGGGACCGCTGGACGTCGTCGTGTGCACGGCGGGGTTCTCCAACATCAGCCTCATCGTCGACATGCCGGTCGACCAGTTCCGCTCCGTCGTCGACGTGTGCCTGACCGGGTCGTTGATCGTCGCCAAGTACGCGGGCAGGACGCTTCACGACAACGGCTCGCTGGTGTGGATCTCGTCGCTCAACGGACGCCAGCCCGCTGCAGGCATGAGCGCCTACTGCGCCGCCAAGGCCGGGCTGTCGATGCTGACCCAGGTGGCGGCCATGGAGCTGGCCTCGCGCGGCATCCGGGTCAACGCCGTCGCGCCGGGCTTCGTACTGACCCCGCTGACGGAGGGTGCCGCGATGGTGCCCGGCACCATCGAGGGCTACACCGAGAACACCGTGCTCGGTCGCACCGGTACCCCCGAGGACATCGCCGAGGCGATTCTCTACATCACGAAGGCGCCGTGGCTGACCGGCGAGGTGCTCGACATCAACGGCGGCGCCCACATGCTGCGCTACCCCGACGTGATGGGCGCGCTGCAGAAGCTGATGGGGACGGCGTGACGTTCGCAGGGAGGTTCGCAGGCAAGCAGGCCATCGTCACCGGCGCCGGATCCGGGCATCGGCGCCGCGCTGTGCCGCGCGCTGGCCGCCGCCGGGGCCGACGTGGTGTGCACCGACGTCGACGGCGACGCCGCGGCCCGCACCGCCGAACCGCTCGGCGCGCGCTCGGCCCGGCTCGACGTCACCGACGCCGCCGCCGTGCAGGCGTGCGTCGACGAGGTGGTGGACCGCACCGGTCGGCTGGACCTGATGTTCAACAACGCAGGCATCACCTGGGGCGGCGACACCGAACTACTGACGCTGGACCAGTGGAACGCGATCATCGACGTCAACATCCGCGGCGTCGTGCACGGCGTGGCCGCCGCCTACCCGCAGATGGTCCGAGCAGGGCCACGGCCACATCGTCAACACCGCCTCGATGGCCGGTCTCGCCGCCGCGGGGCAGATCACCAGCTACGTGATGAGCAAGCATGCGATCGTCGGCCTGTCGCTGGCATTGCGCTCGGAGGCGGCGGGCCGCGGCGTCGGCGTGCTCGCGGTCTGTCCGACGGCCGTCGAGACGCCGATCCTGGACAAGGGCTCGATCGGCGGGTTCGTTGGCCGCGACTTCTACAAGATGGGGCAACGCAGCTCGACGTTCTCGTCGGCCGACGAGTTGGCGAAGGACACGCTGCGGGCCATCGAGCGCAACAAGGCACTGCTGGTGTGGCCGCGGCAGGCACGCACCGGCGTGGCTGTTCTCCCGCCTGGCACCTGGTCTGCTGCAACGAATGTCGATCGGGTTCGTCAACAAGCAGCGGGCTCAACAGGCAGCGCACGCGTCGTGAGACCCGCGTCCTATCGGGTGGTGCGCTGCGGCACGGGAAACATCGGCGCGGTCGCACTCAAGGCCATCATTGGTCACCCCAACCTCGAACTCATCGGGCTGGACCGAGTCGGCATCACCGCGACGAACGACTGGTCGGAACTCCTGGCGCTCGACGCCGACTGCCTGATGGCACCCAATGGAAGAAGCCGTACGGCCCGTCCGACCTGGCCTTCCGAGTCGAGGTCGAGGGTGATCCCAGCTTTGCCGTCGAACTGACCTTCGGGCGCGGCGGCGACACTCTCTCGGCAATGCCGGTGCAAAATTCGATCCCGGCCGTATGTCAAGCGCGCCCAGGGCTTTTGGGGCCGCTCGACGTGCCGGGCTACTGGAGCCGAAATACCGGTGGGCGGCCGAACTCTCCAGTGGACTAGCCCAGGCCAGCTCACCCTCGGGCGCCGATCTCGAAAGTTGAAGCACGCCACGCTGATCCGCGACATGCGACGTCGAGGGGTTCAGGTCGGACGGTTGAGCTCCTCGAACCGGGCCATCGCCAAGTCGCGCTGGTCGGGATCGAATGCCTCGAAGCCGACGACACGATCGCCGTCGACAACGAGGAGCATGACGAGCGGGATCTCGATCGAGAGGCCATCGGTGGCACTGCCCCTCAGAAGCACGTCACCGACAAGACCCATCGCCGAGACCACAGAACCGCCGCGTGTTCGATCCAATAGTCGGGTACGAGCGATGCCATCGTTTGGATTGATGGCATGTGGTCGGCGATCGTTTGCACGCCCGGACTGGACAGCTGTCGGTGATTGACGTACGTGGCATCTGCGCTCAATATCGCGAATGCATCCCAGTCATGACGGTTGACGGTCTCGGTAAGCCGGCATACCGCTTCGACTGTTCGAGTATGGGCGACCTCTCCCGATGCGATCCAGCGAGCGGTGAGTTCAGCCACCGCACCGTTGATGTCGCCGGGGTCGAAAACTACTGTGTAGGAAATCAATTCGTCGTCATCGACTTCTGTGATCATCAAGAGCTCGACAACGATCGGTCGGTCGGCATCGTCAGTGTCGCGGAACGCGTCGCGGGTCAGCGCGAGGCGATGCCCCCTTATCGCGACGGGCTCCGACGTCATCTGCCAGCTGCTAGGTGCAGTCTCCAACATCGCTTGCACGCCTTTCCGACGCGCAAGCCCATCGAGTAAGACACCCAAGCCCTTTCGCCTGTCGTCCAATCGGCCGTCTGCCATAGAGTCGACGTAACCGGCAACGTCGCGGCGATTGAAAGCATCGACCATACGCGCCAACGTCCGGGTCGCAGCGTTCTCGACTGGGGCGACGGCCGATTGAGCTCGTCGAATCTCGCGAGCGCAGCGTCGAGGTCGGCCTCGTCGAACAGCTCGGAGCGATTCATCAGATCGCCTTCGAACGTCATTAGATCGATGAGCCGCCACTCGGCCTCGAAGCCCTCTTGCGAGGTCCCACTCATCGCAAGGGTGACGACCGCTCCGAGGTCGGTCAGCCGATGCACGGTCTCGATGTAGAACCTGGCCTGCGGCGTCAGGTCCCACGCGGCGCTTAGGTTTGCGATCAGTTCACCCGGCGCGATCGTGGTCACGCGCCGGTGGTCGACGTTGACCCAGTCCGACGTCATCGCAGGGACTTCGTGCCGGTTGAGCCCGGCGTAGTTCTTTGCGATGACCGACCACGTGCGCGAGTGCTCGGCGGCTTCGCCTGCCAGATACCGGGCATCGAGCTCCTCGATAGCAGCGTCGATGTCGTCGAGGTCGAACGCGACTCGCGCCACAATCCGGTTGTCGGCGTTGATCTCCACGATGCCGAGCGCGTCGGTGTGGAAGGCCTCGGGGCTCTGATCGCGACCCGAGGCGCGGATGCGACTAAGCGCAAGATGCTTCCCGCGGGTCGCAATGACGCTGAACGCCATGGCCTTGGCACCGATCTCGGCGGCGGCCCGCATGTTCGCAATTTCGATGTCTCGACCGTTTCGGATCCCGATGTTCACGACCCGACGGCGGTCGTCGATGGAAAAGTCGTCGGCCAGTATCTCCTGCATGGCGACCCAGTCGCGGGCCGCGAAGTACGCAGCGAAGCGTTCGTCAAGCTGGCTTGCCGCGTTTTCCAGCTGCAGGGCCGGACGACTGAGCTCGATCGAACCTCGCGAGCGCGGCGTCGATGTCTGCCTCGTCGAACAGCTCGATGCGGTTGATCAGGTCGCCGTCGATTGTGACAAGGGTGATCTCGCGCCATTCAGCCTCGAAGCCTTCGTCCGAGGTCCCACGCACAGCCTGCGTGACGACCGCTCCGAGGTTGCTTAGTCGATGCACAGCCTCGATGTAGACCTTGACGTCCGGCGCGAGGTCCCAGGTGGCATGCATGTATGCGGCCAATTCACCGGGCGCGAACGCTATCGCTCGCCGGTGGTCGACGTTCACCCAGTCCGGCGTCGTCGCGGGGAGTTCGCGCCGATTGCTTGCAGCGTAGCCGCCCGCGACGAGCGCCCACGTGTGCGCGTGGGCGGCCGCTTCGCCGTGCGACGTATCGGGCATCGAGCTCTTCGAAGGCGGCAGTCGATGTCGTCGAGGTCGAACACGATGACTTTCGCGAGGCGGTCGTCGGCGTCGACTCTCGACTACGTGTAGCGCATCGATGTGGAACGCCTCGGAGTGACCCCGCTGTCGAATCGACGCGGCCAAGGGCCAGGCGCTCCCCACGGATCGCAATGACGGTCGACATCTCGTTCGTGAGCCCGAGATCGGCGACCGCCCGCGCGTCGGCGATGTCGGCATCCCGACCGTGTCGGATCCCGGCGTCCACGATGCGCCGACGATCGTCGCTGGAAATGTCGTCGGCCAAGAGTTCCGTTGCGGCGCCCCAGTCGCCCGCCGCGAAGTACGCCCAGAAGCGCTCGTACGCTTGGCTTGCCGCGTTTTCCAGCTTGGGTGCTGGATGCGTGAGTTCGTCGAACCTCGCGAGTGCGGCGTCGAGGTCTGCCTCGTCGAAGATCTCGAGGCGACTGATCAGATCGCCGTCGACTGTCAGAGAGTTCGATCATTCGCCACTCGGCGTCGAAGCCCTCTTGCGAGGTCCCGTGCGCAGCGTGGGTGACGACCGCTCCGAAGTCACTCAGCCGATGCACGGCCTCGATGTAGATGCTGAGGTCGGGCGTGAGATCCCAGTGAGCACTGAGGTATGCCGCCAGATCGCCTGGCCGCGAACGGCGCCAGCGCGCGATGGTCGACGTGTACCCAATCCGGCGTCGTCGGGGAACGTTCGCGCCGATTGAACGTGGCATAGGCCTCAGTGATGACCGACCACGTGTGCGCGTGAGCGGCGTGCCTCGCCAGCGAGGTAACGGGCGTCGAGCTCGGCGAAGGCGGCGTCGATGTCGTCGGGGTCGAACGCGACGCGGGCCACGATCCGGTCGTCGGCGTCGATTTCGACGATGCCGAGGACTTCGGTATGGAACCCGTCGGGCCCCTGGTCGCGGCCCGAGAAGCGGGTGCGACTGAGCGCGAGGCGCTCCCCGCGGATCGCAATCGGGACGGTCGATGCGCGGTGGTGACCCCGATGTCGGCGAGGACTCGCATGTTCGCGATCTCGCCGTCGCGACCGCGTTGGACTCCCCCGTTCACGACCCGACGGCGATCGTCGACGGCAGTGTCGCCGGTCAGTAGCTCCGCCATGGCGTCCCAGTCGCCGCGCTGCGAAGCACGCGTCGAAGCGATCGTCCACTCGGCTTGCCGCGTTCTCCAGCCGCGGCGCCGGACGACTGAGCTCGTCGAACCGCGCGAGCGCGGCGTCGAGGTCTGCCTCGTCGAACAGCTCGCCGCGGTTGATCGCCTCGCCGTCGACTCGTCACGAGGTCGACGATTCGCCACTCCGCGTCGAAGCCCTCTTGCGATGTCCCATGCGACGCGTGCGTGACGACCGCTCCGCGATCGCTCAGCCGGTGCACGGTCTCGATGTGGATCCTGATGTCCGGCGTGACGTCCCACGTGGCGCGGATGTATCGCGGTCGGGTCGCCCGCCTCGACGCTGTGACGCGGTGGTCGATGGTCGAGCAAGTCCGGCGTCGTCGCGGGCAGTTCGCGCCGGTTGAGCGCGGCGTAGGCCTGCGCGATGACTGACCACGTGTGCGCGTGCTCGGCTGCCTCGCCGGCGACGTATCGAGCGTCGAGCTCCGCGAAGGCGCGCGTCGATGTCGTCGACGTCGAACACGACGACCGCCACGATCCGACCGTCGGTGTCGATCTCGACGACGACGAGCAACTCCGTGCGGAACGCCTCGGGTCTGTGGATCGCCGGCCGTGATGCGGGCACGTGCGAGCGCGAGGCGCTGCCCGCGGGTCGCAATGACTGTCGACGTCATGCTCGTGAGTCCCGATGTCGGCGACGGCCCGCATAGTTCTGCGATCTGCAGCATCCCGACCGTGTCGGATTCCCGCGTTCACCACCCGACGGCGATCGTCGGTGGAAATAGTCGTCGGCCAGGATCTCGGCCATCGCGTCCCAGTCGCGGGCTGCGAAGTGCGCCTGGAAGCGCTCGGCCACTCGGCTCGCCGTGTTTTCGAGCCGCGGTGCCGGTCGGCTGAGCTCGTCGAACCTCGCGAGCGCGGCGTCGACGTCTGCCTCGTCGAATACTTCGCAGCGGCTGATCAGGTCGCCTTCGACCGTCAAGACGTTGACCGCCCGCCACTCGGCGTCGAAGCCCTCTTGCGACGTCCCTTGCGTCATGTGGGTGACGACCGCTCCGAGGTCGCTCAGCCGATGCACCGCCTCGATGCGGATAGCTGCTCAGCTCGGCGCGAGCGTCCGACACGGAGCGGCAAGTAGCTCGCGGTCAGGTCGCCGGCTGCGAACTTGATGTCCCTCGCCGGTGGTCGACGTTCACCCAGTCCGGCGTCGTGTGCGGCGAGTTCGCGCCGATTGAGCGCGGCGTAGCCTCGCGCGATCGACCGACCACGTGTGCGCATGCGGCGGCCGCTTCGCCGGCGAGGTACCTGGCATCGAGCTCGGCGAAGGCGGCGTCGATGTCGTCGGGGTCGAACTGCGACGGACGCCGCGATCCGGCCGTCGGCGTCGATCTCGGCGATGTTGAGCACCTCGGCGCTGAACGCCTCGGCCGCTCGTCGCATGCCCGAGAAACGGGCACGATTGAGGGCGAGGCGCTCCCCGCGCGTCGCAACGACTGATCGACGTCACGTTCTCGACCCCGACGTCGGCGATCGCCCGCATGTTCGCGATCTGCGGCATCCCGACCGTGTCGGATCCCGGCGTTCACGACCCGACGACGATCCTCGTCGACTATGTCGTCGGCCAACAGTCTCGGCCATCGCGTCCCAGTCGCGGGCCGCGAAGTACGTCTGCAAGCGCTCGTACGCCCGACTTGCCGCGTTTTCCAGCCGCGGCTCTGGACGGCTGAGCTCGTCGAACCTCGCGAGCGCGGCGTCGAGGTCTGCCTCGTCGAAGAATTCGGCGCAACTAATCAAATCGCCTTCGACGGACATGAACTCGACGATCCGCCACTCCGCGTCGAAGCCCTCTTGCGAGGTTCCTCGAACGACCTGGGTGAACACCGCTCCGAGATCATCGAGCCGATGCACAGCCTCGATGTAGGTGCTGAAGTCTTGCTCGACATCCCAAAAGACACGGAAGTAAGCGGTCATGTCGCCAGGCGTGAAAGCGATCCCGCGCCGGTGGTCGACGTTTACACAATCCGGTGTCGTCGCTGGCAGCTCGCGCCGGGCGAACGTTGCGCGGGCCCGTGCGATGACGGACCATGTTTGCGCGTGTGCGGCCGCTTCGCCCGCGAGGTACCGGGCGTCGAGTTCCTCGAAAGCGGCATCGATGTCGTCGGGGTCGAACGCGACGCGTGCGACGATCCGCTCGTCGGCGTCGATGTCGACGATTGCAAGCACCTCGGCGGCGAACGCCTCGGGCCGCTGGTCTCGGATCTCGAAGCGGTCACGACTGAGGGTGAGGCGCTCCCCGCGGGTCGCAATGACTGTCGACGCTATATTCGCGATCCCTACGTCGGCGACAGCCCGCACGTTTGCGATCACGGCGTCCCGACCGTGTCGAAAGCCGGAGTTCACCACTCGTCGACGATCGTCGTCGGATCCGTTCTCGGCCAGTGTCTCGGCCATCGCGTCCCAGTCGCGGGCCGCGAAGTAACTCTTGAAGCGGCTCGTCTACTCGGCTTGCCGCGTTCTCCAACCGCGGCGCCGGACGACTGAGCTCCTCGAACCTCGCGAGCGCGGCGTCGACGTCTGCCTCGTCGAAGAGTTCGCAGCGGCTGATCCGGTCGCCTTCGACCGACAGAAGGTCGATCTCCCGCCACTCGGCGTCGAAGCCCTCTTGTGAAGTCCCCTGGGTCGCGCTGCGTGACGACTGCTCCAAGGTCGGTCAGCCGATGCACAGCCTCGATGTAGAAACTGATGTCCGGCGTGATGTCCCAGGAGGCACGGATATTTGCGGTCAGGTCACCGGGCGCGAACGCTCTCCCGCGTCGGTGGTCGATGTTCACCCAGTCCGGCGTCGTCGCAGGGAGTTCGTGCCGGTTGAACGCGGCGTGGGCCGCGGACGACAACCGACCACGTGTCCCGGTACGGCGCCGCTTCGCCGGCGAGGTATCGCGCGTCGAGCTCCTCGAAGGCGGCGTCGAGGTCGTCGATGTCGAAAGAGACCACCGCCGCGATCCGCTCGTCGGCGTCGATCTCGGCGAGGGCGAGCACCTCGGTAAGGAACGCCTCAGGGTCGCTCATCGTTGCCCGCGTCGCCACGAGTGAGGACGAGGCGCTCCCCACGGGTCGCGATCACTACCGCCGTCATGAACGTGATACCGATGTCGGCGGTCGCCCGCATATTCGCCATTTCGGCGTCCCGACCGTGTCGGGTCCCTGCGTTCACGACCCGCCTGCGATCGTCGATGCATACGTCGTCGGCTAGCATCTCCGTCAGCGCGTCCCAGTCGCGGGCCGCGAAGCATTGCCCGGAAACGCTCGCACACTTGGCTTGCCGCGTTTTCCAGCTGCGGCGCCGGCCGACTGAGCTCATCGAACCTCGCGAGCGCGGCGTCGAGGTCGGCCTCGCCGAACATCTCGGAGCGATTGATCAGGTCGCCCTCGACCGTCGCAATGTTGATCTCCCGCCATTCGGCGTTGAACCCCTCCTGTGAGGTCCCGTTGGACACCCAGGTGACGACCGCGCCGAGGTCGCTTAGCCGATGGACAGCTTCGAGGTAGACCCTGAAGTCCGGCGTGTCGTCCAGCGTGGCGTAGATGTATGCGGTCATGTCACCGGGCGCGAACGCGACCCCCCGTCGGTGATCGACGTTCACCCAGTCCTGCGTGAACGCGGGAAGTTCGTGTCTGTTGAGTGCGGCGAAGGACCCCGCGATGAGCGACCATGTGTGTGCGTGGGCGGCGGCTTCGCCAGCGAGGTAGCGGGCGTCGAGTTCCTCGAAGGCGGCGTCGATATCGTCGAGGTCGAACAGGACGACCGCGACGAGCCGCTCGTCGGCCATCTCCATCACGGCGAGTACCTCGGTGTAAAGGTCCCCTGGCCCGTCACGATCCGATAGGTCGACACGATTGAGGGCGAGGCGCTCGCCACGGGTGGCAATGACGGTCGGCGTGACAGTCGTGATCCCCATTTCAGCGATCGCCCGCAAGTTTGCGATCTCGGCATCTCGACCGTGTCGGACGCCGGCGTTCACGGTCCGACGGCGATCGTCCAGCGAAAAATTGTCGGGAAGCACCTCCGTCAATGCAGTCCAGTCGCGGGCCACGAAGTACGTCCAAAAACGTTCGTACGCACGGCTTGCCGCGTTTTGCAGCCGCGGTACTGGCCGACTGAGTTCGTCGAATCTGGCGAGCGCAGCGTCGATGTCTGTCTCGTCGAAAACTTCGCAGCGGTTGATCAGGTCGCCGTCGACCATCGAGATACTGATCTCGCGCCACTCGGCGTCGAAGCCCTCCAGTGACTTCCCGTGTGCTGCATACGTGACGACCGCGCCGCGGTTGGTCAGCCGATGCACAACCTCGATATGCGGTCGGAAGTTTTCTTCGACTTCAAATCCGGCACGGATGTACGCGATCAGTTCACCGGGCGCGAACGCTGGGCCGCGACGGTGGTCGATGCTGACGCAGTCCGGCGTGGTCGGCGGCAGCTGGTGCCGGTCTGACCGCGCCGAATCCCTCCGCGATGACGGACCACGTGTCCCGGTATGGCGCCGCTTCGCCGGCGAGGTATCGGGCGTCGAGCTCGGCGATGGCGGCCTCGATGTCGTCGGGGTCGAACGAGACGTACGCCACGATCCGCTCGTCGGCGCCGATCTCGGCGATGCGAAGGATGACGGTGTGGAACGCCTCGGGCCGATCGTCTCGCCCCGAGAAGACGGTACGAACAAGAGCGAGACGCTCTCCCGCGGATCGCGACGACCTCTGACGTCATGGTCGCCGTCCCGAGCTCGGCGATCGCCCGTACCTCCGCGAGTTCAGTGGCTCGGTCGGTGCCTACGCGGCGAAGTCCGCGGCGCCGGTCCTCGACCCGGACGTCGTCGATGAACAGCGCACCGATCTCATCGAAACGCCTGTCCGCAAAGAGCACGTTCAACCGAACATCTACTCGGCTCGCGGCGTTCTCGAGCGGTGTTCGCGGATGTTGCTCCTCAAGCCGGGCGTGCGCGGCGTCGAGCTCGGCGATGGCGGCGTCCATGTCGTCGATGTCGAACCACACCTGAAGCTCGATCCGACCCTCCTCGTCGATGCCATACAGCTGGAGAAATTCGTCTTGCGGCGCTCCAGGGCTCACGTCGGTAGTGCCCGAGGCCACTCGAGCGAGAGCCAAGCGTTCGCCCCGCACCGCGACAACGACTTGACTGCCCCGCACGTCGCCCTTTTCGAGAACGCGCCGATGCCTACGTCGCCACTCGTCCGACGGGAGGTCGATCTGGGTAAAGCCGACGATCTTCCGGTGACTCTCGGCGACGACGTCGGGTGCAAACAGCCGCTCGACCTCGTCCCAGGCCTCGCGATCGATGGCAGCCAACACGCGTTCGCCCACTCGCACGCACGCGTTGTCGGGTTCGACCGTCGGCGCTTCGGGTGGAGCCGGGGCAGCCGGAGGTTCGGCGCCAACAACCCGGCGGGCCTTCTCGGCAAGTGCCGCAGCACCTTTCAGTTCATACAGGACGACCGCCTTTTCGGCGGCGGCCCTCGCCCCCACCCCGTCGCCAGCGATCTCGAGCACCGTCGCCAGCGCCAGGCAGGCATCGCCGTGATCGACCAAGAAGTCCGTGCGCTCGGCCACGGCGACGGCTTCCTCGGCCACCCGGCGGGCCTCGACGTGAGCACCGCTGCGCGCCAGCAGTTGCGCCCGGACCGTGCGCCAGGCGATCGACGCCTTCAGCGCATGGCCCGCGAGACGCTCACTCTCCGTGCACAATTCGTCGGCCTCGGCGTCCCTGTCGAGCGCGAGACAAGCTCTGGCCAGCAGCGCGGCGGTTTCGGCGGTGTCCGCGTCCAAGCCCATGCGGCGGAAGCCGTTGTAGGCCCGTCGGAGGTGTGGCTCGGCGGCCGCAGGATCGTCGGCGACCAACTCGAGGATGCCTGCGAACTGGTCAACTTCGAGTAAAGCGTGCCGCATGCCGAGCTCGGTGAGCGCGCGTCTGGCGGAGTCGAGCAGGCTACGGCCTGCGGCGGCGCGGCCGCGTAACGCATCGAGCACGGCCTGGCACCGCGTCGACGTTGCCTCCACGACCGGCGATCCCGTCGTGATGCGGAGCAGCCGCACGACGTCGAGACACCGCCCGCCCGCGCGGGGTACCGGGTTGGGACCCCACAGCGCCGCGAGTGGCGCACCCGCCAGCACGGCGTTCACTCGGCGGTGTTCGCGCGCGCGTCGGGCCGCGGTGAGGGCGTGATCCAAGGCCGTTTCGCAGTCGCCGATTCGCCCGAGACGGGCCAGGCACCCGGCCCGGACCGTGTGGGCCTTCGCCTCCCCGGCGGCGTCGTCGAGTCCGGCCAGCTTCTCGGCGGCCGCAGACAGCGCGGATTCGATTTCGTCCAAGCGTTCGGGATGGGTGAGCATCGAGAGCTGGCCGTCGAAACACGTCCCCCATGCCGCGAGCCGTGCTGAATCGCGCGCCGCCGCTTGCAGTTGCGAGACCGCGCCCGCTGCCGACACCACGTCCCCCGCAGCGAGTAGCGCCTCGCAGCGAGCGACCAGGAGTTCGGCTTGTTGGTCGTCGCGGTCGGGCAGCTCCTCGTCCACCTCCTCAAGAGCGTGTACGGCGCGGTCGTAAAGCTCGGCCGCGCCTTCGTAGGCCAGGCGTGTCATCGCCTGATCCGCGGCACGCCTGCAGTAGTCGACGGCCTTGGCCGCGTTTCCAGCCCAGGCACATTCGAAGTAGTGGTACGCCAGTTCGGCCAGCAGCTCGTCGTCGGCGCCAGGCTTTGTCTCCAATGTGGTGGCGATGCGCTGATGCAGCCGCATGCGCCGCACCGATGCCAGCTCGGCGAGCAAGGACTGGCGCACGAGGGCATGGTTGAACCGGTAGTGACCGCCGGGTTCTTCGATGACGATGCCCGCCTTGCAGGCTTCGTCGAACGCGTCGATCAGGTCATCGCCGACCACCTGCTCGACCAGCTCGAGCGCAAACCGGCTGCCGACCACGGCGGCGGCCGCGAGCGCCTTGTTCGTCTCCGCCGGAAGCCGAGAAAGTCTGCGGCTCACGGCTTCCCGGACGCCCTGAGGCAGGGTGCTCGGGTCCCAACGGCCCCCACTTTCGTCAACGTGGCGCAACGCCTCGATGAGGAAGAACGGATTGCCACCCGTGACCGACGCCAGTGCCCGGGCGAGCTCCTCGTCGTCGTAGCCAGCCTCGGCGAGGTACGCACTTACGTCGACCTCGTCGAGACCGCTCAGCTGAAGGCGAGTGGCGGAGCCGTCGCGGTGAAGGTCGGCGAGCATCGCCGCCAGAGGATGGGCGCGGTCGAGGTCGGTGCTGCGGTAGGTGCCGACGATTTGCACGCGAGTGTGCTCGCCGAAGCGCAGGAGATGGCGCAAGAGAAGCAGCGTTGGCTTCGCTGCCCAGTGCAGGTCGTCGAGAACCAGCACGATGGGCGCGCTGGTGGACGCGCGTCCGAGCACCGCGACGACGGCATCGAATAGTGCATAGCGTTCGGTGTCCGGGTCCGCGCGCGTCGGCGCGGCGACTTCGGGCAGCACGTCGGTGAGCCCGGGAACCAAGGACAGAAGCGCTTCGACGCCGCGCAGCCCGCGCAGGAGACTCGTACCGAGGTAGGGAATGAGCGAACGAAGGGCTTCCGCGAACGGTTGGTACGGCGCTCCGAGGTCCTCGTCGCAACGACCGTAGAGGACGACGGCGCCTTGCTCGTAGGCGTGTCCGGACCATTCACCGGCCAGCCGCGTCTTGCCGACGCCGGGTTCCCCCGCGATCAGGACTGCATGCGCGCCGCCGTCGAGCGCGGTCTGCCACGTGGACAGAAGTCGTTCGAGTTCGGGGCCGCGCCCGACGAAGGGCCCAGGCCCTCCCAACACCGCGGGCAGGCCGGGCCGCGGCATGGGTACGTGAGTGGTGGCGGCGCGAGAATCGTCGGCGTTCTCCAAGCGGAGCTCGAATACATGCTCCGGGCGCGCGAGGTTGCGCAGCTGGCGCATCCCCAGGTCGGCGAGGATCACGTCATCGGACAGTGAATCGACGACGAGCTCGGCCGTCGCACCCGAGCACAGGATCTGGCCGCCGGCCGCCAGCGACCGCAGGCGGGCAGCGCGGTTGACCGCTCGACCGAAGTAGTCGCCGTCGCGGAGCTCGACCTCACCGGTGTGCAGCGCCACGCGGATGCGCATCGGTTCCGACAACGCCCACGGCTCGTGGCGGATCGCTTCCTGCAGCTCGATGGACGCGGCAGCGGCCGCCGACGGCCGATCGAAGACCGAGAACGTCGCGTCGCCCTCGCCTCGCGTCTTGATGAGCCGTCCGCCGCGGGACGTGACGACCTGTTCGACGACTTCGTCGTGGCGGGCGAGTGCCACCGCCATGGCGTCGGCGTCTGCCTCCCACGCCGCTGTCGACCCCTCGATGTCGGTGAGCAGGAAGGTCACCGCGCGTGTCACCGCCGTAAATTGCTGTGACACCGGCATTTCCAGCGCGTCATCCTGCGCGACGATCGCGGCCTCGAGCCGGCGAAGGTCCGGTCCAGGGTCGACGCCAAGCTCGTCGGCGAGCAATGACCGCGCACGCTGATAGGCACCCATGGCTTCGCCCTGCCTACCTGCGCGGTACAGGGCGAGCATCAGCTGGCCCCAGCGTCTCTCGCGCAGCGGCGCGTCGGCGATCGCGGCCTCGAGATCACCGATGAGCTCTGCCGCCCGACCCGTCGCGAGCAGCGCATCGGCCCGGTCCTCGACGAGGGCGGCATGACCTTCGATCCAGCGAGTCCTTTCCGATGCGCCGCGCGGGCCGTCGGGCAGTTCGGGGGCGCCGCGCCAGAGCGTCAGAGCCTCGTCGAAGCGGGCCACCGCCTCGCTGGGGTCTCCAGTGGCGATGGCGGCGCGGCCCATCTTGGCGGCCGACGTGTAGCGGGTGGCATCAACCTCGGTCGTGCTCAGGGTCCAGCCGGTGCCCTCCGTCAACACGAAGCCGTCACCCAAGGTGCGACGCAGAGCGGAGATGTGGGTTTGCAGGGCCTTGGCGGCGGTGCGCGGCGGATCATCGCCCCAGACGAGTTCCGCGAGCATGTCGGCGGACACGACGGAACCGGCGTGCAGTCCGAGCATCGTGAGGATGGCCCGCGGTTTGGCGCCCGGGATGGCGACCGGCAGGCCGTACTGCCGGACCTGAATGGGCCCCAAAACCCCCAGTTCCACGGTAGGAAGCGTAGTCACGTCGCCCATCGTCAGTGAGGCGATTCAATGCGCGGTCAAGGTTGGGTAAAGGGCGCTGTGGCGGCCGAAGAGCGTGGTGGTGACCCACCGTTCGCGAGGGTGGGCGGGAGGGTCAGCCGGACAGCACGGGCATCGCCCCCGCCACCATCAGTGGCCGGACCTCGGCCCACATCAGGTCGCCCTCGGCGGCCGACCCCGAAAGCTGAAGCACTCCACGCTGATCGGCGACGTACACGGTGGACGGGTTCGCCGCCACCGTCGTGACCGGGATGAGCAGATTGCTGCCTGGGCCGTCGGAGTTCACTCCGTCGAGGTTGACGTAGGACACCGGATGTTGGGGATCGGTGCGGGTGACGACGATGTCGTCGCCGGTCCGCCAGGACAGGGACACCGCGGTGTTCCCGAGTCCGAAGCCAAGTCGGCGCGGGTAGTTCAGCGCGAACTGACCGCCGGCCGTCTGCTCGACGCCCGCGATGATGACCTGCCCGTCGATGACCATGGCCGCGCGCGTCCCGTCCCGCGACAGCGCCAATTCATTGATGGCGCCGGGGAATCGGGTCTGCACGGCCGTGGAGTCGATCGGGATGCGCGCCGGTTGACCCGATGCCGCCTCCTGGATCACGCGCACCACGTTGTTGCCGTCGACGACGATCCAGATCGCATCGTCGAGCGACCAGCTCGGCCGCGACAGCGTGCGCCCGTCGAGGGCCTGGGCCGCGTCGCCGCCGATCGGGCCCACCCACAGCGAGGACGCCATGTCCGGCGCGCCGGGGCGCAGCGCCACCACCGACGCCACCTCCTGGCCGCTGCGCGACAGCGTTGCCGACGTCTGATCGGGCAGCTGCCCGAACGCCCCGGCCACGCGTGGCGCCCGCTGACCGTCCAGCGACACCAGCGAGCCGCCGATCAACGCGTGCAAACCCGCGGCCGCGCCCGGGTCCGCACCCGGATCGGTCGCCGCCACGTCAGAGGAGTTCCACCCGTCCGCGAAGCGGTCGTCGAGGGCGGCGCCGTCCGCATTGATCACGTACGGGCCGTTGACGCCAGCTCGGTTCAGCGTCCAAATGAGTTGGGCGGCAAGCAATTGCCTGCTGTGCGGGTCGGTGGTCGACAGGTTCTCGAGTTCGATGCGCGCGCCGCCGTACCCGCGGCCCACGCCGGTCTTCCCACCGTCGGCGCGGGTGACGGGGCCGCGCAGCCGCAGCGGGCCGAGCAGGTTGCGCACGGTGTTGTCCATCTCGGGTCGAGGACCGGAGACGAGTTTGGTCACCGAGCTCGGTGGCCAGCTGGTCGGGATCCGACACCGCCACGTACCGCGGGTCGGGCACGACGGTCTTGCCGGTGGGGTCGACGAAGTACAACGTGTAGCGCTTGTAGGTGGCCTGGAACTGCTGCCAGTCCAGGAACACGCCGTTGGGAAGTTTGTCGATGCGCCACCCGCCCGTCGTCTTGACGAGCTCGATGGGTGCTGGATCGGGCAGGGCGCCCTCCCCCGTCTCGAACACTCCCATGTCGGACAGCGAGCCGAGGATGTCGGCCTTCATCGTGACCGAAACCCGATCGGGTCCACGGGTTTCGACGAATACGACGCGGTCGATCAGCAGGGAGCTGCCCGCGTCGTCCCACGAGCTCGACGCCGACTCGGTGAGGAACTGCCGGGCCGCGAGATGGCGGTTGGCGGGGTCGGCGGTGGCCTTGAGGAACTCGCGCAGCAGCACGTCGGGGTCCATTGCCGGAGTTGGTGTCGGCAGGCTCGGCGGGGCGGGGCGGTCGACGGTGCCGATCGCCTGGGGCGCCGAGGAACTGGGCACGCCTGCACATCCGACGAGGGCGACCGCGAGCGCCAGCAGCCACGTCACCGCCAGCGCGCGTGTCACGCGCGGTCTCCGGCAGTTTCGCGTTCCCTGGCCGGACGGCGCGGCGGCCGGTCGGGCCCAATGGGTTTCAGCGGCAGCGGACTGGTGGTGACCTTGTGCCCACGCACCAGCGGCAGGGTGAGCCGGAACGCCGCACCCTTGCCCGGTTCACCCCACGCCTCCAAACGGCCCTGGTGCAGCCGGGCGTCCTCGATGCTGATCGCCAGCCCGAGGCCGGTGCCTCCCGAGCGCCGCACCCGCGACGGATCGGAGCGCCAGAAGCGGCTGAACACCAGCTTCTCCTCGCCCGGCCGTAAGCCGACGCCGTAGTCGCGCACCGTGACGGCGACGGTGTCCTCGTCGGCCGCCATGCGGATGCGCACCGGCTTGCGCTCGGCGTGATCGATGGCGTTGGCGATGAGGTTGCGCAGGATGCGTTCGACGCGGCGCGGATCGACCTCGGCGATGACGGCCTCGTCGGGCATTTCGACGATCATCTCGACGCCGGCGTCCTTGGCGAGATGGCCGACGTCGTCGAGCGCACTCTCGACCGTCGAGCGGAGATCCTCCGATTCGACCGACAACTCCGCGACACCCGCATCGTGGCGGGAGATCTCCAGCAGATCGGCCAGCAGCGTCTCGAACCGGTCCAGCTCGGCGATCATCAACTCGGTGGACCTGCGCAACGCGGGCTCGAGTTCCTCGCCGTGGTCGTAGATGAGATCGGCGGCCATACGCACCGTGGTGAGCGGGGTGCGCAGCTCATGGCTGACGTCAGAGGTGAAGCGCCGCTGCAGGTTTCCGAACTCCTCGAGCTGGGTGATCTGCCGCGACAGGCTCTCGGCCATGTCGTTGAAGGACACCGCGAGCCGGGCCATGTCGTCCTCGCCGCGCACGGGCATCCGCTCGGTGAGATGCCCTTCGGCGAACCGCTCGGCGATCCGCGACGCGGACCGCACCGGCAGCACGATCTGCCGGGCCACCAGCAGCGCGATCGCCGCCAGCAGGCCGAGCAGCACGACGCCGCCGGTCAGCATGGTGCCGCGCACCAGCGTGATGGTGCTCTCCTCGTTGTTCAACGGGAAGATGAGGTAGAGCTCCAGATTGGTGACTGGCGAGGACGTCGGGCTGCCGACGATCAGCGCCGGTCCTGAGAAGGCATCGGTGTGGACGGTCGCGTACTGGTAGCTGACCTGTCCGGCCTTGACGAACTCGCGCAAGGTGTTGGGCACCTGTCCCGCGGGGCCCGCGGCCGTCGCGGCGCGCGGCCCGTCGCCAGGCACGACGAGCACGGCGTCGAACGCGCCGGCCAGGCCCGCGCCCGAGTCCGCCTTCCGGTCGATGAGGGTGTTGCGGGCCAGCTGCAGGCTGCTGTCGAGCGAGCGCGTCTCCTCGCCGCCGACGATTCCGCTGACGGTGTTGCGGGCCCGGTCGATCTCCTCGGTGGCCGCGCGCACCTTGACCTCGAGAATGCGATCGGTGATCTGGCTGGTCAGCACGAATCCGAGCACCAGGATGACGGCGAGCGACAGACCGAGCGTGAGGGTCACCACTCGAAGCTGCAGCGAGCGGCGCCATGCGAAACCCAACGCCCGGCTCAGGGCACCAAGGCCGCGAAGCAGAGGGCCCGAACGCCCCCAACGACCCCTGATGCGCCGTCTCGAGCCCCAGATCACTTGCCCCGCTCCTCCCCGTGGCGACGCGGTGCACCGTCGCCGCCGCGGATCACGGAGGTCCGGCCTTGTATCCCACTCCTCGAACGGTGAGCACCACCTGCGGGTTCTCCGGATCCTTTTCGACCTTGGCCCGTAGCCGCTGGACATGCACGTTCACCAAACGGGTGTCGGCGGGATGCCGATAGCCCCACACCTGTTCGAGCAGCACATCCCGAGTAAACACCTGCCGCGGTTTACGCGCCAACGCCACCAACAGGTCGAACTCCAGCGGCGTCAACGAAATCTGTTCGCCCATCCGCGTGACCTTGTGAGCAGGCACGTCGATGTCGATGTCGGCGATCGAGAGCAGTTCGGCGGGGCCGTCGTCATTGCGACGCAGCCGAGCCCGGACCCGGGCCACCAGCTCCTTCTGCTTGAACGGCTTCATCACGTAGTCGTCGGCCCCGGACTCCAGCCCCAGCACCACGTCGACGGTGTCCGTCTTCGCGGTCAGCATGACGATGGGCACGCCTGAATCCGCGCGCAGCACGCGGCACACGTCGATGCCGTTCATGCCTGGCAGCATCAGGTCGAGGAGCACCAGATCGGGCCGCAGCTCGCGGACCGCCGTCAGCGCCTGGCTACCGTCACCGATGACCGCGGTGTCGAAACCTTCGCCCCGCAGCACGATGGTGAGCATCTCGGCCAACGAGGGATCGTCGTCGACAACCAGAATCCTTTGCCTCATGGTGTCCATGGTGTCACCAGATTGCGACAAACGCCGGTTACCACACCGTGTGTTGTCCCAGTTAAACCTGCATCAGAACGTCAAGGTGCGGGCCAGCTCGGCCGGAACCACGTCGGGGCCCACGCTGACCCATCGCCCACCCCAGTCGAGCGCGGCGAGCGCCGCATAGGCCGCGCTCGTCCGGTGTTGCAAACCGTCGTCGCGTTCGTAGGCGTCGCGGGCGCGGTCGGCCTCGGTCTCGGCGCGGTGCTGCGCTCGTTCTCTAGCCAACTCAGTGGGCACGGCCAAGAGCACCTGCCAGTCGGGCGCAGGCATTCCGAACCTGTCGAACTCCAACTCCCGCACCCAGGTGACCACCTCGCCGTCGACGCCCTGGTGCAGTCGCGCCGCACTGTAGGCGGCGTTGGACGCGACGTAGCGGTCGAGAATGACGACGTCGTGGCCGGCGCGCAGGCGTGCGAGCTTATCGAGGGCCCCGGCGCGGTCCAGCGCAAAGAGCGTGGCCATCGCATAGACCGACTGCGCCAGGTCGCCGTGCTCGCCGTGCAATGCCTCGGCCGCGAGATCGGCGTGCACGGACTGCTTGTAGCGCGGAAAGGCGAGACCTGCGCGACGGTACGGTCGGCGGCTTCGAACGATGCGCGCAACCCCTCCGTGAGCGTGCGCTTGCCCGCGCCGTCGACACCTTCGATCGCGATGAGCACGCGATCAGTCCCTTGGTGGGAGGCAGGATCGCGTCGTCGGGCAGTTCGCTCCCTCCACAACCCGTTTCTGCATGACCGTGAGCTTAGCCGGGCGACGGACGGCGTTTCCCACCAGCGTGAACGGCATTGCTCGACCAGGCGCGTCGGTGGCCGCCATCTCTAGCGACGACCCGCCCGCCGAACCTGGCGAGCTCCCGGACCGGCGGTGATCGCTGCATGGCGGTGAGCAATGTTGTTGCGCTTTATGATTCGAGCCCGCTAGGACGGTTGGCGAGGAATGAAGGGCCGACCCAGGGCGGGTGTCGGCCGGCCGAAGGGCCGCGAGCTGCGACGTCGCCACCTTGAGCGTCGTCAGAATACTCAGCGCGCCGTGAGCCTTTCGCAACGATCCGACATCGCCGACGACGTTGCTCAGGTGCCACAGAGCGCTGACGACAGCAGCATGAGCGGCCACAGCAGCGTCGTCAGCCCGAATGCCGCCAGCTCGGCCCCCGCGGGCAGCAGCGTCTGCAGCGGGCCTACCAGTCGTGTCACGGTGTCGTAGTTGAGAAAAGTCCACACCAACCCGATGAGAACGTGCACCAGCCCCCACCACAGCCCGAACTCCAACATGGCTCCGACACTCACTTTGCGGCTCAACAGCCGTCGCAGCGCCGTCATCAGATCAGCCGCTTGTTGGCGGCGACTCGGCGCCGCACGTCGACCAGCAGCAAGTAGCTGCCGCCCTGCCGGATGAACACCGGCAGGAATCGGTTCGCGAACGCGACGACGAGGAACAGCATCTCGAACGAAAACTGCCGGGTCGGGCCCCATCCGAGCCCGAGTGCGTCGCGAAACACGGGTGCGAGGAAGCCTGCGGTCAGGAACTTCACCAACGGCCGAAATGGCAGCCCCAGAACGGGATTGATCATCTTGAGCCCGACCAGGTCGCGTAGGTAGTCGCGCACGGTGTCGCCGATGGCGACGTTGCGGCACGCAGTGGTCCAGTAGTCGTCGAAGTCGGTGCGGGTCGGCGGCCACTGCTCCTCGCTGACTTGCAGCGTGGTGCCGAGTGTCCACGCGGACCGGTAGAACTGCTCGGCCTGCTCATCGGTCAGCTCACCGCGGAGGAGTTGGTAGGCGTCCTCCAGACCCACGAACAGACACGCGGCCACCCACATCTGGAGTCGTGGGTCGAATGCGTTGTAGCGCACCGGACTACCTGGCTCCGACTTCACGTGTCGATGGGCGCCGTCGACCGCCGCCCGGAAGGCCGTCCGGTCCTCGGCCGAGCCGAGGATCGCGACCGCGAGGTACTGAAACGTCGTGCGTGCCCGCTTCCACGGATGCTTGAGCAGGTTGCCCGAGTCGACCTTGCTCTCCACCACGCCGTAGCCGACCGGCGGCCAGGACAGCTGCATGATCACGTTGGCCGGGCCGGCCGCGAAGGCCCAGAAGTCCATGGCGTCGGCCGCGGTGACCTCGTCATCGCTCCAGCGTGCCGTCCGCCTGCGTGCGGTGATTCGGCAGTCGTGCAACGACATTGGCGCGAGGGCCGGTTCTTCGCCTGCCGGATTCACGCGGCGCACACGTTCGGCAGCCACAGGACGGGCCAGCACAGCACCGTCCCCACGAAGGTCAGGACCAACTCGACCCCGTGCAGGTCGGCGAACCAGTCCGAGTTGGCGGCCGACCACGCCACGCCCAACAGCAGGTAGGGCACGTTGACGATGACCGCGGTGCCCAGCCACTCGGCGATCGTCAGTTCGACGTCGAACAGCTTCTGCAACGTCGTGAGCATGTGCGACTCCGCTCCTCCCCCCAATGCACGCCATGGCGCACGGTGACCCCCGAGCGATATGTTAATGACCATTCCGGGCGGCGAAACGCGTTTCGCTCAATCGGACGTTTCGCTCAATCGGAAGAGACCCGTGGAGGAGCGCGAACGGCCCCCGTCACCGTGCCAGTGTCGGGGGCCGTTCCACGATGACCGTCAGTAGCGGTAGTGCTCCGGCTTGTACGGGCCGTCGACGTCGACGCCGATGTACTCGGCCTGCTCCTTGGTCAGCCTAGTGAGCGTTCCGCCGAGCGCCTCGACGTGGATCTTGGCGACCTTCTCGTCGAGGTGCTTGGCCAGCCGGTAGACCTCGTTGTCGTACTCGTCGTTCTTGGTCCACGAGCTCGATCTGCGCGATGACCTGGTTGGAGAAGCTGTTGCTCATCACGAACGACGGGTGGCCCGTCGCGTTGCCGAGGTTCAGCAGCCGGCCCTCGCTCAGCACGATGATCGAGTGGCCGTCCTCGAAGACGAACTCGTCGACCTGCGGCTTGATGTTGATCCGGCGGACCTTCTGGTCGCGCTCGAGTCGCGCCATCTCGATCTCGTCGTCGAAGTGGCCGATGTTGCCCAGGATCGCCTGGTGCTTCATCGACTTCATGTGCTCGAGGGTGATGATGCCCTGGTTGCCCGTGGCAGTGATGACGATGTCGGCCCAGCCGATGGCCTCCTCGACCGACTTGACCTCGAAACCGTCCATGAGCGCCTGCAAATGGCAGGCCACCGAGATCGGCGAGCCGTGCGACAACCTTGGGATCCTTCAGCGCTTCGCCGACGGCCTTGTTGAGAATTTCGATAATCTCGGGCTGCGTGCCCTTGGGTGCGGAGATGCCGTAAAATCCAACGGCCTCGAAGCCGGGCACCGTCTCTGCGAGATCGCAGGAAATTCTGGAACACTCGGCCAGCGCTGCGGCGAGGTAACGCCGAGCCCGCGCATGGTCCCCGCGCGCACCTGCTCGAGCGCGCCGGGTAGGTTGTCGAATAGCACCTGCACCTTGTTGGAAATCAGGTCCGGGTAAGCGATCGCCGAGCCGCGATAGGGCACGTGTGTCATTTCAACCTTGGTCAGCGCCTTGAACAGCTCCGCCGACATATGCACCGACGTGCCGTTGCCCGATGACGCAAATGAGACCTTGCCGGGATTGGCCTTGCAATAGTCGATAAACTCCTGAACCGTTTTGACCGGAAGTGACGCCGGCACTACCATCATGTTGGTGAGCCGCATGATGCCCGCCACCGGCGCGGTGTCACGAATGAAATCGTAGGGCAGCTTTTTGTAGAGCGACGTACTGATCGCGTTGTTGGGTGCAACAAACAAAAGCGTGTAGCCGTCCGGTGGCGACGTGACCGCCGCAGCCGCAGCCAGATTGCCGCCCGAGCCACCGCGATTTTCGACAATAAATTGCTGACCAAACCGCTCGGACAGCCACTGGCCCATTATCCTTGCTACAATGTCGACCGCCCCGCCGGCGGGAAAGCCGATCAGCCACCTCACCGGGCGATTGGGATAATCGGCGGCAGCCAACGGTGCGGTGGCAGCCGCAACGACCGACAGACAGAGCAAACCCGTCATCGTTGCCCGCAAACGCCTCGCCATAACTGCTCTCCCCATTGGAACCAATACCCGCATGCTTTCATACTAATTGAAATTTGCCTATTGCCGTTCGCCTCAGGTTCGTACCAGCCCCAGATATCAGAGACCAATTGAGGTCAGAGGAGCTGACCTGTTCGTCAAACCCCACCCCCGTCGCGCACCAGCAGGTGAAACCTTTCGAACTCTCGGGGTTTGGTTGCCAGGAGTGTTGGCAGTGAAGCAAATCCTGAAACCGGTCACTTACGCCTTGGCCGCCCTGTATTTCTTGGCGGACGCGGCTTTCATGGCCATTGCCAAGCCGATATCCAAATGGCTTGTTAGGCATGTGGTGCTGAGGCGATTGGGCGCCTGGATCAGATCATTGCGGCCCTACCCGTCGCTGGCGCTGTTTTCGATACCGGTGATCATGCTGGAACCGATCAAACCAGTGGCGGCTTATCTGGCTGCTACCGGTCAGGTGGTGAGCAGTGTTGTCACATTGATTGTCGGCGAACTTCTGAAACTCGTCCTGGTCGAGCGCTTGTTCAGCCTCACCCGCGACAAGCTGATGAAAATTCCCGCCTTTGCTTGGACGTACACAAAATTCCGCGAAGCCAAGACATGGCTGAAAAACACCGAGGCCTGGCAGACCGTTCGCGCAATAGGCAAGGTTGCCCGTCAATATCTAACCGAGATGAAGAAATCCGCCGCAGTGGCGTTTCGGCAGTCTTGAAAGACTGCGTTTGGCAGCAATCGAGAAAGGTCTGCAATTGAGCCAGGCAGGCGTGAGCGAACCACTCTCGCGATACTGGTCGTTGCAGGCGTCTGAGCTCGTCCCCCGATAATCGGTTGCGAACCCGCAAACTCGTGGGGAGCGGCAAAGATGTGCTGGCCGACAGGGCCAACTGCAGCTAGCCTCTTAGCGTCGATCCCAATTCGCGAGCTAGGCATGCCAAAAATCCAGCGCATCATCGTTCCCGACATCCCAAAGCCAGTCAGCCACTATTGCCACGTGACCCGCGCAGGCCCCCACGTCTGGGTCGCTGGCGTCGTTGGCCAGGCGCAGGACGGCAGCATATCGTCCGACGTTGTTGCCCAATTCGACATCGCCATCGCCGTGATGGACAAGTGCCTGAAGGCGGCTGGCGCCGGGCCCGAGCATGTCGTCAAGGTGCAGGTCTTCATGACCGACATCACGGAACGACCGAAAATCAACCCGGCCCGCATAGCGTATTTCGGCGATAATCTACCAGCCTCCACGCTCGTCGAGGTGAAGGGATTGGTTGATTCGCGAATGAAGGTCGAGATCGAGTGCCAAGCCTACGTTGACTAGGGACGGCGCGTGCCGCTGGCAGCGATGACACTAGAGGACTAGGCGGGCATGCCTGACGCTGTCGAGCCCGATGTCCATGTCACGGGAAAAGGTTCATGTGGTCCCAAAACGCGTTCACTGACAGGCTCAATCTCAAATGGCCGATCCTTCAGGCGCCGATGGGCTCGCTCAGTACACCTGCGCTCGCCGCCGCGGTCAGCAACGCCGGTGGCCTGGGGGGCCTCGGCATGATGGGTTTTTCAGCCGAGGATGCAGAGCGGCGGATCGCCGGCTTCCAGCAGCTGAGCGGCGGCAGCCTCAACGTCAACTATCTGCTCTTTCCGGAGCCCAGCATTACCGCTGATGTCAGCGAGCCGATGCGGGCGCGTCTGCAGGCACACTTCGACGCCAAGGGCCTGGGAGCGGTACCCGAGCCGACACGTGCGGCGGGTGAAGTGAGCCGCGAACATTTGTCGATGCTGATGCGGGCCAAACCGCAGATGGTGAGCTTCCATTTTGGCCTGCCTGATCGGGAGGTCATCGACGCCATCAAGGACGCCGGGATTTTCATCATCTCCAGCGCCACGACCGTGGCCGAGGCGAGGATGCTTGAGGAGCAGGGTGTCGACGCCATCATCGCGCAGGGTACCGAGGCCGGCGGACATCGCGGCACCTTCACCGGTGTCGACATCAGCATGCAACCGGGTCTGTTCGCGCTGTTGCCGCAAGTGGTGGATGCTGTGAGGGTGCCCGTCATTGCCGCCGGGGGCGTGGCTGACGGGCGGACGGTAGCTGCGGCCTTTGTCCTTGGCGCGAGCGCCGTACAATTGGGCACGGCCTTTCTGCGCTGCGAGGAGGCCAACGTGCTCGATGCTCACCGCGCGGCGCTGCGCGAGCCGACGGACGCCTGCACTGTCGTCACCGACATGATTTCCGGCCGGCCAGCGCGCTATGTGAAGAACGGACTGATTGACGACCTCGTGGCCTCGGACCTGAGGCCGGTGGCGTTTCCCGGCCAGTTCAGTCTCATCGCGCCGCTTGGCCGCACGGGGGACAGGGAGCTTACCGCATTGTTTGCCGGACAATCCGCGGCACTTGCCAGCGACACGACGGCCGGCGCGTTGGTCAATTCTCTTGCGGAAGCGACGTCAGAGTGCCTGCGCGTTTTTGCGCGTTCCTAGCCCTCTACTCATTTCGATTGCCATATCCACTCGCCGGCGCGCCGATTTTTGCTCTTGGTCAAACTAATTTGGATACTCACCCGGGCGGTTCGCGACACAACTCGGCACAACGTCCGGTTCGGGTTATTCGCGTGCGCTTGGCCGTCTGCCAACGACTTCCGCTCTACCTCAATGAACAGACATCGTTACCGCGTCGGCATGTGTCAAATGTGCCAAGGCACAGCAGCGGAAGTCGCGTCTATT
>CAWBRR010000001.1:0-93008 GCA_963791215.1 uncultured Actinomycetota bacterium | reverse complement strand
ACGCTGCGCGCGGTGGTGGACTGGCGCGGCCAGGTGGTCACCATGCTCGATCGATGTTATCTGACGGAATCCGTACCCGTGCAACTCATTTGGGGCTCGCGGGACTCGGTGATCCCGGTGGCGCATGCCCGCATGGCGCACGCCGCGATGCCTGGCTCGCAACTCGAGGTCTTCGAAGGCTCCGGCCACTTCCCCTTCCACGACGACCCCGATCGCTTCGTCGAACTCGTCGAGAAGTTCATCGACGCCACCGAACCCGCGGTCTACGACCACGACCTCCTGCGCAACCTGTTGCGTACCGGAATCAGCGAACAAGGGCTCACGGGCACCCTTGACACCCGGGTCGCGGTGCTCGACGCGATGGGCCACGACGAGCGCAGCGCCACCTGAGGCAGCGCGCACCGGGCGACCACTACTCCCCCCACACCCGCTAGCATCGGGCGCATGGCCACCGACGTGAGCGTGCTGCGCGTCTTCACCGACTCCGCGGGCAATTTCGGCAATCCCCTTGGCGTGGTCGACGCGCGTGTGGTCGCACCCGCCGATCGGCAACGCGTCGCCACCGAATTGGGTTACAGCGAGACGATTTTCGTCGACATCCCGCAGCCGGGCGCCAACACCGCGAGGGCACACATCTTCACCCCGGCGACAGAGTTGCCGTTCGCCGGCCACCCCACCGTCGGCCTGTCCTGGTGGCTCAAGGACCGAGGCTTGCCGATCAAGACGCTGCAGGTGCCGGCAGGCGTCGTGCAGGTGGAATACGACACGCGCCCCGACGGGGAGTTCACGGTGATCAGGGCCCGTTCCGAGTGGGCGCCGGACTTCGCCATCTACGACTTCGACTCCGTCGACGACGTGGTGAGCGCCGACCCAGACGACTACACCGACGACGTCGAGCACTACGTCTGGGCGTGGATCGACCGCGATGCAGGCACCATCCGGTCTCGAATGTTCGCCAAGCACCTCGGCGTTCCCGAGGACGAGGCGACCGGCGCCGGGGCGGTGCGCATCACGGACTACCTGAGCCGGGATCTGGAGATCACCCAGGGCAAGGGGTCACTTCTGGTCACCCGGTGGGATCCGGAGGGCTGGGTGAAGGTCGCGGGTCGCGTCGTCGACGACGGCGCGCGTCGGCTCGACTGACCGGAAGCGTCAGCCCGAGGTCGGCACTCCGCGGTGCGCGCGTAGCGCCTCGATCTCGCGTTCGAAGTCGGCGGCCGACGAGAACGACCGGTACACGGATGCGAACCGCAGATAGGCGACCTCGTCGAGATCGCGCAGCGGCCCCAGGATGGCCAGCCCGACTTCGTTGCTGGGCACTTCGGGCGACCCTGTGGCCCGAACGGCGTCCTCGACCTGCTGCGCCAGCAGGTTCAGCGCGTCGTCGTCCACCTGGCGACCCTGGCACGCGCGGCGGACGCCTTTGATGACCTTCTCGCGGCTGAACGGCTCGGTGACCCCACTGCGCTTCACGACGGCCAGCACGGCGGTCTCCACGGTGGTGAAGCGGCGGCCACACTCGGGGCACGACCGGCGGCGCCGGATCGCCTGGCCCTCATCGGTTTCGCGTGAATCGACCACCCGGGAGTCTGGGTTGCGGCAGAACGGACAGTGCATCACCGCTCCTTCGCCGCGTGCGCCTACGGGGGACGCATACGAGCGTACCGTTGCACGGCACCACGTTTCACGGCGCATGTCGTCGGATCAGCCGACGGGGGCGATCAAGGTCTGCCCGGCGTCGACCGCGGCCGAGTGGAGTTCGTTCAACTCGCGAATCTGGTCGACCATCGCACCGGTCGGCGCGTCCGGGGCTATCCGCTGCGCCAGCTGCTGCAATGACTCACCGGACTGGACTTGAACCACCGCGAGGCGGCTGGGCACCGACGTGGTGGCGGCGGGGGCATCGGAGGTGCCGCCGACGTGGAGCAGCAGCCCGAGCCACACGGTGATGGCCGCCGCGACCAGGGCCAGCAGGACCGTCGCCGTCGGAGTGATCGGGCGGCGACGGTGCGACGCGCGGGACATCAGCACACCGGTGCCGCGGTACGACAGCGGTGCCGCGTTCGGGCGGCGGGTCCGTGGCCGGCGGCGCAGGTCCTGACGCGGCCGCACGGGACGGACGACGAGGTAAGTGGGATCTTCGCGGGTGATGATGGTCATCGTCGGGGTCCTTTCCGGAGGAAGCGCATTCGCCTGTGTGTTCGATAATGTAATCGCTCACGTGTTCGATTGGTAGAACATGTGATCGAACTGTTGCAAACGATAACTGCGGGCACCGACAAGTTGATTCCGCGCGATTTGTTCCAACGAAGGCCGACACGCCTCTCGAACACATGTTTGATTATCGGCTAACATGCGACTACATTCGCCGCCATGAGTGACAGCAGCGATACCCGCGGCAGCGGAGCGGCCGACACCGGCTCACGACGCGACGTAGGGCTGACCGAGCGTCAGCGCACCATCCTCGAGGTCATTCGTGCCTCGGTCACCACGCGGGGCTATCCCCCGAGCATCCGCGAAATCGGTGATGCGGTGGGCTTGACGTCCACCTCCTCGGTCGCCCACCAGTTGCGCACGTTGGAGCGCAAGGGCTTTCTCCGGCGCGACGCGAACCGGCCTCGCGCCGTCGACGTGCGCAGCCCCGAGGAGATGGCCACCCCCCTCGTCACCACCGACGTCGCCGGTTCGGATGCGCTGCCCGAGCCGACGTTCGTCCCGGTGCTGGGACGCATCGCGGCAGGCGGCCCGATCCTCGCCGAGGAAGCCGTCGAAGACGTCTTCCCGCTGCCCCGCGAACTTGTCGGCGAGGGGTCACTGTTCCTGCTGAAGGTGGTCGGCGAGTCGATGATCGACGCCGCGATCTGCGACGGCGACTGGGTGGTCATCCGCCAGCAGAACGTCGCCGACAACGGCGACATCGTCGCGGCCATGATCGACGGAGAGGCCACCGTCAAGACCTTCAAGCGCACCGGCGGTCAGGTCTGGCTGATGCCGCACAACCCCGTGTTCGACCCGATCCCCGGCAACGACGCCGCCATCCTCGGCAAGGTCGTCACCGTCATCCGCAAGGTCTAGGGACCACCGCTCAGCCCCGTACGAATCCGTTCGTCAACGCGAATTCCTCACTGGCGAACCAGATTTCCGCGCGGATATGGTCGTACTGCCCGCTGCCCGGCGCCCAATACAGACCGGTCTTGGTGTCAGCCTTGATCGGGTACCCGTCCGGCGCGTGATCCGGGTCGTCGGTCGCCAGGCGAAACGACGTCTGCGCGGGGGCGGGTTCGTCGATCTGGACGGCCGCATGTCGGCCACTCGGCGGACCGCTCTCAGGTTCGTGATCGTCGTAGTGGTGGTCGTCGTCGTGATCGTCATCTTCGTCGTCGTCGTGATCGTGATCGTGATCGTGATCGTCGAGATCGTCGTGATCGCCGTAGTCGTGATCGTCGAAGTGATCGTCATCTTCGTCGTCGTCGACCTGGTCGTGGTCGGCGACGAGTGCGGCCATTGGACCGGACTCGGGTTCGGCCTCGATCTTCGTCGGCGTGGTGTCGATCGCATCCTGATCGTCGGACAGGTCGGGAACGGGAGCCGGGGTGGCGGCCACGTGCGCGGCGCCGCCACGGTCCGCCGGCATCGCCCACATGCTCGCCCGCGGGTGTGGAGCGTCGTCTCCCTGCCCGCTCACGGGCAGCGGTCCGGATTCGAAGTCATGGGAACCGCCGGGGTCCAGGTCGTCGTATTCGTCTGCATCGTCGTCGTGATCTTCGAATCCGTCGTCGAACGGGGCTATCGGGGCGCGGTTGTCGCGGCGCCTACGGTTCAGCACCACGCCGACGACGATCGCGATCAACAGCGCCGCCAGCAGAACGATGGCCAGCAGCCACCACTTGTTCCAATTCCCACCGCCGGATACTTCGCCGGGCGCGGGAGCCTGGGGAGCCTGGAGGCCCGGCACCTGGAGACCGGACAGTTCCGCCGCGAGATTCGACGGTTCGGTGCTGAATGCGTTGGTGGACTTGTTCCACGAGATCGCGCCGCCGTTGAACTTCTGGGTGACGACGTCGCCGTCCTCGGTCTGGTCGGCGGTCGGCGCCCCGAGGTCACCCTTGGCACCGCCCAGCTTGGTCCAGGCCGCGTTCATCGCGCCCCGCACGATCACGGCGCCGAAGTCGGGCGTCCAGAAGATGACCGGCTGATCCGATGCGGAGAAGGTCACGATGCTGCTCGCCGGGGCGAGTCCGCCATCGTTCTCATTGCTCGTCGGGAAGCCGAGGTCGCCCGTGGGACCACCGACGCTCTCGTATTTGGCCAGCACCTGCCCGGTGACGACGTTGGCGCCGGTGGCCGGGCTGTAGAAGATCTTGCCGCCCGCGTAGTTCTGCCCGAGGCCGTCGCCACCGATCTTGTACTGGACTCCCTCCGGAGCGCCCAGCGGGCCCATCGGACCGCCGGCCGCCCGGCGCGCAGCGCTGATCGCCGACGTGGCGTCTCCAGGAACGACGAGGCCCACGAGCTGATCCGCCAGTTCCGGCGGCGTCGTCGTGAAGGCTCCGGTCTTCCGGTTCCACGACAGCTGGCCCCCGCTGAAGTTCTGGCTCACGTCGTCGCCGCGGTACACCTCGTCCTCGGTCGGCACGCCGAGCACCCCGGCGGAGCCACCGAGCTTGTCCCATGCGGCGTTGATGGCACCCCGCACGACGCGGGCACCGGTGTCGGGCGTGAAGAAGATCACGGGGTTGTCGGCCGCGCTGAACGTGGTGTTGCGACTGTCCGGTGCCTTGCCTCCTCCCTCGTCGATGTTCGGGAAGCCGAGATCGCCGTCGACGGGTCCACCCAACGAGAGGTACTTGTCGAGGATCGCGCCCTGCATGATGTGCGCGCCGGTGTCAGGCGTGAAGTAGATCCTGCCGCCCGCGAAGTTCTGACCGAATCCGTCGCCGACCGGATACACCCCGCCGTCCTTGGGCCCCAGGCTGCCCGTGGCGCCGCCGCCTGCGTCCCACGCGGCCGTGATCGCGCCGTCGGCGTCGCTCGCCGGATCGGCCGCCGCCATGGAATTGGGGACCAGGAACGCGACGGCGACAGCAAGCACGAGGCCCGCCGTCGCGCGCGCCATCGTCGTGCCCACCATTGTTCGCAGCCGCGTCATGAGTCCTCCCCGCGAACGGTGCACGGTGCCCCGTCAAGTGTCGCGCCAGTCAACTTTGCGTCAGTCGACGTCCATCTTGAGGGATATCCAACCCGTCACGGCGTTGTGTCGCACAAAAACACCCTGCGTGGCGGGTGGCTCGACCGGCCCGCAGGGCCACTTCATTGGCACTCCGGACGCCTCCAATCCGGGCGCGCGGAGCGGTCTGGGGTGCTAAACGCCCAGGCTACGGCCGATGATCTCCTTCATGATCTCCGTCGTCCCGCCGTAGATCGTCTGGATGCGCGAGTCCAGGAATGCGCGCGCGACGGGATATTCGCGCATGTAGCCGTAACCGCCGTGAAGTTGGAGGCATCGGTCGTTCAGACGCACCTGAGCCTCCGTGGAGTACCACTTCGCCATGGCGGCCTGTTCGACGGTCAGCTTGTCCTCGAGGTGCAGTCCGAGGAACTCGTCGACCATCATCCGCACCACCGTCGCCTCCGTGGAGAGCTCCGCCAGCGTGAACCGGGTGTTCTGGAAGCTGCCGATCGGCTTGCCGAACGCCTTGCGATCCTTGGTGTACTGCAGGGTCTGCTCGCAGCACCGCCTCCATGCCCGCGGCGGCCATGACCGCGATGCTGATGCGTTCCTGCGGGAGGTTCTGCATCAGGTAGACGAAGCCCGACCCCTCCTCGCCGAGCAGGTTCTCGGCGGGCACCTTGACGTCGGTGAACGAAAGTTCCGCAGTGTCCTGCGCCTCCAGGCCGATCTTGTCGAGGTGTCGACCGCGCTCGAAGCCCTCCATGCCGCGCTCGACCACCAGCAGCGAGAAGCCCAGGGCGCCCTTGTCCGGATCCGTACAGGCCACGACGATCACCAGGTCGGAGTGAATGCCGTTGGTGATGAAGGTCTTCGACCCGTTGAGCACCCAGCTGCCGTCGTCCTGCTTGACCGCGCGGGTCGTGATGCCCTGCAGGTCACTTCCGGTGCCGGGCTCCGTCATGGCGATCGCCGTGATGAGCTCGCCTGAGCAGAATCCGGGTAGCCAGCGCTGCTTCTGCTCCTCCGTCGCCAGGCGCAGCAGATACGGCGCGATGATGTCGTTCTGCAGCGGGAAGCCGAGTCCGCTGAATCGACCCGCCGTGGTCTCCTCGGTGATGATGACGTTGTAGCGGAAGTCGTCGTTGCCACCGCCGCCGTACTCCTCGGGCACCGCCATGCCGAGGAAGCCCTGCTTGCCCGCCTCCAGCCAGACGCCGCGGTCGACGATCTTGTCCTTCTCCCACTGCTCGTGGAACGGCGCGACGTGGCGCTCGAGGAAGGCGCGGTAGGAGTCGCGGAAGAGCTCGTGTTCGGGTTCGAACAGGGTGCGCTCGTACTTGATGACCTGGCTGGAAGAACCCACGGATGACCTCCGGATCGGCGAAGCGGGATGTTCGACGATATACCACCCAACCGGATGGTTGGTACCCGTGACACCGGCGTTTCGCTCGGACCCGTTTGGAGGTCCTGATGACGGGAGCCGGCTCCGCATCCCACACCGTCGCGAGCCGAACGTGGCACGGCGACGGCGCACCACACCGCCCTAGACTCGAGCCATGACCCGCGCCACCAGTCTCACGCACTGGGGCGCCTTCACCGCCGACATGCGGGGCGGCGACATCGCGGCGGTGACGCCGTTCGCCGGAGACACCGACCCTTCGCCGCTACTCGGCAACCTGCCGGGCGCCATCCGACATCGAGCACGCGTCGCCACCCCCGCCGTACGGAGCGGCTGGCTGCGGGACGGTCCGGGCCCGAGTTCACGCCGCGGAGCCGAGGAGTTCGTCGCGGTGTCGTGGGACGAGTTGACCGAGCTGCTCGCAGGCGAGTTGCGCCGCGTCGTCGACACCCATGGCAACGAGGCGATCTACGGCGGCTCGTACGGCTGGGCCAGCGCAGGCCGGTTCCATCACGCTCAGAGCCAGGTGCACCGCTTCCTGAAAATGCTTGGCGGCTATACCTTCTCGAAGCACTCCTACAGTCTGGGGGCGACGGGCGTCATCATGCCGCGCGTCGTCGGCACGCACGACGACCTCTTCAAGCGTTCGACGGAGTGGAACGTCATCGCCGACCACACCGACCTGCTGGTGTGCTTCGGCGGCTTGGCGATGAAGAACACCGGCATGAACCACGGCGGCACCACCGCACATCCCGCTCGTGAGGCGCTGCAGCGGTTCCGCAGGCGCGGCGGCAGGATCGTGTCGTGCTCCCCGCTGCGTAGCGACGTCGACGGCGACTGCGAGTGGCTGGCGCCCAGCCCCGGCACCGACGTCGCGATCATGCTGGCCCTCGCCTACGTGCTGGCCACCGAGGGACTGGCCGACCGCGCGTTCCTCGACACGTACTGCGTCGGCTACGACCGCTTCGAGCGCTATCTGCTCGGCACCGACGACGGTGTGCCGAAGTCGCCGCGGTGGGCGTCGGCGATCAGTGGGCTGGCCGCCGACCAACTCGTCGAGCTGGCCCATCGGATGGCGGCGGGACGCACGATCGTCACGGTGAGCTGGTCGCTGCAGCGCATCCGCCACGGCGAGCAGGCGCCGTGGATGGGCCTCACGCTGGCCGCGATGCTCGGCCAGATTGGGCTTCCCGGTGGCGGTTTCGGTCACGGCTATGGCTCCATGAACGAGCCGGGACTGCCCCCGCTGCGCTGCAGGCTCCCGGCACTTCCCCAAGGATTCAACCCGGTTCGGACGTTCATCCCCGTCGCCGCGGTCAGCGACATGCTGCTGCACCCGGGCGAAACGTTCGACTTCAACGGCCGCACCCTGACCTACCCCGACGTCAAGTTGGTCTACTGGGCAGGCGGCAATCCCTTCCACCACCACCAGAACATCCCGCGACTGCGGCGCGCGCTCGCTCGACCCGACACCGTCGTCGTGCACGACCCCTACTGGACGGCCATGGCCAAGCACGCAGACATCGTCGTGCCGTCGACCACCGCCTTCGAACGCGACGACTTCTCCGGATCCAGGAACGACCCCCTACTGATGGCCATGCCCGCCCTCGCCGAACCCTACGAACAGGCGCGCGACGACTACACCACGTTCGCCGCGCTGGCGGGCCGCCTGGGCTTCGAGTCGGAGTTCACCGAAGGGCGCACCGCGCACCAATGGCTGGTCCACCTGTACGAAAGATGGTCCGCCGAACTCGATTTCGCGGTGCCGTCGTTCGACGAGTTCTGGGCTGCAGGTCACTTACGGCTGCCAACCGAGGACGGGCTCACCCTGCTCGCCGACTTCCGCGCCGACCCGACTGCTCATGCGCTCGCTACGCCGAGCGGCCGCATCGAGGTCTTCTCGGCCGACATCGACGGGTTCGGCTACGCCGATTGCGCGGGCCATCCGACGTGGTTCGAACCCGACGAGTGGCTCGGCGGGAGCCGCGCCGCCACGTTCCCGCTGCTGTTGCTCGCGAACCAACCCGCGACCCGCCTTCACAGCCAACTCGACGGTGGCGCCACCAGCCAGGGCTCGAAAGTGCAAGGGCGCGAGCCGATCCGCATGCACTCCGCCGATGCCACCGAGCGCGGGCTGGTGTCCGGCGACGTCGTGCGCGTCTTCAACGACCGCGGTGCCTGCTTGGCGGGCGTCGTCGTGGACGACGGCCTTCGGCCCGGCGTCGTGCAGCTGTCGACCGGCGCCTGGTACGACCCCGAGGACGCGGGCGATCCCGACGCCATGTGCGTGCACGGCAACCCCAACGTGCTCACGTCGGACACCGGCACGTCGTCACTGGCGCGCGGGTGCACCGGCGCACACGTCCTGGTCGAGCTCGAGAAGTACACGGGCACACTACCGCCGGTGCGGGCCCACGAACCCCCGATGATCGTCAAGGGGTGACCGACGTGATCGTGGTGAGCGAGCTCGGCCAGACGCTCGAGTTCACGTTCGAGGAGGCGCTGCGCTATGCCGGGCCACACTCCCCCGCGGGCGTCGCGATCGGATTCAAGGCTCTGCAAAGCGCATTCGCCGCGCTCTCCCCGGCGGGACCACCCGAGCGTCGCTCCGTCACCGTCCGGACCGCCTTTCGTGGGCCCGGCGCACGCGATGCCTTCGAGGTGGTCACGCGCGCCGTCACCGAGGGCCGCTACGTCGTCGATCGCGCCCTGCTGCGCGCCGACCGCGGCAGGCTCCTCGAGGACTTCGTCTTCGAAGTCGGGCTCGGCGGCACGACCGTCACGCTGCTTCTGCGCGACGGCTTCGTCGATGACGAGTTCATCGACCTGGCCCGTACGGAACCGCGCACCGCCGCACAGGAGTCACGCCTGGCCGCACTCAAGATTCGGCTGGCGCAGCAGGTGATGGCCACTCCCGCGGTCGACGTCTTCGACGTGGCTTGAGCGCTCGGCGTTAGCGATTCAGCAGCTTCCGCTCGAACGACCCGGCCTACAAGGGCTTTCGCGACCAGGCGCGCTACGGCATGCCGCTCGATTGACTGTTCTGCATTCAAGCCAGCGCGGACGTCAGCTCATCGACGAGCGCGCCGGGAGCGTCGACCGTCAACGCATGACCCGCCCCAGGAAGAAGGCGCGTGCGCACGTCGGGAATGCACGCTTCGGCGCGTGCCAGCGCAGCTTCCGGACCGCCGCCGTAGATCACCTCACGGTCGCCGATCACGACGGTCGTGGGCACGTTGATTCGGCGCAGTTCGTCATCGGCGAGCCTGGTCGGTAGCGGAAGCTCCGGCCGTAATGTCCGGCAGGTCAGCAGGTTTGCGACAACCAGCGCGAAGGCGGGGTCCGACGCTGCGCCGGGAGTGCTGGACAACCATTGCACGTTGCGACCGACCAAGGACTGCGACCGCAGCAGCCCCGACGTCAACACCCGGATCATGAACTCGGTCGTGATTCGGGTGAACGTTGCCGCCGGGCACAGGAGTACCAGTCTGTTGACGAGTTCGGGCGCATGGACGGCCAGGAGCGCCGCGAGCCAGCCACCATGGGAAAGCCCGGCCACCCGCGCGTTCTCGATGCCGAACGCGGCGAAGACCTCCCGCAACCACGCTACGTAGTCCGCGGCCCCGCGGACGCGCCTGGTCGCCACGCTCTTGTTCCCGTCGGTGATCGTGTCGACGCAGTAACAGCGGTAGAAACTGCTGAGGGACTCGATGACAGGACGCCACATAACCGAGGTCGAGGCGGCGCCGTGCAGAAGCACCAGCGGCGGAGCGGATTCGGGGCCGCTGACGAGGACGTGCGTGAGGCCGAACGAAGTCGGGACCTCCGCCTCCTCGTAGGGCACCGGCCAACCGGCCAACACCGCGTCGTACTTTGCGATGAACAGCGCTCGTAGCTCTGGGCTACGGAACGGATCCAGATTCGCCACGCGCCGATGCTAGCGGCGCGGCGCCTCAAAACGTCGCGAACTCACGCAGCCCGGCCGCCAACGCAACCGGCACCCGCGCCTTGATTCGCGTGCCCACCTCGGTGTGCTCGGTGGCGTCGACGCGGCCGTCGGCGTGCACGCGCGCCACGAGGTCGCCGCGGTCGTACGGAATGGTGACGTCGACGGTCGTGTCGGTGGGGACGACGAGCTCACTCATCCGCTGGCGCAGCCGCACCAACCCGTCACCGGTGTGTGCCGACACGAATACCGCATCGGGGAGTGCCCGGCGCAAGTGTGCCAGGCCCAAGCCGGTCGCGGCGTCGGTCTTGTTGACCACCAACAACTCCGGCGGCGGCGCGATGTCGTACTCCGCGATGACGTCGTTGACCACCTGGCGGACTGCGTTGATCTGGGCGAGCGGGTTGACGTCGGAGCCGTCGATGACGTGGACCAGCAGATCGGCGTCGACCACCTCCTCGAGCGTGGAGCGGAACGCCTCGACCAACTGCGTGGGCAGGTGCCGGACGAATCCGACGGTGTCGGTCAGCACGAACGGCCGCCCGTCGTCGAATTCCCCACGCCGCGTGGTGGGTTCGAGCGTGGCGAACAACGCGTTCTCGACCAGCACACCGGCGCCGGTCAGCGCGTTGAGCAGGCTGGACTTGCCCGCGTTGGTGTATCCCACGATCGCGATCGACGCCACGTCGCTGGCGAGCCGGCGGCCACGCTGCGTGTCGCGGATCTTCTTCATGTCCTTGATCTCGCGGCGCAACTTGGACATGCGCTCGCGGATGCGCCGGCGATCGGTCTCGATCTTGGTCTCGCCAGGGCCGCGCGTGCCCACCCCGCCGCCGCTGCCACCGGCGCCGCCACCCTGGCGGGACATCGACTCGCCCCAGCCGCGGAGCCTGGGCAGCATGTACTCCATCTGCGCGAAGGCCACCTGAGCCTTGCCCTCTGCGGACGTGGCGTGCTGGGCGAAGATGTCGAGGATCAGCGCGGTCCGGTCGATGACCTTGACCTTGACGACCTTCTCCAGCGAGTTCAGCTGGGCGGGGCTCAGTTCGCCGTCGCAGATGACGGTGTCGGCACCCGTGGCGACCACGATCTCGCGCAGTTCCTGGGCCTTGCCGGAGCCGATGTAGGTCGACGGGTCAGGCTTGTCGCGGCGCTGGATCAGCCCTTCGAGCACTTCGGAGCCCGCGGTCTCGGCCAACGCGGCCAGTTCGGCGAGGCTGGCGTCGGCGTCGGCGGCGCTGCCGTCGGTCCAGACGCCGACGAGCACCACGCGCTCGAGGCGCAGTTGGCGGTATTCGACCTCCGAGACGTCGGCGAGCTCGGTCGAGAGGCCGGCCACGCGACGCAGTGCGACGCGGTCTTCGAGGGCGAGCTCGCCGGTGCTTGGGATGTTGGGTTCAGTCATGTATTTGGAGATGTTGCCCCTTCAGGGTGTATTGCGCATTCGAATTTTCGCTACTGCGCCCGCCACCAGGCATCGGACAGCTCACCGCGGGCCACCAGGACGGAGGGCCCACGCAGGTAGCTGGTGGCATCGGTGATCGTGACGGTGACCTCACCGCCGGGCACCCGGACCCGCAACGCGCCGGTCGACGCGCCGTGGTGTTGCAGCGCCGCGACGGCCGCGGCGACGGTTCCAGTTCCGCAAGAACGGGTTTCGCCGACGCCACGTTCGTGCACGCGCATGGTTACTGCGCCGGCATCCGGTGCGGTCAGCACCTCGACGTTGACGCCATCGGGGAACAGCGCGTGGTCGAAGCGAACAGGGGCGCCGACGTCGAGGATGGCGAGCTCGTCGGGGGTGAGTGCGGCGTCGACACAGGCGAGGTGAGGATTGCCCACGTCGATGGCCAGGCCCGTGAACTCGCGGCCCCCCACGGTGGCCGAACTCACGCCGTGTTGATTGGCCTTGCCCATCTCGACGGTCACGTCGGCGGAGAGCGCGTCGACGCCGTGCAGGACGACGGGCCGCGATCCGGCCAGCGACCCGACGACGAACTCGTCGTGCGACTCGAGCCCACTGGCCCTCAGGTAGTGCGCGAACACGCGCACCCCGTTGCCGCACATCTGCGCGATCGAGCCGTCGGCGTTGCGATAGTCCATGTACCAGTCGCCCGGCTGCACGCCCTCGGGGATCCGGTCGTAGACGCCCGCGGCCAGTGCGGCCTGGGCCGTGGTCACGCGAAGCACTCCGTCGGCGCCGAGCCCGCGACGCCGGTCGCACAGGGCGGACACGGCCGCCGGCGTCAACGCCAACCGGGCATCGAGGTCGGGCAGCACGACGAAGTCGTTCTGCGTACCGTGCCCCTTGGCGAACTCCACCTGATCAGGATACTTGCCGGAGCAGCAGCAAGGCCGTGTCCGCGTTGCCGGGCGCCGAGCCGTCGAGCCAGTGGATGCGGTGGTCGCGGCGGAACCACGACCGCTGCCGACGGACATAACGCCGGGTTCCGATGAACGTCCGCTCCTGCGCCTCGGCCAACGGCTGTGTGCCCCCGCCCGCCTCCAACGCGTCGAGCACCTGCGCGTACCCCAAGGCACGCGACGCGGTGACGCCTCTGCGGAGCCCCTGGCCTTGCAGCGCGACGACCTCGTCGACGAGCCCGTCGTCGAACATCTTCTGGGTGCGCAGCGCCAAACGCTCGTCGAGAAGCGTGGTGTCCCAGTCCAGTCCCACGATGATGGTGTTCCACCTCGGCGCCCCGATGGTCGGCGCGCTCGCGGCGAACGGCCGGCCGGTCAGTTCCACCACCTCGAGCGCCCGAACGATGCGGCGCCCGTCGGTCGGCAGGATCGACGCCGCGGCGGCAGCGTCGACGTGGGCCAACTCGGCGTGTAGGGCACCGACGCCGACGTCCGCGAGCCGGCTCTCCCATCTGGCTCGCACCTGCGGGTCGGTGGCCGGGATCGCCCAGTCGTCGAGCAGTGCTTGCAGGTAGAGCATCGAGCCGCCGACGACGACGGGGACGGCCCCACGCGCGGCGATGGCCTCGACGTCGGCGGCGGCGGCCTGCTGGTACTTGCCGACGGTGGCCGTGTCCGAGACGTCGAGCACGTCGAGTTGGTGATGCGAAATGCCTCGACGCTCGGCAGGCGCCAGCTTGGCGGTGCCGATGTCCATGCCGCGGTACAGCTGCATCGCGTCCGCGTTGACGATCTCGCCGCCGACCCGTTCGGCGACGTCGAGCGCCAGGGCGCTCTTGCCGGTGCCGGTCGGCCCCACGATGGCGATGGGGTGGACGGGGATCATGGCGTCCAGACCCCGACGAAGTACCCGACGCCGTACGGCGCGCCCCGGAACAGTTCGCGCGCCGCCGCCGGCCGGGGCTCCGTCAGCCCGGCCAGGACCTGGTAGGCGACCCGGCCGACGATGCCGTCGGGCAGCGCGGTGAGCACCGCGACGTCACCCGCGGCGAGCGCGTCGTCGAGCGTCTCCTGGACCGCCAGGGAATCCGGGTCGTAACCGCCAGGTGCCGACGGGATCAGTGTGTTGGCCCCGTCGGCCACGATCAGCACGCCGATGGGCTCGTCGGTGGCGTCGAGTTCGGCGCGCAGCGCCCGGCCGCCACCCACTGCGGCGTCGGCGTCGTGCCCGGATGACAGCACGCGCACATCGGCCACCGCCGCCGGACTCATCTGCCCGCGCACCCATCCGGTGATCAAGGCGCACAACGGAAGTCGCGCGGGCTCACCACCGCCGCCGGGGGCCAGCGTCACGCGGACGTCGGCACCGTATCCGGCGAACGTTCCGACGGCGTTCGAGGAGATCACCTCGTCCGCGGCGCCGATGCCGACCGCGACCCAGCGGTCGGGCAGTGCGGTCGCGGCGGTGCTCACCGCAGCGGCCAGTTCGGTTAGCTCCGCCGCGGCCCCGGTGGCTAGTTCGGGCACCAAGACAGGGGAGGACGGGATCAACGCGATGGCGCTCAGCACGTCAACACGCTAGCCAGCGTCCGCGGCCGTGGTCTCGGTGGCGCCCACCGCTGCGGCCTCTCCGCGGGCCGCAGACCGGTGACGCGGGCGTTGATCGGGACCTTTTCCATCGCCGACCTCCGTTCGCGCTCGAGCCTCGCAACGCGAGCCTAGGCAACTGGCTGCGCGAAGGCGTGGGCACGCCGCCGAGCGCTCTGTTTGAATAACGATCGAGAACCACAGCTATCGGCGCCGCGTCGCGCGGCAGAAAGCGCGGGTGACCGCGCGGAGGGCACGAGGATTACGGATATGACGACCAGCGAGTCAGGCGGCTCCCCCAAACCCGTCCCCCGACCAGGACCGCCGCGTCCCGGACCGCCGCGCCCCGTGCCCCGGCCGAGCGCGACCGCGCCAGTGGTACCGCCACCCGCGGATCCCCACAGGTTCGGGCGGGTAGACCCCGACGGCACCGTCTGGCTGATCAGCGCGGCGGGCGAGCGCATCATCGGGTCGTGGCAGGCCGGTGACACCGAGGCAGCCTACGCGCACTTCGGCCGCCGCTACGAGGACCTTCACACCGAGATCGCCCTGATGGAGGGCAGGCTGGCCTCGGGTACCGGCGACGCCCGCAAGATCAAGTCGGCGGCTGCGGCCCTGGCCGAGAGCCTGCCGACGGCGGCCGTACTCGGCGACGTCGACGCGCTGGCAACCCGGCTGACCGCCATCGCCGAACACGCCGAATCCGCCGCCCAGGCCGATCGGGAACGCCGCGACGAGCACCGGGCGGCGCAGACCGCACGCAAGGAGGCGTTGGCCGTCGAGGCCGAGCACATCGCCGCCAACGCCACGCAGTGGAAGGCCGCGGGCGACCGGATGCGCGCGATCCTCGACGAGTGGCGCACGATCACGGGGCTTGACCGCAAGACCGACGATGGGTTGTGGAAGCGGTACTCGGCAGCGCGTGAGACGTTCAACCGCAGGCGCGGATCGCACTTCGCCGAGCTCGACCGGGAGCGGGTGGGCGTCAAGCAGGCCAAGGAGGCGCTGTGTGAACGCGCCGAGGCACTCTGTGACTCGACGGACTGGGGCCCGACGGCCGGTGCGTTCCGTGACCTTCTGACGGAGTGGAAGGCCGCCGGTCGCGCGGCGAAGGACCTCGACGACGCGTTGTGGGGCCGGTTCAAGGCCGCGCAGGACAAGTTCTTCGCGGCCCGCAATGCCCTCAACGCCGAGCGTGACGCCGAGTTCGGCGCCAACGCCGCCGCCAAGGAGGCCTTGCTGGTTCAGGCGGAGGCCATCGACGTCACCGACGTGGATGCGGCGCGGACCGCGTTCCGCGCCATCGGCGACAAGTGGGACGCCATCGGCAAGGTGCCGCGCGAGCGGGCCCCCGAGTTCGAGCGGCGCATGCGGGCCGTCGAGAAGCGGGTGCGCGACGCCGCGTCCAGCGGGTGGTCGGATCCGGAGGCGCAGGCCAGGGCCGACCAGTTCCGGGAACGTGCCGAGCAGTACGAGCGGCAGGCCGAGAAGGCCGAGGCGGCGGGCCGCACCAAGGACGCCGAGCAGGCCAGGACCAACGCGACGCAGTGGCGAGAGTGGGCAGAAGCCGCCGTCGAGGCGCTGGGCAGGAAGCGCTAGGAACCGTCGGCGGCGGACTCGCCGTCGTCGAGCAGTCCTTTGCGCTGATTCTCGGTCGCAACCCGGCGGCGTTCCTCCTCGGCGGCCAACTGGACGGCGGTGCGTGACCAGACCACGCGCGCCCAGTGGAACGTCAGCGCGATGACCGCGATCCACGCGATGATGAGCCCGTATCCCGGGCCGGGGTGACCTGAGCCGACGGTCTGGCGGGACCACACCGCAAGCATGCCGATCGGGCACGCCACCGCCGAGCCAGCCAGGGCGATCCACGCCAGGCCCCAGCGGCGGGTCAGCAGGGCCAGCATCGAGAACCCGACGCTGAACACCAGCACCACCCACGTGAAGACGCGCGACGGCAGCGCGATGGCTTCCCGCACGGCCACGTCGCTGCCGATAAGGACGTCGATTCCCTTGGCACTGCCGGTGTGCGGAAGGACGAACGTTACAAGGATCACGAAGACCAGGATGGCGACCACCAAAGCCCTTGTACCCGGGTCGATTTCGCGAGCCATGCGCCGTTCGACGGCGTCGATGTCGCCCTTGAACGCGTCGAAGTCTGCGTCGCCCCGACCGGTCGACCCGGTCACCCGCAACACCCCTTCGCCGCAGGCGCGGCGGGTGTCAGTCCGATGCCCGGCATTCCCAGCCCCACGGTCTTCACGCGACGTCCCGCCTCATGGGCATCACCCGCGCGCGTCCTGCGGTGCTCCAGCACGTCGGCGTCGGCGATCAGGTGATGCGGCGCAGCGCCGGTGACCGTGGTGGTGACGACGTCGCCCGGGCGCGGATTCGCGGTGCCGGGGGCGAAGTGCACCAACCGGCCGTCGCGGGCTCGCCCGGACATGCGGGCGGTGCTGGCGTCCTTGCGACCCTCACCTGTGGCGACGAGAAGCTCGACCGTAGTGCCGACCTGCGCGGCGTTCTCCTCGAGCGAGATGCGCTCCTGGAGGTCGATCAGGCGTTGATAGCGTTCCTGCACAACGGCCTTCGGCAGTTGATCGGGCAGCTCGGCGGCCGGGGTGCCCGGGCGTTTGCTGTACTGGAACGTGAACGCGGTGGCGAACCGTGCCCGCTCGACGACGTCGAGAGTGGCCTGGAAGTCCTCTTCGGTCTCGCCGGGGAACCCGACGATCAGGTCGGTGGTGATGGCCGCGTGCGGAATCGCCGCGCGCACGCGGTCGATGATCCCGAGATACCGCTCGGCGCGGTAGGACCGGCGCATCGCCCGCAGGATCCGGTCCGACCCCGACTGCAACGGCATGTGCAATGTCGGACAGACGTTCGCAGTGGTGGCCATCGCCTCGATGACGTCATCGGTGAACTCCGCGGGATGCGGCGAGGTGAATCGGACGCGTTCCAGCCCGGCGATGCCGCCGCAGGCGCGCAGCAACGCAGCGAACGCCCCGCGATCCCGCGGAACGTCCGACCAAGCTGCCGGGTCCTCGCGCAGGCGCTCGTCCGCAGCGAACGAAACGCCGTACGCATTGACGTTCTGGCCCAACAGCGTCACCTCGAGTACGCCCTGGTCCACCAGCGACTGAACCTCGGCGAGCACGTCACCGGGCCGCCGGTCGACCTCCTTGCCGCGCAGCGCAGGCACGATGCAGAACGTGCACGTGTTGTTGCAGCCCACGGAGATGGAAACCCAAGCCGCATAGGCGGATTCGCGCGCCGCAGGCAAGGCCGACGGAAATTCCTGCAACGCCTCGGCAATCTCGACCTGTGCTTCGTTGTTGTGTCGAGCGCGCTCGAGCAGCGTCGGCAAGGAGCCGATGTTGTGCGTACCGAACACGACGTCCACCCACGGCGCCTTGCGCAGCACGGCGTCGCGGTCCTTCTGCGCCAGGCAGCCACCCACGGCGATCTGCATGTCGGGATCGGAGGCCTTGCGCGGAGCGAGGTGGCTGAGGTTCCCGTACAGCTTGTTGTCGGCGTTCTCGCGGACCGCGCACGTGTTGAAGACCACGACGTCAGCGTCCGCGCCGTCGGCGGCACGCTCGTAGCCTGCGGCTTCGAGTAGGCCCGCGAGGCGCTCGGAGTCGTGCACGTTCATCTGGCAGCCGTAGGTACGGACCTGATAGGTACGCGCCGTCGAGCGCTCGCGCGAGGAGCCGAGGGCATCCGTCGAGCGCTCGCGCGAGGAGCCGCCGGCATCCGACGAGCGCTCGCGCGAGGACCCGACGGCTGAAGCCGGAGCGCCGGGAACCACCATCGAAGTCACGGCCCAATGGTACGGGCGGGCTTGAAGAGATCGAAGCCACGCCAAATTCACCGGATTCCGAAGACCCCGGCGAACTGCGCGTTACCTGGGTAGTGTCTGAGCCCATGGCGATCGACGAAGCTGCGTCCGCACCCAGCGAACCGGCGCCGACCAGCCAGGCAATGATCTCAATGAAGGCCGTCGACAAGCACTTCGGCGACCTCCACGTGCTCAAGGACATCAACCTCGAGGTACCCCGCGGCCAAGTCATGGTGGTGCTCGGACCGTCCGGATCCGGCAAGTCGACGTTGTGCCGCGCCATCAATCGGCTCGAGCCGATCGACTCTGGCACCATCGCCATCGACGGTCAGGTGCTACCCGCAGAGGGTCGCCAGCTCGCGCAGTTGCGCTCGGATGTCGGCATGGTGTTCCAGTCGTTCAACCTGTTCGCGCACAAGACGATTCTGCAGAACGTCACGCTTGCTCCGATGAAGGTCCGGAAGTCATCGAAGGAGCAGGCGCACGCCAAGGCGATGGAGCTGCTCGAGCGGGTCGGCATCGCCAACCAGAAGGACAAGTACCCCGCGCAGCTGTCCGGCGGACAGCAGCAGCGCGTGGCGATCGCGCGGTCGCTCGCGATGAACCCCAAGGTGATGCTGTTCGACGAGCCCACCAGCGCCCTGGACCCGGAAATGATCAACGAGGTCCTGGCCGTCATGACCTCGCTGGCCGAAGAGGGCATGACGATGGTCGTGGTCACCCACGAGATGGGCTTCGCCCGGCGGGCGTCGCACCGCGTCGTCTTCATGGCCGACGGCGCGATCGTCGAGGACGCCGAGCCCGAAGAGTTCTTCTCCAATCCGAAATCCGACCGTGCCAAGGACTTCCTCGGCAAGATCCTCAACCACTGAACGCCCCGGCGAAAGGAATCACCGTGAGCTCCGTCCGCAAGCCCATGCGCATCCGATTGGCGGCAGCCGTCGCGCTGGCCGTTGCCGTGCCATTGTCCGTCGTCGCCTGCGGCGGCGGCGGCGGATCCGACGACGGCAAGATCGTCATCGGCACCAAGTTCGACCAGCCCGGCCTCGGCCTGAAGAACCCCGACGGGACGATGAGCGGCTTCGACGTCGACGTCGCCACCTACGTGGCCAAGGAACTCGGCTTCGCGCCCGACAAGATCGAGTGGAAGGAATCACCGTCCGCCCAGCGCGAGACGCTGATTCAGAACGACCAGGTCAAGTTCATCGCCGCGACCTACTCCATCACCGATGCACGCAAGGAGAAGGTCTCGTTCGCCGGGCCCTACCTGGTCACCGGCCAGAGCCTGCTGGTGAAGGCCGACAACACCGACATCACCGGCAAGGATTCGCTCGCCAACAACAAGAAGCTGTGCTCGGTGTCCGGATCGACCCCGGCCCAGAAGATCAAGGACGAGTTCCCGAGTGTCCAGCTCCAGCAATACGACACCTACTCGGCCTGCGTCGAGGCCCTGAAGAACGGCGCGATCGACGCGGTGACCACCGACGAGGTCATCCTCGCCGGATACGCCGCCCAGAGTCCGGGCACGTTCAAGATCGTCGGCGAGCCCTTTTCCACCGAGAACTACGGCGTCGGCCTGAAGAAGGACGACAAGGAGCTGTGCACCAAGGTCACGGACGCGATCAAGAAGATGGAGTCCGACGGCGCGTGGAAGGCCGCCTGGGAGAAGAACCTCGGCCCTGCGGGGCTGGCAGCGCCCACGCCGCCCACACCTGCTGCCTGCTGAGCACTGACCCCACGGTAGAGGCGACAAGGACGAGTAGGCGGGCGGCCAGGAGTTGCTGCATCTAGGAAGCGAAGACTACGACGTCCTCGGTGCGTTCTGGACGACGATCCAATTGACCGTGTTCTCGGCCATCGGGGCGTTCGTGCTGGGCACGATACTGGCCGGGATGCGGCTGTCACCGGTGCCAATGCTCAAATGGCTGGGGGCGATCTACGTCAACGTGGTGCGCAACACTCCGCTGACTCTGATCATCCTCTTCTGCTCCTTCGGCTTGGCACAGACGCTCGGCATCACGCTCGTCGACTCCCAGTCCACGACGTCCATCGAGGACTCGAACTTCCGCTTGGCGATGCTCGGCCTGACGGTGTATACCGCGTCGTTCGTGTGCGAGACGATCCGTTCTGGCGTCAACACCGTCCCGATGGGACAGGCCGAAGCGGCCCGATCCCTAGGCCTGACCTTCATGCAGAACCTGCGAATCATCTTGCTGCCTCAGGCCTTTCGAGCGGTGATCATCCCGCTCGGGTCGGTGCTCATCGCGTTGACGAAGAACACCACCATCGCATCGGCCATCGGCGTGGCCGAGGCGGCCTTGTTGATGAAGGGAATGATCGAGGACACCGCGGCGCTGTTGACCGTCGGCTCGATCTTCGCGCTAGGGTTCATCATCTTGACGCTGCCGCTCGGGCTGTTGTTCGGATGGTTGGGCAAGCGGCTGGCGGTGGCGCGGTGATGAGCGCTTGCGCGAAGAACGGACGATCATGAGCGGGCCATCGGTTCTGTTCGACGCTCCGGGACCACGCGCCCGGCTTCGCAACCGGCTGATCACCGTCGTCACGATCGTCGTGGTGGCGGCCGTGGCGTGGATCGTCTACTCGCGATTGAACACCAAGGGCCAGCTGACGGCTGCCAAGTGGGAGCCCTTCCTCACCGGAAACCTCTGGAAGACTTACATTCTGCCCGGTGTGCAGGGCACGCTGACCGCGGCGGCGGTGTCGATCGTGCTCGCTCTGCTGCTGGGCTTCCTGTTGGGCGTCGGTCGGCTGTCCCATCGCGGCGGAGTGCGGTGGCTTTGCTCGATCGTCGTCGAGTTCTTCCGCGCCGTCCCGGTGCTGATCATGATGATCTTCGCGTACTTCTTGTACGCGACCTACGACATCTTCCCCTCCAAACACCTTGCGCTGGCAGGTGTCATCACCGGCCTGACGCTGTACAACGGCGCGGTGATCGCCGAGATCGTGCGCGCGGGCGTCCGCGCCCTGCCGCGCGGACAGTCCGAGGCCGCCGAGGCGCTGGGGATGCGCTGGGGCCAGATCATGCGGTCGATCCTTCTGCCGCAGGCAATCACGTCGATGCTGCCCGTGCTGGTGTCGCAGATGGTCGTGGTGCTGAAGGACACGGCCATCGGCTACCAGATCACGTTCCTGGAGATGGTGCGGCAGGGCACGCAAGTCGGGGCCGCGTACGGCAACTACATTCCCGCGCTCATCGTGATCGCCCTCCTGATGATCTGCGTGAACTTCACCCTCGGCACCTTCGCGACTTGGCTGGAGGGCCGGATGCGACGGTCGCGACGAGGCCCGGAACCGTTGCACGTCGCCCCCGTCACGCAGGGCACGTTCGCGGCGGGCGGCGGGGGCACGATCTAAGCCGGCACGCTCGGGTAGGGGTGGCTTAGCGACGACAGTCGCGGTCGAGGCCGCGAGGCGATGACGCATGAGTTGCTCGTGAACATCGACGTCGACCTGGTGTCGGCAAACGCGCTTCCCGAATGAATTCCGTTGGACTCCAAGGCTTTAAATGACACAGCCGTGAAGATTCAGCGCACCGCCACCGGTCGGCAGCAGTGGCGGGAGATCGGCCTTTCGGCCGACTTCGACCGCTAGCCGGCCGTCCCGGTACACCGATCACCGTCGCGCCGTCATCGCCGCGGTGATCGGTGTTGAACCCCACGGACCCGGGATTCGTGTCCTACATGGCGGTGCGAGCACCGGCTCGTACCCGCGGTGTCCCATTCATCGGGGAGGTAGCCATGGACACACGTCTTCCTCTGCACGTCACGGCTGGGTTTGCGGTGTTGAGCATCGGCACGGCGGTTGCCGTTGCCGTTCCACCGGCAGTCGCGAGCTCCGTCGACTCGGACTCGGTGGCGCTCGTCGCTCAGGCTCAACCGTTGTCGCCCACACCCATGGCGACCACGCTCTCGCCACCCGGCCTCATCGGCCAGCAGGTTGCGTTCCACGTCGCGTTCGTGACGGACTTCCTGTCGACCGGCGCTCAACTGTTCGCTCGCGAGTTGCCCATCCCGCTGACGCTGTTGGCAGACCTCGGGGGTGGAACGCCACTGCCCACTGCCGTCGTTCGCGCGCTGCAGGACCTGGCGGCCGTAGAGGTCGATGCAGGCAGTGAATTGCTCAGGTTCGGAGCCGAATACGTGGGATTCCAAGCGCAATTCGTGACGAGCCTCATCCTGGGTCAGCCTGCCGTTGCCACCACCACCGCGCCGACCCCGCGCGTCGTCGTTGGATCGGCACCGCGGGTCCCGACACCGACCAGCATCGCGCTCACCCACCGCTCCGGACCTCCTGACGAGGCGTCCCAAACGGTGAACATCGGGCCGGCGCGCCTCGTCGGCACCGACGAACCCAAGAGCGGATCCTCGGGCCCGACGATTGACGTTCGCCGCAAGCACGATTCTCATGGCCCAGACGGTCTGCGCCACGAACGGCCCGATCGAGCTTCGAACGAGGGACCGTCGTCGACGTCGGGACGATCGGATGCCCAGAAGTCCGGCCACGATCAGCACGATCGCCATGACCGCAAGGACGACGGGCACCGCCAGCATCACGACTGACCCGATGCCGCGGCGAGCCTTAGACTCGGCGCCGCTCCCGCTCGTTGGCCAGCGCGACCTTGACGACGTCGAACGCCATGGACTGTCCGTAGCCTCTTCGAGCCAGCATGGCGACCAACCGACGGGCCAGTTTGGGCTCGTCGTCGTCGGTGAGCCGTTCCCGCCGGAGCTTGTCGGCGACGAGGTGCTCGGCCCGCACACGTTCGGCGTCGGAGTCGACGTCGGCGAGCGCGGCGGTGATCACCTCGTCGTCGACACCCTTGGTGCGCAACTCGGAGACCAAGGCGCGCTTGCCCTTCCCGGCGTTGACGTGACGCGACCGCACCCACTGCTCGGCGAAGTCACGGTCGTCGACGAGCCCGACGTCGGTGAGCCGATCAAGCACGCGCTCGCTGAGGTCGTCGGGGTAGCCGCGCTTGACCAGCTGTGCGGCTAGCTCGGCCCGCGTCCGCGCCCGCACGGTGAGCAGGCGTAGGCACAATGCCCGCGCCTGCTCCTCCTGCGACTCAGAAGTCGACTGGGGCGGGCAGGGCTTCGACATTGCTGGCATCTTCGGTCAGCACGGCGCCGATGCCGAGCTTTTCCTTGATCTTCTTCTCGATCTCGTTGGCGATCTCGGGGTTCTCGATCATGAAGTTGCGGGCGTTCTCCTTGCCCTGCCCCAGCTGCTCACCCTCGTAGGTGAACCAGGAGCCGGACTTGCGGACGAAGCCGTGCTCGACGCCCATGTCGATGAGCGAACCCTCCTTGGAGATGCCCTTGCCGTAGAGGATGTCGAACTCGGCCTGCTTGAACGGCGGCGCCATCTTGTTCTTGACGACCTTGCAACGAGTACGGTTGCCGACCGCGTCGGTGCCGTCCTTGAGCGTCTCGATGCGTCGCACATCCAGGCGGATGGAGGCGTAGAACTTCAATGCCTTACCGCCCGTTGTGGTTTCGGGTGAGTTATGCACCATGACACCGTCAGCGAAGTAGTTGTGCGAACCCTCGATCTCGATGTCGAAGCGGTTCATCGAACCAGTGGGCGGTTTGACGTGAACGTCGAGGACTCGAGACGGCACAAGCCGTTGGGTGGGCTCGACGAACTGCGGCGTCACCGATCCCTGACCCCGGAACCGCGGCAGCAGCTTGTACTCCATCGACGGCGCCATGTGGGGCGCCACCAACTCCTGGAACTTCGCCGTCGCGCCAGTGGAGAACACCAGTACCGCCTTACCTGCCGAACCCGATTGGCGCAGGCGTACATCCAGGCCGTGAGTGTCTCGCAGGTAGTCACGGAGACGCACCTGCGATCCTTCGCCCATCGCCTCCACGCAAATCTCGATTCGACCACTGCCGCCGGCGGTGCGTTGTTGCAGTCCCTTCGACCGCGTGGTGAAGCAGCCGTCGTCCATGTACCAAACGGCCAGCGCCAACGGCGTGAGCGCCTTCAGATACTCCTCCGACAGGAACTTCTTGCCGTCGCCGAGATACATCGCACGTTGCACCTCAGCCAGCTCTGGCAACGGGGTGAAGTCGACAAACCTTGCGCCTTTGGCGTTCTCGTGGATCGAGTGTTTGATGTTGCCCATCAACGCGGTCTTCCATTCCAGGTACTCGACCTGCTTTGCCCCGTGCCCCAGCCGGAACCGGACACCGTTGCGATCGCGCCGGTTGGGCGAGAGGTTTCCGTCTCCCATGAGCGACCCGAGTACGACCTGGAACTGCTGTTCGCTGAGCAGATGCGGTTCAGCCGCCATCACACGGTCGCCCGCTAGGAGGTCGCCCGCCTCCGTCCACCCGGCCGGGGTGCGGATGAGGTGGTTGGGCGTCATGGCGAACTGGGACTTGCCGTTGCCGCCGGACTTCTCGACGGTGAACTGGAGGAACCGCTCGGCAGGACCGTTGTTGAACCAGCTCACCACCTTACGGGGTACGACCTGATCGGTCACTGGGTCGTAGGACAGCACCTCGACGTCCATTTTCTGATTGACGATCTTGCCGAGTTTCTCGGTGGTGCCATCGGCCAGTTGCACACGGGTGGTATAGGACCCGCAGCCGAACATCACACCGATTTTTTCGCGCAACTGGTTGATGAAGATCGCGGTGGTATTCGAGTTGCTCAGCGCACCGGTGATCTTCCGCAACGCCTGGCTCATCAACCGGGCTTGCAGGCCGACGTGGCTGTCGCCCATCTCGCCTTCGATCTCGGCGCGCGGCACCAGCGCGGCGACCGAGTCGATGACCAGGATGTCCAGCGCGCCGGAGCGAATCAGCATGTCGGCGATCTCGAGCGCCTGCTCACCGGTGTCGGGCTGGGACACCAGCAACGAGTCCGTGTCGACGCCGAGTTTCTTGGCGTAGTCCGGGTCCAGGGCGTGCTCGGCGTCGATGAACGCCGCGATGCCGCCTGCGGCCTGCGCATTGGCCACCGCATGCAGGGCGACGGTGGTCTTGCCGGACGACTCCGGGCCGTAGATCTCGACGACGCGGCCACGCGGCAGACCGCCGATGCCCAGCGCCACGTCGAGTGCGATCGAGCCGGTCGGGATGACGGCGATGGGCTGACGAGCCTCCTCGCCGAGTCGCATCACCGAGCCCTTGCCGTGACTCTTCTCGATCTGGGCGAGTGCCAGTTCGAGGGCCTTCTCGCGGTCGGGTGTTTGCGTCATGGGTGGGTCTCCGTCCCTCTTGTGTGTCCAGCTGTCCGGTTTGATCGGGTATTCGATCAAGTTGGCGGTGACGCTAGGGGCTCCCACTGACAAGTGGGTCTGACCAGCGCTTCGGCGTCGAACATCGCCCACAGTAGCCGAACATCTGTTCGACTCAAGTCGACACGCCGCGCATCGGGGAAGACGCGGAATCCCGGCACTCCCGCCGTATGACGATTCCCCGCGACTACTCCCCCTCCGCCGCGACGCGACCTATCGTGGGGTCATCGGGGCCCAGACTGGGGCGGACATGCACGAGATGGCGTTGACGCAGAGTGTCGTCGAAGCGGTGTGCGAGCACGCCGCGGGACGGCGCGTGTCGAGCGTCAAACTCGAAGTCGGTGCCCTGTGCGCCGTCGTCCCCGAGGCCATGACGTTCTGCTTCGACCTCGCCACCGAGGGCACCATCGCGGCGGGCGCACGCCTCGACATCGACGTTCGCCCGGGCACGGCGCGGTGCCGCAGCTGCGACGCGCACTTCGAGTTGACCGACCCGATTCTGTTGTGTCCCTGCGGCAGCGCCGACGTCGAGGTGCTGGCCGGCCGGGACCTCAAGATCCTTTCGATGGAAGTGAGTTGACCATGTGTGCAACATGCGGCTGCGGTGACGACGGTGCGACCATCACGCTCCCGGGCGAGACCCACACCCACGGTCACGACCATTCCCACGATGACGGTCACCACCACCCTCACGAGGCGAGCGCCAAACCATCACACTCGAGCAACGGGTGCTAGCAAAGAACGACGTGCTCGCCGAACAGAACCGCGAGTGGCTCGCCGAACGCGACATCGTGGCCTTCAACCTCACCAGCTCCCCGGGGGCCGGCAAGACCACACTGCTGGAGCGCACCATCCGCGACCTCGACGATCGGAGGCCCATCGCCGTCATCGAGGGCGACCAGGAGACGCTGCTCGACGCGGAGCGGATCCGGGCCACCGGATGCCGCGCCATTCAGATCAACACTGGTGCCGGATGCCACCTCGACGCAGACATGGTGCATCGCGCACTCCACGCCCTCGACCCCGAACCGGGTTCGCTGCTCTTCATCGAGAACGTCGGGAACCTAGTCTGTCCAGCGCTTTTCGACCTAGGTGAGCGCGCCATGGTAGTCGTCATCTCCGTCACCGAAGGCGCCGACAAGCCGCTCAAGTACCCGCACATGTTCGCCGCCGCCGAGCTGGTCCTCATCAACAAGATCGACTTACTGCCGTACGTCGACTTCGATATCGACGTCTGTGCGGCATACGCCAGGTCGGTCAACCCGCGTGCGAAGGTGCTCCCGGTGTCCGCGACGACCGGCGAAGGCATCGACGTTCTGGTACCAGTGGATTGACGGTTGCGTCAAGATTCAGACGTAATGGCGAAAGTCACGTCCTTCCGTTGACATGGCAATCTCCGGCGAGTAAACCGAGAACCAGCGACGCGCAAGTGGGCCGAAGGGCGACTCCTGCGCCGCAGGGATTGCAGCCAAATCCCGGAAAGCCGCAAGCATGCCTACCGAAGCTGCCACAAAAGCGGAACAAACCCTGATCCACGTTCTGTGGATCAACGCCGGACTCAGTTGTGACGGCGATTCCGTGGCATTGACCGGCGCCACCCAACCAAGCATCGAGGAGATCGCGCTCGGAGCACTACCCGGTTTGCCTCAAATCGCGGTGCACTGGCCGTTGATCGACTTCGAGTGCGGGCCGGCGGGCGGCGCGGACGACTTCCTCGAATGGTTCTTCAAAGCCGACCGCGGCGAGTTGGAGCCGTTCGTGCTGGTGGTCGAGGGGTCGATCCCCAACGAGAACCTGCACAAGGAGGGGTACTGGTGCGGGTTCGGCAACGACCCGGCTACCAACCAGCCGATCACCACCAGTGAGTGGCTGGACCGGCTCGCTCCGAAGGCCACCGCGGTCGTCGCCGTCGGGACGTGCGCGACGTACGGCGGCATCCACGCGATGGCAGGCAACCCGACCGGCGCGATGGGCGTGCCGGACTACCTCGGCTGGGACTGGAAGAGCAAGGCGAGCATTCCGATCGTGTGCGTGCCCGGCTGCCCCATCCAGGGCGACAACCTCTCCGAGACGTTGACCTATCTGCTGTACATGGCCACCGGTCAGGCGCCGATGATCCCGCTCGACGACGCGCTGCGACCCCAATGGCTGTTCGGCAACACGGTGCACGAGGGGTGCGACCGGGCCGGCTACTACGAGCAAGGCGATTTCGCGACCGAGTACGGGTCGCCGAAATGCATTGTGAAACTTGGTTGCTGGGGTCCGGTCGTCAAGTGCAACGTGCCGAAGCGAGGCTGGATCAACGGTGTCGGGGGCTGCCCGAACGTCGGCGGCATATGCATCGGGTGCACGATGCCGGGCTTCCCGGACAAGTTCATGCCGTTCATGGACGAGCCTCCCGGCGGCAAGATCTCGACGACCGCGTCGGGGCTGTACGGATCGGTGATTCGCAATCTGCGCCAGATCACCGGAAAGACCGTGGACAAAGAGCCGAAGTGGCGGCATCCGGGCAAGGAACTGACCACAGGAGCGAAGCGCACCTGGTAGTTGCGCGACGCACAGAAAGGCAAACTCAATGACAACCACAGTTCCCGGACCCCAGCACACCAAGAAGGACCCGAGCACCCTCGTCGACATGTCGTGGGATCCGATCACCCGGATCGTCGGCAGCCTCGGCATCTACACCAAGATCGACTTCGAGAACCGCGAAGTCGTGGAGTGCCACAGCACGTCGTCGATCTTCCGCGGCTACTCGATCTTCATGAAGGGCAAGGATCCGCGCGACGCACACTTCATCACCAGCCGCATCTGCGGCATCTGCGGCGACAACCACGCGACCTGCTCCTGCTACACGCAGAACATGGCGTACGGGGTCAAGCCGCCCAACCTCGGCGAATGGATCGTCAACCTCGGCGAAGCCGCGGAATACATGTTCGACCACAACATCTTTCAGGAGAACCTGGTCGGCGTCGACTACTGCGAGAAGATGGTGTCGGAGACCAATCCGAGCGTGCTGGCCAAGGCCGAGGGCGCCCTGGCCCCGAACTCGGAGGCCCACGGCTACCGCACCATCGCCGACATCATGCGCGCCCTGAACCCGTTCACCGGCGAGTTCTACCGCGAGGCACTGGTGGTCAGCCGTTGGACGCGCGAGATGTTCTGTCTGATGGAGGGCAGGCACGTTCACCCCTCCACGCTGTACCCGGGCGGCGTCGGCACCGTCGCCACCATTCAGCTGATGACCGACTACATCACCCGACTGATGCGCTACGTCGAATTCATGAAGAAGGTCGTCCCGATGCACGACGACCTCTTCGACTTCTTCTACGAGGCCCTACCCGGTTACGAGAAGGTCGGCCTGCGCCGCACCCTGCTCGGCTGCTGGGGCTCGTTCCAGGATCCCGAGGTGTGCAACTTCGCCTACAAGGACATGGAGCGCTGGGGTAACGCGATGTTCGTGACCCCGGGCGTCGTCGTCGACGGCAAGCTGGTCACCCACTCGCTGGTGGACATCAACCTCGGCATCCGAATCCTGTTGGGCAGCAGCTACTACGACGACTGGACCGACCAGGAGATGTTCGTCAAGAACGATCCGCTGGGCAACCCGATCGACCGGCGTCACCCGTGGAATCAGCACACCAACCCCAAGCCGCAGAAGCGCGACTTGGACGACAAGTACAGCTGGGTGATGTCGCCGCGCTGGTTCGACGGCAAGGACCATCTTGCGCTGGACACCGGCGGCGGACCGCTGGCGCGGCTGTGGAGCACGGCGCTGGCCGGCCTCGTCAACGCAGACGGATACGTCGTCTCCACGGGGTACAGCGTGCAGATCAACCTGCCCAAGACGGCGCTCAAGGGCCCGGTCTCCTTTGAGTGGAAGATCCCCGAGCACGGCAGCAACACCATCGAGCGGAACCGGGCCAGGACCTACTTCCAGGCCTACGCCGCGGCGTGCGCGTTGCACTTCGCCGAGCAGGCACTGGTCGAGATCCGGGCCGGGCGCACCAAGACGTGGGAGAAGTTCACGGTGCCGGACGAGGCCATCGGGTGCGGCTTCACCGAGGCGGTCCGTGGTGTGCTCAGCCACCACATGGTGATTCGGGACGGGAAGATCGCGAACTACCACCCGTATCCACCGACTCCGTGGAACGCCAACCCGCGCGACAGCTACGGGACTCCGGGCCCGTACGAGGACGCCGTGCAGGGCCAACCGATCTTCGAGGAGAACGATCGGGAGAACTTCAAGGGCATCGACATCATGCGGACGGTCCGCAGCTTCGACCCGTGCCTGCCCTGCGGGGTGCACATGTACCTCGGCGAGGGCAAGACGCTCGAGAAACTGCACTCACCGACGCAGTCCGTCACTGGGGAGTGATACATGGCCTCGTCAGGACGCCAAAGCCCGGAGGCACTCGAAGACGACGCGCGATGGCGTTCGGCAGGTGATCGCATTCAGATCCTGCTGGACGCCAGCGCGGGCAGCGGAACGGTGGTGCGCGAACGCACCGAACAGTTGGCCGGTGAGCTGACCGACCTGTACGGGGCGGCGCTGGAGCGCATGGTGGCGATCGCGGCCCGCTCGGCACCCGAACTGGTCGGTGAGTTCGCCGCCGACGAACTCGTCGCCAGCCTCATGCTGGTGCACGGACTGCACCCCCACGGCGTGGAACGCAGGATCGAGGACGCGCTGGACGGCGTCCGACCGTATCTGGGGTCGCACGGCGGCGACGTGACGCTGCTGGAGGTCGTCGACGACGTCGTCCGGCTGCAGTTCGCGGGCAGCTGCAAGAGTTGCCCGTCGTCGGCGGTCACGCTCGAGTTCGCCGTCGAGGACGCCGTGCGGGCGGCGGCACCCGAGATCACCTCGATCGAAGTAGTTGCCGCAGAACGGGATTCAGCACCTGCGGCGCTCATCCCGGCCGATTCACTGATGAGCCGCATCCGGCCCAAGGACACCTCGGCCGCCGGGTGGTACCCGGCTCCCGACATCGCGGACCTCGGCCCTGGCGAGGTGGGCGGCTTCCTGGTCGCGGGCGTGCCCATCCTGGCCTGCCGCGTCGGAGACGACCTGTTCGCGTATCACGATCGGTGCGGTCGCTGCGCCGAGTCGATGGCAGGAGCGCAGTTGCACCGCCCGATGGGCGCCCCGGCTCCAGGGGGCAGGAGCGCAGCGACCCGGGGGGGCGGACGGGTACAAGCGGTGCTGCGGTGCCCGCGCTGCGGCGCGCACTTCGACGCCGTCCATGCAGGTGCAAGCGTGGACGATGCGACTGACGGCGCAACGCATCTCGACCCGATCCCCCTGCTGCGCCGCGACGGCGTGCTGTCGGTCGCGGTGCTTGCCGAGGCCACCGGGGTGATGTGATGCCCGGTTCAGACAATTCCCGAGTCGCTCCGCTCTCCCCCGCAAGCGGGAGGTACCCCCAGCCCGGAAGTCCATACGACGTACTGACCCGGATTCGCGCCAACAAACGCCCCGTGCAACAGGTCGGCGAGCGCTGCGAGATGTGCGCCGAGCCGATCGCCGACGAGCATCAGCACGTCGTCAATGTCGCAGCGCGCCAGCTGATGTGCACCTGCCGCGGTTGCTACCTGCTGTTCTCCGACCCCCACGCGAAGCTGCGCTACCGGGCCGTCCCGGACCGCTACCTGACCTTGTCCGACTTCACGTTGGACCGGCGGGCCTGGGAGGCGCTGCAGATTCCCGTCGGGCTGGCGTTCTTCTTCCACAACTCCGACATGGACAAGACCGTCGCCTTCTACCCGGGGCCGGCAGGCGCCACCGAGTCCGAGTTGGACCTCGAAGCCTGGAGCACGATCAGCGGCGCCGACACCCGGCTGAGCATGCTGGCCGACGACGTCGAAGCGTTACTGGTGCGGGTACCGGACCGCGACCACGCCGATCCAGAGCTCAATGCCGCGGCCGAGTGCTACCTGGTGCCCATCGACGCCTGCTACGAGTTCGTGGGCAGACTGCGAATGTTGTGGCGGGGGTTCGATGGTGGTCACGAAGTACGCGAATTCGTCGACGAGTTCTTCGACCGGATCAAGGCGCGGAGCAAGGTGGCCTCGATGTGAGCGACCTGACGTTCACCATCTCAGACGTGATCGCGGAACCCTATTCGGTCACTCCTCGTCTGACCGCGCGCATCGGCATCGCGAGCAGTGACGACGTGCCGATCCAGGCCATCGCGCTGCGGTGCCAGATCCGCATCGAGCCGCTGAGGAGGCCGTACTCCGACGAAGAGGCCAGCGGCCTGGTCGACCTGTTCGGGCCGCGGGAGCGCTGGGTCAACACCCAACGCACCTTCCTGTGGCAGCACAGCACCGCGATGGTCCAGGGCTTCACCGGCGCCACCGAGATCTCACTGCCGCTGGAGTGCACCTATGACTTCGAAGTGGCGGCGTCGAAGTATCTGCACGCCCTACGCGACGGCGCCATCCCGCTCTTGTTCCTCTTCAGTGGAACGGTTTTCGTGCCCGGCGAGCGCGGATTCTCCGTCCATCAGGTGTCGTGGGAATGCGAGGCCCAGCACGAACTGCCAGTGGCGGTGTGGAACCAGCTGACCCGGCTGCACTACCCGAACGCCGGTTGGGTGCGACTCAGCCACGACACGATCTCCGCGTTGGCCGCCTACAAGTCGGCCCGCGGCATGCTCGACTTCGAGGATGCCGTCACCACGTTGTTGGCCGAGGCGCCCCGGTTGCCCATCCCACGCGTCGAGCGGGAGGAGGTCCGATGACGGCCACTTGGGACCGCGCCCGCGCCATCGCCGACGCGGTGCTCTACGAGGGCTACCTGCTGTACCCGTATCGCGCGACGTCAAGCAAGAACCAATCACGTTGGCAGTTCGGCGTCGTGGGTCCGCCAGGCGCCGCCGCGGCGGGCATCGGCGAGGACGACGCGCTCTCGGCGCAGGTCCTCATCGACGGCGACAGCGAGCTGACCCTCGTCACGAGGTTCCTGCAGCTGCAGCACCGCCGCGTCGAACGCGACGTCGGCGATGGCCGGTTCGAACCGGTCGACGAACTGACCAGCGGGCTCCAGTCGTGGGTCACCTGGGACGAAGCGGTCGAGTGCGAACTGACCTTCGGCCCCTTCGAAATCGCCGACCTCGCCCCGTCGCGGACCGTACCGGTCACGGTCGCCGCGGGTGAGGACACCGAGCGCGTGGACGGTGGCCGACTCGTCCGGAGCAGGGCGGCGATCCACGGCGAACTGAGCATCTCCGTCGCGCGGGACGACGGCCTAAACCGGGTCAGCGTATCGGTGCGCAACACCGGGGCACCCGCGGCCGACAAGGACACGGCCATCGCCACGTCCTTGATCGGCACCCACGTCATCGGCGAAGTGCTTGGCGGAGAGTTCGTTTCACTGCTCGAACCACCCGACTCCGCCGCGGCCGCGGTGTCGCGCTGCGTGCAGCACCGGTGCTTCCCGGTGCTCGCGGGGCGACCCGGCGAACGTGACCTGGTGCTGATCTCGCCGATCATCTTGTACGACCATCCCGAGATCGCCGAACAGAGTGAAGGGGCGCTGTACGACTCGACCGAGATCGACGAGATCCTCACGCTCCGCGTGATGACGATGACCGACGAGGAGAAGGCGCAAGCAAGGGCGACCGATCCGTTGGCCGCCCAGCTCATCGACCGGTGCGATTCGATGTCGCCCGAAGCGATGCAGGAGCTGCACGGCATCCTGCGCAACCCGCACGCCGGTGCTGGGGGTCCCCCCGCTTGCGGGGGAGAGCGAAGCGACCAGGGAATCGATGCAGGCGAACGCGCCGGGTTCGGCGAGTTGGACGAGCAGATGAGGGCCGCGGGCCTGATCCCGGAGGTCCCCGAGGGTGTCGACTGGTGGGATCCGTTGGCCGACACGGCCGTACGTCCCGACGTCGATGCCGTGCTGGTGAACGGGGTACGAGTGTCCGCGGGCAGCAGGGTGCGGCTGCGGCCGGGCCGGCGCGCCGACGCGCAGGACATCTTCTTCGCAGGCAGGACGGCGCGCGTCATATCCGTGCACGAGGACGTCGACGGCGAGCAGTACGTCGGCGTCATCGTCGAGGACCATCCAGACTTCGAGATGCCCGACTCGTACGGCCGATATCTCTATTTCGCGCCGGACGAAGTCGAACCGCTCGAGGCACGAGTTGTCAGCCCAGATAGGAGTTCATGATGGATGTAATTGGTTGGGTCGCAAGCGGTGTCGTTGCCGTCGTGGTCGTGGCGGGAGTGCTGGTCGGACTCCGGTCCGTCCCGGACGTCCGGCGGTACATGAAGATGCGGAACATGTAGGACGGTCCGCAACCAGATGACAGCCCGCATCCTGGTCGCCGGAATAGGCAACATCTTCCTCGGAGACGACGGCTTCGGACCCGAGGTCATTCGACGCGCCTCCCCCGGCTCGAAGACGCCCACTTCGGCGACGTGACGGTGAAGGTCGTCGACTATGGCATCCGCGGCATGCATCTGGCCTACGACCTGCTGGAGGACTGGGACGCGTTGGTGCTCGTCGACGCCCTGCCCGATCGGGGTGCGCCCGGCACCGTGCACGTCTTCGAGGCGGATCACGAAACCCTCGCGCCCACCGCCGGTCTCGAAGCACACAGCATCGATCCGGCGGCGGTGTTCGGGACGCTGAAGGCGTTGGGGGGCACGGCACCGAGGACCATCGTGGTCGGTTGTGAAGTCGCCGACATCGACGAGGGCATGGACCTGTCGCATCCGGTGGCCGCGGCCGTGCCCGACGCCGTCGCGGCGATGGAGGACGTATTGTCGGGCTTGGTCGCCCGACAAACGGCGTCCGCGCGAGAGGGCTGAAAACCATGTGTCTGGGGATACCAGGACAGGTCGTCGGGATGCTCGACGGCTACGGCGACCAGCTCGCCCTCGTCGACGTCGCGGGCGAGCACCGAAAGGTCAACGTCGGCATGCTGCCCGAGGAGACCTTCCGCGCAGGCGACTGGGTGATCATCCACATGGGATTCGTCGTCGAGAAGACCGACAAGGCCGGCGCCGACGAGGCCATGGCCGGGCTGAGGCTGATGGGCAGCGGTGAAGAGGATCCGTCGCCATGACCGGCAGGCGCAGGCTCCGCATCTGCGTGCGCGGCGTGGTGCAGGGCGTCGGCTTCCGGCCGTACGTCTACACCTGCGCGGCGGCAGCCGGGCTGACCGGCTCGGTCCGCAACGACAGCTCCGGCGCCATCGTCGAGGTCGAGGGCGACGAACCCGCCGTCGAGGCGTTCCTGACCAGGTTGCAGCGCCAGCCGCCGCCGCTCGCGGTGATCGAAGAGCTGTCGACACAGGACATTCCGCTGGTGGGCGGTACCGGATTCACCATCGCGGACACCTCCCGATCAGAAGGAGGACGCACCCTCGCCTCACCCGACGTCGCGATGTGCGCGGACTGCGCGGCCGAACTGCGCGACCCGACCGACCGGCGCTACCGGCACCCGTTCGTCAACTGCACCAACTGCGGGCCCCGGTTCACCATCATCGGCTCGCTGCCCTACGATCGCGCCGCCACGACGATGGCCCGCTTCCCCATGTGCGACGACTGTGCCCGCGAGTACGCCGACCCCACCGACCGCCGCTTCCACGCCCAACCGGTGTGCTGCCCCAACTGCGGGCCGACGTTGCGCTACCGGGCGCACGACGGACGGCTCACCCACGGCGCGGACGGGCTGCAGCAGGCCCGAAAGCTGTTGCGCGACGGCCGCATACTCGCGCTCAAGGGCATCGGCGGCTATCACCTGGCGTGCGACGCGGCCGACGAGCTCGCCGTCGCCGAACTGCGCCGACGCAAGCGCCGTGGCGACAAGCCGTTCGCAGTGATGGTGCCCGACCTCGACGCGGCGCGGGCGGTGGCCGAGGTGGACGACGCATCGGCACGCGCACTGTCGGGCGTGCAACGCCCGATCGTGCTGCTGGCCCGCAGACCCGATGCCGCCGTCGCCCACGCGGTGGCCCCGCACAACCCCGATCTCGGCGTGATGCTGGGCTACGCGCCGTTGCACGTGCTGCTCTTCGGGCTGCGGTGCGACGACCCCGGCCCGCAATGCCTCGTCATGACGTCGGGAAACCTTGGCGGCGAGCCGATCTGCTTCACCGACGACGACGCCGTCGATCGGTTGTCCGAACTCGCCGACGGATGGCTGATGCACGACCGCGACATCCTGGTGCCCTGCGACGACTCGGTGATCCGGATGGTGGACGATGTCGAACTCCCCATCCGTCGCTCCCGTGGCTACGCCCCACTGCCGGTGGCACTTCCCGTGCCGGTGCCTCCGACGCTCGCCGTCGGCGCGGATCTGAAGAACACGCTGGCCGTCGCCGACGGGAAGTACGCGTGGCTCAGCCAACACGTCGGTGACATGGACGACCTCGCCACGCTGTCGGCCTTCGACTGCGGCGCATCGTCACCTGTGCGCGCTCACCGGCGTGAGCCCCGAAGTCCTGGTCGCCGACGCTCATCCGGGATACCGCTCGACGGCGTGGGCCCGCCGTCACGCCGACGGGCGGCCCGTCCGGTACGTCCAACACCATCACGCCCACCTGGCGGCCGTCATGGCCGAACACGGACTCGACGGCAACCAGCAGGTGCTGGGCTTCGCGTTCGACGGGACGGGCTACGGGCCCGACGGCGCGGTGTGGGGCGGCGAGGCGATGTTGGCCGACTACAAGGGCTATCGACGGCTGGGGCAGCTCAAGTACGTCCCCCTCGCGGGCGGCGACCTCAGCGTGATCCGGCCCTACCGCATGGCGCTGGCGCACCTGTGGGCGGCGGGGCTGCCGTGGGACGACGAACTGCCGCCGGTGCGGGCCTGCCCGCCCGACGAGCGCCGGGTGCTGCGCCACCAATTGGAGACCGGACTGGCCTGTGCGCCGACGTCGAGCATGGGCCGGCTGTTCGATGCGGTCGCTGCGCTCGCGGGAGTCCGCCAGGAAGTGGCGTACGAGGCGCAGGCCGCGATCGAACTCGAAGGGCTGGCCCGCCACGAAGACTGCGGCATCGGGCGGTACGCCTTCGACGTCGACACCACCACGGCCACCTGGCAATTCGACCCCGGCCCGATCCTGTCAGCCGTCGTGATCGACGTCCGCGCCGGCGTGCGCCCCGGCGTCATCGGGGTGCGGTTCCACCACGCCGTCGCCGACCTCGTCGTCGACGTCGCGACCGCCGCCGAGACCCCGACGGTCGCGTTGTCGGGCGGGGTGTTCCAGAACGCGCTGTTGCTACGGCTGGCCGGGCAGCGCCTGCGCGCCGAGGGTTTCGAGGTGATCACCCATCGCCACGTGCCGCCCAACGACGGTGGCATCGCGCTGGGCCAGCTGCTGGTCGGAAACTCGGGCTGAGCGGCGAAACGAGAGCAGAGGAGAATCGACATGTGCCTGGCAGTACCGGGAAGGATTACTCACATCGAGGACCGGGGCGGAACGCTCATGTCCCAAGTCGACTTCGGCGGCATCCAGAAGGACGTGTGCCTTCAGTACATCCCCGACGCTCGGGTCGGCGAATACGTGGTGGTGCACGTCGGTTTCGCCATCCAGCGGCTCGACGAGGAGTCCGCGCTACGCACGCTCGCGGAGTTCGAACACCTCGGCGTGCTCAAAGAGGAATTCGGCGACGGGTTCGAACTCGCCGCACATCAGGCCGGACAGGCCAACCCCAATGAGGTGACCCCATGAAGTATCTCGACGAGTTCAGCGACCCCGACCTGGCAGGCAACCTGGTCGATCAGATCAAGGCAATCACCACCCAGCGCTGGGCGATCATGGAAGTCTGTGGTGGTCAGACGCATTCGATCATCCGGCATGGAATCGACCAGCTGCTGCCCGACCAGATCGAGATGATCCACGGCCCCGGTTGCCCAGTCTGCGTGACCCCTCTGGAGATGATCGACAAGGCGATGGAGATCGCCTCCCGGCCCGACGTGATCTTCTGTTCGTTCGGCGACATGCTGCGCGTCCCCGGCAGCGACAAGGACCTCTTCCGGGTGAAGAGCCAGGGCGGCGACGTACGGGTGGTGTACTCGCCGCTGGACGCGCTGAACATCGCCAAGGACAACCCCGACAAGCAGGTGGTGTTCTTCGGCATCGGCTTCGAGACCACTGCACCGGCCAATGCGATGACGGTCTTCGAGGCCAAACGGCTTGGGGTCGAGAACTTCTCGCTGCTGGTGTCGCACGTGCTCGTTCCGCCTGCGATCGCGGCGATCATGGAGTCGCCGACGTGCCGTGTTCAGGCCTTCCTGGCCGCCGGCCACGTCTGTTGCGTGATGGGCACGCGCGAGTATCCGGAACTGTGCGACAAGTACGGGATTCCGATCGTCGTCACCGGGTTCGAACCGCTCGACATCCTGGAGGGCATCCGGCGCACGGTGCTGCAGTTGGAGTCCGGCCGTCACGAACTGGAGAACGCGTACCAACGGGCGGTGAAGGACGAGGGCAACGTACCCGCGCAGGCGATGCTGGCCGACGTCTTCGAGGTGACCGACCGGGCCTGGCGCGGCATCGGCATGATCCCGAACAGCGGTTGGCGGCTGTCCCCCGCGTACCGGGAGTTCGACGCCGAGCACAGGTTCGCGGTGACCGACATCCATACCGCCGAGTCGGCGGTGTGCCGGTCGGGCGAAGTGCTGCAAGGACTGATCAAACCTCACGAGTGCGAAGCGTTCGGAACGCTGTGCACGCCACGCAATCCGCTTGGCGCCACGATGGTTTCGTCGGAGGGCGCATGCGCGGCCTACTACCTGTACCGCCGACTCGAGGTGAGCCATGCCTGATCCGTCCACCGATGCGGGCGCCCACATCGACATGGAGGCCTGGGTCTGCCCGATGCCGCTGCGGGACTCCCCCAACATCGTCATGGGGCACGGTGGCGGCGGCGCGATGTCGGCCGAGCTCATCGAGCACCTGTTTCTGCCGGCGTTCGGCCCCGCGGCGGATGCCGGGATGGGTGACTCGGCCGTCATCAGCGTCGGCGGGGAGCGGTTGGCGTTCTCGACGGACTCGTTCGTCGTCAAACCTCGGGTATTTCCCGGCGGCACCATCGGTGACCTCGCGGTCAACGGGACGGTCAACGACCTGGCGATGGCCGGCGCCCAACCCATGGTGCTGTCCACCGCCTTCATCCTCGAGGAGGGCACCCCCCTCGACGAGATCGCCCGCATCGCGCAGGCCGTGGGAACCGCCGCGCTCGCCGCCGGCGTGAAGCTCGTCACCGGAGACACCAAGGTGGTCGACTCCGGGCACGGCGACGGGGTCTACATCAACACCGCCGGAATCGGATTGGTGGACAAGCGCGTCGACATCCGACCTCAGCGTGCGACCGTCGGCGATGCCGTCATCGTCAGCGGGGACATCGGCGTGCACGGCGTGGCGGTCATGAGTTGCCGTGAGGGGCTGGAGTTCGGCACCACGATCGCCAGTGACACCGCTCCGCTGCACGGACTGGTGGCCGCCATGATCGACACCGGCGTCGACGTCCACGTGCTGCGCGACCCCACCCGCGGCGGAGTCGCCGCCACGCTCAACGAGATCGCCAAGGCAGCAGGCGTCGGCATTTCGTTGGACGAGCGGGCCTTCCCCATCCCGCCGGAGGTGCGCGACGCCTGCGGGCTGCTCGGCCTCGACCCGCTGTACGTGGCCAACGAGGGCAAGCTCCTCGCGTTCGTGCCCCACGCGGACGCCGACGTCGTGCTCGCCGCCATGCGTGCACATCCGCTTGGAACCCGTGCCACCCTCATCGGCACCTGCGTCGACGACCACCCCGGCATGGTGGTGGCGCGCACGGCGCTGGGCGGTACCCGCGTCGTCGACCTGCCGATCGGCGAACAGCTGCCGCGGATCTGCTGACCGTGTCGACGTCGACCGAGTCCGGATACGCGTTGTTCGCGCGGTTCGCCTTCCCGCCCAACGAACTCGGCTACTGCGGGCCCGCGGACACAGGCGCGCTGCTTGGCGATCACGGCGCCGACGCCCACGAGACGCACGCGCAGGCCTTCGACGGGGCGTGGCCGTATCTCAACGCCATCGCCGAGTCCGTCGACGACGACCCGCTCGCCGAGGAAGTCGTGCGCACCTACTGGGTCGGCGGACCGCTGCTCGACAAGGTGGACCCGACGGCGTTGCAACACCGGCTGCGGTCCGCGTTCACCGGGCAGGTCACCAGCCTGCTCGGCGCGCTACCCGACGGTCAGGCGTTGGCGCACCACAGCTTTCACGTGTTCGTCGTCTATCCCTGGGTGGGCTTCCTGGACCGCGACCCCGTCACCCCGCTGCAGGTGCTGCAGGACTGCCGCATCCGTTGGGGCACCGTCGAGGCCGTCGAGGACGACCGCGCGACGATCGTCTCGCGGCCGCTCAGCTACCCCGACGGCAGGCTGCGCCTCGGCGACCCCGCCGTCGAATGCGTGACGTGGCGCAAGGGCGGCACGACGCTCGCCCCCGCCCCCGTGCCGGGGGAGACCGTCGCCGCCCACTGGGACTGGCTGTGCGGCACCCTGACCGAGTCCGAGACCGCCGCGCTGGCGGCCGCCACGCAAGCCACCCTCGACCTGGTCAACGATGCCAGGTCCTGAACCCCGTCACCACTGGTCCCGCGGGACGTCGAAGTCGGCACACAGCGCGCGCCACACGTCGCGTGGCTCGACTCCCTCCTCGATGGCCTGGGCGGCGGTGCGCCCACCGAGCCCGCTGAGCACGTGGTCGACGAGCATCGAGCCGCCGCGCACCGCACCGAACCGTCCCTCGACCAGCTCGCGGAATTCCGTCAACCGCACGGCACCAACCTACGCCGACGCCGCGAGCGCTTCATGGCACACCCGTACCGGATCCGCCACCCCGCCCGCTCCTGCCCTGGCCCGCGTCGCCGCATCGCGATAGCTCGACGACGAGAGCACCTCGGCCACCGCATCGGTCAACGCATCGGCGGTCAGCGGTCGGACCAGTACGGCACTGCCTTGTCGCACAACGCGGTTGGCGAGCTCCCACTGGTCGCCCCCGCCAGGCACCACCACCAACGGCACCCCAGCCAGCAGCGCCTTGGCCACGATGCCGTGACCGCTGCCACACACCGCCACGTCGGCGTGCGACGGCAGCTCGTCCTGGCGGCCCAGCCCCACCGTCGCCCAGAGCGGGACGGCCACCTGCGGTCCACGAAGGCGTGACACCGCCACGCGAGCGCCTTCCGGGAGTGTCGTCCCGGGCCTGAGCACCTCGAGCGCGAGCTCGGCCAAGCCTTGCGTCCCGGTGGACGCGGTGGACGGCGCCACGACCACCACCGGCCCGTCCCCCGGTGGAACCTCGAGCATCATCGTCGTGGGTTCGAAGTGCAGCGGCCCCACGACGACGGCCTCCGCCGGCCAGTCGGGCCGCGGTACCTCCAACGCGGGCAAGGTCGCGATCAACCGCCGCACCGGCCCGGGATCGACTGCAGGCAAACCGATCTCGATGCGGGCCTTCGCACGCTGCCGGTCACCCGCCCGTACCGATCGCGCGCTCATGGCGCGCATCACCGCGTCACGCAGCCGACCCCGCACCCCCGTCCCCGGGGCCAGCCCGCTGCCCACCGGCGGCAGCCCCTTCGATGGTAGATACAGCGGGTGGGGACTCAACTCGACCCACGGGACCCCGAGCACTTCGGCGGCGAGCCCGCCGCACGCGGTGATGACGTCGGACACCACGAGGTCCGGTCGCAGCGCTTCCAGGCCAGGCACGTTGAGCGCGGCCATTCGCGCCGCGCGGCGGTGGAGCTTTTCCCCCGCGTCGGCGTCGTCGTCGGTCAGCTCGGCGTCGAGGCCGAGCAACTCGACCGCGGGTAAGCCCGCGGCACGGGCGGTAGCGAGCCATTCGACGCCGGTGAGCAGGGTGGCGTCGTCGCCTGCCGCCTGGAACTTCAGGCACAGGGCGAGCGCGGGAAACGCATGCCCGGGATCGGGGCCGGCAACCACCGCGACGTGCATCGGCCTACCCTGCCACAGCCCCCGGGGAAGGCGACGAATGTTCGGCCGGGGCCAGCAGACTAGGCTGGAGGTCATGACGGAGCAGACATCCATCGAGGCGAGCACCGAGAACGCCCTCGTGGTCGAGAACTTCCTCATCGCGCTGCAGAACCAGGACTTCGACACGTTCGAAAGCCTTCTGCACGTCGACGTCGTCTACGAGAACGTCGGGCTGCCGACGGTGCGCGGCCGCGGCCGCGTCGTCAAGATGATGCGCGGCATGGAGGGCCGGATGGGCTTCGAGGTGAAGTTCCACCGGAACGTCGCCGAGGGGTCGACCGTGCTCAACGAACGCACCGACGCGATGATCATCGGGCCGCTGCGCCTGCAGTTCTGGGTGTGCGGCGTGTTCGAGGTGCACGACGGCCGGATCACCCTGTGGCGGGACTACTTCGACATGTTCGCCTTCGTGAAGGCGACCGTGCGCGGCATCGTGGGGATGGCCGTGCCGGCGCTGCGGCCCAAGATGTGATGAACGCCGAACGCACCCGGCCGAACGCCTGGGAGTACGTCACGTACTGCTATGGACGGCGCCTGCCCTCTTCGATGAAGCAATGGGTGGCCGACGACCTGGCCGGACGAGGCGCCACCGTCCGCATGATGGTGCGGGTGTTCATTCCGGCGGTGCTGATCCTCACGCCGTTCTGGATCGTGCCGATGTCGCTGTACCTCCACCTGTCCACGACACTGCCGATCCTGATCCCGTTCGTGTTCTTCTCGCACGCACTCAACAAGGTGTGGCGCCGCCACATGCTGCGAAAGCACGGCCTGGATCCCGGCCTGGTCGACTACATCGCCCGCCAGCGGGACTCGCACATCCACGACGCGTACATCGCGAAGTACGGACCGCGCGAGGGGCCGCCGAGCAGCCAGGACCTCTAGGGCGTCAGGCGCGGCGCAACTGGCCGAGTTCCCCGAACGCCTGCGCCCAGCCGGTCAGGCGGTCGGTGGCGCCTGCGAGCTCGTGCCGGTAACGCTGTGCGGCCATCGGTGACGTCGACATCGAACCCGAATTCACCGCCGACACCAATTGCGCTGCGGCGGTCACCATTTCGTCGTACTGCCGGGCTCCGCGATCCAATTGCGCGACGAACGACCGGATGATGGGCGTCAGGTGGGCCCGTGACTGCGGTGACCCGTTGGCGACCCGTTCCATCGAGACGACCTCCTTGGCCGTCGCCGCCATGGTGGCCGCCGTCTGGTCGGCCGCCGCCGTGACCTCGCGCAGTTCGTCGGCTGGCAGCATGTCGCCACGCTGCAGAATGCCGAGCAACGAATGCAGCCCACGTTCCGACGAGGACAGCGCGGCCATCGACGGGCGGGCCGCCGAGCCCCACGGGGGCAGCCGGTGGACGGTGCGCTCCGGGGGCAACGGCACCGCACGCAGCCAGCGGTAGCGCAGGAACGCCAGCGTCGCGGGGAACGCGGCACCCGCAGCGATCACTCCCGTGATGATGAGCGCCCACACCGGGGTGCTCCACGACGCGAGCAGGCCGGTGACCGCGATCCAGAACACGGTGGCGAAGGTGAAGAACCAGCCCGCGCGCAGCGCCCAGCGGCGCTTGCGCAGCATCTTGGCCCGCGGATCGGCAGCGGCGCCGAGCTTCTGGGCGAGCCCATCGGCGAGCTCGGCTGCCGTGTCGACGCCGTGTTGCACGACGGTGCGCAAGCCCGCTCTGCGTCCGGTCTTCACGTCCACTGTCTTCTACCTCGAAACTTATTGCGAGAGCGGGTTTTCCGGTGCCGTGGCGGGCGGGTTGGCGGCCGGCGCGGCGGGCGCGGCAGCACCGCCCGTTGGCAGCGCGTCACCGCGCATGGACGCGCGGATCTGCTCGAGCCGGGAATGGCCCGCCATCTCGACGCTGGCCTGCTGAATCTCCATCATTCGGCCCTGCACCGAGTTCTGTGCCAGCTCGGCCGCACCCATCGCGTTGGCGTAGCGCTTTTCGATCTTGTCCCGGACCTCGTCGAGGCTCGGCGTGGTGCCGGGCGCGGCGATTTCGCTCATGGACCGCAGCGATTCGCTGACCTGCTCCTGCATCTTGGCCTGCTCGAGCTGCGACAGCAGCTTGCTGCGCTCGGCGATCTTCTGCTGCAGCACCATCGCGTTCTGCTCGACGGCCTTCTTCGCCTGCCCAGCCGCGCCCAACGCCTGGTCGTGCAGCGCCTTGAGGTCCTCGACGCTCTGCTCGGCGGTGACCAGCTGCGCCGCGAACGCCTCTGCGGCGTTGTTGTACTCGGTGGCCTTGGCCGCGTCGCCCGCGCGGGTGGCCTGATCGGCCAGCGTGAGGGCCTGACGAACGTTGACCTGGAGCTTCTCGATGTCGGCCAGCTGGCGGTTCAGCCGCATCTCCAGCTGACGCTGGTTGCCGATGACCTGAGCGGCCTGCTGGGTCAGCGCCTGGTGCTGGCGCTGGGCTTCCTCGATGGCCTGTTGGATCTGCACCTTCGGGTCGGCGTATTCGTCGACCTTGGAGCTGAACAGCGCCATGAGGTACTTCCACGCCTTGACGAACGGGTTGGCCATGAGTTCGTTCCGCCTTCGTTTCGTGCTGTCTGCCCGGGTGGGCTCGGGTGGTTGCCGCTACGTGCCAACTTATCGGTTCCGTGGGAGGGACCACACCCCTGCGGAAGAATCCGCCTCGCAGGCTCAGGCGACCGCCATGGACACGACCTGCGGAATGACGACCTTGGTGCTGACGTCGATGTTCGTAGCGCTGACCGTCGCCGCGTCGGCGTGGATCAGCTCCAGTTGCTCCATCGTCTCGCCTGCGTTGGTGAGCACGCGGGACAGCGGGACGTCGAGGGCGCCGCAGATGGCGCCGAGCAGCTCGCTGGAGGCCTCCTTGCGGCCCCGCTCGACCTCCGAGAGGTACCCGAGGCTCACGCGGGCCGCGTCGGACACTTCACGCAGGGTCCGGCCCTGCTCGATCCTGGCTCGACGCAGCACGTCGCCGATCACTTCGCGCAGCAATGCCGTCATCGCGCTCTCCTCACAACAGTTGCGGCATGGGCACCTCCGGCACCCACTAACACCAGAACGCCCGCACGGCGCGAATTGGTTCCCGCAGGGCGGGAGACCGTCAGTGACCAGCGGGACGGGTACGCGAGTCGCGGACGGCCGAGACCACGTAGTCGACGCCCGTGACCACGGTCAACACGATGGCCGCCCACATGATCACCCACGCCCCGACGAGCCAGATTCCGGAGAGCGGCAGAATGAAGAGCCCGATCGCGACCGCCTGGACCAGGGTCTTGAGCTTGCCGCCCCGACTGGACGGGATCACGCCACGGCGAAGGACGGCGAAGCGCAGCGCCGTGACGCCGATCTCACGGACGAGCACCACCCCGGTCACCCACCAGGGCAGGTCCCCGAGCATCGACAGGCCGATGAGCGCCGCGCCGATCAGTGCCTTGTCGGCGATCGGATCGGCGAGCTTCCCGAACTCGGTGACCAAGTCGTAGCTTCTGGCGATCCGACCGTCGATGTGATCGGTGATGACCGCTGTGGCGAAGATCACGAAAGCGACTGTCCGCCAAAAGGTTTGATGGCCATCGCCGACGAAGAGGGCGACCAGGAATACCGGAACCAGGGCCATCCGGAGCCCGGTGAGCAGGTTGGCGACGTTGGCCACCCCGACATGCGGAACCACGGGATCGACGTCAGAGTGGCTCGGCACGGCATCAGAATATCCGTTGCGCCTGCGGATACTCTCGCAGCGTGAGCAATGCGCCCAAACCGGACGGGTTGACGGTCCGCCGTGCGCGCACCTCGGACGTCGCCAGCATCAAGGCGCTGGTCGACATCTACGCGGGCCGCATCCTGCTGGAGAAGAACCTCGTCACGCTGTATGAGGCGGTTCAGGAGTTCTGGGTGGCCGAGCTCGAAGGCCAAATCGTCGGTTGTGGCGCGCTCCACGTGCTGTGGGCCGACCTCGGCGAGGTCCGCACCGTCGCAGTGCACCCCAGGGTGCGCGGCCAGGGCGTCGGCCACGCCGTCGTCGAGCGGCTGCTCGACGTCGCCAGGAATCTGCACCTGTCCCGGATCTTCGTGCTGACGTTCGAAACCGACTTCTTCGGCAGGCACGGTTTCGCGGAGATCGAGGGCACTCCGGTCACTGCCGAGGTCTACGAGGAGATGTGCCGCTCGTATGACATCGGCGTCGCGGAGTTCCTCGACCTGTCCTACGTCAAGCCCAACATCCTCGGCAACTCGCGGATGTTGTTGATTCTCTAGCCGGGACTACTCGCCCAACGTGACGCCAGTGCGACGAAAACGGCCGTTTCCCGCACTGGGCTCACGTTCGGCGCTTCCGCGCCCGCCGCACCCACTCGACGACGCTGGCGTCGGTGTCCTCGGCGGTCACGCGGACGTCGATCCACCCGAGTCCGGTGACGGTGTCGTGGCGCCTGATTCCGCGGGCGAATTCGCGACGGGTGCGCCAGTGGTGCTCGCCTTCATAGTCGACGCCGACCATCACGTCCCGCCAGCCCATGTCCAGTACGGCAGCGAGCTGACCGTATTCGTCGTAGACGGGGATCTGCGTCTCCGGCCGCGGAAAGCCCGCCCGGATGAGAAGTAGCCGAATGCGCGTTTCCTGCGGCGACTCCGCACCCGCGTCCATCAGGTCGATTGACTCGGCGGCCGATCGAATGCCGCGACGTCCGCGATACCGCTCGGCCAGCAGGTGGACATCCGATGCCTTCAGTCCGGTGGCCCGGGCGAGAGCGTCGAGCGCTGCGACGGCGGAGTCTTGCGGATGGCGGCAAGCGATGTCGAGCGCGGTGCGGGCACGGGTGGTGACGGCCATGCCGGTCACCGTCTGTACTTCGTCCTCGGCGACGCAGTCGGACCAGGTCTGGATGCCGGGTGGAGGGCGGCGATTCGGGTAGAGAAGCTGAGCGGGCAAGCGTGCGTCGACCCAGTTGGCACCGTGCAAGGCCGCCGCGGAACGACCCGCGACCACACCGGCGCGACCGGACCACAGCCACGCCGCCTTGGCGCGCGACATGGCCGTTAACTCCGTTTCCCTTGCAACGTAGACGTCGCGGTGGACGGCGACGAACCGGGTGCGGAGCGCGTGCTTCGTCAGCTTCCCCGCGGCGACCGCCTCGCTGCCGATGAACGGCTCCCCCATGCGCAAAGTGTGCCGACCGACACCGACAGGTCGCCGAACGTGACGCCAGTGCGAAGAAAACGGCCGTTTCCCGCACTGGGCTCACGTTCGGCGAAGGATCACTCCTCGGAGTCCGAGCCGTCGGCGTCGGCGCCGCCACGGATCAGCATGAGGGTGCCCGCCAGTTCGTCCGGCTTGATCAGCACCTCACGCGCCTTGGAACCCTCACTGGGCCCGACGATTCCGCGCGTTTCCATGAGGTCCATGAGCCTGCCCGCCTTGGCGAAGCCGACGCGCAGCTTGCGCTGAAGCATCGAGGTCGACCCGAACTGCGAGGAGACGACGAGCTCGACGGCCTGAAGGAAGACGTCCATGTCGTCACCGATGTCGGGGTCGACGTCGGTGCGGTCACCGCTCGGCTTGGCCGTGGTGACGCCGTCGGTGTACTCCGGCTCCGCCTGGTCCTTGCACGCCTGAACGACGGCGTGGATCTCGTCGTCAGTGATGTACGCGCCCTGCAGGCGTTGGGTCTTGTTGGCGCCCATCGGAAGGAAGAGCCCGTCGCCCATGCCGATCAGCTTCTCGGCGCCGGGCTGGTCGAGGATGACGCGGCTGTCCGTGAGCGACGACGTGGCGAACGCCAATCGGGACGGCACGTTCGTCTTGATCAGACCCGTGACGACGTCGACCGACGGCCGCTGGGTGGCCAGCACCAGGTGGATGCCCGCTGCGCGCGCCTTCTGAGTGATCCGCACGATCGCGTCCTCGACGTCGCGCGGCGCCGTCATCATCAGGTCGGCGAGCTCGTCGACGATGGCCACGATGTAGGGATACGGCTTGTAGACCCGTTCGCTGCCCGGCGGCGTCGTGATCTCCCCGGACCGCACCTTGGCGTTGAAGTCGTCGATGTGGCGCACCCGCGAGGCCTGCATGTCCTGGTAGCGCTGCTCCATCTCCTCGACCAGCCAGGCCAACGCCGCGGCGGCCTTCTTCGGCTGGGTGACGATCGGAGTGATCAAGTGCGGAATGCCCTCATAGGGGGTCAATTCCACCATCTTCGGGTCGATCAGGATCATCCTGACCTCCTCGGGGGTGGCCCGGGCCAGCAGGGACACCAGCATCGAGTTGACGAAACTCGACTTGCCCGAGCCCGTCGAGCCCGCGACCAGCAGGTGCGGCATCTTGGCCAGGTTGGCCGAGATCATCTCGCCCTCGATGTCCTTGCCCAACCCGATGACCAGCGGATGGTGGTCGCCCCGGACCTTCGGGGCGGACAGCACGTCGGCCAGCCGGACCATTTCCCGATCGGTGTTGGGGACCTCTATGCCGACGGCAGACTTGCCGGGGATCGGCGCCAGCATGCGGACGCTCTCGGTGGCAACCGCGTAGGCGATGTTCTTCTGCAACGCGGTGATCTTCTCGACCTTCACGCCCGGACCGAGTTCGACCTCGTAGCGGGTGACCGTCGGACCGCGGGTGCAGCCGGTGACCGCCGCATCCACCTTGAACTGCTGCAGCACCGAGCCGATGACGTCGACCATCTGGTCGTTGGCCGCGCTGCGCCGCTTGGGTGGGTCACCCGCGACCAGGAGGTCCATCGACGGCAGTACGTATTCGCCCTCGACGACGCGGTCCAGCGCCAGCGGCTCCTTCTTGGCGGCCGCCTTCTTGCGTCGCGGCCGGGCCGCAGGCTCGGGGACCGTCGGGGCCTCGTCGAGCGGGTAATTGTCGTAGGGGGTCCCGGTTGGCGGTCCGGCTTGGTCGGCGACGGGCCACGACTGGACGTCGTCGCCGAGGTAGCCGGCTGGATCGTCGTAATACCCGTCGGAGAAGTCTTCCGCGTCCGCGGCGGCGTAGTCCTCGTCGTACTCGTCGTCTTCGTAGTACGCGGCGGCGCCGCGCCCGGGTCCGATGGCCAGCCAGGAGCTCAGTGCGGTAGGCACTTCGCGGATGGTGGTGCCGGTCATCAGCAGCACGCCGAACAGCACGCCGATGATCAGCAACGGGGTGGCGATCCAGGGGGTTAGGCCATCGGACAGCGGACCACCCATGGCGAAGCCGACGAACCCGGCAGCGTGCTGGCGGGCGACGCCCTGAGGCGACCCCGACCACAAGTGCAAGAGCCCGAGCGCTGGCAGCACGATCATGGCGGCGCCGAGGACCAGGCGCGGCCTCGCCTCGGGGTGGGGTTCGGTCCGCATGAGCACGACGCCGATCGTCGTCAGCAGGATCGGGACCAGCACGACGGACGAGCCGATCACCGTGCGCAGCGCGGTGTCGATCCAGGCGCCGACCGGTCCGGCCGCGCCGAACCACGTGCTGGCAGCGATCACGACCGCGACGCCCAGCAACGCCAGCGCGATGCCGTCGCGGCGGTGGCCGGGTTCGAGATCGCGTGCACGACCCACCGAACGGGCGGTGGTTCCGGCCCCCTTGGCGACCATCAGCCAGCCCGCGCGGGCCGTCCGGCCGATCGCGGATCCTGCGGTGCTGATCGGCGACGGCGAGCGTCGCGGCCTCGGTTTCCGCCGCGGCGCGGGGCGGGCTGGGCGGCTTGTCCCGCGCGAACCGGTCTTTGACCTGGTCGAACGGGCGCCCGAGCGGGCAGCAGTCTTACTAGCCATGGCCGCTAGCCTAGTCGCTTTGACCCCAATTTCACCATCAGCCACACTGGTCACAAGTCGGTATCAGTCGGTATCAAAATCCGACCACGGCGTACGTTTCGCGCATGAACGACACCCGTGTGGACGTCGACATGCCGACGTCCAGCAAGATCTTGTGCACTGTCTACGCCGTCATCGCGCTCGCGGCACTGATTGCCACGTGGAGCCAGAATCTGGCCTATGTCCACAGTCTCGCCGACCTGACGACCTTCATCGGCTCGTTCGTCACGGACACCAAGGTGAACCCTGCGTCGCGATCCATCACCGCCGACATCCTGCTCTTCTTCCTCGCGGCGGCGATCTTCATGGTGATCGAAGCGCGCAAACACGACGTCAAGTTCGTTTGGGCGTATCTCATTGGAGGCGGATTGATCGCAATCAGTGTGACGTTCCCGTTGTTCCTGATCGCCCGCGAGCGACGGACGTGCCGAACCGATCCGACACGCCTCACTGCGACGGACACCGCAGTCCTTGCGCTTTTCGCGGTGGGCATTGCGGCGCTTGTCATCTGGGTCGACGTGGTATGACGGGGCCATTCGGCACGTGAGTAGGCTGTGCAGTCGTCCAGCAGGCACTCATCGAGGAGTTCTCCATGCCCGTCGTCGTCGTCGCAACCATGACCGCCAAGCCCGAATCCGTTGACGCGGTTCGGGACGCCTGCAAGAAGGCCATCGACGCGGTTCACGACGAGCCCGGCTGCGAGCTCTACGCCCTGCACGAGGCCGACCGCACGTTCGTCTTCGTCGAACAGTGGGCCGACGAAGACGCGCTGAAGACCCACAGCACCGCACCGGCCATCGGCGCCCTGTTCGGTGCCGTCGGCGAGCACCTGGACGGCGCCCCCGACATCAAGATGCTGACGCCCGTCGTTGCCGGTGATCCGGCCAAGGGTCAGTTGCGCGGCTGACGAGCGCTCGCGCGAGGAAACGAAGGTACTGACATGGGGTCACTGACCGGAAAAGTCGCCTTCATCACCGGTGCGGCCCGCGGTCAGGGCCGCGCGCACGCGGTCAAGCTGGCGTCCGAGGGCGCCGACATCATCGCGGTGGACCTGTGCGATCAGATCGCGTCGGTCCCCTACCCGATGGCCACCGTCGAGGACTTGAACGCGACGGTGAAGCTCGTCGAGGACGCCGGCGCGCGAATCGTGGCGCAGCAAGCCGACGTTCGCGATCGCGACGCGCTCAAGAACGCATTGAAGTCCGGCGTCGACGAACTCGGCGGGCGGTTGGACGTCGTCGTCGCCAACGCCGGCATCGCACCGATGGCAGGCGAGCACGCGTGGCAGGACGTGCTCGACGTCAACCTCACCGGCGTCTATCACACCGTTGACGTCGGCATGCGGCCAATGATCAAGGCCGGCAACGGCGGAGCCATCGTGCTGACCAGCTCGGTGGCCGGGCTCGTGGGCGTGGCGGCGCCTCAGGCCGGTTCCATCGGCTATGCGGCGGCCAAGCACGGCGTGGTCGGCCTGATGCGGGTGTATGCGAACCTGCTCGGCTCACTGAACATTCGCGTCAACTCCATTCATCCGGCCGCCGTGCGGACTCCGATGATCGACAACGAGTTCACCCGGAAGTGGCTCGCCGACCTCACCAGCGGCGAGAGTGGCCCGCCCGGTGCCGGCAGCGGCGTGAACATGGAGACCATCGAGCCCGAAGACATCGCCAACACGGTGGCTTGGCTGGTCTCCGACGCCGCACGTCACATCACCGGCACCACGCTGCCCGTCGACGCGGGCTACGTCAACAAGCGCTGAAGTGGCTCGAAATCCCGCTGCCCAGACCGCCTTCAACCCCATCGTCCAGGTGGCCATCGAGCAGTACGAACCGCCAGGACGTCGTCTGGTCGACGACGATCTCGCGCTGTCGATCCTGCCCGCCGGCCAACGCGCGGTGGTCCGCGCGATGCGATGGCCGTTGCTGCGGCGTTTGATGATTCAGGCGGGCGAGCGGGCGGTGCCCGGTTCGTGGGCGATCATCACCTGCCGCAAGCGGTACCTCGACGACAAGCTCGACGAGGTGCTGGACGACGTCGACGCCGTCGTGGTGCTCGGTGCGGGGATGGATACCAGGGGGATTCGCGTGGCCCGCGCATCCGACGTGCCGGTCTTCGAAGTCGACCTGCCGATCAACGTCAAGCGCAAGGAGGCCGCCGTGCAGCGTGCGGTCGGAGCACCGCCTGCGTCGTTTCATTTGGTGCCCTTGGACTTCGAGCGCGACGACCTGTTCGGCGCACTGACCGCGCACGGCTATCGCACCGACGCCCGTACGTTCTTCATCTGGGAAGGCGTGACGCAGTACCTCACCGAAGGCGCCGTCCGTGCCACGCTCGGCGTGCTCCAGTCCGCAGCTGCGGGAAGCTCATTGGCGTTGACCTACGTCCGGAAGGACTTCATCGACGGGCGCAACATGTACGGCGCGCGGCTGCTGTACCGACGGTTCCGGCAGCGGCAACAGGTGTGGAAGTTCGGCCTAGCCCCCGACGACGTCGCGGCATTCGTCGGTGAATACGGCTGGCGGCTGATCGAACAGGCCGGCCCGGACTACTTCCTGAACAACTACATCCGGCCCACCGGACGGGCGCTCACCGCGTCCGATCTCGAATGGTCGGCCTACGCCGAGAAGTCATAGTCCAGTCGAATCCGCCGAACCCGCGCCGCAACCAGCCGATACTCGGTGGGAATCTCGAGCGCTTCGGCGGCCGCCAGCCGCTCAGTCGATCTCGAGCACCGTCGGCACGATCATCGGCTGACGCCGGTAGACCTCGCCCACCCACTTGCCCACTGCCCGGCGTGCGGCCTGGGCGATGCGCGTCGTGTCGGTGACCTTCTCCGCCGCAAGGGCTTCCAGCGCTTCCTGCACCTTCAATGCGGCCGGTTCGAGCGCCTTGGGATCCTCGGAGAACCCGCGCGAGTACAGATGCGGCGCAACCACCGACTTCCCGGTGCCACGCCGCACGACGAGGGTCACGGCGATGAATCCCGATGCGAGCGTGAGCCGTTCCCCGACGACGGACTCTCCGACGTCGCCGGTGATGAGGCCGTCGACGAACATCTTGCCGACCGGCACGGCGCCCGCGATCGACGTCACGCCTTTGACGAGGTCGACGCTGACGCCGTTCTCGGCCAGCATCACGTTCTCCTCCGGCACGCCGCTGCGCACCGCCAGCTTCGAGTTCGCGCGGAGGTGGCGCCAGGTGCCGTGCACCGGCATCACGTTGCGCGGCCGCACCCCGTTGTAGAGGAACATCAGCTCGCCGGCATAGGCGTGGCCCGTGACGTGCACGCGCGCTTGGGCGTTCGTGACCACACGGGCGCCGATCTTGGCCAACGAGTCGATGACGCCGTACACCGCCTCCTCGTTGCCGGGGATCAGCGACGACGAGAGGATGATCAGATCGCCTGCGGTCAACGTGATGCTGCGATGCTCTCCGCGCGACATCCGCGACAACGCCGCCATGGGCTCGCCCTGGGTTCCGGTGGTGATCAGCACGACCCGGTCGGCGGGCAACAGCTCGGCCGCCCCGATGTCGATCACGTCGGAGTCATCGACGCGAAGGAACCCGAGCTCGCGGGCGATGCCCATGTTGCGCACCATCGACCGGCCGACGAAGGACACCTTGCGGCCCAACGCCACTGCGGCATCGATGATCTGCTGTACGCGGTCGACGTTGGAGGCGAAGCATGCCACGATCACCCGGCCGTCGGCGCCACGGATCAACCGGTGCAGGGTCGGCCCGATCTCGCTCTCCGACGGGCTGACTCCGGGATGCTCGGAATTCGTCGAGTCACACAGGAACAGGTCGACGCCCGCGTCACCGAGCCGCGACATGCCGGGCAGGTCGGTGGGCCGCCCGTCGAGCGGCATCTGGTCGAGTTTTATGTCGCCAGTGGCCAGTACGGTTCCCGCCCCGGTGTGCAAGGCGATGGCGAGACACCCTGGAATCGAGTGGTTCACCGCGAAGTACTCACACTCGAAGACCCCGTGCGTGGTTCGCTGTCCTTCGGCGACCTCGACGAACACCGGCTTGATGCGGTGCTCACGGCACTTCTCGGCAATCAAGGCCAAGGTGAACTTCGAGCCGACGATCGGAATGTCGCGCCGCAACTTCAGCAGATGCGGGATGGCCCCGATGTGATCTTCGTGCGCGTGCGTGATGACGACGGCCTCGATCTCGTCGAGACGATTCTCGACATGCCGGATGTCCGGCAGGATCAGATCGACACCGGGCTCGTCGTGGTTGGGGAACAACACTCCGCAGTCGATGATCAGCAGCCGGCCAAGATGCTCGAAAACGGTCATGTTGCGGCCGATTTCGCCGATTCCGCCGAGCGCAGTCACCCGCAACCCACCCGGAGCCAGGGGTCCTGGCGGGGTCAGCGGGGCCGTCACTTCAACACACCTGCGGCGCGCATGTCGGCGGCCAACGCCTCGAGTTGCTCCGGCGTCGCAGGGAGCTGGGGTAGCCGTGGATCGCCGACGTCGAAGCCCCGCAACCGCAGTCCGGCCTTGATCATCGTCACGCCACCCAGTCGGTTCTGTGCATCGTTCAGCGCCCCCATCGCGACGTGGATCTTGCGCGCGGTCGCCACGTCACCGGAGTTGAACGCCGACAACATGTCTCGCAACTGGCTGGCGACGAAGTGGCCCCACACGCTCACGAAGCCCGTGGCACCCATGGCCAGCCACGGCAGGTTGAGCGAGTCGTCGCCGCAGTAGTACGCCAGGCCGGTCTCGGCCATGATCATCGCGCCGCCGTGCAGATCGGCCTTGGCATCCTTCACGGCGACGATGTTCGGGTGCGTCGCCACCGTGCGGATCGTGTCCCACTCGATCGGGACGACCGAACGCGGCGGGATGTCATACAAGACGACCGGCAACTCGGTGGCGTCGGCGATGGCGGTGAAGTGCGCCACCAGCCCCGCCTGCGACGGCCGCGAGTAGTACGGCGTGACGACGAGCAACCCGTGCGCACCCTCGGCTTCACAGGCCTTCGCCGTGTGCACGCTATGGGCGGTGTCGTAGGTACCCGCTCCGGCGATGACCCGGGCGCGATCGCCGACGGACTCGAGCACGGCGCGCAGCAGCGCCAGCTTCTCGTCGTCGGTGGTCGTCGGCGACTCGCCGGTGGTCCCGGAAACCACCAGTCCGTCGCACCCGGAGTCGACCAGATGCTTCGCGAGCTTCTTGGCGGCGACCACATCGAGCGAACCATCCGGGCCGAACGGCGTCACCATGGCAGTCAGCACGGTGCCCAGGCGGGCGCTGACGTCGAATCCGCTGGTGCTCACGGGGCTCAGATTACCCGCCCACTCCCAGCGAATAGGGGCGGCGGCCCCAGCCCGCCCTATTCGTCGAGCGCGCCCGCACGGCGCATCGCCGTGGATATGTGTTCGAAGTCGATCGCCACGTGCGCTCGGGCCAGCGCGTCTGCGTCGTCACCGCGGCCTGCCGCGATCGCCGCGATGAGGTCGACGTGCTCGTGCAGCGACCGCAGTTCCATCGCCCGCATCGTCGACGGCTCCCCCCACAGGTGTGCCGGTGCGCCGATGCTGATCGAGGACTCGAGGTCGAGCAGTACCTGCTTGAGCACGGCGTTGTGGGCCGCATCCATGATCGCGAGGTGCAGCCGGCTATCGGCCTGCTGGGCGGCGAGGCCGCTGGGGGCGGCGCGGAAGGCCTCCAGCATCGCGTGCAGCGCGACGACGTCACCGTCGGTGCGGGACTCGGCGGCCGCGCGACACATCGCCCCGTGTAGTCGGCAGATGGCGTCGCACCGGTCACGGAGGTCACCCAACCGCACCGACAGCGTGCGCCTGACCGCGTCTGTCGAGGATTCGGGCCATTGGTCGACGACGTAGGAGCCGCCGCCCCGGCCCCGGCGGGTTTCGAGCAGTCCCCGATCGACCAATCTGGCCAGCGCAGCGCGCACCGTCATCCGACCCACCCCGAGGGCGGCGGCGAGCTCGCGCTCGACGGGAAGGCGGGCACCCGGTAGGTATTCGCCGATCGCGATGGCCGTGACGAGCCGGTCGGTGATCTCGTCGACCACCGAACGCATGGCGAGTTGCCGGCTGAGCAGGCCGCGGCCGGTCGAAGCGGCGGGCACGGCACCGGCGTCAGTCACGTGTGCACCACCCTCTCTCGCTACCGAAATGTTAATTCGAATCTTTGGTCTTGCAGCGAGACCTTTACGGGTTCATGCTGACGACATGGCGGTCACCACGCGCACCGTGCCGTTCCGCGACTACGAGACGTGGGTTCAGGTCACCAGTCCGGACGCCCCCCGACCTGGCGCTCCCCCGTTGCTGGTGCTGCACGGCGGACCCGGCATGGCCCACGACTACGTGCGGAACATCGCCGCGCTCGCGAACGAGACCGGACGGACGGTCGTCCACTACGACCAGATCGGGTGCGGGCGCAGCACGCACCTGCCCGATGCGCCGATCGACTTCTGGGGACCGCAGCTGTTCGTCGACGAATTCCACGCCGTCCGTTCCGAACTCGGCATCGACGACTACCACCTGCTCGGTCAGTCGTGGGGCGGCATGTTGGGCGCCGAGATCGCCGTGCGCCGACCGCAGGGGCTGACCTCGCTGTCGATCTGCAACTCGCCGGCCTCCATGGCCCTGTGGGTGGCGGCCGCCGCCGAGCTCAGGGCGCAACTGCCCGAGGAGACCCAGGCGGCGCTGGATCGACACGAGGCCGCGGGCACCGTCACCGATCCGGAGTACCTCGTGGCGACGCAGGAGTTCTACGTTCGCCACGTCTGCCGCGTGACCCCCGCCCCGCAGGACTTCCTCGACAGCGAGGCCCAGATGGAAGCCGAGCCGACGGTCTACCACACCATGAACGGGCCCAACGAGTTTCACGTCCTCGGCACGCTGCGGGGCTGGAGCATCGTCGACCGGTTGGATCGGATCGCCGTCCCGACGCTGGTGGTCGCAGGCGAGTTCGACGAAGCGACGCCCGTCGACGTGGGCGCCGTATGCGGAGCGGATCCCCGACGTCCGCACACACGTCTTCGCCGATGCCAGCCATTGCACCCATCTCGAGAAGCCCGAGGAGTTCCGGAGGGTCATCGCCGACTTCCTGGCCCCATTCGACGACGCCTCAGCCCAGGCCTGACCACACCCAACGACAGGATCCTTCATGACTGAATCCGACATTCAAGCCAATCAACGCCAGCTCGAATCATTCGGGTACGTACAGGAACTCAACCGGTCGGTGTCGACCTTCGACCTTCTGGTGTACGGACTGGTGTTCATGGTGCCGATCGCGCCGTGGGCCATCTTCGGCACCGTCTACAACAGCGCATCCGGAATGGTGCCGCTCGTCTACGTCATCGGTCTGGTCGCCATGGTGTTCACGGCACTCGCCTACGCGCAGATGGCGAAGTCGTTCCCGTTGGCTGGCTCGGTGTTCTCCTACGTCGGACGAGGCATCCATCCCGGCGTCGGGTTCTTCGCAGGCTGGGCTATCCTGCTGGACTACCTGTTGGTGCCCACGCTGTTGTACGTGTTCGCCGCCGAGTCGATGATCGGTTTGTTCCCCGGCACGCCCCGCTGGTTGTGGGCCATCGTGTTCGTGGTCGTCAACACCATCATCAACCTGGCGGGCATCGGCTCGCTGAAGATCGCCAACCGCGTCTTCCTGGCGATCGAACTGGTCTTCGTGGTGATCTTCGTCGTCATCGCCGTACGCGCCATCAACGGCCAGTCGCTGCCCAACGTCGGTTGGAGCACCACGCCGATCTGGGATCCGAACACCGTCAGCGCTCCCCTGCTCGCCGCGGCCCTGTCGATCGCCGTGCTGAGTTTCCTTGGCTTCGACGGGATCTCGACGCTCGCCGAGGAGTCGACCGGCCGCAAGAACCCCGCGGGTCGGGCGATGATCATCGCGCTCTTCGTCGTGGCCGCCTTGTTCGTCACCCAGACGTGGCTGGCCAGCCTGTTGGCGGGCGGCCGCGAAGCGTTCAGCGACGACGAGGTGGGCAACGCCTTCTTCACCCTGGTCGAGGCGGCGTCCAACACCGGTTGGATGAACGCGTTCTTCGCGGTCAACGTGATGGCGGTCGGCTTCGCCAACGCGATGGCCGCCCAGGCCGCGACCAGTCGGCTGCTCTACTCGATGAGCCGCGACAAGCAGCTGCCGAGCTTCCTGTCGAAGATCAGCAGCCGCAAGGTGCCGATGGCGGCGCTACTGTTCGTCAGTGCGATCAGCCTGGTGCTGGTGCTGTTCTTCGTCGGCCAGATCGGGTTGATCTCGTCACTCGTGAACTTCGGCGCGCTGTTCGGATTCTGCCTGCTGCACCTCTCGGTGATCTGGTACTACGTGGTGCGCCAGAAGTCGAAGAACTACCTGCTGCATCTGGTGGTGCCGACGCTGGGTTTCGTGATCATCGCCTACGTGCTGTTCAACGCCGACGCACTGGCCAAGATCGGCGGCTTGGTGTGGCTGGTGCTCGGCGCCATCGTGTTCGTGGTGAACATCGTGCGCGGCAAGGGCGTTCCCGAGCTTTCCGAGGAGACGGCGGACGCGTAACGGCTAGGGTTGGCCATGCCCGCCTCGACGCTCGCTCCCCGCCTGCTCGACGTCATCGACGGTGACATCCTGCCGCTCACGGAACGCGGTGTGGCCGCAGGCAACAAGGTGTTCGGGGCAGCGCTGCTGCGCAAGTCCGACCTGTCGCTCGTCATCGCGGGCACCAACGACGAGACCGACAATCCGTTGCTGCACGGCGAGATCAACACGCTCAATCAGTTCTACGAACTGACCGACCGGCCGCCGACCACGGAGCTGGTCTTCGTCACCACTCACGAGCCGTGCACGCTGTGCATGTCGGCCATCACCTGGGCGGGGTTCGACAACTACTACTACTTCTACAGCCACGAGGACTCGCGGGACGCGTTCGCGATTCCGCACGATCTGAAGATCCTCAAGGAGCTCTTCGGCCTCGAGCCCGGCGGCTACCGGCGAAGCAACGCGTTCTGGACGGCGTACTCGATATCCGACCTGATCGAGTCCGAGGCCGAGCCGCTCCGCACTCGAACTGCGCGCCCAGGCCGACCGGCTCCGCACGCGTTACGCCGGGCTGTCGCAGCAGTATCAGGAATCAAAGGGCGACAACGACATTCCGCTGAGCTGACCCGGCGGCAATGGGGCGTCAGCCGAGCTCTTCACGCAATTGCCCCACCAGATCGCCGCGCTCGCCCACGGTCACGTCGGCCAACCCGAGCCACGACGCCATCGACCGCAACTCGGCCGCCAGCGCTGGCGCCACCCGCACGGCGTTCTCACCCGGCTCGAGGAACGCACCTGCCACGTTCAGCGCACCGACGGCCCGCTCGGCCTTCAGATCGACGCGGCCGACCAGCTTGCCGTCCAACAGGAACGGCCATACGTAGTAGCCGAACTGTCGCTTCTCTTGCGGCACATAGATTTCGATGCGGTAGTGAAAATCGAACAGGCGCTCGACGCGTGGCCGGAAGAAGATCAGCGGGTCGAACGGGCACAGCAGCGCGGTGCCCCTGTCCCGCCGCGGCACCGTCTGCCCCGCAGGCAGGTACGCGGGGGCGGCCCACCCGTCGACCTCGACCTCCTCGAGCTCACCGGCCGCCACCAGCGCCGCGACCGCGGGCTTGCTCTGCTTCGGGTTCAGCCGGAAGTAGTCGCGCAGGTCGGGCTCGGTGGCCACACCGAGAGCGCCCGCCGCCCGCAGCACCAGCTCCCGCACCGCCTCGGCGTCGCACACCTCGCGCGCCACCACCTCGGCCGGAAGCACGCGTTCGGTGAGGTCGTAGTGCCGCGCGAACCCCACGCGCGTGGCCGTGGTCAGTACGCCCGACGACCACAGCGCCTCGGCCACCCATTTGGTGTCGCTGCGGTCCCACCACGGGCCCTTGCGGCCGCGGGGCTCCGTCTCCAGGTGAGCCTCGATCTGACCTGCGGTGGACGGCCCGAGCTCGGCGACCGCGGCGACGATGTCCTGGGCCAGCCTGCCGTTCTTCTTGACGATCTCCGTGCCCCAGCGTCCGTGCGCGTACTCCCGCATCCGCCAACGCAGCAGCGGCCAGTCGTCGACCGCCATCAGTGCGGCCTCGTGCGCCCAGTACTCGACGAGCAGCCGCGGCGAGCGTGCGCTGTGGCTCCACGCCGCGCGGTCGAGGACGTCGCGGTCGTACGGTCCGAGCCTGCTGAAGACCGGGGCGTAGTGCGCGCGCACCGCCACCGACACGGAGTCCAGCTGCAACACCTGAATCCGGGAGATGAGCCGACGCAGATGGGCCCGCGTCACGGGGCCCGCCGGCTTGGGCTCCGCGAACCCCTGCGCGGCGACGGCCGTCCGGCGGGCGGCGTCGGCGGTCAGTCTGAGGCTCTTGGCGCGAATGCTCACCGCCGCCTCACGCACGGACGTAGCTGAAGAACCGGTACCGCAGCCCGGACGCGCTGGTCAGCCAGTCCCCCTCGGTGCCGACCCACTCCTCGTCGAGCACCGGCGCCACCGCGTCGTCGTCCTCGCGCGGCAGGTCGACGTCGACCTCGGTGACCTCGCACCGGGTCGCCATCGGCAGGGCCAGCGCGTAGATCTGTGCCCCGCCGATGATCCATGTCTCGTCGCGCATGACATTCCCCAAGTCGCTACGCTCTCCCCCGCGAGCGGGGGGACCCCCAGCGCCGATGAGCGCCTCGTCGAGACCGCCCACCACCGTTGCTCCGTCAGCCACGTACCCAGCTTGCCGGGTGACTACGACATTTCTGCGTCCCGGCAGCGGCCGCACCTTGGCGGGCAGCGACTCCCAGGTGAGCCGTCCCATGACGACGGTGTGGCCGCTCGTGAGCTCCTTGAAGCGGGCCTGGTCCTCGGGAAGCCGCCACGGGATGCCGTTGTCGCGGCCGATGACCCCGGACGCTCGACTGAGCCCAGATCAGCCCGACCTTCATACGGCGACGGGTGCCTTGATCCCCGGATGTGGGTCGTAGTTGACGATCGCGATGTCGTCATAGGTGTAGTCGAAGATCGAATCCCGGGGCGCCAGCACGAGTTCGGGGTACGGACGCGGGTCGCGGCTCAGCTGAAGCGTGACCTGTTCGACGTGGTTGTCGTAGATGTGGCAGTCGCCGCCCGTCCAGACGAACTCGCCGACGTCGAGGCCCGCCTGCGCGGCCATCATGTGCGTCAGCAGGGCGTAGCTCGCGATGTTGAACGGGACGCCGAGGAAGAGGTCGGCGCTGCGCTGGTAGAGCTGGCACGACAGCTTGCCGTCGGCGACGTAGAACTGGAAGAACGCGTGGCACGGCGGCAGCGCCATCTGCGGGATCTCCCCGACGTTCCAGGCCGAGACGATGTTGCGGCGAGAGTCCGGGTCACGCTTGAGCAGTTCCAGCGACGCGCTGATCTGGTCGATGTGCTGGCCCGACGGGGTGGGCCAGGAGCGCCACTGCACGCCGTAGACCGGGCCGAGATCGCCTGTCTCACTTGCCCATTCATCCCATATGGTGACGCCGTGCTCATGCAACCACGCGACGTTGGAGTCTCCGCGCAGGAACCACAACAGTTCGTAGATGACGGACTTGAGGTGCACCTTCTTGGTGGTGATCAGCGGAAACCCGGCGGTCAGGTCGTAGCGCAACTGGTGGCCGAACAGGCTGCGGGTGCCGGTTCCGGTGCGGTCGGACTTCGGCGTGCCGTGCTCGAGCACCAGGCGCAACAAGTCCTCATAGGGCGTGGCGATGGGCACGCGCCCAGCTTACGACGAGCCGCCGACGAACCCGACGTCACACACCGGGCCCGAGCGATCCCAGCGGGACCGACCGCGCTCAGCGACGCGGAGTAGAAAAGAGGCCATGCCAACGATCACCGACACCATCACCACACCAGACGGAACCTGTCCCGTGACGCTGTCCACTCCCGACGGCAACGGCCCGTGGCCTGCGGTCGTGATGTATCCGGATGCGGGCGGCACGCGCCAAACCTTCCGCGAGATGGCCGAGCAGCTGGCCGGCTATGGCTACGCCGTGCTGGTGCCCGACGTCTACTACCGCGACGGCGACTGGGCTCCGTTCGACATGACGACGGTGTTCGCCGACCAGGACGAGCGCAAGCGGCTCTTCGGCATGATCTCGAAGATCTCACCGGACTTCATGGCCAGCGACGCCGCCGCGCTCTTCGACTACCTCGAGGCGCGGCCCGAGGTGACGGGCACGTCCTTCGGGACCACCGGCTACTGCATGGGCGGGCGCACCTCACTGGTGGTGGCGGGCCGGGTGCCCGAGCGGGTGGCCGCGGCGATGTCGTTCCACGGTGGTGGACTCGTGACGGACGACGCGGGCAGCCCGCACCTGCTGGCCGACCAGATGCAGGCCACGGTGTACGTCGGCGGTGCGGAGCACGACGCGTCCTTCACGGCCGAGCAGAGTGAGACGCTCGACAAGGCGCTCACTGCGGCCGGTGTCGAGCACACCATCGAGTTCTATTCCGCCGCACACGGTTTCGCAGTACCCGACAACGAACCCTACGACCCGGCCGCAGCGCAGCGACATTGGAAAGCCATGGAGCGGGTGTTCGGTGCCACGCTGAAATAGGTCGATTCCCATTCAGCCCGTTTCTTTGTCGGCGTCCTTTCGGCCCGCTCGAATCAAGGACCGAGCAGCCTGCCAAATTCCCCGACCCGCATACCACGCCGCCAGGAGCGAAACCACGATCAGCGCTACGAAGATCGCCCAGTAGTGGGGGCGGCCGTGGTCGGCGGCGAACCACCACACGACGGTGAACATCACCGCGCACAGGAAGGCCACGATGTCGCGCCAGTTGCCGCGGTAGGACTGCGCGACTTCGAGCAGGGACCGGTTCTTGTCCACGCCGGCGATGATGTCGTCGATGCGAATGTCGATGATGCGCTGCAGTTCGGCGCGACGCTCAACCTGGTCGGGCGGGAGGAGCGCCAGCAGTTCCATGTCCTGTTTGATCGCGGCGCGGACGTCCGGGCCCTTCATATTCCCGGCAACGAGGCCGAGCAGTGCACCGCCGGCGAGGACTCCCCCGCCGGCGGCGATATTGCCGATACTAGACATGTCGTTGTCTCCATGTTCTCGGGATACCCGCGTCGACGGACCCCGTCACCTCGGTGGTCAGCTTGCCGACCGCGGACACGGCTCCGACCGTACCGTCGTTGCCGTGCACCCACAGTCCAGCGGGGCCGTGTCGACGACGAGACTCCATCCCATCAACTGAGCAGCGATCGTGGCGCCGAGGTTCCAGCACGCCTCCAGATCGGTCAGGGTTTGCCCATCACCACGACGTAGTCCGCAGCCTTCACCCAACCCAGTCCGGCGGTGATCCCGTCCACCGCCCGCTCAGCTCCCTCGGTGCCCTCGTTGCCATGGAGGTACAGGCCGAACGGTCTGCCGCGCGTCGAATCGAGGCACGGGTAGTAACAGACGTCGAACGCGTGCTCGCCTGTGCAGGTGATGTTCGCGGAAGCTCCTCCGCTCAAGCGCGTGGTGCGTAGTCAGACTGCCGTGGTGCTGCCGCCGACCCGAGATGAAAACGTGAGCTCCTTGTTCAACGAACAACTTGGCACCGGCCAGCGCAAACCGCTTGATCCACCTGTGATCACCGCTACCTTGCCGTCAAGCTTTCCCACGGTTACTCCATCGATCGATTAGCTGGCCGGCGAAGTCAAGCAGCTGGTCAAGGGTGGGGAACATCGCGAAGGCATCCACGATCGCCTCGTCAGCACCGGACCCGGCGAGGCGCTCGAGCTTGCCGGCAACCGAGTCAACGGACGTGCCCGGTTCGAGATTGATCCGCATGGCCGTCTTCAGCGCGTCAGGATCGCGGCCGGCGTCCTGCGCCGCACGGCGCGCAACCGACCACAGGTGGTCGGTGACCTCGTCCTGCAGCCCCTCGACCCCGAGCCAGCCGGCGCCGCTGCGGCCGACCCGGCGCATCGCGGCCTCACTGGCACCGCCGATCCAGACGGGCGGACCGCCAGCCTGGACCGGCCGCAGGTCGGCATGGACCGGCGGCAGGGAGAAGAACTCGCTCTCCCAGGACACCGGGGTGGTCGTCCACCACTCGTGCAGGAACGCCAGCACGTCATCGAGCATCTGCCCGCGCCGGCGCCAGTCCGCGCCGCGGGCGATGTCATGTTCGTCCTTCATCCACCCGATTCCCACGCCAACGTCAAGGCGGCCGTCGCTGAGCACGTCGAGCGTGGTCAGCAGCCGGGCCAGGTGAACCGGCTCGTAATAGAACGTGCTGAGCGTGCTGGCGTTCAGCCGCACCCGGCTGGTCGCCGTCGCGGCGACCGTCCACAGCAGGACCGGATCGAGGTAACGGGTCATCTGCGGCGGGTACGGCTGCTCTTTGCCTGGATAGATGCTGTGCATATCAACCGGCGTGACCAGGCGATCGCCGACCCACAGCGTGTCGTAGCCAAGGTCCTCGAGTCCTCGGCAGAACGCGCTCAGGCTAGCGGCGCTGCTGACCGCGGGCCCGACTATGGGAATTGCGAAACCAAGCTTCATCGCGTGAACCCCCTCCACGTAGACGATCGTCGGCCGACGATGACATCTGACATAGCGAATCCTTTCGTTGATCCATCAACCATTATTTGGGCGCACGGCGCCCCTGTTCTTTCATTGCCCGGACCGGCGGCGGTGCGGCTCAGCCGGGCACGGTGGCGCCGAGGGCGAAATCGTAGTTCCCCACCCCGTGACGGGCGAGGCCCATCATGACCAGGCCCGTTCCTTCAAGCCAGTGCGCTATTTGCAAGCCGCCGACGTCCAGTGGGCGCAGCCCGAGGCTCTCGACGAACTCCGCCACGCCCGCCTTCGCGCGCGCGTCGTCGCCGGCGATGAAGACGTCGAGCGGCCGACCCTGGGCCAGAACAACGCCGAAGATGGTGTTGAATGCCTTCACCACGCTGGCGCTGGCCGGGGCCGCCTTGGCAACTTCCTGCGCGATCGAAGTGCCATCGGGGATGGCTAGCCCGTCAGCCGTGGAATTGAAGGGGTTGCTGATGTCGACGATGACCTTGCCCGCGAGGGCGTCTCCGTACTGGGCGACGACCGGAACGACATTGGCGTACAACAGCGCCACGATGACGATGTCCCCGGCCGGGACGGCGCCGAACTCTCCCGTCGTGGCGCTGCCGCCGAGAGCCTTGGCCAGGTCAGCGGCCTTGGACTGATCGCGGCCCATGACCTCAACGGTGTTGCCGCCCGCTACCGCCAGCGCGCCGATGGCGCGGGCCATGTTCCCGGTGCCGATGATGCTGATGCTGCTCATGAGGTGTCCCGTCCTGACTGACGATCGAAAAGGTTGACTCCTCCACCTTAAGCAGTGTTTGTTGATGCGTCAACCAATCGGGTAGCATGGAGGCCGATGGAACCGAACTGGCTGAACCCTCGTGAAGACCGCGCCTGGCGGGCCTTCATGCACGCGCATCATCAGCTCGGCGTGCACCTGAACCGGGGCCTGCAGGAATCGGGCCTGTCCGGGGCCGACTACGAGATCCTGGCGGTGCTCTCGGGTCACGACGGGGACCGCATGCCCGCGCGCGACCTGTGCAACACACTGGGCTGGGAGAAGAGCCGTGTCTCCCACCAGGTGCGTCGCATGCAGAAGGACGGGCTGATCGGCCGCGAGCCCAACCCCGACGACGCCCGCAGCACCATGGTCTGCCTGCTGCCGGCTGGCCGCGCCGCCATCGAGAAGGCGGCGCCCAGGCACGTGGAGGATGTTCGTCGGAACTTCATCGACCTGCTCACCCCGGCTGAGCTCGACATGCTCGCCGCCCTCAACGAACGAGTCCTGCGCCACCTGGCCACAGACGACGACTCCCCGCCGAGGACGAGCGCTCGTAGCCTTCATCAGCCGTGAGCATTTCAGCCGGTCTGCGGCACCCGGATGCTGATCGTGGCCGCGCCGACCACCAGATGGCCGAGCAATTCAATCCATCAGCTGGGCGGCGACCGTCGCGCCGAGGTTCCAGCACGCCTCGACGTCGGCCTTGGTTGGCTTGCCCATCACCACAACCGTCTCCGCAGCCCTCACCCAGCCGAGCCCGGCGGTGATGCCGTCGATGGCGCGCTCGGCTCCCTCGGTGCCCTCGTTGCCGTGGAGGTAGACGCCGAACGGTCGGCCACGGGTGGAGTCGAGCAGCTGGTAGTACGACTGGTCGAACGCGTGCTTCAGGGCGCCGCTGAGGTAGCCGAGGTTCGCCGGGGTGCCCAGCACGTAGCCGTCGGCCTCCAGCATCTCGACCGGCGAGACCGTCAGCGCCGGACGCCGGACAACCTCCACGCCTTCGATGTCAGGGTCCGTCGCACCGGCCACCACCGCCTCGAACATCTCCTGACAGTGCGGCGACGGCGTGTGGTGGACGATCAACAACGTCTTGCTCATCCCCTGGCCTCCAACTCGACCGCCTTCTTCATCGTCTCCCTGGCCCGGCCGCGATCGCCTGCGTAGTCGTAGGCCCGCGCCAGCCGGTACCAGCGTCGCCAGTCGTCGGGTTGCGCCTCGAGTTCGGCCTTCACCGATTGGAAGAGGGCGTCGGCCGCGGCGCGTTCGATGCGACCCGACGGCCTGCGTGGGAGTGCGCCGACGTCGAGTTCCATGCCCTGTTCCTTGACGACGCGCGCCAGTCGCTGATGGGTGAAACCCGCACGCAGCGTGGCGATCATGGCCCACAACCCCACGATCGGGAGGAGCAACACCGCGATGCCAAGCCCCGCCGCGACGGGCTTGCCCGACGCTACGAGCAGCACGCCTTGTCGACCGAGCAGGACGAAGTAGCCGACCAGTGCCGCGCACATGAAGCCGATCAGCAGCTGAATGCGCAGGGCACTCGAGTCGTCACTCATCGCGTGCTCACAGGTCGAGCAGCGGTTCGATCCCCACCGTGAGCCCCGGCCGTTCGTGCACGTGCCGCACCGCGAGCAGCACGCCGGGGACGAACGAGGTGCGGTCGAGGCTGTCGTGGCGGATGGTCAGCGTCTCCCCTTGCGTGCCGAAGAGGATCTCCTGGTGTGCGACGAGGCCGGCCAACCGGATCGAGTGCACGGGAATGCCGTCGACGTCGGCGCCACGCGCACCGTCCAACCCCGTGCTGGTGGCATCGGGGTTGGGCGGCAAGCCCTTTCGCGCTTCGGCGATGAGCCGGGCGGTGCGGGCCGCGGTGCCCGATGGCGCGTCCGCCTTGTACGGATGGTGTAACTCGATGACTTCCACGGATTCGAAGAACCGGGCGGCCTGCTTGGCGAACTGCATGGACAACACGGCGCCGATGGCGAAGTTCGGTGCGATCAAGACCGACGAGCCAGGCTTGTCGTTGAGCCAGGCCTGAACCTGTGCGATGCGTTCGTCGGTGAACCCCGTGGTGCCGACAACCGCGTGAATCCCGTTGTCGATGAGGTACTTCAGGTTGTCCATGACGACGCTCGGGTGGGTGAAGTCGACGACCACCTCGGTCTTGCTTTCCGTCAACGCGCTCAATGCGTCACCCGCGTCGACCCCCGCCGTGAACTCCAGGTCGTCGGCGGCTTCGACTGCGTCGACGATGGTCGCTCCGACCTTGCCCTTCGCGCCAAGCACTCCCACTCGCATGGTGTGAGCGTAGTCGGCGAATGCCGCAGCGAACTTGTCGGTAGCTCGAACTAGCGTTCGAGGCATGAGTTTGGAACATCTCGAGGAACGACTCGAAAAAGCCATCGAGGATGTCGAAGACGCGCTTCGGGCACCAGCACCTACAAGACCGTCGACGGCTGACGTCGCGTCGTGTGTACCACCGCTTGTTCAATCCGCCCGCGGCTCAGTGGCCATCCCCATAGCATCAGCTCATGCACGGCTTCAAGATTCTCATCACGGGACCCACCGGCCAGGTGGCCGTTCCGATCGCCAAGTCGCTTGCGCCAGACAACGAGGTATGGGGCATCGCCAGGTTTCGCGACCCGGCAGCGCGCGAAGACCTGGAGCGGGCCGGGATCCGTTGCGAGTCCGTCAATCTCGCTGCAGGCGACTTCACACGGCTCCCCTCGGACTTCGACTACGTGCTGAACCTGGCGGTGGCCAAGAGCGGCCGATGGGACAAGGACCTCGCTGCCAACGCCGAATCGGTCGGCTTGCTCATGGCCCACTGCGCGGACGCAAAGGCGTTCCTGCACTGTTCTTCGGCAGCCGTCTACGACCCACCCGACGACGAACCACGCACGGAGGACACCGCCCTGGGCGACAACCACAAGTCGCTGTTCCCCACGTACTCGATCTCCAAGATCGCGGGCGAGGTGGTCGCACGCACCATGGCGCGTGCACTCGGGGTGCCCACCATCATCGCCCGGCTCAACGTGCCCTACGGCAACAACGGCGGCTGGCCGTTCTACCAGATGGAGATGATGCTCTCCGGAATGACGATCCCGGTACCACCGGGCGGGCCTGCCCGCTACAACCCCATCCACGAGGACGACGTCATCGCCACGCTCCCAAAGCTGCTCGACGCGGCATCGGTGCCCGCCACCACAGTCAACTGGTGCGGCGACCAGACCGTCAGCCTGCAGGAGTGGTGCACGTACATCGGTTCGCTGGTCGGCCGCGAGCCCGTGTTCGAGGAGAGCGCACAGGCCCTGCGCGGCGGTCCGACCGACGCGAGCAGATTGCACGAACTGGCCGGGGGCTCGACGGTCGACTGGCACGACGGGATCCGTCGGATGGTGGCGACGTTCCACCCGGAACTGGTCGGGGTCTAGCCAGCCGCCGACGTCGTCAGTTCCGGGGCCGCCAGGCCTGCTCGACCATGCGATCGAGGTATCCGGACATGGTGGCAAGCACGAACGCCGAGTCGGTCACGGCTGCCGCGCGAAGTAGTGCCCGGCCGCGATGTCCTCGAGCAGTGTGGGGCGCTCGGGTTGCCAGTCCAGGAGCTTGCGCGTGATGTCGCTGGACGTCGGATTGTCCAGGGCGGCAATGGCACCCACGAAGCCGAGTTCTTCAAGAGCCTGTTCGGGCGTGACGCCGACGACCGGTACGCCGAGCTGGTCGCCGATCGCTCGTGCGATCTCGCGGAAGACGATCCCCTGCTCGGCGGCGCCGTGTAGGCGCGATCCCGCCGGGGCCTGCTCCAGCGCCAGCCGGTAGAGGTGCGCCGCGTCGAGATTGTGCACGGCGGGCCAGCGGTTGGAGCCGTCGCCGACGTAGATCGACCGCCGCTTCTCGCGTGCATTCGCGATGAGCCGAGGCACGAAGCCATGGTGGTCGGTCGGACCGTGCACCGTCGGCGCCAGGCGAACGACCGACGACCGTACGTTGCGGTCGGCCAGCGCGATCGTCGCAAGCTCAGACGCCACGCGGGGCCCGGACGGATCGACCTCGGAATCCTCTGTCCCCAGCGCGCCGGAGCCGCCGAAGGCCAGCATCGCCGTGCCCGAGGTGTTCACGAAGGGCTTGCCCGATCCGGCCAGTGCCGACCCGATCGCCTCGACGGCACGCAGATCGATCGCGGCGGCGGCCTGGTAGTCGGCGAAGTCGTGGATGAACGCAAGGTGGATCACGCCGTCGGCTCCCGATGCGCCTGCGGCGAGGACGTCGAGGTCCTCCAGGGACCCACGCCGGGCGTCCGCGCCGGCGGCCTGCAAGGCCTGTGCCGACGTGTGGGAACGGGCTAGCCCGCTGACCTGATGGCCGGCTTCGAGTAGTTCCGTGACCACCAGCGAGCCGATGTGTCCGGTGGCTCCCGTGACGAATACGCGCATGTGACTTCCTCCCATCGCGGCGCCCTACATCGGGTGATGCAGGCGATGTCAGTCAGTGCCATCAACCGTACACACGATGACAGTGACTGTCATCGTTGCGGTGACAGTCACTGTCATCGCCTACAATCCGCGCATGGCTCGATGGGAACCGGACGCGCAGGGTCGCCTGGAGCAGGCGGCGCTCGAGCTCTACGTGGAACGGGGCTTCGAACAGACCACGGTCGCGGAAATCGCCGCGCGGGCCGGGCTCACGGAGCGCACCTTCTTTCGCCACTTCGCCGACAAGCGCGAGGTGCTGTTTCGGGGCCACGAATTCGCCGATGCGATGAGTTCGGCCATCGCCGGACTACCGGCATCCGTACCGGCGCTCGACGCGGTCTCCGCGGCGATCCAATCGCCATCCGACTTCTTCGCAGACCGCCGCGAACACGCGCGAAGGCGTCAGGAGGTGATCGCTGCGAATCCAGGACTCCAGGAGCGTGAGCTGATCAAACTCGCCTCGCTGTCGTCGAGCATCCGCGCCGCGTTGCATCGTCGCGGCGTCACGGAGCCCGCCGCGAGCCTGGCCGCAGAAGCAGGCATCGCCGTCTTCAAGGTCGCCTTCGAGCGGTGGCTCGACGACCCCGACGGTCGGAGCCTCGCCGAACACGTCCGAGAATCACTCGCCGAGCTCCGCGCCGTCACTCGCCCGTGACGTTGGATAGCTCCGAATCTGCTTGCACGAGTTCGGCTTCGGCTGTGGTCAAGCGCTGCTCCGCGCCGCGGAGCGCCTGATCCGCCGCATCCAGATCGGCCTCGGAAGCCTCGACCTCGCGTTCCGCGGCGCCCAACGTCTCGAGCAGCTTCTCGTAGCGGCGGCGCGCGGTCGCTACCTTCGCGCGCCGATCAGCGACGGCGTCGACGGTCTCGGCGTGCGCGGTCCGAGCCGCTTCGACCTCCGTACCCGCCGCGGCGCTGCGTCGCCGAGCCTGCTCCACCACGGCGGCACGGGCTGCCTCGCCGGTCGTCTCCTGCCGCGGCGCACTGGACGCCTTGCGCGGCGACGCCTGGCGTCTGGTGGGAGTGACCACTTCGGCGGACAACCCGAAGTCGCCGAAACCCGACCACTGCTCAGCCTTCTCGAGCCGACCCAGCCGTCCGGCGACCTCGGGATCGGCGATCGCTGCCTGCAGCGTGCCCGTGACGTCGTCGCGCAAGGCCCCTGTCGGTTCCGAGCTGCCCGCCGCGTCGAACGCGGTGCGTACCAGTTCGTTCACCAGCTTCCGTTGCGCCGCAGTCAGTTCCCGGATGCGCGCACCATCCATCGCCGAATGCGCCGCACGCAGTGCGTCGGTGAGCTCCGATAGCCGGGGGCGCACGGTCGCATCGGCTCGGACCAACACGTTCACCACCCACGCCGCCGTCGTCGGCCTGCGTGCGGAGGCGATGAGCTTGGCCGCCTCCGGATCACCGCGCTTCTTGGCCGCCGTCGCCAACTCCTTGCGCAGCGCCGTGAACTCCTCCGGCCGCACGCCGTAGAGCCGGTCGACGTCGTCCTCGGCCGTCACAGCGGCGATGCCCCGCGCAGGTGCTCGAAGATGAGCGAGGTCTGGGTGCCCGCCACGTCGGAGTCGGCGTTGAGATTCTCGACGACGAACGACCGCAGGTCGTCGGTATCCCGCGCGGCCACGTGAAGGATGAAGTCGTCAGCGCCCGCCAGGAAGTAGACGTCCATCACCTGCGGTCGACGCCGGATGTGCCGGATGAAGCTCTCGATCTTGCCGCGTGCGTTCGCCTGCAGGCTCACAGAGATCATCGCCTGGAGGGAGAGCCCGATGGCCGATGGGTCGATGTCGGCGTAGAAGCCGCGGATGACGCCCAGATCCTGCAGCCGCCGCACCCTGCCGTGACAGGTCGAGGCAGCGATGCCGACGAGGTCGGCGAGCGCGCTGTTGGACATCCGCGCGTCGGCGTGCAGGGCGGTCAGAATGCGCCGATCCGTGTCGTCGAGCTCGACGGCTCGAACATTCTTCGGCGACACGCCTCTGGAAATCCGAGATTCCGATGATTGAACAGTCATGACATGATGTTATCGAATTTTCGTCATAGATATTGAACTCTGACCGACGTTTCTTCACAATTGGAGAAACCCGCATCGCCAATCTAGGAGCAGAAATGCGCGTCGGCGTCCCCACCGAGATCAAGAACAACGAATACCGCGTCGCCCTCACCCCCGCCGGTGCCGCCGAACTGACCCGCCGCGGTCACGAGGTGCTCATCCAGGCGGGCGCGGGCGACGGTTCCGCGATCTCCGACGGCGACTTCAAAGCCGCAGGGGCGCAAATCGTCGACACCGCCGACGAGGTCTGGGCGGAGGCCGGCCTGCTGCTGAAGGTCAAGGAGCCCATCGAGGCCGAGTACGGCCGCATGCGGAAGGGGCAGACGGTGTTCACCTACCTGCACCTCGCGGCGTCCAGGCCGTGCACCGACGCGTTGATGGCGTCGGGCACCACCTCCATTGCCTACGAGACCGTCCAGACCGCCGACGGCGCGCTGCCGCTGCTGGCTCCGATGAGCGAGGTCGCGGGCCGCCTGTCCGCACAGGTCGGCGCCTACCACCTGATGCGCACCCAAGGCGGTCGCGGCGTACTCATGGGTGGCGTCCCCGGCGTCGCTCCGGCCGAAGTCGTGGTGATCGGCGGCGGAATGGCCGGCGACAACGCCGCCGCCGTCGCCTGGGGTATGGGCGCCCACGTCACCGTGTTCGACCTCAACGTCAACGCGCTTCGCAAGATCGACGCCGAGTACGGCGGCGCCATCGAGACCCGCTACTCCTCGTCGCTCGAGCTCGAAGAGGCCGTCAAGCAGGCCGACCTGGTGATCGGCGCCGTGCTGGTGCCGGGTGCCAAGGCCCCCAAACTGGTCACCAATTCGACTGTCGCGCAGATGAAGTCGGGTGCCGTGCTCGTCGACATCGCGATCGACCAGGGTGGTTGCTTCGAGGATTCGCGGCCCACCACGCACGACGATCCCACGTTCGCCGTCCACGACACCGTGTTCTACTGCGTCGCCAACATGCCGGGCGCCGTGCCGCGGACGTCGACCTTCGCGTTGACCAACGCCACCATGCCGTACGTGCTGAAGCTGGCCGACAAGGGTTGGCACGCCGCGTGTGTCGCGGATGCCGCGCTGGCCAAGGGCCTTTCGACGCACGAGGGCGCACTGCTCTCCGAGCAGGTGGCCTCCGACCTGGGGCTGCCGTTCACCGATCCGGCGACCGTGCTGGCCTAGCCGGCCTCAATCGAAAACCTCCCCGTCCAGGTAGAACCACCGACGGGCTCTAACGGCGAACCGGGACCGCTCGTGTAGCGTCCCGGTTCGTCGGCCTTCGCGGTAGTACGCGCGGAACTCGACCTCCCCGTGCTCATCCCCCGGCTGCCCCGCCACGACGTCGACGATCTGCAGCCCCATCCACGTCGGCCCGTCGCCGGAAACCGGTTGCTCCGCGCGGGTGCGCGGATGCCAGGTCTTCCAGACGTATTCGAAGTCGCCCACGCAGTAGGCGCTGTAGCGCGACCGCATCAGTTCTTCCGCGGTCTCGGCCTGCCGTTCGCCGCGGTGCAGCGGCAGGCAACAGCCACCGAACGGTTCGCCGGTGCCGCACGGACACGGGTCGGTCGGATGCACGGTCACCACGGCGTGAACGACATCAACCAGCCAGGGTCCGAAGGGGCTTCGGCAGCGACCGCTTGGATCGGTGCGGACCGAGCACCGCGGCGCCGAACTGCCGACCCAACAGCTGTCGAGCCACCGCGTTGACCTCGTCGACGGTGACCGCCTCGATCTTCTCCAGGGTCCGCGAGACGCTTCGGTGCTCGCCGTAGTTGAGCTCACTGCGACCGATGCGGTGCATGCGGGAGCCCGAGTCCTCCAGTCCGAGCACCAGCCCACCGCGCAAGGCGCCCTTGGCGATTCGGCACTCGGACTCGGTGAGCCCGTCGCGGGCGACGCCGTTCAGCACGTCGGTGGTCACGCAGACCACCTCGTCGAACCGCTCGGGTAGACAGGCCGCGTACACCGACAGCGCGCCGGTATCCGAGAACGTGTCGACGGTCGAGTACACCGAGTACGCCAACCCGCGCGTCTCCCGAATCTGTTGGAACAGACGTGAACTCAGGCCGCCACCCAGCGCGCCGTTGAGCACCGACAGCGCCCACCGGTGCTCCCAGTGCCGACCCGGGGTGCGAACGCCCATGAACACGTGCGTCTGCTCGCCATCGCGATTCACCAACTGCAGCGTCGGTTCGCCCGCCACCCGGCCGGTGCCCTTGCGGGGACGCACCGGCTCGCGCCCCTTCACCAGCCGTGGGCCGAAGTACTCCCGCACCAGCGCGACGACGCGGTCGTGGTCGATGTTGCCTGCGACCGCGACGACCATCCGCTCCGGCGTGTAGCGCCGCAGGTGAAACGAATGCAGCTGCGCACGGGTCATATTCGAGATCGACTCGACGCTGCCGATGACGGGACGCCCAACCGGATGCTCGCCGAACATCGCCGACAGGAACACGTCACCCAACGTGTCCTCCGGGTCGTCGTCGCGCATCGCGATCTCCTCGAGCACGACGTCGCGTTCGACCTCGACGTCCTCGGCCGCGCAGCGTCCCCGCAGCACGACGTCGGCCACCAGGTCCACCGCCAACTCGAGGTCGGTGTCGAGCACGTGCGCGTAGTAGCAGGTGTGCTCGCGCGCGGTGAACGCGTTGAGCTCGCCGCCGACGGCATCGACCGATTGCGCGATCTCCACCGCCGACCGCGTCGGCGTCGACTTGAACAGCAGGTGCTCGAGGAAGTGCGCGGCGCCGGCGACGCTGGGCCCTTCGTCGCGCGACCCAACGCCTACCCACACCCCCACCGACGCCGAACGCACCGATGGGACGTACTCGGTGACGACGCGCAGTCCACCCGGAAGAGTGGTGCGCCGGACCGACTTAGCTGCTGGCGGTCGCGGCATCGGCAGGCTGAGCGCCCGTATCCGTGTCCGAAGCGGGTCCTTCGCCGTTCGTGGCCTCGACGGCCTCGTCGTCGGCGACGAGGATCAGCGAGATCTTGCCGCGGTTGTCGATGTCGGCGATCTCCACGCGGAGCTTGTCACCGACCTTCACCACGTCCTCGACCTTGGCGATGCGCTTGCCCTTGCCGAGCTTGGAGATGTGCACCAGCCCGTCACGGCCCGGCAGCAGCGACACGAACGCACCGAAATCGGTTGTCTTGACGACGGTTCCGAGGAAACGCTCGCCGATCTTGGGCAGCTGCGGGTTGGCGATGGCGTTGATCTTGTCGATCGCGGCCTGCGCGGCCTCGCCGTTGGAGGCGCCGACGAACACCGTGCCGTCGTCCTCGATGGAGATCGACGCGCCGGTCTCCTCGGTGATCGAGTTGATCATCTTGCCCTTGGGCCCGATCACCTCGCCGATCTTGTCGATCGGCACCTTGATGGTGGTGATGCGCGGCGCGTACGGGCTCATCTCGTCGGGCTCGGCGATGGCCTCGGCCATGATGTCGAGGATGGTCAAGCGAGCAGTCTTGGCCTGCGCGAGCGCGTCGGCCAGCACCTGAGAGGGGATGCCGTCGAGCTTGGTGTCGAGCTGCAGCGCGGTGACGAACTCCTTGGTGCCTGCGCACTTGAAGTCCATGTCGCCGAACGCATCCTCGGCGCCGAGGATGTCGGTCAGGGTGACGAAGCGACGTTCGGTGCGCCCGTCGACCTCGACGTCGTCGGACACCAGACCCATCGCGATGCCTGCGACCGGCGCCTTCAGGGGCACACCCGCACTCAACAGCGACAGCGTCGACGCGCACACGGAGCCCATCGACGTGGAACCGTTCGAGCTCAACGCCTCCGACACCTGACGAATGGCGTACGGGAACTCCTCGATGCTCGGCAGCACGGGCATCAGCGCCCGCTCGGCGAGCGCACCGTGGCCGATCTCGCGGCGCTTGGGCGAGCCGACGCGCCCGGTCTCACCGGTCGAGAACGGCGGGAAGTTGTAGTGGTGCATGTAGCGCTTGGACGTTTCCGGTCCCAGCGAGTCGATCTGCTGAGCCATCTTGACCATGTCCAGCGTGGTGATGCCGAGGATCTGCGTCTCGCCACGCTCGAACAGCGCACTGCCGTGGGCGCGCGGTACCCAGTTGGTCTCGGCCTTGAGCTCGCGGATGTCGGCGATGCCGCGGCCGTCGATGCGGAAGTGATCGGTCAGGATGCGCTGGCGGACCAGCTTCTTGGTCAGCGACCGGAACGCGGCGCCGATCTCCTTCTCCCGACCCGCATAGGTGTCGGCCAGCCGCTCGAGCACCTCGGCCTTGATCTCGTTGGTGCGATCGTCGCGGGCTTCCTTGCCCGCGATGGTCAGCGCCTTGCTCAGCTCGTCGGTGGCCACTGCGGACACCGAGTAGAGGACGTCGTCGCCGTATTCGGGGAACAGCGGGTACTCCGCGGTCTCCTTGCCCGCCGCGTCGGCGAGCTCCTGCTGCGCCTTGCACAGCACGGCGATGAACGGCTTGGCGGCCTCGAGCCCCTCGGCCACCACGGCCTCGGTCGGAGCACCGGCACCGCCGGCGACGAGGTCGATGACGTTGTCGGTGGCCTCGGCCTCGACCATCATGATCGCGACGTCGGCGTCGTCACCCGACCCGACGACGCGGCCCGCGACGACCATGTCGAACACGGCGCCCTCGAGCTGCTCGACGGTCGGGAAGGCGACCCACTGGCCGCCGATCAGGGCCACGCGCACGCCACCGACGGGGCCGTTGAACGGCAGCCCGGAGATCTGCGTGGACGCCGACGCGGCGTTGATGGCCAGGACGTCGTAGAGGTCCTTCGGGTCCAGACTCAGGATCGTCACGACGACCTGGATCTCGTTGCGCAGCCCGCTGACGAACGTGGGACGCAGCGGCCGGTCGATGAGTCGGCAGGTCAGGATGGCGTCGGTGGACGGCCTGCCCTCACGGCGGAAGAACGAACCGGGAATGCGGCCCGCCGCGTACATCCGCTCCTCGACGTCGATGGTGAGCGGGAAGAAGTCGAAGTGGTCCTTGGGGGTCTTGCTGGCCGTAGTGGCCGACAAGAGCATGGTCTCGTCGTCGAGATACGCGGCGACCGCGCCGGCGGCCTGCTGCGCGAGCCGGCCGGTCTCGAAGCGGATGGTGCGGGTGCCGAAGCTCCCGTTGTCGATGACGGCGGTTACTTCGAACGCGCCGTCGTCGTTGCGTGTTGCAGACATGACGTACGTCAGGCCTTTCTGAGATCTCTTGGTTCTCGTTTGTACTTTTTTTGCGTCGCCACGCGAGCACCCGAGAAATCCCGACGGCCGTCGATCGAAGCGTCCGGAATCCGCCCGACGTCGGAGACGTCGCAAGGGCCGGAGTTCCGACCGCCACTACCGAAGACCGCCCAATTGAAGGCCGGGTCTCCTGGTGACGCACTGGAACGGTGCACGCGGATGTGCGCGGACCGCACCGGATGTTCGAGCCCAACAGGCTCAAAACAAGTTCACTTTACACTGGCGCGAAACGTCGAACTGCCAAACACCCGTCTCAAGACACGCGCTCCACGCCCACCGTGAACTGGCGTTCGTCACACCGCTGACCGACGCCCGCTCGCGCACTGGTCGGAGTTCGCGAGGTCCCGGACGACCTGGGTGGCACGCTGGCATTCGGCGCCGACGGCCTTTGCCGTCGACGCGCACGGGGTTGGGCGACCCACCTTCAGGCGATCCCCGGCCAATCGGGCACCGCGGCCGAAACGGCCGCGGAGCGGGTCTTCCGAAGGAGGTGTCAGCGACGCAGGCCGAGGCGGCCGATCAGCGTGCGGTAGCGCTCGACGTCGACCTGCTCGATGTACTTCAGCAGCCGCTTGCGGCGCCCCACGAGGAGCAGCAGACCCCGGCGGGAGTGGTGGTCATGCCGATGCACCTTGAGGTGCTCGGTCAGGTCGGAGATCCGCTTGCTCAGCAGCGCGATCTGCGCCTCTGGGGAACCGGTGTCGGTTCCGTGCAGGCCGTACTGGCCGAGGATTTCCTTCTTCTGTTCGGCGGTAAGCGCCACGAAACGACTCCATCTATCTCAGTCCGCGAGGATGAATGAACGCACGGCCGCCGCGAACTGCAGCGCGCGCCTGATCGTCGGAGAGTCTAACAGCGTCCTACCGCGCGGAAAGAATCGTGCGGGCCTTGGCGGTGTCGGTGTCCATCGCGACGACGAGGTCGTCGATCGATTCGAACCGCTCCTGGCCCCTTATCCGGGCGACGAAGTCGACCGCGACGTGCTGACCGTAGAGGTCGGCGTCGGTGTCGAGCACGAACGCCTCCACGGTGCGGGTGCGTCCGGAGAACGTCGGGTTGGTACCGACGGACACCGCGGCCTGATAGCGCTCGCCGGGGATGACCGTGCCCATCACGGGGCCGTGTCCGAGCACGGTGAACCAGGCGGCGTACACCCCGTCGGCGGGGATCGCCGAGTACATCGGCGGCGCCACGTTGGCGGTCGGGAAGCCCAGCCCCTTGCCACGGCCGTCGCCGCGCACCACGACGCCCTCGACGCGGTGCGGACGGCCAAGCGCCTCGGTGGCCGCCACCATGTCTCCGGCATCGACGCAGGACCGGATGTAGGTCGAGGAGAAGGTGACGCTCTCGTCGCGGTGATGCTCGGCGACCAGCGACATTCCCTCGACGGCGAAGCCGAAGCGCTCACCCGCGTTGCGCAGCATCGCGACGTTGCCCGCGGCCTTCTTTCCGAACGTGAAGTTCTCCCCGACCACGACCTCGACGACGTGCAGGTGTTCGACGAGCAGTTCGTGGATGTAGCGCTCCGGGGTCAGCTTCATGAAGTCCGGGGTGAAGGGCACGACCAGGAAGACGTCGATGCCCATCTCCTCGACGAGCTCGGCCCGGCGGGTCAGCGTGGTGAGTTGCGCGGGGTGGCTGCCTGGGAAGACGACCTCCATGGGATGGGGGTCGAACGTCATCAGCACCGTCGGAACGCCGCGGGAGCGACCCGCCTTGACGGCGTGATTGATCAACTCGGCATGTCCGCGGTGAACACCGTCGAACACGCCGATGGTCACGACACATCTGCCCCAGTCCGTGGGGATCTCATCACGGCCCCGCCAGCGCTGCACGACCGCTAGCCTACGGCGCGGCCATCGCTGTGGCGGCGCGAGCTCACCGGATCAAGTGATGATTGCCTAAACTTTGAGATCGTGAGTCCTGACGGTAACCCGCGCGACCTTTCCACGGTGGCCCAGGACTATCTCAAAGTCATCTGGACCGCCCAGGAATGGTCGCTGGAGAAGGTGAGCACCAAGATGCTCGCCGAGCGCATCGGCGTGTCGGCCAGCACGGCCTCGGAGTCCATTCGCAAGCTCGCCGATCAGGGGCTCGTCGACCACGAGAAGTACGGGGCGGTGACCCTCACCGACGCGGGGCGCGATGCCGCGCTCGCGATGGTGCGCCGCCACCGGCTCATGGAGACCTTCCTGGTGCGCGAACTGGGCTACAGCTGGGATGAGGTGCACGACGAGGCCGAGGTGCTCGAGCACGCGGTCTCCGATCGCATGCTGGACCGCATCGACGCCAAGTTGGGCTTCCCGACGCGCGACCCGCACGGCGACCCGATCCCCGCGGCCGATGGCCGGGTGCCCACTCCGGACGCCCGGCAGCTGTCGGACTACGAGGACGGCGAGGCGGGAGTTGTCGCGCGGATATCCGACGCGGATCCGGAGATGCTGCGGTACTTCGACAGCGTGGGCATCAGCCTGGACTCCCGGCTGCGCGTGCTCGCCCGTCGCGACTTCGCGGGCATGATCTCGGTGTCCGTCGAGAATCCGGCCGCGCCCGACGGCGCCAGTGCGACCACCGTCGACCTGGGTAGCCCTGCCGCACAGGCGATCTGGGTGGTCGCAAGCTAACCGGGTTGGTTCAGCCCCGACGGGCGACGAGCCCGTCGACGAGCAGGTCGAGCATCCGGCCCGACTGTTCGGTTGAACCGCTTGCCAGGAAGATGCCCAGCAGGCTCGACACCACGTCGTCGGCGCGCACGTCGGCACGCAGACTGCCGTCCGTGACACCCGCCTGCAGGAGTTCGGTGACAGCTCCCACGATGCTCGAGCGCGTCGCCGCGGGTTCCACGGCACCCGACTCGAAGACCGCCCGCAGCGACTCGGCCATGCCCCGCTTGGCGGCGACGAAACCCGCATAGCGATCCATCCACCGTCGCAGCGCCACCGCTGACGAATGGTGTTGCAGCAGTTCGGAAGCCGACGCCGAAACCTCCGCGAGCTCCGTGCGGTAGACCGCCTCGATGAGCGCTTCTCGGTTCGGGAAGTGTCGGTAGAGCGTGCCGATGCCCACGCCTGCTTCGCGGGCGATCCCCTCGAGTGAGACTGGGCCCTCGGCAGTGGCGAAGACGGCGACCGCCACCTCGAGTAGGCGCTCACGGTTGCGGCGCGCATCGGCCCTGACCCCGTCGGCCATAGCGGTGGGTCCTCCGTTTCTGCCAACGCCGAATAGTGGAGGTTCCTCCGCCTAGCCCTGATTATGACACTCACGGACCGGGTGCCGACACCGCCGAACTCCGCCGGGATCCGGTGATCATTCGGCAAGCAGGCCCTTGGCGACCTGGGTGATCTGCACCTCGTTGCTGCCCGCATAGATCATCAGCGACTTGGCGTCCCGGGCCAGTTGCTCGACCCGGTACTCGGCCATGTAGCCGTTTCCGCCGAACAGCTGCACCGCATCCATCGCGACCTCGGTTGCGGCCTCCGACGAGTACCACTTGATCGCCGACGCCTCCCCCAGCGTCGGCAGCTTGCCCGCCTTCGCCCGTTCGAGCGTCTGAAATACCATGTTCTGCACGTTGATTCGGGCCACCTCCATCTTGGCCAGCTTCAGCTGGATCAGTTGGAACTGGCCGATCTCCTTGCCCCACAACGTGCGGGTCTTGGCGTAGTCGACGCACAGCCGGTGGCATTCGTTGATGATCCCCAGCGACATCGCCGCGATGCCGAGGCGCTCGGCGACGAAGTTGGCGCGGGCGCTGTCGCGACCGTCACCGCCGGTGTGGTGCTCCGTCTCGCCGAGCAGCCGATCCGGCGTGAGCCGCACGTTGTCGAAGAACAGTTCACCGGTCGGCGAGGACATCATGCCCATCTTCTTGAACGGCTTGCCCTGCGTGAGCCCGGGCATGCCGGAGTCGAGGACGAACGTCAGCACCTTGCGGTTGCGCTTGTCGATGCTCGCGTCCCCCTCGTCGAGCTTGGCGTAGACGACGAGGACGTCGGCGTCGGGGCCGTTGGTGATGAACGTCTTCTGCCCGTTGAGGATGTAGTCCGCGCCGTCGCGTCGGACGTAGGTCTTCATGCCGCCGAACGCATCGGAGCCGGCAGTCGGGTTCGGTGATCGCCCACGCCGCGATCTTCTCCAGCGTCATCAGTTCCGGCAGCCAGCGTTCCTTCTGTGCGAGTGTGCCGCGACTCATGATGGTGGCCGCACCGAGGCCGAGGCTGACGCCGAACGTACTGATGAGGCCGATGCTCACACCCGCGAGTTCGGAGATCATGGCAACGGCCATGGACGCTTGCGCCGCGACGTTGCCCAGTCCCCCGCCCTCCTTTGGCGACGCCTCCGATGCACCGTCCTGCTCGGCCCGTTCCCTGTTCAGCATCGTCTTGACCGCCTCGGCGGCCATCACGTCCAGACCGAACTGACTGAACAGCTTGCGCGCGATGGGATATGGCGAGAGCTCGCCGCTCTCCAAGGCGTCCAGATGCGGCCGGATCTCCTTGTCGATGAACCCCCGCACGGCATCCCGCATGATGACGTCGGTGTCGGACCATTCGAACATCAGCGAGGCAACCTGTCCGCGATGCGGGCGTTGAGGTGGACCCCGAGGACGGCGTCCCACTGCGGATCGGCGACGGTCGACCACACCGCCTCGGGTCCGGCAGTCAGTTCCTCGGTTGCCTCGATGTGTCCCATGTTGCTCCTTCTGTTCTCTTTCTCGGCGCCGAACGTGGATTACCGACACGCGTCATGCACGAATCGGTAATTCACCTTCGACGGATCGGGTGATCACTACCTCTGGCGAGCAGACGCAAAACCCCCTCAATCACTGCGATTGAGGGGGTTTTACGTCTGCTCGGCGAGAAGGGCTTCACCACCAGGGGCTGGGGCTCGATCGCCGCCGACGTCGCGCGTGCAAAACCCGCGGCGATCCGGTTGCTGAGTCACCTGCTCGACGCTGCGCTCGACGAGGTCGCGGGGACGGTGGTGCTGCGCGAAGCCGGAGAAACCGAGCGTGCGATTGACGGGTCTTGATCAGGAATCGCGGGGGTGCGTCAGGCCCGGGAGTCGGGGGTACCACCACAAGGGCAGTACCCCCGATCCGGGTGGCACCTCCCCATAACCACCCTCATAACATACCTTCAGGATGGCATCTAAGCAACGTTGGTGCTAGTTGCTGCCGGTCGACAGCGCCGCCTCGAGGTCGCGGTGGAAGCGCGATCTCGCTCTGGCCCAACGCCTCTGCAGGCGCGCCTCGTCGCCGTCGACGAAGCTGGAGATGAGCAGTCCGCGTATCGCATCCATCGTCGTGTAGGTGGCGTACCGCACCTCCTTCTGCGCGGCCTCCTTCGGAATGAGTTGGACGATGGCAGCGAACACGCCTGCGTTGACCACCGGCTCCAGCCGCACGATCTGAGCGGCGAGCTTTCTGTCAGTCCGAGAGGCGACCCACAGTTCGATGGTGGCGACGAAGAACGGACCTTCGTGCAGGGACCACAGGAAGTCCAGGATCGCCGTGGCGGTGTCGGGGTTTTCCTTGATGATCCGAACGTCGGCGATCGCCTTCTCTGCCCGCTGTTGCACGAGGTGCTCGATCGCGGCGACCACCAGATCCTCCTTCGTCTTGAAGTGGTGGATCTGTGCGCCCCGCGTCACGCCTGCCCGCTGCGCGATGCGTTCAGTGGTGGTGCCGGCATAGCCGTACGCCACGAGACAATCGATGGTGGCTTCGAGCAGACGTTGCCGCATCGCGGCGCTGCGTTCGGCCTGAGTTCGCCGCCCGCTTGGCGTCTCGGCTGGATCAGGGGTGCTGACTTCGCTTCCCATCGTCGGCTGACAATATTGACATCGAGCCTACCCGCCAAAACCATTATGATCGAATGTTTGCCGAAGCAATGTCCGCGCGGTCACAACGTGGCGGGACGCACCACCACCACCGAGCGAGTGCGCGGCCCATCGTCCGCCAGCAGTGCGATCACCTGGCCATCCGGTGCCACCGCCGCGTACACGTCTGCGATGCCCGCGGGCGCCAGAGTACGCCCATGCCGTGCCGATTCCGCCTCCTCGACGCTGAGGTCACGTCGCGGATAGGCCAACAGGCACGCCTCGTCGATCGTGTAGCTGAGCGCAGGCGCGTCGGCGAGCGCCTCGAGCGTGTGCGCCTCGTCGAGTCCGAAGCGCCCAACTCTGGTGCGCCGCAACGCCGTCAGGTGACCACCGACACCGAGTGCGAAGCCGACGTCCCGGGCCAGCGCGCGAATGTAGGTGCCAGACGAGCAGTCCACCGCGACGTCGACGTCGACGAGGTCGTCCACGTGGCGGATGGCGAGCACGTCGAACCGCTCGATGCGCACCCGGCGCGCCGCGAGTTCGACGGTCTTGCCTTCGCGGGCCAGCTTGTACGCCCGTTGGCCGTCGACCTTGATGGCGCTGACCGCCGACGGGACCTGGTCGAGGTCGCCACGCAGGTCGGCGACGGCCGCCTCGATCTCGGCTTCGGTGACGTGGCCGGCCGGAACCGTCTGCAGTACTTCACCTTCGGCGTCCTCGGTCGACGTCGTCTGACCCAGCCGAATGGTGGCGGCGTACGACTTGTCGGTCGCGGTCAGCAGACCGAGCAGCTTGGTGGCCCGCTCGAGGCCGATCACCAGCACGCCGGTGGCCATCGGGTCCAGCGTGCCCGCATGTCCGACCTTCCGGGTGCCGAAGATGCGTCGGCACCGGCCCACCACGTCGTGGCTCGTCATGCCCGCGGACTTGTCCACGATCACCAGACCGGGCGCGACCACGCCACGGGTCGCGCTCACAACACGATCGCCGTCAGCGCCAACCCGGCGGTGACCGTCCAGCGGCCCGCGAGCGTGATCAGGGGTGGGCCGGATTCTGCCGCGGGGTCGATGAGGATCGCCGAACGAAAGGTTCCCGCGGCGCCAGAGTCGTCGACGGCGAACGTAATGTGCGCGTCCTCGAAACCGAGCCAGCGATGGGTAAGCGGGAACCACGCCTTGTAGGTAGCCTCCTTGGCGCAGAACAGGATCCGATCCCAGTGCAGGCCGCCGGGCAGCGCCTCGAGTTCGGCGCGCTCGACGGGCAAGCTGATGGCGCCGAGGACGCCGTTCGGCAATACGTCGTGGGGCTCGGCGTCGATGCCTACCGACCGGACGTCGGCGCGCCTTCCGACGACGGCGCCCCGAAAGCCCTCGCAGTGCGTGAGGCTGCCCACGATGCCGTCGGGCCAGCACGGCTCGCCCTTGTCCCCCTTGAGAATCGGCACCGCCGGATGTCCGAGCTCGCCGAGCGCCTCGCGAGCGCAGTAGCGCACGGTGATGAACTCGTTGCGCCGCTTCGCCACCGAGCGCGCGATCAGCGGCTCCTCCTCGGGCAGTGGCTCCAATTCCGGTGGGTCGTCGTACATCTCGGCCGACGCCACCAGCCCGGGCAGCACGCCCGGCAGCAGGCGGCCGCTCATCAGCCCACTCTGCTCTTCGCGCAAGCGCTCATCACCGCACTCTGCTCTTCGCGCAAGCGCTCGTCCACCGCACTCTGCTCTTCGCGCAAGCGCTCATCACCGCACTCTGCTCGGGCGTTGCTTGATCCGTTCCTGCGTCTTCTCTGCGTTGCTTCGCATCTCGGACGTGATCTCGAAGTGTCCACCGAACTCGTTGAGGTATCCGGGCGGATACTTCGGGTCGGGCAGGATCTGGCGCAGCCATCGATACGGCTTGCGGCGCCGCCACTCTCGCGGGTAGCCCACCGACACCTCCTCGAACCGCACGCCGTCGTACCACGTGGTCCGCGGAATGTGCAGGTGCCCGTACACCGAGCACAGCGCGTTGTAGCGGGTGTGCCACTCCTTCGTGGCGGTGGTGCCGCACCACAACGCGAACTCCGGGTAGAACATGGCGTCGCACGGTTCGCGCACCAGGGGGAAGTGGTTCACCAGGATCGGCGGCGTCAACCAGTCGAGGTCCTCGAGCCTCTCGCGCGTCTGCTTGATGCGGTCGCGGCACCACGCGTCGCGGGTGGCGTACGGCTCGGCCGAAAGAAGGAACTCGTCGGTTCCGACGACGTTGCGTTCCCGGGCCACCGCGAGACCCTCGGCCTTGGTGGCCGTGCCCTCCGGCAGGAACGTGTAGTCGTACAGCAGGAACATCGGGACGATCGTCGCCGGCCCGCCCTCGTTGGTCCACACCGGGAACGGGTGTTCCGGGGTGACGATGCCCATCTCGTCACACATGTTGACCAGGTAGTCGTAGCGCGCCCGGCCGAAGATCTGCATCGGATCGTTGTTGGTGGTCCACAGTTCGTGGTTTCCAGGCACCCAGATCACCTTGGCGAACCGCTTGCGGAGCAGGTCCAGTGACCACCGGATGTCGTCGGTGCGCTCGGCCACGTCACCTGCGACGATCAGCCAGTCATCCGGAGAGGCCGGATGCAGGGACTCGGTGACCGGCTTGTTACCGGTGTGCCCGATGTGAAGGTCACTGATCGCCCAGAGGGTCGGGTTCCGATGTTCACGTGACGGGGCAGACACAACCGACCAGCCTACTCGTGGCTGGCGCACCAGGCCGCCCCGGCAACTAGAACATGTTCTCGTTTCCGGTCCGATCGTCTGTGCGGGACTTGTACACTCCCCGCAATGGCCAACCAATGCGCGCGGCCCCGCCGCGCAGACGGCAAGGGGATTTGATGGCCGCCAAGCTGCGCCTGCTGTCGGCGATGTGTGCACTGGTCGCCGCGGTGATCGTGGTGTGGCAGACCAACCCGACCGGCAAGCTTGGCACCGACGGCGTCGACCTGCGTTCCACCTCAGCCCCCATGAGCGACGTCTCTACCAGCATCAAGTGGCCGGTCATCGAGACCGTCGATCCCCGTCCGTTCGACGCATGCCAGGACATCCCGATCGACGTCATTCAACGCATCGGCTTGGCGTTCACGCCCCCGGAGCCCGAGGACGGGCTGCGCTGCCACTACGACGCGGGCAACTATGAGATGGCCGTGGAGGCGTTCGTCTGGCGCACGTACGAGCAGACGCTGCCTCCTGACGCCGTCGAACTCGACATCGATGGCCACCGCGCCGCCCAGTTCTGGATCATGAAGCCCACCGACTGGAACGACCGCTGGTGGATCACCTGCATGATCGCGTTCAAGACCAGCTATGGCGTGCTCCAGCAGTCGCTGTTCTACTCGCCGATCTACTCGAATCCGAATCCGGACTGCCTCCAGACCAACCTGCAGCGCGCCCAGCAGCTCGCGCCGTACTACAAGTTCTAGACGGTATGGGTGACCGTCGGCGTTGAGTTGGGGGTTGCGGCCGGGGCCCCACTCACCCATGTTCGTGGGTTACCGAGTAGGGAGCGCCTGCTCGGTCTATCCGACAGTGGTGGGAGGCCCCGGTGTTTACAGAGCGTACGAGCCGTTGGCCTGGACGTGCACGCACGTTCGGTAGCGGCAGCGGCAATCGATGGTGTCACCGGTGAGGTGTTGCAGACCCGGTTGACCCCGTCCTATGAGCACATCCGATCGTGGATATCGGACCTGCCGGGGCCGGTGGCGGTGGCCTATGAAGCCGGGCCGACCGGGTTCGGGTTGCAGCGGGCGTTGACCGGGGCAGGGATCCGGTGTGAGGTCGTGGCACCGTCGAAATTGCAGAGACCCTCCGGGGACCGGGTCAAGACCGACGCCCGTGATGCGCTGCATCTGGCTCGGTTGCTGCGCCTGGATGAGATCACGTCAGTGTCGATTCCGAGCGTGAGCCAGGAAGCGGCCCGTGATCTGGTGCGGGCTCGGGAGGACTGCCGGGGCGATTTGATGAGGGCGCGGCATCGGCTCTCCAAGCTGTTGCTGCGCCACGGCATCGTCTATTACGGGGGTAGGGCGTGGACGGGTGCGCACGATCGGTGGCTGCGTACCGACGCGGCACCCCGGTTGGGGATGCCGGCGACGCGGATGGCGTTCGAGGCCGACTATGACCACGTGTTGACGATGCAGGCCCGGCGGGGCCGCCTCGACGCGGCGATCCAGGACATGGCCGCCGATAGTGAATTCACCCCTATCGTGCGCAGGGTGTCGTGCCTTCGCGGTGTGAGCACCTTGACCGGGTTGGCGTTGGCAGTGGAGATCGGTGATTGGAATCGGTTCACCGGCAACACGATCGGTTCATTCGTGGGGTTGACGCCCTCGGAGTCCTCGTCGGGTTCCTCGCGGGCGCAGGGCCCAATCACCAAGACCGGGAACACTCATGTTCGCCGGCTGCTGGTCGAGGCGGCCTGGCATCACCGGCCTCGGTACCACGTGGGTTTGGTGATGCGTTCACGGTGGGACCAGGCCTCCCCGGCTGCTCGCGCCCGAGGCGATGAGGGCAACCGCCGCCTGCACGGCAGGTGGGTGGGCTTTCTGGAACGCCGCAAGCGCCCGACGGTGGCCAATGTGGCGATCGCCCGCGAGCTGGCCGGTTGGTGCTGGTCGCTGGCGGTCATGGAGGACTGACCGCCACCTGATCTGCTTCCTCCTCGAGTGCGGTGGTGGCAGCGCGTGGATCGACCCGCGAACCAACTATGAGCAGACCTTCGGGTCGACGCTCGACCCTAGACGAGCGGATGCGATCCAGCCGAAACCCCGTCCTGCGGTAGCCAACCCGCGTATATCAGTCTGACCGCGCGTCGCCAACGACACGCTCACCACACGGACTCATCGAGGAAGCAACGAGGCGCCGTCGGGGTAGCTCCCCGGCGGCGCCTCACCTTGCCCTCTTGACAAACTTCTCTACATATCAGTTGGCGACGAGCTGGTCGGTGGGGATCGAACGTTCCAGCATGCCCATGGTCTGCTCGCCGTCCCACGTGTAGCGCACCCCAGCCTGCTGCAGCGCGGGGAACGTCCAGTTCGCCATCAGGGCCAACTGTTCCTGGGGGACGTCACTGGGATCGGTGATGTCGTGCGTGGACAGCACCGTCTCCCCGGCGATCCGCACGGTGCCGTCCGCGGTCTCCAGAACGACGGACACGTCCTCACCGAGCGGCTGGAGCCTGCGCAGCCAGGGCGCCTCGACGACGCGGGCAGGGATCAGCTCGCCGTCGCCGGAGAACACGTAACCCTCGTTGAACGTCGGTTGCCCGTCGGGCCGTGGCGGATACGCGATGTATCCGAACGCGCGGCCGCTGGGAAACAGCGCCGACTGCCAGCAATGACCCCAAAAGCCCTCGAGCTTGCGGACCCCCTGACGCCGGATGCGCAGGCCGCTGCCGGAGAACGAGCGCCGGTCGTCGCCAACCGTCAAGGCGCCGCGGGCCCGGAACAGCTGTTCGTACCGTGGCCCGCCCATCAGGTCGCCCTCGACTGACTTCTGCAACTGCGTGCGCGACTGCGCGTCGAGCGCACCCTGGACCCACGGCGGGACGGCGAGCGTGGCCTCGACGTCGAACGCGACGTCGACCAGCGGCCCGGTCTTGCGGCCCTCGACCAGATCGGCCGACGACGTCTGATTTAGCTGGCCGTCGAAAGTCATTCGCCACGTGTCGAATTCGCGCACGCACTCAAAGGCGAGCGGGCCTGCGCCCAGCACGGTCGGTCGGCCAGCCGGTCCCGCCGCGGGCCGACTGGGCGCGTCGGCGCGGATCCGATACACGCGGCCGTCCGCGAACGCGGCGTTGACCTGAACGGCGTGCGCCTCCCATTGGGACGCCAGCGCTTCGATGCCGACCCGCGGCAGCCCCAGTTCGCCGCGGTCGTCGAACACCCAGAAGCTCACCGAATCCCGCATCTCGGGGTTTTCCGGCCGCTCGGCGAAGGCTAGTTCGCGGTCCGCGGGGATACCGCCAGTCAGGTCGATCGTCATGCGTTGTTCCTCACCCTTTCCGTTGGGTCCAGCGGCGTGCGTGGTCGACGTAGTCCGCGAACAGCGGTCGGATGGCATCGAGGTCGAGTCCGAAGTCGGCCGGGTCGGCGCGCACGCTGGGTTCGCGGTTGGCCGCATTGTGTTCCCACCAGCTGCCCATCTGCTGCTCGAATTCGGCACTGACCGGTTCGCCGAGCCACGTGTACAACCCGCGCACCTCGCCGATCGGATCGGCGGCCATCACCCGGAAGTCGATGTCGTAGAACCGGTGACCGGCGCCGCCGTCGCGGAACTTCACCGCCCGTTCCATGCCCACGGACCAGTGCTCGACGTTCAGCCGACCCAGGTAGCGCCGGTCGCACACGTCGCTGAACCCGCCGACCATGTCGGCGTACAACTCGACGACGGACAGCAGCACGTCGGTCGGGTCGCGATGGGTCATGACGAACCGGGCATCCGGGAAGACGCTGTCGAGTGCCTCGAGCGACAACACGTGCGACGGTGACTTGAGTCGCCAGGGCCGCGGCCGCTCGCCGAACTGCAGCAGCTTGAGCACCCGCTTCTCGAACCGGTACGTCGACGTGAAGTCGGCGTCGGATACCAACCACTCCGAGTACTTCGGGACGGCCGCAAACGCTTGGAAGATCTGCGATTTGAAGTCCATTGCCATGATGTCGAGGCATTCCATCGGGTCGTGCGTGTTGTGCGGCGTGTGGAAGCGGCTGCCCACCAACACTCTTTCGTCTTCGGTGACGCGAGGGTCGTCACCTACGACGGTCGACGACGGTGGGCACGGCTCAGACGACTCCCACCGGCGGACGTACCGGACGTTCGGGTCCTGCGCCAGCAGACACGACAGCGCCGTCGAGCCGGTGCGGGGCAGTCCGAGCCCGAACAGCGGCGCCTCGACGGGGATGTCCTCGATCTCGGGGTAGCGCAGGTACCAGTCCTCGACGTGAAGTCGCTGTTCGAGGTAACGCACGAGGCGCGGATAGATGAAACCCTCGCCGCGCGCGTTGAGTCGCGCCGAGTCCAGATCGGCGAGCAACAATCCGAGTCCTTCGCGAAACGAGTCGTCGCCGAAGTCCGCTAGCCCGGTGTGCCTGACGGCTGCTGCCGTCAGATCGTCGGATGATGCCACGCCGCACCTCCTCGAAGATATTCGAGACAGTACCCTGCCTCTAATATGGACCAGCGTCAAGAGCGCCGGAGCCCACCCGGGTCGTGTGCGGCACGCGCAAGCGCTCAGCACGTCCTCTGCTCTTCGCGCAAGCGCTCATCGGCGTGCTCTGCTCTTCGCGCAAGCGCTCATCGGCGTGCTCTGCTCTTCGCGCAAGCGCTCATCGCCCCCAACCTTTTGTAGCCTGCAAACGTGCCCCTCCACACGAACGCCAAGCGGCTCGCCGCCCACGCGCTGGCCCGGCTGTCCCACGTCCCGCCCCCGACCTCGGACTTCACCGTCCGGCACGGCGTTCGCATCCCGATGCGCGACGGCGTCGAACTACTCGCCAAGCACTACGTTCCAGACACTTCCCAACCCGCGGGCACGCTCCTGGTGCGCGGCCCGTACGGTCGGGCGTTTCCGTTCACGACCTTGTTCGGCGCCATCTACGCAGCGAGGGGCTACCACGTCGTGCTGCAGAGCGTGCGCGGCACGTTCGGGTCGGGCGGCGAGTTCACGCCGATGATCAACGAGGTCGCCGACGGGGCGGACACGGTGGCCTGGCTGCGCACCCAAACATGGTTCACGGGGTCGTTCGCCACCATCGGCCTGTCCTACCTCGGGTTCACCCAGTGGGCGCTGCTGATGGATCCACCACCGGAGCTGAAGGCCGCGATCATCAGCGTCGGCCCGCACGACTTCAACGCCTCCTCTTGGGGTACCGGATCGTTCTCGCTCAACGACTTCCTCGGTTGGAGCGAAATGGTGTCCCACCAGGAGGACCCCAACCGGCTTCGCGCCGCCGTCCGCCACGCCAGGGCCGGACGGGTGGTGAATCGCACCTGCAACGAACTCCCGCTCGACGAATCCGGCCGCGCCCTCCTCGGCGGCGGCGCACCCTGGTACGAGTCCTGGCTGGACCACCCGGACGCCGACGATCCGTTCTGGGAACCGATGCGGCTCAGCGCTGCCCTGGACCGCGTCGAGGTCCCCGTGCTGCTGTTCAGCGGATGGCAGGACCTGTTCCTGACGCAGACGCTCGAGCAGTACCGCCACCTGCGCGGGCGTGGCGTCACGACGGCGCTGACGGTCGGTGGGTGGACCCACACGCAACTGATGTCGAAGGGCGCTCCCGTCGTGGTCCGCGAAACCCTCGCATGGCTCGACACGCACCTTCGCGGACGTCCCGCCCCGCCACGTAGCCCGGTGCGCGTCGAGGTCATCAACCACGGCTGGATCGACTTGCCCGACTGGGCCCCGAACATGACCGAGCAAGTGCTGTATCTGCAACCCGCCCATCGCCTTTCGGATTCGCCTGCAGACGCCACGGCGACACCCTCGACGTTCACGTTCGACCCGGCCGACCCGACGCCCACCATCGGCGGGCGGCTGCTGTCCCCAGAGGGGGGCTACCGCGACGACGGCGCGCTGGCGAAGCGTGCCGACGTGCTCGACTTCACCGGCGACCCGCTCCCTGCGGACGTGTACGTCGTCGGCAGTCCGGTCATCGAGCTCACCCACACCTGCGACAACCCGCACCACGACGTCTTCATCCGGGTCAGCGAGGTCGACGCCAAGGGCAAGTCGCACAACGTCACCGACGGATTCCAGCGGCTGACAACCGATTCCGGCGCCGTGCGACTCGAACTCGACGCCGTCGCGCACCGCTTCGTGGCGGGTTCGCGGATACGGGTCATGATTGCCGGCGGATCGCACCCACGCTTCGCGCGAAACCTGGGCACGGGTGAACCCGTCATCAGCGGGCGAGCGATGAAGCCGGCCACGCACACCGTGCACCACGGTGCAGGCGGCCAGTCGCGGTTGACCCTGCCCACCGGACCGCGGCTGCCGTCAACCGACTGAGTCCCGCACCCGTGCCACCACGTCGGCCAGCGACGCGTCGTCGTGCACGGGTTCGCCCCAGTGCGGATCTAGCGGCAGGTCGACCCAGCTGACGCAGCCCGCATGTTCGGGGGTGCGTTCCACGAGCACCGGCGCGGCCAGCGGAACCGCCTGCACGACCAGCGCGGTGAGCCGATGCCGGGGCCGGAAGTCCAACCGGTCGGCGCGCACGGACTCCGCGGTCCAGATATGGAACTCGGCGATCCGCTCGAGCGCGTCCGGACGGTTCACCTCAACGGCGGCAACGACCTTCGCCCCGCCGCGGATCACCACCGCCTCCTGCGTGGAATCGGCGGCCGCGTCGTCGAGCAGGGGTTGGTACTCCGGACGCAGCCGCTCGCGGTGGCCGTGCGCGACCGTCGGGAAGAACACGAACTCCGGCGCGTTCAGAGCGAACCGCTTCTCGTGAATGCCGCCCTTGCGCAGCAGCACGGTCTGGCGGCCGTCGAGCATCGCGTGGACGGCCGCGCTCCACTCCTTGAGCGCGGGTGTGCTCAGCCCAATCCCCTTGTCGCTTCGCTCCTGCCCGCCGAATCCGCCCTGGCCGCGATCCTGGCCAGGACCTCGGGCCGACGCAGCGGCGGCACCGTCTTCGGCGGCTGGCGGCGGGGCGGGAGGTGCCCGAGCAACCGCTTCGTCGTGGCGGTCACCTCGGCGACGGCGGTCTCGAACGCGTCCTCGTTGGCTGCGGTCGGGCGGGTGATGCCGCTGACCTTGCGGACGTACTGACGCGATGCGGCTTCGATCTCTTCTGCAGTGGCGGCGGGCTCGAGCCCGCGCAACTCGGTGATGTTGCGGCACATGCTCCAACCATAGGTCGATACGGTGCAGGCATGCCCCACGACGAAGCCAACACAGACGACGTGCTCCTCATCGACACCACCGACCGCATCCGCACGCTGACGCTGAACCGGCCGCAGTCACGCAACGCGCTGTCCTCGGCGCTTCGCACCCGGTTCTACGCCGCACTGCGCGAGGCTCAGAGCGACGACGACGTCGACGTGGTGATCGTGACGGGGGCCGACCCCGTGTTCTGCGCGGGGCTCGACCTGAAGGAACTCGGGGACACCACCGCACTGCCCGACATCTCCCCCAAGTGGCCCGCGATGACCAAGCCGGTCATCGGGGCGATCAACGGCGCCGCCGTCACCGGCGGGCTCGAACTCGCGCTGTACTGCGACATCCTGATCGCATCGGAGCACGCCAAGTTCGCCGACACCCACGCCCGCGTCGGGCTGCTCCCCACCTGGGGGCTGTCGGTGCGGCTGCCTCAGAAGGTGGGCGTCGGGCTGGCTCGACGGATGAGCATGACTGGCGACTACCTGTCGGCTCCCGACGCCCTTCGGGCCGGCCTGGTCACCGAGGTCGTCGCGCACGACGAGCTGCTCCCGAGCGCGCGGAGGGTCGCCACGTCGATCGTCGGCAACAACCAGCGCGCCGTGCGTGCGCTGCTGGAGTCGTACCACCGCATCGATGACCAGCAGACCAGCGCAGGCCTGTGGATCGAGGCCCGATCGGCCACCCAGTGGATGAGCGTGGCCACCGGCGACGACATCGCCGCCAACCGCGCAGCGGTGATCGAACGGGGCCGGACGCAGGTGCGCTGAGCGCCGAAAGGTGAAGCCCTGCAACGGTGTGACGGAGCGTAGGCTGCCGCCATGAACGAGGC